>JBFMEW010000010.1:109641-201339 GCA_040753175.1 Acidobacteriota bacterium | reverse complement strand
GGGCTGGTGGCTGGCCCACCAGTTTTATCTGAAGCACCCGGAATGGCCTGAACGGCTGACCGAACGCTTCCGAGCCCTGTACCTGACCCTGCTCAACAAATACTGGGTCGATGAGCTCTATGACGCCATTGTCGTCAAGCCGACAAAACTGGTATCCACCTATCTGCTCTGGAAGTTCGTTGACGTCGTGATCATTGACGGACTGGTCAACGGCACCGGTCTTTTCATCCGAAGCATCGGCGGAGGGCTGCGCCGATTTCAGTCCGGGTACGCCCGTTCCTATGGCGCCTGGATCCTGCTGGGCGGCGTGATTGTCCTCTCATATTTCTCTCTGATCTAGTAACTTCAAGGGGCAAAACTTCTTGTCTGCTTCAATTCTCTCATTGATTACCTTCCTCCCCCTGGTGGGAGGAGTGCTGATCCTATTCGCCGCCAAGGCCAACTTCCGCTTGATCCGTTCTCTCGCTCTCGGCGTGTCGGTGTTGACCTTCCTGCTGTCACTTCAACTGTATTTCGACTTCGATCAAACCTCAGCAGCCTACCAGTTCGAGGAACTTGCTCCTTGGATCCCCAGCTTCGGAGTGAAATACCACATTGGCATTGACGGGATCAGCCTCTTTCTGGTGCTGCTGACCACCTTGATGACACCGATCGCCCTGTTGTCTTCTTGGAACTCCATCGCAGAGCGTGTCAAGGAGTACCACTTCTTCATGCTGATGCTCGAAACGGGCATGATCGGGGTTTTTATCGCCCTGGATCTCTTCCTCTTTTATGCCTTCTGGGAAGTCACACTCATTCCAATGTACTTCATCGTCGGAGTCTGGGGTGGAAAGCAGCGCATCTATGCTGCCGTCAAGTTTTTCCTGTACACGATGACCGGTTCGGTGCTGATGCTGGTTGCCATCCTGGCGCTCTGCCTGATTCACGGACAGTCTTTCGGGGAAACGACATTTGACCTGCCAACCATCATAGCCAGTCTGAAGAGTGGGACGTTCACCTTGAATTTCCACCAGCAATACTGGCTGTTCCTGGCCTTCTTCGTCGCTTTTGCCATCAAGGTGCCGCTCTTTCCGCTACACACCTGGCTTCCCGACGCCCATGTTGAGGCTCCCACTGCTGGTTCGGTCATCCTGGCGGCCATTCTGCTCAAAATGGGCACTTACGGCATCATCCGCTTTTGTCTGCCACTGTTTCCGGAAGCGGTTCGCGACTTCACACCTTTCATCTCCGTCCTGGCGATCATCGGCATCATCTACGGGGCGCTCGTGGCGATGGTCCAGCAGGACATCAAGAAGCTGGTTGCCTATTCCTCGGTGAGTCATCTCGGTTTTGTGGTCCTCGGAATCTTTGCTTTGAACGCCGAGGGGATGGAAGGGGCCATCTATCAGATGTTGAACCATGGAATCTCGACCGGCGCGTTGTTCCTGCTGGTTGGGATGATCTATGACCGGCGACATACACGATTGATCGATGACTTTGGGGGCCTGGCCAACCCGCTGCCACGGTTCTCGACCTGCTTCCTGATCATCGCCCTCTCCTCCATTGGATTGCCGCTGATGAACGGCTTCGTTGGCGAATTCCTGATCCTATTGGGAACGTTCAAGACCAACGTCACCTATGCCGTCCTGGCTGCGAGTGGAGTAATTCTCTCGGCCGTTTACATGCTTTGGGCTTATCAGCGGGTGATCTTCGGGGAGGTCAGGAATGAAAAAAACCGAAACTTGCCGGACTTGAGCCTCCGTGAGCAAGTTGTACTCGTTCCGCTGATATTTCTGGTCTTGTGGATGGGTATCTACTCCAAACCCTTCCTCCGTTGTATGGACGCGTCAGTCCACCAGCTGTTGCATGGCATGGAGTCCACAGCGATCGTTCGGAAGTAGCCCTGTTCACCTTCCTCTGAGGGGGAAAACATCTGACTGGCATGCAAGAAAGCTACGGATTCGAAATACAACAGATTCTTCCTGACATCGTGCTGTCCACGTTTGGAATCGCGATCCTCCTGATCGATCCCTTCCTCAGTCGCAACAAACGGCAGAGGCTGGGTGTTGTGGCGCTGCTGGGCGTCTTGGTGGCGGCCCTCTGTACCGTCAATCTGATCACCAACGATGGAACGTATTTCTCGGGTATGGTGGTCGTCGACAACTTCAGCATTTTTTTTCGATTCATCTTCCTGTTGATCACCGGCCTGACGGTCCTGTCGTCGCTGAGTTACCTCAAGGTTCAGAAACTGGATCTGGGCGAGTATCACGCGCTGCTGCTCTTTGCCAACGTGGGAATGAACCTCATGGCGGCTTCGAATGAGCTGATCATGATTTTCCTGGGGCTCGAGACGCTTTCCATCTCCTGCTACATCCTGCTGGGAACCCACCGGGCCAGCGCCAAGTCCAACGAGTCCGCTTTGAAGTATTTCCTCCTGGGGTCGTTTTCTTCGGCCTTTCTCCTCTATGGAGTGGCCCTGGTCTACGGCGCCACACGCACCAGCAATCTGGAGCTGATCGCACGCGCCGTGTTGTCGGGCTCAGCCGACATGAATCTGATCTATTTCGCGGCCGGTCTCTTTTTTGTTGGTATCGGGTTCAAAGTGGCGACGGCTCCATTTCATGTTTGGACCCCCGACGTCTACGAAGGGGCGCCTTCGCCCATTTCCGCCTTTATGTCCGTTGGCCCCAAAGCCGCCGGATTTGCACTGTTTCTGCGGCTCTTCCAGGTGGCTTTACCGGCAACCTATGACAAATGGTTTTTGGTGGTCTGGGTGTCTGCCGTGTTGACCATGACTCTGGGAAATGTGGTGGCCATTGTGCAGTCGAACATCAAACGAATGCTGGCCTACTCTTCGATCGCTCACGCCGGCTACATTCTGGTGGCCATTGCCGCCGGAACGGAGCAAGGGACGGCGGCTGTGCTGTTTTATGGCCTGGCTTACACGCTGATGAACGTGGGAGCATTCACTGTTGTGGCACTAGTGGGAAGAGAAAACGAGCAGAAGGTAGGCATTGAAGACTACGCGGGATTGGGATCCCGGCAGCCCGCGCTGGCGGCCTGTCTCTCCGTGTTCTTGCTATCCCTGGCCGGGATCCCTCTGACCGCCGGTTTCGCCGGAAAGTTCTTCATCTTTAAGGCAGCTGTCGACTCCCACCTCATCTGGCTCGCCGTTATCGGGGTACTTAACAGTGCGATTTCGGTCTACTACTACCTCCGGGTCATTGTTCTGATGTATATGAAAGCCTCTCCAGATGAGGCATCTGCTGTCCCGGTCAGCGCCAGCGTCGGCGTGGTGCTGGGCCTCAGTGTCTGGGGAATCCTCCAGCTTGGAATCTATCCGGACCTGGTGGTTCGACTCGCCCAGAGCTCCGTTTTCGCCCTTCGCTAGCCGACTTTCAAGGGCGTCGGGCCGCGATCCGTGCCCTGCCCCAGCGCTCCTGGCTATCGCCACGCGAAGACTCCTCGTACCCCAGCACTTGATATCCCAAGAAGACCTCCCTGAGCTCTCCTGGCTGCAGAACATACTCTGGAACCTCGTCAGATGCAGCCATGGAGAGGTAGGTCTCCATGATGAAGAGGCCCCCTCTCTTGAGCCTTGCTCGAATCGCCTTCAACAGGTCACGGTTTAGGTAGAAAAAATCCGCTACCAGATCAAAGCGCTCGATTCGAAACGACACAGCATCCAGATCGCTGGTCCAGGCATGGATACTGAGACCTGCTCCGCAGGCCCGCTGCCTGATGATCCTCACTGACTCCAGGGCGATGTCCGTCGCGTAGACGACGTGACCAAGACGAGCGAGATAGATCGAGTTGCATCCCTTTCCAGCGGCGAGGTCAAGAGCCCTCCCGGTCGGGACCTTTTGACACCAGTGTTTGAGCCACTCAGAGGGATTAAAGGCAGTCCGTTCCCTGCTCGGCTCCAGGACGCTATAGCGCCCCTCCCACTTTTGTCGCTCTGCCCGGCTCATAGGATCAGTGCACCAGATGCCTTTGATCTAAAGTAAAGAATTCTATTCTAGATGCAAACCTATATATAATATACAGATAGATGAATTAACTAGAGCGGTCACCAGCTGGGAATTTGTCCTTGACACCCTTAGTTCGATTCATTATAGTCGGGCACGGCTCAGCAGTCCTGGCGCATGTCCGTCAGACCTCGCCTCCAAGTGCTCACCCCCAACGGGTGAGCCCTTTTTTTTGGAATCCAGTCGCCGACGTAGCTCAGTTGGTAGAGCAGACGATTCGTAATCGTCAGGTCATCGGTTCAAGTCCGATCGTCGGCTCCACTTTCTTCAGCTCACGCTGCATCCCGTTCGTCGAATCCCTAGCTTTATTCCCGGGCTGCCGAATCGCCGTGTCGTAGCGTGGTCTAGCGCGTGCCGGCAGCGGTATCGGCCGTTTTGCTTTGGTTGAAGTCAAATCCCGGGTAAGTAATGCGGCTGTGGTAGACGCTCGACAAAGTCTCCAGAAAGCTGTATCCGATCCGATCGATTTCGCTTAACGTGAGGTCGCACTCGGTGAGCTGCCCATCGTCGATCGTGTGGGAGATGATTTTCTGGATCAAATCCAGTAGCCGCTCCTGGGAGTGGTCCTTGAGGGTGCGGGCGGCTGCTTCGACGGCGTCCGCCAGCATGATGATGGCGGCCTCTTTGCTCTGAGGTTTCGGTCCCGGATAGCGATAGTCATCCTCGCGCACTTTCTCGCCGCCGTTCTCGGCCGCTTTTCGCGCTTTCTCGTAAAAAAAAGTCAGCAGCTTGGTCCCGTGATGCTGAGGGATGATGTCCACGATATTGGGCGGGATGCGGGCGGCTCGCGCCATGCGAATCCCTTCCACGACGTGGCCTACGACGACCCGGGCGCTCTCCCTGGGCGTCACTCGATCATGGACGTTGAGGCCCTGCTGGTTCTCAACAAAGTATTCGGGATTGATGGATTTTCCGATGTCGTGGTAGAGGCAGGCTACGCGAACAAACACCGGATTTCCCCCAATGGCCTTGGCCGCCCCTTCGGCCAACGTGCCGACGGCCACACTGTGGTTGTAAGTGCCGGGAGCACGCAGGATCAGCTCGCGAATTAAAGGCAGGTTCACATTGCCCAGCTCCAGCAACCTCAGGTCCGTGGTTACCATGAAGAGGCGTTCGCAAAGGGGAAGCGAAAAGACGATCAGACTGCCGTTTAGTGGTCCGGAAAAGAAGGAAAGGGCCAAGCCGAAGAATCCGGTTTGCAGATCGAATGGGGCTTCCCTCGCAATCTGGAGGACGCTGAACAAGCCCATGCAGGCGCCACCCAATTTGAAGCCCGATCCGATGATCCCGACACGCTGCATCGCCCGCCGAACTGACAAGCTCCCGATCAGGCAAGACATGAGAATATAGAAGAAACCATAAAAATCGGTTTCGAGCGCCAGTCCGGTCAGGACGCTGCAGAAGATGGAATAAACAAGCGCCACTCCCTCCCCTGCCACCAGCCGGATCAGCATGGAACCGAAGGCGGCCGGCAAAGCAAACAGGAAGTAGCTCTTATCGTTGAACGGGGAGGCCAGAAAAGTTTGGCTCAGCGAGACATAGACGAACCAGAATCCCTTCACCAACAGCAGGTTCAGCACAAGAACGGCGCTGCTCAATAACAGCAATTTGCCAAACCGCCACTCCGGCGCCATCAGAGAGCGTAAGCGATAGCCAAAGATCAAGAGCAGCGATCCAATCAAGAAGAACTTACCACTGGCCTGCCTCACAGAGAACCCGCTGCTCCGTCCTCGTTCAATGGCGGCCATCAGCTCAATCTGAGCTGGCTGGACTTCATCTCCCTTACGCACGATCACCTTGCCACGCTTGAGAAGCATCATCACCGGATTCACGGCGTCCTCAGCCAAAGCCAGTCTCACCTGGGTCGTTTCGGGATCCGACTGGAGTGTGGGTTGCGACAGAACCTCCAGCACTCGGACAACCGCTGCCTTGGTCCGTTCGGGCAGGCCGGGAATGCCCCGAACAGAAGAGCGCACCTCGCGTTTGGCCTGTTCCAGGGTCTTTATGGAATCGACCGTCACCAGGTTGGAGGGCTTGTCCGGTGCGCGCAACACCTCGATTTGTTTGTGGTCGCTTCTGGGAGTGTCTGTCGAATCGACAACCATCCGCGAGAATTCGTCCTTGAGAAGTCCAACCAGGAGTGCTTCCAGCTCGGTGGAGAAGCCTTCCGATATCAAATAGTCGACCAAAGCAGCTTCGGCCAGAGCCGGATTCACCTGGGACAAGGCCGCTTCGATTTCAGAGCGATTTGCGACATTCGCCGGCTTGATTCGCGACCGTCTCTTTTGAGGGGATTTCTCGGTCTCTTCAATAGCGATTAGCTGCCGGCAGCCGGCAAAAGCTTGTGACAGCTGGTTTGAAACGCGATCACTGAGCGCCTCGTCAAACCTGTACACGGTCAGAACCCGATCCCGAGCCTCCTGCTTCCGCTCCAGGGTCGCCTTCACGTCCTCGATCGAGATATCCGCCGGCACGACGAAGTCGGCCTGAGCGATATCTCCCGGCTGGTAACGGGGCACACTGACCGGGCTGTAGCGTGAAAACAGGAACGTGAAAAACACAGTCAGAACCAGAAGCAGGAACACCATGCCCAGCTTTTGAATGACTGTTAAGCCAGCCTCCGTGCCGGTTCTCTTGGAAAACGTCCTCGACAAACTCTGCAGACCGAAAAACTTGATTTGCAAATGTCCCTCCGCTTCTGCTGTGAGTCACTAGAAGCCGGGTGTCATGAAGCCCCTTCGGATTGGACAAGAACCATGCCCTTCATCTTATTACAGATAAGGAGTGGCTCCAATCATGTTCCGCCTTGTGTCAGTTTACCTTAGGTCACTCCAAAGCCATCCTAGACATGGTTCAGGTCGTTACGGGCTTCACTTGGGAAAACTGTCAGGCTGCTAGAACGCTCGGCCGAAGTCAGCAGTTCACTCGGAATTCATCTTGAGTCCACCGCAAATTAACGGTTATCTTATACGCTATCAGGAGCGAGGGGGCACTCGGATCCCACGAAGAGTCCATGCCTGCTAAACACCTCGTTTTTGTGTTTCTCACGTCTTGACGTCTCACGTTGTTGACATCCCCTATAAACTCCTAATTTTTACCTCTTATCCACCAAGGAGCGTTTATGTCTCACTACTACCGGATACAAAGAGTGGGGTTTCTTACGCCTTTTCTGATCATGGCTCTGGCCCTGTCATTGCGCGCCCAATCGCAGATGACCACGGGCACAATCGAGGGTACGGTTCTGGATGAATCGGGAGCTGTGGTGGCTGGCGCATCCGTCGTCCTGACGCACGTCAGCACGGGTATTTCCAGAACCGTGACGACCGGAGAAAACGGCCGCTATACCGCTCCGCTCTTGTCAGTCGGAAACTACGAGATCACCGTGCAGATGGCGGGTTTTTCTACGGTGAGGCGAACGGGCGTGACGTTAACACTCGGCCAAACCCAAGTGATCGACGTGTCCCTCAAGGTGGCTGCCGTGGAACAGACGGTCGAGGTCGTGGAAACCGCCCCTCTGATCGAGACTTCCAAATCCGAAACCAGCGCCACCGTGGATGTCTCCCAAGTTGAGGGACTTCCAATTAATGGCAGACGATTCTTCGACCTTGCCTTTCTGACACCCGGCATCTACCAGGAGAAGGAGCGAAATCAGCTCAGCCTCGCGGGAGCCCGAGGAATCAACAGCAACATCAACATCGATGGCGCCGATTTCAATCAGCCCTTCTTCGGGGGACAGCGGGGCGGCGAGCGATCCAATGACGCCTACGTCGTCAGTCAAGAGGCCATCCGAGAGTTCCAGGTGGTTCGAGGCAATTTCTCCGCGGAATTCGGCCGGTCTACCGGTGGGGTAATGAACGTGATCACCAAGTCCGGCACGAACGAATATCACGGCAGTGCGTTCTATTTTTTGCGTCACCGGGAGTTCGCACCCAAAGACATTCGCGGAGAGAACCGGGCGCCGACCCGGCACCAGTTCGGTGGAGGTGTGGGAGGACCGATTATCAAGAACCGTACGTTCTTTTACAACGTGTACGATCAGCAGGATCAGAGCCAGCCTCTTATTGTTCGGTTCAACACCACGGCAGGACTCCCTCAAAACTTAATCAGCCAGCAGGGAGACTTCACCACGACGAACGACGTTCATACCTATCTGGTCAAGATCGACCATCAGTTGTCTCCCAGTCACCAGCTCTTGGGACGCTACAACTACAGTCGCAATGAAGGTGTGAACGGGACTTTCACAGGCAGAACGAGTGGTGTGTTGGAAAACAACGGCACCGAGAAGGACCGTACCCACACTGGCGTTGTCAACTTGAACAGTGTCCTGAGTCCGACCATGTTGAACGAATTTCGTTGGCAGTACTCCTACGAGGAGCGGCCCCGGCTCAACAACACCGAACCGCCGGATTTCCAGAACACGGCGGGACCTCAGGTGCAAGTCAGCGGCTGCTGTTTCTTCGGTGGTGTCTCGTTTCTGCCCATCCAACAATATGATGATCGCTGGCAGTTCACCGACAACTTCTCGCTCATTAAAGGTGCGCACAATATCAAGCTTGGATTCGACTTTAACCGTTCGTACGTCGATCAGATTTTCCGCGGCAACTGGCGGGGCGTCTACGTGTTCAACAACATTGGCAACTTTGTTCGGGCCCTCAACCAGGAAATCAATCCCGCGACCAATCAGCCTTACACGGCCGACCAGTTTCGCGCATTCTTCGGCTCCGGAAAGTTTCAGGCCAGCGTCAAGGAATACGCCACATATGCGCAGGACACCATGCGGTTAAGTTCGCACCTCACGCTGAATGTGGGCTTCCGCTATGAAGCGTTCATCATGCCCCAACCCATTAGCCCGAACCCACTCCTGCCTCAAACCGCCAGCATTCCGAGCGACAAGGAGATGTGGCAACCGCGCTTTGGATTGACCTGGGATTTTCTGGGTACCGGCAAAACCGTGCTCCGGGTTGGAGGGGGTCTCTTTCACGCGAGGACTCCCCTGCTGCTGATGAACCAGGCCTTCAATTCCAACGGAAGTCCCAATGTGGGTGTGAGCTTTACCCTCAACGCCTCTCAAATCGCTGCGGTACAACGGGTCCATCCGGAGTTCGTCTTCCCCTTCGTTCCTGACACCTCCCAGTCCTCCAACTCCTCTTACATCACTGGCGCCGGCATTGCGGGGCTCAGGCCCGATGCCTCTTTCTTTGCGCCGGACTTCCGCAATCCCAGGTCGCTCCAGTACACAGCCAGCCTCGATCACCAGCTCAGCAACAATCTGGCGGTGGCTTTGGATTACGTGCACAACAACACGGTTTACCTGGAACGCATTCGTGACGTCAACCTTGCTCCTCCCGTGTACTCACTCGACAACTCAGTGCCTCCCGTGTCGCGGCCCCGATTTACTTCCCCCCGGCCAAATCCGGCGTTTAACATCCTCCGCCAGCAGGAAAGCTCGGCTCAATCCAATTACGACGCCCTCACGCTGACGCTGAAGCGCCGCTATGCCAGCCGCTTGCAGTTCTACACCAATTACACTTTGGCCTACAGCCGTTCAGACGACGACAACGAAAGAAACTTCGCCGGCATTGCTTACGAGAATGCCTTCAACCTTCAGGACGAATACCGCTGGAGCCGAAATGACATCCGCCATCGTTGGGTGGCCAGCGGCTTGTACGACCTACCTCTTGGCTTTCAGGTGGGTTCGATTGTCGAGTGGCGCACGGGATCGCCTTTCAGCGCCTTTACCGGAACCGACAGCAACCTCGACAACCAGTTCACTGACAAGCCCGTAATTGGCGGCCGGCCGCTGTTGCGCAATAGTTTTCGCCAGCCCAACCACTTCAATCACGATCTGCGGGTTAGCAAATCGTTCTCGCTTTTTGAAACCCAAAAGCTCACATGGATCTTTGAGATGTTCAACCTCTGGAACCTAGATAATCTCTCTTACAATGTGAGCACCAACGAGAGCAGCACCACCGCACTGGGCTCGCGTTGGGGGACAAGTCAAACTCCGCTGCCCACGTTCCGAACCCTGTACCTGGCAAACGGCACTCTGAACAGTGGCGGGGTTAATGTTGGATCTCCCTTCCAGCTCCAGGTGGCTCTGAAGTACACGTTCTAAGACTGGCAGACCATTACCAAACCCGAAAAAGGCGGCAAGCTTTGCTTGCCGCCTTTCTTGTGCCCGTAAAGTTGCGTCCGGCCGTCGCCGATTCCTTTGAGCAGTGGAGCGCCGAATTCCTGTAGAATGACTGGGCCGCGACAGGATAAGAAGGACTTCAAATCTCATCGGTTAAGGTGTCCCCCCTTTGCTTTCGATCATCCCAGTGCACAGCCGCCTTCTCTGCCTTCTCATCCCAGCCCTTTGCCATCCGGCGTGGTTGGCGGCGGATGTCATCTATCTGAAAAACGGGAAGAGGCTCTCCGTTCAGAAAGCCTGGGAGGACGGCGATAAGGTTCGCTACGAAAAGGGCGGGAACCTGTTCGGATTCCCCAAAAAGCTGGTGGACCGGATCGAGTTGGGCGAATCGATTGAAGAGCGCCCGCTCAACGGGATTTCGGCGATTGAGAACCACAACTCTGTCAAGATCGAGGTTCTTGAGGAGAGGCTGGACCTGGGGCCCTCATTTGTCTCTGAGGCTTCACCCGTCGTCGGCCCGGGAGGAATTGACTTCGACCTGCTGGCTGAATTCGAGCGTGAAGCTGAAGGGCACCCACGAAATCGGGCTTATCGGGAACAATACCTGGCGGCCTTGGGCAACGTCATCGAGTTCCAGATCAGGCAGGGCGAGCTGAACGCAGCCGCCGGCAATCTCCACCGATATCTGCAGTTCGATCCGGAGGAGTTGCAGGCTTATCTGGCACTCGGTTCAATCTACATCCGACAAGGGCAGTACCAACAAGCGGTGTCAACCTTGGCCACCGCCGAAGTCCAAAACGGCACCTCACCGGACCTCCACTACCTGTTGGGCAGCGCCTACTACTTCCTCGAAAAAAACGACCTCGCCAAGCGCCATTTGAGCCGCTCCTTGGAGCTTCGCTACAAACGGGAAGTCGAAGAGCTTCTCCGAAAGATTGAAGGCGAGAACAGAGCTGAGACTGCATACAAACAGGCGAATAGCCTCCATTTTGTGATCCGCTACGAAGGCACAGAAACGAACCAACACCTCAGCCAGGAAATCCTGGCCAGTCTCGAGCGGTCCTTTGGCGAAATGGAGGCGACTCTAAACTACTCCCCCCGCGAAACCATCGCCGTCATCCTGTATCCTGACGCCGTTTTCCAAGACGTGACTCGCACTCCGAACTGGGTCGGCGCGTTGAACGATGGCAAGATTCGAGTTCCGATCAAGGGCCTCACCCAGGTCGACACCCGCCTCCAACAGATCCTCAAGCACGAGTTGACGCACTCGTTCCTCCGGCTGAAGACCCGAGGTAATTGCCCGGTCTGGCTCAACGAGGGCTTGGCACAGTTTTTGACGGGAGAGTCTGCTAGGGGGCAGCTCCACGCTTTCAAGGAAGCCGCCGCCCAAAACAAACTTCCCCAGCTTCACCTGCTGGAGGGCTCCTTTATGACACTCCCCGCTCCTCTCGTGCCTTGGGCCTACCGACAATCTCTCCTCGTTACGGAGCTACTGGTGCAGAACTACGGAATGGGCGATATTGAACGACTCTTGACGGCAGCTGCAATCAATCCCAGCTTTGAGGCAGCCTTGAAGCAAGTGCTCCGGCGGGACTACGCGGATCTTCAGAATGAACTCTACGAGTTCATCGCGAGGCAGTGAGATCTGGTCGGCTTCGATACCACTCAACAGTTTGTCTTAAGCCATCTTCGAATCCCACATCTGGAACAAAGCTTAAATCCTCGCGGGCTCTGGCGATGTCAGCGAGAGAGTGGCGGATGTCGCCCTGACGCGGCAGCTGATACTCCGGCGTAAGCTGAGTTCCGAGAATGCGGTTCAACGTCTTGACAACCTCGTTGAGAGTGACCCGCTGCCCGCAGGCAACGTTGTAGACTCTGCCGGAGGAATCGGACGCTCTTGCTGCACACAGGTTGGCTTTGACCACATTGGCCACGTAGGTGAAATCCCGGCTCTGCTCTCCATCGCCGAAGATAACAGGCCGCTCGCCTCGCAACATGCTGGTGATGAAACGAGACAGCACGCCGGAATAAGGGGACGATGGATCCTGTCGTGGACCAAAAACGTTGAAGTAGCGAAGCGATACCGTTTCCAGGCCGTACAGATCGGTAAAGAGCCGGCAGTATTCCTCCCCTACGTATTTCATCAGACCATAGGGAGAAATGGGTCGTGGCTGCATGGACTCTCGCTTCGGGAGTTCTTCGCTGTCACCATAGGCCGACGAGGACGCCGCATACACGACTCGGCGAACGCCCGCTTGCTTGGCTGCCCAAAGAACGTGTAACGTGCCTGTCAAATCTGCATTGTGGGAACTAATAGGATCGATGATGGAGCGCGGAACGGAAGGGATGGCAGCCTCATGAAAAACCACATCCACACCCGCCATCACGCTCTTGACTTGCTCCAAGTCACAAATATCGACCCGCCTGAATTCGATGCAGTGTCGCAGGGCCGTCAGGTTGGCTTCCTTTCCGGTAGAAAGGTTGTCGATTACCCGTACCGTCGCATCCTGTTTGACTAGTTCCTCCACTAGGTTCGATCCAATAAATCCCGCCCCACCTGTAACCAAGTAGATTGGCATTCGTTCGCAGTTCCTCCCGTCCATTAAGGCCGAGTAAATCTATCACACTCTGTAAAGGACCGCTGCTGGTTCCATATCGGTCAGCCTGGATCCGAGCAGGCATCAGGCCAGTCTGGCTGGATTTGACCACCATCGATCTCAGAGGGACTCCTCGCAAGTATCGGCCCCGAACGTTAGATCCCACTCCGCGCATCCTTTAAAACGATGAGAGGGTAGAGAACGCCTATGCTAAGATTCCTTCGCTCATCCTGAAACGGGCCCGGCATTCCTGGTTAAATCAGAACAGTCTGCGTCATATGGCCCGGTTTGCTGCTGCGGGTAATTTCTGGATAATTTTTTTCTAACTGATTGACGATAACTGATATCTAACGCAGGCTCCCCTCAACGGGGGGCTTACCCAAGACGTGCGAGAGATCGAATTAGGCGTCATATGGCGGAAACCCTGACGGCTTCCATCTCCCGCCCCACCACCACGCCATGATCAAGTCCGGACAATTGAAGCAAATTCCTTTTGGCGAGGTGCTGAGGGCATTCCTGGCGGCGCCGTCGCCAGGTTGCTTTGTCGTGCGAAATCACTCTGGAGAAAAGCAGGTTTTTCTCGAACCGGACCTGTTAGCTTACGCCACGAGCTCCTTTCCCGAGGACGGTCTTGGTCAGGTCCTTCAGAGGACGGGCAGACTGACTCTGGATCAGCTGCGCGAACTGGAGGGGCTTGGAGGTCGGGAACAAATCCAGTTGTTAATCGAAAAAGGCATCCTGCAGACCGACGAACTTCGGGAGAGTCTCCATGCCCAGATTCAGCAGGTTTTCTTTTCGCTTTTTGAGTGGAGCAGCGGCGAATTCCAGTTCTTGAGCCAAAACGCTGCCAGTGCCGGCCATCCCGACCTCTCACTGCCCCTCCGAAGTCTCGTCTTTGAGGGAATTCGCCGGCTCCAAAATAAAGAGATCCTCCACCGTGGGTTGCGCGGAGAGGCCACCCGAATCACACTGGCAACCGATTTTGAAGCGCTCGTGGCCGGCTTGGCTTTGACACCGGACGAGGGCTTTATCTTAAGCCGTGTCGAATCCGGCAGCACAATTTCGGAGATCCTCCAGATTTCACCTCTTGGCATCGAGCCCACCCAAAGAGCCCTCTACGGTTTCATTTGCACGGGCATTCTGCAGTTTGTCGAGGCACAAAAGTCACAGGTTTCACCTGCGAGCGGGCAAGGGGTCATGCAATCGAACGAATCCGCCCCGCTTCACAATAGACGCCCATCCGTTCCCTCCCAGCCCGACCTCACTTATGACGCGCCTCCAGTCCAGGACGAACTTGAAGCGATGCGGGGCGAAATCTCGGAAATGCTGGAACGTAGCAAATCTCAAAACTACTATGACCTGTTGTCCGTTCCCGTAACCGCTTCTCTTGATGAGATCAAGAAGTCTTACTACGCCTTAGCCAAGAAGTATCACCCAGACCGCTTTCACCAGGCCGCAGCAGAGGATATTAAACAAGCACTGGACTCCATCTTCTCCACCCTTTCGCATGCTTACGACACGCTCAAGGTTCCAGCCACAAGAACCAGCTATGATGCCCGAATCTTCAAGTTGGACACACCGGCCGCCGGGACGGCTGAGTCTGGAACGGCAGGACCTCCTCCGGGAACCCCCACGCCACAGCAGAAGCTGGCCGAACTGAACTACCGCCAGGGACGAGGCCTCTATGATCAGCAGGACTACTGGGGGGCCATCCAGGCGCTCCGCCAGTCTGTCCGGATGGATCCCGACAATCATCGGTATCGATACTGGCTGGCGATGGCTTTGTCGAAGAATCCGAAATGGCGCCGCGAAGCCGAAGAACACTTCCTGAAGGCCATCGAAAAAGAACAGTTCAATGCTTCTTACTACGTGGGGCTGGCCCTACTTTACAAGGAGGTCGGCATGAACAAGCGCGCCGAGGCTCAGGCCAGACAAGCCCTCGAAGTAAATCCGAGTGACGTCGCCGCCAACGAACTCCTTCGCTCTCTCGCACAACCCAAGGAAGCCAAGGGTCTGAAGTCTCTGAAAAACATCTTTCGCCTTCGCAAGTAGTACCGCCTGCCTTCACTCAACCTCATCCTTGTGATACTGTTTAGCGGTCTCGCCCCTCAAGCGACAGTTCTGCTCCGTGCATTTGGGCTGCTTTTCCGAAGGAATGCATCAGAGCTAAATGCCATGAACTTGGCCTTCCACATCAAGCGGTGGCTCCCTGCCCTGGGTTTCGCGGCTTACTTACTCTGGCTGTTCCTGATTGCCCTTCTACTTTGGCGCTGGGTCTTCTTGCCTGGACGATGAGAGACGTATTCAGGGAAGCCCTTTCGATCTCTTGGTGCACCCGACAGGGAATTCAGACCGATCGGGTTCCCGGTGGATTCAATTAAGCAGTGTTCGCAACCACTCGGACCGATGAGACTCCCCTCCGGCGGTGCTGGGGCCTGATTGTTGAGAGGGTTACTACTCAACCTTTTCTGATTCCCGTTTGTGTGACGAAATGGGAACCTGAGGGAAGGCCGTTATGCGCAGGTTCGTGCACCCGTAAGGGATGAGGGTGATCTCCTCGGTTTGCTCCAAGCTTTCGACGGGGCTTGACGGCAGAGGCCCAGCTGAACCAGACACCAACTGCCAATTCAGAACTCGTCGCCCTGTGGCTCTGAGAACCACCGGAGCCCCCTCGGGCGAGAAGGGCATCTTGCCGACATCCGGCTCCTCCACCGACACAGATTCCTCCGGATTCTCGGTGTTGATCAGCAGCCCATAGTTCCAGGGTGTGGTGGGATAAACCTCCCAATCGGCATGGGGCACTTGTCCTTTTATTTGCTTCCATTCCTCGCCAATCTTCAGCGAAAAGAGGAGGGGACCACGCTCGAGCACCAGGGAGTCGCGGTAGTGGCGCGACACTCGAATCCGGGCAGGAAAGGCCATCTCGATTCGGTCTCCGGAGTGCCACTCGCGCTCGATCACGTGAAACGTACCGGAATGCACCTTTGTCTCAGGGCTTCCGTTCACGCTTACCCGGGCCCCATCCGCCCAACCCGGGATGCGCAACTTCAGAGGAAAGCGGATAGGGGCCTCGGGATAAATGGTCAGGTCAACTCTGTGTCGGAATGGATACTCTGTTTCCTCGACAATCGCCACTGCAGTGCCATTCTTCAGCCGGGCATCGACGCGCGACGGAGCGTACGCTACAGCCACCAAGCCTCCCTCCGGCGTTGCCATCCAGAGGTGAGAGGTGAACTTAGGCCAGCCCTGATGCATGTTGGAGGTGCAGCAGCCGAAGTGCGGTTCCAGACCAAAAATGTTGGCATCAGGACCATTGGTCGTCCAGTTTCGGTTGGGGAGGACGCTGCACATCACCTGATTCACCTGCTGATCATATTGGTGGGCCCACATGTCGGGCTTGAACGTTGCCGGCAGCGCGTTGAAGGCAATCCGCTCGAGGCGCTCGCCGTAGGTGGCATCGCCTAAAATGGCGATCAGCTGTTCCAGCGAGAACATTCCTTCCACTACCGCGCACAGTTCGGTTCCCTGTGAGGGATCCAAGCCGGCATAGTGCTCATCGCCGCTGTGCACGCCTGTCGGCTGGCCATGATAGCGGTCCATCACGGCCAGGGCCGTCTGAGCAGCAATCCGGTCCGCCGCGTCGCCCGAGAGAGCGCTCCAAACAGCCGAAGTCTTCAGTGCCATGGCATTGTTGACAACGTGCGTCGCCAAATTGGCTTGCTCCTTTGAAACCTTTGTCGGGAACCGAAAGTGGGCATAATGCCGCTTCCAGTCGAATGCTTGCTGGTGGAGGGTGCGTGCCAGATCCAACGGTTCCGCTTGGCCCGTCCGATTGTAGAGCCAGTAGATGCTGAGTAACTCCTCGGCCCAACGGTGGGCAGCCCACTGAACTAAAGGCCTTTTTCTGGCGTGCTGGAGGTGATAGGCAAAGTAACGCTGCATGAGAGGCGCCACGCGCGCATCGTTGCTGGCTTCCTGAAACTGAGTGAGCGCTTTGAGCATCACCATGTTGGGCCACCAATCTTCGGCTTGCCAGTTCTGCTGGAATCGACCTTTTCTTCGATCTGGGCCGATGCCGCCGTCAGGCCGCTGGTGATCCAGCGTCCAGTTCACCCACTTCCTGGCCTTGGCAATCAAGGTCGGATCCTCGAGCAAATAAGCCAGCGGCACCAATCCATCGAGATAGTAAGGTCCGCGCTCCCAACTCTCTCCCGAGCCACCCAACCATCCGCTGTTCTCGCCCAGGTCGGGCCAGAATTCGTCCAGGTGACCGGTCAGACCGTCAGCCTGAATCCGCAATTGCTGGCGTAACCAGCCCCGCGGTTTGATCGACCCCAGAGGCAGAGGGGCGAACGCGTTCTGAAGTAAGGGTTTTCTATTCCAGACAATGGGGGTGATTGGAGGCCTGGGCGTGATGGGCTCCTGCGGTCCCCGTGTGGGCTCCGGCGAAGCACAGGCGCCGAGCATCCACGACAATGCCATCAGGGTCAGCCCTAGCCAGGCCGAACTGCACACTTCAAACCTCAATTGACCCGAGCAAGAATGAGAAACAGGAGGTTTCATTTTGGAATCGCCTCTGCCCTCAAGCCAATTTGACCCTGGGCCTTCGCCGCAGCCCAGTCAATGAACTTAGCAGATTCTGGGTAATTGCTCGCCGGACAGCATGTCCACGATTCGATGACCGCCAACACGCGTCTTCATGACCACTGTTCCCGGATGATCGGCGATGACCTCTCCGATGATGGCAGCATCTTTCCCCTGCGGATGGCTGCGCATGGCAGTCAATACTTGATGGGCCTCGCTGGCAGGAACGAATGCGAGTAACTTTCCTTCGTTGGCAACGTAAAGTGGGTCGAGTCCCAGGATAGCGCAAGCCCCCTTGACTTCCTCCCCGATGGGGATGTGGTCTTCCGAAATTGAGATTCCCACCCGCGCTTTGACGGCGATTTCGTTGAGAGCACTGGCCACACCGCCGCGAGTGGGATCACGCAAGACATGAATATCCCGGCACGCCTCGAACATTCGCGAGACGAGATCTCCTAATGGGGCGCTGTCACTAGCAATCATGGTCTCGAACTCAAGGCCTTCTCGCACTGACATGATGGCAATGCCATGGACAGCGATGGGACCGCTAACGATGACCATATCTCCCGGACGAGCCCGGTCAGGGCTGATCTCGACGCCATCTTGAACCCACCCCACTCCTGAAGTGTTGACGAAGATCTTGTCGGCCTTTCCACGGTCCACCACCTTTGTGTCCCCAGTCACCAACAGCACTCCGGCCCTGCTGGCCGCCTCCTTCATCGAACACACGATCCGCCATAAGTCCTCCAACGCGAATCCTTCCTCGAGGATGAAGGAAGCAGCCAGGTACAGAGGTCGCGCACCGCACATCGCCAGGTCGTTGACTGTACCGTTCACGGCCAACTCTCCGATGTCCCCACCTGGAAAGAAAATCGGATGCACCACATAAGAGTCAGTGGTAAAGGCCAGTTTTGCACCACCAACCGGAAGCACTGCGCCATCATGCAGTGGCGAGAGAAGCTCGTTTTGAAAAGCCGGCAGGAAGAATTTCTCGACCAAACTCTGGGTGAGCTTACCTCCGCTTCCATGTCCCAGAACGATCTCCTTATGATCCAGGATGGGAAGTGGACAGGAAGCTTTCAGTAACCTGCCATCGTCCAGACCCGGCCTGTCCGCATCGGCTGATGTTTCAAATCGCATTTTCCTTGCTCCATCGCTGGGGGACTACAAAGCCGCCGGCGGGGATTTGTTTTACAGTAAAACAGAAGGACTCAGCGCTGCCTGTGGGTTCTCAAGGTCGTTCCGCCGCCGGGCTCTCCGGCTCACAGAGTACTTGTCTTCCATACAAGTAATAGGCTGCACACGCCCCTTCCGCTGAGACCATGGTGGCCCCGAGCGGACGGTCGGGTGTGCATTCCTTCCCAAAAGCTGGGCAGTCAAGAGGCTTCCTGGCGCCCTTCAACACCAAACCACTGATGCAGACCGACGATTCGTGAGTGTGGATCTCTTCAACCTGGAACCGCCGTTCCGCGTCGTGCTCGCGAAACTCGGACCGCAACTGGTAGCCGCTGTCGGGAATCGACCCTACCCCTCTCCATTTTCTATCGCCTACCTCAAAGACCTGCTTCACCAACTCCTGAGCGACGCGGTTTCCCTCCCGGGTTACGACTCGCTTGTACTGGTTCTCCACCCCGGCATCTCCCGCCTCCAACTGGCGTACGAGCATCAAGACGCCTTCCAACAGATCAAGCGCCTCGAACCCGGTGATCACGATTGGCACGTTGAAACGGGCACTGATCTCTTCATACTCCCGGAATCCCATTACGGCACAAACATGACCTGGACCTAAGAATCCTTGGACTCGATTCACCGGCGACTGCAGGATGGAAGAGATCGCCGGCGGAACCAGAACGTGCGACACCAGAACGGAGAAGTTGGAGATCCCTTCCTTCTTGGCCTGCCATACAGCCATCGCGTTGGCTGGCGCCGTTGTTTCAAAGCCGATGGCAAAGAAAACCACTTGTTTTTCGGGATGCCTTTTGGCGATGGTCAGGCAATCGAGCGGCGAGTACACCACTCGAACATCTGCGCCGCGAGATTTCAGGATCATCAAGTCGCCTTGTGAACCCGGTACGCGCAGCATGTCGCCAAAGGAACAAAAGATCACATCGGAGCGGCGGGCGATGGCGTGAGCTTTGTCGATCATTTCCAACGAGGTGACGCAGACTGGGCAGCCCGGACCGTGCACCAGCTCAATCTCTGGGGGAAGGAGGCCATCCAGACCGTATTTCACAATCGTGTGCGTTTGGCCGCCGCACACTTCCATGAGAACCCAAGGTTTGGTCCGGATTCGATCAATTTCCTTGACGATCTTTTGCGCGAGATTCTCGTTGCTGTACTCGTCCAGGTACTTCATGGGGAGTCTTCCCGGTCGTTGGCTCCTGGAGAAGGAGCGTCCAAATCAGACACTTCCAGCTCCGACAGCTGATTCAACTCTTCCAGCAGCCGGTAGGTCCTGGCCGCTTCCTGTTCATCTACTTTGCTCAGTGCGAAACCAACGTGCACCATGACGTAGTCTCCAACCTGAACATCAGGCAAATACGCCAGGCAAACTTGTTTGACCACACCACCGAAGCTGGCTCGACCCATTCGCATCTCGCCAGCCTCCTCGATTTCGACTACCTTTCCCGGAACTGCCAAACACATGACGACTCCAATCCTTTTCTCATCAAGGGAACAACGGCACACACCTCTCTCTAGGACCCCGGCCGACGTTACAAAGCAAAGGAGGGCGCTGAAATACCCGGAGTGAGACCGGCTTCTTTGGCTCGGCTGAGGGCATAGATCTGCCCAAGCGCAATCCCGCCGTCATTAGGAGGGACCCGTTGGTGCCAATAGGGTCGAAATCCGTCCGCTTCCAGCCGGGGAACCGTGCGTTCCAGGAGATACTGGTTCTGGAAACAGCCACCTGTCAGTACGACTCTTTTTTCCCCCAACTGCTTCGCGACATCCACGATCGTCTCGACTAATGTGTTATGAAACTTCGTTGCGATGGTTTTCACAGGCTCGCCCGACTGCAGGTCCGACAGGATCTGAATCATCATCGGCTCCCAATTAACAATCAGGAGCCCCTCGCTCCAAATCTCATAGGCATAGCTTGTGTCGATCCCTGGCTCCAGTGCAAGCTCGAGATCCATTGCAGCCTGGCCTTCGTAGCTGACTTGGTGGCGAATACCCAGGACTGAGCTCACGGCATCGAATAGCCGACCCACACTGGAGGTCAGAGGTGAGTTTGCGCCCCCCTTCAGCATCTGTCTCAACACAGTGAGCTCTCGCACTGAAAACTCGGTAAGGGGCCGCAGTCCGGCGCACTGGTCGAACAGGGCGTCGCCCAGCATTTCATACAAGACTCCGAGAGCCGCCCGTCGCGGCTCTCGGATGGCTGCCTGCCCACCGGGAAGGCGGAACCTGCGCAAATGAGCGACACGCGCAAACGTACTTTCCTTTACCAGCAGAAACTCGCCTCCCCAAATGGAGCCATCCGGGCCAAAGCCGGTGCCGTCCCACGAGATCCCAAGCACTGGCGCCTCCAGTTGATTCTCCGCCATGCATGCGGCCACGTGAGCATAGTGGTGTTGAATCGGAACCAAGGGAATCCCTTCATTGGCCGCCAACTTTCTGGCGTACTGACTGGAAAGGTAGTCCGGGTGTAGGTCGCACGCCAGGCGCGCCGGGTTCACCCGGTAGAGATCCCGGAAATCCTCAATAACCTTCTGAAAGGCCCTATACGCTTCGGAACTTTCCAAGTCGCCAAGATGCTGACTGAGGAACACCTGACTCTCTTGGCCATCCGGCTCCGCACATCGCTCCATTTGATCGTGGGCATCCCACCCTGCCGCCGGTTCGACTTCTGTTGTTTGGCAGCGGCTCTTATCCGGCGGCGAGCTCGGGACACTCACGGCAACAACGCTCTTGAGATGGGCCCCCACGGCCAGCACCGCCTCTGACGTTCCCTTAAGCGAAACCGGCAAAGGGGCGTAGCCACGGGCGCGACGCAAGACCATTTCCCGGCCCAGAGTGATGCGGACCACCGAGTCATCGACGTGCCGGAAGATCGGGCGGTTGTGCACGAGAAATGCATCTGCAATTCCCTGGAGCCGCTTGAACGCCTCCTGATTGTCGGTGCAGATTGGCTCATCACTGCGGTTGCCACTAGTGGCCACCACTGGGAAGCCGAGTTCTCTCATCACCATGTGGTGCAGTGGGGTGTAAGGAAGCATCACCCCCAGATAGGGATTCCCTGGGGCGACGGCTTCGGCTACGGGAGGTACCGAGCCACCGGCGCTGGATCGACGGCGAAGGAGGACGATCGGACACTCCGAGGACAGAAGAAGGCGTTCCTCGAGGGATGAGACCTCGCACCTGGCCGTCACAGCCTCGATCGATGGATACATCAGTGCAAATGGCTTCTCTTCTCGGCGTTTCCGATCGCGCAGCCGCACCACCGCCTCGTCGTTTCTCGCATCAACCAACAATTGGAATCCGCCCAGTCCTTTCAGGGCCACGACCCTGCCTAGCTTGAGCAAGTCAGCTGCCTGCCGCCAGGCCCTTTCATCTCTGGCCAGTACTTCGCAGCCCTCGTCCACAAGTGTCAGGGTGGGACCACACTGGGAGCATGCATTCGGCTGAGCATGGAAACGACGGTCACGCGGATCCTCGTATTCGGCACGACACAGGCGGCACATCTCAAAGATCCGCATCGTCGTCCGGGCTCGGTCGTAGGGCAGCGATTCGATGATGCTGAAGCGAGGCCCGCAGTTCGTGCAGTTGGTGAAGGGGTAGAGGTATCGGCGATTGGCGGGATCGAAGATCTCGCGAACACAGTCTGAGCAGGACGCGATGTCGGGCAACACCAGCGCCGTGGGATGTCCTTCGCAAGTGCTGTGGCGAATCTCGAACCCGTCGGAACCGATGGGGTCAAGATAGGAAACCTCCAGGCTCTGAATCGACGAATGAATAGGCCTTTCTTTCTCGATCCGAAGAAGAAAAGCGTCGAGTTGCTCTTTCCCCCCCTCGACTTCAATGAGCACCCCGTGCAGGGAATTCGTCACCCAACCCATGAGCTCCAGTTCCCTCGCCAACCGATAGACGAAGGGACGGAAGCCGACACCCTGAACCGTGCCTCGAACCGCGATCCTGGCTCTTAAACCGCTCAGTGTCGTACCCTCTTCCCTGTCGCGTGTGACGATGGACAAACCCGTCATATCGGCTGTCTGCCGCCCATTCGAGAAAGTAAGTAACCCAGCCAATGTTGCATGCCCTCTCCCGTCTTGGCCGACACTTCAAGGATGTTCAAGCCTGGGCGCACCGACTGAATACTTTGCCGTGCTGCAGCGAAATCGAATTCAACGGCGGCCGCCAAATCGATCTTGGTGATCACCGCCATATCGGAGGTGTTGAAGATGGTTGGATACTTCAAGGGTTTATCTTCCCCCTCAGTCACAGACATCAACACCACTCGCATCTCTTCCCCAAGGTCGTAGCTGGACGGGCACACGAGATTGCCGACGTTTTCAATAAACAGGCAGTCCAATTCCTCGAGATTCCAACCCTCCAGTGCTCGGCGAATCATCTCCGCGTCCAGATGGCAAACCGTCCCCGTGGTGATCTGCTTCACGGGCGTGTCCGACAACTGAAGTTTCCGCGCATCGTTGTCTGTGGCCAAATCGCCAACAAGCGTCGCCAATCGACAGTTCCCCCGCAAACCGTCCAGAGTCCTTTGTAGGAGTGTTGTCTTTCCTGACCCAGGACTGGACACCAGGCTCACCACATACACGCCGGCGTCGCGAAAACGCTGTCGCAGCCCGCGAGCCAGCAGATCGTTGTGTTTCAAAACATTGGCTCGCACTTCAACGAGACGGGGTATGCTCATGCTGCCACCTCCAAAGCCACGACCTCCAACTCCCGTCCGCATTGAACCTGCGCCGTGGGTGTCTCGCAGACGGGACAAACAAACTTCTGAATAGTGAGCAATTGTCGTTCCGCTTTACACACCGGGCAATATATCACGGCGGGTCCCTCTTCAATGATGAGCCGCGTTTGAGCCAGAGGGGTCCCTTGGCAGGCCACCTCCCATGCAAAAAGAAGGGCCTCACCCACGACACCTGAGAGCACGCCCACCTTGAGGTGGAGGGCGTCGATTCGTATGCCTCCGCGCCGTGCCGCCTGTTCCAGAGCGATCTCGACAATTCGGGTTGCGATCGAGAGTTCGTGCATGGTCTCTCTCATTGTACGGTCAATCTGCACCGCGATGATCCCGGAAAAGTCGGCAGGCAATTACGCCGGTGAAAGATTGCGTCTATTCGCCTGGACTTTGCCCGGCCAAAAGCCTTGGGAGCTCACTCGACGTCCGCCCCCAAGTTATGCGACGCCTTGCTGTCGAGTCCGCCCAACGAACTGGTCCGTTTCTTAAGCATCGCAGCGTCTGGTTTCAGATGATTCCAGTCAGATGGGGTCAGGCAGCGAGCGCTTCATCCAGCCAGGATCAACACAAGGACGGTACTTGGAGCACTTCAGCGCTTCTCAACCTGATGGTTCGCGGATGAAAGGAACACTTCGGTAGAAGGTGAATCGTGAGAAGATTGTGAGCAGGTGTATAAGCCGAATTCTGTACCCGCTAAGGGAAGCCCCAGGCGGGCAACGGTCATTCCTCTAGTCCGGGCGTTGCCGTCCGGATCGAGCATCCTACCCGGATGTTTAGCGGCGCGGGTCACGCCTCCATCCCTATTTGGAATTGCTCCGTGTGGGGTTTGCCAGGCATGCTGATCGCTCAGCACCCGGTGCGCTCTTACCGCACCATTTCACCCTTACCTGGAATCGCAAAGCATCCAGGCGGTATCTTTTCTGTTGCACTTTCCGTACTCGCTGAAGCTTGCGCTCCCTTCGAGCCCCCCGCGTTACGGGGCACACTACCCTGCGGAGTTCGGACTTTCCTCCCGCCCAATCCCGAGGGACTGAGCCGGCGACCGTTCCACCTGCTCCGTTCGCTATTATAGTCGGGATGGGGTCATTCGGCTCGAAGCATCTTCGTTACCGATCACTAGCTTCACCTTCAAACGGCTCTTGGATGCCAGGCCGTTCGGCAGAGATCAATACAGGCCTCGTTGTCTGCTCCCATCCTCGTGCGAACAGTTCCAACTGTCTGGCCTCCAGGTCTTCCCGGTAACCAGTGAAATGCTTGTCCGGGGTACTTCGCAATCCTCGTTCGGCGAGCACTCTCTTCAGAACCGCCTTGAATCGTCTCCCGTATTCCTCAGGCACATAGGGCGATCTGTCATAGACCCCCCGGTACCGCTTAAGAAGGGCTGGAAACTCGCTCTCTAGGAAGGGCAGAAAAATCTTGCGGGAGGCTAGGGTCAGGAACAAGGGCCTGGCCGACAAATAAGACGCACCCGCACGCTGTGCGGCCTTTGCCAACTCCACCAGGTCGCACGGCGAATCGGTAATCCAGGGCAAGACCGGCATGACATTCACTCCCACTTGAATACCTTCTTCAGCCAGCCTTCGAACCGCCTCTAATCGCAACTCCGGGACGGGGGCTTTTGGTTCAAGCTTGCGGGCCAGACCAGGGTCCAGCGTGGTTACGGTCATATTAACGTGCAAGCGGCAGCGACCGTTGAGGTCTCTCAACAAATCGAGGTCACGAGTCACTAATGGCGACTTAGTCGTGATCGAGACATCAATGTTGCGATGGAAGGCGATCACCTCCAGGATTGAGCGGGTCGTTCCGAACTTTCTTTCTGCCGGCTGGTAGGGATCGGTCGCCGTGCCGATTGCGATGGGCCGATTCCTGAGCCTCTCAGCCGTCAGCTCCCGGGCTAAAATCCGGGCGGCATTGATCTTGTTATAGATCTTCCGCTCGAAGTCCTGGCCATCCTCCATGCCCATGTACTCATGGGTGTAGCGAGCGTAGCAGTATTTGCAGCCAAATTCGCAGCCCCGATAGGGATTGATCGTCCAATAGAAAGGAAGGTTTGGGTTGGAACATCGATTCAGAACCGACCGCGTTTCGATCCCGAAGTACGTGGCGGCGCTCTTCGAGATCAAAGAGAGGCTCTGGGCCGCGAGGCGGGCGATACCAACCAGCGGAATCTGGCTCGACTTGAGTTGCGGGGCGGAGCGAGACATGGATCTATATTCGCTTTTTATTCGCCTTCAGTCAACAAACTTTTTTCTCTTCGAGAGGGGCCGATCGCAGGGATGACACCCATGCCCTCTGGAGTCTAGAACCCCAGTGGCCAGAAGTAAGGAATGACCGTAATGGCAATCAGGAAGGCGAGGAAGGTGATGATGGAGCCATTCTTTACGAAATCGAGGAACTGGTACTTCCCAGGTCCGTAAACCAGGATGCAGGCGGGTTCCAAGGGAGTGATAACCGATATCGATGCGGCGATGCAAATCATCATCGCAAACGTCCGGGGATTGACTCCCAGGCTCTGCGCCGTACTGATTCCAATAGGCAGCACCAAAAGTGCCGCGGCAGCGTTGGAGAGAGGCTGGGTCAGCAGGACGGTCACCCAGAAGAAAGACGCCAGAATTACTTGGGGCCCAAAGGCGCCGAGCAGCTCGATGATTTTCTCAGCCAGGAAGCGAGCGGCCCCGCTAGTGTCCATGGCGGTTCCCATCGCCAGCATACCTGCGATCAAAAACAAGACCCGCCACTCGATGTTTTCATACGCTTGTTGAATGGTGAGACAACCGGATAACACCATGGCGACTGCACCCATCAGAAAGCTAACGGAAATCGGGAGCAGCCCGATTCCCCCGACCGCAATTGCAGCCAAGAATATGAGGATTGCCACCCTCGCCTTGCGCCGCCGATAGTTGGCGAAAGGAATCTCACCCAGGACGATCAGCCCGGGGCGGTTCCGCAAACTGGATATCCGATGACTTTCCCCCTGGACCAGCAGCGTATCCCCGACTTCCAACCGGATCCGCCCCAGCTTGTCGACCAACGTTTCACCCTGCCGGTAAATGGCCAGCGCGTTCAAGCCGTAGCGTTGCCGGAAGTTGGCTTCCTTAATGGTTTGCCCGGCGAGTCCGGATCGTGGCGACACGACCACCTCGATCATCTGGACTTGCTCAGAGGTGAAGTCCTTGGCATTGATCTCGGCTTTGATCTCAACTCCAGTTTCGTCCTTCAAATGCATGATATTCTCGAGCTTGCCCTCTACCAGGAGAAGATCGTTCACTCGGAATCGTTCGTCTTGGTCTGGAAACAACAAGCGGCGGTTTTGCCGGACGATACCGATGACATTGATGTCGAATCTCCGCCGAAGGCCCGTTTCTTCAACGGATCTGTCTTTGATGGTCGAGTTCGGAGAAACGACGATCTCGGTCAGGTACTCTTTGATGTGGTATTCCTGCACCAGATCTTCCCCTCCTCTGTCCGGAATGAGTTTCCTTCCAAACAGGGTCATGTAGAGCACACCGGTCGTGGCGATGGCAAGGCCGATGGGAGCAAACTCAAAGAGTTCAAACGGCTTGAGCTCATATCGCGGGAGCACGCCACTGACTGCCACGTTAGTGGAGGTGCCGATCAGAGTGCAGGTCCCTCCCAGAATGGAGCCAAACGCCACCGGCATCAAAAATTTTGCAGGACTCCATTTTTGTCGCCGGGCTACGCCGATGACGATAGGAACAAAGATGGCGGTAGCCGCTACGTTGTTGATAAAGGCTGATACGCAAGTGACCGCCACGGTCGCCAAGGCAAAGAAGCGCGTCTCGCTATGTCCCGCCAGCGACCCGATCATCATTCCCAGGCGATTGGCAACTCCTGTCTGGACGATGGCGGCGGTCATCACCAGGATGGAGCCGATCATCACCAGGGAGGGATCACCGAAGCCGCTCAAGGCTTCCTCAGGCGTCAGAATTCGAGTGATGACCAGGGTGAGCATTAGCAACACAGCCACCACATCCACAGACCAAATCTCGATCGAGAGCACAACAATAGCTGCCACAAGCAGGAACAGCACCGCGGCAATCTGCATAGACAAAGTGTCCTTTCAGCAGGTGCTACTGTGAGCAGAGATAATACCGGGTTTCGTGATTCGGGCGAGAAGCCTATCAAACACCCTTCCCGAGCGTCCGTGCCTCGTGCCGTCTGCAGAAGCGAACGACTAGGGCTCCACGAGCGCCGCCCATTCAGGGCCTGGCCCCCGAGTTAAAATAGATTTTGACGTTGTGCGTGGCGCGCCCTACCGCCACGATGTCGGGGCGCCCATCTCCATTCAAATCGGCGACCGCCAGATCCTCTGTGGCCATACCGCCATCATCTACCAGGAACTTCCGGACTTGCCTCCACTCTCCGTCTTGTGGATCATACAAGGCGATTCCAAATCTTCCCGATGGGGGAGCCTCACGCCATCCGGCGATCAATTCATCATCCCCGTCGCCGTCCACGTCGGCGCAGGCCAGAGCGTGAGCTTGCCGGAGATGCCCCTCCAGCGGCTGGCGCTGCCAAAGCTCTTGAGAAGCGTCGGGATCCGGCAGGTAAGTCACAATCTGGTGACCATGCCAGGGTTCTACGGTGGCCAGGTAGCGCCGTCCGCTTCGGAATCGTCCCATCTTGATCTCTCCGGCGCCCGGCAGCGTTTCCGGGTCATCGTTCCCTTCGCCGATTAAGCGCTTAGTCCAAGTCCCATCAACCTTCCGGTCGAAAAGCGTTACACCTTCCAGACTCGCTGCAATGATCTCATCCTCCGGATCGGTGTCGAAGTTGGTTACGAAAACGTTGTGAAGCGAATGCAACGATTGATCGACCACCTCTTGCCGCCAGGGCTGGCTACGGGGCATTTCCGGGGGATGATAGATCAGCAGGCGAACGCCATCCCCTTGGCTCCAATCGGGACCTTTCGTGCCACGGCCCTGCAGTGGAGCAACCACAAGCTCGCTTCGACCATCTCCATCGAAATCTCCCCAGCGGATACGATGGAGTGTGGGTTCAGATCCGATCGGAAACAGGGGCCAACTCTGTTCGAGATTCTTAGGCTGTTGCAGCCATTGGAGGGTGCCTCCGCTCTGCGTGTTGGTTGGCATCCACTCCGCCCCCAGCGCCAGATCCAGGCGGCCGTCGGCATCGATGTCATGAATCGCCAGGCATACGTTGTCTTTTCGCGTCTGCCCGTCGATCATGACGTGCCTTTTCCAGGACGGATTCTCGAACCAGACGGCCTGCGTCGGGTTGATGGCAACGATGTCCGGCCGTTGATCCCGGTTGATGTCGGCAATGGCAACCGCATACCCAACGCCGAAGTCTTTCTCCACTTCAAGTTCGACAAACCGGGGGATCTCTCCTCCCTGCAGCGTTCGGTTGCCGGGTGACCCCAAACAGAAAACACACAAACCCATTGTGGCAAGCCAAGCTCTTAGATGCATGTTTCCCTCCGTGACGGAAGCAGCGGCCTGAGCCGTTGTCCATCCGGGTTTGCCATCTCCAAAGGTGCCGGAGCAAACCGCTCTTCGCGCTGGAGTGGGTTTCCCTCCAGCGTTACCAGTCTACGGTGATTCACCAGATATAGTTTCTGGCGGTGGCTCGGCGTTCGTGACTGTCGAGAACGTGCACCACTCGAATCTTCTTGAGGCTGATCGGGGAAAGCTGACCGATGGGAATATAGACGATCTTTCGGCCCATCCGCGCGGCGATCGACCGGAAGATGGAGCGGGGAGGTCGCGCGCCAACGTAGACGACGAACCGCTCCAGAGTATAGTCCAGCGCTGCCAGGAGTAACAGCTCCGGCTTCGACTCGGCAAACCAGTAGTCCGGGTCCTGCCACACGTTGAGCATCCGGCGTGGCGGATAGGAGAGAAGGAAACCCCCATACTCGGCCCGAGCAATACCCGGTCCAACGACGTGCGTGTATGGGTCCGTGGAATAGAAGGCCATGTCCGATTCCTGGCTGTGCTCGCCCAACCACGTCGTGCACCAGTGGTAACGGTTTTCCCGATCCTCATCGAAGATGACGACGACCGCTCCCACTTCCCCAGAGATCTTCTGGAATTCGCGCACGTAGAGCTTTCTTTCATGCCAATGGCGCAGTGTTTCCCGAAGGTCAATCCCGTCCAAAATGGACGTTTGGAAAGGCTCCACCCGGGAACGTTCCTCCGAGAGGATGCTCTTGCCCTTCTTCTTCAGAAAGACACCGTAGTTTTCCAGCACGATGTCCTCTGGCGGATAAGAGCAGATACTTTCCCCGTCGAACTGCTGAGCCCACTCTCCGGGAGCATTTTCTTTGGCGCGCTGTCTTAATCCTATGGGTCGCGCGCGTCCCTTCTGCTTCGGCAAACGTCGTCGCAGCCTTACCGTTCTGGTATCCAGCCAGATCTCCTCAGCGGCAACGTTGACGGTCCTCAAATCGGAACTGACTTTCTGAAACGGCGACGTCCCTGCCAGTTCCCATAACTCCCAGGCGAAGTTGTCGTCGACCACGGAGCGAGCGGCCACGGTCAGGTCGAATAATCCAGCAATCAACTGGCGTCCCACCAACGCCAGATTTCGAGAGTAGCGAGCGATCAGTCTCCGCTGCCAGTGAGCCAACTTTTCTCTGGTGTTCCTCTCGTAACGTCTTTCTGCTTCAGCAAACAATCTGAGGTGCAGCCTCTGACGATCGATCGGTTTCAAGCACTGCGGATCCGTGAGCAACGAAAAGCGGCTTCCATCCTGGGAAGGGTACGTCGTGGTAGCGCTCTCGGGCGATCCCGGCCCGTGCGGCAGCCAGTTCACGTGTCTGGCCGTCCGCCGAACGATACACTCCACCTCCTGAGCCGGATCTTCGGGTCCACCCTTGACCTCGATTACGTCCAGGCCTTGAACCGCGGTCACCACTCGCATTTCACCGGTAGATTCTTCTGCATCGTCAATGCTGGGCAGGCCATAGCGGCGCGTCTCATAGAGCGCTTGCAGAAAGGGAAACTCAATCACCGTCTCGGCTAAGCAGTCCGGGTGAAGGTTCATGACCTGCACGCCTTCGCGGCGGACCCGGGCGAGCGGCTCGGCCTGCGGCTGTTCCATGCACTCCATCACCGCGTCCAAAAGGTTAAGTGACACCACGACCAACACGCGAGCCAGCGGATCGGAGCTTTGCAGCTTCCAAGCGATTCCGGCCGCATGGCGCGAAACATCAAACTCCTTTGGTTGGGGATAGAGTCGATAGGCCTCCACATATTTTTCGAGTCCGATCCGGCGCACAGCGTAGGTGTCCGGAAAGAGATCCTTCAAATGAGGCCGTTCGCCAATGTCCGGATCCACGAAAAAAACCTCGGCCCCAACCTCATGAGCCGTCCGTATGGCCTCGACGAACGGATCACAGATCTCCACCGGGATATAGACAGCCTCGCCTCTCTTTGTCTCCTCGTAGAGAATCACCGATAGTTCGGGCAGCCGCTCGACCGCCCGCAGGTAGGCCGACTCCAGCGTCGAAGGTAACTCCACGGCCACCACATCGGGACGCTCGGCGAGGATGGCAATACGCACTTCCTCAGCGAATTCCATCTTTCCCGGCACCACGGGAAGGTAATGGAACTGCCCCCGGCGGAGACTTCCGGCCTCCTTAGCGCTGAACATAGCGGAGCGCCTCTTCCCCAAGGGTTTGGCGAATTGCCGTGTGCAACCACTGATCTGGACGACATACACCCATGTGTCTCATTTTCAGGGCGAAGCGGGCAATGTTGATACCGTCCCGAACCGAATAGCTTTCATCAGCCTCGTGGGCGGCCTGCAAGAAGTCGGTCACGTAGTCCAGAATCTCTTCTTCGGCGAAGGGAAGGTTTTCTCGCAGGATCTGTTTCTCCTCTTCCCTTTCTGGGAAATCGATGAATATCTGGGGTTGGAGTCGGGAGTGAATATACTCCGGAAGTTCGAAGGTGGAGGCATCATCATTCATGGTAGCCACCAGGCGGAAGTCCGGGTGAGCTTTTATTTTGATACCGGCCACGATGGATTCAACATAGCGTCGGCTGTCTAAAAGCGGGGCCAGACTGGCCCAGCTTTTCTCGCTCATCCGGTTTCCTTCGTCCAGGATCACGATGCCGCCGCGGATCATTGCAGTCACCAGGGGAGAGGCCACGTATCGCAATTTGCCGTCGCCCTCGATTACGGGGGTGACGAGCAGGTCCTCGGGTCGGGTGTCCATAGTGGCTTGTAGGATATACACTTCTCGTCCCATTTCTTTGGCCACCGCATAAGCGAGGGTCGTTTTGCCCACGCCAGGCTTGCCCAGCAGGCGCGGGCTCATCGGGACATCGGCCTTGTCGACGATCATCCACGCCGCCAGGAGCTGGCGTTTCAGTTCCTCCTGTCCGACCCACTGAATACTCAGTTCGTCAGGGTGTGCCAGGTACAAAACCACGTCGTCCACAGTCACGGTGCGCATGGCGCTAGGCCGATCGGTCTTCATGATGCTTTGTTTCACCCTCCTCCGCCGAAGTTTACCGCAATACCATGCGTCAAGGTTGCGCCTTTGTCAAACCCTGTCACCACCACCGTGGGAGGCGGACCTACAGGTGGATGCGCGCTTGCCGATAACACAGGGAACGGCCTATTCGGATGGGATCAACTTCACGGCCGTGTTATATAATCGTTTTGGTTGATGTTCTTGGCAAGTCAGCCTGACATTTCAAGTCGTGAGGATTTCTGGGATGTGCGTACTTCCTAGCAGCCCCGAGGTGACCGGACGAAGACGCCTGCAACCCCTGACGTCCCACAGCAGGATGCTTGGCCTCGCATTGGTTCTGGTGGCTACGGCCAGCTTGATCCGGCTTACACCCATGGTCGCGCAGAGCCTGGCCGATGCAGCCAGGAAGGAACGGGAACGCCGGAGTCAGGACAAACGCTCGGGAAAGGTTTATACCAACGACGATCTCGGCCGATACGGCGGAGCCGATACCAGTCCATCGGTCAACCCACCTGCGCCTCTGGCTCAGTCGGACCCGCTGGATGCGATGTTCCAGAAAATGGAAACTTCCGAGCGGGAGTGGAGCCAAAAATTCATCGAGGCCCGGAATCGCATTGATGAGGCTCGCAAAAAGGAAGAGGAGCTTCAAAACAAACTGAACGATTACAGCTTCAAGTTGCTGAATCAGTCGGATGTCTATGACCGGGAGAATCTTTACGGGCCGCTCATCGCCCAAACCCGCCAGGAGATCGAAAAGAACAAAGAGGAAATGGCCAGTGCTAACCGGGTGCTTGAGGATCTGAGGGAGGCCCTGCGCAAGAGCGGTCATCCGGCCTCCTGGGAGAACTCACAGGCTGCGCTTACAGCCCCCAGCGAATCCGCTTCGGAGGCAAAGCCAAAGGCCAAGGACCAGGACTATTGGAAAGAGCAGCTCAGCGTCATCGACAAGCGCTATGAGTCGCTGATAGGCCCGCTTCAATCTGAGAGGTTTCAGCTGATCAACCGGCGGCCTTTAGCCGAGGGCGAGTCCGGGACCGCCGGTGGCGGGAGCGGCCTCGGTCTGCCACCGCGCGTTGTGGACATCGATGTCAAGATCAAGGAGTTGACCCAAAAGCACCAGCAAGAGAGAGATGCCTTGATCGAACGAGCTCTTCGGGAGGGAGCCCTCCCCGGATGGTTCCGTTAGACGGCTAGGCCGGGTCGCTCATGACGCGCCGGCGGCGATGGGTCGTTCTCCACCTAGATTGCTGGCTTTCCCTTTTCTCAAAACCCGATCCACTTCACGGCCCCGTCTCATCAACAGCCCGTTTTGGCGGTCGAACATCCGGGCCGCTCAGGCGACCGTTTCGTAACCACATTCCACCATGCGAGTGCCTCCTTCCCTTGCCGACTCAGCCTTGCGCGTTCCGCGCTCCCGAATCCGCGAGATCGCCGACATCGCTTTTGCGATGGATGATGTTTTGAAGCTGTATTTCGGCGAATCCAATCTTCCTACACCGCAGTTCATCAAGGATGCCGCCACCCAGGCCATCCAGAACGGCTACACCTTTTACACCGAGAATGCCGGGCTGCCGTCCCTGCGAGAGGCCTTGGCGCACCAATACCGGCAGCTCCATGGCGTGCCGCTCGACCCGAAAACAGAAATTGTCGTCACCGCTTCCGGTGTCCAAGCCTTGCACCTTGCCATTCGCTGCGTGCTGGACCCAGGTGATGAGGCCTTGCTGCTCACGCCGGCCTGGCCCAATGCCTCGGCCATCGTGCAACTTTGCTCTGCCACTCCGCGCGAAGTGGCCATGCCGTTCAATGGGAAGCGCTACGGTATCGATTTCGACCGGTTGGCGGCTGGGCTCACGCCGCGCACACGATTACTGGTCTACACCTCTCCTTCCAATCCCCTAGGTTGGGTGGCTTCCCCCGAAGAGCAGTCTCAGCTCCTGGCATTCTGCCGACACCATGGTCTGTGGCTTCTTGCCGACGAGGTTTACGAGCGTCTCTACTACTCCGGAGACGTGTCCCCTTCCATCCTCCGCATGGCCACTCGCGAAGACGCCGTCCTAGTCGCTCAATCCTTCTCCAAAGCCTATTGCATGACGGGCTGGCGCTTAGGGTGGCTCGTGGGTCGGAACGACTTGATAGAACGAGCCACAGCGCTGAACGAATTTGTCGTGTCCCACGCTCCGTCCATGGTGCAAAAAGCCGGTGAAGCGGCTCTGCGTGATGGTGAACCGGAAATTTGCAGAATCGTCAGAACTCTTCGAGACAATCTGGACTTCTGCCGCCAGGCTCTGGCCTCCTTTACCCGAGTCCAACTTCCGGATCCGGAAGGCGCCTTTTACCTGTTCCCTCGTATCGAAGGCATGACCGATTCCTTTGAATTCTGCCGCAAACTCCTTGTCGAAAAACGTGTGGGGCTGGCTCCTGGTGTAGCTTTTGGGGAGGGAGGCGAAGGAAGCGTCCGCCTTTGCTACGCGGCCGATCGACAAGTCCTCGAACCGGCGCTGGACCGGTTCGGCAGGTTTCTTCAGGAACGCTGATGGTGGTGCTGAGTGGGTGGTGGTCCGGACGACTTGCTTTTTCGGAGGGGGTTCTCCATGAATCGACGACGTTTTGTGAAAACGCTTTCGTTGGGGTCGGTTTCCTGGATGCTTTCGCAGCGGTACGGCGCCAATCTGCAGGCGGCCTTACCGCAAATGAAGATCACGCGAGTTCGTTATTACCTCCCGCCCAATCCGCGACCGATCTTTAATCAAAGTACGGGCATTGTGACAATTGAAACGAACCAGGGAATCACCGGAATTGGCGAAGGGGGAACGAAGGATATGATCGAGCAGGCCGCAAGCATGCTGATCGGTGAAAACCCCGCCCGCATCGAACACCTCTGGCAACTGATGTATCGAGGCTACTTCTACCCTGCAGGAAGGGAGAAACTGCATGCCCTGGGCGCGCTTGACATGGCCCTCTGGGACATCAAGGGCAAGGCTTTGGACTTGCCTGTCTATGAGTTGTTGGGAGGCCTGACGCGCAATTACATCGAGTGTTATGCCACCGCCTTTCCGCGCCAAGGGAGTCTCAAGGAAACGGCCAGAGCTTGCATGGAAGCTGGCTTTCGAGCTTATCGAACTTCCGTGGCGGATCCCGGAGACAATCAACCCTTCGATGCCCAACGCATGATTCAGCGGACCGTTGAGCAATGCCGTCAGATTCGGGAAGGCGTGGGACCGGAAGGCGATTGGGCAATCGATTATCACACCCGCTTGGATCTCGCTGAGGCGGTTCGCTTGAGTCGTGATTTAGAGGAACTGAGGCCATTTTTCGTGGAGGATTTGGTCCGGTCCGAGAACCCGGCGGTGTATCGCACATTGCGGCAGCAGGTCCGGGTGCCGATCGCCGTGGGAGAGCAATTTGGAGATCGCTGGGACCTGAACGAACTGGTCGAACAGCATCTGATCGACTATTCCCGAGTGACCATCCCGAACGCCGGAGGTCTGACTGAGTTCCTGAAGATCGCAACCCTCTGTGAAACGCATTATGTCGGCCTGATTCCGCATTTTACCGGCCCAATCTCAACGGCCGCGCTCGTCCATGTTTGCAGCGCGTCGTCCTGTCCTGTTTTGATGGAGATGACCGGAGCCGGCCCCCGCGACGAACCCCACTTGCCACGCCATTTCGACTTCAAGAACGGCAAGCTCTGGCCCAACTCGCGCCCCGGGCTGGGAGTTGAATTCCAACCGAGTCGCGCGACGCAAATCTTGGAGGTCAGGGAGCATTCCGCTCCGCTTCCGCTGTTCCATCGTCCGGATGGCTCTTTGACTAATTGGTGATCGTCTTTCCGTGTCCAATCCCAAGGGGCTGGAGTCTCGACTGTTGGTCTCGAGCGGGCTGGAATACGTACCAAAAAAAACATGGGACCTTGAGCCCACGCTGGTAAACTAACAAATCAGCATAAAGTGGTGGTGAGAGCATGGAAATGGGCTCAGCAAGCACCAACCTGGGGCTGACCCCTGAATTGGGGTCCGACTCTTGGAGTCCTTCATCATCCTGAATTGCCAGTGAGGCAGTCGTGGCTCGTAGCTCGAACAGAAAGAAGACTTCCAAACCGGTCCTGAGGGACGGCGATCTGAGGAAATTCGCCGTCGAAACGGCCCAAGGATTGATTGGCGTGATGAAGGACAACGCCTCGCGAATTCTCGAGGGCGACGATCCGATTCACGACATGCGCGTGGCTTCGCGACGGTTGCGGGAGTGCCTTCAGCTCTTCAAGGAATTCTTTCCTCAAAAAGGCATGAAGAGGGCCCAGTCCCGCATCAAGAAGGTCACGCGAGTGCTGGGAACACCTCGCGAGATGGATGTCAATGTCCAGTTGCTCCGGAAGCGCCGACCTGGGCCATCCCAACTGGTCCAGGCCACTCAGGAACATCTGATCGAGATCTTCGAGTTCGAGCAGGCCCGCCGGCGCCGCAAGATGCTGAGACGTTTCGACAGGTTGGACGTCACCGCTCTTCAGGACGAGTTGCTCGACTTCGTTGGCAATTCCATTGCGCACATTCCGCGGCCCGGGCTCCTTGGCCAGCCAACGGCGGAATTCGCGATGGATCGTTTCCGGCAGACGGCCCGTAGCATCCTGCAGGAAAAGATCGCCCCACTTGTGGCCTTTCAAACAGCACTGCCTCAGCCTCAGTCAGACGATGAGTTGCATCGCCTGCGCATCGCGGTCAAAAAATGCCGCTATTGTTTGGAGTTGCTGAGTCCGGCATTCGACAGAAGCTTCGATAAAGCGATTGCTTCTGCCAAAGAACTTCAGGAAGTGCTGGGCACCATTCACGATCATGTCGCCCTGATTCAATCTTTGCAGTCCTACCAGCACCATCTAACGGAGAAGAACCGTGCCCGCCTGATGCAGGGTTGTGAACGGATCGTGACTGATTTGGGGCGTCGCAAAGAAAGCTACTTGCCTCAGGTCGAACCAGCCCTTAAGAAGCTGCTGAACGAGCTGCCAAGTCTGTCTTACCCTCCACTCCCGCCAAGCTGAAGATGACAACGCAGGCACGCCGGATTCGACAAGCGGGCCGGGCCCTCGGCGTCGCCGCCTTCGTTTTATCCCCAAATAGAGCTATCTGGTCTTGATCTCCTCCCCTGCCGGTGCCATCCTAGTATTTATCCGGCGTACCTCTAGCCAATGCGACTCACTGGGTCTTCCGGCGGGTCACTGTTTCGCAGTTTTGTGATTGAAAGGAGGAAACTACCATGGGCTCAAACGCCATCTTTTTTGCCTGGAACCGGTCCATCCCCGGACGCGAACGCATGAGTGCCGATCATTTTCAGGAGTTTGTTCAGTACCTGACGGGCCTACAACAGAAAGGCGCGATTCAATCCTTCGAAACCGTGTTTCTCAACCAGCATGGCGGTGACTTGAATGGCTTCTTTCTAATCCGAGGTGAAACAGGGAAGCTCGATGGCTTGGTCTCGACCAAGGAGTGGGCGCTCCACATGATGCGCGCGGCAATACATCTGGAGGGCTCAGGTGCCGTGCGCGGCGTCACTGGTGACTTGGTCACGGAAAGGATGAATCTCTGGAAGAGTGCAATCCCCGCCGGCTAGGTCAGCCACGTTGCTACCATGGCGCTTAAGGGAGGTGTCCCGGTCCCCGCGCTCTGACACCTCCTTTTCCATGTCAATGGCTGCCTGTCCGGGTCAAAGGTGGTCAAAGGTGGAGGGCCTCCCCCTGCGTAACCAAACCCATCCGTTAGGTTATTTAGCCCAAGTCTTGACCAGCTTCCAGACGGTAAACAAGGCTGCAAGTCTTGCTTTTGAAGTGGTTTCAGTGGCGGGAAATGAGGTATCCCCCTGGTATGGAGAGTGCTGCCCTCAAGTCAAGTCCGACCAACTTGGAAGGGAGGCCTCCATGACCACACGCCGCAAGAACGACATCATCAAACGTGTCCTCAGGGAGCGCGACAAGGTATTCGAGATCGTGGGGTATCTTGAGGAACTGGCAAGGGAGAAGGTCGATCCGCCGGCAAAAGTGGCCTGGGTCCGTCGCCTTGCGGAGCACCTCGCATCACTTGAGAGGCACCTGAAAGCCCACTTCAAGTTCGAAGAGACAGGGGGCTTCATGGAAGAAGTCCTGTCGATGATCCCAAACGCCGATCTCCGCGTGGAGAGACTGAAGAGCGACCACGGTGCTTTACTGGCTACAACCGCCAATCTCCTGAAAGGAGCAAACAATCCGGCGCACGAGAATGCGGACAGCGGCTCCTTGTGCCAAGAGCTCTCCCAATTTCTCTCTCGTCTTCGGCATCACGAGCACGAAGAGATCGATCTGGTCCAGCAGGCCTTCCTCGACGATGTTGGCTCACTCGACTGACGGACTTCCAGGTCATGATGGCCGTCTTTCGGTTCCTGGGGGTCTGCTTCAGGAACGGGCCTCAAGGATCAGGTTAAACGGGGTTTGGGTTGCCCTTCGAAGACCCGCAGACGCCGCTTGTGTGACGGGTTCTTTGATACGGAACTCACCGGCCTGAGGCGTTCCATGTTGGAGTTTGCGGATGAGCTAGTTGGAAGGGTACTCCGCTTCGATGATTTGGTCTGAGTAATTGACTTTGACCTGGCCACCTTTTTGGACCACGAGGAAATCCTCTTCCGGCCAGATTCCTGAAGTCAATTGTTGAATGAGGGTCAGGTCTCCTCGGAGCTTTTCGAAGGACCACCCTCGCTGGAGAGCTTCCCGGTTGGCAATCTTTTCAAACTGATCATCAGGCTCAAGCCCCGTTTCGATGTACGAAAGCTGCCGATAGCTCTTCTGGTAGGACGTGAACTGCTCGTAGAGAAAGCGACCGTTTTCTTCGCCGTACTTGCGAATCAGCTCTTCCAGATTATTGGTGATGCCGGTCTTGCCCACGGTGAAAAACTGGTCTCCGGCCGGCTCGAGGCCGGCGGCCCGTTCGATCCACCCCGTCGAACGGAAGTAGACCCCAGGATGATCTTGAATGTAATCCGCATACCTCTTTCGGCTTCCGAGCAGCAGCGTGATGCAGTCATGGGCACGAGGAACGACCAGGGGCAAATGGCTCGCCTTCAAACCGGCTAGCCCATTGCCGCAGAGAGCGTATCCCATCAAAACCGCGTCATAGCGGCTTGGGTCGCTGCGGTCGATGACCCTCTGAAGCTCTTCTTTCATCCCTTTGCTGCCGAGATCGTGCAGGGCTTTGGGCAGGAACTCGACATCGACTTGATGTGGAGAGCGGGCTACGCCCCAACAGATTTCGCGATACAGCACCTCGCAGCTAACCAGCTTCAATCTCATCAGGCTAAGCCTCTCAATTCAGTTGAATTGCGGTTATGCCAGTTCCTTTCCTTCTGCCTAAGCTGGCAACGACGTTCTGAGTCCACACCACCCTCACGTCAACCTGTTGTCCACAGGCTCGCCTCGATCTGGTCTTCCGTTTCTCTCAAGACCCGCTCGCAACCGTGGCACCTGGAACCAGTTGGCGTGCCAAGGTGACTGCAGCGACTGCGTTCGCACCATATCCGTCTGCTCCAATCTGCTGGGCAAACTCACTGGTGATGGGTGCACCTCCTATCAACACCTTCACCTGCTCGCGAATCCCCGCCTGCTTCATGGCATCAATGGTAGTGGGCATGGCGGGCATCGTCACGGTGAGCAAGGCGGAGAGACAGACCAGCTGCGGCTGTTTCGTCTGCACCGCGGCAACAAAGGCTTCCGGAGACACGTCCGTGCCAAGATCGTGAACCTCGAATCCGGCTCCTTCCAACATCGCCGCCACAATGTTTTTGCCAATGTCATGCAAGTCCCCTTTGACCGTCCCGATGATCACTCGGCCGGCCGACCGACCAGCCCCCACTGTCAGGAATGGCCGGATCAGTTCCAGGGAGGCTTTCATGGCACGAGCCGACAGAAGCATCTCCGGCACGAAGAACTCATCGCATTCAAACCGCCTGCCGACTTCATTCATGGCTGGGATCATGAACTGGTGGACCAATTCCATGGCGTCCACCCCTTCAGCCAAAGCTCGCTCTGTTGCCGCGCGAGCGGTCTTGTGGTCCCCATCAAGAATCGCGTCGAAGAGTTGCTGAGACATGAAAGCCTCCTCTGGAAATTTCTCTTGCTATTCTGCATGAAACCAACTGAGGAGCTGGAATCACCAACCTAGCGTTTCACTCCGTTGAATTCCTGAACGGCCTCAATCATGGCCACGATGTTTTGAACCGGGGTTCGGGCTTGGATGTTGTGGATTGAATTGAAAACAAACCCTCCTCCCTTTGAAAACACTTCACAGCGCTCCAACACCTGCTGCCGAACCTCTTGAGGCGTTCCGAACGGCAACACCTTTTGCGTGTCCACACCGCCTCCCCAAAAAACCAGGCGGTCTCCAAACTCGGCCTTAAGAACTTGGGCGTCCATACCCTTGGCGCTGCACTGCACCGGATTGAGAATGTCGAATCCTGCTTCGATCAGAGCAGGTATGAACTTGATGACCGAGCCGCAGGAATGTTTCATTGTTTTCCAACCGGTGTTTCGATGGATCCAGTCGTTTACGCGCTTGTAATAGGGGAAGTACAGCTCCCGGAATGTCTCCAACGAACAGAAGGTGGAATTCTGCGTTCCGAAGTCCGTGCCACAAAGAAAAACCACATCCACCTGGTTGGTGACAATCGGATAAATCTTTTCGAGGTTTCCGATGGCAATGTCGCATTGTTTGGAGAACACATGGTGGATGTAGTCCGGCCGTGTCCGGATAGACATGTACCATTCCGCAACGTCGCGGATACCCTTGGGATGCTTGAGGAATGGCCCGGGAACCAGCGCAATGTCGCCAAAAGCAGTCCCTCCGAAGCTGGCCACGATGGCACGAGGACCTCCTGCCAAATTTTGGAGAGAGCGGGCCATGAAATCGAGATCTTCGGAGGAGATGGGCTTAAATTCTTCAAGATTCTGTTCAGGGTTGAGGTCCTCTTCCACAATGGGAGGCTGGCGAATGATGGTATCAAAGAAGTACCCGTCTCGAGGCATCCGCCCACTGGGAGGAGCCGAGAGGTCCCCTTGCGGATAGATCAGCGTGTCTCCTTTTTCGTCTGTCGTCACCTGGAAGTCCCGGGAAACCAGTACCTCTAATCCCTGGGGGGTTCGCCATGGTTTCCAGTCGTGATTCGAGAAACCGAACATCGTCCTAGGGCGGTACAGGCCGACCACATCGAGCCCCATTGCGCCCTTCAAGTCGTCCTCAACCAGTCCCAGCATCTGGTAAGGCTCGTGAACCTTCACCAGCCGTTGCTCCAAGCCGTAGTAGTCGCGCAATGCCGCGACACAACTCACGTGAATCCCGGTCACAGAGGTGCTTCCAAAATCCACCGGAATCCGATCAGGTTGGCGGTGAGACAGTGCTGCCAAAACGCGTTCTTTGCTAGTCATCATGGCCACCGGCCCTCCTGCATCTGCTCAACAAGATCAGTGGGGTTATCAAGCGAATACCTCCGCGGTTAACTCCCCTCTTGTCGGCGTCGCATACTAAGGAAATACGTCGGCTCTAAACCCAATCTCCGCGCCATATGCCCCAATACTGTAGTGTTTTTGATCAGTAAGATGGGCAGTGTAGCAAGAGATCAACAGCTTGGGTTTGCTCCGACTAGGAAGACACGCAAGATGAGGGCCATCGCTACTCAAGGGCTAAACCGTGATCGGCTTGAAAATATCGTGACGTTGTGTTGCCTCACAACTTCTGGCCCCGGGCTTGCTTTAATCTAGTACCGGTTGCTGTACCCCCTTTGACTCGTCTTGGAACTCGGGTGACTGGACCCCCTTAGAGGCAGCTGCTCAGCGTGCCGGCAGAAGAGCTTATTTACTCTCGGGCCTCATGTCCGCGGGCTCTCCGGCGGAGAGTCCGAGAGGATGGGGAGTGGGCCCGCGGCCTATGATCGCACCAAGGTTAAGACGGATGCTTTGAGGTTAGAGATCGAAGCACCCGCCTGGGAGGCTGCCGGCAATCCATTGCGGCGAGAAGCTGTCGCGCTTCTTCGAACGCAGGCGCAGGATAGACAAAGGATGCCTTTCGCTGGATTTGACGAGAGGTATCCCCAAAAGGAGGGCATCTTGACAGGGCCTTCGACACTGAACCATCGCGAGCGGATGCTGGCAACGCTTCGAGGACGCCCCACGGATCAGATTCCGTGGGCTCCAAGAATGGACCTCTGGTACATCGCCCTTCGTGAGCGCAACCATCTCCCTCCAGAGTTCGTCGGGCTCAATACGGCTCAAATCGCAGACGTTTTGGATGTGGCTTGCCATGCGGTCCGGGCGGATTACACCCAGCCAAGAGATCCGAACCACCTGGCTCTGCGTGGTTTTGGGATCGAAAACCATCCCGACTATCCCTACCGGGTTGAGCTTCGCAACCTTCCCATCCACTTTGCGAGCGATGGCCAATCGTTTTCGACCCGGATAAAAACAACCACAAGGGAGGTCGAAACCCTCTTGTCGACGACGTCTGATATGCGCCGTTCAGGAATTTCTATTCCATTCGTAAAGCTATTTCCCGTTCGCACCTTGGATGATTTGGAGGCGGTGGGACAAGTCTTTGAGAACCTGGAGGTGGTCCCCACACCTGACGCTTACGTCAGGTTTTGGGAGCGGATTGGGCATCGTGGTTTGGCTGTGGCCAGCGGCCCCAACGGCGCCTCTCCCATGCATCTCATCCTTCACGATCTCATGCCGATGGAACAATTCTTTTACTGGTACGTCGACGAACGAGGGGCCCTGGAGCGACTGGCGAGCAGGATGCAGCCGTTTTTCAATGCGATCCTGGAAGCAGTTGCCGCTTGCGCTGCCGAAGTGGTCTTCTGGGGGGCTAACTACGACCAGGATCTCACACCGCCCTCGTTCTTTCGGCGCGAGATCCTCCCGTGGCTGTTAAAGGCTGGTGACCGACTACGGGCGGCAGGGAAATTCCTGCTGACCCATACTGACGGCGAAAATCGGTATCTCCTGCCGCTCTACCCCGCTTGTCAGATTGACGTGGCGGAGTCGGTGTGCCCTTCCCCGATGACAAGTTGCACCCTGGCCGAAGTCAGGGCCGGGATGGGGCCACAGACCACCGTATGGGGAGGCATCCCCTCGGTAGCACTGCTGGACTCTGCCATGGACGAGGCGATGTTCGAGGCCTATATGGACCAGCTCTTCAATGAGCTGGGAGGAGCTGACCACCTGATCTTGGGCGTTTCCGACAATGTTCCGCCCGACGCTAACCTGTCGCGGTTGCGTCGAATTCAGCAGTGGTTGACCGCCTACGGTCCAGTATCCCCGGGACCTTCGTCAAAATACACTGGAGTTAAAATCGGAACGCCCAGTGACCAACCTATTCTCTAGAGGAGGAAATCATGCCAGAAGAGACTGCGTTGTACCGAGCTATCCTTGAAGGGGACGCCAAAGGATCCAAGGCTGCGGCAGAGGAAGAACTGAATCGAGGCATGGACCCGCAATCCATCGTCAATGAGCAAATGATTGCGGCCATGGACGAAGTGGGACGCCGATTCGAATGTCACGAATACTTTGTTCCGGAGATGCTGATCTCAGCGCGGGCCATGAAAAGCGCTCTGGAAGTGCTCCGCCCCCACCTCGGGAAAGGCGGGGTGTCCGGCAAAGGCAAGGTCCTGATCGGGACGGTCAAGGGCGATCTCCACGACATCGGCAAGAATTTAGTGGGGGCCATGCTGGAAGGCGCCGGCTTCGAGGTCGTCGATCTGGGGACCGATGTCTCAGCCGAACGGTTTGTTCAAACGGCGAAGGACGAGAATGCCCACGTGGTAGCGCTCTCCGCTTTGCTGACCACCACCATGCCCTCGATGAAAGGGGTTATTGAAGCGCTGGCCAGTGCTGGACTGCGCTCTTCCGTCAAGGTCATGGTAGGCGGGGCACCCCTCACCCCCGAGTTTGCCAAACAGATCGGTGCAGACGGCTACGCTGCCACCGCGGGAGCGGCAGCTCATCTGGCTCGAGAGCTAGTCAGTTAAGGACTGCTTTGGCTTGTTGAGGGAAGGCTCGGCAGAGCCGTGGGCAAGAGCGGTGGGTGTGAATGGAGCTGCGGGCGGGCGAGAAGCAGATTTCCAGCCGGGTAAACCATGAAGGCATCGGCGCGCCCTCCTGGACTGTGTCAGGAAACGCACTGAAAGGAGATCGTAGTATTGCGGACGTTGGTCTCACAAGCGGACACGAGCGAAAAACTCCACAACCTGCAACCCGACGAACTTCTCGATCAGATGATCAGAGACAGCAAGAATCCTACGCCCCGCTTTGTTCTTCCGGTTTCGCCGGATCGTCCAGGGTACGAACAAACCCTTTCTTGATCAGGTAATCCAGCAGGATCACGGCATTCTGCTCAGCAGCGAGTCGGGTCGTATCCAGCACCAGTTCGGGTTGGACGGGAGGCTCGTACGGGTCGTCAATACCGGTGAATCCCTTGATATCCCCTCGGCGGGCTTTGGCATACAGACCTTTGGTGTCCCTTTGTTCGCAGATCTCCAGGGGAGTATCCACGAAGACCTCAACAAAATGCTCGTCTCCCACCATGTTGCGGACTTCGTTTCTGGTCGCCCGGTAAGGGCTGACTGCCGCGCAGATCACGACTCCGCCATGCCGAACGATTTCGGCCGCAACAAAGCCGATGCGGCGAATGTTGATGTTGCGATCTTCCTTGCTGAAGCCCAGGCCTTTCGAGAGATGAGTCCGCACAATATCGCCGTCCAAAAGGGTCACCTGCCGTCCGTGCTCCAGCAATAGCACAGTCAAAACTTCTGCGGTCGTCGATTTGCCGGATCCGCTCAAGCCGGTGAACCAGATACAAACACCACGACGATGTTTGGGCGGATAGACTTCTTCAAGAATCTCAGCCACCTCGGAACGGGTAAACCAGGCCGGCAAGCGCCTGCCATTGCTCAAATACTGTTCCCGGACCTGCGTGCCAGAAATCGACGTCACCCGCATCTCCGGTGGAACTTTTGAAACCTCTTCGTAGCGATCTTCTTCAGGCAGGTACACAAATTCGCGAAAAGGGAGCACCTTGATTCCCAGCTCCTGCTGGTGTTTCTCCACCAATTCGTGAGCATCGTACGGACCGTAAAACGGGTTGCCTTTGGAATCGACACCGGGACTCGCATGGTCTCTTCCCAGAATGAGGTGGTTCGCACCATAGTTTCGTCTGATGATGGCGTGCCAAAGCGCCTCCCGAGGTCCCGCAAGCCTCATGGCAAGGGGCACCAACGCCAATACGATGCGACCGGAATCATTCCAGTGCTCGGTGAAGACTCGATAAGAACGAACTCGCGTGAAGTAGTCGATATCCCCGGGCTTCGTGAGGCCAACCGCCGGGTGCAACAAAACCGACCCGTCGATTTCCCGAATCGCCCGCCTCAAGAGTTCCTCATGCACCCGGTGCAGCGGATTTCGGGTTTGAAATGCCACCACGTTGGAGTAGCCCAGAGATGCCAGTTTGGCCCGAGTCTCTTGGGGCCTCAGCCGCAGCGAACGAAAATCATGGTGTTTCGGAAGCTCAAAAACTCTCAACCGACCCGATATGTTGAGCGGCCCCCATTCCTCCAACTCCGGCACCAAGGGATGACGATGATCGAGCGTCCCCAATACGGCCTGTGCATACTCCCTCCAATCCCAGCGGTATATCTCTTCCACCCTCATGACCGCCATCGGCTCGTTCTTGGAATTGCACAGCGTTATTTCCCGATCCAGTGAGATGGGTGCTTCAGCGCTCACCGGGAGTGTGATCGGAATAGGCCAGAGGCAGCCGTTGCGCAGCCTCATGTCGCCGACCACATGGAGATAGTCCTCCTCGCCCAGAAATTGAGTCAAAGGCGAGAATCCCCCCGTTGCCAGCAGTTCTAAGTCACAAACGCAGCGATCCGAAATCTGGATCGAGGGCAAGGATGCAGCGTAGGCTCTGAGTCGATCCGCTTCCTCACCCCTAACCAGGAGATTCACCAAGGGCGGATATGAAGAAACAGACTCCCGATAGACTGAATTCGACATGGTCAACTCAATCCTACTAGCCAATATATCTTCAAGAACCGCGTCTCTCACTACGTTCGCAGTCTTCAGCTTCACTGCGTAGATTATACCTACTACCACAAGATCTCCAGCTCTGATCTCTGCCAAGGGAAAATTCTACGGTTGATCAAAGCACGACGAAACGTAGCTCCATGAGACCGACCCACCTGAAGACCATCTGCTCCGTGCGCGCTGCCGGTCTTGCTCGGATTTGCTTATACCACGTGGTCGAAGCCAGTGAGAAAGTAACGCTGACGGTCGTGCTTGGCTTTCGTGTCTTCATAGCTGTGAACCAGATCGACCATATGATTGTCCCAGCCAACCGCGTTTGGGCTCTGACAACCATCTGGCTCATTAGCAATTTCATAAAGAACGTTGTCCCAGTCGTTGTCGCTATCAATCACCTTGCGAACGTAAGCCTCCTGCAGACTGATGATTGCCGGGATGCTTAAGTTCTCCGTCTCATAACCCTGTTCGTCATTATTCGGGTCTCCATTAATGTTGTTGATGTTGTTATTCTTATTGAAGGGATGATAGGTCCAAGGATTCACACCCCCGGATTTGTGGGCCACGCTCCAACCATCAAATAGCTGAACGGCAATATAGATTCCACGAGATTGGGCTTCCATCACACGTTGGCGCAACCGATCAAAAAAAGCCTGATTGAACTGAGTCACATCAAATGTGAGACCACCATCAGCCGCTGCTCCAGGCCCCGTCCTAGCGTAAATCACTGGAGTCCAAGTGGCATTGGGGTTAGTCAGATTCTGTTCCGTAATACCTTTGGCTTGTTCCCACACAAACATCCGTGCAGAATTATGGTTGTACCCTTGAAGCGCATTAAGATAGCCCGTGTAATCAAAAACGGTGCTGCCGATGTCCTGACGGCTATTCCAGGTATGCGAGCCGGTCAAGTAGATCGCCTGACCCGTGTCATCGGTGAAGTATCGGATTGCTCGGGTGCCCTCTTAACGGCCCCCCTGCGTGACTCACCTTTCCACACAGCATCCCCAAAACCACGACACCTGACGCCGCAGCCACCCTCAGCAATCTCCCTTTCATCACCTTCTGCCTCCCTGCACTCTTGAGTGAAATCAGGCATGCAAAATGACCCACTAGGATTGAGCCAACCCTCCAGGCAAGCTGGGAGAGGACCGAAGGCGAGCAAGCGAACCCTCCCCTAACCGGCCCAGCTTGAGACTCGCAGGGTCTAGAGTGGATCGTAGTTACCCCCACAGAACTAGAAGTGTGGTGAGAATCTGTGGCGAGTCAGGATAAGCGCCGTGGAACCCGCCGCTAGTTTGACTGCTTCTGGGCCTTGAAGCTGAAATACTTGACCCAGGGACCACGCTGGGCACCTTCCCGGGGGGAGAATTGCCAGCTGCGAACCGTCTCGAGGATTTCCCTCGGAAAAGACATATCGGCCTTCGGGTCCAACACGTTGGCCGTTACAACCTTCCCCTGTTCATTTAGCTCAATGCGGACCAGGTAGGATTTGGACCCCATGCCTGCTAGATCATCGTTGGACACTGACGGGCGTACCATGCCCGACTTGAGTGGCTGTCTTTCCGTAGGACTAATGTCATGAATTGCTAACTCGAGCGAACCTGCCGACTTTGGACCCTGGTTTGTGAGCACTTTCCGGCCAGTTTCAGGACTAACTTTTTCGACGAACAGCTGACGTTTCGAATCCTTCAAGAGTTTCACCATCTCTTCAACTGCACCGTGGTCGGACGCCCTTACACGATGTACCTCTTCTTGCTCTGGCGCACTGGAAGCAGCCCACTCGGCGAGATCTTCCGGACCACTTTTAGCAGAAAAGTAAAATCTTATTAGAAACACACATCCCAAGAACACCACAAGCACTGAGCTTACGAGCACCTCGACTCGTCGTTTGGAACCCAGTTCTCGCGTGAAGCCATTCTCAGCGATATCCTGAGGTTGCATCAGCGCATAGTCTGCCCAAGGATGTGGGTTAGCACCTGGCTCCCCTTGGTCCATTGAGAATTTCTGTCCTCCCAGAAGCACGGCAGGATCAACCTCCTGCGCTTCTACAATCGAAGAAGGAGTCTGACGCGTTTCGCTCTGCTCGGTAAATCGTCTCTTGTCTGTCACACTCACCTCAGGTGCGGTGGATTCTCTATGCTCCTTTCTCTGAAAAAGCGCTCCCTGCCGTAAGTCCGTTCCAGACTGACGATCGCTCGGTTGAACAGAAAGAGCCGTCGGTGCAGCGGCAGACGGTATCCAGTCATCACCGGGCAGCTCACTTTTCGGCGAATACCTTCCGTCGCGTGGTTCTGACGCAGAAACCACACCATTCTCACTCTTCTGGAGTAGATTGGTATCATCCCTCGAACCGATCCCAGTTGCGCCTCCTTGGGCATCCAACGTACTTTCGAGAAGACTCGGTCGACACATCCGACTTTCGGGCTTTCGCTTTTGAGTATCATCCGCAGGCTGAGCTGATGCGTGCATCTCCTCTGAACTTGGATTCTCAGTCGACGTTTCCTCTCTGCGTAAAACTTCCGAAGCTCGTTCTATGTCTTTCCCGTGTTCGCACTCTCCAGCGAGGGATCGACCTCTTACCCGTTTCTCTCTCGGCTTTACAATTCCAGAGCCGCTTTCGCCCACAACCTCTATCGCTGTTTTTACAACTGAGTCCCTCTGAAAGGGTTTCACAAAATACTGCACTGCGCCGTACTCACTGACAGCTTCCTGTCTCGACCGTTGGTCCCGGTAGCTCCAGGTATAAAACACCACCTGTGCGTTGAATCCGGCCTGTCCCTTACAGATCCGAGACGATAGCTCTAACCCGCTCAAGCGGGGTAGTGGAACCTCTGTAATCACGAGGTGCGGTTGGAACTGACAGCCGACTTCAAGGCCCTGAATCCCGTCTTGAGCAATCATGGTGTGGAATCCAGCGTGTTCGAGAGAATCCCTTAGACCTTCGATCTCCTTGTCTACCGGACCAACCAGAAGTACTCGCGTAACCATGACTTTCTTGTTCTCCTCTCAATTGTGAGAATCAGATGGGTCTGCGCTGGCTTCGTCTCCGGAGCGAAGAGTATCGGGCAAAAACCAAAAGCGGCGCCAGGCGCTGTGACACTACGGATTTCGACGTGATCCGCTGTTGGTTAACGGATCCACCTTCGATCTGAATCAGATCGAAGGGTATCGTCCGAGTTTGGGAACCCAAGCGACCATAAGATTGCGAACATCAATCGCAAACTGAGATCTACGCACAGCGTCTCAAGTGCTTCGGTGGGATTGTGGCTCAGCCTGGTCTGCTCCAAAACCTGCTCGGTCAACCGCAAATTGTTTCGATCAAGTGCCGTTGTGCGATGGTTCCCTAAGGTGAGATCAACGGTCAAGGCACTATTGGCTGTTTGGAACGATCTTGCGAAGGTAATAGATGGCTTGCTGCAAGATGCGAAGGGACTGGTGAAGCAGAACCAGCTCTACAGGAGTACAACTTGGCAAGGAGTGACCAGTCGGGAACTGATCGTTTCGACGAGGCCAGATGTGAACCGCACGGACCAGCCCTCGACCAAAACAGAAGGTTTCCCGCACGCCTCGGAACACTTCACCAGGAATTGCGCCTCGGTACAGTCAGGGCCTCTTCAGTGGGTGGAGGCGAACACTCCTGCTCGAATTCCGGCGCCGGGCCATTAGGTCACGTCAGCTAAACGGTACCGGCGATTTCTCGCAGAGAAGAAACGGGAGTCAAAAGCTCTACAGCTGCTGAAGGTCTCACGAATCGAACCGAGCGATCCAACTTCCAATCCTCATTTCTTGCGGAACTGTCCTGGAGGGCCGAGTAATGTCTTGAAGGTGTAGTCCCCTGAGGTCGTTGTGTTTCCATTGCTGTCTCGACTCTTGATCCGGAAATGATAGATGGTAGCACTCTTCAGTCCGTTCAGTTTGACAGAGTGGTTGCCAACCAGACTTGAATCCAGCGCTGTCGAGCTGCCGTAGAAGGTAGTGGTTCCGTATTCGACCTGGGAGTCACTGGGAACATCGGTCAGCCAAGACACATATGCTGACTTGGATCCCGGCATCACGGTGACGTCTGAAATCATGGTGGTGCTGTCATTGTCCCAGATCGTAATCGAGGCACTGCCTGGCGCCCCTACCCTGTAAACCGAGCTGGCCTGCAACGTGAGCGTTACCGTCTCACTGCCTTCGACCAGAGTGTCATCGCTTGGCGTTACGGTAATCACTGCCGAGAGGGCTCCCGCCGGAATGGTGACTGTACCGGGCAGAACGTCATAGTCACTTCCATTGCTTGCACTCCCGCTCAAGGCATAACTCACCACCAGCGCTTCGCCCGAACCTCCTGATACCGCCACCTGAAAAACACCGGTGTCCCGACCGGTCTCCCTGGCGTCAGCATCAATTAGAGTCAGCATGACAACCGGGACACTATTGATGATGGTGAAATCGGAAGCCGTGTTGTTGGCTGCGTTACTGTCGCCTCCCCCACTCACCGTGGCTGTGTTGGTCAGGCTGGCGGCAGCATTGGCACTGACATTGACCGTCAGGGTGATGGACGGGTAACTGGAAGAAGCTCCCAAGCCATCCGAACGGCTGCAGCTCAGCGTGGCCAGTACACAGCTCCAGCCCGGCCCACCGATCCCCGTCGCCGTTAGCCCTGCCGGCAGACTGTCACTGACTGTCACGCTTCCGCTCGTCGCCGCCGTCCCTATATTCGACACCCCCAGTGTGTACATGGCTCCCGTCTGGCCCTGTGTGAAACTGCCACTGTGCGTCTTGCTCAATATCAGGTCAGGGCTGCCCGGCGGCGGTGGAGAACTGGTCGCACTGCTCACTTTAAGGGCTATATCGCTCTCAAGCGGTCCGACCGAAATCGTCAGTCTTCCATCTGACCCTGAGGTGACCGACTGGGTTGCGATCACCTGTGTCGTAGTCCTATAGGTATCCCACCACTCCAATGTATAGATCTTGCTCGGAGCAAAGCCTCCAAGTTGAATTACACCAGATACCGGAGCAATGCTTACATCGTCTACTACTTTCTTCCAAGTGTGGTTCTTGTTTTGAATCCACAGATGAGCGTTGGCGTTAACAAGGTCTTTCTGGCCTATCACGCGGAGAGCTGAATCCGAAACCGACGCTCCAAGGTCTTGATAGGAACCGTTATTGAGCGGAATACCCCTTATGAAATTGTTCAGCGATATCGCTGCCGGTCGATGATCGTATTTCCCTGGATCGTATACGTTAACAATATGCCAGTAATTTTCATACAGTGCACCACTATCTAGACTCGCCCAAAGGTAGTTGTGGTACCAAATTCCTTGGGTATCCTTTTGAAGCCCAAGTCCTCCCCAGTCGTCGGTACTGCCATTGTAGGGCACCATGCCGGCTTCACCACGCACAACCGGAAACTTAAGTTTCCAGCCTCCCCATTCCTTGCTATGCCAGAGGTGGAAATAGGCTGCATCCCATTGCATCTGAATCTTGTCGGCATCCGGCGCGGGACTTGTTGCGATATAGGCGTGGGCATCCGCATAGTCCACATTCGGGTATTTGGGGTTTCCCCAGAATCCATTTCCTGTCTGAGGATCATATCCGGGGAAGCTGTGCCAGAACGAAGTGGTCACCATGTGGCGGTTTGGGTGTTCCAAGGTACAGGGTTGAGAATCCCCAGACGCCACGTCCACGCCAAACGCACCGCAATGCATGAACTTTCCGAACTCATCCGTCATCTCCCAATGCTTGGTAAGGAATGGGTCTCCTTCGTTCGTCAGTTCCCAGGAGTGGATGCTCTGGGAGTACCCCCAACGAGCCTGCGCGTATCTCCACCAAGCCCTTTGCAACCAGCGAGTCTTGTTAATGCCACGACCTAAGCCATAGAAGCCGTCCTGATTATCCTCAGTAGTGACGAATGTCCCGTCATCGTTCAGCTTGGTGTAGATTAGATCGTTCTTCTCCGAGAGGACCAATTTCAAGTAGACGTCGTAATTCTCCGCAACCTCAATGTATTTATCCATGGCGTACAGGCCAAGATCAGGAAACGTGAGTTCGTATTCCATGGACGATTCCTGCAGGATTTCTGGTCCATACTGCCCGTTGCCGAGCACTTCCTTTAGTGAGATCGAGAGCACAAAGGCCTGACCCTGGGTTACGTTCTCCAGGCTCATAGAAACTTTTGGTAGAAAATGATTACTCCCTGAATACCAGGTTCCTTCAACGGTTCCCCAATCGGATGTGTTGCCCCCATAGTTGGTGACCACAGTCCCGACCCCAGGTTCATAGCAATTGCCAGCCCACCCCTGGTGGAGTTTTCCGACCAAGCCAAACTGGCTGGCTCCAGCTACTCGAGGGCCCTTAATGTTGTATCCCCAATACTTGATTGTGAGCTTATAGGTTGTGTTCGGCTTAACCGCCTGCGCGTTGTGCCATGCCTCCCATTGACAAGCATCAAACCAATCCTCCGGGTAGTGGAGGTACATCGTCATCACGTCCCGTTTTCGGATCGAATCGTGGAACGGCACCAATCCCGGTCTGGGCAGATAATTATCGTAAAGGTTTCGACCTCCTAGCCACTGCGGCCATGCAGACCCGTAGAGTTGACTTACCCAGTCTCGGTTGAAAGTGATCTGGTTTTGCTTCTGCTCAGCGAGCCGTGCTTGATTCGTACTTGTGGGATCGATTAGTAAGGTGCCAAACGGGGCTTCCAGCGCAGGAGTCAGGAACGGCGTTCCGTCTTGAAATTCAAAATAGCGCGGGTCCTTTTTACTTACCCGTAGAAAGCCCTTCTTGACAGACGAGTTGACTGCGAATGAATACACTGCAGAGGTCACAGTACCACCGGCATCAACGGCTTTCAGCCTGTAACGCCACGTTCCTGTCTGATTGGGAGAAAACCGAACTTTCCAACCCGTTTTGCCACTTGGGTAGTACCATTCATGGTCGTGTCCATCCCAGCTTGGTCTGGTACCGCCATCCTCATAGTACCTGTAGAAGAAGGCGGGTTGCCTAAAAACAGTCTGCCAATTGTCTGAAGAGAATTCAGCATCGACACTGATTCCTTTGTAACCATCATAGTTCGGATCGATGCCATTCGGTGGGGCCGCGTCATAAGGCAGTTGCGGGTTCTTAGCTACACTGCCGGTGATATCAAAAGAAATCTCGAACTTGTCGTACTTGCCGACCGAAGCTGGAGCCGCCACGTTAGAGATCGTCAGCGCTCCCGTGCCGGATGCGTTGATCGTAGTTGGATCGGAGGCAGTGTTGTTGGCGTTTGTACTGTCCCCCCCACCACTGACCGAGGCCGTATTGGTCACACTGGAGGACGCGTCAGAAGCTACGTTGACCGTGAGCGTAATCGTCGGATAGCTGCTTCCAGCGGCCAGCACATCCCCCCGTGTACAGCTCACCGTCGCCAGCGTACAGCTCCAGCCACTGCCACCGATCGCCGCCGCCATTAAACCCATCGGCAACGTGGCGCCGGCCATCACTGTTCCACTGCTGGCAGCAGAACCCACGTTAGAAACGCTCATCCAGTAGGTTGCGCCAGTCTGTCCTTGGGTGAAGCTGCCGCTATGACTCAGCGAGATTGTCAGGTCAGGACCTCCAGCTCCTGTCGTACCAAAAGTGAAATCCCCGGACACAGCGAGATTGCCAGCCGCGTCTCGGCTTTTCACTCGGTAGTGATACAAAGTGGACATCTGCAGTCCCGATAGACCGACCGAATGGTTGATGACTGAAGAGGAGTTTACCACTGTTGAGCTTCCGTACGATATCGTTGTACCATACTCAACCTGAGAGTCACTAGACTCATTCGTACCCCAATTGATGGTAGCAGAATTGGAGGTTATGGACGAGGCACTCACAGCTGAAATAACAGGCGCTACCGTGTCGGGTGTCGAACTCGCATTCGCGGCTTCGATCACCGACACTAAATTATGGATGTAAAACAGGTCGCCTACAGGAAATGCAGGAGCATCTAAGTACTTCAGAATACTGGGATACGGAGTTCGAAGAACCATCGCGTAGGCGTTAAAAATGGCAGCATCATAAAGAGGCTGAAAACTTCCTTCGATATCGGTGCTGTCATAGCCTTCAACAAACCAGTAAGGTGTCACTCGATTGATGCGATCTACCGCAGTCTGTACGGCACTTAACTTAGCATTCCGAAGCTCCTCTGCCAGCTCAGGCACCATATACAAGAAGTGTCGAGCCATAAGCATATTCATACCATAGTTTGTATAATCACTTCCGTCGATGCTAATGACTGAAAACGGTGCATCCACCGAAAAATTGTTGATTCGCAGACTCAGTAGACGGTTGTACTCATTTTTGACATTCGTAGACTCCGGTTGGCCGACCATTTTCTCAAGCTCAAGATAGCCACGGTACCCTGCTAAGTATGCATTAAGAGTCTGAGTAGTACTCAGTAGTTTACTATCCGAGACTTTGCTGGGCACCGTAATCTTGGACTTCAGATTGTTGTACAGTTTCGTGGCTTCAGAAGGAAATACCTGAGCGTATTTCCATGCCGCGTAGAAATTAATCATCGGAAAATTCCACGGGTAGTTGTTAACCACATTGGTCTGCTTACCAATGGCAAACTGTGCCGCGTGCTCAGGCGGAACGACAGCCGCCTGCCGAGGACTCCCATCGATGTGCCCCACGTAGGCATAGGTATCGAGCGAATAATTTGCCATTTCGCTTTGGATGTACGCACGCAGTTGTGTCTGTGTTGTTGTAGACAATTGAGGCAACGCTCTCAGTAACGTGTAGATTGTATCGCCTGGGCTAGAGAAGTAAAACGTCCCCTGATCCATTCCACTTCCATTGCCATTCCCGTTGAGCACCCCCTCACCAATGTTGGCTTTGAAGAGACCTGGCTTGAGGTGCCCCGCTGTGACTATTTTCTGAATTTCTTCTTCCAGGCGCTGCTTCAGTTCCGATAGTGAGGGAGTGGGAACCGTGTCAGTCACGGCCACAGTCGCCGCTATCGGCAGCGGGCTTGTAGCCGCGCCGGTAGGAGACATCGCAATGATCGCATTGCCCATCTGACGGTACAGTTTTCCATTGTATGGCACCCATGGATTCTGGACACCGTGTTTACCGTAAATTCCTTGTGCGCTCCCGTAGACTCCCCAGCCATCCATGTCGTCCTGGTAATACATCGGTTCATAGTTGGGAAAGAGAGAAAACCGGCCATTGTATGCCCAAAACAGCCACCACCGGTTTGGCTGGCCGAACGGAATCGTTAGGTCAAAGCTACCGCTCTCCCTGTCACAGCACAGATTCCAGTAAGCAAGTTTTCCTCCTATCGAAAATGCCATGGGTTCATCGGCGGATTGTGCCGTCTTCCCCCAATCCATGATCCGGCTGATGTATTTCGTGCCAACTTTCCAGCCGACCAAAGCACTGGATGGGGTCCAATAGTTGCTGGTTGCAATTACATCAACATCCGTATAAAGCACACCGTCATTCCCGACCACCGGGGGGTACTTGCTCCCGCTTTGAGTAATGCCTGAAAACGTGAAAGGAGCATATTCAGAACGTCCATCGCCGTCCGTGTCGAACCTGTATTCCTGACCATCCGTCCGGTTCAGCATAAACACTCGGCGACGATGGGGTTTATTTTCGTAGTATTGAAGGACCGGCGAGGCGTCCATAGTGACCGTCCCAGGAGCCCAGTCGCCCGCTACCGTCCCCGTGCTCAAGCTGAGGTCCGCATTAATATCGTTCTTTTCATCCCAAGGAAGCTGGCTCGGAACACTGCCATAAGGAGGCGCTCCGAAATAACCCATACCACCTGAAAAGATCACCCAGTTTTGGTAGACAACAGGCCAGTAGCTGGCAAACGTGTCGCCCAGCATCTTGGCTGATTTCCACACCTGCTGGTATGTTCCTCCCAAATCCTTCAAGGCGTAGGCGTACAAATCCTCCGACGCGAAGTAGATGACACCTTGTGCATCCATTGCCGCCGAGTTTCGAATGGCGGCCCCAGTTTTGAATCGCCAAACAAGCGCGCCGGTTGTGGCATCCAGACAGTAGAAATAGCCGTCACGATTACCGGCATATACTCGGCTATTAACAACCACCGGATTCGTTTCGAACCCTGCTAGCGCCACATATGGATTCCATCCCGTCACTCTTTTGCCTGTTACAGCATCCACGCAGTGAATGGTGCGGTCGTAGCTTCCAACATACAACTTCCCATTGCTGTAGGTGGGCGAATGTCCCAGAGGTATTTCTGTTGGGTACACCCACAGCACGGCCCCGCTGTTCGCATCCAGACAATACATTCCCCGCGCAGTCGAGACGAACAACTTGCCATCGGCAGCAATCACTTGCACTTTGTAATTGATGTACGGCTCAATGGGCCGGTACCACACGGGTTTCAAATTGCCCCGTATTTCATCCGCCACCGAAGATGTTCTTTGCGGATTGGCACCCAGCATCGTCCAGCCGGGAGAATTTGTCTGGGCTAAGCCGCGTAAGCTCGTGGCGAAGACTAAGAAAAGCAGAAAACTGGTCCACAAGACGTGAACTCGGTGTCGGCCTCTTCCTTCGATCTGGTGAAGCGGCACATGGCCTTGTGCCCTTTGTAGTAACCGGTTCATACCGTCCCTTTAAAACGAAAGCCCCTTGTCGACGTCATATTGGTTTCGATACGACTAGCAGCCTCAGATTGATCGCTCCAGAATCAACCGGGTCGTAGCAGTTTGATTTCCACCTCCGGGCCCATTGATCGCGTTGCACATCGGCGGAGCCGATTTGCCATAAACCATGGACTGCTGCTGCTAGACCTTACGAAGTACGTGCCCAGCAGGCAGCTGTCACAAAAGTCGTACTTCCTTCTCCATTCTTCTTTGAGGCGCAAATCGAAATACAAATTACATTAGGGTAACTGGGTGCGCCCCTATGCGGACTCTCCTTCCTTCTCTAGTTGCATTCAAACAGCTATTAACAACGAACTTAGACGCGTCGTTGAAGCGACCTCTTGGCGAGTGGATTCTCGGGGAGATTCGTTGAACAGACGGTCTATCACAACGGCCAATACCGAATTACAACATCCGTAGCCCCTCCTGACCTATTCTGCTCACAACCCTACAAGACGACCTTCCTGAGGAACGTCAGTCGGGGGTGTGCGTTTCTTTGCATCCCCGTCTTGTTGGTCGTTGATCAAGGTAGCTCCCGTTCTTGGCCCACCCGAGGACCACGGCGGCCCGCCGGAGTCCTGCGCCAGCCATGACGAGCCAGCATCCGATAGATCGTGCTTTTGGGAACCGAATGGCCAATGAGTTGTTCATAGGCGCGCTTAATGCCGTTCACATCCGGAGTCCCGCCCTGGGCGCTGCATCCCCTCAATAGCTGGCGTTCTTGGACAACGGTCAGATTCTGGTTTCGGCGGCCACCCCGACCTACGGCTTGCAGCACCTTCTCTCCATCCTTAAGGTACTGCGCTTGCAGCCGTCGGACCGATGCCGGTTCCCAACCCACTGCTGTCGCAACTTGATCGGCAGTGAGCCCCAGTGAAGCGCGCAGCCAGAGGCACTGAATTCGTTGGAAGGCGGCTTTCGTCTTGGCTCGCTTGAGAGCCTCCTGCAATTGCTGGTGGGCTTCCTTCGGAAAGGATCGAGCGGGCCGCATCGTTTCTCCTCCAAGCATGCAGCGATGCTGAAGTTTAGATTAGTATCTGTATGATTGCAGCTGCAAACGCCCCTGCAGAATAGGACAGCCTCATGCGTGCTTCCGCTTTTGAACGCTTTGCCGTGAACCTGCAGAACGAAAGCCTCGGCGAGAAACCATCCAGGCTAACGGCAGGAAGAAGGAGAGATTCGGGAGGAACTAAGGAAGGAACTCGGCCTCAGGCAAAAAACCGTGCTATGGGGAGTGAGTAGTCGCGGGAACTGGACGCGACAGTGCCGATTGTGCAAGGTGGCGGGCATCGGGGGAACTGGCATGGGTAGGTCGGAACGCAGCGTCGGGCTGGGCGGTCACGGGCTGACAGCCGTCCCTTTTCCACCTGCCGTAGGCGGTAATCGTCTGCTCAGCCGTTCTTGCTCGGTTGTCGGCACTCTTGGAAGATTCCACACCAGAGCAGACATTGAATACAATGAGATTATCACGTCTTCTCCATGAATGGCTGGCGCGGCATTAGGGGCGGTTGGACCAACTTTGCAGGCTACGTCACTACCAGCCGTGCGCGACACTCTGATAGACGTTGAGCGTTTTCAGAGCACATTGACGCCAAGTCATCTTCCGAGCGCGTTTAAGTCCCCGATCGATCAAATCGGAACAAAAAGACTGGTCATGCAAAATTCTTCGGATGGCCGCAGCCCAAGAATCCACCGCAAACCCACTGACGAGTATCGCTGCATTGCCAAGAATCTCAGGTAGTGAGCTTCCGTTACTAGCAACCACCGGCGTGCCGCAAGCCATACTCTCGATAGGTGGCAGACCAAAACTTTCCCGTGCACTAGGGAAGACCAACACCTTCGCAAGACTGTATAGAGCAGCCAACTCCTCGGGACAAATGCTACCCAGCACGACAGCTCGATCCAAGAGCATCTTCTCCCGCAGCAACGCCTCAAACAAATGGCGTTTCTTTTCTTCAGCCGCTACCACAACCAGCCCGAGATCACCATGCTCAGCTGCCAGGTTAGAAAAAGCATCGATCACCAGCGGTATGTTCTTCCGCGTTTCATATCCGACGGACAAGATGAAATTGGTTGGCAGACAATACTTCTTCGTCAGTTCCCTTGCCCATTTGCGCTTTTGTTCGACACTTGCCGGCGCAAACACTGGGTCCGGAGCAAGATGAGTGACACAGACGCGTTCAGCAGGGACTTTGAGGCGCCGCGTGATACGGGTCTTCTCGAAGTCCGATACCGTAATGATTCTGCGGGCCGATTTAGCGCTCCGGAGAATTGTCCATTTGGAGTATGACGAAATCGCCAACGGTTTTAGCTTAGTCAAAGCGTCAACTCGCAGCGGTACGGTGGCCTTCTCCAAATGAATGGTATCATGCAAGGTAAGGATGAAGGGCCGGTTCCACCCAGCCGGTGCGGTGTTGCATAGAAAGTGACTCAAATCAAGCCGGTCTCTCCAAAGCCGCCACCGTAGTTTAACCTGTTCTCGAAAGGGCATGCCAAAAGCAGGAAGTGATCCATCAACGGTGACGTAGTGGAAGTTGTCTCTTTTCGTAAGGCCCAGCGAAACAGGTGAGCGATCTACATAAATCCTATATTCGTTAACCCGATCGACTTCTCCCAGTGCCCTCAGGAGATTCACCGTGTAGGTCTTGAACCCACCGGCCTGCGGATGGGTCAAAAACCTGGCGTCGATGCCGATCTTCATTTGAGCTGGCGATGCATTAGAGAGGTTACGAAGAATTTCACGTTGTAAATTCGATGGAACCTACGGCTCATACGTAGGCTGGAATATTGCCGGAGTGAAACTGTAGCTCCAAGTCCGGCAAAGAGGATAAGCACTACATCCACAGGAAGCCGGTATCGGATCAATGTCCAGGTTAACAAATGGATCACACTATAAGCGGAGATAAATAGAAGGAGCAGGATAATTTGTGATCGTTGACCCGGGTGTTGTGGCTTTCGAATCCATCCGGCACACGTACACAGCCCGAGCAACATCAACGGCAAAAGAATACCAAAGGATGCAACCCGAGCCAAATTGCTGGCCCTCGAAGACTGCTCAGAAGGCCAGAACTTAAAGTACTCGGATGCCCGGCTCAGAGACAGTAGGAAGTAGCGGACCGGGTCTTTGGCGATATTGTGGAGGGCCTCCTTCAGAAGCGCTCGATCCATTTCAGCCTCGTTTAAGGACCTGAATTGTTCCGGAATCAACTCGCTGTAGGACCCGCGGTCGGGCGGCAACAGTGCCATAAACTGCCTGCCGTGGATCGGATGATTCCCCCAATAGAAGGCAAATCCGGCATTGGTGTTGACTAACACGAATGTCCCAAAAGATCGGTAGTTACGGAGAGTCCAGGGACCAACCAGGAACACGACGATCAGGCCGGAAGCCATGAATCCTTTTAAGTGTCCTCTTGGAAGAAGACGTCGGAATCCATATTGCTCCAGATTTCTCTTCACACGAGCACACGAGCAGGCGCTCCACCAGAGCCAGATGTAAACAAATGGGACAAAAAGCACAAACACCTGGCGAAGCAAGACCGTTGTTCCAATTGCCAGCCCCAATTCCACCCATGGAAGCCAGCCTCGCTTCTGCCTCGAGGATTCGTCCTTTATCCGTGTGTTCTTGTCAGCCAATCGCAACGCGGCATCAAATACCCACAAGACGCCCAAGAAGTAGAACGTCTCGGTCAGCAAGCCCCCCGCATAGTAGACAAAGTAAAGATACACCGCACTCAAGGAAGCGGCTGCCAGCCCTGTCTGGACGCCAAACACTCGGCGACCCAACCTCCAGACCAGCCAGGTATGTAGGAATCCAGAGACGACGGCTTGTATGAGCCGGGCAATGAGTGGCTGGTGACCGAACACGGAATAGATGGCGACCAGGTACAAGGTGTAAAGATAACTCCAGTGGGCCGTGGGTTCACCCGCCTGAGTTGCCGGCCAGTGACCTTCTCCGAAACTGAAGCCGTGGCCGTCGACCACGCGCTGTGCCAAACCATCATAGGAGATCTGATCCCAAATCCCGGGTAAGGCTGTAACTGCGTTACCGTGATAAAGAGCGGAGCCCAGGCGCAATGTCACGGCAACAACTACTACCGCGCCCAAGAACACTCTCTCTGAAGGTGAGTCTAGTGGCGCCAGAGTTCCGTTAGCTGTCGTCTTGACCATGGTAGGTAGGACACACTAGTGAGTTGATGAGGTGAAACTTGTCCTGCTCAGGACTCGGTGCTGGTGAAGACTCAAAACGCGCGGGGTTTGCTGAACAACGCTAAGCTCTCCCTATGATTGCCAGGATACCAGGTGCGCCATCTAGTAAGATCAAGGCTTAGACCAGCAAATCCTGGGCAAAAGAACTGCCTGCACCCCGCCACGCCACACCCAGTAAGTCCGCAACGGTCGCTGCGAGGTCGGCAAAGCAGGGGCGCGTTCCCAGCTGGCAATCCCATTCAACGGGAATCCCGTAGACAAGAATCGGAACACGCTCGCGTGTGTGGTCGGTTCCAGCTTTCGTCGGGTCATTGCCATGATCGGCGGTGATGATCAATACGTCCCGTTTTCCCATCCTACGCATCAACTCGGAAAGGCGCCGATCAAAGGCTTCAAGTGCTTCAGCGTAGCCGACGGCGTTATTTCGATGCCCATACAAAGAGTCAAAGTCGACCAAGTTCGCGAAGATCAGCCCATCTTGTGATACTTCAAGAAACTCAATGATGGCATCCACACCGGCCATGTTGTTGCCGGTGTGCTTGCTGTGCGTCAGCCCCCGATTTGCAAAGATGTCTTCGATCTTCCCCACACCCATAACACTCAATCCGGCTTCCTTGACAGCGTCCAGAATGGTGTCCTCCGGTGGCTCGAGGCTGAAGTCCTTACGTCGTTCGGTACGGCGAAACTTTCCGTGCTGTCCCACAAAAGGGCGGGCGATGACTCTACCCACGGCATGCTCGCCCGTCAGAATAGCACGCGCTTGCGTACACATTCGATAGAGGTCACCAACGGGAATCACCTCTTCGTGGGCAGCAATTTGAAACACACTGTCGGCCGAGGTGTATATGATCGGCCAACCGGTACGCAGGTGCTCTTCCCCAAGCTCTTTGATGATTTCGGTCCCTGAGGCGGGGTAGTTCCCGAGTGTTGGTCGGCCAATGAGCTCTTCGAACCGCTGAATCAACCGCGTAGGGAAGCCTTTCGGGTAGGTAGGGAAAGGTTGCTGGAGTACCACGCCAGCGAGTTCCCAGTGGCCAGTAGTTGTATCTTTACCGGCGCTCACTTCAGTTAGGCGGCCGTAAGCACCACAGCCGCCCTGAACGGAACGCACACCCTGGATCTCAACAACATTTCCTAATCCAAGACTTTCCATGTTGGGTAGGTGGAGTCCCCCTACCAGCTGTGCGATGTTTCCTAACGTGTTTGCCCCGGCATCGCCATATTCTGCTGCATCTGGCGCATCCCCACAGCCGACGCTATCGAGCACGATTAGCGTGATACGTCCGACTGACCCGCTCATGTACATCTCCGAAGGTCTTGAGCCGGAGACAGCCGGTTAACTGTGATCAAGTCATCCTCGTCGACCCATCTGTTCATACCTCGATCAACTCCGGTCGGCATTCTCTTCACACGCCTACTTTCATCGCAATTCATCTCTGGTTGAAACCACGCCTCAGGACAGACAGCGGCACACCTCAACGACATCGCGGTTTGACCTCAATTCCTTTACCGCTCTTCTCCGCCAAGGGCGCACCGCAAGCGCAAAGCTCCAGAACAGCATTTTGAGTACACTCAATGCACCAAACATGAGTCGCAGTGTCGTGGTCCTCACAGCTCCGTAGTTCTTTCTATAAAAAAGAAGCTTACCGCGATAGACCATCTTCCGACGGCTCCACCGATTCATGCTCCGCCCACCATAATGAACAGTTGAAGCATGCGGGATATAGCAGATCTGCCAGCCCGCCTGGTTCAGCCGATACTGCAAATCCGCCTCATCTCCGTAGATGAAGTACTCTTCGTCGAGCAGGCCGACTTCATCAAGGGCTGACCGACGCAACATCAGGCACGCTGAACCAATCCAGTCGACCACCCTACGTTCGTTATCTTTGGTGGTGGCTGGATAACCTTCTCTGAAGAGTTCGCCCAAGCGCGTCGCCACTAGGAACTCCTCTCGAAGCGTCGAGAATCTGTTGTAGCAGGACTGAACCGTTCCATCGGCATTTAGAAGTTTTCCCCCAACACCCGCCACTTCAGGGTGGTCCTCCAAATACTGCACCAGGCTGTCCAACGAAGTTGCGTTCACGATGGTGTCGTCGTTGAGCAAAAGAACATACCTGCCTCGTGTCGCTGAAATGCCCTGATTAGTGGCCGCACTGAGGCCTGCATTGTGATCGTTCTGAATCAGTTGCACTCTTGGGAAGCTATCTCGCACCATGGTCGGCGTGCCATCGGAAGAACCATTGTCCACCACTACTACATCGAATCGGGTGCGCACATTACCCCGGTAAAGTGACTCGAGGCAAGGTTCAAGATAGACCTTATTGTTTCTGCACACGATCACGACTGAGAAATCAGGGACCGAACCCCTACAGACTTCAGGTTCTTGCTCAGCGACACTCACTGATTGTTGCACTGTTTACCTCCACAATGTGAATTCGATCTTAACCTCACTGTGTTCATTCAAATAGCTCGACAACACGTCAGCTAGATAATCAGCAAAACACTTCACTCACACCATAATTCACAATCGTACCGGTCCTCCCCAACGCTCACAGAGGAAATCCACCGCGCCGCGCCACATGGCTTTCCTATGTTGGCTCATGGAGCGCCATTTCGGTCGAATGGCCCAACTCGTCAGAGTCCGTACAATCTGCAACCATACCATCACCCAGGTCATGATCGATGCCCTTTGCTTGGCGAGAGTTAGCAAGCGATTCCTTGTAGCGTAATAGGTTACGGTCGGTTTCGGACGATAGTCACGTTGGACTCCTTTGTGCCAAAGGTTCGCGGCTGGAACATGCACAATCCACCAGCCGGCTCTGGCAGCTCGTAAGCACCATTCGGTTTCCTCCCAATAGTAGAAGTAACGCTCGTCGATCACCCCGATTTCTTCAATCACCTCACGGCGAACCATGATTCCACATCCGGATATCCAGTCGACTCGATGCGGCTCTGAGAACTGTCCTGCGTCTAGCTCATTCTGGCCCAGATGCAACGACTCCCAATAACGGCCTATCCTGCCGCCTGCCGATTGAATCACTTCAGGTTCATCGTGGTGATACACCATCGGGCCAAGGATGCCGATTCGTGGGTCCTTCTCACCCGCCGCCACCAATTGTTCCAAGCAATCTGGGGCTAGAACCGTGTCTTCGTTCAAAACAAAGATCCACTCCGCTCCTTGAGCCTGCGCTATTTGGATGCCGACATTGTTGTTGCCAGCATAACCGCGATTGTCAACCAGTTCGATGATCTGCACTGCAGGAAAACTCGCTCGAATCGCGGCTACCGAACCATCTGACGACCCGTTGTCTAGCACAATTGTTTTCTGATTGTCATAAGTGCTTCCTTCCAACGAAGCCAGGCACTCGAGCGCATCGTCGCGTCGGTTGGAATTCAGTACGACTGAAATAAGCAAAGGTTGAGACATCGTGTCTCCTGGGTTCCGCAACCAACACTCATGGTGCGCCCGCGCGAAAGTATCGGTGGCGCTCCAACAACTCAGAACACAGCGCAAATGATGTGCCAGGTTCTATGCCGAAACGTCTGTTACAATCCGGTTCTACGTCACGCCTCAGCAGAGCCTGACACTCGGTTCTCGCACTTGAAGAATCGATAGAAGACTGCTTCGTCAACCCGGGGAACCACAACACACTGATTCCTTCCCGCCTCAGCGTACCCAGTTTGTGGGACCAGATGACGGGTCGCCCCCAAGTACCTCGGAGAGCTATGAACCTCTGATGTTAGCGCGCCTGTAATCGTTACGCCGGCTCAGAGATGACGTTAGACCCTCGGCCAGCTTTTTCCGCAGTTTGGTCGGTACGCATGGAGCACGCATCGTCCTGACGCGTAGAAGAGATCAACCATGCTCCACCTTGTCTGAGCACGCTCCTACCCCACTGCCACCACTTTTTCCTGCATCCAGGCCTTGGGGAAGTTCTTCATCACTTCAATCCCTTCAAACTCCAGACTGCTTCGCGCACCATGCTTCCTGACCCACTTCGCCATTCGACTCAGACCTTCGTCAAGGGAATAACTCTCGCGGCCGCCGAATACAGACTCGACCTTCTCATGAGACGAGAACGCATTGATCACTTCACTTCTGGCGGGCAAGTGCACTATTTGTGGATGGACCTGCATGGCGCGGGCAACGGCCAGCGCCAGTTCGTTGACGCTATATGGTTGGTCCGCACCAATGTTGAATACCTGATTATAGGCTTTCGGCACGTCGATGGCCTTTGCGATGAGCGGGGCCACGTCACCGATATAGCTGAAGGCCCGGGTTTGGCTGCCGTCGCCAAACACACTCATCGGCTTGTTCTGTAGAATCTGATTCATGAAGATCCCAACGACGTTACGATACTTGTCGCCGATATTTTGGCGTTCGCCGTACACGTTGTGAGGCCGAAAAATAATGTAGTCCAGACCGAAGATTTCTTTACACACCTTAAGTTCCTGCTCCACCGCAAGCTTTGCGATTCCATACGAATCTTCGGGATGTGCGGATGTCTCTTCAGTCATGGGCAGTTCTGGACTGCTGCCATACACTGCAATCGAGGATGTGAAGACAAAACACTTTACTCCGTTGTTAATCGACGCGTTGATCAGATTTACACTACCGATCAGGTTGTTAGTGTAATTGAACCGCTTGATGTAGTGACTCAGCCCCTCCGCCGCATAAGCGGCTAGGTGAAAGACGTAATCGAATTTCTCCAACCCGAAAACCTTACTTACCAGCTCGGCGTCATCAATGCTTCCCTGGACAAACCTTACTCCTCCAGGAACGTTGTCGATGAAGCCGCCACTCAAATCATCGAGCACCACAACGTCATGACCGGCTGTAACCAGTTCCTCAGTGACGTGTGAGCCGATAAAGCCTGCACCGCCTGTGACCAGCGTTCTCATAAGATGCTCTTACGACCTCCTTTGTCGTCGATCTTCATTCAGAGTCGCAACCAGACAGGCCTCGTGCCGTACCTTTTCCAAGGCAGGTCTTCCCGTAAAGTGCTTTGCGAGCAGCCGCTTGCGTACTTTAGTATGTTGCCTTCAGTGGTAGAGTAGAAGGCGCTACCAACCTATTGAGCTTACCGTACGTTTGGTGTGTTTGTTGCCAGCTAAGAGCTTCTTTGCGGTCAAAGGCGCCGGATTGAAGGTGCCGGCGCTTGGGCTCGGATTAAACACCGTCATCTGAACCGTTCCGTTTCAGGAAGCATCGGAAACTCGAACGGCCGCGCTCAACTGGGTCCCTGAAACGCAGCTGGTGGGTCGGTCTACCTTGGTCGAACGAAACAAGCGAGCCATTCACGACATCACTCCCGTTCACCGTCACAGTCATGGCTCCTTGTCAAGCCTTGGCATAGTAACACTGATGCTACCGGCGCTCAGCATCGCCTTTGTTGATCGTGAACAACTGGACATTCGCACTGCCTCCACCTGGTGCAAGGTTAAACGCCTTGACCTCAGCGGTTCCCACAGTGTCCAGATCACCACCCAGACACTCGCCGTTAACGGCATGCTGGACACAATGCCCCTCGTTTGCGCCAGTCCATTTCAATGCACTACCGAGCTCAGAATGACTTCTCCATCAGGAGGGACGACCGGCAGCGAAGGCGTGTTTACCAACATTGCCCCACCTATCCCGCTACCCACGGCCTTATGGTCCCTAAGCTGCGTCTTACCTGATTTCCATTACCACAGATCTCTTCGTATACCTTACGCATGGTCCCGACCAAGTTGAGGTTCTCCATCTGTCAGAGGCCGTGAAGTGCCGCACTCTTTCGGCAGAAGGAGATCTGCATATAAGCTTTCGATCTCATCGACTTCTTCATCAACGGTCTTGACCTTCGGTATTCCGCTGCATAGTCGCTTAAGGAGGGTTGGCTCGCAGATGATGCGCCGACACTGCACAGTCAAATCATCACTATTGTCTGGTTCGAACAATAAGCCATTAACGTCGTGAGTAATCACCTCAGCCATGCTACCAAGGTCTGAAGCAATCACCGGAGTTCCGCTGGCGAACGCTTCATGGATGATTAACGGAAAGTCATACCACAGAGACGGAACCGCCAGAACGTCGATCTCTGCAAAGACCTCAGCGCTCTTGTCGTGTGGATAAATCCCCCTAAATTCAACATTCGGTGTTTTTGTGGCCATCTGTAGCAGCCGGTTGCCATATTCCGGTTTCTTGTCCAAGTCTCCATAGACAACCACGCTGAACTTTTCGCGATAGTCTTCCTGCATCAACCGAACGGCCTCTAGAAGGACATGAACTCCCTTTTCCTCAACCATCTGGCCGATGAACCCAATTCGCAGCAGCCTGGATGGTGTCTTGCCGCGGTAACTGGCCAACCAGGAAAGGTCATGACCATAATGGTGAAGCCTGATGTCCGTGCGCGCGCCGTTTTTGACAAATGTATCCCGGACAAAAGTGGAAGCAGTGAGCACTTGGTTAGGTAAATCTAGCGCTTGACGCAAAAATGCCTTTCGGGCAGACATGTCTACCCCCACGCCCCGCAAGCCGCGCTGCCGAGTGAGTCCGGGATAACGACTGACTCGCATTAACAGCTGTGATGTGGCGTCTTCAGATAAAAAGCGCCTGGCCCAGCGATAGGCTTTCTGATGCAGTAACTGGCAACGCAGACAGTCCCATGGGGTCGTCACACCGTCACAGTTAGAGCGGGAGCTTGTCAGCAGAGTAATCCGTGGACAAAGAAACCAGAAATCAGTTAAAGATAGCACCAATGGGATCCCAGCGGTGTGTGCGACCCTTAGAACACTGGCTGAAAGAGTCTCGCAGGAAGTCACGTGCACCAAATCAGGCTGCATTTCCTGCAAGTATCTTGTCAAATAGGCGGCCACTACGGGGTTGTCATAAAGGTAGCCATTCGGATCAACGGATCGAGTCCAATTAAAGTTCAGCCGTCGCACAGGGACTTGATGGTAAACATCATCGGAATAGCCATTCCAGTACTGGGACCCGTCTTCCCAATCCCCTGCACATAGAACTGTGATCTCATGTCCACGACGCTGGAGTTGTTCAGCGATGCCCGCTGTATATGTTTCAGTACCAGCCCAACGATGCGGAGGATAGCCATTTGAAATGAAAAGGATTCTCATTACCTACCACTTATCGCGATGTCGCTGCGATCAGTCTGAAGTCGATCCTGGAGACCGGACTCGACTGTCAGCCGGTCGAACCGCCTGCGCTGCTGGCCCTGCACTCTATCGCTCACGCCAGTGTCCAGCCGCTCGAGCCTTGAAGCAGCGGTTCCAACCAGCCGATACCACTTTGCGGTGTCCAAAGAACGACTTGGCCAATTGGTCGACATCCAATGCCTCTGGCGCGCCAGAATCGGCCCACGTCCCCCAACTGCCCTTGCTCGTCTGCCCCTGCTTCCCTGCACAATCTCAACTTCGATCCCGGCAAGGTCGCCCAATTCACTCCACACCTAACCGCCTTCCCTGCAATCACTAGAGACAACTCCACCGCAGTCGAGGGTTTTGCAAGGCTTTCGTTGGAGAAACTGCTACCCAACACTTCTTGGACCAAGTGCTTTTTGTCGGCACATTAAGCCGAGGGCCTGACGTATTCACAAAAGAAGCCCCCCGGCTATGCGCTGTAACACGCGCTATTGAGTGGAATGCGTGCAGCAGGAACTTTTGATCGCAAGCGACCACTTCTTCAGCCAGTCCGACAACCTACGACCCAGAATCGACTTGATCAAACCACCAACGATTCGACCATCCTTAACTAAGTCGGGTCTGTAAAGCAGTCCGACAAAGAGACAGCGACGACTCAATGCTAGTTGGCCGGTATTATACGCTACTAACCCGATGGCAGCCTCGGCAGTGCCAAAAGCTCGGCGCCGCAGTCCGTCCTTTCGAGGAAGCGGTGGACATCTGAATACGCTCTCCAACATGCTTCGTGTTTGCGTAGCGTTCCTCAGTAAGTCCAACTGCAAAAGACTGCCTCGATATCCGAATGGTTGATCTCCCAAAGCAAGGTCATAGAAGAGATCCAAATCCGCAGCTAACGTCGGATCTGTTTGGATTGCTCTTTTTAGGTATCTGGCGCCGGTCAACCAGTTTTGGTGGCCCTGAATTGACGTCAAAGCATGGTAACGAAAGACCCCACCATAAGCTCGCCGTTTGTCACTTGGCCAGATTGAGTATTGCCCATCATCAGGACCAAAATGCTTTTGAACAACTGCTTGAACAGCCTGCTGCATTCCTAACACATTTCTAGAAAGGCTACTGCCGTGGAGGCGATAGCGAACCAGGCACTCCGAGGTTCCGACAATCATGTGTTTCGGCAACAGACGCAGCCAAAGGTCCCAATCCTCACAAGACCTGAGGCTCTGGTCGAACAGTCCGACCTCATCGATAGCTGAGCGCCTCAAGAGGGTAGTGCTAGGGATGATGAAGTTAGCTCGCAGCAGTGTGTGCCGGATTCTTTCAGGTCGAAGGACAGCACCTCCAAACCGCTGCGGTAGCTCACGGCCGCTTTCATCCACTGCTTGTGCACTGCAGTAAGCAACCGAAGCGCCGGATTCTTGGGCTAACGTGACCATTCTTTCAAGGAACCTGGGCCGCCATTCGTCATCCGCGTCCAGCAAGGCGATCCATTCGCCCTCAGCCGCCCTTATCCCAGTGTTTCGCGCTTCAGCCAAGCCTCTGTTGTCCTGCCAGATATAGCGCACTTGATCTGCAAACGCTGCTACGACTTCACGACAATTATCCGTCGACCCGTCGTCGGTGACGATGATCTCAAAAGCGTGATGAGTCTGATCCAAGACACTTCGGATCGCGTTTCGGAGGAACCGAGTATGATTATAGTTCGGGATGACAACAGAGACTCTGGAGCCCAGTGCCAATGACTCCGATTCGGCACGACTACCGTGAAGTCGTCTACTGACTAGCGGTTTGACCCTTCCTGTCACGATGTTGTCTAACCCCGATAGTCCGTGTCGATTGCGAAAGTCTGTGCGATCGTGTCCGCAATAGGTCGAATTACGCTGCGGCGCGTGACTGCTTCTCGCGGTGCCGTACAACCACTGTGAGAATCTCATCCAGTCTTCTTGCTGTGCGTTCCCATGTGTACTCACGACCCACGCATCGCGCGTTCGCTTCCAAGCGGCTTCGCAGCTCATGGTCTTCAAGAAGCCGTAGAATGCCATGCGCCAGCGCGTCGGCACGAGCTGGGGCGACGCGCAATCCAGTTACCTCATCCGCGATCAACTCATGAATCGGCGTGCTCGTAGCCACAATCGCTTTCCCAGCAGCCATGTACTCCATCAGCTTGAGAGGTGTGCCGAGTATATCGCATTGCTCGTACGGATAAGGCGCAACGACGACATGAGTCACACTCAAGATCGCCGCCACCTCCTCTTGAGGCAACCGGCCTAGTAACCGGACGTGCCCGGTTAAACCTAATTCGTCAATCTGCCTCTCGACTGATCGACGCCCTTCGCCATCACCGACCAGAACAAGCTGGGTCGTTGACAGAATAGGTCTGAGCCTACCGAAGCTCGACACAAGCAGATCGACCCCGTGCCAAGGCTCAAAACTTCCGACAAAAGCAACAATCCGCCGCGGTCCTAGTTGAAAGCGCTCTCGCACAAGCGCGCCATCGTAGGATCTCCCGAACGTTTCAGCATTGACCCCGTTCAAGACGACTGATACCCGTTCGGCAGGGACTCCAAGATCCTGCGTCACCATGCGCTTCAGAGCTTCTGATACGACAACGACATGATTCGCTGCGCGCAGTGTCCAGCAAGTAATCCAATGCCCGATCTGCCTCTGCACCGTAGACATTTTTAGGCACCGCACCTCGATCTCTCTCAAGATGTTCCCGTTCAGCTCAACCACCAACGGAATTCCCAGCCGCCTGGCGGCGATGAGGCCGCCGTATCCCATGTAACCATGCCGCTCGTAAAGAACATCGTAGTCTCTTAGAAGCTCGGTGCACGTCCTGGCGTAATGCACACTATCGAATAGTCCGAGAAATGGGAGCTGTAACTCACACTGCGTTCTCCGAAGAAGGCTTTCAGTGAGCCGAAACCAGCCAGCCCCGCCCCCATCCTTTGCCCATGAAAGCCGCTCTTTGAGATCGTCCGACCAACCTAGCCTCCCATGCTGAAGTGCTACCGTCCGAACGCTGTGTCCGCGAGCCTGCAACCCCTCTATGACCGCACACACGTGCAGCTGTGGCCCAGAAATGCTGCCCAGATCTGGTGCTCCATTCTGCATGAGATAGCCGACACGCATCGCTTGATCTTTCACCCAACACCCTGAACTAACTCAGAAGTGACTTCTCTGCAAGACGGATGCCCCCAATCGCCAACTTCTTTGATAATTTGGCGAATCGCAGCTTTGGTCTGCTCGATGTCAAACCGCGACACTGCTAACAACCGCAGTTCCTTTTGCTGAACCTTCCTCTGCGCAACCGCCATCCTGGAGTACTGGATAACCTTCTCTTCCAACTCGGCCTCCTGTACATATAAGTTCGCTTCCGGCAACACCTCCTCCGCTCCCGCCCAGCAGTGGGCCACACAGTAACACCCAGATGCCATTGCCTCCAGAAGTGCGACTTGCTGACCTTCCCAGTAACTATGAGACACAAAAATGTCCACATTCTGGAGCCACAAGGAAGTGTCTGCAATATATCCATCGAATTCAACTCTGCCTTGCAGCCTGAGCTCTTTCACCAGGCGGTACAAAGCGGCAGCGTACCTCAGCTCACCGGAGTCTGGTTTCCCGCCGATACGCAGAGTAGCATTGTGACCAGCTTCCCTTATTCGGCTCAACAGAAGGATCATCTCGTACACACGTTTCACCGCCACGAGATTGCATAGCATGCCTAATCGAAACGCAAACTCCCGCCGGCCCGTATATTCGAATCGTTTCAGTGAAACACCGTTGTTGATCACAACCGTTTTGTGCGCGTGCTCCGGATACAGTTCGCTAAACGCCCGTTGCATCGCACGACTCACCAGAATGATCTTGTCGACCACTTTCCAGTTGATCTGAGACGCCCACGTGTAAAGCTCGAACGAGTGTAGACGCACTACAATCCTGCAGCACTTCGGCAAACGGCTTGCCTCCGCCAGCAGTTCACTTGCCCATTCAAAGAAACACACATCACTCGACCCCATTAGCGCTCTCAAGCCACGGTGATGGGCCCATCGATTCACGCGAGAACTTCCTATCCCAAGACGATACCGCTTTGGCTGAAACAGTGTTGTATGAAAATGTGCAACCAAATCATCGTAAATCGGCTTGACAAACAGCCAGTTGTTCTCACCCACCAGCACACCGACTCTTGTCACTTTATCCCTATCATGCTTACACTTAGAGCTGACCCGAGAGACATCGTGTAGCCCTCGGTATGCTTCCATAGCGCACACTGAACAGCGAGACGATAGTTAACACCGCCGATCGTTGAACGCGCTCGGCTGAATACCTGTGCACAGTAACATCAGCCGGCACGTCGTTCCCGAAGTGGCTTTGGCTTCTCGCAACACGTCTCCACGGCCCGTCTTCTCTGAAAGATCTCGTGCACATTGCCATGCCCCGTGAGTCTTCACACAGCTTTCGCACGCATTCGCAGGAGTCTCCAGATCATGCGGAATCGCTGGATTCGCGTTCCCGTAGGATATCACCCGGGACACACTACGAACACACACGCACATTCTCTTTTTCCACTTTACACATTACCAGGTCCATACATCTAGTCACGCTTTTCGTCGCTTCTTCCCATACCGATGCAACACGCTCTGCTTTAGACACCTTCGATTCTCGAGTCACTCACACAACTCACCTTCTGGATAGGCAACTATCACGGTGACTCATTCCACACGCCGGTAACATACTTTCCGTCAACGTCTCGAACGCGAGCTGCACCCATGGGACACTTTGTATTCTCTCTTACATTTCTGCCCGCCAGCTCGCGCCAACCCCAAATAAAGTACGGTGCGTCTCGACCGCAGTTAAACAATACGTCGAGGACGGACACTCCGTGGTCAAACGGCGGAAATTGTTGAGCGTACTGTGGGTATCCGTGGTACTCTTTGTAGACGAGTTCGATCCCTACCTTGCTGAAGACATCCTCATCTATATATCCTCTCGCCGTCGGCCCGCTTACATAAAGCGTAGCGCCCACTTTCTGGAGTAAATCGATCAGCCGGTCCAACCTTTGCCCCTGAGCCTCATAAGCACGTGAATCCGCAAACTCACCTCGAATGTCTAGGAACTCTCGACTGATCGTCTTGATCAGGAATTGATTCAACTCAGACAGGTTTCTCCACGTGCGCTCGAGATAGACGTACTCAAACATGTCCTTGTACTCTTTGAAGTGCGGGGCCTTGCTATAGTACTGTTTCAGAGTACACCAGTGTTTTCTAGCCCAACGGTCATCAGCAATTGATACGTCACAAATCAGTCGATCTTCTCGTTGGCCGACCGGTATCGTCAGCCAGCAGAGTCCTTCGGCTGTCTTTATTCGATTACGGTTTCGCCAATCGTTCTTTGTGTATTGAACATCGTCGTAGAAGACAAACAGATCCACGTCATGGATAATGTCGAAATAGCCTTTCCAGGGCACATAGTTCGATTGAATGACTGCTACTTTCTTCACCTTGATGTCTCCGAGAGGCCAGAAGATCTAGGATAACGTCAAAGACGATAGGCTTCGCTCAGGCTGAGACAGGTCTTTGTAAAACCGAATGCCTTCCGGTGGCCTGACCACTTCGATCATCGTTTCACTTTCGACAACCCCGGCCGCTCGGTTGCTGTGAAACAATTCACACCCGTTGACTTGCACCTTCCTGTTTTTGAAAAGAACATTGGCGCCCGGCAACGGGTAGCACGCCCTCAGTCTGTTCCTCAGTGCTGCAAAGTCCTCGGCCGGATTCAGGTACCCGTCTGCTGCCTGCATCCTTGGAGCCAGACTGGCATTCGAACACGCCTGCGGCCGACCGCACGGCCGCGAAAAGTCTGCAAATAGGTCTATCAGGTCAGGCATCATTCTTCCCGCTAAACGGGCAAGTTTTAGTCTCAGATCGCCATCACGCTCTATGTCGCTAATGCCTGTCGCCCTCTGTAACAACACGGCACCCTTGTCTACTTTTTCCGTAACATAGTGAATTGTGACGCCCGTGACTTTGTCATTATTGAGGAGGGCCGCGTTAGTCGGGCAGGGTCCTCGATACTTTGGCAGCAACGACGGATGGATGTTTACGACTCCCAACGATGGCTCACCAAGGACCGGCTGTGTTAGGATTTCCTTAAACGTTGATACAATGATGAGGTCTGGCGAATGGCTGTGTAACAGCCTGAGACCCTCATCGCTTGTGACTTTGACTCCATCGTAGCAAAGCACTCGGCGCTCCTTGCACAGATCGCCCAATTGCTGCTCCGCATAATATGGAAATGGGTTGCTGTACCTTACCGTGAATACCGCTTTGACTTGGATCCTGCCATCCGCCAACAGTTCTTTCAGAACGGGATTTCCAAAGCCGGTCAAAGCCAACACAACAACTCTGAGCTTTCTGCGTGCAGAGACCCTGTGTATCACCATGCTTTGTCCTCTGAACGATCATCAACGCCGAATGACCTGAATTCCGAGCTTCAACCATGACCTAAGCACAATTGCCATCACACCGCGATTCTTCAGATAGTTAGGACTATTTCTAACTGCGATGCTGACGTCTCGTGATACCTTTCCGTAGTGCCCAGCCTTGTAACTCTGAAAAGCACGATTTGCAGAGATAACACCAGTCACCTGGTGCACAACTGCCTTCCCGCCTATCGTTTCAAGATGCAGCGCAAGCTCAGACATCTTGCTATCGCACGCGTTCCAGCCGTATTCCCTTTCATAGCTAAGCAGATGGAAGGCCATTTGCTGAATCAACTGTTCATCCACAGTTATCTGAGCTTTCGCCGCCGCCGCAAAATACACAGCAGCATGCTGCGGACGGTTCCAGAGGATTGCGCGGACGCCTTTCACCAGAAAACCGACCCCTACGAGCGTATCGTAGCCTGCTGACGCGTTACTCGCTTCAGGTGGTAGTTGGTCACACATTTTCTTCAACACAGCTGAGTGACTCCGGCTCTCGTCATCAATACAGTAGTTCAGCAACCACTTTCCGAGCTCGCACGGCGTGCCCTGCAGGATGGACGGCTGTGTCCGGACAACCCGTGTCAGATACTTTTCAGCTAACTGGGTCTCTTCTTGGTCAAGGGCACGACACGCCCAACTCAAATAGATGTTGTTATGTGCCCTTTGCTTGAGCGCTCGCACCTCCTCTGGGCAACGCGCGTCGCCAAACACCTTGTCCTGTGCATACATCTCGGCTTTACAGCCGCCTTCAAGGTCTGAGATCGTCCGCCCGCTATGGTGACGCCGGTAATTCAGCGCCCGATTGATACCGGCAAATTGGCACCCGGACAGCCATAGGTTGCAATAATGAACAATCTCTCCACCGCACCATGAGAGGCTGCCACCCAACAAATCCATTTGAGACGCCCATTCGCGTCTTAGCACTACGTCACTCGGTGCTAAAGGAAACCCAAGGACAAGATCTGCCAGGCTGATGTTATTCGGAGGCCTCCAGATGTCGCGAATTGTCACAGCTGAGTGGTTTAGTTCAAATCGGGCATTGTATGTGACCCCGACCTTAGGGTGTGATGCGAAGAAGGAAACATGGGCCTTTAGTTTGTCGGGATGAAAAAGGTCGTCCTGATCCAAAAACGCAATGATTGCGCCTGAAGATGACACCAGACCCGTAAATCTGGCCTTATCTGATCCCCTATTTCTGTCATGACGAATGTATTTAATACGAAGATCTGAAAATGACTTAACGATCTGGCCGGTTGCATCCGAAGAGCAGTCGTCGACCACAATCAGTTCCCAGTCCGAAATGGTTTGCTGGATCACGCTCTGGATGGTGTCCCGTAAGAAACGAGCCCCATTGTAAGCTGGGATAATGACGCTGACTGTTGGAGACTGCATCGAATACCGCGTTATCTAGATTTAGACAATATCTGCAAACCGAAACTCCAGTCGTTTGAAGAGCCAGTAACCGCCGAGGAACACAATGACGGAGACCAGGCCTGCTTCAACGAGGTAGGGGCCAGGCAACCTTTGCTCCAGAAGGACATCTCGCAAGGCAACGATTACACCCGCCATGGGATTCAGAAAATAGATCCAGTGAAGGGAGCTCGGCACGACTGAGATGGGGTAGATGATCGGCGAAGCGTAAAACCACACCTGCAGCCCGAGAACCAGGATAACTTTGATATCTCGAAAGAAAACGTTCAGGGCCGCGCAAGCCAAGCCAAGGCCGATAATCAGCGTGAGCTCGATAGTCAATATCAACGGAAGATAGAGCCAGCCGAGGGGAAAAGCAGGTACCTGATAAACCATTATCAGCACAGCAATCACAATAGCCGCAATAAAACAATCGGTTAACCTCGACAGCATCAGAGCGATGGCCAATGTTTCACGCGGAAAGTAGATTTTGGCTAGCAAGGCCATATTATCAACGACAGACGTTGCCATTTCCGGCAGCGCGGTGGAAAGGAGGGTCCAGGGCACAAGGGCCACATAGGAAAAGATCAAGTATGGCGTCTTACCCGTGTCAACCGGAACAAAGCGAGTAAAGATCAAGGTAAAAATCGCTACCTGTGCCGCCGGCTGAATAACCGCCCAAAACCAGCCCAAAATCGACTGCTTGTAGCGTGCCTGCAAACAACGGTAGGTCCATTCAAAAAGCAAATCCCGGGTGGGGAAAACGTGCCGATAGGTTTGTACTTCGGGCATCATACAAGGGTCTCGTCCTAAGACACGAGTTTTCCAATGTCGAAAGTAGCGTTTCAGGGGTGGTCGGGACGGCGGGTACTGCATCACAGGATGGGACCACCCAGCTTAATTAGTGAAAGGTATTCGATCAGCCACCATGCAGGTGTGGGTTTTGTCTGTTATTGCTCCATCCCGGCTGTGGTTCCAGCGACTGTTCGGTGCGAAAATGCCGCTATTCTCGTCATACGTCAGTGCTGCTCCTTTCACGCTAAACCATTCAGATCGACCCGCCTTTGAAGTCAAGCCCATGCAGTCGCTCTGATCCAAAAGCCAAGCTTCAACAAAGTAAGTGCCGGTTACAAGTTGAAGTGGCTCTAAATATAAGGTAATGATACCCTGCCCGAATTCGAGGACCAGATCAACCTCGTCCAGCTTGGTCCGCACCATGCAGCACGTCAGGCCGTCTGAGCGGATGACAAAGGCCGAAGCCTGTACTTTACCAAGTGATTTGTATGCGGCGTAATGAATCTGAATCTGGGCCGGCTCTTTGCTGGAAAACGTAACGGCTTTGGAAGCGTCTGCGCGTAGGACATCAACGCGCGTGATCTCGACTTTATCTGCTTCACCCTGGATTGTGGGCTGAGAGGCCTCGAACCGGCTAGCTCGTTCCCGATGAAGATCCTGTTCATACACATCGATAATGTCCTTAGTCAAGCCGTAGGACCTAACTTCACCTCTTTCAAGGTAAAGCGCCCGGCTGCAAACCGCTTGAACGAGGTACAGATTGTGGGAAACGAAAATGATGCTGGTGCCTTTTTTGATCAATGTGCGAATCCGATTCAAACACTTCTGTTGAAACGACGCATCGCCAACTGCCAACACCTCATCCACCAGGAGGATTTCAGGCTCGAGGCAGGACGCTACAGCAAATCCTAGCCTTACAATCATACCGGACGAGTACCTTTTGACGGGAGTGTCGATAAAATGCTCCAATTCCGAGAAACTCACGATTTCGTCAAAGCGACGGTCAATGTCTCTTCGCCTCATGCCCAGAATCGTTCCGTTCAAATACACATTTTCTCGACCACTTAAGTCAGGGTGGAAACCCGCCCCTAATTCGATCAATGCGGACAATGAGCCGTTCGTAGTTACCTGTCCTGAAGTGGGTCTGGTTATATTGGCAAGCAGCTTGAGAACGGTGGTCTTACCAGCACCATTGGCGCCAATTAACGCGAGCGATTCGCCTCCCTTGAGTTCAAAGCTCACATCGCGCAGCGCCCACAGATGCGGCGTGGATGAATTGGCCTCTGGTGCCCTTGTGAAAATGCCTCGAACCCACTCGGAAATGACGTTGGGAAGACTAGTCCGGGTCAATCCAAGCTGATATTGTTTCGCGACCCGGTCGAAGTGAACGACAGTTTTCATGGTTTCCTTTTTCCGAACACTGACAGCCGCGGAGCCTCGGTTTCTTTCTCCGATCGAGGCCCACTTCATTATCCTGTTTCAAGGAACGTAGACGCACACGAGTCCGTCGCAGCGGCATCACTGGTGTTGTCGGGGTACGCCAACCTTACGGTCTGCAAGGCGGCGCGGCTCCTCCTTCTTTGCTTTCCAGGGGTATCGATCATGCACACTGTTGCAAGGCACTCTTGCACCCTTCGGCATGGATAACCTCGATTATGGATTTTGGGTAAGTGTGGTAAGTGATATTTTGCCGGATTGGCTACAATGACGGGAAGACAGCCGGCATTTGTCAGGACCTGAAGTCGCCTTGACAGCCCCCAGTGCTGAAATCCAGTCTTTTCCAAGCCCTCCCGTGAAAAGGTTGGCCGTTACAAAGAGGCGCTTGCTTCAGGCCGCCAGCACGGTCGACGAAGATGACTTTCTGCATTCAACTCCGGTTGAAACAGTCTTGAGGATGATCAAGCACCGCGACCCGCCGCCAATGACACAACTCGCGGTCGGCGCGCATTCTTTCCTTTTTCACGCTGGCTTCGTCCGTTAACCGACGGTTCCCGCCCTGTCTGGATGCACATCCTCAGTTCCACAGTAATCAAGTGATCCAACACTAAATGGATGCTCTCCACCATACCAACATCGTCAGTTGGAGCCTGAACGCAATGGTCGACAGCGTCTTTCAGACGGCCGCCCGACAACCCCGTCCACCCAATTGTCACCGCACCCTGCTGCCTGGCAAATTCAATCGCGCGCAGCACATTCGGAGAGTTGCCGCCGGCGCTAATCGCAACGATCACGTCACCTGGCTGCAGTAAGTTCTCGAGCTGCTCTTTGAAAATGTCTTCGTAGGCAGCATCATTTGCCCAGGCAGTGATCATCGAAATGTTGTCCGTTAACGCGATTACCCTCATCCGCGGTTTCCCTGGCACAATAGTTGCCTTGGACAGATCGTTAGCCATGTGCGATGCAGTTGAAGCGCTTCCACCGTTACCGAAAATAAAGACTTGGCTGCCGCTTTTCCAAGCCTTGAATAGCAGAAGAATCGTTTCACACAACTGCTTGGATGGAATTTTGGATAGGGCTTGCTGAGTTTTCTGAATATACGCATCGATGAAGTTCATAGGCCTCCCCTGGTCTATCTCAACTGTCTGTACCATGTTTCGTTTGTGAGCGGTCACTGCTACTGGACTTCCAACTTTGTCTACCTCTGTCCGCAATCGAGAAACCCCGGGACGCCCTGCATAACGCATCGAAGACTCCAAGGCCATTTCTTCATCTCAAGGTTGCATCGCCGTTCGCTCTTTACGGCTTTTTTTCATTGGCCTTTACACTCCCATAATCTCTTACGCACTCCCTAGAAAATGACACTCCTGGACGCTATTCCTGGGACAATTCCCAAAAGCCCGTAGCCTAGCGTCTTAGCTTCGCTTCCGGGTATGAAAATAATGTCGTTAGCCTTCACTACAAAGTCCGGCTTCCTGCCCTTCAGGATTCCGTTGAAGTCAACGGCCAGCTCTTGACGCCTGCCCTTCTCGTCGGTCGTAATGACAAGCCCCTTACTCATTTTGGCAGTTCGTGAGGGCCCCCCGGCAAACGCAATCGCTTGAGAGGCCAACACTTGCTGGTTATCCACCGGAATCTCCATAGCACCTGGATTCATGACCGCACCCACGACGTAGTATCTTTCTGGCCGGTGTTGCGGGCAATAAAGAATGTCCCCACCGCGCAACTTTAGATTGAGGTCTGGGCGGTTTCCATTCAAGACTGCTCTTACGTCAATCCTAATTGCCTCTTCCAGCGATGCTTCCCTAGCAGGGTCCGCCCAATCGGAGTGCCCAGTCCCTGAAGAAGTAGAACTGTGGCGGTATAGATAGACAAATCTGCTAGAAACCTCATTAAAGCCCATCCCCAGACTGACAAGGTCTGCGACATACATATCATCTCTCAAGAGGTACTGACCAGGCTGCATGACTTCTCCAAGAATATACACGTTCTGAGCACGGTAATCTACGACCTGCACTAGAACTTGCGCGTCCATCACCAAACTCTTCTCGCGCAGTCTTTCTGCAATCCGGCCTTCAAGCTGAGAGGTTGTCATGCCCGCAACCCTTAACACACCCAGATACGGAAGGCGAATCTTTCCCGAGTTGCTAACATTTACAACCAATCCTCCCGAACCCGCCAAATCAAAGGCCCTTACACCTAATATGCTCACTGAAAGTACATCTGCAGGTCCAACCTGATAATCCTGCTGCCGCTCAGCTAATTGAAGGCCTTCAGGCCTTAAAGGTCGATCTTGCGCTAACGCCTGAGCTGTGGTTAGAAGTATGATTGCAACGTAAAGCATAAAGACTCCTTTCCGCTTAACGCTAACGCGACTCTGCAGACTTTTCATCGCTTATCGCCTTGTGACTGCCTCGCTTGTCTGCTGCATCACAGTTGAAGGGATAATTCCCAGTAAGCCGTATCCCAAGGACTTTGCGTGACTGCCAGGAATAAATATGATGTCCTTGGCCAATACCTCAAAATCCGGCTTTTCTCCTTTCAAGATTGCAGTGAAGTCTACCCGTCGCTCATCTCTCAAGCCGTTTTCTTTGTAACGTACCAGCAAGCCCTTACTGGTTTTTGCAGTTGCACGTGGCCCACCTGCATTGGCAATGGCCCGGCTAACCAGCAAAGGTTGGGTACCGATTTCGTAAGGCCCCGGTGCCGTAACGTCTCCAATCACAAAATAGACCCTGGGTTTTCTTGAGGGAATGACGATTACATCGCCTTTTCGAAGAAGAGTATCGGGTTTAAGCACACCACCATTCTTCAGCGGTTCCAGGTCAATCTTTATGATCTCTCCCCCTGGTTTCGCAGTGTCCGGCTGGTCGATCACATTCGGCGGCTTCCACTCTGAGGTTGGCTCCGACACACGTCGGTGTAGGAATCCATAGCGGTCCGCCCCGAAGTCGATTCCGCCTGCCATCAAGATTGCCTCTGTGAATGTCAACTCCTGAGTCATCACGTACTCCCCGGGATTGTCAACTTCACCCAGTACGAAGATAGGCTTCGACTGATAATCGGTCACGTAAACCAATACGTCAGGCTGCTGCATCAGTTGTCTCTCTTCGAAACCAGCAGCAATGCGCTCTTCCAGCTCGGCGGCTGTCAGGTCAGCTGCATGAACCAAGCCGATGTAGGGAAGACTAATATCACCCGTATTGGTGATTCTGACAGCTTGAAGATGTTGGTTTAGCTCATTTTGCCCTGTAATCTCGATTCTTAGCACATCCCCAGAGCCGAGTTTGTAATCTAAGGAGATTTTGGACATACGCAAGAAAGCCGTGGTGTTCAGTGTCTGGCTTTTTTCATTTGCAAAACCACGGGCGTTACTATAGTAGCCAGGAATCTTTGCCTTCTGACCGAAGGCCCTTGGAGAAAGTATCATGAACACAGTAAGAATTAGACTCCACCAGATCGTCATTGCCAGTTCCTCATCGCGAATCATCAAAGATTATTTTCGTTCCCGATCGTTCAAAGGCAAAGGACAGTTCAGGGAGGTTTCTGAGAACAGCGCGAACATCATCTTGACGATGTGGTCGACAGTAAAGCAAAAGAAAACCTCCGCCTCCTGCGCCAGTTATCTTGCCACCGAGTGCGCCAGCCTTGCAGGCACTCTGGTAGATGTGGTCAATACTGTTGTTAGAGATCTTACTTGCTAGTTGTTTCTTCAGTTGCCAAGCCTTATCTAGTAACAGTCCAAACTCATCAAAAGACCCAGACCTTAAGCACTCTCGAGCAACCAATGCTGTTCGTTTCAGCTCCTTCAGAACGTCTGTTCGAGCGCTAATGTTGGTTGCTTGCTCGCATAGAATGGTCTCGGCTTTACGAGTCGTATTTGTAAAGAACAGCATCAGGTTTTGATTGAGCCGTGTGGAGTGCCCATTCTCAGGTGCTGCAGATTCAACGGTCACGCGATCCTCCGGGCCAAAACTGATGAATCGCTGGCCTCCGTAAGACGCGATGTACTGGTCTTGCATCCCGATTGGCTTTCGTAAGGTCGTGATTTCAATCTCGCAGGCTTCACGCGCTAGGCTTTCAAGATGCCTCGGTTGTGCCAGGTATTGGTACATCGCATTGAGCAATCCCACAGTTACGCTGCTAGATGATCCCAGCCCGGATCCTGAGGACGGCACGTCAGCCATGGTGGCAATTTCCACGCCTTTTCGAATTCCGGTCTTGCGCAGGCATTCCCGCACCAGCTCGTGCTGAATCTCATCAATGTCGTCTACGAGCTCGGTTTTCGTATATCCGACGCGTATCTTGCTGTCGAACCGTTTCTTGATGATTACAAAGATGTATTTATTGATTGCGGCGCTGAGGACACACCCACCCTCTTTGAGAAAGAAGTCCGGAAAGTCGGTTCCTCCACCGAAAAAGCTGATGCGTAATGGTGTTTGGGTAACAATCAAGGCCGAGGCTCCTGATTCAAAGGAGGGTGCGAGGGAGTACTACTTTCAAGGAGAGGCTGAAGACTCAAGACGCTAAAGGATTTGATCAGTACGATTCGGCAATTAACGGCCGATTGTCAAGCACTGGTTTGCATCCTGCGGCAAGAAGAGCCAAGGAGCTCATTAACGGCGATTGCAATAAAGATACAGAACCGCGTCCCCGACAAATGGGGATTTGAAGTCGCGCGCAGCTCCCCCGATAATCTTGTCTCCGTTAAGGATTCGGCCAGTACGTGGGTGAAACCACTCACTGGACAACTCGCCCGACGTTGCGGACAAATCCACTCTGACATAACCGTCTGGAGGAAGATAAATGTCGACGTTCTTGCGAACCCCAATGCTGTGTAGAACGCTCCTCAACGTCCGACCTGCCGGCAAGTAAATCAAATAAGCTCCGTCCGTGCCAGCCGGATTGGCGAGGCAGTATCTCGTAGAGGCCAGGTCGGGATAGGGAGCCATCGCACCGAGATTCATACGCCGCGCATACCCTTGGGCATAGCCAAGATTCGCACGCAGGCTAACCCACACCGGGTCGTTGGGGTCACAACCTGAGGGCGACCAATCAGCGGTGCAGTCATACGGATCCATGAAGGCCGGATTGTAGCCACGTAGAAAGCTCTTCCACATCCACTCTCGGTCCCCACACGGATAACATAAATGATCGGTGTCGTTAATAACTACCTTGCCACCGGCCGCAGCCGGAGGGTCACTATCGTACCCACCCTCCGCGTTGGGTGATACCCAATCGGCGCTGCTGTTAAAAAGCTCGTCGTTGTTTCCACCGGGAAACTCGACGGTCATTCCCACAGGGTGTTGCTTCGGCTTTTGCGCTTCGTAGCTGTGAACGTATCGGATGAAATGTTCCTGCCATTCCTGCGAATCCCCGTGTGCTTCATTGCAGATCTCGTAAAGGACGTTGGCCAAGTCATTCACAGCATCGATAACCTTTCCGACATACTCTTCCTGAAGTGTCGTGATGGCTGGTATCAGAAGAGTCTGTATCTCTTCCCCTTCCCCATTGCCGTTTGCATCACCGTCGATGCCATTGATGTTATTATCTCGATGAAAAGGGTGGCCGAACCATGGATTGTTGGCTGCCATGAAAGGCTTAGCCTGGACGCTAAAGCCCTGAAACAACTGAATTGATACATAGACTCCACTTGACCCAGCCGCGGTCACGCGTTCGCGCAAACGACCGAAGTAGGCTTGATTGAACTTAGTCAAATCGAACTTTGGCTTGCCATCAAGAGCTGTGCCAGGGCCGGTTCGCTCATAGGCAGACGGAGAATAGAAATAGGCTTCATCGACCCCTTCACTCCATTTCGATTGCTCCCACACGAACATTCGAAAGAAGTTCACACCGTTCGCCTGCAGAAACTGCAGGTACTTTTCATAATCAAAGGCCGAAGGAGGGTCATGCCTTCCGCCATCTTGCAGTGTGTACCAGGTGTGGTTGCCTACAAGGAGAACTGGTTGCCCATTCGGGTCGCTGAAATACCTTGAGCGTGCGCAGTTTCTCTGCAGTGGACCGGCGGCTCTTCGAGACACCTGGTGAGTTGAAGGCTTTATTGCAATCTGGTTGCTGGGAGCCCCAATCATTCTGTAGCTGGCTCGACGTACTCTAGTTCGCACCTTTTCGGAATTGACGATCACGGCAATGCAGAGCAGAATCACCATTGCAACAATAGTGATCGAGACCACTTTCCACACACACTTCCTTCTGGGCCCAGAAGCATCCGGCGCGATTTCCTTGAGCGGCATGATAGACGGATTGCAGCAAGGCAGTCCGAAAGGTCGCCAGTCCTCTCTGGTGGTGCACATCAAGAACTAGGCTACCGCTAGCCGCAACTTACCAGAGGCACTCTCCTCTGCACTGGTAATTGCAGCCTTTCTAAGAAGTGTCTTTGAGGTTCTGTGCATCGCCCAGTTCTGCGACGATGGGAAACACTGCTCACACCGGAACTAACGTTGCCACAAGCTGTTACAGAGCGATCCGCAAGCCACCCGCTGCTTCTCCGACTGATGCTTTTCCACTATTTTCAATTCAGGACCCTGTCCCAAGCAGACCAGACGCGGTATGAACTATTCTTCTCGCTCTATTCGAGAACTATCGATAGAGCACACAAAAAAGTAATTAACGGCAAACAGTCGGCTCAGTAGCGGAATTCGTCTCTCCAACGGAAGCTGCAGCCGCTTCAGACTTCTCCTGCGCGGCTCGCTGCAATACCAGTTGTGCGAGGAGGGAAACCAGTGGTCAACACGGAAACACTTTTCCAGTGCAGCTTTGAAGTCGTTGATCCGCTGAATGTTGTTATAGATCGAATGGTCAACGAGTCTGTCGTTGATATGCCTGAAGTTCGTGTAGGTCACGACGAACTTTCCGTTTCCTCTCAGCAGCCTCTGAATCTCAGATAGTTTGCGGCTCTGAACAACGCCCATGTACTCAAAAATCCCAGCGGCGACGACGATGTCAAACGTCCTGTCCCCAAAGCGAATTACTTCTTGTGCAATATCTTTTTCAACGAGATTAGCAGCGGGCCGATGTATGGCGATATCAATCCCGTAGTACTGGATGTTCTGCTCAAGCAAACCAGCGAGAGAGGCGGGTCCACAGCCAACGTCAAGCAGATCACAGGCGACACCATGCGCGATTGAATTCACGATCCGGGCACATTTCTCGAGCCGAAAATAGCTCTCCAGGTATCGCAGATTCTCCTGAAGCCAAAAGCTCCGTGTATTAAATTGGTCGGATACGCGTTGCATGAATCAACACCTGCCTCAGGTCGTGACAGGCTATCCAACAACCTGACTACAACAAACACCTTCCGTCCGTTCCTCCACACGCTTAGTAACCGTAGGAAACATCAACGCCCATCTGGGATGGCCTGCCCTTCCCAGTTTGTATCGTCGCTAACCGCGTCGAGACCGCCTAAATGACCGGACCGGCAGAACCTGTCTTTTGTTCCCTACCTCCGGTTCTTGTCACTGTTTGAAGAGCCATGTGCCCGTTTAGGAAGCGTTTCAGTGCGATTTGAAAGCTCGCGTAGCGACCGGCTGAGCTGCTTACCGACTTCTGTGACACGCCGTTTTATCTTGAACAGGACAATACAGACCAATGCAGTGAAAGCGAGTACGACGTCTTTCCCAAGGGCTCGAAAGTGTGAGGGCATGAGACACCAACGCGCGACGGCCCAATAGCACAAGCTACGGTCGCAGCCGGTTAACGGCCGCTTTCTGACCACACTGACCGCAGCTAGACAATAGCGCCATGTCGGAAGCACAATGGAATCGGCAAGCGAAGTGTCAAAGAAAGTGACGCGTGACCGTCGCCTCCCTTGAGTGGATTGCTTTGCGTGCCGCCTATACGAGTACAACCGCTGAGGAATCTCATAGAATTCTCCAAAGAGCGCAAGTTCAGCCAAGAGGACCTCGTCAGAAGACGGAAAGCTCTGATGTAGGGCCGTTTGTCGCAATGCATCTGACCGGATCAGACCCATCTGTTGGACTGCATACTCCGGCCAAAGAATCAAGTTACGGAACCTCTCGCACGCCGTTGGAAGCGCTGTGGCTGGTCCGGGATCATAATCACTCACGTAGTCGCCGCGGTCATCGATAATTGTCGTACGTGTATAACAAAGCACAACTGTAGTTCTCTGGTCGAGCACCTGGACGCATTCAGATAAAAATGTCGGATTGATTAGATCGTCGTAAGGCGCCCATTTAAAGTATTCGCCTCTTGAAAGCTTGAAGGTGTGATTGTAGTTTGGCGCAGCCCCCTGGTTCTTTTCATTCCTGTAGTACCGGATGCGTTGATCCCTGGCAGCGTACTCTTTGCAGATTTCTGCGGTTCTATCCACCGAGGCATTGTCCGAAACAATAAGTTCGAAGTCAGAATAGGTTTGGGAAAGAATGGAGTCTAGCGCCTCACCAAGGTACCTTTCTGCATTGAACACCGGCATTCCAATGCTTACACGTGGCTTTTCGCTAACCAAGGGTCTTTTCTCACATCGAGGCTCTTGACCTCGACATCACCTGAATTCACTAATTCGTACAGCCGTTGGTAAGCAGAAAGACCCAACTTGATGTGATGGCGAGCTGCGTCAAGTAATGGCCCGCACTGTTGATCCGCCGAGTTCCACGCCGAGTCAATCGCTTCCGTTAGCTTCGTGCAGACCTGTTCGCCATCTAACGTAATCAGCTGGCATGCTGAACCAAATTGATCGATGAGGCTCAGGAACTTATCCACATACATTCCAGACCTCGCCAGACCGACTGCGGGAATCCCTTGCGATAGGGCGAATACTGCGGTGTGAAAACACCCGGTAACCACAATACGGCATTGCGCCACACGCCGAATCAATCGCACGGGCGCATCGAGTCTTCTACTGTACCTGACAACTTTTCCCGCACCGCCGAGGAGGCGCTTCAGCACACGGTCATCCAGTTCATGAGCACTGTGTGAGATGGGGACAGCGATCAGCTCTGCACCGTGACGAGCAGCAGCCTGCAGTAAAGCCGGACGAAGGACCTCAAGATGATCCGGTGTTACTTCCGTGTAGTGTGACAACCGAAGGCTTACACCTATCGCGGCACCTCTCAAGGTTGCGCGAGCTTCGTAGGCCAATTCGATTGCATCATCACCCGTGAAGACGATGCGGGATCGATCGACTTTGAGCGACTCAAGCAAGGGTAAACCAACGGTCTTGTCCCGGATAAATATTAGATCGACAAGCGGCAGCACAGCCTGAGCTCTCATGCGCAGTGCGAGGTCCTCAATCGGGCCCACTCCTTGCCCCACCATAACAGTCGGAATCTTTAGACGGTGTGCTTCCTCCAACCGGTCGAGCACACGCAAGGCATCGTCCCTGCACGCGTCAGACATGTATTGAGCTCCGGTCGCCACAAACATGGTCGCTTGCTTTATCGCATCGAACGCTGCCCTACTCGGCACTGGTGCACTCTGCTGGCCACCGTCACGGGCCGTCGGTCCTTTATTTTTCCTTCTACTCCGGAGATAACTCGACGTCAATCTGTTCCAGCTTAACCAAGGACTAAAACTTGGCCACCGCGCCCGGAGGTATTCGCGGACTTCGAGCAATGCCTGCAAAAGGAACCGGGGAAGTCGGAGGATGATTCGGGTTGCCAGGTTTTGTCTTTGAGTCCAGTCATATCGATTGTCAGGGCTAACCGGGCAGGCACACGGACAGTACAAGCGGAGAAGATGCGGTGCTGATGTGAGCACTTCCAGCGAGGCAGCAGGCCACATCTTGGAGAATCGGGCTACAGCGACTTGCAGAAGCGCAACGTTTCCTTTGTTGCGCAGATCGTACACTCCCTGATCAAAAAGGATCCGCATGAGAGAAGAGCTCCTAGGAGCCGGCAGCTCGGAAGGTGACAATGTTGAACTGGGCACAGCCTTGCTGCCGTTTACTTGTCTTTCCCTTTATTGAGGGTTGACGCTCCAGCTCTTAGATCCATTGGTGCCCGGCAATTCTCAATGAGGCGTGGAGCCCTGGACCTGGCAAAGAATTCCGCTTCAGTCAGGAGCGTCCATCGAAGCCGAGCACTACTTCCTGCCGGCCACTGCTTTCAGGCCTGGGCCAGGTGTCTATCTCCGTCCTCAGCCCGCGGAAGAAATCCCGGGAAAAGACTTCCCAACCTCCAAACACGAGACCTGCCGCTGCCCTGCTGGCAGCCGTCAGGATGTTTCCGTGCCGACCATTCCAAACCGTGGAACCTAGGTAGGCTCGGCTGACGCGCCCTCGCCAATAGCAGGAAGCAGCTGATTGTCGCAGGCGCTCAAATGCCCTCTCTGCACTCAAGGCTTTCTCGCGGGCCCGGCGATCATCCTCTGCGAGGATCGACCACTGGGTGCTGCTTCCCTCTTGTCCAATTCTGATTTGGGCAACCCTGGCGCTCGTGTAAGCCACTTTGCCTCGCAGAGCTATGCGCCGGCCCAGATCACGGTCTTCAACACCAGTAATACATGGGTCAAATGCTCCGGCGGTAAAGAATTCCTCGGCGTTCAGAAAAGATGCCTGAAGAGGGATGCTTTCCCCTGCAACAAGCAGCGCAAAGACATTGCCAGTGATGCCTGGCGCAACTTCTTCGATGAGATTTCCAGAATTTCCAACTGTTTGGTAGTTTCCATACAGCCAGGCTGCACCGTCTCCTTCTCCATCCAACCTCCAAAACGCCTCCAGTGCGCCGGGCAACAGGATGTCATCATCATCCAAGAAGTGCAGATACTTGCCTTTGGCCATCGCTGCCCCAGCATTTCGGGCCACGCTTCGTTCCCGCCGATTCGTATCAATCAGTCGCACTTGAGGTGAACCCCGCCAATCTGATTCGGGCAACGGACGGCCTGAGTCGTTTACGACAATTACTTCGAAGTCAGCCGCATCGAAGCTTTGGTTCAGAACACTCTGGATTGCTTTGGGTAAGCTCGACCGGCCGATCGTCGGGACAATGGTTGAGCAAAAGACCTTCCTCATATCTGACTTTGCCTGTCAAGAGAATGACATCACATTCTCTTTTGGATGACTCCGTCTGCGGAACTATCTTCATAGCTCTTCAGATCGGACCATACAACGGTCAGGGCTTCTCCCTGACGGTAATCAATGATCTCTGCAACCTGCCTCACAATCTTCAACGCCAGATGGCCTGTTACCTGATGGTAAGACTGGCTGGATTCGATTCACCACCTCCCGGGTTTGGATTGATGACGGTCACTTGGGCCATGCCTGGTGATGCAATATCGGAAGCCGCAATATCAGTTGTCAGTTGAGTGCTGGAAACAAAACTCGTGGGTCTTGTGGCCCCATTCCAGCGAATCAGCGAGCCCGACACAAAGTTGCTTCCAGTTACCGTCAACGTGAATGCTTTCTGCCCCGCTTTTCGCGACGCCGGGCTGATGCTGCTGATGCTCGGAACTGGGTGGTTGATCGTGAACGTCTGCGCGTTGGACACTCCGCCCGACGTCACCACCGTCACCTGTGCCGTCCCAGCCACCGCCAGGTCGGAAGCCGGAATAGACGCCGTCAATTCGGTGGCCGAAACAAACGTCGTCGTCCGAGCCGAGCCGTTCCACCGCACCACCGCCCCCGCCACAAAATTGTTGCCACTGACCGTCAGCGTGAACCCAGCCCCTCCCACCAGCGCCGACGAGGGGCTCAGACCACTAACCACCGGCACAGGAGGCGGGGTCTCGATCGTAAAGGTCAATGCCGCCGACCTCCCTCCCCCGGGCGCAGGGTTGAACACCGTCACCTGGGCCGTCCCGGGTGCGGCCAGGTCAGCCGCCGCGATGGCGGCCTCAACCTGTGTCGCCGAAAGCACCGTGGTGGCACGAGCCGCACCGTTCCATTCAACCACCGAGCTGGCCACAAACCCCGTCCCGTTGACCGTCAGCGTCAGGTCCCCCACACCGGCCAAAGCCGAGCTCGGACTCATCCCCGTCGCGGTGGGCACTGGATTGTCCGAGGGCGCCGTTATGGTAAAGGTTTGGGAACCTGACAGCCCCCCGCCCGGCGCCGGCGTGAAGACCGTCACCTGGGCAGTTCCCTCCGCCGCCAGGTCGGAGGCCGGTATGGATGCCGTCACTTGAGATGAGGAAACATAGGTCGTCGCTCGGTTCGCTCCATTCCACCTCACTACGGAACTCGTAACGAAGTTGCTGCCGCTCACATTCAGCGTAAAGGCTGCACTGCCGGCCGGTAGCAAACTGGGAGTGATTCCACCGGTAGTTGGAACCGGAGCAGGCCCACTATCCGGAACCGGCGTGTTCATGTCCAACTGAATCTGGGCGGCGCTTAAGGCATGGTTGTAGATTCGCACTTCATCAATCAAGCCATTGAAAAATCGTCCACTGTTACCACCAATTCGAATCAGCCCGTCGGAAACCTGAATCGGTCCTGTCTGGGCCTGGCTGGCTACCTGGGTGCCGTCGACAAACAGCCGCATCGCCACCCCATCATAAGTCGCCGCCAAATGTGTCCACGTTCCGGCAGCCAGCTGATTGCCCCCAAACAGATTCTGCTGGCTTCCAACATACACCGAAGTCCCCGGACGATTCTTAGGCTTGGAAGCACTGCTGCTGGCATACAACCCATACACCAGTCCGCCCCCTTGCTCTTTGACCAAAATGTTCTGCCAACCGGTCGGCACAACCGTCGGGTAGACCCAGGCTTCCAGGGTCATGCCCGTCGTCAAATCCAGCCAATTCGCGTCGTTGATGGTGACCCAACTGGTGGAACCGTCAAATGAAAGCGCCTTGCCAAAACGACCAACCGCCGCCCAACTCGCCCCCGTAATGTCGCCTCCGTTGGAGTTGCCGGAACTGTCCGCCACCACCAACCCACTCCCCTCATTGAACCCATAGGCGGCCACCACTCCCCTGATCAGCAACGACTGCGCCCCAGAAGTGCCACCCCCCGGCCCCGAATTGAAAACTGTTACCTGGGCCGTCCCCGCAACCACGATGTTGGAAGCCGGTATGGCCGCCTGCAGCTGCGTCGGTGAAACAAAGGTGGTAGCCCGGTCCTCCCCGTTCCATCTCACCACCGAGCTGGATACGAAGTTCGTTCCGTTAACCGTCAGGGTGAAGTCTGTTCCTCCCGAGGCTACCGAACTAGGATTCAGACTTGTGACTGTGGGCACCGGATTGTTGATGGTGAACGTTTGACCATTCGAACTGCCCCCACCCGGTGCCGGGTTAAACACCGTAACCGCAGCTGTTCCTGCACTGGCCACATCGCCCGCCAGAATGCTCGCCGTTACCTGCGTGCTGGAGACAAACGCGGTCGTGCGCGCCAGCCCATTCCATTGCACAACCGAACTCGGAATGAAGTCTCCACCGTTGACCGTGAGGGTAAAGGAACCGCTCCCCGCCATGGCGGACGAGGGACTGAGGCCACTGGTCGTGGGCAACGGATTGGTTGGGGTTGTGACGGTAAACACACTCCCGCTGGTGGCGGTCCCACCCGGGGTCACCACCTCAATCGCACCCGTCGTCGCTCCGGTCGGCACCGTGGTCGTGATCTGGCCGGCACTCACTACCGTGAAGGCCGCCTGCTCGGTCGTGTTAAACCGCACCAGCGTGGCCCCTGTGAAGTTGCTCCCGTTGATCGTCACCGCCGTCCCCACCCCACCACTTGTCGGACTGAAACCGGTAATTGTGGGAGGTGAGACTGAAACCGGCGTTATCCCGACGATGGCCGTGTGCCAGCCGATGGGAGTGCTGTAGGTAAAATGACCGGAGTAGTTGCCGGCCGTAGCCGCTGTCCCATACTCGGCCCACAAGAAACTGGTTGACTGCGCATCCA
>JBFMEW010000010.1:0-109541 GCA_040753175.1 Acidobacteriota bacterium | reverse complement strand
GGTGTGGGTGGCACTGGTCACCGGAGCGTTCACGTAGTAAACAGCCGACAGCAATGTAAAGGTGCCGCCTATATAACTCGTCGGCCCAACCAGCAGGTTCCAGCTGTTGCCCACGTTGTCACTGACACCGATCGTCACCGGCAGGCCGTTCCAGGATGGATGACTGGAGACGAAAGCCACCATTGTCGTCGCCCCTACCGAGTTAAAGCTAGCTGTGGTATGGGTGGTTAGCGGCGTCGCGTTGATGTAGCCACGGGTGTTGACCAGTGAAGGAGGAGGAACCTGCGCAAGGGCCGTGACAACACTCGATATCACAAGCAACAGGCCCGGGACAGACAAACAGAGACGCTTTGAAAATGAACGCCTGATGCAACCAGTTAGGAACAACATCGGTCGACACCTTAATTGGGACCATCGGTCCTGATTTCTGCAGCCGCCTGATTGCACTTGCGAGGGTCGTTTTGGTGGACTTCTTCGCTGGATTCGCTCGCTTCTCATGCCTTGGATGCCAGCCGTAGAACTGGTTGGGACTCGAGCCTAAAAGATGTGATGGCTTGAACAACAGTTTCCTGGTCAGACTCGCTAAGGCCATTGTAGAAAGGCAAGCGCAAAAGTCGATCGCTTACACTTTCCGTTACGGGACAGTCCCCAACTGCTCCGCCAAAGGAACGTCCCATATCCGACAGGTGAAGCGGTAGATAGTGAAAGACACTGAAAATCTCGCGGGATTTCAGATGAGCAATCATAGCCTGGCGTGACTGAAGCGACGGCAAGAGCAAATAGAACAAATGATAGGTTTGGTGACAGTGCTCGGGTACGACAGGTAACCCGACGTCGAAGTCGTGAGCCCAAGTAGCGAGCCGTTGGTGATAGAACTCCCAGATCCGACGTCGTACCGATTGAATTTCTCTTCTCGCTTCCAATTGGGCATACAGGAAAGCCGCAAGGAGATCAGAAGGAAGGTGACTAGATCCAACATCGACCCAAGTGTATTTGTCGACCTGACCGCGGAAGAAACGGCTTCGGTTCGTACCCTTCTCCCGGATGATCTCGGCCCTTTCGATATAGCTGGCGTTATTCACGATCAACGCGCCACCTTCGCCGCAAATAAAGTTCTTGGTTTCGTGAAAGCTCTGTGTGGCAAAAGTGCCAAAAGTCCCAAGATATCGTCCTTTGTATTGTCCAAACAGCCCATGTGCATTGTCTTCGATCACCGGGATGTCGTATCGCCTAGCTAAGCTGCAAATCGCTTCCATTTCACATCCGACGCCAGCATAGTGCACGGGTACGATCGCCTTCGTTCTGGAAGTGATCAGGCTCTCTATTTGACTCTCGTCGATATTCAAAGTATCGGGACGAATATCAGCAAATATCGGTTTGGCCCCTCTCAGAACAAATGCATTGGCCGTGCTCACAAAGGTAAAAGACGGAACGATGACTTCATCGCCGGGCTGGATGTCGAGCAATAGGGCTGACATCTCAAGGGCATCTGTACAGGAGGTGGTGAGCAACACCTTCGGAACACCAAGTGCTTGTTCCAAGAGTGCATGGCACTTTCTGGTGAACCCCCCGTCTCCGGCCGAGTACCCGTTGTGGATAGCCTGCGAAATGTAATACAGTTCTTTACCAACTATGGTGGGTCGGTTGAATGGAATCATGCTGGTTTCTCTGCGGTAAATCGGATCGAACTCCGCTCACGGCGGCAGGCGATCGTCTGATCGACGAGTTCCATGAAGCGAGGCACGACTATTCGTGAGTCGTACTGCGCTCGCACGAGCCGAAAGGCGTTCTCAGCCAGCTTTCGCCCGCTCTCCGGATTTTTGAGAAGATGAATCACCGCTTGCGCAAACTGTCGCTCAGTATCGGCAATGATGAGATGCTCACCGTCTCGCACCCGCAGCCCTTCTACAGCCTTCGTCGTAGCTACCACTGGAGTTCCGATGGCAAACGACTCCAGGATCTTTAGGCGTGTTCCTCCACCGCTGCGGAGGGGTACCACGCTGACGGCAGCTGCCGCGACGGCACTATGGACGTCGGGTATTCTTCCAGTCAGCACGATACTCGGATCGCCCAGCTTTGGCCGCGAAGCCACATCTCCTGTGATCTTCAACTGGACTTTCGGTACTTCTACTTTGACAACCGGGTAGATCTCCCTTAGAAACCACGCCATGGCCTCGTGGTTGGGTGCGTACCGGAGCGAGCCAGCAAAAATCAACGAATCGGCAATCTTGCTAGTAACCCTCCGGCATTGTTCCGTATCGATGCTGTTTGGAACAACGTACACCGAACGGAAAGCCGGCACCGCTGACACCAACAGCCGCCTCTCTTCCTCTGAAACAACGGTGCACGCCTCAAAATGCTTGAGCACGTGCGCTACGAAGCGCTGGAGTTTGAGCCAAGTGAGCTTTTTCCGCTTTTGCTTCCACATCGAAGACGCTTTGCTTCTATCTGGAAGATACATGCCCAGTTCAGCTTCTTCGAAGATTGCCGGAATTCCTCTGAAACAAGGATAGTAGGATGCCATTAACAACTGTGAGGCGATCACGAGATCGGGCCTGTTCTTTCTAACCGTCATTCGGATCAGAGTAGCCAGCTCCCTACAATAGGTGTCAGCGATGTACCGTGGTCTCCGACCGAAGAGGCCGAGGAGAGCTCGAAGGCTGTGCGGTTCAAATTCCCGGTAGGGGTAAACGTAGACTTCATCTGGTGATGGACCCGGGAATTTCGAGACTGTTTCACCCTTCTCCGGACTGAAGAAACTGACGAGAGTAACCTGATGCTGGCCACAAAGCTCTCGTAGCAAGTTTGCAATCCGAATCTTTGAACCGTTGTCCGTTGGGTACGGGTACCAACGAGAAAGAAATAGAATTCTCATCAATGTGCAATGGCGTTCTGAACCTCAGATGCATTCTCTGAATTCAGGCTTGCTGAAACGGCAGAGGTGACCGAACAAATCGACGTAAGATTGCAAAAGCTTTTGGAGGTTGCTCAGAGCTTTTTCATGGAGGACTGATCTTTGTTTGTAACCGTGTGTCTTTGGCGAAGATTTACTTTGAGAGGAAAGACCCCCCATCCGACGACAAGTCAACAAGTGGATTAGTGGTTCCGAAACAGGCTGTCCATTTCCATAATCTCGTCGTAGGTACCAAGATCAGTATAGGTTCCCCCGCTCACCGGAAAACCACGTATTTGAAAGCCGGCGGCAACGGCCCCGTTCAAGATCTGTGCGAAGTCACTGTCTCCCAGACGTCGGACACAATCATGCAGGTACTCGGTAAAGCGGGGACGCCAGACAATGCAGCCCCACATCTGAGTGAGATCGGTATGCTTAGGTTTGTCTATAATCTCCGTTACGCGGTTCTCAGCATCAAGCCGAACCATGCCGAACTTATAGGGGCGGTTTGTGTCGAACAGGACCAGCATGACGTCGTCCCCAGGCTGAGCGGTAGCCCATGCCCGGCCGAACACGTCTGCCGGCCGCATTGTTGTGTCAGCCATGCCAAAGAATACGGTCTTGTTCTTCACGAGATGGTAGGCAGAATCAAGGGCGTTAGCCAAGCCTGGCGAGGTCGAGCCGCTCTGGTCCCCATTGCCCTCCTGCACAACGTAGCTAACATGGCAGCCAAAACGATGCCCGTCACCAAAGTAGCCGATAAGCTGATGTTTGGTTTCATTGATGACGAAGACCACGTGTCTCAGCCCAGACGCCACGAGACTATCCAACACAAACTGAGACACAGGCTTATAACGATTCTCCTGAATAATTGGGTAGAGCTCCTTTGGGTAAGGCAAGCCCAGACGTACTCCCTTTCCTGCGGCGGGGACGAGTCCAACCATGTCTTCGCTGCCACAAATCAGACTGCTTCCTTGTTTCATGATTCCGCCTGGAAAAGGGTCAATATTGGCCTGACTTCCTACGTATTCTTGCGCTTCTAAACCCGTCCAGGAAATTACGCCGCCGTTTGCAGAAACTCCAATGTAGAAGCCAGACCTTTTCTTAGCGGCACTTCGGGTTTCCACCCCAGAGATTGCCAAGCCCGATTGGAGTTTAAAAAAATTCTTTGAACTTCCCCTTGCTTCGCAGGACCGTGCACAGGCGGATCGAGAAAGCGTGAGAGTTCAGCCAGAATCGAAAAGATTGTGGTTACCGAGGTTCCCACGCCGCTCCCGATATTCAGAATCTCATTATTTCCTTTGTCCAGGGCCAGCACACTAGCTCTGGCAACGTCAGAGACATGGACGAAGTCACGCTCCTGTTCACCACTGCCGTTGATCACCGGTTCCCCACCGTTCAACATTTGTCCTGCAAAGATAGCCACTACTCCAGCCTCTCCGTTCGGATCCTGCCGAGGACCATACACGTTTGGATACCGCAAAACTGTAAACGGAATTGCAAAGTTACTCTGATACAGGCGAAGATAATGCTCCACATGATGTTTGCTGGCACCGTAGGGGTCCAAGGGATTGATAGCATGTTCTTCCGACACTGGAAGCTCTGATGGCTCTCCGTATACTGCCCCCCCAGTCGAAGCATAGATCACTTTCTTGATTCGATGACGCCGACAGCATTCCAGAAGATTTACCGAACCCAGAACGTTCACGTCGGCGTAGAGAAGCGGCTTTTCGAAGGACTCCCGAACGTTCGCACGCGCCGCTTGGTGATTCACGATATCTGGTTGTTCCTTCTCAAAAACTGCAGCCAGATGAGTCTGGCGGATATCGACCTCGTAAAGTTTCACTCCGGCCGGCACATTCTTGCGGTATCCCGAAGAGAGGTCGTCCACCACCACCACGTCATGACCAGCATTTCGATAGACCTCCACAACGTGAGAACCAATGAAGCCTGCTCCACCTGTAACCAGAATCTTCATGACAGTGACTCTACCTCAGTCGAGATCTGAATCCACCAGCTAATTAATGTCGATAGTTCTGCTCTAGTACGCTCCACGCCCTCTAAATACGGCTGGAAGAGTCTGTACAAAGAGGATCTGCAAATCCAACCACACACTGTAGTTCCGAATGTAGTACATGTCCAAACGGACCCGCTCGGCGTAGGAGAGATCGGAACGCCCTGATACTTGCCATAGACCGGTGATTCCGGGTTTAACCGTGAGCAGATTCAACTTGTGACGGCCGTATTTCTCCGCCTCAGGTGGACTAATCATCCGTGGGCCGACCAAGCCCATCTGGCCCAAGAGCACGTTGAAGAGCTGCGGTAATTCGTCCAAACTGTACCTTCGAAGCCAACGGCCCAGCCTAGTTATGCGGGGATCTGTCTTAAGTTTGTGATTGGACCGGAGCTCCTGGGCAAGTTCAGGGCAGTCCTGCAAGAGATCATTGCTATTTACCTGCATGGTTCTGAATTTAAATGCATCAAATTCTTTCCCGCCAACCCCCAGAACCCGTCGCCGATGGATAATCGCACCCTGTGAATCCAATCTGATCAGCAAGGCAATGAGCAGAAGAACCGGCCAAATCAGCAGCAACAAGGCGATCGTTATTGAATACTCCAGAAGTGTCTTGAACAGCATCTCTCCGAGTTTCAGCCGCACCTTGCTCAAGCTCACCAAAGGCACGCTCCCTAGCGTCCCCACTGACATGCGGGTGGTTAACAGTTCGTACAAGCCAGAGGAGATTTTCATCTGAACGTTGGGTAGCACATTGACTTCTTCACATAATCCCAGCAGCTCTTCTCGATTCAGGCTCGTAATCGCAACGACTAGGTCTTCAATCTGGTACTGTCTGATGATCCCTCGAATCTCTTTCGTTGAGCCAAGAAGAGGCAGCGCGTCGGGAATTTCCGGATCAACCTGGGCGTGCATTCCAGTGGCAACCAATCCCATCACGCGTAGCCCAGAAGTACGCCACTCGGCTAGGTCTACGGCTAACGCCACAGCCTCCTTGTTTGTTCCGATGACCACAGCCGGAGTCAACAAGTATCCGCGCTGGCGAAGCATGTACGCCAAACGACGAACGATAAACCGATTCGAAGTGACCAGAAGTGACGAGAGCAACCAGGCGGCAATCAGCCATCCTCGTGACACCACGAAGGTCGGAAACACAAACGTAGCCAACACAACCGCCATCATAGCGGTCGTGCAGGCGTTGAAGGTGCGAGAATACTCGAGTACTCCCCCCATGAGTGTGTGAGGATTGTAAACACCAAATGGAACAAAGACGAGAAGGCACAGGGGTACCAGCGCAAGCGCCAGAGCTGGATAGAATGTCGGCTCTGGCACAATCTCTGGAGCGACAGTTAAGTGCAGATCAAAACGCATCAAGTAAGCAATCCGAAACGCCAGTCCCAGAACCAGGGCATCTGTGAATACAAGCCAGGCCTGCAAAATAAGTCGCTGACTGGCAAGTGAGAGGATCGGAGCTCTCGGACAAGGTACGGCTGCCGTACTCAATCGAACAGCCACAGCCTGAGGTTTCATTTTGAGTTATTTGAGCTGGACAACATGGATCGTGATTCCTAAAGAGCAACGCATCCACGAGTAGACAAGATTGACTACTACCTGTCACACGCGGCCTAGATGCGACAGCGTCAGACGGTGCGCTGGGTCGGGAACCTGACTAAGCTTAATGCTCTTGTGCTTGGTCGCGTTGGAAATGGTCATCGCATCGCGATAGATCTGAACTAAGCGTTGTGAGATGTAGTACCACTCGTGGTGCCGTTCGACAAACACTCGACCCGCTCGTCCCAGCCTGGAACGCAGTGCTGAGTCTCTGAGCAACTGCAGAACGGCGTTGGCCAGTTGCAGTCGATCATGAGCCACCAGAAGCTGTTCACCCGATCGGACCTGAAGCGCCGCCACCGCCTGCGGGGTGGCTACTACCGGAGTCTCACAGGCCAGGGCTTCCAAGACCTTGTTTTGAATACCAGCGCCATAAAGAATCGGTGCAACAGCCAGACTGGCATTCTGAAGGAAGGGTCGAACGTCCTCTACCGTACCAGTAATCTGGACTCGCGTTTCCCTTGCCCCCCGCCCATTGTCGAACGGTTGATCACCCACCCACTTGGTCCCCAACCGTTGAACTTCCGGAGCCGGATCCTTCCCCACGATCCAAAGGCGAGCTTGCGGGAATTGAGCCCAGACAAGCGGCATGATGTCTTTCACGAATCGGACTACAGCCGTCACATTGGCGTGATAGCTCATCTTGCCGGATATCACCAGGGTGAACGCCTGCCGGGGCTTGTGGTTCGGAGTGAAGTAGTCCAGGTCAACTCCGTTCGGCACGACAGCGATTCGGTTTGCCAGCCGATCCTGCATAGCGACGTTGTGGCTTGTGCACCACTCTTGTGCCAGTGTCAAGAGTTCCGAACGATCCACCTGGGACGTGACCAGAATTCTTCCGAATTGTGTTGCCAAGTGCCCTTCAAACCGCTCTGTTCTCGGAAGCTCGATTCTGCTTGTGAATCGAGAGCGAAACGTCTGGCTCTGCTTCGACGCCTGGCGGAATAGACCACTGATGCAGTCTACACTGTCCCAGACCACTGGCGCTGGTCGGGTCGGGTGGTGCTTTACTAGTTCTTTCAACAGCAACCCGTAGCGTGCACCTCTCAAATGTTCGACGTGGGCAACATCGAAACCACCTGTTTTCCAAAGTTCGGTAAGCTTAGCAGCAAATGCAGGACTCCAGCTGTAGCAGGCCTGGACAGGCTGACGAGTCGGCAAGGCGCGCGCGCAATTCCACAGCGATCGGCTGAATGCAATCCTCTCTGTCAACAAACCGTCCAGATGTTCGGCCAACTGGCCCATCAAATCGATGCCTTCCTGCTGTGTCCAAAGTGCAGCCAGCGTGACCCTATGCCCCGCCCCAGCCAAACTCCGAATCAGGTGAAACGGCCTGGTCCGGACCCGGGTTGGCGCGTAAGGCACGACAAACAGGATCTTCAGTGGTAGAGCCGATCCCACGTTTTGTAGCTACTCCTCCAATCATAAACCGCTTCAACCGTGGCACGGCCACCGTCAGATAGTCGATTGGCGATCTGAGAGCTTTGAAAGACTGATATCACACTGGCTGCAAAGGACTCAGGGGCATCCGCAATTAGAAGATTTTCACGATGTACAGCCCGTAAGCCTTCCGCACCCACAGACGTGGACACAACGGGAAGCCCCCAGCACCACGCATCCAGAACCTTGACCCGCATGCCAGCTCCAGAGTGCAACGGAACAACAAAGACAGATGTCTCCGCCAGATAACCTTGGAGTTGCGACACGTACCCCGTTGTCTCGATCCTTGATCCAAGAACTGAAGAGCGGAGCTTGGCTGGGGGTGCTTTCCCAATCACCGTAAAGACAGCGGAAGGAATGGTGCGAGCTACCGTTGGCCAGACTTTTTCTGCAAACCAAGTGACGCCATCAGAGTTTGGAGGCCAGTGCATACCTCCCAAGAACGTTATCCGGAACGGTTGTGTGCGCTTTACCCGGAGCCGTGCCGATGGGTCAGTGGCGATCGGAATAACCATGTCCCGAGATCTTGACGCCCCTTGCGAAGTTCGCAGGGCTTTTCGGTCTTCATCGGATACCCATACGACGTTGTCGAAGTCATCGCAGGTGCGTCTCTCGTACATCTCGAGCTTGCAGGATTCATTCCGCAGCAGTGTCCTCACCAGTGGATTTTTGCTGTGCTTTGCCATTTGCCGTGGAATGGTAAACACCGCGTTGTGTTGATCCAGGACGGTGAGGGCCGGCCGATTTGATTTCACGACATACGGTGCCATCCAAAGCTGATCCACGTGGAAAGCGTCCCAAGAGCGAAGCTCAGCAATTTCTTCGAGCCTTCTCTCCATGAGAGGCTGCTGATCACGCAGGACGAGGAACGGAGTGGACGAAAAGCAACTCTGAATGCCATAACGCAAATCTCTGGTCCTTGATCGGGCCAAAGGAACAGTCTCAACGGAGGCGCAAAACCTGCGCAGCTGGCAGATCTCCTGTTCGGTGTCCGAAGGCCGAAGAAACGACAGCAATGTCACTTCGTGCCCTGCTTCCGCCAGATAGCGAAGCACATAGTAGGCCCGAATCTTTGGACCGGCATCCAAAGGCAAGGGAAGAAGCTGTGACAAGAAGAGGACGCGCATCCGGTCAGGGTATTGCTTGCCGCATGGAGGGAATCCCGGATATCTCCAGATTGGCGATCATTCGTTTCAAGGCGAGGGCTCCGCCCAGGAACACCCAGAAAAGCAGACTTGACCGAAAACCACGTATGCCAACGTTGTAGACAAACGGAATAATCCAGTCGGCCAGCATCCCGGAAACGAGGGTCGCAGCTAGACCGCCGGTTACTCCAATCATATAGCCCTTGGCAAATCCGAAGGGCATCTTTGACCCAAGGCGCACTGTCATTCTCGAGACTTCGAAAATGAGCCAGAAAAAGGCGAGTATGCCGATCAGGCCGACTTGTGCAATGAGATCGATGTAGTTATTGTGAGAAGTGAAGGTGACATGCCAGCCCAGGATAGAGTACAGGGGAGTGTAATGGTAGTAATTGGCCGGACCGAGACCAAGCAGTGGGTTCTTCTCAATGATCTGCCACAGGACCTTCCAGGCTTCCAGTCGAGTCAGATAACTGTAGCTCTCGTTGGCCATGAACGAAGTCCAAATCGTCGAGGCCTGGAAGAGACTCACCGGAACAGCCAGAAAGGCTAGGCTCATGCAGAGCCTTGGAAGTCGAAAGAAAAGAACCACCCCCAGAGCCACTAACGGGGGCAGCCAGCCGGAAACCCAGGAATAGGCCAGAACGAGGCCTCGAAATAGGACCAGCACTGTCAGGCAGGCCAACGCTAGTCGAGCGGGAGCCGAAAGATGTCGGTTAAATATCGCTTGGCTGATGGCCAAGGCCACCAACCATATCCAAAATACACTCCCGAGCGACTCCGGTCTGGTCACCCGACTCAAGAATCCCAGAAAGGGAACCACATCGGCCAAACAGGCGACCGACCCAGCTCCGACAAACAGCCATGTCAGCCATCTCAGTTGGCCGAGTCTGATGAACTGATGTCCAACTGACAAGAAAAGTCCACCGGATAGAAGAAAGATGCTGAGACCCGCGATTTGCGGGCCCAACGATGCTCCCGGCACAGAGAACCATGGATATTGGCCAGTCAGAAACGAAGTGAGACTGGTCCCCATAAAGAAGAGGACAGCGAATACGGCTGAGGACGAATCAAGGAAACTGGAACCACCAGCAAAGACTGCTGTCGCCAACCAACTTAGACAAACGTAAATAGCCATTAAGAAGGCGAAACTGAGATTGGTACCTGAAGGACCCTGAAACTCGAGAGGACAGGCCACGGCTGATAAGATTAGAATGGCATAAACCAAAAGAGAGTTCCGGGCTTGAATTATCAAAGCTAAAGGAAAGGCGATCGCAAGGAGCAAGCCAGCCACGATCCAATGATAGGCTTCAACGGAAAGCGTCAAAACCGACAACATGCCTAAGGCCAGAAGCGGAATCAGTACTGCCCAAGTCCTAGAATCTCTCATGATTAAGGCTACTGCGCTTGTAGGTTTACCGGGCCAAGAAAGCTCTTGCCCTCGACTCGGCCAGACCCTGGCCTTGTTTGTAACGGAGCACGTCAGATTGCACCCGGGGCCAAACTCCCCAACAGCCGGACCGCCCTAACGACTCACTTCGCCCAGTCGCTAGGAAATCCGCGAGTGTTGCCTCTTAATGATCGGACTGTTTGACAAGGACGCTTGAGTCTTTGTCGACTTATAACTGAGGAGGGCCCAACCAATGTGTTCCACGCCGACTCGGAATGCGCGCTTGAAGGTACGTAGATCACTAAGGAGCATTTTCAAATAAGTAAGCGCGGGCCCTGGCCGAAAGGCCCACTCCCGGAAGGCGCGGCGTTGCCAGTACAGCAGGTCTTCGGCCGACAGGTTGTCGTATTGAAGAACCGTTCCTTTGTCCATGTCCACCTGCTCCCACTGAGTACCCTTGCGGAACCATCCGTTTTCTACTACCTCAAAAAAGAACGGCGTGCCAGGATAGGGAGCAGCAACATGGAATAGGGCAATTTCCAATGGCAGACTCTTGGCCAGGTCGATGGTCTCCCGAATTGACTCAAGCGTTTCTCCCGGGAGTCCGATGATAAAGTAGCCCCAGTTCTTGATTCCCGCACTTTTGGCCCAGGTCAGGGCGGAATGTGCTTTCTTCGGGTTAGCTCCTTTGGCAGCGTTTCTCAAAATCTGTTCGTTTCCGCTTTCAATGCCCCAGGAGATCATCCAGCAACCAGCACGTCCCATGAGCTTCAGCATCTGTTCGTCTACGTAATCGACGCGACTGTTACAGGTCCATCTGATCTTGAGCCCTTCCCGGATGATCAAGTCACAAATGCCCATGACCTGGTCCCGGTTCACAGTAAACAAGTCGGCATACATGTGAATATTGCGGATGCCCATGTCGTACAAGACACGAATTTCTCGGACTACTCGTTCGGGGGAAAGCAACCGTACCGACCACTGATAAGACACATGCTTAATGCAATACTTGCAGCCAGCTGGGCAGCCCCGGCTGGTCAGGACGAAGCAGAACGGTCCCTTCATCAGGGGCATACGGTAGGCCTGCAGAGGAAGGAGCTCATACATTGGCAAGGGCAGAGCGTTCAGGTTCGGAATGAAGGCTCTGTCGGGATTCTGGCGAATTTCCCCACGCTCTCGCCAGACCAAGCCCTTAATCCCCGCCAGGTTGCCATCAGCAGGGTCCCGAGTCTGCGATGCGGGTGGCTGCCATTGCGCATCTGTCTCCCTAAGAAGCTTGACAAACCAGTCCGGCTGATCGGGCGTCCGTCCTTCGAGGGTATCGATCAGTTCTCGAAGGGTCAGCTCTGGTTCACCTCTCAAGACAAAATCCAGAGCCGGGTAGTCTCGCATGGTCTCGAAGGGCATTGGAGTAACGTGAGTGCCAAAAGCCATCGTTTTGGCCCCAAGGCTCTTGGCCAACATGACGCCGTACATATCGTTGGTCAGGGTTGGAGCGGTTGCCTGGGTCAGATAGTACCTCGGTGCTTTTAGACGTAAAACGGCTTCGAATGCCGTCCAAGTCATCTTCTCCGCGATGGCGTCCACAACTCCGACAGAATAGTGCGGATGAAGGATGGCAGCTAACTGAGCCAATGAGCACTGAGGCCACACCATTTCCTCACGACTACGACGCCCCACCCGGTGTTGCGTACGAATCCAGACGCCCCCATCTGGTGAGGGCGGATTGACCAGCAACACCTCCACCGCCTCCGCCGATCGCGCGTGAGTCAGATTTCTTACAGCCGAACCCGCATCCGGGAACAGAGCTGGCCGTAGCGAGCGAACCGGACGGGTTCCCAGATTATGTCTGAAGTCGGGTATCTGCTCTGGTTGACCACTGGGTGACTTCATTCGAATCTCCTTCAATGTAGGCCAGAGCCACTGACGGCCGTACGGGCATGTGGGGCGGCCACAACCGCCCCCATCCCAATCAGCTCTTCGCCGATCTGCGTCTCTCTCACTCTTACGGTTTCCAACACTTGAATTAATGCCCAGAACAGTGTCAGCTGCAGACCGACCAAAAGGAAACACGCACTACCGAGTAACCAAAGCCAGAGTCGGGTGATCTCCCACCCATACAGGCCGAGTAGCAGGCTGGCACTGCCAAGCATGAGTCCCACGGTGCCAAGGCAGGCACCCACCCAGCCGAAATGACGTTCCGGCGAAGGTCCCAGCATGCTGGCGACTAGACTGGTTTGGCGGATTGGCCGGCTGTGAAAGATCGCAACCAAATAGTTGAACGAGATACCAAGAGAAAACAGGCTGACACCCCCTACCCCTGTCACCAGGCCGGTAAACATCGCAGCCACTCCCAACGGTCCTAACATGGTGATCCCCTTTAACCGGGCAACTACGAGGAGAACCCCAATCAACCCCGCCAGGCTGAACGCGCCAAATCCAACCAGTTCGAGAACCCGGGCTGGATTGTACTGGAGCGCAGTCCAAAGAATCGTCTTCAGAAAACGAATTCCGTCTCGAACGACGCTGAGCTTGGACCGGCCAGACCGTTCACGATAAGGAATCGGGACTTCGACCACTTTGAGTCGTTCATGGAGCGCTCGTGTGCTCATCACCGGGGTGAAGTTCAGACCGTCCGGCAAAGGATAGAGCTTGCTCAGGCTGTTGCGTCTCAGAATTCTCATCCCGCTGGCGGGATCCTGCACCTTTTGGCCGCCGAGGACAGTGACGAGCGATGCCCAGATCAGATTTCCAAGCCGGCGCACGGGTGGCATGCTACTTTCACTTCCTGATCGTCGTGAACCAATGACCACATCCGCCCGTTCTTCAATCATGACTCGGCACAGTTCAGCCAGCCATTCCGGAGGATAGGTGCTGTCGGCATCCAGAAATGCCAAGAAGTCTCCTTTCGCGCTGTTGAACCCTGTTTTGATAGCTGCTCCGTAGCCGCGGTTGACCGGATGCTTGACCAACCGGACCCCCATCATGTCCTCGACAATCCTGGCGGTTTCGTCGACTGATCCATCGTCTACAACGATGACTTCAAGACCGCCAATCCCAACCGACTTCAATCCTTTCTCAGTTGCCAGGATTCGTTTGACGATGTCGGCAATCCCCTCCTCTTCATTCAGAGCGGGGATGACAACAGATAGTTTCGGACCCTCGGTGTATTCCGTAAGCATGCCGCTACCTCGTGAGGTGCAAATCCTTTCTCGTCACTACTTTCAATAGTAGACTGCAGGTCGCTCGCGGGTTACGTCGCCAACTTTGCGAATCAGACGAGCCGGGGTGCCGGCTACAACCGAGTAGGGCGCGACGTCGCGAGTCACCACCGAACCGGCAGCCACGATGGACCCTTTGCCAATACGAACACCATCCGTCACGACAACTCCCGAACCGATCCAGACGTCGTCCTCGACGGTGATCCCTTCAGCTGTGATCCCCTGATCCACGAACGACTCGCTCGGGTTATCGAAAACATGATTGACGGCTACGATCTGGACCATCGGAGAGGTATAGACACGGTTCCCGATTCGAACACCACCCTGGCCCCGAATGACGTTGTATTCGCCGATGAGGCTGTCATCGCCGATCCAGATTCCAGAGTGGGGGATGCCCCGAAAGTTGTAGACGTGGAGAACTGAGCCATGCATCACCAGCGAATTCTTCCCAACCCGGATCCCATTAGGGCAGGCGTGAAGGTAGACGTTCTGGTCGAGGTAGGCACCCTGCTCAAGCGTCACATTCTGGGCAAAGCGGACCCTGACCCCCTTCTCGATGGCCGCAAGACCGTTCATGGTCATAATCAGACGATAGACCAGAGAACGAAGGCCAATGCCCACCAGCGTTGGTATCCAGCCAAACATCTCGAGCAGGGCCTGCTCGAAGCAATATCTGACGGGGCCGGACGCCTGGCGCCTGATGTAAAGCAGTGCCTGAGAAGGTGGTTGCAGACCCACGAGTCACTTGCCGAAGCAATGGTCAGTCGGATCACCCATGCCTCTTGCGTTAGGGGCTAGGTGGTTAAGATGGATTACTTTCTGAAGCCGGCGGGTGGTTGATTCAAAGCGGGTGATGGAGCAGATCGCAAGACAGAATGACTTGTGTCCGCGCTCTTTGTTAACCCACAAGGTTAGGACTGGATCGGAGGATCACGGGTTTCAGGCGTTGTCGTTTGGTAGTAGGCGTGGTAGTAAGCCGACCTCGCACTTGTCTCAGCTCCGTTCAGCACGACTCCCAGAATATTAGCACCCGAACTTTCCAGCAAGGCGGATGCCTGCAAAACCAAACTTCGTGGCGTGCGCCCGGCCCTAACAATCAGAACAACGCCGTCGCACCTTGGTCCTAAACTTCTGGCATCCGCCACAGCCATCAACGGCGGCGAATCAATGATGACAAACTTGAAGAGTGAAGAGACCTCACTCAGAAGAGAGGCCATCCGATCGGAATTAAGCAATGCCACAGGGTTGGGGGGTTTCGGACCTCCGGCAACTAGCCACAAGTTCCGAGTCCCAGTCTCATGGATTTTGGGTAGAGGGCGGACGTGGCCTGACAGAAACAAGCTGAGTCCCTCTTCACCGCTCACATGAAACAACTTTGACAGACCGGGTCGTCGAAGGTCACCTTCGATCATCAAAGTGCTGAATCCATGTTCCGCCAGTGCTTTCCCAAGGCAGCCCGTGAGGGTGGTCTTGCCTTCACCTGGTTCGGCTGAAGTGACCAGTATGACGCGGGGTTCCCGATCCGATGTGGAAAGCAGAATGGAGGCGCAAATACCTCTGATATCCTCGGTGATGTCCGGCCACTTTTCCTCCGGTGAGCGTGATTGCGAACGGCGATCGGGCAGGAGCCGAACCCCAGTCTCGGACGACCCTCCAAGTACCTTCTTCCATCTCTCAAACAGTCTCAAGCGCTTCTGCTTTGGAGAGCTGATCAAAGGTATAGCACCGAGTGCCGGCAGTCTGGCCGATTGTTCAAGTTCTTCCACGCTTGCGAAAGCGTTCTTCCAAAAATCAATCAAGAATACAAGAGACACGCCCAGAGCCAGACCCAACAGGGAGGCGATTCCAAGATTCCACCATACCCTCGGGCTGGCAACGTTGGGATCAGGCCGCGCAGGTTCGATAACCTGGATGTTGCCGAACTCCAAGCCGGCCATCACCCCGGTCTGCTTCAAACGTTCGAGGAGGCCCTCGTATAACTTCCGATTTGTTTCCACTTCACGTTGCAGTATTTTGTACTGGATGGATGCATCGCGGAAGCGATTAACCAGTCCCCTCTGCTCTCCCAACGATGCAGACATCATCCGGTGTCTGGATTCAACAGCGAATAAGTCCATTCGAGCCTGCTCGCGCGCCTGAGCGAGAACTGCAGATTTCTCGCGTTCCAGCTGATCCCGGACCATGGCGATTTCCTGGCGTTTCTGGACAACGTCAGGCCAGTTTTCCCCATAGCTAACCCGCAAAGCTGCCAATTGATGCTCTAGATTAAGGAGATTGGAAGTCAGGTTCTGGACCAGGGCGGTGGCCAGTTTCTCTGGAAACTCTTTGATAGACGCTCTTTGGACAGCCGCCACACGGGACCTTGCAACGGCGAGTTCCGCTTCAGCCTCACCAACGCGCTGGTCGACGGCAGCCAGTTTTTTCTCAACAAGGTCCTGCCCCGAGTCTGTAGCCACGATATTGTTGTCCCTGGCATAGCTGAGGAGATCCTTCTCAGAGAGTTGCAAACGTTTCTCGAGGGCTAGCAGTTCCTTCTCCAAGGCCTGACGGTTCTTCTCTCGAATCGCCTGGCGATTCTCGTGGAATTGCTTGATGTACTCTTCGGTAAAGAGGTTTACAATCTTCGCCGCAAGATCCGGATCAGGAGCGAGCCAACTGATCGCAAAAAGCTCACTCAGTGGGATCCGACGGATCTCGAAAGCCTGGGCCCATAAGTATCGGTGACGATCCCCTTCACCGTTTGCAGTATCCTCTCCCAGCCTTTCGGCAACGCGCTCAACGAGAAGGGGGCTTTTGAGAATCTGCTCCTGAGTCTTCAGCGCACCCTCGTAACTCCCCCCTAGAGGCCCTTCAGTCATATCCTTGTAGGGAAGAACACTCGGACGATCCGCAACAAATTGCAACACGGCAGTCGATCTATGGAGACGCGGGGCAAGGAATGTGGCGAGTGCTACTGGAACGACCACAATCAGGGTGACCAGAAGGACCAACGACTTCCTTTTGAGGAGCTTCTCGACGAGGTCCCGAATGTTCAGGCCCCTCTCTTCATAGAAGCTCCCGCCTTCCATCCATTCTAGTGCATGGCGATGCTGACTTAAGCGGACCGTTGACCCTTGAGTCTGGTCGTTGTGAACGTTTCTGGGTGTTATCTCGTTGGTCACGATTCTTTTCTCTCATTCGACCAGAGTTGATTGACGAATGTTACTCGTACCGGATGAACAAATCTCTCTGCTCCGTTGCGTTCTTCCGCTCTTGCTGCGTCCACGTGTGTGGCAGGAAGACCTCACAACTCAGGCAATGAATCCGCCGACTGTCCTACGATCCCGCCGATGAACGTCAGCTAAACTGGAGGTTGGCATCGGAGACACCCAGGCCTCATCGATTTCAACTGCCACAGAACGCCGCAGGAGGGTAACTGAAACGACGACCCGATATGGTTTGCCTGCAGCCATAACAAGCCCCTCCAACCCCTGCAGCGAACCCTGGTCGATCCTGACTTTTTGTCCGACCCCAAGATACGGACACGGCTCGGCTGACAGGCGAGAGGCCTCAATCAATTTCAGGCTATCGATTTCCTGTTCGTCAACTGGAACGGGGACGCTTCCATTCCCAACTATGGAGCGAACACCAGGAGTTATCAGCACTGGAAGACGATTATTCAGATCGAGACGACAGAACACGTAACCGGGAAACAACGGCGCGGTTATTGCCTTAATTCGGTCCGACCACCGACGCTTCGAGCGAAGCAACGGCAGGAATTCCTCGAAACCCTTTCCTCGGAGCGCACTGGCAACCTTGATTTCATGGTTCACCCTTACATAGAGAGCAAACCAGTCGTGGCTCTGGTACATTTCCGTTTTCATGTTTACTCCAGCGGAAGCCAACATGATGCTATCGATCGATGATCCGATAATCGGACCGAAAATCAAAAAAACCGGTGTTTAGTCAGTTTTGCGGCGAAACCGTTCGCGCCGTCGCGCTTTTGATCGATACGCACAACGACTCCGTGTGCTGCTAGACGAACGGTTGAACCTTTCCGGCTCTTGACTTCAATGAAGGCGTGGATTCGGCTTCCCGGATTCATCAACTTCGGGATACTGAAGTAGATTCCGCTGGCACTGAGGTTCGCCAGCTCTGTTTCAATTTCAAACGGCTCCCCTTGGGCATCCACCGCCCGAAGGGTTGCTGGGAAAGGCCCATCAATTCTTGGCTTCTTCCGTCGCTCTTTCGGCGTTGGGTTCTTAGTCAAGACTGGCAATGGTATGGGAGGCTGAAGATGGACGAGCTACCGCACTTCCTGTCCCATAGCCCTTTCTGGCCTGAAATTGGATGCGAGTTAAGACGATTTACTGGAAGCTATTGGTGGTGCTGGGCTCAGTTGAATCCCCTGGTCTTACGCTACCCCAGCCGTTCTATGCTGAAAAATAGGCGAGCTACCGCACTTCCTGTCCCATGGCCCTTCTGGCCTGAGACTGGGTACGAGCCGAGATACTTTTGCTGGAAGCTAATGGATCTGGGGCTTCGCTTGAATCCCCTAAGCGTCACGTTGCCTCGGCCGTTCAGGGTCCACTTGCCTGGCATGGGTACCAAAAGGATAGCCCCCACCGTGCTCTCGTGGTGACTTGAGGAGAGTCTTGTGCGAGATCGCTTTTGGTGTCTATGTTGAGAACGAGGCAGTCAAAAAACAGAATGAGTCTAGCGTCTGAGGCCGCGAGAATCAATGGGCGTGGATTCCCATTTTTGCTCACCCTCGGTCCCAATGGATATGGGCGTTCAGTGCCATCCCCGACCTAAAGCTACTGCTCTTCCCGCCCCAAGGTAGTTGGTGTTGTCTCGCAGAAGCCCTCTGGAGTAATCGGTCAGATCGTTCGGCCCTGAAGTGTCGGGGGCGGCGTTCACCTAATGAGCACTTTAGACTTAAGAGGTCACTCCCCTACCGCCTTCTTTGCCCTACCCGTGGGCGGTTCGGGTGGTTCTGGTGGGTTCTCGCTCCTCCGCTTTTGGCCCGTATGCTCTGCATGGAGCACGCTCGTGCTGCTAGCTGCCGGTTTCTTGCCCCCCGGTCGCAGCGTGAGGATGATCAGTTCGAGCCGGTTGGCAATACCGAGCTTTCTGAAGACAGAAGTCAAGTGGTGTCGGACGGTTGTCTCACTAATGAACAGCCGAGACGCAATCTCCTTGTTCGAAAGCCCATCTCCCGCCAGTCGCGCCAATTCGCGTTCGCGCGTGCTCAGTCGGTTTAGCTCACCTACCTGTTTGTTGTCATGAGATCCCCGGTTGGACTGAGCTAGTCTGGTAATAATGCTCGTCGTTAACCGGTCATCGAGCCACACTTCCCCCATACTCACTTTAAGGATAGCGCTTCGTAGCTGCTCGGGATGGTGATCTTTCAGTACCAGCCCACGAGCTCCATATCGGATGGCCAAATGGTGGAGCTCGACATCTAGTGTCTGAGTCAGGATGAGTATCCGCGCATTGCTGACCCTCAGCAACTCAGACATCAGATCAAGGCCTGATCGGTCCATCCTGAGGTCAAGCTCCATCACGATGACATCGGGCCTATTCTCTTTGGCCAGCGCGACTGCTTGAACGTCGTTACCTGTGTCGCCGACCACCCGGACGCCCCAGCTTTCAATGAGCAATCGAAACGCTGCGCGAACCAGAGTCTGGGTCTCGACTATCAAAACAGTAATGCGCTGGTCTGTCACAGCCATCCATTTACTCCTAGCCCTTAGCGAGTGATGCAGATATCGGGCAATACCTTTCCAGATCTAGTCAAGTGACGCAACACAGAGGCCAAAAAATGTTCAAAAGAATAGAGCTTGGCCTGACTACTTATAGATCGCTGATCTCGTGTGGGTTATCTGATAGATCGACGTGGCTCTGACCTACCATCTCCACTGCGAAATGGAAGGATTTTTCAATCTTATGGTACTTGAATTCAGTTCGATACTCCTGGGGCCCACCAAGCATAGTTCATCAAACTCGGACAGCGAACTCGCCGCGAGTCCAAGATCTCTTCGAGCTTGCGGAGCACCTCGTAAGATGCCTAATCTAGTTCAGCACCCAGGAAGCAGTAGTACGATCCTGTACTCTGGGAGACCCCTCTATTTACTTGGAGACAGATAATCAAGCGTGGCGGAGAGGGCGGGATTCGAACCCGCGTGGGAGTGATTAGCCCCCAAACCGCTTTCGAGGCGGCCCCGTTGCGACCACTTCGGTACCTCTCCGTGGATCGGGGATCGATACTGAGTTCTTACGGTTTCGTCGCTCAAACACTCAGTACCGAGCAATCAGGTCACGAACGTTTGGATTGGAAAAAGCCTTTCAATAATCTGGAGCAATGTGCCTGCAGCACTCCAGAATGAACCTGGATCCGATGATTAAAGATCCCGCTCTCGATCAGGTTTAAGTGAGACTCCACTACTCCCGCCTTGGGATCTGGTGTGCCGTACACCAGCGCCTTGACGCGTGCCAACACCATGGCTCCCAGACACATAGCACATGGTTCCAATGTGCAATAAAGCGTGGCTGAAGTCAAACGGTAATTTCCCAGAACCTTGGCGGCCCGGCGCAGGGCCACGATCTCAGCGTGAGCGCTCGGGTCGGTTCTCCACACGCTTTGGTTGTAGCCGCGACCAACCACTCGATTCTCGGCAACGACGATGGCACCGACGGGAACCTCGTCTCGCTGCCACGCCAACCGCGCTTGATGCAGAGCCATTCTCATGTAAGACTCGTGATCCATTGGTTTGCCTGAATTGCTCATCGAAAGACGAAAGGGGGGATGACAACCGTCAAGTGGCCGAGGTGAGTCTCTGCCCCTACGAGGATGACTCGGTTCGATCTGCCTCCGTAACGTTAAAGGCGAGCTCTCTCTTGGTCGCCTGGTCGGCCAGGCGAACAGCTGCGGCCCGTGCCGTTTCAAGCGCCAAGACATAGGAGCTGTGCTCACATTGCTTCAAGTCCTCGAATCGGGTGAGGGCCGCCGGACTTCCCATCCTGTGGCCAGGCAACACCAAAAACCATTCTCCGCTGTCCTCTTTCAACAAGGGACTGACGATCCGCACGTAAGGAAGGTATCCGCCTCCCGGCCCGTTCTCCACTTTGTAGCTGACCTGTGCCATCATTCCTTCTGGGCAAACCAAGACGCGTTCACCTCGGATCTTGTCGGATGAATTGTTCTGGTTCATTAGCAGCCGTGGACCAGTGACAAACAATCAAGCAAGCGACGCCACCGTCCGAGTGAACCGGTCAGGTCTCCCTTTCGACGTGTGAGCTTAAGACGCTCTCAATCCTCGTTTACAAATCCCGATGTTTTGCTAGGATGCCAGTGGCCGCGGCTATTAAGGACTCGAAGGCCTGCACTGTCGCGGCCGACCAATCTGGCAAGAGTCTCACCGTCGCTAAGGAGTCACTCATGGAAAAAATTGAATTCCTGGGCCTGCCAAATTGCTACCGCTTATCGAACGGAGAGGTCGACGCCATTGTAACAACCGACGCCGGCCCCCGCATTCTGCGATATGGATTCGAAAAACAGGAGAATATTCTGGCCGAGTTGCCAGATCTCGTGATGGAAACGGCCCTGGGCACTTGGAGGCCGTACGGAGGGCACCGGCTCTGGCACTCACCCGAGCAGATGCCTCGCACCTACGCCCCCGATAACAGCCCGATCCATCACGTGATTCAGGATCCCTACGCCATTCGTTTAAGGCAGCCGGTCGAACCCCAAACCGGGATCGAGAAGGAACTGGAAATCAGTCTGGCGAGCAGTGGCACGGCCCTCTCCATTCTCCACCGCTTGACGAATCGAAACTTGTGGACGGTGGAACTGGCCCCATGGGCCATAACGATCATGGCCGGCGGAGGCACAACCATCCTTCCCCAGGAGCCGTATCGTTCTCACGATGAGGTGCTGCTGCCGGCGCGCCCTTTCGTTCTCTGGCACTACACCGATCTCAGCGACCGCCGATGGACCGTGGGCAAGAAGTTCATCAGACTCGCCACGGCTGAGGCAGCAATGGAACCCCAAAAGGCAGGCATTCTGAACAAGCAGGGCTGGTCGGCATACAGTCTCAATGATGCCCTTTTTGTAAAAAGGTTTCCCTACGTTGAGGGTGCCACCTATCCAGACTACAACTGCAACAACGAAACGTACACAGCCGGTCTCTTCATGGAGATTGAGACTCTCGGTCCGCTCACAGCCCTCAAGCCCGGCGATTCGGTCGAACACCTTGAGCGCTGGTACTTGTTCCGCGACTTCGAGACAGGCGCCGCTGAAACCAGCCTCGAAGCCTCGCTGCGCCCTCTTATCGATCAAGCTCCCCTCTGATTGAGATCAGCTGCTGCCCATCGCTGAGCTCAACGATCATCCTGCCCTCCCGGCTGTTTGCTTGGTGTGGATGATCCGTCAGCTAAATGTCGCTTTTCAGATCGGGCTTAGGCGTGAAGGACGGGGCAGCCCCTGAGACTTTTCGTTTTCCTGGTTTCTTGTCGGAAACTACACCAGTTGTCTCCTTCGTCGGCTTCTGTTTCGTCTCGACAGTGGTGCGCTTGACCACTGGCTTGACGGCACGCGAAGCAACTGGAATCTTTTCTGCAGCACGTTTCTTGCGGGGGATTCTTTCTGAGGTCTTCGCCTGTGGGACTAAAACTCGTGACTCATGAATCACAACTGCCGCCAACTCGAGAATATCTTGTTCGGCCTGAAGCCAATCGTCTGTGTCACCCCCATGTCCTGCCCCTCGCATCAGGTAAAGTTCATAGGCACGCTTTGTGATCCTTTCCCGGATCGTTGGGCTGGCTAACAATCGTTCACGAATGGAATTGGTCAAAGCTGGTTCCACGGATCCTCCTTTCCAATGCCACGAAGTTTATCAGAAAAAGGACCGGTCCAGCATACCTTCGACCGTCTCTACGACTCTGGCGGTTGCCTCGATGCCGCACACCTTAACGTCAGCTTGGAGTGAACCTTGGCTGACACAACACCGAACAGGTCAGTGGGTATCGTGCCAGCTCCGAGCGTGAAAGTGATGCAAACGAGACCTTCATCGTCAATGCATCCCGGAAATCCGTCAATCCGACACATTGCCTTCAAGGAGCCATCGGGAACAAGCTTACCGCCAGCATCAAGATGCTGACTCCCACGACCCCCATCAGACCGGTCATGGGAGTGACGAACCTGAGCATTTCGGACTCCGTCAGATCGCTCATCCTGCAGATCACCCAGAAGCCGCTGTCGTTCATCCATTGGATCGGTTTTGAACCGCAGCCAATGGCCAATGCCAGATAGACCGGATGAAACCGCAAGCTCGCGGGGTCGGCGATGCCCGAAAGGATGCCCACCGCAGTGATCATCGCGACCGTGGCTGATCCTTGCGCGGTCCGAACGGCGACGGTAATCAGAAAGGCCAGCAAGATCAGAATCGCTGGGGAGGCGCGGGGAAGTTCACGAACTAAGCTGTCTACTCCAGTCTGCTGTACCAAGCCCCCAAAAGCTCCTCCTCCGGCCGTAATCAGGATGATCATTCCCGCTCCCTCCAGCGCCGACTGCAGTGATTTGGAAAGGTCACCGATCCGGCATTTTTTCTGCTGGACTAGCGTCATCACAGACACCCCAGCGGCCAAAAACAACGCCGTGTTTTTGTCACCAAGAGCCAGCAGAGCCTGGTTTGCCAGCGTCGGGAGCGGAAGGCGTAACGACTCCACAATGGTGAGGCTTCCAATTAATGCTACGGGCAGGATAATCGGAAGCAAGGCCAACCACAGGGGCGGCAAATCCTGCTCGTTCCGGTTGGAGAGGTCCTGTAACTGGGCCAGCGGATGAAGCTCAGAATCCCGGAGCGGGACGTGCCACCGGCGGTTGACGAAGGAAGCATACAGATAGCCTGTCATACTGGTGAACAGTCCAACCAGCATTCCGGCCAGAATCATCACGCCCACATCAACTCCCAGCTGTTCCGCAACGAACAACGGACCGGGGGTGGGCGGCACAAGCGAGTGGGTCATGGTGGCGCCCGCCACAATGGTCAGCACATAAAACAGGTAGCTGTGTTTGGTCCGAAGATGGAGGGCCTTGCCGAGTGGAATGAGGAGGTAGAAAACCGTGTCAAAGAAGACGGGAATTCCAAGAAGAAAGCCACTGGCAAGAAAGGCCATCGGCGCGCCTTTCTGACCAAACGCCCTGAGCGCAGAGCGCACGATTCGATCGGCCGCCCCACTTTCCAGAAGACACCTGCCAATCAGGGAAGCCATCGCGATCAGCAGGCCTATCTTGGCGCAGGTAGCGCCAAACTCGGTTGCCACTCTTTCGCCAACTGACTGGCTTGCTAGTTGTCTGGCGGCGCGGTGCGCCTCAGGTGAAACGACCCGGTCGCTGGAAGCCAGTTCGAGGCCGTTCGGGGCAGTCCATCGCGCCATGCTCCGGATCTGCCTGCCACGGTTCGGAAAAGGTCTTCCAACATCTTCGACCTCGAGTTCTCCAACCTTCACAAACTGGCCAGCCTGTCGATCGGCTCGAAGGACCATGTACCTGGTGCCCTTCTGCGCTGAAGTGCCCAGTTCAACCAGATTCAGAGAGGGTGTGACTGAAACCACCTCGACTCGCGCTCGATCCAAGCCGTAACGCTCAACGTGGATTCGTGGAGTCAACAGTCCAACAAGGAGTGCGCCGACAATCAAAGCCAGGAAGGCATGTAGCTTAAGCCACAGCATTCCTCCGACCACGACAGCGATGCCGAGAGCGAGAATGCCCAAAGTGGTCCAGTCGGATTCCATGCTTCGTCCAGGTTGCTTCGGCAACGCGGGAATGCGACAAAGCCGTCAGCGACCCTGCGTTTCCAGAACTCGTGCGGCCAGGCTCAGCGCAATCACAAACAGCAACGCGAAAACGGCGACGTCATGGTAGCCGATATAGGACACCGAGAAAACCGGTCCGACAAAACGCGTCACAACCCAGGCAGCGGCAGCCAGGAACGCAAGTGATAGGGAGAGACATATCCCGATTCGCACCCATCGCATAGAGACACCTCCATTCTTGAGGCTCGATCCTTCGTTCGGAAGCGCCGATCATAGAGCCCCAATCGAGCAAAAGTAAAGACTCGTGTTGATTTGCTTCAAAAGGATAGACCCTTGAGGCCTGCGAGGCTTTGGCAACAAAGACGGTGCAAGACGAGGCGGGATAAGCTGGACCATTTCAAAGCTCGCTGACATTCTCCGGGGCGGTGTAACGGCGGGGATCTCACCGATCATCTTTCCGGCGTCCGCCCTTCAAGGGTTCGGACGGAGGTTTTCGTTGATCGATCAGAAATCCCTCTTCCACCAGCACCCCAACCACTTCGTCGCGTGAGAGTTGATAGTAGCGGGCGATCTCTTCAAAAGATTGATTTTGATTAACAAAGAGATTGCAGATCCCGGCTCGGCGCTTCAAGTCGGGCTCAAGCTCGGCAAAGTTCTCCGGCAAGGTGTAGGTCCTGCCGGAGCTTTTCAACGGATCTTTGACGTCGAAGCCAACCAGCAGTTGTATCCACGTTTGTTTAAGTAGTTGCTTCAGGGGTTTCACCTGCGCTCCTTCAGCTTAATGGTCTGCGAGTCATATCGGCAACCATTGGGCCAGGGGTTACACAGTCCTGCAAATGTCAGACAGAAATACCCATTGTGAAGAGACAAAGGCGCTAAATCTTCGCGAGAGTGAGCCAACAGTAATACCCCATCAGGCTCGTCATGAGGATTGTGGCAACCCATACTGCAACGGAGATCCAAAGCGAAGGAGCAACCTCCTTGGGCAGATGGCGGTGATGCAGGTAGAGAGTTCCTATACCGATGATGGGAAGCATCAAGGCCTGTGCCAGTCCGCCAACCACGACCATTTTCACCGGCGACTGAACGAACATAAACAGGAACGCCGGGAACACGGTCAGGAACACGATGAAGCCGTTGCGGTAGCGAGTTCGGCTGCCGTAATCATCGGCCCTGAAGCGTCCCATCAACCGGCACATATCGGCGAACACTCTAGAGTTGGCTGCTGTCGCCGCGAAAATCGTTCCATAGAGGGTGGCGATTGCACCCACGTAAAAGATCCACAACGACCAGGAACCTAAGGTTTGAGTGTAGATGTTAGAGAGTACCGAGATCATATCCTGGGCAGCGGGGACCAATCCCATGCCGTTCAGAACGCCGGCGCCAAGAAGATAGAACGCCACCGTAGCGAGCGTGTAAACAATCATCGATGCAAAGATGTCGATGTGCATGACACGAATCCAGCCCCCAGCCCGCCTTTTCCATGCGGGATCGCTGCTGCGTCGGCCTGCAAATCGGGCATAGCCCTTCTCCACGCACCAGTACGGATACATGAACAATTCCGAAGCACCCACGCCGGTGATGCCAAACACCGCCACCGCTGTCGCCAAGCCATTCCCGGGCAGTTGAAACTTGAACCCCTCGGCCAGCTCTTTCCAGGAAAAATACTGCGGCATTCGAGTCAGGAGCAGCGCCGACAAGAAAGTCAGCAGCGTAAACAAGCCGACCTTGATCATAGCCAAGCCTTCGATCCGGCCGTAGCCTCCTCCCAACAGAAGGGCGAGAGTTAGGATCGTAAAAACGATGACCCACACGTTCACTGCAACTCCCGGGAAGATCTGGTTCATCACCTGCGACACACCACCAAACATCGCTCCAACCTGCAACAGCGACATCATGACCATGAGAGACCAGGCCCAGACGATCCAGTTCACCTTCCAACGTGGACCCGGCACTCGATTGAAACCAGCCAGGCCCGTTTCCCCTGTAGCAATGGTGTAGCGACCAATTTCAGCCTGCACTGCCGGCTTGATCAGGCAACTAAAAATGATCACCCACATGGCCGCGTAGCCAACCTCCGCACCCAGCGTCGTTGTGGCAATGAGTTCCCCGGAGCCCACGATCGAAGCCGCCAGGATCATCCCCGGCCCAATCCTTCGGAGTGTGGCAAGAAGCGAGATCGGCGGGTCGGCCTCGTCCTCCGGCCTTAATTCATAAGGGTCCACAGTGGCGCGCTTGGTCTCGGTGAAGTTCATATCGGGCTAGGATGGCCTCTCTTTGAAAGTGAATGCGCCAGTCTATCGGATGCGGACGGCCTGAGCAACGCTTTCTTGAACGGAATTCACCACGCCTACGGGGAGACATTAGTCTGGGCGGAATCTCAAGGTGCATGGGACCCCATCAGGCAACCTACGCGCAGCACCCACAGAAGTTTTAGTCTACAAAGAGGCCTGGAATCCCGACACCAGAGTCACCGAGCAGCCCGGCGCCATTACCCAAAACTCAACCCAATCTCTTTGCCGAGATCAAATAGATAGTGCCGAGCCTGGTCGTACTCCTCTGAGTTGGGCAGATGCTCCAGCATTAGCGGCGGACGGTGTGGTAGCGAGGCCAGACGCCGCAGGTAGATGCGATAGTCCATCGAGCCTGCTCCGGGGCGAACCTCTCGGAAATGTATGTTCATCTCCACATCCCAAGTTAGATCCTTCGCGTGACAACTCACGATCCACGGACCGAGCCGGTCAAAACATTCGTTCACGAGGTCGGCATTACGATAGAACCGACGTGGAGAATTCACCAGATTGCAGGGGTCCAGATGCACCGCGAAAGCAGCGCGATCCACGGCCTTGAGCATTTCCAAGCAACTATCGGGACTGTCCGGCAACGACCATCCCATCATTTCATAGCTGAATTTTGCGCGCCTGGGTTTGACCGCATCGATGATTTTGCGAGCGTTTTCCACAGCCGCGTCGAAGAAGTTCTGCGAGAGATTCTCCGGATGCGGGCCGTACCATACCGTCGGGTTGAACGATCCCGCAATGTCCACACAGCCCAGTGCCCCTACATCCTCAGCCAGTGCCAGCCCATCGGAGACAATCTTCAGATTCTGGGCTCTCCTCGCCGGATCGGAATCGAGCAAGTTGACCCAACGGCCCACTTCTGCGATCACAACACCGCGCTTTGAAAACGCAGAGGCAATCGAACGAATTCGCTCTTTGTCGTTCAACTCAGCTTTCGGACAGTAAGCAGCCCGATAACCCTGCTGGAGGTGGGCTTCGGCCAGTTCCTCCGGATCTTCCGTTTTCACGAAGACCGGTCCGCCCAGCCGCAACCCAAGCGAAGGCATGGAAAAAGATCGGGGTGGAGTCGGCGAAGGCTTCAACAGACCGGCAGCTGTGAGGGCAGCGGCCGACTCCCGTATGAATCGGCGTCGATGAAGCATGGGAACACTCCTTAGGGATCAACTATAGGGCCCTGCCAAGCCAGCAGGCCAGCAGCAGGAACAGCGGCAGTTCTGAACCTAGCCGCCAAAGGCCTGCCTTGTCAAATCATTGCGATGCCTGCAACCACTCTCCAAACTGTCCCTTGCATGTTCTACGAGCGATGGAATATGTTCGGGTCATGGAAGTCTGATTTGGATTTCGAAAAACACCCTTTTTCTGTCCCGTCATCTCAATCCATTGGGAAAGTATATATGGCTCTGGGAGAGGTCATCACTCATTGAGGCCGTAGCCAAGAGGAGGAGGCCATGAACAAGTCTTCCCGACGTGGTTTCATGAAATCCCTGGGGATTACCGCAGCCGCCCATGCTGCCGCTCCCGCCGCGTCAGGTGCGGAAACACAAAGAAGTCAGGGTATTCGCCGTACTTCATTTGTCCCTTCGGGGGAGCTGAAGAGGTTGTCCGAAAACCTCTATCTCCTGGAGGACACGTGCAATGTGTACTTGATTCGAGACGGCAGCCGGGCCCTTCTCATCGATTTCGGCTCGGGCAACATTCTCAAATACCTGAGTGGACTTGGAATTTCCAAGGTTGAATGGATTCTTCACACCCACCACCACCGAGATCAGTGCCAAGGCGATTATAAGGCGGTGGAACGTTCCATTCCCATTGCGGTTCCTGCCCACGAACTTCATCTCTTCGCCGACGCCGAGAATTTCTGGCGGAATCGCCGCGTATTTCATCTCTATTACGTACGGAACGATTTCAACACCATGACGGAGAATATCCCCGTCGCTTCCGTGCTGCACGACTACGGGACGTTTCGATGGGGCAGCCGCGATATCTTTGTCCTGCCGACACCCGGTCATACGCTCGGTTCTGTCTCGTTGATTACGGAGGTAGATGGAAAACGGACTGCCTTCAGCGGCGATTTGATGCACTCGCCGGGCAAGCTGGTCAATCTGTGGGACACTCAGGTGAATTACGGGGGGGCGGAGGGTGTCGATTTGGGGGCATTCTCCCTGGCTCGCTTGCGCGAGCAAAAACCCGCCCTACTGTGTCCTTCTCACGGGGATCCTCTACCGGACCCGGACGCCGGGATCCAGCAGACGGTTGATCGACTGGTGGATTACTACAAATTCCAAACGGGCAACGACCCCAGTCTGCTTTCGAGGGGCTACGCTGTCAGCCCTCACTTCATCGCCCACGATCGAACTACCTCGGCTTTCTATGCTCTGCTCAGTAACAGCGGCAAAGCCATGTTTATCGATTATGGTTCGGCCTCTTGGACACACTTCGGAAATTTCGAGCGCGCCACGGCCACCACGGACCGCATTCGTTTTGTGGAACACAACATCGACGACCTGAACTCCCGTTTTGGCATGAAATCCATCGATGTGGCCATGCCCAGCCATATGCATGATGACCATATGAACGGGTTTCCTCACCTGATCCGTCACCACCAAACCAAGATCTGGTGCTACGAGAATATGGTGGATATCTTCGAAAACCCACGGGGGCACAACCTGGGCTGCATTCTGGGTGAACCCTTCAAGGTGTCTCGATCTTTCAAGCACGGAGAGCGATTCAAGTGGGAGGAGTATGACTTCGAGATCACTCACTCACCCGGCCACACCGAATACCAAATGGCTCTTTTTGTGACCATCGACGGGGCGCGCGTGGCCTTCACGGGTGATGCCCTGTTTGCTCCCAACTCCTCGGAGGGAGTGCTGCGACACAATCTGATCTTCCGAAACCATGTCGAGAGCGACAGCCACCTCAAATCCATTCGAAATCTGATTTCCCACGAACCCAACATCATTGCCCCCGGACATGGGCGTCCCTTTTTAGTCAACCGGGACGAACTGCTAGCCACCGAACAAAAGCTTAGAAAACAGACGCAGCACTTTCACGACCTGATTGCCGACCCAGACGTCAATTTCGGCCTGGACCCCAGCTGGTGCAGCATCTACCCTTACCAGATGTCGATTAAGCCCGGGCGCTCCTCGCGGGCACAAATTCGAGTTCAGAACTACCGCTCTGCGCCCATGAAAATGGAGGTAGCGCTGGTGGCCCCGAGGGAGTGGACCATTGAGCCCGATGTCCTCCGCTTCGATGCTATTGCCAACAGCAAGGTGCAACACGAATTTCATATCGCCATTCCGAATGACTGGCGGCCCAACTCTCCTCGTTTCGCGATTGCCGCGGACGTGATGTGCGATGGAAGATACCTGGGACAGATTACCGAGGCCGTGGTCGACGTGAGTGCTTAAAGGGTCCTATCGGTCCGCCCGCACAGGAGCCGCCCTCATCCAGCTACCCGTGCAAGGCTTTGAAGACGGTGAGCGTGGGTGCCTGAATCTGAAACTTAAACTCCTTCAGATCCTGTTGCGTTCCAAAAAGCGATTCTGTAGAGTCATCGCGCGTTCCTCGGAACGCTGACATCGATAGGAGAAGGCCATCATGACGCAACCAACACCAGCACGATTCTTTCAAACCGTGAATGCTTTCCAACAAACCGCCGCCATGAAAGCGGCTATCGACCTCGGCGTCTTCACGGCGATCGCTGCGGGCTACCGGACCACTGAGGCCCTGGCCGCACAATCTCACGCCTCGCCGAAAGGAATGAGGATTCTGTGCGACTATCTGGTCGTGCATCAGTTCCTCACGAAACAGGACGGTGTGTACGGGCTGACCCCAGACGCGGCCATGTTTCTGGATAAGAACTCTTCCATGTACGTCGGTGGAATTATCGGGTTTTTGCTTTCTCCACAGATAGTTCGTGCATTTGACGACCTTACGGCCGTCGTCCGCAAGGGAGGAACACTCATGAACCCCGGGGGCACGATGTCCCCTGAACACCCGGTTTGGAAGGACTTTGCCCGCAGCATGGTGCCGATGATGATTCCTGCCGCTCAACGAATTGCTGGGTTGGTGGGACCACAAGGAACGAACCCGCTTAAAGTCCTGGATCTGGCCGCCGGCCATGGGCTCTTTGGTATCACCGTGGCCCGGCATCATTCCGGCGCCGATATTTACGCGGTCGATTGGGCACCGGTGCTGGAGATCGCCCGTGAGCATGCCGCGGCGGCTGGCGTGGTGGATCGCTGGCATGCGATCGAAGGCAGCGCCTTCGACGTCGAGTTCGGTAGCGATTACGACGTGGCCTTGATCACGAACTTTCATCATCACTTCTCGCCGGCCGTGGTTGAAACGCTCATGCGCAAAGTTCACGGAGCCCTGAAGCCAGAGGGTCTGGCTATCACCCTTGAATTCGTGCCCCACAAAGACAGAGTGACCCCACCCGATGCGTCCTCGTTTGCATTGATCATGCTGGCCAGCACTGAAGATGGCGATGCCTACACGTTTACCGAGTACGACCGAATGTTCCGGAACTCGGGTTTTGCCCATAATGAGCTTCATCCCATTGAGAACACGCCTCAATCTCTGATTCTGTCGCGACGCTAGGCCGGCGAAACGGGCCTCAAGCCTCATCCCAAAGCACGTTGCTTTGAGTCGTTGCCGGGCTGGCGCGGGCCCTCCAAAGCCGCGATCCTCTCCAGCGCGGTGGGGTGGGTGTAGTGGAAAAAGCGATAGAGCGGATGGGGCGTCAAGTTAGACAGATTCTCGCGGGTCAACTTCACTAAAGCGGAAATCATCGCCTCACGCGAGGCAGTGACCTCGGCTGCAAACCGATCAGCCTCATACTCATGCTTTCGCGAGAGCGTGGAAAACAGGGGTTCCAAAAAAAAGAAAAACGACCCGGATGCCTTCGAGAAAATGAAGAGAGCCGCATGAGCCGAGCGCTGGCGAAATCCGAAGGCTTCGTAGAACCAGGCTGCGTCCATCAGCAACGATAGAAGATAGAGGCCTGCCAGAGAGCTCGACAACCCGATCAGCAATCCCTTTTGCACATGTTTCTTAACACAATGGCCCATCTCGTGAGCCAGCACTGCCAGCACTTCCTTCTCCTCTAAGGATCGGATCAGCGTGTCAAACATCACGATCCGGCGGAATCGTCCCAAACCGGCAAAGAACGCATTGGAATGGGTGGATCTTTTCGAACCATCCATCGTGAAAACCTCTGACATGCGGAATCGAACCTTATCGGCCAGTCGATGGATCTGGGCTCGGAGAGAACCGTCAGGCAAGGGCGTAAGTTTGTTGAAGAGTGGAACAATCAAGATCGGGAACACCGTCGTCAGCAGAAGCTGAAAAGCCGCCAGAATCAGCCACACGGTTAACCACCACCAGCCATGGAGATAGTGTTCCATGTACCAGAGCACGACTGCCAGCAGCGGGCCTGCCACGACGATCGCTAACAAGAGACCCTTGGCTAAGTCCACCATCCAGGTCCTGACTGTCAAACGGTTGAACCCGTATCGCTCTTCGATGACAAAAGTGCCATACAAAGAAAAGGGGAGCGAGACGAGGTAGAACAAGACCGCCATTGCCCCAAGAAAAATCAAACCTGTTTCCAGGCTTGATCGCTGAAAGGAGCGGGCCCACTTGTCTGCCTGGTCAAAGAAGCCAGAGAGCAGGAGCCCCCAGAATATCGGCATGCCGAATAAGGAACCGGCCACCTCCAACCTGTGCTTGTCGCGAGTGTAACGGATGCTGTTCTGATGCTGCGGCGGCGAGATCTTGTCACGAAAATAGACCGGGACGTCCCCGGCGTGCTGTTGCAGGTGCCGTTGATTCAAATAGACAAGCCAGAGTTGGAGGACATGCTCGGCAAGATAGAAGCAAGCGAACACGATGAGGAACCAGTTCATGATTGCTTCCACCGCCCTTGTAGCCTCATGAGAAACTCCGGATCCAACGCCACCAAGGCTCGCCTCCCTATTGCGACTTGATCTCGGTCCACAAACGATCGTAGATCAACACGCTCGCACCAACGTCTTCAAGCATCTCACAGCGTTCTAAATCAGCGGGAAGTGGGAACAAAGCCGGGTTGGTGAGCAGGGACCGTTTGATATAGGCACGGGCAGCCCGGTTGGCAACGGCATAGCCTGTCTGGTTGACGATCTCGGCAGCCGTTTCGGCCTCCAACATGTAATCGATGAAGGCATGAGCGAGGGCTTTGTGCGGCGCATCGGAAGGAATGCAGAAGCTGTCGATGAAAAGCGTGCTGCCCTCTTCCGGAAGGCTGAAACCAACCACCGGACTTTCTTGCATCGCCTTGACCAGTTGGCCATTCCACCCCTGAACCAGCCAGGCATCGCCTGAGAGTAGAAGCTCCTGGAAGTTGGAGCTGTTATAGGCCCGCACCAGCGGCTTCTGTTGCTCGAGCAGGGCTTGAGCTTGCTCGATCTCTTCCCGCTTCTGACTGTTGATGGAAAATCCAGCCAGCTTGAGTGCAGCCCCAAAGTTTTCCCGCATGTCATCAAGCATCACGATTCTGTTCTGGTACTTCCGGTCCCAAAGGATGCCCCAGCCCTTTACGGAATCATGGACCAAGTCCTTTCGATATCCAATTCCGGTTATCCCCCAGGTGTAGGGAACCGAGTACCTGTTGGCGGGATCGAAAGGCCGGTTGAGAAACGTTTCGTCCAGATTTGAGAAGTGAGGTAGTTGCTTCCTGTCGATCTCACCGAGGCGCCCCAGGCGGCGGAGAATTTGAACCGAGTAGTCGCTGGGCACGACAAGATCGTAGCCAGCGCCTCCGGCCTGCAGTTTGGCCAAGAAAGCTTCGTTCGAGTCATAAAGATCGACCCGAACCTTGGCGTTGAAACGCTGTTCAAATATCCTCGTCGTGTTGGGTGCCAGGTAGCCCGACCAGATGAACAGGTTCAGCGTGGCCGCCGGTGGCTGTCCCGCCAATCGCTGCCACCATAGGGGGCTGGTCGTCACGGCACCCAGTGCAACCAGAACGAGCCCCGTCTGCCACATTGAAACGCGAAGGAGAGGCAACACTTGGGAGACTAGTAGAAAGAGCCCACTGAGCACCAACAAGGCCGTGGAGACAGCGTTGATCTCAGGGGTAAGTCCCTCCTTGACCATCGAATAGATCTGGAGGGGGAGTGTGGTATTCCCCACTCCCGCGACGAAGGACGTGATGACATAGTCATCCAAGGAGATGATGAACACCATCAAGCCTGACGAGACGACAGCAGGGCTCAGATATGGAAGGACGATGCGGAAGAAGGTGCGAGATTCCGAAGCGTTGAGGTCCATGGCGGCATCGATCAGACGCCGATCCATTCGGCGCATCCGGGAACGCACCATCAGCACGACGTATGACAAGCTGAACGCAACATGGGCAAAGATGACAGTGGAAAAGCTCAGACGAATGCGGGTCAACCCGAACAGAGTGGAGAAGCCGACCCCCAGCACAATCTCAGGCACAACCAGGGGAAGCAGCAAAAGGACTTCGAAAACCCGTTTCAACCTGTCGGGCAGCCGACTCCATTGAACTCCGGCTGGAATGCCCATCAGCAAGCTCAGGCCCGTCGTCCAAAAAGCGACCCAGAGGCTGTTGGCCAGCGAGTCCAACATCCGGCTGTCCTTGAGCAGGACTTCATACCAGCCTGTGGTCCAGCCCTGCCAATCCATCATCAGCCGGGACTGGTTGAACGAGAAGAGCATCACGACCAGCAGCGGAACATAGAGAAATCCCGCCACCAGCAGGGAGGATCCCAGAAGAAAAGGATGGCCAATCTGAGTCAGCCGTCTCCTCAAAGTACGCGCACCTCGGCGCTCTGTCGGGCAGAGCGGTAACCGATCCACATGAGCACCAGCACGATGACTGTAAGGAAGCAGGCCACCGCCGATCCAAAGGGCTGATCGCGAACCACTGCAAACTGGCTCTGGACCACGTTGCCCACCATGAGCGTCTTCGCCCCGCCCAGCAAGTCCGGAGTAATGAATGCGCCTAAGGCAGGGATAAACACCAGCAACACTCCTGCCCACAGTCCGGACTGGCTGAGCGGCAGCACCACTCGAGCAAAGACCCTCCAGCCCGAACTTCCAAGGTCTGCTGCCGCGTCGAGGAGATTCTTGTCCAGCCGCTCCAGCACTGCATAGAGGGGTAGGATCATGAACGGCAGCTCACCGTACACCAACCCGATCCCGATGGCAAAGTGGTTGTACATGAGGTTTAGTGGCTCGGAAATGATTCCCCAACGAAGGAGCGTACTGTTGATCAGGCCTTCACTTCGGAGGAGGATAATCCAGGCGTAGGTCCGAACGAGAAAACTGGTCCAAAAAGGGAGTGTCACGAGGAAGACCATCGAATTCTTTACCCAAGCCTTCTTTTGCAGAGCCATGAAGTAGGCTAAGGGAAAAGCCAGAACGAGGCAGGATACGGTCGTCAACAAAGCCAGTCCTAACGACCGTAGATAGATCGGCAGGTACAAGGCCCCGAATGCCCGGGTATAGTTGCCCCAACTCCATTCGTAATGAATACCTCCAAACGCGTCTCGTTGGGCAAAGCTGATCCCGAGAATGACCAGCAGCGGTAGGCCGGCTCCGAAGACCAGGATCAACACCGCTGGTAACACGGCGGTATGGAGTCGAATGGATTTCATGTCAAGCTGAGTGGCTGCTCTGCGGAATGGCCGCCGTCAAACCCTCCACCTCAGGTTTGACTCAGGATAACAAGAGCCCGTCGTCACTGTTCCAGCTAAGAAAAACCTTGTCGTGTACACGCAAATGCCGGTTTGAACTCCCGGGCTCACGGGCCGGCTCCACGACCGACCATCGATCCTGTCCCGCGACACGCACGGACCAGCGCCGCTCGGCTCCGAGGTAATGGCCGTCCACAATTGTCCCTTTCACGACATTCGCCTGACCGTTGGCTGGAACTCGGTCTGTCAGCTTGATTCGGCCCGGTCGGATGGCGAAATACCGAAAGTTGAGCGGACCGGAACCGGCAGAACGAACGCTCACGCTCAAGCCACCTTGCAGGGACGCCCGCCACAGGTCGCCGTCCCTGGCCAGAGCCGCGACAGGAAAGATGTTTTCAACGCCCATGAAATCCGCGACAAACCTCGATCGAGGTCTCTCATAGATCTCTTCGGGACTTCCTACCTGCTCCAGCTGGCCTGCGTTAAGCACCACGATTCGATCCGACAAGCGCAGCGCTTCGTCCTGATCGTGAGTGACAAACACAAATGTGAGCCCAGTCTCCCGTTGCAGCGATTTCAGTTCCTCCTGCATCTGCTTCCTCAAGACTGCGTCCAGAGCCCCCAAGGGCTCATCCAGAAGTAGGACCTCCGGCTCCATCACCAACGCACGGGCCAACGCAACCCGCTGCTGCTGTCCGCCGCTGAGCTCGTCGGGCAGGCGGTCCTCGAATCCTTTAAGCCGAACCAGTTCCAGTCCACTCTGGACCCTGGCTTGTACCTGTGGAGCACTCAAACGCAGATTCTGAAGGCCGAAAGCAATATTCTGGGAGACGGTGAGCTGGGGAAACAGAGCGTAGCTCTGAAAAACAGTGTTGACCCTTCTTCGATAGGGCGGCATCTCTGTGATGTCGCGCCCCGACAGGCGGATTTGCCCGGAGTCGGTCTTCTCGAATCCTCCAATCAATCTCAACAGTGTCGTCTTTCCGCTCCCGCTGCATCCCAGCAGCGTCAAGAACTCACCGGCCTCCACACTCAAGCTGATCTGGCTCAGCACCTGGTGGGGTCCATAGCTTTTTGAAATTGACGACAACTCCAGAATCGGTGCCATAAGTCCCCTGCCGTTTTGCATTTTTCAAAAGCTAAATCTAATATACGCTGGGCCTGCTGCCAAGCAGGAGTTAGGATGGGCCTCGCTGGGCAGGGTGGTACGATTCCATTCAGAGTGGGGAGTGAGCGATCATGACGGATACGTGGCTGGGTCTTCGACACATTGCCCTGAATGTCCGCGACGTTGAGACTTCTGTGACATTCTATGAGAGCGTTCTAGGCATGCATCTGGAATGGCGGCCAGACCCGGACAATGCATATTTGACCTCGGGAATGGATAACCTGGCACTGCACAAGGCAGAGCTGGCGCCGGACAATGCCGCTCAAAAACTCGACCACTTCGGATTCGTGGTCAGAACTCTGCAGGACGTTGACGCTTGGGCCGAACGGGTTCGAGCAGCAGGGATTTCTCTGGAGAAGGAGCCCAAGACTCACCGCGATGGGGCCCGTTCCTTCTATTTTCGCGACCCGGACGGTAATCTCATTCAAATCCTATACCATCCACCCATCTCGAATCGGAAGTGATCCTCGATTTGTTGACTGGGACTCGATCCGGACTAAAAACCGGCACCTTCGGTCTATCCTAGCCGTGCGGCACGCTCCTCTCCCAGACAGGCTCCGGTCCGTTTCTGGACGTTTGAGGACACTTCGGTCAGTCTGTTGGAAGGGCCTTTAGGGCGGTTTCGAGACTGGAGAGGCAGTCTGGACAGAATCCGTTAGATTTGAGGTCCACCTGTTCTACGGCATTCGAGACGTGCATGACGCAGTCCCACTCCTGGCAGTGAACCAAGCCAAAAGTGTGCCCCAGCTCATGGATCGCTTCCTTTTCGGAACGCTGGTACAAAAGGCGGTCGTCAGCTGGCAATCCGTAGTACTCCTGCCTCAACCGACAGGCTGAGATCAGTGCGGCACGCCCGTTCAGCTGAGCCTCGCCGAAAACAAAGGTGAGAATTGGGATGAAGAGATCGACCTCCGCAACGCCTAAGACGCGGTGGGAAGCCGCACGGTAGTCCTTCAGGGCCTTCAACAAGGCAGTGGAATGGTACTGCTGCCGGGCGACCTGGTAGGCAAAATCGGGTGGGATCGCCACACCCTCCACCTCGCAGGTGATATCAAAGCACTCTCCTAGTGTCAATCCCAGCCAGGACAGTAGATTCTGATCAACGGAGCCTATCGGCACCAATCGGATTCCGGTCATGATCGTGCGCGATCACTGGTTTCGCCCTGGTCTTTGCTCTCCGCCGGTGGCCTCAGATCCTGCCGAAGGTGGTACCGTTTGATCTTGTTGTAGAGTGTCACTCGGTCGATCTCGAGGCAGCGTGCGGCCCGGGAGATGTTCCAACCGGACTCATCGAGGATCCTCTTGATATGAGACCGCTCGACATCCGCCAGGGATTTGCCGTTCGCCACCGGCACGGCATTCTGAAGGCGAAAAGGCAGATCATCTGCATGGATCTCGTCCCCGCGGCAGACCAGCACCGCCCGTTCCATGGCATTTTGCAGTTCGCGGACGTTGCCAGGCCACTCATGCGAATGAAGCAACTTCAATGCTTCCGGGGAAAGCTTTGTGATCGATTTGCTCATGGCTTGGGCGAACGAGCGCAAAAAGTGTTCGGCCAACAGTGTAATGTCTTCCCGTCGTTCGCGCAGTGGTGCAATCGTAATCGAAAATACGTTGAGCCGGTAATACAAGTCCTCTCGAAAGGTATTGGCGGACACCATCGACTCCAGGTTCTTGTTGGTGGCGGCGATAAGCCGAAAGTCGACCGGAATCAACTGATTTCCACCAACGCGGCAAATCTTCTTTTCCTCAAGAACCCTCAGTAGGTCGATCTGAGTCTTCAGGCTGATATCCCCAATCTCGTCGAGAAACAGTGTCCCTCCATCAGCCATCTCGAATTTGCCCTTGCGCCGGTATTGGGCGCCGGTGAAGGCACCGCGCTCGTGACCGAAGAGCTCGCTTTCCAAAACACCCTCCGATAGGGCGCCACAATTCACCACAACGATCGGTAGATACCGCCGTGCGCTATTGGCATGAATGGCTCTGGCGACCAGCTCTTTCCCGGTTCCGCTTTCGCCTCGGACCAGCACAGTGGTGTCGGTCTGGGCCACCAGTTTGACCTGTTCCAGAACTCGCCGGATCGCTTCGCTGTTCCCGAGAATCTCGTGAAACAAGGCCATTTCGTCAATCTTCTCGCGCAACCGCAGGTTCTCTGTAACCAGGTTCTTGCGTTCGGCTGCATTCCGAATCAGGTGCTCCAGGTCGTCCGGATCAAAGGGCTTGACGATGTAATCGTAAGCGCCTTGCTTCATGGCTTCGACGGCGGTTTCCACGGAGGCGTAAGCGGTCATGATGATGATCGTCGCCGTGGGGTTGATGCTCTTGACCTTGCGCTGGAGTTCCAGGCCATCCATGTTGGGCATCTTGATGTCGAGTAAGTACACATCCCACTGCTCGGATCCCATCTTTTCGAGCACTTCTTTTCCCGACTCGGCCACCTCTACCGAGTATCCTTCATCGCGCAGCCAGCTGCCGAGCGATTCCCGAACACTCGCCTCGTCATCGGCTATCAAGACCTTCAAATCTGTCTTCATGTCCCGCTCCGTTCCTGGACAGTGGATTGAATCTCCTTCGCTATCTATTGACCGGCATCGGCGGCCGCAACGGCTGTCATCCCAGCGGCACCCTCCTCCAAACTCTGTGGTGGAACCTCGGGAAGGAGAATCGTAAAACAGGTTCCCTGTCCCGGCTTGGAGTCCACATCGATCTGGCCTCCATGTTGGCTCACGATGCCATACACCACGGCCAAGCCCAGTCCCACACCTTTGCCGTCGGATTTGGTCGTAAAGAACGGTTCGAAGATATGCTTCAGGGTGTCCCGGTCCATTCCACTGCCGTTGTCCCGGATGCGAATCTCGACCATGGCCTCTGTGCTCCGGTAGCGTGAGTCCACTTCCAACAGTCCTTGCCCGCTCGTCATGGCTTCACATGCGTTGATAAACAACGCCACCAAGGCTTGTTGGATCAGCTGGCCGTCGCACACCAACGGTGGAAGGTCAGCACTCAGACCCGGTCGACACTCGACACTCATCAAATCCAGTTTGTGCTGCACCAACCGCAGAGACTGTCGGATCAGTTCGTTCACTTCGTGGGATTTCAAGTCCACTTTGGAGTGGCGCGAAAACTGCAGCAGGTTCTTGACGATTTCTCCGCAACGAGCTGACTCGCTGGCAATCACCTCGAGGTGCTGGCGGGCACTCTCCGGACCATCCAGCGTGAGTCTGTTCTGCTGGATCTTTTTGAGCATGAGTTTCGAATACGTCAGAATCCCGGCTAAAGGATTATTGATCTCGTGGGCCACGATGGCCGCCAGGCGCCCCACGGAAGCAATTCGTTCGACTTGAACCATATGTTCATGCGCTTGTTCCAGCTGCCGGGTCTTCTCTTCCACGCGTGTTTCCAGCGTTTTGGCCCATTGAGTGATTTCGCTGTTGGCCCGCTTCAGTTCCTGAGTCATTCCGTTGAACGAGGAGGCCAGCTCGCCGATCTCGTCCCGGGAGTCAATCGCGATTTTGTAGTCCAGATCACCGGCCGCAACTCGATGGGTTCCGGCTGTCAGCTGGCGGATCGGTCGGTAGATCATCAGATAGATTAGGACGGCGGCGATGCCGGCAATGAGAGAGACGGCAAGGAGGAAACTGGCCCGCATCTGCTGCTCGCCTTGACGAATGCTGGCGTCCACCTTTGCCAAAGACAGCGACACGTCCAGCACTCCCAGGACTTTCTGACTGGGGGGGTGGGCATGACAGTCGGCGTTGTAACAGCTGGGTTCGTTCTCGATGGGATTGATCAATCCCATGATCCGCTCCCCTTCTCCCTGGTAAATGCGGATGCGGTCGGGACGATTCAATCGCACGAGCGGTTGCTCCCGTGCGTGACAGCCATAGCACGCCTCAGCCCGCTTATCGACGATCTGGTTCACCTCGGCTCGGTCAGTCGAGAAACTGATCTTCCCTTCTTCGTTAAAGATTCGGATCCGCTTGATGCCAGGCTCGGTTCCAATCGTTGAGATGATCTGGTACAGCTCGTCGCGGTGGTTGTGCAACATGCTATAGTGGCTGCTTCGCTTGATGGTGTCGCTGATCCGTTCCGCACTGGTGATGACCAGTTCCTCCAGATGTTGTTTATGGAGGCGAATGGTCATGTAACCGAGGAGGATGAAAATCGAGGTCAGGCTGCCTATCAGGCAGGCCGCTAGCTTGGAACTGAGGCTGAAGCTGCGGTGGGAGACCAGGCCTTTAACCCAGCTGGAGTTCCTATGGTTCGACGTGGCAGAGACTGCATTCTTCTTCAACGCTGAATGCGGATTTTCCATCGTGGCATCTCCCGCAATGGCTGTCCGAATGCATCTCTCGCGGCGGCAAGGCCGCCGAAGATGCGCGAGACTTCAGGATTCGGAATGCCTGCCTGTGACAGTCCAAGCACTCAGGCTGGCTCGGGTTGATGTGGGAGCTGTGCCGGAACGTAACCGGGCCCGGACTGGTTGGTGACTGCGGATAGGTGATTTCTGGTGGAGAACGGAAGTAGGCCACGCCTTTGGTAATGTCTAGGCTTTGCGAGCTGGAACCTGCCGAAGCCGAAACATTCTGTCGCGACACAATCCCGAAGTATCCCAGGATCAAAGCCCCAGCGAACACCGCTCCTCCCAGCATGAGCACGATGCGGTTCTCCTTGGCCCAAAGTTGGGTCCAAACTTCCACGGCCGGCAATCCCTCTGCCGGCTTGTCAGATGAGATCTCCCCTGCCCCGGAAAAGACGGGAAGGTAGCGCACGGCCAGACCGAAGAGAACAAAACCCGCCGCAACAATCATTGCTGTCACGGAGAGCTCGGTCCAACTTGGGAAGTACGCCACCCCTGAAGAGGCCTCCATGCCCGTCACACTGATGTTAAGTCGGTTCATGATGAAGCCGAGGACCACCATCACAGCTCCAACGAACAGACCAAATTCACTCTTGCGAACTCGTGGAATGGATAACAGTGCAATGGGTCCCAAGATTCCAAGCAGGATCTCAGCCAGAAACATCCTGCTTTCATAACCCGATGCGAAGATGAGCCCGATCAGTCCTGCCGACTTCAGAGCCAGGACCTTGAGGACCAGATAGACCGAGAGCACAACCACCAGAACCTTGCCCAACTCGGCAAGAAGGTGCAGTTCCAGCTTTTTTCCAAAGGCCCGGTAGGACAGGAAGGACTCGAAGATCGTCATCGCGCAACCAAGCCCGAGCGCCGAAACGAAAAAGAAGACGGGTAAGAGCGGCGAATACCAGAGGGGATGCAGTTTCTCAGGAACAATCAGATAGAGTGAGCCGAGAGAAGACTGGTGCAACATGGATAGAATGACCCCCAAGATGACCAGAGGCAACGTCAGAGCGTGCATCACCCTCAACGGTCTCTCCCAGCCCAGCTTCTCCAGCAAGATGGGGCTGAACTCCAATGCCAGCACGGTGCTGTAGAGCATGACGCACCACGCCACTTCAAACATGACGGAGTGGGGATTCCACAAAACCAGCGCATGCCAGATGCGGTAGGAACGCCCCAGATCGAACAAGAGGGCCACAATCACCAGCACATAACCCAGAAACGCGGTCAAAATGGCCGGACGCACGATGGGCTTGAAGCGCCGCAGGTTGAAGATGTAGACCACCGCGCTGATCGTGAATCCCCCGGCCGCCAAGGCGACGCCGCACAGCACATCAAACCCCACCCAAAGTCCCCAGGGAAATTCGTCGCTCAATGCTGTACTGGCGCCCAGACCCTGACTGAAACGAACGAAAGTACTGTAAAGACCGGCGATGAGGATGAGACTCGCGACACCCTTCCAGAAGGTCAGCCTGCGAATTGTCAACCGTTGCATGAGCCTTCCCCTTCTAAAAGAACAAGCAGCTCGATGCGCTCCGCGGCTATTCCGCAGAGCGGTTCAGTTCCGCTCTTTCCACTTCTTCCCGACGGTTAGTAATCCACCATATACCGCCCAACAAGACACTTCCCACCGCCACGAAGGTCGGTATCTGCTGCAGCACCCTCCATGTCAGTAGCGGTAACGGATCCTTGCTGAGGTCGGTTCGGTAACCGATCTGATCGAAAGGCACATCGGAGAGCAGCAGGACCGAGGTGCCTCCTACCTCTTCCACACCATAGATCTTGTCCACGTACTTGCCGGGGTCACGCCGAATTCGTGAACGGGCCTCAACAATCAACTCTTCCCTGTTTCCGAAAGAAGTTGCACCGGTGGGACAGACCTCTGCACAAGCAGTGGGCAGCCCCTCTGCCAGACGATCCGCACAAAGGTCGCACTTCCGGATCCGCGGCACCAGGCTGTTCCACTGATACTTTGGAATCCCAAACGGACAGGCTTGCATGCAGTATCGGCACCCGATGCAGCGCTCCTCATGGTAGAGGACTGGGCCGGCGGACGTCTTTTGGAGAGCGCCCACAGGGCATACGGATTCGCAGGTCGGGTGCTGACAATGCATGCAGAGTTGTCGCACAAACCGCCCCTGCCGTTCTTTCACAACGGTGAAGGTTTCATCACTCAACCGATCAGAGAGGAAGTCCCTCGATGTCTCAGGAAGGCGGTTCCTCTCCTTGCAGGCTTGATAGCAAGCCCCGCATCCGATGCATCGTGTTGTGTCGAAGAGGAGCCCCTTTTGTCCTGAGCGGGAGAGTCCTGGTTCGGTCTGTCTCATGGCGGTAATCACCCCTCGATCGAGTTATGGCAATCAACTCTCCAAAGCACGGGCCATTCAGAGAGGTCCCAGCAATCTTGTAACATGCTTGTTTACAACAGATAGAAGTAGCTCAAAGTCGGGAGGAAATAACGCGGCGAGCAGCATGTGGGTGATTTGGCTCTGGTGAGTTCTTTAACACCCGTCGGCGGCCCCCTTGAGGGCGGTGTGCAAGGCTCGGACGCGGCTGCTGCGCGGTTGCAGGAAACGCCTGAAGTCCCCCGACGCAACGTCGGACCCCGAGTAGGCCCGCGCCAGGAGACTTCGGCATCGCCAGAAATGACATCGACAACAACCGGGAGTCGGAACGGCTTTGATCACTTAGCTGTGGAACCCAGAAACTCTACGTTGAAGAGGTCCCAAGTGTCGTCGTCCATGAACTCCAGGACTCCCTGGGCCAGCTGGCCTCCGTCTTGCATGACTTGTCCCAAAGCCGGCTGAGGCACTGGTCGAGAAGACATGAATTCCTTGAAGCGCTGAACCTCCGCGTTGAGCCAGGCCCGCGCTTCCTCTGCAATAGCCAGTCGCCTCAACCCCGTCGCGACATTGCGAGGACTCAGTGTGCAAACCCACCCACTGCGGTAAGGATCCGTCTCCACGGCGGTCGGTTCGGCCAGCAGATGTGTGTTGATACCCGTTACCACTCCGTCGATCGGAGCCATGAATACCGCCTTTCTTTTGCCCTGCCGTACCGCGAAGAGTTCCTCGCCCTGCTTCACCTCTTGACCCGGCTTCGGCAGCTCGATGTGCTCGATGTGACCAAGCACTCGTCGGACGAAATCATCCAGGCCTACTTTCGCTTTGCCTGTGGCATCCAGACCCAGCCACGTGTGGTTGTCGTTGAGAAATAGCCCGCCGGGCACCGTGAGATTGGCAAAAGCAGCTCGGGGAACCGAAGCTCCCACTTCCACGGCGCCTAGGACAGAAGCACTTCTGGCTCTGGCACGAGACCGCTGAACCAGAGCATCTACGGCAATGAATGCCGCAATGGTTAGAATCACAAAAATGACGACCATGAGATCACCCCCTTAACCGTTAGGTTTTCCTTTGATTGCAATAGGCCTTGAGACCAACAAACTGTTCAATGAGTTGCAGTCGCTGACACCGAGTTAGGAGTCGAGCCCAATCGAACACTGGCACTCCCCCGTCCTGCTGTGTCCTACCCGTTTCAAGCCGGTCCCCAGAGCTCAAACCCACCAAGTCAGTTCGCAATCGCTCCAATTGCCCATGGTGCCAAGCGACCGCGCGGGAACCGTAAAGCAAGGATCGGAGACCATCTGGAAGGTTGTCCGATTCCATCACCATGGCCCAGCCGCCACCGTAGGGGTCGGAGTTGAGTTTGGATGGAGCGTTCCTAAGCGCTTCATTTCGCTCCGAGATCCTGCCTGTCATCGGTGCAGCCAGCTCCGTGTCCCCAGAAGAATGGGATACCTTCCAACAGGGGCTTTCCGCTCTCACCGCCTGGCCGATATCGGGCAAGTCTACGGCGTAGACTCGACCGAAAAGCCCCTGCGCCAGATCATCAATCCCGAAGCGGATCCTGCCGTTTTCTTCCACGCGTGCCCACAGGTGCCCAGGGTGGTAAAAAAGGCTGGTATCCAAAGAGAAGGAGAGTTCTCCCACAGCCTTATCTGGAGGGGTCGCGTCGCTGGAACCGAGTGATGCAACATTTGCATGGCTCGCTGGCTGCTTTCTACGATCACGAATTCCGATGTCGAAGGGACAGTCCTCGCAATTGTAGGCCCGGTCACACAGCTTGAACGTGACCAACCCCGCCATCATCCACACACATCTCAGACAGGAAACTCCCGAAGTCTGATACGGGCTGAGAGAGCTTGCATCCTGATTCATCTTGGCACCTCCCTTCCGTTTGACTTCCAGCCTCCAGGAGGGCAATACGGGTGCCGTTTGAGAACTTCCAGGAAGTTTTGCGCACTTCTCCTGTATCTCAATTGAGTTCTATCAGTTGACTGCCAAGGACCGTAGAGTGTGACTGGGGGGACTGACTCGGTGGTTGGAGAGATTCTCAACAGCCGATTCGAATCTCAATGAAAAAAGGCTTACAAGCAATTGCGAGAGAGGAAGATGTGGCGTGTTGAAAACAGAAACAGCTGGTGTTGAGTTCTGCTACAGAAAAATCGATGAACAGACCAAACAGCAACGACTAGCGGGTGGCCGTCGAGGACTCCGTACGACTCTTCTTGGAGACCTGCCTGGACCTTGAAACACTGGCGGTCAGACTGGTGTCTGACATCAGGTCAAGCCCGGCCGGGATCTGTTGGCCCGGAGCGAAGGCGAACAACGTGACGCTCTGATTTAGCTGAAACAAATCGTTGCGGTACCGGTCTGGCGGAAAGCCATAGAGGTTCGCCAATTCGTGAGTCAACTGAGGTGCTTCGACCCCCAGCCAGTAGCTGCGGATCTGCTCGATGGGGACACCTGCTTTGGAAAGGGCCAACGTCACCTGCCGAACTCTTCGAGCCGACAATTCCAGATTGTAGCCGGCGGCACCAATTTGGCTGGCCCGCCCGACCAGATAGAATGTTCGGTCCTTGGTCTTGCTCACGAACTGCTCCAGACGCTGTCTCTCATGGGTTTTTACATTGTCTCGATCCAGGTCAAAAAGAACGATGTCGTGAGGCAGCTTGGCGATTTCCTCGGCGTTGGCCTTAAACACCTTGTCCATCAGCAGGCCACAAAACCTCTTGCACTCGGAAATGTGTTTGCTGAACTGTTCGGGCGTCGTTTCTCCTGTGCGGACCTGGTTAATCTGTTCGGCGAAGTGCTGCTCCATCTCCCCTTTCACGGTTTCGTTCTGTCGAAGCTCGTTCGTCCAGGTCGCCACCTGTCCCTCCGTGACCGCCAAGACCGGTAGCGAACCGGTAACTTTTCTTGCCTCATTCAGGAATTCACGGCTGATTTGATGATTCTGGTACCAAAGAAACAGCACGACCAGAGCGGTAGCCAGAGTTACCAGCAGCGCCACCATTCCGACCTTGAGATCAGTTGCCAGGCGTCTCATACAGCCTCCTGCGATTCTCTCGACTGACGAGTATGGCTCAGGTCGATGAGCACCTCGAGTCTCGAGATTCGGCTTTCAAGTTTAGCGGTAGCTTGATTCAAAACTGACAGGCGAAAACTCAATACAGCAATCAAAACCCCCAGCACTATGTTGAGGGCTCCAAGCACAGCAAGGCCTAATAAACCAATACCCATGGCTCCATTCATCATACCCTGTCCTCATGCCGATCCATTCACCGGGCAATTGTTGTGCCTAACGCTCCAGCGTACACTTGATCTCTCTTTGTCAATAGCTTAGCCGTACTCCCGGTCCGATCATCCACAACTCAGACCGGGTGGAAGGGGACTCCGTTTCATCAAATGATGAAAACTATTACTCAGATTCTAGGAGGTAACCGGCCTTTCCGGAAGGGAATTTTCTGGAATCTGAACCAACGCATCCCGTTTTCTGCAAGAATTCTCCTTGGGCCCGTCTTTGGATCGAATGCAGTTCACGACTTCTCCTTGCGGAGGTTCCCATGACATTACCCCGAGTCCTAGCCGGTTCGCTGATTCTGGTCTGGACATTCTTCTCTTCGCAATATGGATCACAGCCAACCAGGGCGGCTCAAGCCGGCGGAGCCGTCAGCAGCACCAATCGGGACCAGCAAAACCTCTCCATCACCATCTACAACTCGAACTTGGGCTTGGTTAAGGAGGTCCGACGGATCGAGCTTTCCACTGGCCTCAGTGAGCTTAAGTTCATGGATGTGGCCTCCCAAATCAATCCGGCCACCGTTAGAATCAAGTCGCTGACGAATCCGAACCAATTTGCTGTGCAGGAGCAAAACTACGAATACGACTTGTTGAATCCCCAGAAGCTCTTGGACAAGTATGTCGGAAAGGAAATCACCCTCGTCCGCCTGTTCAGTGAACAAAATAGCACAGTAGAGCGTGAAATCAAAGCCACTTTGTTGAGCAATAACAACGGACAACCAGTTTGGCAGGTTGGCGAGCAAATCATCACCGGAATGCACGCAGACCGATACATTTTTCCTCAAGTGCCCGAAAACCTGATTGCCCATCCCACATTGGTATGGCAAGTCCTCAGCGATACCAGTGGGCCGCAGAATCTGGAGACATCGTACCTGACCGGTGGGATTACCTGGAAATCGGATTACGTGTTGACTCTGTCGGCCGACGAAAAAACAGGCGACCTCAACGGCTGGGTTACCATTGACAATCGCAGCGGCGCTTCCTATCGTAACGCTGCACTCCAGCTAGTGGCCGGCGAGCTGAACCGTGTGCGCGAAACGGCTGATGCCGTCAGCGAGATGATGGTGAAGTCCGCAAGAGCTGAAATGGCCAAGGCCCCTCAATTCGCGGAGGAGAGCTTTTTTGAGTACCACCTCTACACGCTTGAACGCAAGACCACGCTCAAGGAAAACCAGACCAAACAGATCAGTCTTCTGTCCGGCATTGGCGCCGCAGTCAAGAAGGAATACGTCGTCAATGGAAAGCAGTTCTACTATCACAACCGGCAGAATCCCGGCACGCCCCTCAAGGACCAGGTGGAGACTTTCATCGAACTTAAGAACTCCAAGGAGAACAGCCTTGGCATCCCGCTTCCAAAAGGGACTCTCCGAGTTTACAAGGCCGATTCGCGGGGCGGTCAACAGCTGATTGGAGAGGATTCAATTGACCACACTCCCAAGGATGAGAACATCCGGGTTAAGCTGGGGAATGCCTTCGATATCGTTGCCGAGCGGAACCAAACCGACTACCAGCGCCTTTCGGATCGTCTGGTCGAGATGGCGTTTACCGTGACGGTGAGAAATCACAAAGACCAAGCCGTGACGGTTCTGGTTAATGAGCCGATCGCGGGCGACTGGCAGATCGTTACATCCAGTCACACCCATGAAAAGACAGCCGCTTTCGCTGCTCGATTTACCCTGCCGGTTCCGGCCGACGGCGAAACCAAGCTCAATTACCGAGTGAGGATTCGGTATTGAGCCTGGAGCCCCGGGGAATTCACATATGAGGGACATTAGGTTTGACATCCGAGAGGGCCTCTATCGCCCTCTCGACCGCATCCTGGCGCCAGCCCCCAGAGTCCGATTGGCACTGGGAGGAAATCCGAGCCTGCAGCCTTCCATTCCGGCTGTTCTGATCGCCATCCCATCCAGCGAGATTTGCTTCCCAACGGTCACAGGAATCAAGCCGCCCGCACGGCGGTTCCGCAGCCCCCGCAGTACTTTTGGCCGGATTTGAGCACAGCCTGACAGGACGCACATCTGCTCTTCAGCATTGCGCCGCAATAGATGCAGTGTACGAAGCTGGGATCCACCTTCTGACCACACTGAGCACATTGCTGAAGGAGCGGTTTTCTCAGAATCAAATAGATTACAAACCCAAGAAGATTGGGAGTGAAGATCGACACCAGGGTCCAAAGCAGCTGGTTCATGCCCCGACGATCCGAATCGCGATAAACGTAAAGGCACAACCCCAGCCAGGCCGTAAGAACCGCGACCAGAATGATGGATACAAGCATCAAAGGGATCAACGCCCCAAGATTTTGATCATGGGCGGCGCGAAACGGAAATTGCCGGTAGACATAGGAAAGGATCAGTACCGTCCATATCACCGAGAGAACCGCACCGCCTACCCACAGAAGCGTTAAGATGATCTTGCGCTCCATGCCCAGCCTCCTCACTATTCAGGAAATGGTGTGACTGCGGCAGCGAACGAACCGTTCTTAGCCTGCTTCAGGTTTCCCAATCCAGTTCTCGTCGGAAACCTGCCGGCGATGCACCACCAGAGCACACGCCAAAGATGACATCGTTCCCAACAGCGTCACGACGGTAAACGCGACTGCCCAGGCCCAGACAGTCGAAACCTCGAACGACTGTGCCCATCGGGAGAGCAACCACACTGGAGACAGAAACTGCACGGCAAGCCCGATGAACGCCAACAGCAGTAATGCCAGGAGCAGGAAGGGCCCCGGTTTCGACTCGGTTTCCTCAAGCCCTTGCAGCGTCCGCGCCTGCAAGCGGGCGGAGTACAAGCCGGTCTGGGGGAAGAGATGCCTGGACGCCTGGAGACCGCTCCAATAGCGTTGACACAGTCGGCACACGGCCAAGTGAGCCGCCAAATCGCCCGCAACCTGGAAGCTCCTCGTCCTCGATAGAGACTGCTCTAACAGTTCTGCCCTGACTTTTGCGCAGGTCTTGCGGTCGATATCCATGTCCTAACCCTCCGACTTGGCGTGGGCCACGGCCAACTTGTCAAGCGCTCGCTTCAGTCGACTTTTCACGGTACCCAACGGCAGCCCGCACAAAATCGCCATCTCTTCGTAGCTCATGCCTTGATAGAAGCGCAACCAGATCATCTCCCGATAGACTGGACCCAGCTTCTTGAGAAGCCGTTGGACTGTCAGCCGATCGAGGCATTGGCCGGCCGGATCCTCAGAAGTAGGTAGCTCAAAAGGGGGCTCATCCTCCCCTCGTGCCAGCGTCAAGAACTGCCACCGGCGCTTCCAGCGTAAGTGATCGAAGGCGGTGTTTCGGGCAATGCGAAACAACCAGGGACTGAACTGCATGTCGGACTGAAACCCCCCGATCTGCATCATCACTTTCAGCCATGTTTCCTGAAACGCGTCCTCAGCATTCTCCCGCCGACCCAGAATCGAAAAAAGGTAACCCATGAGGGGTTCTCCATAGTGTTCCAGTAGCTCTTGAGCAGCCTTTCTGTCGCCTGCCTTGAGCTGCCGTATGCACCGACATTCCATCTGAAGAGGGACCAGGACCATTCGCTTATGCCCCGTTCGCAGATGCCGTCATTGGAGCTACGCCCCAGCCGGCTCGGGGGTTCCAAAGAAGCTGCTGGCCGATCTCACAACCACGCTGAAGAGATGACCCAGACGGCAAGATCAGCCTGGATCCTTCAACGCTTCTAGTCCAGGAGACTTTCTTTAGACAAGACCAGGTAGCTGAGGAGCGGCATGAGCTTCGGTTTGACGCAGCAGCGGCCGGAAAGCGGTCTCTCTACTGCGGTCGCTCGCCCCTGGCCAATTGCTTCCTTGTCAATCGAAACCTCAGGACCGAGGGTGTGGTCCCATCAAGCGAAAAACCAGGTGGCAGACTCAGGGTATCTGCTTCAATCTCCAGCGAGTGAAGCCCCTCTGACATATTGGTCAGGTCGAATCTTGCCACCAACTGGTGATCACTGAGGGTGTCAAACAGCCAGGTTGCAGCCCTGACCTGAACTGAGACCGTATTGGCGGACACCTGACAGACTTCCAGTCCTCCCGGCACGCCTACAAACTCCACAGGCGCCAGGAAGGTTCTAACGGATGAGCCTGCGAACCCTCCAAAGAGGCTGATGGAGATTGCCACTGCCAAGGCGGCTATCTTGATCCGAAAGTTCCCAAAAAGAATCATTCGCAGGTGTCGGCGTGAAAAACCTGAGGGTCGGTTTGCTCCTTCCGCCAGCCAGGTCGAAAGCTCATTAGAATCCTTGGCCCGCCGGACTCGCCCAGTGCTGGTTAAGCTCACCTCAGACCGTTCTTCTGATACGGCTACAACAGAGGCATCGCACCGTTCGGCCAGGCCGAGGGCGGCCCGATGACGCGTACCGTATTCGTTGGGCAAGTCTTCCCGAAACGTAAGCGGCAATAGAGCACCTGCATAGGTGATGCGGCCGTCTTCGACGATGGCCGCTCCATCGTGGAGCGGAGAGGTCTTCTGAAACAGGGCTATCAAGAGCTCGGCAGAAGGGTCTGCCTGGAGGCTCACTCCTCCTGTCAAGTAGGAACGCATCGAGTCGCGTCCCGCCACAACAACCAATGCCCCTAAGTGTTGTGACGCAAGGGCAAAGGCCGCCTCTGAGATGGCTGCGTTCACTGAAGCCGGTTCCCTTCTTCTGGGCAGAAGCCACCGATCCAGGAAATCGAGGTGCGTCAACGCATGCCGGATATCGGGGTAATAGACCATCACCAGCAGTATGACACCGCCGATCACCGTAACTTGGAGCAGCCAAGCCGTGACGGGCAGCCTCAGCCACGACACGACGTGCCCGAGGATGACCAGACCACCGAGACCAACAAGGATACGCAACACTCGCGTCTGTCGGGTCCACTTGAGCAGCCAGTAGATCGCTGTTGTTAGAACCAGAAAATCGACAATTGCCTGCCAGGTGAACGCGAACAGGATCGGCATTCTTTTGCTCCCAGAGAATTCCGACTTAATTCGGATGGACAGTCCCGTGCTTTTCGTTGCATCCGGTGTCCGTTGGTTACCTGCTGGGACTTGTTCAGGAACGGACATCCTAACCGACAGCGTTCGCCCTTGTGCCAAAGCGGTTGTGGCTGGCAGACAGGCGTTGAGGTTGCTGCAAGTTCTCCATAATCCGATAGCAGTTCTTACGACATGAGCTCCTGGGTTTGTGCGGATCGAAGCAAAGCCTGATTAGCTCTCGTATCTCAGCGCGACTGCAGTTTGATCGTCCTCCCAGTCTTCAAAAGGCCGGCGGTGCGAGATTTGAGTGAGAGTCAGGAACAACCTGTTGCAGATGTCATCCGGGTCCAAACCAGGCCCGCCTACCTTGAGCACCGAGGTTGCTAGCCGGATCCAGGCCAGATCGCCGTTTCCCGCCTGCTCCGCAATGCCATCCGAGACCAGAAGCACAATATCTCCTGCGTTCAGGGAGATCGTTTGAGTCGGATAGGAAAGATTCGGCAAGATTCCGACCGGTTTTCCAGTGCTTCCCAGATATCGGGATCCGGCAGCGCCGAACACCAGGCCTGTTGGGTGGCCGGCATTGACGTAGCTCAAGGTGCCTTTGGCGATGTCAACCCAACCCAGAATACAGGTCATGAACATGGCTCCCTTGTGTTCCTGATGCAGCGACCGAGACAGCACTTCGAGAATCGAACCAGGCTCTGTTTGGGAGTAAATCAGCATTCGGAGGAGAGTGTGTGCAGACGATTGTAGAAGCGCCGCAGGAATTCCTTTGCCTGATATATCACCGAGAATAAACAGGACTCGGGTCGAATCAAGCTGTACAAAGTCATAGAGGTCTCCGCCGACCTTATGGGCTTGTTTGAGACGAGCCGCCCAGCTCAGACCGCAGCATTGACCTGAACTGGGCGGCAGGAGTCCTCGTTGAATTTCGGCGGCTAGAGAAAGTTCTGTTTCCCAAACCAGACGTTCGCGCTCAAGGGTGGTTAGAACCGTCCTGGTAGCCTTCAGGTTCAGTTGGAGATAAGTAACGAAACCAAAGGCAACCGCCAGCAGCGCATCACTCACCCAGGTCAGTTCCTGTTCACTGGGATGAACCACACCAATGATGAGCAGTTCAGCCCCAACCGCAATCCCGTAGACTGCAAAAGCCAGAATGGCAGCAACGATTCCCCTTCGAATCCGGCGGTCCCCCATGAATTGAAAGGCTCCCCAACCGAAATGAGTCTTGCTCTGGATCGGAGTCTTTTGCTGGGAACGGTGTCAATCACCTGAATCTCCCGCTCCTATCCTGGGTGCAGCACACTTTGGACCATACTCGGATTCACTCGTGAGATCTGGAAAAACACCATTTATTGCGGATGAGCGCTCGTGAGCATTCCGGCATCCTCCATCCGTGCATGTGGCAGATTTGCTCCTTCGCCTAACTGCCCCACTCCAGCCACCTCGCTCTTGACAACTGTCCAATTCTACAACCTGCTGGAAAATCTGAGCCTTAACTCGATAGCAAAAACCGGACGCGGAATGGAAGCAGTTCTGCCCCCATGCAAATGGGGTCTTGGGAAAGGAGGAAGAAAGTGAGAACTAGAATGCGTGTCGGCAGCAGAGCCATCCTGAATGCTGCTGTGTCGATTTTGGTAATGGCCGGATGTGTCAAAGCCGCAGCCAACGCCGTCCACAAGGCGTTACCGGATGGTACGATCAGAACCTTGGTACTTCACAAGCTCGATCACAAAAAGATGCTGCACGACAACAATATTCAGGTCGTTGTGGAAGATGGCAGTGTCACGCTCACGGGCAGCGTACCGAGTCTGGGTGAAGAAAAACAGGCCGAGAAACTGGCCTTAAGCGTGGAGGATGTAACCAGGGTGATCAACCGTTTGACGATCGAACCGGCACGTTCGGATCAGCAGATGGCTGACGACTTCGCCAAAGACGTTCGCAGCTTCGTTTTTTACGACATATTTGACTGGATCACGGGGGATGTCGATCATGGTGTCCTTTCCCTGCAGGGTTATGTTCGCGAACCTTGGAGGAAGGCGGACTACCAACGGTTGGCAGAGGACGTCGCCGGTGTCAGGGAAGTTCACAACGAGATCCAAGTGCTTCCGCTATCGAGCTACGACGACCAGTTGCGGATCGCAACGGCCCGACTCATCTACACAGACCCGCTCTTTGTGCGTTACGCCCACCGGGCTTTGCCCCCCATTCACATCATTGTTGAAAACGGCCGAATCCTGCTGAAAGGCGCTGTGGCCAACCGTCTGGAGCGGCAAGAGATCGAGTCGATTGTGCGCTCCGGCGTCGTCGCCTTCGACGTTGTGGACGACCTTAAGGTGGACAACGAGACCTGAACAAGATTAACCCAGCAAAGAGCCTAGGATGCTCTCAGGCCTCTGCTTGATAACTGCATTTGGCGTCCCGCGGACACTCGTTCGATGGAAAGCCTGCTGATCAAGTATGGCTATTTTCTTCTATTCCTCGGGGTAGCGGTCGAGGGTGAAGCTTTCCTTTTGGCGGGCGCATACCTGGCTCACCGAGGAGTTCTGCACCTGCCAACGGTGATAGTGGTGGCCACGGGCGCCAACTGGGCAGCCGATCAAATCTATTACCTTGCCGCTCGCCATCGTGGACGCATTTGGCTGGGGGCTCGCTTTGGCCAACATCCTCGTTACCAACGGCTGATCCGCTTGATGACCCAACATGGAAACTGGCTGCTTCTAGGAAGTCGATTCGCCGTGGGCTTTCGGATCATCATTCCCGCCGCTTGTGGTGCTCTGCGGATGCCTCCCCTTCGCTTTTCCATCCTCAATTTACTCGCTGGGGTGTTTTGGGCTGTACCTACGGCTTTGGCGGGATTCTATTTCGGCTTGGCCACAGAAAGGGTGTGCCTGGGTGTTAAGCATCTGCAGATCTACGTACTAACGGCTTTCGTCATTATCGGTATGACTATTCTTCTGATCCGCCACCTGCGAGGGGCCGAGTGGGTAGAGGACCCTCAGCTGACCGATCTGCACCGGATAGCTCCCCTTTTGATCGCTTCGATGGGAATCATCAACCTCGTTTCGGCCATCTGGCCGCGGTCTCAGGGTAGCCTGCATTGGGTAACGAGCTGGCTTCCACTAGAGGTTACCCAACGCAGCCGCCCCCTCATGCTGTTTGCCGGGCTGGCTCTGCTCCAGGTTACTCGCGGCCTCGGCCACCACAAAGAACTAGCCTGGTATGTCGCGACTACTGCGCTTTCCGTTTCCCTCCTGCTCCATCTAGCCAGGGGAATGGACGTACACCACTCCCTAGTGGCAGGACTGCTGCTGGGCTATTTGGTTTATTACCGGCGGCGCTTTTATGCACGCAGCGACCCAACATCCCTTCGACGAGCCCTACTGGTTGCCCCTTTCCTGGTAGTGCTCGTCTTCGCGTACGGATGGGTGGGACTCGATCACATGAACAACCAGTTCAGTTGGGGAGGGGCCGTGGAGCCCTCTCGTGAGGCTTTGAACGCTGGTATCCTGATCCGCGAACCGCACGTGGAACCAATGACTCCCCACGCCGCCAGGTTTCTAGACTCAGTGCAGATTGCGGGCTGGTTGGCCCGGTTCTATCTGCTGGTTCTCCTATTGCGACCCGTCATGTTGCGTCACCGGCAGGAAGCCCCGGCTGAGATCGTACAGAGAATCTTCCGAGTCCACAGCGATCATTCAATTTCTGCCTTCGCCATCCAGGACGACAAGCACCACTTAATTCTGGCGGAAGGACGCGGCCTGATTGCTTATGCAACTCGCGGGTCCATCGCTCTTAGCTGTGGCGATCCCCTAAGTCCGATTGAACTGCTTGAAACCTGTATCCAGCAGTATGTGGAGTTCTGCAGAAGAAACGATTGGACGCCGTGCTTTTACGAAATTTGCGAAGAGTATTTGTCCGTGTACCAATCTTTAGGACTCAAGTCGCTGAAGATCGCTGAAGAGGCAATCTTGAATCTGCCCGAGTTCAACCTGGCTGGGGGAACCCATGCAAATCTGCGAGCAATGGTGAACAAGGCTTTGAAAGCCGGCCTGGTTGTGCGGCCTTATGATCGTCAGTCAAGCCTCGATCCAGCGCTTGATGAACAATTGGAAGCTATTTCTCAGGAGTGGTTGGCAGAGAAAAGGCTGGGTGAGCTGGGATTCAGCCTAGGCCGCTTCTCGCTGGAATCTTTTGAAGGAATCCCTGTCTTTCTGGCTATCCAGGATGGTCGTGTCGAGGCCTTTTGCTCCTGGCTACCATATCGCGACGGTCAAGCTGTCGTGCTGGACCTGATGCGGAAAAGGCGAAGGGCAGCAGCAGGAACAATGGATCTTCTTCTCGCTCACTCCCTGCTCCAGCTTCAGTCTGCAGGCTTGTTGGAGGCCAGTCTTGCCAATGCCCCGCTGGCCAATGTGGCAGAACCGCACGGCCCATTGGAGCGTGGTGTTGCTCTTCTCTTCGAGAAGATGAATTCTTTCTACGGCTACAAGAACCTGTTTCAGTTCAAGAAGAAATTCGCACCGAAGTGGCAGGGACGATATCTCATCTATCCCGGAAACGCTGACCTGCCTAGGATTGCCTATGCTCTGGCCGCTGTCCACGGATCAGCTGGACTTCTGACACTTCTCGCTCGGAGATGATTAGATGAGGGCTTTGATCATCGGTTTGTTGTTGAGTTCGATGGGGCTCCCTATCCCCTCGGCTCAGTCGGCAACGTTGGTTCTCAGAAGCAAGCCGCAGCACCTCCATCTCTATGGTCCTGAGAACGGACCCGCGGTTCTTCTGTCCAGCGGTGACCTCGGATGGGCGGGTCTCGTGGCTCACGTAGCAGAGTTGCTTGCCGACAAGGGCTACTTTGTCGTCGGTGTCGACACTAGGGCCTACCTGTCCAGCTTTACCGGAGGGACCTCAAGTCTCAGCCCTCAGGATGTCAAATCCGACTACCGGGTGCTTGTGCAGTTCTGTCGTAAGAGGGCAGTGCCCCTTCCGATCCTAGTCGGTATTTCCGAGGGCGCCGGACTTTCGGTCCTCGCAGCCAGTGCACCAGACGCGAGAAGATACATTCGGGGTATCCTGGGATTTGGATTGCCAAATGAGAATGAGTTGGGATGGAAGTGGCGCGATTTCACCATCTGGTTGACGAAGAAGGTTCCCAACGAGCCTATTTTCAAAGTGGAAGACTTCATTGCTCAGGTCAGCCCCATCCCCCTGGCTGAGATTCATTCCTTGCACGATGAGTTCGTCTCGATCGACCAAGCTAGGTTGCTATTTTCGATAGCCGCGATCCCAAAAAGAATGTGGGTCATCGACGCCGCGAATCATCGGTTCAGTAACAAAAGAGAAGAACTGGACCGCAGAACTATCGAGGCCTTGGAATGGATACAACAAAACAGCCAAGCGGGTCAGTAGAGCAACGTTCGATGGCCTTCTAAGTTCAGTGAAGGAGGGAAGCTGACGAGACCTTAGAAGGCCACCCGACGTTCTTCTGTGCTCCCAAGGAGAGCGGCGTAATGGCATGCGGCGTGCTGATTTGCTTGGAGGGGCCGCAGAGCCTTGTCAGGATCTGAGCATGAGATTAGCTGCTTACTTATTGACAGGTATCATAGTGCTCGGACTTCTGCACTTCAGCAACCGCTTTGGATTGACCGACAAGCCAAAAGCTCCTGTCAGAGCGACCGAAATGTCTGGTGAGTCTGTCTCAAATCAGGTTTTCAGCGGACATGTGAAAACGGTGGCGCCGAAAAAGCGGCGCTTGTGGGTGTCGCGCCCTCCCATTCAGATGATTTTCTCCTGGGACGAGCGCACCCGGATGGTGGTGGCCAAACATGCGGTCAATCCTTCAGCCCTGCGACCCGGAGCTCAGGTCGAGGTCCACTTCAGGAAAACACAACAACAAAACGTGGCAACTGAGATTCTGATCACTCCTACCTCGGACTATAGCCGCAAGCCATAGATCCAGAAGAACGCAGGTCGCTGTCCAACCCAGACATGCCGGTTGCCGGACGGAGAGCAGGTTGTGACCAGCTCGGGTTTGGACCATAATCGAACCTGATTAGCAGGGGCTAGCTCAATGTTAAAGCGTGAGCTTTCTGATTGGTCGCTTCAGACAAGGATCCTGGTGGTGACGGTGTTTCTGTGCGCCTCTGTGTTGGGGATCACAACCTGGGTCAACACTGTCACCTCGGTGCGAGCGGTTGAGAACACGATCGGAATGCAGACCGATCACGCCGCCCGGCGGTTGGCAGCGCTTCTCCAGGGAACCTCGACCCAAGAAATTCCGATAGCTTACGACCACCACGTCAAGGAAATTCTGGAACTGGAGCCGAACATTTTTCGAGTCGACCTCTACGCTGATGTTGAGGGAGAACTGCAGCTGATTCGCTCCAGTTCGTCTCTTGGGGATCGTCCCCTCGAGGGTGGCGAGATCGAAGCGTGGTTCGGCATGCGAGAACAGACCTTCACGGCTCAGGGTAAGGGAGGCAAGCAGGTATTTTCAGTCGTTCCGGTGATATTTGCCGGAGGTCAACGAGGCTTTTTGAGCGTCGTCAGTTCCTTACAAGCCGCTGACATCATTCGGTCGGTGCACGCCCGAGTCGGAATGTACTCGTTGGGAGCTGCTGTGGCTTTCTTGGTGGGCGCCATCACCTGGCTCTTTCGAACAACTGTGTACCGTAGCATCCGGCACTTGGTGGAGGTGATGAGAAGATTCAGGATCGGTGAGCAAAATGTGCGTGCTTCTGCCTCACTGCCGGCCGAATTGGGCGAGTTGGCTCACAGCATGAATTTGATGCTGTCTGACCAAGAAAAATTCAATGAGCGTCTCCAAACCCGAATCGAGGAAGCAACCCACGAGTTGGCAGACCGCAATAAGGCCTTGCATGAATTGAACCTTCAGCTCGTGGAGACGCAACGTCAGCTGACTCAGGCGGAGCGACTAGCGCTGGTGGGACAACTGACTGCAACGCTGGCCCACGAGGTTGGCTCTCCTCTCAGCGCTGTTTCCACTCACCTCCAGATGCTCCTCGAATCTGAAGGGCTGGACTCGAAAGCCCATCACCGCCTCGAAGTCGCAAATGAGCAAATTGATAGGGTCTGTAGCATCGTAGAACATCTCTTAGCGGCAACTCGACAGAACCTCCAGAAGTCAACGGTCGACCTAGAAGCCATTTTGCGTGCAGTTGCTGGATTGCTTGGGCCCACGATGGAGTCGCGACAGGTCAGAATGGAGCTTATAACCAACGGAGGCCCCTTTTGGGTGCAGGGGCATTCCGGACAACTCCAACAACTATTCTTGAACTTGCTGAATAATGCGTTGGATGCCATTTCGCCACCGGGCCGCATCGATGTCAAGATGCGGCGAGTAGGGCTGCCGGATGAATGCACGCCCTCACAGGGTGTGGAGGTAGTCATCGAAGACACTGGTTGTGGAATATCGGCTGATCAGACTGACCGAATCTTCGAACCGTTTTTCACAACCAAGGAGTTCGGGCGTGGGACAGGACTGGGCTTGGCTGTCTGCAAGGAGATCGTCAAGCAACATGGTGGTTCGATCAGTGTCAGCAGTGTCCTCGGCAAAGGCAGCTGTTTCACAATTCAGTTGCCAGAACGACTTGATCCGGTTTCCTCGCGGACTTTCAGCCATGAGTCGCAGGAGGTTGAGTCGAGATGACGTCGAATCTGTCTGCCACACTACTAGTGGTTGATGACGACAGAGCGGCTTTGGATTCTCTTTCCGATCTACTACAGGAGGAAGGCTACCAGGTGCTGAGGTCTACGAGCGGAGCGAAAGCTCTCGAAATTCTGGCGACGCAGGACATCAACCTGGTCTTGACAGACCTGCGGATGCGGGATGTCGACGGCTTGGCTGTCCTGTCAGCTGTACGGGCCGCTAAGAAGGACATCCCTGTGATCGTCATGACTGGCTTCGCATCGATGCAAACAGCTATCGAGGCCATCCGCAGCGGAGCCTATGACTACTTGAGCAAGCCCTTCAAACTCGATCAGGTTCGACTGCTGGTCAAACGGGCGTTGGAGCAAAATCGTCTTAGGTTGGAGAATCTGCGACTGAAGAACGCCGTCCAACAACGACATGACGACTCCGAGATCATCGGCCACAGTCCCGAAATGGTAGAGGTGTATAAGCTGGTGGCGCGCGTGGCACCACTGCAGACCACGGTGTTAATTCAGGGCGAAAGCGGCACCGGCAAGGAGCGGGTTGCCCGATTGATCCACAAGACCAGTTCCAGGTGCAACGGGCCGTTCCGGGCGATCAATTGTGGGGCTGTAACCGAAAGCCTTCTCGAAAGCGAGTTGTTTGGCTACGTGAAAGGAGCTTTCACCGGGGCGGCAACACACAAAGTCGGCCTGTTTGAAGCGTCTCAGGGCGGGACTTGTTTTTTGGACGAAATCTCAAATACCACGCCAAGCCTGCAGATGAAACTCCTGCGTGTGTTAGAAGAACGCGAAGTACTACGGGTAGGGTCCACCCAGTCTGTTCCAGTCGATGTTAGAATCATCGCTGCGACCAACCGCCAACTAGAGGAGCTGGTCAAGGCCCACACGTTCAGAGAAGACCTTTACTACCGGCTGAAGGTCGTCATCATCAACCTGCCACCTCTTAGGCAACGTCGCGGGGACATCGCCCTGCTGCTTGACCATTTCGTCCGGCGCTATGGGGCTGCTTCGCCCCGTCCTATTGCGGTCCATGACTCGGTGTACCCGATGCTCGCTCGATATGGCTGGCCGGGCAATGTCCGCGAGCTCGAGAATTCAGTAGAACGGGCTATTGCCCTGAGTTCCAGCGGGATCCTCACTCCTGATGACTTTCCCGATGAAGTCCGCCAGCAGGAAGCGCCTCTCCCCCTTTCAACGAAACGCGCCAAAACCTACTGCACCTTGGCTGAGATGGAACGCGATTACGTCTTGGAGGTCCTGCAAGCCACGGGACAAAACGTCTCACGGGCCGCCGAGGTACTGGACATCGACCGCAGGACTCTTTACCGCATCCTGGAACGCCACGGGATCCATCGCGGCTGAGCCCTGACCCAGTCAGCTGGGGCAGGAATGCTCGATTGGTCAAGATTGCCACACGGATCTGGTGCCAGAATCCTTCTGGTGCCGAGACAGGATTCGAGAGTACCCCGCAACAGGCTGACGTTTAACGAGATAGATTTCGTTCTCAAGCCCCAGTTTGGCCGGGGCGATGGAACAGTGGATGCTTCAATCAAGAGCGGCTGAGAACGCAGTTCAAAAACTGAGCGTTCATGAATCAGTCAAAAGGAGAGAAAAGGTATGTTGAATCGAAGTAGACTTCTGAGCCTGGCCGGAGTGCTTCTTTTGGGCGCAGGTTCGCTGGTGGTTCAGGCTTCGCAGAAATCTACCAAGCCGGCCACGCCATCGAAATCCCAGGTCTCTTCTGAGCAATCTGCCGAGCCGTCTGCAGACTCCGAGAAGAAGCAGACCAAAAAATCCCAGAAGAAAGAGCACAAGAAAGAGAAAGCCAAAGAGAGCAGCACCAAGTAGTCCTCCCGTACCCTCCTGCTCCTTGCAGTGCGGAGGAGAGCGTCACTCGTCCGCACTGCCCCTCCCCGAGAGCCTGCGAGACAGTTTGAGCGCATCATGCAAGGGGTCTTGCAGGCCCGGTCAGCAACCGAACCAAGATCCTCACAACCTTAGTAGTGTTCCGGAATGGAGTCTCCACAAACTCCCTGTGGGTTCCAGCCTCAAGCCGAAAGAGCCCTCCAGGGTTAGCTCGCATCCACAAACCGCCACCTTGGCGTCTGTGATATACTTTTCAACACTTTGCCTCCCGTGGGGGCCAAGACCTCATGGGGCTGGACTCATGAGCTTGAATTGGAGCGATGGCCAGCCAACAGGCTGACTCGGTGAGTACGATGCCAAGCGAGAACGAGGGCTTCAAAGTCTCAGATAGACGCCTTTTCACTGAAGACGGTGATCTTCGACCCGACGTTGAACGGGATGCGGGTTCGGAGGCCGCTCCCCACCCTGCCGATCCCACCCCACAAGTTGGCGATTCGGCGGCGCAAAGTCTTCCGATGACCTTTGACACGTTGGTCCTTTCGCTCAGCACCACCGCCATGATGCAGCTGGGCGTTATCGGTGAAGGTCCTGATCACAAAACGGAGCGAGACCTGCCCGCTGCTCAGCAATCGATCTCCATCCTGGAGCTGTTGAAGGAAAAGACCAAGGGGAATTTGACCCAACAGGAGATGCAGTTGCTCGACGCCTCTCTGTATGACCTCAAAATGACCTACCTCCAACTCACCAAGCAGGTCAAACTCTAGAAATGCCGGCCCATCAGCCTCCGACTTCATGAAGATCATCACTCAACATCAAGATTATCGGTCGGAGGGAAGGACGGTTCTTACCATCGGCAACTTTGATGGCGTCCACCTGGGACATCGGCGCTTGCTCGAGGAATTGACATCTCTCGCTCAAGCCCGAGGACTGCCCTCCGCGGTTATTACCTTCTCTCCTCACCCTCTGGCCGTTCTAGCTCCAGCCAGGGTGCCTCCACTCATCACGCCTGCGAGTGAGAAGCATCATCTCATCGAGCGGGCTGGTGTGGACTGGCTCCTTGTTCAACCATTCGATCAAGCGCTAGCTCGCCTTTCGGGGGAAGAATTCGTCCAGCAAATTCTGGTGGAAGGCCTCAAAGTCGGGCACCTTTTGGTCGGAGCAAACTTCGTTTTCGGTAGGAATCGGTCCGGTGACGTGCAACTCCTCCGGGAACTCAGTCTGCGGTTTGGCTTCGACGTTCGTGTCGTACCGGAAGTGACCGTGCGGGGCTCTCGCGTTAGCAGCACGCGCATCCGCGAGCATCTGGCAGCCGGTCGGGTCACGCAGGCGAATCGGCTCTTGGGAAGGTATTTTCGTTTGTACGGCGACGTGGTTCGTGGCCAAGGGCTCGGTTCCAAGTTCTTGTTTCCGACCTTAAATCTTCGCCCCATCAACGAGCTGCTGCCGGCCCCGGGTGTTTACGTCACTCGCGCAACCTTTGAAGGACAGATCCGGCCATCGGTCACCAATATTGGCGTACGCCCCACTGTTTCTGGAAAAGGCCTAAGCGTCGAGACGCACCTGTTGCAGACTGACCTCACGCATTCTCCTGCTCGGTTGGAGATTGAGATTCTTCACCGGCTGCGAGACGAGCGGAAATTCGAATCGCTGGAGCGGCTCCGTACCCAGATAGAAATCGATTGCCATCGTGCCTCCCGCTTCCACCGTTTGCTGGAACGGTTTCGGTCGCGAGAAACCGCCGTCCGCACCTCGTGAGCCTCTGGCAGCAAGCTGTCGAGCATCGAGCTTGAAATCGCAACCCCTCACCGTAGCAACGGTTTGATTTTTCGGAAGGGATCCCCATAGCCGCCATGACCCATGATGCAATCGCGAGCGGATGGATCCTGACAACCTGGGCGATACTCAAATCCGTCATTGTGATCTATCTGGCGTTGGTGGCCTTTGTCTACCTGTTTCAGAGGCGAATGCAGTACTACCCCGATCGAAGGCCCGTTTTTCCCCCTCCCGATCCGGCTTACTCCGAGATCCAGGACATCAGTTTCACCACCAGCGATGGCCAACGCCTGTCGGCTTGGTACTGGCCTGCAAGCAAGCCGGTCACTCTGGTCCTGTTCCACGGAAATGCCGGCAATCGAGCCGATCGCCTGAGCTGGATCGACGGACTGCACGAGCTCGGGTACGGCGTCCTGATTCCTGACTACCGCGGATACGGTGGCAGTGAGGGCCAACCTAGTGAAGAAGGGCTTTACCTTGACGCTCAAGCAGCGGTGAAATGGCTCAAGACGAAGAGCAGCAGCCAGGTGGTATACCTGGGAGAGTCCTTGGGCTCAGCGGTTGCGGTGGAGACTGCGCTTCGCGTGAAGCCTTCCAGTCTCATCCTACAATCGGGATTCTCCTCCGCCCTTGCGGTCGCAAGCCATGTGTACCCTTACCTACCGGTTCGGTTGATGATGAAAGACCGATATGAGTGCCTCGACAAGATTCCGCGAATCGGCTGTCCCTTGTTAATGATCCATGGGGAACATGATTCCGTGATTCCGATCCGGCTCGGCCGGGCTTTGTACGACGCAGCCGTTGAACCTAAGCAGTGGCTCTCGATTCCAGGCGCTGATCACAATGATGTGCCATGGGTTGGTGCTCAGACTTATTGGAACAGCGTCTCGTCGTTTCTCAAACAGACTACCGGGCACTGACTCGACGCCATCAGTTTCCTGCTGATTGTGAACCGATCACCGCTGATCTTCATTCTGGGGCTTCCGTCCCAGTCAATCCGCTGTGAGGCAGGCTGGAGTCGTCGCCAGCGACTCGTCTGACTGAAGCCATACCGATAAGGTTCGGAGCCGAATTATCCGATTTACAGGTCCAAACAGGGATTTAGCAAAGGCCAGGGATCAGGGCGTCTCTGGCGCCGGAAAAGGGGGAGCGATGCGAATCTGCCGAGGAACGGTACTCTTGGTTGCCAGCCTCAGCCTAAACGGGTGCATATCGTTTGACACCGTCGTCAAAGTCAACCCTGACGGCAGCGGGCAAGTGGTTCAAACCACTCTGATGAGCAAGGTGATGGTGCAACAGCTCTCAACCATGCTCCAGGCCATGACCGAGCAACTTAGCGCCGACTCCTCCGGTTCGAAGGCCCCCCCAGAGTTTTTCGGTGAAGAGGAAGCTAGACGCCGTGCCGCACAGATGGGCGAGGGCGTCACCTACCTTTCCAGCCGCAAAGTGCAAACCGATCGCTTCGAAGGAATCGAGGCGGTCTATGCCTTTCAGGACATCAATCGCCTCCAGATTGATAGCCGGCCGAGTTCACCCTTGGGGGAAGGTTCTGACATCAAATTCGGGCCTTCCATTCGAAAGAGCTCTACGGCGTTCAAGCTTTCCCAGCTGGACAACGGAAATTCATTGCTCACCGTCCGTCTTCAGGGTGCCAACGACAATGTACCTCACGCTCCTACCCAAAGCTCCCCGCCAAACTCCGCCAAACCGGAAACGCAGGCCTCTCCTGAGCAGGTTGAGCAGTTCAAGAAACTCATCGAGGGGTTAAGACTCTCTCTGGCCGTAGAAGTACTGGGTACGTTGGTCAAGACTAACAGTACCTACGTCGAGGGATCGCGAGTCACACTCATGGAAATGGAGTTTGCAGAGCTGTTATCAAACGAACCGAAGCTTAAGGAGATGGCATCCTTCAAAACACAATCTTTGGAGGACGCCAAACGTCTTCTGGCGGGACTCAAAGGCTTCAAAGTAAGTCTCGATCCCGAGATTCGAATTGAGTTCTCTTCGAAGTAAGTTACAAATGGGGCCTCAACAAGCCCACAGCTCCTGTTGGTGCTGCCTGCTTCGCTCTTGTCCTTCCTGAACGCTCAGTAATGGACTGAGAAGGGGCGCGCTGGTCGCGTCGATTCCTGCATGTCCCTGGGATCTGGGACATGAAATGCCCGGGAGTCGCCAACCCGATCACACGACTCTGAAGAAAAGTTGGAACTGCGGCGGCGGGAGTAAGAACAGGAGCGCCCAGATTTTTAGCCGCGGCGCTCTTTGGCAACCGAAGGTTTGGCTACCTTGGGCTCGAATTTGGTTTCTCGGCTGGCTGATGCGTTCTTGCTAAAAATCTCTTCGAAGATGGCAGCTTCCTCGGGAGTGTCCCAGCTCTGGAGTAAGGCTCCACTTTCCTCCTTCAGAAAGACCATCGTGTCATCCTGCTCGTCATAGTCGACACGAACCAGGTCGCCCATCCCGACTTGACTGGTAGCTACCAGGTTGGACAACGGATAAACCAAGTGCCTCTCCAGTGCCCTCTTCAAGTGCCGAGCGCCATACTTGAGATCGATCCCTTCCCGAAGCAGGAACTCTTTGGCCTTGGCGGTGCATTTGAAGATGAACTTGCCCTCGCCCCGGGAGTTGAGGATGCGCTCCTGAACCATTCCTAACTCGATTTCGAGGATGCGTTTCAGATGCTGCGGCTGGAGGGTTCGGAAAACCACCACCTTGTCAATCCGGTTCATGAACTCGGGAGAAAATTTACGTTTTGCCGCCTCCAGAGCCGTTCGATAGATCTTCTTATCGATCTCGGATTCCTCGGTCGCGGAGACCGCCGGCGGCGCAAACCCGATTCCACCGGAGATGTATTCACTCATTTCCGCGGCACCGAGGTTGCTGGTCATGAACACGATGGCCCGGCTCAAGTCCACTCGGCGATTGTCACCCAAGGTCAGTGTGGCCTTATCCAGAATCCCCAGCAACAACTGCCACAGCGCGTCGTTCGCCTTCTCAATCTCGTCAAAAAGCAGGAACGTCAATTTCAGCTTGTCCGTGTGGTACTGATCGATAGCCTCTTGCGTCAGCAGAGGCGGAGTTTCCCGGTGTCCCAGATATCCCGGAGGCGATCCGATCAACTTGGCAATCTCGTGGCTGTGCTGGAACTCTGCGCAGTCGATCTTAATGACGGCTTTGGAGTCCCCAAAGAGAATCTCAGCGCCAGCTTCGACGACTCTTGTTTTACCGGAACCCGTGGGGCCCAAGAAGAGGAGATTGCCTATCGGACGACCGGGAGACGCCATTCCCGAGAGATAGATCTGGTAAAGATTGGAAATGCGTTGGACAGCTCTATCCTGACCCACAACCTTTGCGCTGAGCTTGTCTTCAAACTCCTGCGCCTCGGAACTCTTGATGGTTGGATCGAGTACGATGCGTTCGCTCATCTTTCAAGTCTCGCCGTGGGTCCAGAACGAGTCCTCCGGGTTTCATAATAGCAATCTCCATTATCGGGTAAAGCCGATTTTTCTTTACATTCCTGCCGTAAAACTTTGCTCTCCGCTCATTGCGCGCCGAGCAGTTCATACGCTCAAGGTGAACGTTTGGGCATGAAGTCTGTTGGTCCAAGATCTGACAAGGCGGCCTCTTCGAATCGCTGCCCACCGAGCTATAACAAGGTGTTTTGCGACAGAAAGCCAGATTCGGGAAGCCAGGGTCAGGGAGCAGGCGACCATCCAGGATTTCAAGATGGAAGCCTTCTCCTTCGCCATCCTCTGGCAGCTTAGTGAATGGCCTCCCTGCCGGGGAGAGGGCAAGAAGAAGTCTGCCATTGGCCATGACGGGCGCGATGTTTTGCAGCCTCAACCGTCGCGCAGCGACGGGCTCCGGAGAGGTACGCCTTGTCCCGGCCTTGAATGGCCGGGTTAGAGTCAGGCGTCGCTACGCAGCCTGCTTGCGGGGCACCCTGAGCAGGTCGTCCCGCAGGAGGTCGCGCATTTAAGAAGCACGCGCAAGAGTGCCCGCTCCACCTGCACCGTTTTGCGACAGAAACGAGCTACGGGTGACCTTTGCGCCCCATCGCAATCACCCATGTGAGACGCCCTGGAAAAACTTATTGACAACTGTGCGGTAGCTGTCTCAGTATAAGTGCCTCGTTCCTTCCCTACTCATTTCTAAACCCGGAAACGGTGCATTCGGTGTCCCGTGCGGCTTGGCCGTCGGTCGACTCTGTTTTGCCGTTGCCCTGAAACGTGCTCGTAAAGGAGGCACCTATGACACGACTCGTTGTCCACTGCCTTGCTCTCTGTCTGCTGGTGGGTGGTGGGAGCTCAGCTCTCGCGCAGGGTAAGGAACCATCGACTAAGGAACCCTCCAAGACTGCCACCAAAGCGGTTAAGAAGCCCGAGAAGCCGGTAGACATCAATACCGCAAGCGAAAAAGAGCTTCTCTCACTGCCTGGAGTAGGCCCAAAGTTGGCCAAGAGTATCGCTGCCTCCAGACCCTATCAATCCATCGAAGATCTCAAAAAGGTGAAAGGGATTGGAGAGAAAAACTTCGCCGCCATGAAGGACTACTTGGTCTGTAGTCCTGCCAAGAAGTAAGTGGCACGCCAGAGGACGGAATGCCCGGTCGTCATCAAAACCGGCTTCCGTCCCTAGGCCGACTCTCAGGACTCTCTTCGAACGTCCCTCGCGCCCCCTTTCGACCCACGCCTTCCTTATCTTTTATCTTTCTTTCCGGTTCTTGCAATGCAACCCCGCATCGATTAGATTAATCTTACGCTTAGACAACGAGTCGGGAGAAGGAGGCTTCGTCTTGCGGATTGCTATCAGGCTGTTCATGATCCTTGTGATGTGTGCCGGAGGATTTCTGTACTTCCGGAGTCCGGGGTTCACCAAGCCGGTCGATGCCAAGAAGACCGGAAAGTCTTGTGTTTATTGCCACACCAAGTATGGATCGAAGGAACTGACCGAGGCCGGCAAATACTACAAGGAGAATGGAACTCTGGAAGGCTACAAGGGAAAGTAGTCCTCAGGGCGTCTCAGTGTCCTTAACGGCAGACTCTAGAAGGTTCTTTGGCTGTCGAGAAGCATCGTTACAGGCCCCCAGTTAATGGCTCTCACCTGCATCATCGCTCTAAACAGACCCGTTTCAGTCACGACTTGCGTTTCTCTGCAACGCGCAACGAAGTAGTTGTAGAGCGATTCAGCCTCAAGAGGAGCCGCGGCCTCCGAGAATGACGGCCTGCGCCCCTTTCGACAATCCCCATAGAGAGTGAATTGCGAAACGACCAGGATGCTGCCCTGAGCTTCCTGAACAGAGCGGTTCATCTTGCGGTCTTGATCCTCGAAAATCCGAAGGTTGAGGACCTTGTCCAAAAGGTAGTCTGCGTCGTTCTGCTGGTCCCCTTGCCGGACACCCAGATAAACGAGCAACCCCTCACCAATTTCTCCGACGACTTCTCCATCCACGACTACGGAGGCTTCTTTCACTCTCTGTATGACCACTCGCATCGCTGAACTCTTCTCTCAGGTTCCAGCCTGACGGCTTCGTCGACACTGGATGCCTCGGGACTTGGGGAGATATCCTAAGGCGGGGATCATTTGCCGTCCAGACCAAATACAGCCTCAAGCTCGGCTCTGCCTCTGGCATTCACGACAGATTGACCTGCCGACCCAGCCGACAGATCGATTGACACCCTCCGACGTGTTCTTTAGACTGATTGGAATCGTGGTCCTTTAGGAGAGGCATGAGCAAGAAACTCGACCTTCCTTCCTCCGCCACACTTGGCAGGGAACAATGGGAAAAGAACACCCTGGAACCCTCACTCAGGGCTTACTCCGAACGGAAAGAGCGTTTCACCACGGTCTCTGGCCACCCGATCGAGAGGATCTACGACCCCTCAAGCCTGGAAGGCTTCCGCTTCGAAGAGGACCTTGGATTCCCAGGCGAACCCCCTTACACGAGGGGGATTCACCCCACGATGTATCGTGGCAAGCTGTTCACCATCAGGCAGTTCAGCGGTTTTGGAAGCGCCGAGGACACAAACCGACGTTTCCGTTACCTGCTCGAGCAGGGACAGTCTGGACTCTCCGTGGCTTTCGACCTCCCCACCCTGATGGGGTTGGACTCGGACCATCCGATGTCCCATGGAGAGGTGGGCCGCTGCGGTGTCGCTGTCGACAGCATTGCAGACATGGAAGTCCTCTTTCGTGGCATCAATCTGGAAACCACGACCACCTCGATGACCATCAATGCCCCCGCAGCTGTGATCTGGGCGATGTTTCTGGTTAATGCTGAGAGGCAGGGCTATGATCTGAAGAAGGTTTCCGGGACGCTTCAGAATGACATCCTGAAGGAGTACATCGCACAGAAAGAGTGGATCTATCCACCCAAGCCTTCTCTCCGACTGGTCACCGACACGATCCAGTACGCCACTCACCATGTTCCACGCTGGAACAGCGTGTCGATCAGTGGCTATCATATTCGCGAGGCAGGTTCCACGGCGGTTCAGGAGTTGGCTTTCACGCTCCGCAACGGCATCGAGTATGTGGAAGCTGCGATCCAATCCGGTTTGAAAGTGGATGAGTTCGCCCCACGCTTGTCGTTTTTCTTCAACGCGCACAATGACTTTTTCGAAGAGATCGCCAAGTATCGCGCCGCACGAAAAGTCTGGTACCGAGTGATGAAGGAGCGATTTCAGGCTCAGAACCCGCGCTCCTGCATGTTACGTTTCCATGCGCAGACCGCCGGGTGCTCGCTAACGGCCCAGCAACCTCTCAACAATGTTGTCCGTACCACCATCCAGGCACTGGCGGCAATCTTAGGCGGGGCTCAGTCCCTGCACACCAATTCGATGGATGAAACCTACGCGCTGCCCACTGAGAATGCGGTGACAGTGGCTTTGCGAACGCAGCAGATCTTGGCCGAGGAAAGCGGCGTCACCAACACAGTGGATCCGACAGGTGGATCTTACTTTGTGGAAAAGCTGACGCTGGAAATGGAACAGGGATGTTGGGAATACTTCGACAAGATCGACAGAATGGGCGGCATGGTCGCGGCAATCGAGCGCTGCTATCCTCAGAAGGAGATCCATGATGCCGCTTACGCGTATCAAACGGCGGTCGAAACCCAGGAAAAGATCATTGTGGGCGTCAATCGGTACGCCCTCGCAGAGGAGCCACCGATCGAAACCTTGACGATCGATTCGGCCGCCGAGACCGCTCAAATCCGGCGCCTGCGGGAGGTCAGGGCTTCCAGGAGCGCGTCCGGGCTGGAGGCCGCTCTCAGCGACCTCCGGCGTGCTGCCAAGTCCGGTGACAACCTCATGATTCCGATCATCGCCTCTGTCAAGGCACATGGAACCGTCGGCGAAATCTGCGATGCCATGAAGGATGTCTTCGGAATCTATACCGAGCCCAGCTATTAACGCCCGGAAAGGCAGCAAGCTGATGCCAAAGCCAAGTAGTAGAAAGATCCGAGTGCTCATCGCTAAGCCCGGATTAGACGGACATGATCGGGGCGCCAAAATCGTGGCGCGGGCCCTTCGCGATGCGGGGATGGAAGTGATCTACAGCGGACTGCGTCAGAGCCCGGAGCAGATTGTTCAGGCCGCTCTCCAGGAAGACGTCGATTGCATCGGGCTTTCCATCTTGTCGGGCGCGCACAATGCTATCCTTCCTAGGATCACGGCCTTGCTGCAGGATCACAAGGCCGCAGATATCCTGGTCGTGGCGGGAGGAATCATTCCAGATCAGGACATCCCGTTCCTCAAGGAGAAGGGTATTGCCGAAGTGTTCCTGCCCGGAACTTCAACGCAGCAGGTGATCGCCTACATCGAAGCCCATGTTTCTCCTCGTGGCAGCGTGGTTCAGTCCTGAGTGGCGAGCGCAAAACAACGGATTTGAAAGAATCCGCAACCAATGTCTTGTGGGACGATGAGCGAATGGGCTTCGCAGGGCGTCGTCAGACGGAATTGACCGAAGGGCCCGTGAACGATAGAATTTGAATGGTCACCCGCTTAGGCGGAAGAAGGCCTCATTGAGCCGGTTAGGTGTGTTGATGCTTCGTTTCGATGTTCCCTTTAAGAAAGCGATCTTCGCAGTTGTTATTGCTGTCTCGCTGCTGATGGCGGGTGGAAGTCTGCTGTCGGCGCAGACAGCACAGTCAGTGGTCAATTCGCGGTCCGATCGAGCCGATCGCTCTGCAGACAACCTGATTGTCAATGTAGATCTCGTAAACGTCCTCTTCACAGTCACGGATCGCCGAGGACGTCTTGTAACGAACTTGGATAGGTCTAATTTCAAGCTGTTTGAGGACGACCAGCCGCAGACCATCACGAACTTTTCGCGCGAGACAGACCTCCCCCTAAACATCGCGCTGCTGCTGGACACCAGCACCAGTATTCGCGATCGCTTTCGCTTCGAGCAAGAGGCTGCGATCGATTTCCTCTTCAGGACGCTTCGCCCCAAGCGAGATAAAGCTCTCCTCATCACCTTCGACTCGGCAATCGAGCTGATTCAGGATTTCACCGACGACATCGACGTACTGAGCAAGGCGATTCGCCATGTCCGTCCGGGCGGTGGAACCAAAATGCTGGATGCCGTCTATCTCGCCTGCCAGGAAAAGCTACGCTCCCAGATCGGCCGGAAGGTCATCATTCTGATTAGCGATGGAGACGACAACCTAAGCCTCCACACGCTTAGTGGCAGCCTTGAGATGGCCCAGAAGTCCGACGTTACTGTGTACACGATCAGCACGAACTCAAGCGGCTTTTTTGGTATCACAGCTCCCAAATCAGACAAGATCCTGAGGAAACTGGCGGAGGAAACTGGTGGGCGGGCATTCTATCCGTTCAAGGCCGAGGATCTATCCGAGAGTTTTCAGAACATTGGGGATGAATTGCGAAGCCAATACTCCTTGGCCTACCGATCGTCCAATCCCAGCCGCGACGGGTCATTTCGTTCGATCAAAATCGATACCGACCGCAAGAACTTGAAGGTCAAGTCGCGCAAGGGCTACTATGCCCCCCGCAACTAGCTTGTCTCCCCTCCACTGCTTCATTTCCCTGAACTGACATAGCGGAAACTAAGGTGCTTTGTCACCGTCTCGCCCGCCTGGCGGTGTGCTGAGAAACGCCATTCCTTGACGTTCGAAACGATCTTTTCGATGAGTTCAGAACTCAGGGAGGACTGGACCGCTGTGGCGTCCAGAACCTCTCCGCGCCTCCCCACCACAACGCGCACGACCAGGGGCTTCTTGCCAAGCTGTTCCATTTCTTCTGCCAAAAGAGCGGGAAGCCTCGTCCGCCGCAAGACGGAACCGGTCTGTCTGGCACTGACATCAGAGACCACGAGCCCGGTGCGCGGTTCAGGCGCCTCAAGACTGGATTCGGAAGTAGACAGGTCCGTGGATGCGCCCCGTTCCCGTTGACCACCGGTCGGACTCGAAATACCTGGGCCTTCGTTCATCGCGGTTGAAGGACGAGCGTCAGAAGGTGGCGCAACTGCAGCCGGGGCGTCGGGCGCTTCCGTGCGGCCATCCTGAGGCGGGAGAGTGCTCCCTACCTCGACTTCGGAAGTTCTGGGTGAGTCGGAAGTCGACAGCTCACTGCTCGGCTCCTCCCTGAGGTACTGCATCAGAACCAACCCCAAAACCATCAGGACGAGCAACCCTGCAAGACCACCGAACAGGAGTCTGTTGGAACCTGGAAAGCCCATTCTCAATCGGCTCCACAAACCCGTGTCCAGCTGCCCGCCCGTAAACAACGCCGGGGAAGCGTCCTGCAATGTGGGCGCAGCGCCCTTCGCAGTCGGGGAAGGAAAGGCATCGATTTTTTGACTATGTTGCTCGGCCGGGGTTGAAATGGGAGCCGCGTCCGCCATTCGCGCCGCTGCAACGGCCCGACCGGATCCAGCAGCGGGCCTGACCGGAACGGTCACGGACGCCGGTTGTGAGGTCTGCTTCACCTCCGGTGATGGTTTGCTTGAACTTGCGGGACTCGGGGTTTCATCCTCGACATGGGATGGATCCTCTTTTGTTGTCTGACCTTGTTCGACAAAAACTTGAGACTCAACATCAAAGCGTTTGGGCACTCCCAGGTCCTCGATCGCCCTTTTCAACGCATCCAGTTGAAAAGGCTTGATGAAGTAGCCTTTGCCTGCGTACTTGGCCGTTACTTCCTGTCTGGCGCGTTGGTCCCGGTAAAACCAAGTGTAGAACAACACCGGGCAAGTCAGGCCCGCTTGGGAAATCCTGAGAGCCATCTCGAAACCACTCAGTCGGTCCAGCATGATTTCGGTGACGACTAGCGCCGGTGGCTCAGCTTTTGCTTTCTCGAAACCTTCGATCCCGTCCGCGGCCTGATCGGTTTGGTAGCCGAGGGTCTCCAGCATTGTCCGCAACTCAAACAGGCTGTTTTGGTCGCTATCCACAATCAATATCCGGCTGGGCATATCCCCACCTCACTTCCGAGGGTCTGGTATGGGTTGTATCGTTGTCTGCCATCACGGGTCAGTTCGACGAGCGGCCACTTTCGGTCGATCGGGTGACCTGCGTCGGCTTGGCTTGTTTTCGGCCTGACCGGCTTTAACGGGCTCATCTCGCTTCGGATCCTATCCAATGCATTCAATTCTACGAAGATCAAGGTGAATTTCAAGCGCTTGATCCTCAATTTCTTGCGACGTCCCGCGCAGGAAATGGCTTTACCCATCCAGGCACTTCCGCTACAGTTTCACCCGGCTTCAGTGGGTGTTCCAAAGCTTGCCGACTGACGAGTGAATCCGGTTGAAAGCCTGGTACGGAGGATTCAGCGGATGAAGCGCCCCCGAATGTTTGAAGACTACCGTCTTTTCCTGTCAGAGCTCAAAGAGAACTTCACGACGCTTGGGGCCATCGTCCCCAGCTCACCTCACCTGGCCAAGGCCATTGTGATGCCGCTTTCGCAAAGAGGCCTCCGCCCCGTTCGCGTTCTGGAAGTGGGGCCCGGAACCGGGGCCTTTACGGACCGCATCCTCAAGCATCTGCGGAGAGGAGATGTGTTTGACATCTATGAACTGAGCCCCAAGTTTTGCGGCTATCTGAGGCGATCCTTGCCGTTCAGCGATCTGAGAAAACAAGGGATCCAAATCAGACTCATCAACGATGATATCCGAAACCTGAGGCAATCCTTCGACTACCACTACATCATTTCTGGCTTGCCGCTCAACAACTTCGATTCTCAAATCGTATCCGACATACTTGAAGTTCTCATCAGTCACTTAAGTCCGGATGGAGTCCTTTCCTACTTTGAGTACATCTTCACCCACGAATTCAAGGCTCGCTTTCTGAAGCCCTCAGAGCGCCAGCGAATGATCCAGGTAGCCAAGACCGTCGGTTCCTTTATCGCCAGGCACCAGTACGCTTACAGTCAAGTCTGGTGGAACCTGCCCCCGGCCAAGGCTCGTTACTGCAAGCGGGCCTGAGTATCCCCGTTTTCTGCGGGGTAGGACACTGCCGAACATGTGGCAAGTTTTCTGTGCTGAACCTGGTGTCGTTGGTTCTGTCGTTCCGATTGACCAATCTTGCCCGCTTAGATGAGAAGCTTCTGTGTGCAGTCCAACCCAGAGTGAGGAGCTGGACGCTGCATACGAAAACGAAAACTGCCAGGACCATCAACGCTACTCGGTCTGCTTCGGTCTGAGTCCTTTGGCCAATTCGGACAGGGTCTTTTTTTGTGGCAGTTGCGATTTGGCGGCGAGGATATTTGCCGCCAGGATGCTCTCATAGACTTCGTATCGATGGACAGAAACGCTCTGAGGCGCTTTGATGCCAATCCTGACGCTATCCTTCCCGATCTTCAGGATCTGGACCTCAATCTCATTGCCAATCATCAGCTTTTCGTCTTTCTTGCGGGTTACGACGAGCATGGTCCAGAATCCTCGATGTGATGGGTGCCCACTCTTCAGCGGATTATATCATTCAAAGGAAGGCTTCAATCCCGTTTCTGGCGACAAGGATCCGCTTCAGCGCCCAGCGGTGCGGCTGGGCAGCCTCCGCCTTGTACTCGCCAACGGGGATGCGGCTGGCATACAGGCTTGAATCGAAGGGTGTCCATCATTATTCTCGGAATAGAGCCGCACTTCATGGATGTCAGATCCCACAAGAGGAGACGATTCAAATGAAAAGACGAGCTGTTTTCAGCATTCTGATGGGAATGATGGGTATGGTGTTATCGCTGAACGCCCAAGTCTTCACCCTCTCCAAGGAGCAAATGATCCAGTACACCGCCAACAACCCCTTCGGTCGGTTTGAAGACGGAAGACCCAAGGTGCCGGATGAACTCCTTCGAAAACTGGACCCCTTGTCCGTAGAGAACGTGTTTGGCGTCTTGCCGGGGGCCAAGTATCCCAATCAGTTCGAGGGCAATTGGCGAATCCTGCATCCTGGAAAGAAGCTTGTCGGACGTGCCGTTACCGCTCAATTCATGCCGTATCGTCCGGACGTAGCCACCATCAGTGAGGAGGCAGCCAAAGCCAAGGGCTTATGCCCACAGGCGAACCAGCGCGTGATAGACATGCTGCAGCCCGGCGATGTGGTGGTGGTGGATCTGTTTGGCAAGGTCCAGGACGGTACCTTCATTGGCGACAACCTCGCCGCCGCCATTTATTCGGCCACGCAGACAGGTTTCGTGATCGACGGATCCATCCGGGATCTCGAAGGCATCTACCCAATGGGGATTCCGGGCTACGTGAGAGGCTTCCATCCGACCGCCATTGGTAACGTGATGTTGACAGGAGTGAACATTCCCATTCGCATCGGCAACGCCACCGTAATGCCGGGAGATGTCGTTTTCGGTGATCGCGAAGGAATCTACTTTATCCCGCCACACTTGATGGAAGAGGTCATCAACAAAGCCCAGGAAACCCTCATCCACGATGAATGGACCAAGAACAAGTTTCTCACCGGCAGATATAAGTCCAGCGACCTGTATCCCAGCCCAACAGATCCAGAACTCAAAAAGGAGTATGAGGATTACAAGAAGAAGCGGTTGGCAAAATAGAACAAGCCGACCACGAGCCTTACAGACCCCAGCCCCATTCATCACCGGGTGATGCCATCCAGCTCACCAGAGTGGCGCCCGGATTCGTTGCCAGCCAGTCAACTTCCCGGCCGTCAAGGCTCCATTTTCAGTAGCGGTTGTACTTCTCCATGGCCTTCAGCATGGATTTCGTTTCCTTGATGATGGGGACCATCTTGCTCTCCTTGGCGTCGTACTCACGGATCAAGGAGACAACCTCCTCCGCCTTTTCCGCGGGGACCACGACCACGCCAGTCCAGTCGCCTACGATGTAGTCGCCGGGCCTGACCAGAACGCCTCCGCAAGTGACCGGGACATTTTTGGCCACGGCTACATAGCGTCCGACCGACGTGGCCGGGCTGATGGCGCGCGCGAAGACCGGAAATCCGATGGCCTCGATTTCATCGATGTCCCGAGCTGCACCGTCGATGACGGCCGCCTCCAATCCGCGCACTCTGGCCGTGGTCGCCATCAGGTTGCCGATGCCGGCAATGTCCCGCCCGTTTTCCAAAACGTAGACGAGAACGCTGCCTGGGTCTGCCTCATCCAGGATCTGCAAAGCGAGATTGGGATAGGTTCGGGTGTCGGTTTTCAAGATGGGCTTCAGTAAGCACGTAGCGGCCCGGCCTACAATCTTGGACTTGAAGATCGGTTTCATGTCGGGCGTCATGAAACCCCGCTGGCCGGTGGACTCATCCACCGCGTCAGCGATATTGCCTGTGCTGACTTTCCGGAACTCGGCAATGATCTGGTCTGGCGTGAGCTTGCTGCTGCCCGGAACCTCCGCTTTGACAGTGCTGCCGGGCGGCCCCAACCGCAACGCAATCGCGAGAACAAGAACCAAGGTGGTGATTTGGGTGGAATAGCGACGCATGTTTCTTTTCTCCCGTTGAAGATCAAGTCTTGCAGGCTGAAGTTCAGATCCTCTCATAGGCCTCCCGCGCCAGCCTGGTTTCTGAGCCGGATTTCCGCCAATCCCTTCCGAGCATGAGTGCTCTCAGGGAATTGCGCCAACGCTTGGTGAAAGGCTGCCTCGGCCACGCTCAACCGACCATGGCGGAGAGCTAGCTGGCCCAGCGCTTCCAGAACAGGCCGAGGGTAGGCTGGAGGCTCCGAGTACCGCAGCGCCCGCTCTTGAAGCGACGCGACGCGCAACGTCTCCAGCCCCTTGTCCAACCGCCCTGATTGAACCTGAATGTGCCCTTGCAGTTCTTTTTGGGCAATCAGCAATACCTCGGGCACCTTGACCTTTACCGCTCCCCGAAAGTCCTTCAGCGCAGCGGCCATGGCTTTCGATTGCAGGCGAGCTTCTGCCACCTGACCTTTGGCGGCATGGGCCAATCCCAGGGCCCAACAGCGCCACGCTTTTTCTCTGGGTTTATCCAACACTGGCAAGCCATCGCCGCCCAGCAGCTCATCCCACTTCTGAAAGTGAACCAGCGTCCTCATCAGCGCAAACCAGCCCTGCCGATAGGGCGTGCCAGTGTTGTCCGGCTGGGAGGCTTCTCTCGGATTTTCCGAAAACATCATCAGCCCGCGAGCCGCGGCCAAGGCTTTCTCATACTCGCCCAGGAAGCAATAGGTAGACACCAAAAACTGGACGTTGTGCCCGTGATGCCCTTTGCCGTAGAGCGCATCAGCGCTGATGTAGCGAAGCTCGTTGTCGGCGGCCTGTTCGAAGGACTCCGCGGCTTCCTTCCACTTCCCGGTCTGCGCATAAATGTGACCGGGCATGTGCAAGGCATGTGGAATGTTAGAGGTCAACTGCGGGTAGCGCCGGCAACTGGGCCAGGCCTCCGACGCAAAGTGGGATCCCTCAAATCCATGAATGACGTAGTGGTGTACCCCTGGATGGTCCGGGGCCTCTGCCAGAAGCTGTCTTAAGAGTGCGACCGCTTCCATCGAACTCTCTCGAGGCGCCTTGTCGGGTGTCGTGAATCCGCGCATCAGATGCAAGGCAAGATAGGACTTGGCCTCCGTCTCTTGAGGAAATTCAGCCAAAAGCCTTCTCAGCCCAGCGATATAATCCGCATCCGGATCCTTCGCGATACGATCCCGCCTGGCTGCCACGGCCGCAATATAAAGCCTCTCGAGCTTGGTTGCTTTGCCGGGAACAGTGCTGAGACGAACAGCCCGCTCCGCAGCCTCAATCGCCCGCAATGTGCCTCCCGTGGGTGCGGGCTTCTTCTTTTTTCGCGATTGCCCCTCCAACTGGAATCGTGGCCGGAAGTCGCCCGCGGCAACCATGGCAATTCCCCAGTGGGGCATTGGTGCCTCAGGATCCAGTTCAGCCGCTTGCAGAAAGGATCGTTCGGCTTCCACGGCCCAAAAGGAATGCATCTGTACAACACCTTGATTGAAGAACTGCTGGGCCTTCGCATTGCCGGTGGTGATGGGAAAGTTTAGGTAGCCTTGACCTTCCAGCAATCTGGCCGGCAGAGCCGGAGGGACTGCGTCCGGCGGGGCAGCACAAAGGTCCACCGGCTTGGTCGGACTTTGACTGAGGGCCGAGGGAGCCAACCACAGCACCAAAAGGAACATTCGGATCATGAACCGTCCTCCAAGAAATGGACGATCAGGTCGCCCAGTCGTTCAGCGTTGTACGAGGGGCCTTCGACGAAAGCCTTCAATCTGCCGTCGGCTCCAAGAACAGCGGTTCCAGAAGTGTGGGTCAAACTGCCTTCTTCAGGCCAATAAACGATTCCAAACTGCCGCGTAACCGCCGCAACTTGAGAGGCACTGCCTGTGAGAAAGCGCCAACCCTCAGGCTTGGCATGCCAGGCCTCCGCATACCGGGTCAGGACCTCGGGGGTATCATATTGCGGATCCAGGCTCACGGACAGCAGCATCAACTTCTTGCCAAGTTCCTGGCTGAAACGCTTTTGCAGTCGAGAAAAATTGGCGGCCTGCAAAGGGCACACTTGAGCCAGCGGGCAGCGCGTGTAAATGAAATTCATGACAACCAGTTTGCCCCGCCACTCTGCCAATCGCACCAGACGGGAGTCTTGATCGACGAGCTTGCAGTCGACGACGGGCTCCCCAACCGCTAATTGCTCGGGCGAAGCTGGTAGCGCCGGCAAACGTCCGGTGAGGGCCGACGTTATGGGTTCTCCGGCGCTGAGCCGGATCCTCCGGGCATAGCTGGAATCTCGACCGACAACCAACTGGAATTCCACTTGGTCACCCGGCTGAAAATCCTCGACCGATTCTTGGCGTTGCACAAGAAACGACATCGTCATGGCGCCCATAAAGTTTGGAATCTCATCGTGCGAAATGACCAAGGCATTCTGCCCTGGAACCTTGGCCACCACCAAGCCGCGTACGGCATACCGATGTGCGCAACCCCACTGCAGACTGGCAAGCACCAGAATCACACCCCTTACGACATGTCGAGTCCCAGCCCCGTTCACTGATTGTTTTCTCCCGTGAACCACAGCCCGACGAAGCGCCCATGCAGCGAGATCGCTGAAAGGATATACCGAGTCAGACCGCCGAACAAGCTACACGGTGCGGCTGAGCCGCTGTGGGCTTCTTGAAACTGGATTGTATTGGTGGTTGTTGGGATCGCTTTCTCATGCCTGAGACTGAACCACCTCTTCGAGTCTCCCGAAGACGACCTCTGACTGGCCCATGCCGTCGATGGAAGTGGGTCCAAAACGCGATTCCCTCCAACCCTAACCTTCCCTAGAATGATGAGACTGATGCTTGCGGGTAACCCCCTGAACATGCAAAGTCACGACTCTGTTACTGAACCTTCAGCGGATTTGATCTTGTGTGACACACGAGTGTGGACGGTTCGACTCGACTACCGTGGGCGGAGGCTTTGGCCATCCAAGGCAACAAGCTGATCGCCGTTGGAAACAGCCCAACTATATTAAGCTTGAAAAACCCTTCCACCCGAGTCCTGAGACTCAACGGCCGTCTGGTCATGCCTGGCTTCATTGACAACCATACCCATTTCCTCAGTGGCGGCTTTCAACTCCTGGGTGTCGATCTACGCGACGCTCGAAATGAGACTGAATTCGCGGACCGCATTCGACAGTTTGCATCCCAGACACCACGGGGCCGCTGGATCACGGGAGGTGCCTGGGATCATGAACGCTGGTTTGGCGGAAGGCTGCCCCATCGACACCAGATCGATTCCCTGACCCAAGACAACCCGGTGTTCGTCACCCGCCTGGACGGTCATATGGGACTGGCCAACAGTTTGGCGCTAAGCCTGGCTGGAATTACTCGGAAGACTCCCGATCCGCCCGGCGGAGTGATTGTCCGAGATGACGCCGGAGAACTTACCGGCGTTCTCAAGGACGCGGCTATGGACGTGGTCCAGCAGATCATTCCTGAACCGGACGATGACCTCTACGACCAGGCCTTGAATGCAGCGATGCAAGAGGCTCGTCGCTGGGGAGTCACTTCGGTTCAGGACATCACTCCCTGGAAAGCCTTCGAGACCTATCGGCGGGCCAACCAACGTGGCGACTTGACGGTCCGCATCTATTGCCGGACCCCATTGGCCGGCTGGAAAAAGCAACTTGACTGGATGGCCCAGCACGGCGCTGGGGACGAGTGGCTCAGATTAGGAGGGCTCAAGGCCTTCCTGGACGGATCCCTGGGCTCCACAACCGCCCTTTTCTTTGAACCCTATACCGATGCTCCCGACACTCACGGTTTGCTGGCGCCGGATGCCATTCCCCTCGACAAGCTACACCGCCGTATGTTGTCGGCCGACCGAGCCGGTCTCCAGCTCTCAATTCATGCCATTGGCGATCAAGCCAATCACATGCTGCTCGACCTTTTCGAACAGGTCGCCAAGATAAATGGTTCCAGAAATCGACGGTTCCGAATTGAGCACGCCCAGCATCTTCGACGCGAAGACATCCCTCGATTTGCCCAGAGGGAGGTCATTCCCTCGATGCAGCCTTACCATTGTATCGACGACGGGCGTTGGGCCGAAAAGCGGATTGGAACCCAACGCATTCAAACCACCTACGCCTTCCGTTCCCTCCTGGATGCCGGCGCACGATTGAGTTTTGGATCTGACTGGAACGTTGCACCACTGAATCCCCTTCTGGGAGTCTACGCGGCTGTGACGCGGCGTACGCTTGATGGAAAAAACCCCGAAGGATGGGTGCCCCACGAAAAGGTCAGCGTCGAACAGGCTCTCCGCTGCTACACAGTCAACAACGCTTACGCTGCCTTTGAAGAACACCTCAAAGGTAGCCTCGAAGCCGGGAAACTGGCCGATCTGATCGTGTTGGATCGCGATCTGTTTCGAATTCCGCCCGAGGCCATTGCGCAGACTGGCGTTCTCTTCACCATCGTGGACGGCAGGGTTGTTTACCAGGCCTACCCTTGATCAACTCTCCTGCTTTCAGGGACGCGATTGGGGATAACCCTCTCATTTCCAGCTGTCGATAACTGACCCAGGAGGAACGGCCGGGTACTCAGAAACCCAAAGGCGATTCTGTGCTCAGGCCTCACAAGACCGATGCAGATTTCCGGAGTGGACCTTCTGGAGCAGCGTCTCCAGATCCTCAAGACCGCCATCACGGACGGCTTAACTCTCGAGCTGGGAAGCCAGCATCCGGTCCAGGTTCTCAAGGTCGACCCCAGCGGGCAGGTCTTGCTGGATCTCAATTCAAAAAAGTTCTGGGCAGGAACTTCCCTCCCTCTCGAGGTCGGACAGAAACTTCAAGTTCAGGTCGCGCAGACCTCTCCCGTCATCGAACTGCGGTTGATCCCTCAGGATCTGCCAGCGACTCTCGTAAACGGGCCCCTTGCTGAAATCCTCGGCCACCGCGGAGCACTTCCCGGAAAGGTCGATCCGGCCGATGTCGAGTCGTGGCTCAATAGTCTGAAAGCAGAACTCCTGGGCCATCGCCCGAGTCTTAACTCAGAACAACTCCAGCAGCTCGAAAGACTCTTGGCTCCCCTGGAACTTTCCTCCAACAGTCAGGAGATCGTTCCGCAGTTGCGCAACCTCCTCGAGAATTCCGGAGTCTTCTTCGAAGCCAAGCTCCGTGCCTTGCTGGAGTCCTACTCCGCTCGAATCGCGCAGTCTGAATCCCCGTCCGAATCTGCTGACACGGTTCTTGGCAAGCTCGCCGAAGACCTCAAGGTTCTCCTTGGCACCTTGTCACGCAATGCTCCCCAGGGTGGGGCTGAAACCAGACCCGCTCTTTTGAACCTCCAGGCAGAGCCGTCGACTGGCGATGCATTGCCTCTGTCGGCCGGGCCCTTAGCTGCTGTGCGCAGCGTGCTCGAAAAATTGCTTACTCCCGTTGGTGTGGCGGAAACAGGCGCTCCAGAAAGGGATTTCAGGGAATTGGTGGCCGCTCTTCACAACCAGGCTCAGGGAGCATCGTCACCATTGGAACGAACGGCTCTCGAGCACAGGCTGCACCTGGCCCAGGAGTTGATCGCCGCTCTGGAAGCACCGCCCGGCGAAACGGAATCGCGAATCCGGCAGATCCTCGCCAAAATCACAGTCGCTCCGCAAGAGGAGATGGACAGGCTGGGAGAAGAGCTGAAAAGATCCTTGGAGGCCGCTCAGGCGCAGGTACGAGGTGGCTCCACCCAACAGCTTCAGAAACCCGCCCTTACCGAAACTCACCAGTTGCTGGCTGGCAACCTGCTCAACCGACAAACCGAAGTCGCGTATCACTGGATGAGAGACGGAACGTTCTGCGCCGAAGTGCCGGTTCAACTCTACGCGGAACAAGGTCAAGCGCGGATTCGCTTCTTTCTGGACTCCTCAAGGAAGCAAGGAAGATCGACCTCTGGCCCCAAGACGGTGGACATCTTCCTCGAATTGCCTGAGTGGGGACGTGTGGAAGCCTGGGCCCAATGGCAAGATACACAGCTTCAGAGTCGAATCTACGTCGAGAGTGCAGAAGTCAAGGAACGCTTCGATGCACAACTGCAAGACCTGCAGTTGAATCTCCAGTCTGCGGGATTTGAACAGGTCCGGCTCGATGTGCAAGTCGATCCAGTCCGTCTCTACAAACCCGACAAATCAGACCCATCGCACGAAGATCTTTCGGAAGGGTCTCTCTTGAGCATCCGAATCTAGCAGGGCGGCTATTCGCTGTGCGGATCTAACGAAACTTCATGAGACGGAAGCGCGACAACAAAACGGAGCCACCGCCGATCAAGGCAGCCGCCCTGCGCTACGAGCCGGGCAAGGAGAGTGCGCCAAAGCTGCTAGCCAAGGGTCAAGGTCATGTTGCAGACCGCATCCTGGAGATTGCGCGAAATAACCAGATCCCCGTTCATGAAGACCCAGCCCTCATCGAAATCCTCTCAACCATGGATCTCCACGATCAGATTCCACCCGAGTGTTATCGCGTCGTAGCAGAAATCCTGGCGTTCATTTATCGCACTCAGTCGGCCCGAGCCCGATAGCACAATAGCGGCTGTTCTCCCTGATCAGCTGGTCATCTCTCGAACACCAGTGTTCGAACAGCACCGTTCCGTCGATTTGAGCACACCACCGCAATTTCAGTTCTCCCCCCGCTGGCGACCCGGCAGACCGGCGGGTCACGAGCGGCATCCTTACCGGAATTGAGGTGGAAAAGTGATCGCCGAGGCGATTATATTGAACCTTGAGCGTTTCGCTGATTTCGACAGTGACCCACGAAAGGGGACTTTATGCGGCTCGTTCCATGGATGGCTTTTTTCTTCCTCACAAGTCCGTTGGCGTTGTCCCAAACCCTGGTTCCAACCGGCTTTGAGGTTTGGCCGATGCCTATTGAGAAACGTGTCTTTGCTGGATCCTTCTTTCGCGATTCTTCCAAGCGCGCCGTTCATTGGATCGGTTGCAAGAACGAATACCTTTCCGCACAGCTGGCCTGTCGCAGCGATCAGAGTTCCAGTCTCAGCTATACCACGGCCCCACTGAGAAACTCCAACGGCGACTCCTTGCCCGCTGAGGCTCTTCAAGTGCGTTTTGGGGCCTTTTTGCCGGTAGATGAAACAGGGATCTTTACCGCCGATCCCCTCCTTGAATCTTCCACACACCCGCTTCCGGCGAACCTGGTGCAGCCCGTGTGGCTGACATTGCACGTCCCCACCTCGCAGCCGTCCGGCATTTATCGCGGTAGCGTGTCACTCACTGCCGGCCCGCGATCGGTGGAAGTGCCAGTCGAACTGGAAGTGCTCAACGCCACCCTGCCTGATCCGCCGGACTACTCTTTCTATCTGAATCTCTGGCAAGACCCACACGGTGTGGCCCGGGCCCACAAAGTGTCGCTTTGGTCGGAGGAACATTGGCGCCTGTTGGCCAGGTATGCCGAAAACCTGGCCCTTCACGGCGAGAAGTCCATCATGACGTCCATCGTTCATGATCCATGGAACGCCCAGACCGGATATGAATTTCCAACAATGGTGGAGTGGCAATTCCCGGGTGAATGGACGCTGGGTGAGACCCCGAAGTTTAGCTGGGATTTCCGCCTTTTCGACCGTTACGTCTCGACCATGATTCAAGCCGGCGTGAAGAGCAAGATTGACATGTACGCGATGGTGAAAGGACCGGGACCAACGCCTGATGCCAGCATCCGCTACTACGACTCAAAATCCAGGATTCACCGGACGGAAGCTCTTAAGGTCGGAGATCCCAAATGGAAAGCGGCCTGGCGAGTTTTTCTCCCAGCACTCAAGTCACACCTGGAAGAGAAGGGTTGGTGGAAAATGGCTTACCTCGGTTTCGACGAAAAACCGAAGGCCATCATGGATCAGCTCAATGATTTCATCAAAAACACCGGACCGGAGTTCCGGTTAGTCAGTTCAGGGGGACACGCCACGGAGGGCCCCGGACACGAGGTGGTGATTTATTGGGACCACCTGCAGAATTCCCAGGAATGGGAGAAAGAATATCGACCCATGGTGGAGCGAATGCGTGAAAAAGGGCAACTGGTGACGTTTTACACCGCCTGCGAGCCCAGGTTTCCCAATACCTACATCTACTCCTCGCTGCGAGAGAGCCGGATGCTGGCGTGGATCGCCTGGAAGTACAACCTGAGTGGCTACACGCGTTGGGCGGTCAACGCTTTTCCGGATGATGTCTGGTCTCAGCCCAATTTCAACTGGCACTCGGGGGATATGTATTTCCAGTATCCAGGCAAGGACGGGCCTCTTGACGGCATGCGGTGGGAACTGATGCGCCAGGGCATTCAGGACTACGAAGCCCTGCGGATCGCCCACGAGATGGCGACTTTCTGGGGACGCTCGGACTTGTTGAAGGAATTGAGCGCCGCCGTCGAGAAGGCTACGATTCTCGATTCTTGCCGCGATATCCCGCTGGTCGAAGAGGCACGAGAGATCGTCAATAAAGTCCTGCGACAGGTGGGCTCGCCAAGCGAAATGGGGAAGGAGTTGCGGTAAATGCCGGTCCCCTCATTCGCTCTAACTCAAGAGTGGAGCAGCCAACCGGTTTTCGTCGGCCTGGAGAAAGACAAGTTGAGTCCTGCAATTGCAACTAAATTCGCCGCTGCGGCCCAGCTTTTCAAGCGCCGCGTTGTGGATCTGATCCCGGCTAAAGCGCGCCCTTTGGGCGAGTGGGGATGGGTTCTCACGTTGATCTTGGTGCTGCCCTGGGATGGGTTCGCGTTGGCCCAAACCAAGCCCGCTCAGAAGTCTGATTGGGAAGCTCAAACGCGACAGCTCGTTCAGTCGGGAAGATTCCGCGAGGCCCTGGACCTCTGTATTCGGGCCAAGCAGAAGAATCCCAAGAACGCTCGCCCCTATTTCCTGGCTGGCCTAACGCTGATGGAATCCGGCGATTTGTCCGGGGCCGCCTCGGAACTGGAAGAGGCGCTTCGTCTCTCCCCCGACAATCGCGAGTACCTTCTGTTCCAGGCCAACGTGCTGACCCGGCTGGGCCAAAAGGACAAGGCCCTCGAGAGACTTTCTCTTTTCAAGGACGCGTCACGCGTGGCCAGCCTCACGCCGGCCTGGATGTGGTTACTGGCCGATAGTTACTATCGTGCTGACCGTCCCGACGATGCCCTCCGGATCCTCGACGTTCTGGCGAAGCGAACGCCCCGGGATGCCAAAGTCGATTTGAACCGGGGTCAGGCTTTGGTCATCAAAGGCCGGCTCGAGGAGGCAAAGCAAGCTTTCGAGTCCAGCGTTCACAAGCAGCCCACGCAAAATGCCCAAGCTTTTTTTGAACTAGGCAAGCTCCTGCACCAACTTAACGAAATCGCTGCTGCCAAAAAAGCCTTGGCTGCCTCAGTTCAGCAGGATCCCGAGAATCCGGAGTCCCTCTATAAGCTGGCTTTGGTCTGCCTGGCCCGGAACGAAGACCTCGAGGCCATCGATTACCTGGAAAGAGCCAAGTCGGGAGCCGAAAAAACGCCCGAGATCTACTACGCACTGGGCCGGGCCTATCGCAAGACCGGCAATCTTCCCCGAGCCCAGGAGTACCTCAAGAAGTTTCAGGAAAGCAACGTGTCCAGCCGCCGTCAAAGCGATCGAACCCGAGAAACGGACAAGCTGGTGGTCCAAGGGGAAAAGCAGCTCGATGCGGGAAATCAGCCCGAGGCGCGTCGCTTGTTCCAGGAAGCTCTCTCCATCGATCCCTCCGATTGGGCCGCCCACGGATACCTGGCCGAAATGGCTTTGGCTTCGCCACAATGGCGAGAGGCCTATCCTCATTTGGTGAAGATGGAAGAAGCCGATCCGGACTCCGTGGTGGGCAACTACCTGATGGCCAAGTACTGGTATCTGAATCAGGACTTCTTTCAGGCGCGGGACTATGCGGAACGCGCCCGGGCACTGCGGCCCGCTAATTCCGAGCTCCGCAACCTGCTGGGCAAGATCTACGTTGAGCTTGGCAGGACTCCCGAAGCGTTACAGGAGTACGAGGAAGCCGTCAGGCTCGCTCCCAGCCATCAGGAATACAAGAATGACTTGACGGCGCTCAAGGAGAAGCTCCGAACCCAGTCGAGCCCTTCCGCATCAGGACCAACTCGACCGCAACCCTAGGCGCCACCCTTCACTTCACACTGCCCTTCAGGATTGCCTTGCAGCCCCAGTCAATCGCCATTGTTGGCGCTGCGGCTCTACTGTACTGTTCCTCGAGCTGTGCGCTGGAGCATCGCCAGTTCGCTCTTTACCCGCGGTATGGAGTCCCTGTAAACCTTGGAGGAGGCCTTGGAGAGGAAAGCTTCAAAATGAATGCGGGCACATTCGTAATCGCCTTGCTGCTTGCAAAGCATGCCGAGATTGATGTGAGGCTCCAGGAACTCGGGATTGGCTTTCAGAGCTCTCTCAAAGTAGTCCCTAGCGTTCATGGAATCTTTTCGCTTTAGGGCCAGCCAACCCAAGCTGTTGAGAGCCTCGGCATTGTGGGGATCCACGAAGAGCAGAGCCTCCAAGGCACCCTGGGCTTCAGCGGTACGGCCTACCAGTAAACACGTCACAGCCAGCTTGTTGAGTGTTTTGGTGTCATTCGGATCCAGCTCAACCGCCTTCTGGAATGCGGCGATCGCTTCCGGAATTCTGTTCTGCCGGCCCAAGATGCGCGCAATCCGGACATAAACCTTACTGGTGGCTCCGCCTTGGTACCTGAGAGCAGACTCGTAGAGCGCCAGCGCCTCTTTCCAGAGCCCGTGTTTCTCGAGGCCATCACCCAAAAGCAGATAAAGCACCGGATTGGTCGGATCCTGCCGGACGGCTTGTCTCAAAAGCTCAAGCCTGCGAGCCGACGGCTGCTGGCTGTGGGGCCCAATAGACTCTTCCACCAGCTTCAGAATCTCGAGGCGGTCCTTCGGGTCGATGCCTTGGCCGGTGAGTAAGAGCTGTTGTGAAGAGCCGCCGGAAAGATATCCGAGTGAGCGAAGCTGCTTTTCAAGCTCCGGCTCCACCTTGCCAACCACCACGCGCTCCGTCGTTCCCTCCCCGGGCAACAGTTTCAACAAACGGGTCTTCAGATTCGCGACCTCCTGGGGATGCTGCTCAACGACGTTAGAAGTCTCTTCTGGATCAAACTGCAGGTCGTACAACTCCGGACGAGGAGCCAGAACGTACTTCCAACGCGTGGTTCGAATCGCACGCAGTTCCGCCCACCCCATATTAATCTTGGGAAACAAGGTTTCAGCGTAGGCAAACTCGGTCTGTACGGGCTTTCCCGAAAAAGTCGGCGTCAGACTGACTCCCTGGCAATCGGCGGGGATCTCTCCACCCACCAAGTCAAGAAGGGTGGGCAGAAGGTCGATCGTCCTGGCCTGATCCCCAATCCGCTTCCCGGCCGGAATGCCAGTTCCAGCGATGATCCACGGGATCCGTAAGGTGGCGTCATACAGGAACACACCGTGGGAAAATTCGCCATGTTCGCCCAAGCTCTCTCCGTGATCAGAAAGCACCGCAAAGACCCCATCCTGCAGCAGCCCCCTTTTTTCGCAAGCAGCCATAAGCTTGCCCAATTCGCTATCGGCGTAAGCGATCTCGCCATCGTAGGCGCGCCGTCCGAACCGCTCCTTGAAAGGCGAGGGTGGCTGATAGGGAGCGTGCGGATCATAGAGGTGCACCCAAAGGAATACCGGCTTCCGGCCGTCCTGCCGGACCAACCACTGAATCGCGAGGTCGACCACTTCAGTTGCCGGGCGATCTGCGTGCCCACGCGCCGGACTGTCCACATCCGGTTCAGGGATTCGGTCGTCATAAGTTTGGAATCCCTGGTGCAAGCCAAAGCCCCTCTTCAGAACGGCCGACCCAACGAACGCCGCAGTGGTCCAACCTTTTTCGGCAAGGACCTTGGCAAGGGTAGGGTGCGACGAGCCCAGGCTAAAGCCTCCCACATCCCGCACTTGATGCACGGGGGGATAAACTCCCGTAAACATGCTGGCGTGGGAAGGAGGCGTCAAGGGCACTTGGGCAATGGCATTTTCAAAAACAACACCCCGCTTGGCAAGCTGGTCCAGGTTCGGGGTTTCAGCCGCAGAGTAGCCATAGCATCCCACCCGGTCGGCCCGCAAAGTGTCAATGGTCACCAGCACCACGTTGAGAGGCCTCCAGGACGTCGGTTTTCTTTCCTTTCCCTGTTGGCCGGTGTTTGTTTGGCGGCAGCCGCCAGCGCAGGCCAGTACCACAACGGCAACCCAGCCTGTCAGCAAGCGGACTGCTTCCTTAGAAACTCGTGCACTAGACATAACCTGATTCTGTCAGGAGACACCCCTGAGGGGCAAGACTTCACTCCAAGATCGAAGGACCAAACTTGGCTATTGAGCCGGGAGGAGGCGCAGGCCCCAAGAGAACAGGGCCTGCGCTGACTGAGCGTATCGTTTAGAAGTCAAACCTGAGTGAGAACTGAATGATCCGTGGATCGTTTGATTGGCGAGCCAGGTTCTGCAATCCCGTAACGTTATTCGGATCGAGGTCGTTGGGGTGGTTGAAGAAGTTGAAGAAGTTGGCTGAGAATTGAGCCTTGTACCGCTCCCCGAACGTAAAGTTCTTGTAGAGTGCGAGGTCAACGTTCCAAGCGCCCGGTCCAATGATAAACGCACGCGAACTGGGATTGTAGAGGTCCGTAATGCTGGTGTTGCGGATCGTGCCATCGGCCAGCCGGAGTGGCAGTCGGTTGTCGAAGTTGGGGCCCAGAGGACGCACCAGGCGCTGGCTTCGATCGACCGGAACCAAGGCAGTGGGATCACCCCCAGTTACGTTCGTCGCTGAACTGAGGTCAACGTCCCCTCGGAACCAGAGTCTTTGCCTTAAACCAAAAATGTTCATTTCTGGTCTCTGGCCGGCACTGAGTGTCGGATCCCCAAAAACATAGCGCCCGGCGCTCGCGCTCAGCCAGTTGCCTCCGCGCCAGTCACCGATCGTGGCGACCTGCCAGCCGCCAATGAGGTGGTTGAGAGCACCAGGGACGCCACTCCCATACTTCTTGCCGTGGCCGAACGGCAGATCGAAGATACCGTTATATCGGATGCGGTGAGCGGGAACATTGGTCGAGTTGAAGTAGGTGAATCGCAACCTCTCCTCGAAGCTAAGATTGGGAGCGCCCCACAGCTCGATATTTTCGGGCACTCGGGCTCCCCCGCCCCCGTCGTTGATGCCCTGGTTTCCACTGGTGAAGCCTCCCGCGTCTGTGGTGGTCAAAGACCGGGTAAACGTATAGAACCACTGAAAACCAATGCCGTTGGAATACTTGCGTTCGATCTCAATCTGCGCTGAATGGGTATTGGAATACCCCGAACGAGTAATGTAACCGTTGCCTAGATTCCAGTTTGGATTTGGCCGTCGCTGAATGTCGCCGGCCGTTCCTGACGCCGGTGCCAGTCCGGTGCGCGTGATGAAATTGAATTGGGGCTCCAGGCTGTTGATGCTGACACGTTGTTCCAGATCCCGGCCGTGGTTGCCAATGTAGCTGAGCCGCAGGGCTGTGCTCTTCATCAGCTCCCGTTCCCAAGTGAAATGCCAGGACTGGGACCGGCCGTCTTTCCAGTTGCGGCCGTCCCACGCAAAACCTGGTCTGGCGCTGGAAGGCAGAGAGACAATACCTCGGGTGTCTACTCCAATGTTTGGAGCAAAGAAGTCCGAAGTGGGACGGGTCCTCAGGCTGTAAGTTCCTGAATCATCATAGAGACTCACAATGTTCTCAAATCGAAGATTCAAAGGGGGCTGAGTTCGGGAGGTTTGGAGAATCTGCGAGAGTGGCATCGTCCAGAAGTACTCTCCGTAGCCCCCCCGCAGCACCATGTTGTCGCTAATTCGGAAGGCCGCACCGATCCGCGGGCCAAAATTGTTGTTGTCAGCCGAAAACAGATTCTCAGGATACCCCACGGCATTGGCCGTCGTGTAGGTCAATCCTCGGACCGCCCACGAATCCAACACCGACGGCGGAATGTCCCTCAGACTGCGAATGTCATGGCTGCCGGGAGTGATAACCTGGAACACACTTCCGACGGTATCCAGGTCAATGGCCGCCAAGCGATTGAATTGCTCGGAGTAGGGCGTCCACTTGTCCCAACGTAAACCAAGGTTTAAGGTCAATCGAGGAGAGATCTTCCAGGAGTCGTTCGCGTAGAGGCCGATTTCCTTCTGCCGGAAGTAGAAGAATCCGCGATTGTACTGAACGGACAGATAGTCGGGAAGACCCAGCAAGAGGTCGGCGAATCCGTGCCCTGTGAAGGAGACCGCCTGTTCGCCTACCGGATCGTACAGGGCCGTCCAGCTTCCACCGAAACCGTGCGATCCGTGAGCTTGCTGGAGTTCTCGGACGTTGTTGTACTCAGGCCGAAATTTTCCACCAAACTGAAGCGTGTGCTTCCCCTTGATCCAGGTCAGGTTGTTCTCGGCAACCACACCGGTGAGCGCCTCGTCCTTGCGGTTGTCGGCATCCCAGTAGGCCCAGTAATAGGGATCCCCCGCACCACTGGCATAAAGTGAGGGCCATCCCGTAACGCCGAAGGGGTTAGGCAACCCCAGCTCCTTGGGGTAGTCCGTAAAGTCAGCCAGCGTCCCCGAGCTCTTGTAGGAGCGGTGCACTCCGATCATCAATTCATTCAACAAGGTGGGCGAAAACGTCCGCGTATGATTGACAGTCACGTTGTTGATCTCAGCATCGGAGCGGGAAGTTCCTAACCCTGAGCCGGGGGAGGGATTCCCGAAGACCGCGCCCTCGGTGGCGAACTTCTGAGTACTGCGCGTCCAGCGCACCGACAAACGGTCCTTGTCTGAAAGCTGCTGGTCTCCCTTGATCGTGAGATTTCCGAGGTCCCGCTTGTCAGGATAGGTGAGGTCCAAATTGAAGGGATTTACGAAGGGGTTCTCACCGTTCGTCGGCTTGGCTGTTAGAGCTTGCAAGCGCTTGGCCAAGGGACTGATTCTATCGGCTGGGATGCGGTTGTTTGGGAAGGGTTGCCGCACGCCGTTGGCGTCGGTTGTTAACGGATCATAGATGACGGTCTGCACACCGTCGCGATCCACGAACCCGCTCAGGTCACCGTTCCACATGGCTTCGGTCGGCACGCCATAGGGTCCAAAGCAACATCCGGCTCGTCGCCCCTGCCGCTGCCTAAGGCCCTCAAATGCAGCAAACCAAAACGTCTTGTTGCGCCCATCGTAGAGATTTCCCAGATAAAAGGGCCCGCCCGCCGAGACCCCATACTCGTTCCGGATAAGCTGCGGAGCTTTTGCACTCCCATCCTGCCTGGCCCGCGATACGAGGTTCCACCCGTTGTTGCGGTGGGTCTCAAAAATACTTCCGTGAACCTCATTGGTGCCACTTCGAGTTGCCAGCGTCACCGTCGCCGGCCGGGAATAGCGAGCGTCGGACCCAACGGTCTCGATCCGAAACTCCTCCACGGTGTCTAAACCGGGCTGGACTCGTGAGATTCCTCCCCCGAACCGGTCGACGAGCGAAATGCCATCCAGCGTGATTTCGAGGGAACCGACTTTCAATCCGTTCACTCGGGCACTGCCACCACCCTCGACACCCGGCGTTAAGTTGAACAGGTTGCTGATAGACCGGCCATTTAACGGCAGCTGGCGGATTCGCTGAAAGTCCTTCACATCGGAGACATCGATGCTCTCAGTGTTGATGGGCGCCGCCGCACCCACCACATCAACCGTGGTCTCAACGCTTCCCAGCTCCAAAGACACATCCACCACGGCTATTTGACCGACCTCCAGCGCAAGCTTGGTAGACCATTTCTTGAAACCGGTGACTTCGACAACCACCTGGTACTGCCCCAGTGGCAGAGCTCCAACGTAGTAAATTCCTTCTGCGTTTGTCTGGGTTTTTCGAGGGACACCCGTCCGCTCGTTAGTGACGGTGACGGTTGCTCCCGGCACCACCGCCTGATTGGCATCGCGAACAACGCCCCGAACCACGCCGCTGCCGCTCTGGCCCATCAAATCCCGATTAGCGGCCCAAAAAATTGTGGCCGCCACAGCCATCAATACCCAGGCACACCTCATCTTCATCTTCAACATCCCGACCTCCGTTCCTCGAAAGAAACACTGCACGCTTTTCCCCACCGAGCGTACTGAAAGTAAGGTTGATGGTTTTACCTAGAAGCCCGATGCGACCCTATGGTGACTGAGAAACACATTACAGCCGTGATTTGTGCGGGAGTGTAGTCGTGGGGATGTTACTTGTCAAGAGAAAACAACTATAGAAACGGAACTGAATAAGCTGCCCTCAAGCAGTTTCGCCGCCGTGAGTCAGCACGGACCTCGGCACAGTCTATCGCACGCTTCCCTCAGCCGATTTCTGCAACATCGCCAGTTCCTTTTTGATCCTGGGGATCGACTCCTTGTGACGGGTCAAGGAGGCCTTCGCAAGAAACCCTTCAAAGTGCCGGCGGGCGCCTTCATAGTCTCCCGCCTGCTTGCACAACATCCCCAGGTTGATATGTGGCTCGATGAAATCGGGGTCGGCCTGGAGGGCCTGCTCGAAGTACTGCCGCGCGGTCGTGACTTCCTTGCGGCGCAAAGTCATCCAGCCCAGACTGTTCAAGGCCTGTGCGCTCTCAGGATTCAGCACCAGGATGGCCCTCAAAACCCGCTCCGCTTCGGCCGATCGACCTTTCATCAGGTAGGCAACAGCCAGGCGATTGAGCGTTTCCACGTCCGTGGGATCGGCGTGAATCGCCTTCTCAAAGGACAGGATTCCCTCCTCCACCCTCCCGGTGCGTCCATAGATCAGGGCCATCCGCACGAAGATGCGGCCCGGATTGGCCACGTTTTTCGAGATGGCGGTCCGATAGAGTTCCAGCGCTTCGCCATCACGGTGGGTTTTCTCGTAGGCTTCCCCCAGAAAATAGTACAGAAGGGGATTCGTCGAATCTTCGTTCAATGCCTGACGCAATAATTGCATACGTTGGGTCGAGGACATCCTCTCGAGAGTCGTGCTGGCTTCATCGATGAGTTCCAGGATGTGCACGCGCTCTTTGGGATCCACGCCTTGACCGGTTAACTCGAAGCCTCCCGAAGTGGCGCCGGCAGCATACCCGAGCGACCTCAACTGTCGCTCGGTCTCCTGGTTCATGCTCTTCAGTTTGATCTGTTCCGGAGGTTTCCCTGCCCCCGTGGCCGTCAGTTCAACGATCTCCCGTTCCAGTTGTTTCGCCTGCTCGGGATGGTCGTGAATGAGGTTCTTGAGCTCCCCGGGGTCCTCTCTCAGATCGTACAGTTCCGGCTGAGGCGCCCGAATGTATTTCCACTGAGGCGTGCGCACGCTTCGCAATTCCGCCCAGCCCATGTTGATTTTCGGATAGAGTGTCTCACCGTAGGACAGCGCTGTCTCTACAGGTCGTCCCCGGAAGGTAGGCTCAAGGTCCACGCCTTGACATCCTTTAGGGACTTCCCCATGCACCAGCCCGAGAATCGTGGGAAACAGATCGATGGTCCTCACTTGATTCGACACGCGTCGGCCCACCGGCACACCCGGACCAGCCACCAGCCAAGGGATGCGCAGCGTGGCGTCGTACAAAAAAACCCCATGTGAGAACTCACCGTGCTCCCCTAGGCTCTCCCCGTGATCGGACAGGAGCACCATGACGGTCTTGTCGAGGGACGATTTTCGACCGATCGCGTCGAACAACCGGCCCATCTCTCGATCCGTGTAGGCCACCTCGCCATCATAGGGGCGTCCCTCATACCTCTTCTTGAAGGGCGCCGGCGGATCAAAAGGAGCGTGTGGATCGTAGACATGAACCCATAGGAAAAAAGGCGCCGTCGCTGAGTACCGTTCCAGCCAGGCAACCGCGCGATCCACCACTTCGCCGGCTCTCAGGCTGGGGTTCTCCAAGGTGGTGCGCTCTGGATCGGGCTCGGGCATGCGGTCATCGTAGGTCTCAAACCCCTGGTTCAGTCCAAACATGCGCTTCAGCACCGGAGCACCAACGAAAGCCGCCGTCTGCCAGCCTTTCTCGCGCAGGACTTCAGCCAGCGTGGTTTGCGAAGCATCCAGCACGAATCCGCCGGTGCCCCGCACACCGTGAACGTGCGGGTACTTTCCGGTAAACATGCTGGCATGAGAAGGTGGTGTGAGCGGGGTCTGCGCTGCCGCGTTCTCGAAAAGCACACCCCGTGAGGCCAGTCGGTCTAGGTTGGGCGTCTCCACATCCGAGTTTCCGTAACAGCCCAAACGGTCGGCGCGCAACGTATCGATGGTAATCACCACGACGTTCAGCTTTTGCCAAGAAGCGGAGACACCTCCTCCCTTCGGCCGTTCTTGCTGACTAGGGCTCCTGTGGCATGCGGGCGTGAGGCAGACGAGCGCGAGCAAGACCACCACGCCCGTCCGTTGAATATAACGAGAAGTGACTTCAGGCACCGCCTTCGTTTGCATCGATCTGGATTTTCCTCTTCTCTCGAATGTTTTCCCGGAGTCGCTCCTGCCAGCCGGCCGAAAAAAAAGCCTCTCCCGCTTCATTGATTCTGCGAAAGCGAGAGAGGCCGAACAACGCCAAATTGCTGCTGAGCCTGCCTTCCTACCAGTTCAGCCGCAGCGACAACTGAATGATTCGCGGCTCGTTCAGCTGCCGGCTGATGTCCTGCAGGCCGGTGCTGTAGTTCGGCTCGATGTCCACAGGATGATTCAGGAAGTTGAAGAAATCGGCCGTGAAGCGGAGCCTGACCGTCTCGGTGATATCAAACCATTTAAACAGTGACAGATCCAGATTCCAGGCACCCGGCCCCGTAAGGAAGGCTCGGGGAGTCGGGTTATACAGCTCAGTAATGGGGGTGTTCCGGACCGTCCCGTCTGCCAAAGTCTGAGGCAGGCGGTTGTCAAAGTTTGTTCCCAACGGTCGAACCACGCGCTGGCTGCGGTCTGCCGGCACCAAAGCCAGCAGATCGCCTCCGCTGACGCTGGTCGCGGAAGTTGGATCAAAGTCGCCTCGCAACCAGAGCCGCTGACGCCTGCCGAAGATCGTCATCTCCAGCTGCTGGTCCTTGCTGAGGAGTGGATCCCCGAAGAGAAACAGGTTACCGCCGAGACTACGCCAGTAGCCTCCTCTCCAATCCCCGATCGTTGCAATTTGCCAGCCTCCGATGACATGGTTGACGGCGCTGGGGACGCCGGCACCGAACTTCTTGCCCCGCCCGAAGGGAAGATCCACAATCGCATTGTAGCGAATCCGATGCGGTGGAACGGTGGTTTGGTTGTAGTAGGCCAGCTTCAGGCGCTGATCGTAACTTAAGTTAGGATTCCCCAGGATCTGGTGATTTTCGGGAGCTTGCCCACCCAAAGATCCGGAATTGATGTTGCTGCCACCGAATGTGAATCCTCCCGCATCCGTCGTGGTCAAAGCCCGGGTGAAGGTATAGAACCACTGGAAGGCGATCCCATTGGAGTACTTGCGCTCGATCTCGATCTGGGCTGAATTGGAATTCGAATAACCGGTTCGGTTGAGCATGCTGTTGCTGTTTACGAAGCCCCAGTTTGGGTTAGCTCGCAGCAAGTTTCGGTTGCTGGGAGGCGCCATGCCGGTTCGGGCCACGTAGTTGTACTCGGCTTCCTGAGTATTGAGGCTGGCCCGCTGTTCTAGGTCGCGGCCGTGGTTGCCGATGTAGCTCAACCGAATGGCTGTGTCTTTCATAATCTCGCGTTCCAGAGTCAGGTGCCAGTTCTGAGAGCGAGCATCCCTCCAGTTGCGACCATCCCAAGGCAGTCCAGGAGCTGCACCGGGACTGATTGGCACGATCCCTTGCGTACTCACGGTTGCCGTCGGATTGAAGAATTCTGCGGTGGGACGACTTCTGTAAGCGTAGGTTCCACTGCCATCGAAGAAATTCGGCTCGTTCGTGTACCGCAGATTGAGGGGTGGCTGGGTTCTGGAAGACTGGAGAATCTGAGCCAAGGGCATGGGCCAGAAGTACTCTCCGTAGCCGCCACGCAGGACCATGCTATCTGTCAGCTTGAAGGCTGCGCCCAAACGCGGACCGAAGTTGTTCCGATCCTGGGCAAACAGAGCGCTGGGGTAACCCTCCCTGTCCGCAGTTGAATAGCTCAATCCGCGGACGGACCAAGAATCCAGCACGGAGGGCGGAATGGCCGGTAGACTGCGAATGTCAACGTTCTTCGGCGTGATCACCTGGAAGCGATCAGCCACTGTATTGATGTCGATGGCCGCCAGGCGATCGAACTTCTCATTGTAGGGAGTCCAGTAGTCCCATCGCAGTCCCAGGTTTAGGGTCAGCCTGGGTGAGACCTTCCAGTTGTCGTTAAAGTACAGTCCTGTTTCTTTCTGCCGGAAGTAGAAATACCCGCGGTTGAACTGGTTAGACAGGAAGTCCGGAAGGCCCAACATGAGGTCGGCGAAACCGTGACCCGTAAAGGAGGTCGCCTGGTCGCCAATGGGATCGTAAAGCGAGGTCCATTCTCCCCCCCAGTTGTGCGAACCCTGGGCCTGCTGGAGTTCGCGGATGTTGTTCTGCTCGGGACGGAACTTTCCGCCGAACTGGATGGTGTGCTTGCCCTTAATCCAGGTGGCGTTGTCTTCTACGATGATGGCCGTCAGCTTCTCGTCTTTGCGGTTGTCCGAATCCCAGTAGCCCCACGGATAGGCACCTGAAGCATACAGCGTGGGCCACCCCGTGACGCCAAACGGATTCGGCAAGCCGAGTTCAGACGGCCAGTCTGTGAAGTCCGCCAGGGTTCCCGAACTGTTGGCGTTGCGATTGACTCCGACCAGCAGTTCGTTCAAAAACGTGGGCGAGAAGTTGCGCGTGTAGGTAGCCGATACGTTGTTGTACTCGAAATCCGACCGACCCGTTCCCAAACCGGCATCCGCGTTCACCGGGTTGCCGAACAACCCGCCTTCCGTACGCTGGTTTCGAGTTCCGCGACTGTAGCGGACCGAGAGCCGATCTTTGTCCGAGAGAAAATGATCTCCCTTGAAGGTAACGTTGCCTCTGTCTTCCTTGACGGGGTAGGCTTTGATGAAATTGTTGGACAAGACGGGGTTTTCGCCGTTGGTGGGTTTGGCGGTCAGCCTCTGCAACACCTTGGCCACGTTGTTGATCCGGTCCGCCGGAATTCGGTTGTTCGGGAAGGGCTGGCGAAGCCCGTTGGCGTCGGTGGTCAGCGGATCGTAGATAACGGTTTGAACTCCGTTTTCGTCAATCAAGTTACTCAGGTCGCCGCCCCACATGGCGTCAGTCGGAACCGAGCTGACGGTCAGGCGCTCCTGGCGCTGCTTGAACCCTTCATAGGAGAAGAACCAGAACGACTTGTTGCGACCGTCATAAGCCCCGGGAATCATGAAAGGGCCACCGGCGGTCACCCCGTATTCGTTTCGGATAAGCTTGTTGGCGTCGCCCGTGGTATCGAGGCGGTTCCGCGTGCGGAGTCCGGCTCCATTGTTGCGGTGGATCTCAAAAACGCTCCCGTGAAAGCTGTTGGTCCCGCTTCGGGTGGCCAGGGTGACCGTGGCCGGCCGCGAGTAGCGCGCGTCCGAACCGACCGTTTCGATTCGAAACTCGGCAATGGTGTCCAAGCCGGGCTGGACCGGTCGCAGCCCTCCTCCAAAGCGGTCCACCACAGAAATTCCATCGAGGCTCATCTCCGTGGCCCCCACCTTCAAACCGTTCACCCGCGGAGCATTGAATCCTTCCCCGGTAGCTCCATCCCCCTCCACACCGGGAGTCAGCGCAAACAGCTGACTGACTTGCCGGCCATTGAGTGGGAGCTGTTGAATTCTCTGGAAGTCCTTCACATCGGAGACTTCGGCGCTTTCGGTGGTAATGGCAGGCGCCGCACCCACCACGTCCACGGTGGTTTCAATGCTTCCCAGCTCGAGGGCCACGTCGATAGAGGCCGCCTGCCCCACCTGCAGTTCAAACTTTGTAGTCCACTTCTTGAAGCCGGTCACTTCTGCCACCAGGTCGTAACGCCCGATGGGCACCGCTCCAAAGTAGTAGATCCCCTGTTCGTTGGTTTGGCTCTGGCGGACCACGTTGGTCTGCTCATTGGTCAACCTAACCGTGGCTCCTGGCACCACAGCCTGATTCGCATCGCGAACGACACCGCGAATCGTGCCTGTTCCGGTTTGTGCCAAGAGATCCACCGGGGCCAACAATAGAGCTAAAACAACCGCTGAGGATACCCCCAGGGTCCACGGTTTCCTGGCTCTTATCCATTTCTTCATAACATAGCTCCCTTTCCGAGAAGGCAAAGTGGTCCAAGGCGTACCTGCCCTGGCACTGAGTAAGGCAAGCAGAAATACGGTGCGTTTGATGCGGCTACGGGGCGCTCGAAGCTCGCAGGAGCCGGTGCGGCACAGCACCGGCCACTTCTTGTTACCTTATAGGTCCTTCCAGCCTAGAGAACAGGACGTTACTTGTCAAGAGAAAAAAACTGCGGAGACCCATTCCCGCGATGCTCTGCAATCTCTCCTTTTGGTTCACACGAGGTTTGGTGTATGATTGGCGCCGCTTTCTAATCCAGTTTTGGGTCGCCGCCCGTGAAAAAAATCAACCTAAAGTTGGTCAAAACCGCCAATCATAAGATTCTGCGGGATATCAACGAACTGATCGTGTTAAACGTAGTCCGGGAACGCCAGCCGATTTCGCGAGTGGCCATTTCTGAAGTAACGGGACTGGAGGAAGGGACCGTTTCACGGATTGTTCAGCGGTTTCTTAACAAAGGCATGGTATACGAAGCTGGGGTCGGGCAGTCCACCCCGGCGGGAGGAAGAAAGCCTCGATTCCTCCACATCAATCCCACTAAGAGTTGCGCCATCGGTGTAGACATCGGCGCTTTCGAAACGCTTTTGGCCCTCAGTGACTTCAACGGCCACCTCCAACACCTCAAGAAGTTGCCGAATGGTCGGGAACCCAAGCAGTTTCTAACCATGTTGGCCGATGAAATCCTGGCCCTGGCGCGACGCGCCAACCCCTACAGCGAATTGGGCGGAATTGGTGTCAGCCTCATTGGCTTGGTGGATATCGAAGAAGGCACCATCTTCGAAGGCGAAAACTTAGGATGGGGCGAATACATCGAAGTCGGAAAAATCCTGCGCTCCAGGATCGGCAAAGAGATTCCGCTCTACTTCGAGAACGGAGCTCGCCTGTCGGCTCTGGCGGAGATTTGGTTCGGAACTACCTATCTGTCAGGTTTTCGAGATGTGGTGTTCGTGGATGTGAATGAGGGAGTCGGTACCGGCATCATCGTCAACGGCCAGATCTACCGCGGGTTTGGAAATGGAGCAGGAGAGTTCGGTCATATTACGATCGATCCACAGGGTCCCAAGTGTTCCTGCGGTAACGTGGGTTGCCTCGAGGTCTTCGCTTCCGACTTGGCAACCGTCAGGCGATATAAAGACCATGTAGGTCTGCACGAACGCTCCGATGTCTCCCAGCATTCCAAGATCGACATGAACACCATCATCGATTTGGCGCGCGCAGGCCACCCGCAGGCCACTGAGGCCCTTAGGGAGACCGCCGGTTATCTGGGCATCGGACTGGCGCCCATCATCTACGGTCTCAATCCCGAAGCCATTGTCATTGGCGGCCGGATCGCCGAAGCCTGGTCGCTGGTCGAGTCTAGGATCATCGAAGCTTGTGCTCAGCGCGTATCTCCGATCTTTCTTCAGAACACAAAGATTCTTCCCTCAACCCTCCACGTCCGTCCCTGCCTGATGGGAGCTATTGCTTTGGTGCTGGCTCAGAATTTCGGGGCTCCCGAGATTGTGTAAGCCGGTCGGATGGCGGCATGATGCCTCCCGGGACTCGCACAATCCAGCTGCTGCGAGGTCGTGTTTAAAAAACCTCTTGAGTTGTACGACCTTAGTTGTGTAAAGTAAGTAACCTTTGAGGACGATATCAAGTCCGATATGGAAGTCGCTATGTTACTCACACCACGCCAGCGTTGTGTTTTACCCATGACGGTGCCGGCGTGTGTACCCGCTTACGGTTCAGCGGATGCCATCCTGATCCTGTCTCCCATCGGCATTATTGGAGGTCCGGGATGATGGCCCTCTGACCCAATCGGTTCATCGAACAAAAGGCCATCACCGAAAACGGTTGATGGCCTTTTTGCTTTTGGGACTCCGGAGGAAACATTGAAGTTGGGAATATAGGCAACGTGGCTGTACTGGACGCTTCGGTTATGAAAGGACGGGAGAAGATGCGACCTCATGCAACAACCCTTCAAGAACCGCCTACGCTCGCGGTTGGCACAGAGAAAGCCGAGACCGTGTTGACCGGCGCCCAGGTTCTGATCGAGTCTCTCGTGCGAGAGGGAGTCGATACGCTTTTCGGCTATCCCGGAGGAGCCGTGCTGCATATTTACGACGCCTTGTATCACGCGCGTGACCGCCTTACCCATTATCTGGTCCGTCACGAGCAAGGTGCGGTACATATGGCTGATGGTTACGCCAGAGCAACAGGCAAAGTGGGCGTTGCCCTGGTGACTTCGGGCCCAGGGGCGACCAACGCGGTGACGGGAATAGCCACAGCCCATATGGATTCGATCCCAATAGTCGTCATCACTGGCCAGGTGCCAACCGCGGTTCTCGGTACCGATGCCTTTCAGGAAGTGGATACTTTTGGAGTGACGCGGCATTGTTCCAAACACAACTTCATGGTGCACGAAGCAGACGATCTCCCTGGAGTCCTCAAGGAAAGCTTTTACCTCGCCCGCAGCGGACGCCCGGGTCCGGTGGTGGTAGACCTGCCCAAGGACCTGACGGCCAAACCCATCCGCTCCCGATATCCTGACGAAAGCGAGCTGCCAAGCTACCGTCCTCCCCGCCCCGCTCCTCTTGAACAGGTGCAGCGTGCGGTTGAGCAGCTTCTTTCGGCCGAGCGACCGGTCCTGTATGTCGGCGGTGGCGTGGTTTCAGCCGATGCAACCACCGAGCTCATTCAGCTGGCCGAAAGGCTCGGGATTCCCGTTACTCCCACGCTCATGGGACTGGGCGGGTTTCCGTCCGCCCACAACCTTTGTCTGGGCATGCTGGGAATGCACGGGACTTATTGCGCGAACATGGCGATCTCCGAGGCTGACCTGATTGTGGCCGTGGGCGTGCGATTCGATGACCGGGTCACCGGCAAGCTGGAGGAATTCGCACCCGAAGCGACCATCGTGCACATCGATATTGATCCCTCTTCAATCGACAAGATCATCGCGGTGGATGTCCCTCTGCAGGGAGATGCCAAAAGAGTTCTTCGTCAGCTGTTGGAATCTCTACCGGAGCCCGCTGCCTGCCAGGCGGTCCGCAACGGTAGAAAGCCGTGGCTAGACCGAACCGAGCAATGGAAAAGGGAGGTGCCCTTGTCCTATGAGCCATCCGATGAGGTCATTCTGCCCCAGTTCCTGATGGAGCAGATCTACCTTCACACGCGAGGCGAAGCCATCGTATCAACGGATGTGGGACAGCACCAGATGTGGGCAGCACAGTACCACCGCCTCAACGGACCCCGCCAGTGGCTCACTTCCGGCGGCCTGGGCACCATGGGCTATGGCCTTCCAGCTGGCATCGGGGCTCAGATCGGCCGTCGTGATCGAATGGTGGTGGCAATCGTCGGCGATGGTGGATTCCAAATGACGTCCTCTGAATTGGCCACGGCCGTCCAGTACGAGGCCAACGTGAAAGTGGTGATCATGAACAACCATTACTTGGGCATGGTGCGCCAGTGGCAGGAATTCTTCTACGAAAACCGCTACAGTCATGTTCGCATGGACGCTACGCCGGACTTTGTCAAACTGGCTGAAGCGTTCGGCGCTAAGGGGCTTCGCACCAGCAATCCGAAAGAGCTCCCTGGGCTGCTGAGCGAGGCGTTCGCGACGCCCGGCGTCGTGGTCATGGACATCCACGTGGCCCGCCAAGATAACGTCTATCCCATGGTCCCATCGGGCGCCTCTCTCAAGGAAATGGTGCTGCGATGAGCGCAAACCGGCATGTCCTGTCGATATCCACCGCGAATGAGCCAGGCGAGCTGGCACGGATCGCGGGCATGTTCAGCGCCCGCGGACTGAACATCGAGAGTTTGTCTGTCCGGCCGGCCGAGAACCCAGCGGTCTCACTTCTGGTGGTGGTCACCCAAGGCCAACCCAAAAGGGTCGACCAGCTTGTGCACCAGCTCCGGCGGTTGGTTCGCGTCTCGCGCGTGACCAGGCTCCCGGACAACGGTCGCGTAGAGCGCGAAGTCGCCCTCATCCGGCTCCGCGCCGCCGGAGATTCATCTCTGGGAGAGGTCTCAAAAACCATGAGCTGCCTGAATGCTCGGGTGCTAGACTCGAACTCGGAGGAGATTCTGATTGAAGCCGCGGGGTCGGCCAATCAGGTCGCCGAACTCCTCAGCCGACTTCAGCCGTTTGGCACTCTGCAGGTCGTTCGGGGCGGCACTGTCGCCGTGGAGTGGAGCAATCCCTCCAACTGTGACCCCTGAAGCCGTAAGAACAGGATCGAACAGGCAAGGCCCCGCCGAGTCCTCCGCGGATCCGGCTTTCGTGAGTCTTAGCCGAGTGCCCCTGACCTCAAATGAATTCAAAATCACTTCGATCACGGAGAGTCGCTGAATGAAGAAGACGGTTTTGTTTGGGCTGATCCTGGCCGGGCTGATTGAAGTATCTCAAGCGGCCCCTCATGTGGTTTCAGGTCCCCTTGTCGTGAGTGAGAACTGGCCGGAATGTACCACTCTCCAAACCTGGACGAGAGACGTCATGCGCTTGGAGCAGGTCGAGAACGCTCCGGATACAGCCCAAGCCAAAGTGTTTTTCCGTTGGCTGCGCCTATTCTCCAAGATGGCTACCGGTGGAATGATCCAAGCTCACGAGGGGCCTTATGGAAAGGAGCAGTATGTTCTGGATGCTCACAAGAACCTGTTCGTTTATGGCTGGGGCTACTGTGATACCCACAGTCGCATCGCGGAAGCGGCGTGGAGCGAATTTAAGGGCGATCGCAGCAAGGCTGAACGGGTTGTCGTTCAGCATCCTGAGGGCGGATACCATACCATGTACCGACTGAAACTTGACGGTCGCTATGGCGCCTTCGACGCCCGCTACGGCTATTACCTGATTGAGCGCGACACCCCCGACGCACGCATCCTGGATTGGGCAGAGGTGGGTGTAGATGAGAACATTCTAGGGAACAGGGCTTTCAAATACCGTAGTGAGCCCTTCTTCGAGTACTTCGGCCGTGAGTGGGAGCGTGCTTTGGCGGTGGAGCCTCGTTACTTTCAAACGGAGGAGGAGTGGGTCGCGGCCGGCCGACCCGCGGAATGCGTTTTTGGAAACGGGCAGTACCTCATGGGCACGCCCCTCCACGACATGGGCTTCCAGATGTCCAAAGGCACAACCATTGAGCGTTTCTGGGACAATTCCGCTCGGAAGTTCTACGTCCCTGCCGGATTTGAGAGCAAAGGCGAGGAGCCCTTTCGCCCATCAGGTCGGTTCTATCGTGTCACCGAAACGATGTTCGACGGCAACTGGATGAAGTTCGATCCGAACTACCGGTTCGCCAAAGCCTACCTGGTTGAGGTACCGGCCAACGAAGGGTACAACTCGGAAGTCAGCGGCGGAAAAACGATCGGCCAAGCCTGGGGCCAAATCACCCATGAGCCCGACTGGCAGAATCCGCAGTTCCTGCAGGTCACAGCCATCGATACCGATTTCAGACACCACACCACCGCCCCCTACTTGCAGCCTGCCACATTGCAGGGCGGTGGCACGGCGGTGTTCGACTACTATTCGCCCTATGTCTTGGTGGATGGAACCCTGATGGGAGAGTGGCTGGCCTCCCCAAAAGACCAGGTCAACGTCGAGATCCGAACCTTGCTCCCCAAACCTAGACAGCGTGACGAGCCGGACGTTTGGAGTCCCTGGCAGTCGATCTCGTCGACTACCAGCCCATTCAAAGTTGATTTGGGTAGAGCTCGCTTCAATGGCAGAGACGTCAGTCTCCATGGCGTCTACCGTTTTCAGCTTCGCTTCTCAATGAAATCCAATTCGGAGCGAACAACGGCAGTTGGATTGAAGGCTTTGAAACTGAGGGTGTATTTTGAGACCGGTTTGATGTCGATCCCGAGAATTGTGGCAGGTCCGAACACCATCCATTTCAAGGTGGTCGACTCCCGTGAGGTCAGAGCTCCGGTTGAAGTCGTTTACCGTTACCGGACGTCATCAGGATCGGCTCGCCACCGACAAGTCATTCAGCCCGACCACTTTCACAACAACGTCGCCACTTACCGTTTTGAAGCACCGGGTCTAACGCGCTGCGATTCGCTGTTGATTCGCTATTGAATCGGATTGGCCCGAGCTGCTTCGAGGAGTCGTGGTTGTCTTCCTCCTACTCTGCAAGCGTCAAGGATTGAAGCGATGAAGAAGGTGTCTATTTTTCCGACTCTTGTTGCCGTAAGCCTGACCCTGGTCGCTATGACGGGTTTCTCTCCCGAGATTCTTTCGCAGGAGCGCGACTTCGCCATCCTCAAGCGCTGGCTCGAATGGAACGATGGAACAGACCGACTTCAGAAGCACCTCAACTCACTTGCCGACCGGATGCTTGAATCGCGGCATCAACTTGTCGACGCCTTGCGCTCGCCTGAGGACTGGAAGGCCCGCCAGCGTGAGATCCGGACGACACTGGAGCACATTCTGGGACCCTATCCCCCAAAGGCTCCACTGAACGCAAGGGTGACCGGCACTGTGAACAAGGGCCACTTCACGGTCGAGAAAGTCGTGTTTCAATCTCGCCCAGGTTTCTGGGTTACAGGTTGTCTCTTTCTGCCGGTGGGACGAACCGCCCAAGCTCCCGCCGTTCTGAACCTTATTGGACACACTGACATTGCCTTTCGTGCACCGGGCTACCAGCAGCTGATCTTGAACCTTGTGCACAAAGGATTCATCGTGTTTGCGATTGACCCCGTTGGGCAGGGCGAAAGACTTCAGTACTACGATGCCGCGCTCAAGCGCTCTCTGGTAGGCGGTTCCACCACTGAGCATTCCTATTTTGGACGGCAGTACTTTTTGTGTGGGCAATCCTCAGCCTCACTTTTTCTTTGGGATGGCGTCCGTGCCGTCGACTACCTCTTGTCGCGGCCGGAGGTCGATCCCAAGCGAATTGGAGTGACCGGGATCTCCGGTGGAGGCACGCAAACCAGTTACCTTGCCGCCATCGATGACCGGATCCTGGCGGCAGCACCGACCTGCTACATCTGCGGATTTCGCCGTCTCCTGGAATCCATTGGCCCGCAAGATGCCGAACAGAACTTCTTACACGGACTCGACCGCGGCATAGACCACGGAGACTTTTTGGAGGCACGCGCCCCTAACCCTACGCTGGTGGTTGCGACCACGCGCGATTTCTTTAGTATTCAGGGCGCGCGCGAGACCGTGGCCGAAGCCCGTGCCGCTTACAAAGCACTCGGTGCGGAAGACAACTTGATTCTGGTAGAGGACGATCACGACCACGGCTACACTCAGCGAAACCGAGAGGCGATCTATGATTTCTTTCAACGCTCTCTGCTCTTGCCGGGCGACGCGGCAGATCGCGAGCTACCCTATCTGACGCGCGAAGAACTGACTGTTACCCCCACAGGCCAACTCCTGGATTCGTTGGGTGGTGAGACCGCGTTCTCCCTTTTGCAGCCGGAGGTCCGTCGGCTCTCGTCCCAGCTTGAAGCGTCCAGAAGAAATCTCACGTCTCACCTCCGGCGCATCCCCGCCCAGTCAGCCGAAATTTCGGGCTACCTGGCGCCCGATGAAGTACCAGCGGTCGTTTTCAGGGGCAGGCAGAAGTATGCGGATTATGCTGCTGAAATGTTCCTCATGAAGGGGGAAGGAACCTGTATCGTCCCCTTCCTGCTTCTTAAGCCGGAAGCTAAGAAACGCCCCCCAGTGATCCTTCACCTGACCAGTCAAGGCAAGCCGCACACGGCTGCTCTTTCTGACGAACTGAGCTGGTTTCTGAAAAACGGATTTGCGATTCTGGCTCCGGACTTATCCGGGACCGGAGAAACGGGTCCTTTGAGCGAATCGGTTGCGTTCCTGAGTCTCCAGATTGCCCGCAGCATTCCCGCCATCCGCGCTGCCGAGATCGTCCGTTGTCTCCGCTATGCGCGTTCCCGAACGGATTTGGACGTTTCCGGAATCGCTGCAATCGCCCATGGAAACATGGCTATCCCCCTGCTGCATGCCGCGGTTCAGGACGGTACGCTTGCCCGCGTGGCGCTGATTGGGCCCTTGGCTTCCTTCGATCGCGTCGCCAGGAGTCGTTTCTGCGACGTTCCGATGGAAGACCTGGTCGCCGGAGCGCTCGGTCACTACGATTTGCCCGATTTAGAGGCTTGCCTCGCGCCGCGTCCCCTGTTGCTCGCAAACCTGAAGGATGCCTTGCGAGCCCCCGCTTCTACGGAGATCGTGTCGCGTGAGCTGGAAGTCGTCCGGCAAGCTTATGCTGGGGCTGGGGCCGCACAGAATTTGACGGTCAAGACTTGGGAGACCTTTCAGTCTCTGGAATACTTGTACCAGGAGTGGCTGGACAAATAGCGCTTCGGGCTGAGCCTTCTCCGCCCGGAACGCGGCCAGTCTTGTTGAGCGATGCGAACCATCTTCGTGGTTTCGGACGGAACGGGCCGAACTGCCGATCAGGCACTGAAAGCCGCCTTGACTCAGTTCAGCAATGTTGAAGTGGAAATCGTCCGCAAGAGCGGGGTGCGAGACGAGAATAAGATTCGAAGGGTGGTGATGGAGGCAAGCCAGGTGGGTGGATTCATCCTCCACACTCTGGTTTCAAATGCTCTGCGCCGGGCCATGCTGCAATATGGGCGCGAGTCCAACGTCGAAACCATCGATCTGATGGGGCCTCTTCTGGCCAGGCTGTCGAGTCAGTTTGCGATTTCTCCCGCCGAGAAACCAGGGCTATTTGGACAGCTCAACGAGGACTACTTTCGTCGCATCGAGACCATGGAGTTTGCGTTCCACCACGACGATGGTCAGCGGATACACGAGGCGAGTAAGGCGGAGATCGTGCTGCTCGGAGTTTCTCGAACCTTCAAAACACCTCTCAGCATCTACCTGGCATTCAAGGGTTGGTTTGTCGCGAACATCCCGGTCATCCCTGGGACCCCACTTCCGGGAGTCCTGGCCCAACTACCCTCTGGAACGGTCTTCTGCCTGGATACCAGCCCGCGGCAGCTGACCGACCTTCGTCGCGCCCGAGCGGCCTATCTGAATCGCTCCCTGGGTGAGTACACGGACATCGACTTCGTCAAACTGGAGCTGATGCATGCTCGCAAGCTTTTTAGCGAGCATCCGGACTGGCCTGTCATCCACGTGGCCAACAAACCGATCGAGGAGATCGCCTCCGAGATCCTGGCCCTGAAGGCCAAAACCCAAAAACACAACCCTACCGCCCCCGGTCAGGGTGGCCCCCCAGATTCGCACACAACCTAGAACGGGTCGAGGTCCACGCCTGAGAGGTGACAGAATTCAGGGATCACTCTATGCGAAACAAGTGGCCCCCACCGGGTGCGATCCAATCCATTTCCCTGCCAAACGGCTCTTCCTGTCCGGAGTATTGGGAGATGTGGATCAATTTCCGGCCGCTCTCTCTGAGGTTAATGCTGTAGCGGAAAGAGTGCGTCAGATCCTTGTTGACCAACATCAGGTATGGGCGTCCCTGCCCGTCTTGGAACTCGCCCACCAGGAAGCGCCCCTCAACTGGCGGTGCGACGTAGCGCTGCGTCATTTCGACGGATTCAACCAGCTGGCTTCCACTGAGAGCCCGACATTCTGCCGGCACGTCGGGATGGTGATAGACGCCTGTACTGTTCAGTGTTTTCAGCGTGGGAGCCAAGGCGTGAATTTGGTTGTTGATTCGTCGCAGCATGTCCCAGGAGGGCGTCTTGTTCCCAAACTGGTCAATCGGGCCCAGCCTGTAGTTGCCGTTGGACCAGGTGAAGTAGCTGAAGTACTGCATGCCGCGACCGCCATGGGCCATGGTGGCGTAGGCTTGTAAGTGGTAGGTCGCGTCGCTGTTCTCCATATAGTTGAAGTGTGCGTTGGACAAAACGCAGTTCCAGAATGGGACCTTCATCTCAACGGAAAGTCTGCGGACGACCTCCAGATTGGTGAAAAAGGAGTCCAACATCTGTCCTTGCACCAGGGAATAATTGTCGTAGCTGAGAAACGGCTGGCGAATGGTGTTGACGAGCATTTTGACGTAGTCATCATAGTTGGAAACCCCCATGCGCTCGGCCGACACTCGGACGGGAAACAGATTCACGTAAGGCCATTTGCCAGGCATGATCTCCTGCAGCAAACGGGAAACCAGCCCCAAGCTAGGCATGGCCCGCGCGTGCGGTTCATCCCGAAGCATGAACCCGATTACCGCGGGGCTGCTGCCGACCTCTTTGGCCAAAGACTCCAAGTTCTTCCGTACTTCCGCTTCATTCAGTGGTTTGTCGAAGTCATAGCCATTCGCTCGAGGATCAGAGATGAAGACCTGAAGACCGGCTCTCTCGTAGGCCGGCACATCCTTCACCCGACCGAAACCGGCAATGTTGAGGCCGGCTTCCTTCATCCACTGCAACTGTTGAGCATCGGGTGAGGCAGACCCCCACGCCATCACCGCAAACTCTGT
>JBFMEW010000009.1:16640-224508 GCA_040753175.1 Acidobacteriota bacterium | reverse complement strand
TCCTAAGCTGTGGTGTCGGCGCGACCTGTCAGGAAACCTCTCGGTAATATGCTTTGGTCGTGCCACTGCGGAAGCGAACCGCAACTCGATAGGTGTTGTGATCGGAGGTCATTTCAATTCTCACCACCACTGCTTCTGTTTCATAGGCAGGCTTTGATGCCAGCGTCCTTTGCATGGAGCGCGGCAGTGGAAGAGACAGGGTCACGCAAGTCCCTCTCTTCAGATCTTGCTTGAGCAGGAAGAGCGCTCCGTCAGCGCTAACGTCCACTGAACGACTCATCTCTTCGAACTGAACGCCTCCAGCGTTGGTTCCCCGAACTCGAACCGGCAAGCCGATTCTGACCCGCTTTAACCTTCGTTTTTCATGAAACAACTCCACGCTTCTTTTTGGCTCCTTCTCCATGAACGTCAAATCTTAATCAACGCGAACTCCGCTCGTAGCGCACTTAAGCTGCCAATATGAACCTCAATGATTCGAATAGGGTTGCGCCTGTACTCCATCAATAGCGGGCTCAGCCGCAAGGTCAAAACGCCTGAAAAAGAGACAATTTGATGCGGTAGGTCTGCAGAGATTCCCTTTAATCTTGGCCGAGGATCAGGAATTTGGGCTAGCCAGGTTCTATTCACTCCTGAGAGGTCCAACAGCACCGTCCAACTTGGGTGCTCCTGGGGTGCAGAAATGCGGCGAATTCGCGCTACTTTTCGGGGTTCTGTGCTGTCTAAGTCAAAATCGAGTCAATATAATCAAGCGCTTGAACGGAACTGCGAATCAGAAGGCCGGGCGTGCGGCTCTCTCCGGGTGCCCTCTCGACGTAAACCCGCCCAGCAGCTCAAGAAAGAGCTGGCGAAATCCAGGCCTCCCCATCTCGACTTGGCTACGGCTGAGGGTGGATTCGGGAGGAATTCCCTCGATCTTGCGCTTCGGCGACCTGGTGACTTGGTGGCCGGTTTGGCCCCTGCCGGTCCGCACCGCCTCTCCGGCGATGGTGCGCCAGGGCGCTCATCCTGATCCCGAAATGTCGGAGCCAAAACCCGGCATAGCCTGAATCAACTTTGTGCTAGCATTGACACTTGGAACCGCGTAGAAGGGTGAGGCATTGCTGCCGTACGTCGTTTCCTGATCCCTACATCTCCCTATGAACGCAAAACAGTGGATCCCACTCAAAACCAAGCCGCCCGGCCCGCTGACGCTCATCTCCGTATTCCAGGGTCAGTGGCGGTTTGAAACGAACGCTGGTCGGCGTTATTTGTGTCTTGTTCAGGCGGACGGTCGCGAGTTGTGGTTTGTCGCCAAAAACAGGAATCCCCGTAAGCGACCCCGCCAAGACCAGCCGTTGCGCCTCTAAAGAGTGTCGTTGGGCTTGGCGGCAGCGAGATCAGCTCAACACCTCTGCGACAAGGGAAAGAATGAGACCGTACCTCTGCGACAAGGGAAAGAATGAGACCGTTGCGCAGAGCGGGGTCTAGGGCTTCTGTTGCTCCTGCCGTGAGGGCTGACCGGTTGGGCTTGTAATCCGTCTCTTTTTTGGACCGATAAACGAGATCTCTTTGGTCCTTCTTAGGTGTCACTCCGCAAGGGTAAGGAGGAAGACTCAATGAAGTGCCTGATTGGATTGCTATCCACTTTAATCCTGTTTGCGCCGATGGCCTCCGCTCAGCTGTCCCGAGCAGACAACCTGGACACTCTTCTGCAGGGACTCCTCAACAAGCAGCGCTCCCAGAGGATGGGGCAGCCAGCGCCGGGGAACCCCTACCTCGGACAGCTCTCGGTCAACCCCTACGCAACCAACAGCATTGGCAACAAATACTCGATCTACGGCTCGCCTTACAGCGCGACCTCGATCAACAATGCCTACTCTGTATGGGGTTCGCGCTATTCCTTTCAATCGGCCACTAACCCTTACACTTACTCGGCGCCCAAACTATACGACAGCGAAGGGAACTATCGAGGTCGGTTGTCTGCCAACCGCTACGATCCGGATTCAATCAGTAATCCATATGGTCGATTTGGTTCGAAGTACTCACCCGATTCGATCTTCAACCCGCACGGGGCCGGCAGCCGGTACCAGCTCGATTCGCCATGGAATCCGTACGGTGAGGGCCTGTCTGTCTTTGGGGATGATGGCGAGTAAACGGGATTTTCCTGCGGTCACCTGATTCCAGCAGCTCCCTGGATGAGACGTTGCTACCACTTCAAGGGGCAGGGAAAGAGGCGTGCCGCTAGGTGGTCCTCGGAACGCAGAAGCAACCGCTCCGGACTTCGGATCTGCGTCTAGGGCCTCTGCCTTCCTGATTCCCAATGCGGACATTTCTGCCTTGCCGCACGACGCCCTACGGGGTAGGCTATCCCTAACATCGATCAGGATTCTAAGTTGAAAGGTTGCGAGAGCCGCTAGCGACTGGAGAGACGCCGCTCGCCCTTTCGTTATTGGCTGCAGGAATGGAGGTCGCCATGATTGCTTCATCTGCCATCCACCAACTGAAATCCCGCTTTCGGGGTCACCTGATCCTTCCGGGCGACCAGGAGTACGATGCTGCCCGCGCCGTCTTCAATTTAGCCATCGATCGAAGGCCCGCTGTCATTGCTCGCTGCGCCGACCCGCAAGACGTGAGCGAGGCGGTGCGTTTTGCTCGGCAGGAGCAGTTGCTGGTTGCTGTCCGGGGCACGGGACACAATGTTGCCGGGTATGCCGTTTGCGATGGCGGGCTGGTCATCGATCTGTCGCTCATGAAGAGTGTCAGCGTGGATGCTGCAGCCCAAACCGTGCGGGCGGAGGGAGGGTGCAACTGGGGTGAGGTGAACGATGCCCTCCAACCTTACGGTCTGGCCGCCACGGGCGGCTTCGTCTCGGTGACAGGGGTCTCGGGCCTCACGCTGGGGGGAGGCTTTGGGTGGCTCTTGCGCAAGCATGGCCTGGCCCTCGACAACCTTCTTTCGGCTGAAGTGGTGCTGGCCGACGGCCGCCTGGTCACGGCCAGCGATGACCAGAACTCGGATCTCTTCTGGGCCGTACGCGGCGGCGGCGGCAATTTCGGCGTGGTCACTTCCTTCGAGTTCCAGGCACATCCCTTGGACAAGGTGCTCGCAGGGATCGTGCTTCATCCGGCTGCCGTTGCGTCGGCGGCCATCCGCCGCTGGCGTGACTTGGAGGCCACGGCGCCGCCCGAGTCCACGCAAGGAGCGCTTCTGTTCCATTTCCCAAAGGATCCCTCAGCGCCGGCCGCGCTCCAGGGAACGCCGGTCGTGGGACTGGGTGGGGTCTATGCTGGAGCGATCGAGGACGGCGAAAAGGCGCTGCGGCCGCTGCGGGACTATGGTTCTCCGCTGGTCGACACCTTCCAGCCTATGCTTTACAACCAGGCCCAGCGCATGGCCGATTTCCTTTGGCCGTCCGGAATGCATGGGTATTGGAAGTCGAGCTACTTGACCACCCTAAGCGACGCCGCCATCGATGTCGCCGTCGACTTCTTCTCTCGGGTCCCCTCGCCGCTGACTGTGATCGTTCTGGAACACTATGGCAACAGCGCCTGGGATCGGGTTCCGGAAGCGGCCACGGCCTTCGGCCATCGCACCTGGCGATACAACTTCGTGGTGACCTCTGCCTGGTCGGATGCGAAGGATACGTCCCGCAACATCACCTGGACACGGGATTTCTTCGAAGCCATGCGCCCATTTTCTGCGCCGGGCGCCTACCTGAACTACATGGGTGGGGACGAAGGGGATAACGGACTCAAAACTGCTTACGGAGCAAAACTGGCACGGCTGAGAGCGCTCAAAGCCAAGTTCGACCCCACGAACCTGTTCCGGATGAATCAGAACATTACGCCCGCCTCGGCGGCCGGCGCAGACGGACCCTGATCTCAGAAGGGACCGGTCGGCGGGCTCCTTCGGATCATCAGGCGCCGTCTCAGACCTGCAGCGGTCCAGTTGAGCGCAAGTGGGCACCCCGGATTCGAGGCAGGCTGGTGGGCGAGCCTGCTTCCAGCATCCGTGTGACGGTCATTGCTTATCTCACAAGCTGGCGTGATCGAACCCTCTTGATCGCTAGCGCACTACCCTTGCAAGCCTCACAGCGTTACGGTCACTGGGGAACAAGGGACAGAAGGAGGAGACGCCGTGTTGTATTTGGTAGAAGTCGAAGGCTCCATGGAAAAAGCGACCGAGATTGATAGGGGAAGTGGACCCGGTCCAACCATTGCTAAGATCAAGGAACGGTTTCGCCCCCAATCATTCTGGGGTGATCCGACCAGACGCCGTACCTTCATGCTCGTGGAACTGGAGACGCCGGCCAAAATCGCTGAGCTGATGTACGTGCTCACCTGGTTTGCAGGAACCAACCCCCGATTCACCCCACTGATGCCTGCCGAGGTCTTTGGTGAGGCCATGGAAAACGCCAAGAAGATCGTCTTGCCTTAGTCGGCGGAGTTGGGGATAAAGACAGGCCAGCGCCAATGCCGAGCGCTTCGTCGGTGCTGGTCGGCCGTTTCTGAACTCTCATCAGCGCCCCACCGCAGTCTGTGATTCATACCGGAACGCCCGCCCGAAGCTATCGCTGTTGTTTGTCTCATCTCTTATGAAATTCTCGGAGTTTTTCCGATTTAGTGACTCAGTTGCGCCAGCGAAGCAACTGAATTTTTCCAGGAATCATCTAGGTGCTGACTGAAGACCGGTTCGGCAGGAAGTCGCGCGACGTTTTCAGATTCTAATACTGAAGCAAACTATAAACCTCATTTCGGCGGGAGCTAAAACGGAACAGAGAGTCTGATCAAGGTGGCTGGTTCGGCTGGGGTTGGCTCACAGCATGTCCGGTCGCCCGATCTCGGGAGGGCGGCAGCTGGTGAAGGGACTTCGTCAGCTCAGTGCTCCTCTTGAAATGGACCCGCCGACAACATCGCTAGGAGAAATCAATGTCGCTACGGCTTTTATTAGCGTTTCAAATGGTTTTGTTCGTGTTTGCCCCAGAATGGGCTTGGGCTCAGACCGACTTCTTTCCGCTTAGAGTTGGCAATCAGTGGATCTACCGCGTGTCGGGGGCGGTTGGGGGAACGCACAGGGTAACCGAGGTTGTGGAGTCAACGCAGATTGACGAGCGCGAATATTTTCTAGTGACAGGGCTGGTTGATGAAGCGGCTTGGCTGAGGATGTCGGAAGAGGGCACCCTGTTGAGCCTGGATCGCGAGACGGGACAAGAAAAAGTGTGGGTGAAGTTCTCGGCTCAACCCGGTGAGACCTTCAACACCTCCATCCACCCCTGTAATCCAGTTGCTCGCATGGAAGAACGCGACGGACGGGTCGAGACACCGGCAGGAACGTTTGAACAAGTGTTAGGCGTCAGCTATCCGGATGCAAGTTGTGCCGACGCAGGTCTCGAACACGACGGCTTTGCGCCTTCTGTTGGCCTGGTGGAGCGCAGGACGACAACCTTCGCAGGGCCGCAGACTTGGAGCTTGATCTATGCGCGTTTGGGAGAGACGACAGCGGTCTCTCGGCCAGAGATCAGTTTTGGCCTTTCCCTTGACCGGTTCCGTTACACGACCCGACTCGTGCCTCCCACGATGGTAGCCAGAATCACCTTGAGGAACACCCACCCCGAGCCTCTGGAACTGGCGTTTTCAAGTGGACAGCGCTTTGACCTCGAATTGCTGGACGGAACCGGGCAGGTGATTCGTCGCTGGTCTGATGGAAGGGTGTTCCTGCAGCTGGTGGGTCTGGAACGAGTGGGCCCAGGCGAAAAGAACTGGATTGCCGAGGTGCCCTTGACTGACCGTGACGGGAATCTGCTCAATCCCGGTGGATACACAGCCCGTTGCTGGTTGACTACGGCCGATGAGCAGCCCTACTCTGCCAGCGTGGGCTTTGAAGTTTCGGCCGACCGCTGAGGCCAGTTTCGCGGACCGCCTTGGGCTCCGCTTCCTTCCGAAAAGGACTCGCAATCTGGCGAGAGATTGCGAGTCCGCCCCTCCGAGACATCTTCGTCCGACCGTCCCCCAATCGACGCCTGACGACAAGTCAGACTCCCTCTTAAGGGTAGACGGTGCTAACCCATCTGCTCAAAGCATCCGAAAAGAACAGCGAACTGACGACTAAGGAGAGTTCACTCCGATGGCCAGCGTCGCTTACCCGATAGAGCGGAGATTTCCGCGCTACCAGGTCAAAATGCAAGTCGAAGCCAGTGGCATCGACCGGAACGGACATCACTTCAGCGTCCCTGCGGAAACTCTGAATGGAAGCGAAGAGGGAATGGGGTTGCTCCTGGACCGCGAGCCCGACCCTTCGGTGCCGCTTTTGATCTTTATCTCCAGTCCCAGACGTTTCCTGCATCTTCAAACCGAGATTCGACACGTGACCCGGTTCGACGAGAAAAGAAACCTGGTCGGCGTGCGGTTCCTTGAAATTACGGCCAGTCACTGAAACACCGACAGGCCCTCGCAAGCGACCTTGGAAGCCTTGAGCTGATCCTCACAAATTGGTGGTAGAATCTCGCTGGCCGGTACAGAACTCCGTTACTCCCTGAGAACGGCTGACTGAAGAAACCCTGAGAGTCTGGTCCCTGAGTTGATGTGGGAGTCGCGCTCGGCGTTCCTCAAATCCTGGTTGCGAGCACAGCGAGGTGTGGCCTCCGTTCAGTCTTTGGGCTGCCAAAACCTTGAGGATGGTATTCCATGTTCCTGGATCTCTCTGTTGGAAACCTGATTGAGCCCCTGACGGGGCGAGAGTGGAAGCGCGATGAGGTGATGCGCCGCTACCGTCAGCGGATTGCGTACTATGCCGATCAGGGTCTGGCCCCGCAGGATAAAGTCTTTCTTCACTACGGAAACACACTTGAGTTCTTTGTGGACCTCCTGGCTGTCTGGACGCTGGGTGCCTGCGCCGTGCCCATCGATGCGCGGCTGACTGAATTTGAGGTCGCGACGCTGGCCCAATCAGCTCAGCCCCGCTTTTCGCTGTGGCATCAGTCGGTCGAGGAAGGCGTGCGAGCGCGGCTTTCCAAGCAGGGGGTGCGGGCTCTCAGCACATTCGACGCGGACACTGTTTCGGAGAAGAATACCGGATGGGAGTCGTTCGGCCCTCGGCTTAATCTGGACGACCCGGCGTTGATCCTGTTCACTTCGGGAACAACCGGCCAGCCGAAAGGGGTCGTGCATACGCATCGATCCCTAAGGGCCCGCTGGATCACCTTGCGGCAGAGTCTCGGATTACAGAAATTCCGAAAGACGCTTTGTCTCTTACCCACTCATTTCGGACACGGCCTGATCTGCAACTGTTTGTTCCCGTGGCTGTCTGGGAACGATCTCCATATTCTTCCTCCGTTTCGGCCTGACATCGTGTTACAGCTGGGCCGCTTGATCGACCAGTTTGGCATTACCTTCCTTTCCTCAGTGCCCACCGTCTGGCGTCTGGCATTGAAGGCCAGCAAGCGTCCTGAAGGAAGAAGCGTCGAACGAGTCTTTTGTGGGTCGGCTCCACTTTCTGCCCACCTGTGGAAGGGCATTCAGGATTGGACGGGAGCCGGTGAAGTCTGTAACGCATACGGGATCACGGAAACCGGGAGCTGGGTGGCGGGAACCACGGTGCCGGGTGTCATACCGGAAGATGGACTCATCGGCGAGCCCTGGGGATCGGTAGTCAGGATCCTCAAGAGCAAGAGCACAGAGAACCCGGCCATGATGAGCGAGGTGTGCGCCCCCGGGGAATCGGGCTACGTCTGGTTGAACACTCCGGCGCTGATGAAGGGATACTTGGGTCGCGATGATCTCACCAACCAAGTGGTTAGCCAGGGTTGGTTCGTGACCGGTGACATTGGTTTCATAGATGATCGTGGCCTTCTTTACCTTCGCGGTCGGGAACGGGAAGAGATCAACAAAGGCGGAATGAAGATATTCCCGGCCGACATTGATGCCGTGGTTGAGCGGTATGAAGAAACCGTAGACGTCTGCAGCTTCGGTTACGAGGATCCGCTGTATGGGGAGGACGTAGGAATCGCCTTGGTGCTGAAACCGCCGCAGAAGGAGAACTTGAAAAGTCTGTTTGCCTGGATGGGACAATATCTGGCCAAACATCAGATGCCGTCGAGGTGGTTTCTACTCGATGAAATTCCACGGACGTCCCGCGGTAAAGTCAGCCGGGCGGATGTGGCCTCCAAATGTGCGACGGCAGCGCCGACAGATCCGCGCACGGTTTCCTGAAGATTCGCTCCTCTGGATTGCGCCGGCGCGAAAGGATTTATGTCCCTGCAAAATGAGCTACTGAACTTGGTGCGCAGTCAAGAGATTCAGTTTAACGGTGAGCTGAATGAACGAACCTCGCTCATCAAATCGGGTTTGCTCAACTCCCTGGCGTTGTTCAACCTCGCCACCTGGATCGAAGAACACGTGGGTCCCGCAGTCGATTTGACGTCCTTTGACGTCACTCGAGAGTGGGACACCGTCGAAGATATCTTGTGCTTCGTCCAAAAGCACCGACAAAACCGGTAATATCGCGGCCTGTTCCATCTGAGGGCGGAAAGTCCACCCACCCATTGAGCTACAGCATCGTCAAGTACACTCCCGAATACCGAGACCAGGTTATCGCGCTGCAAGGTCATCTTTGGAGTCCTGACTTGGCTTGGAACACGGCCTATTTTGAGTGGAAATACGAGCGCTGTCCCTATCTGGACTCGCCGCTGATTTACCTGGTCCTGCATGAGGGGAAACTTGTTGGGATGAGAGGAATCTGCGGTGCAAGATGGGAGATGGGTGAAACGGTGGATGCCTTTCAAGCCCTGACCGCGGCGGACTTGGTCATTGCGCCCGACCACCGTAATCGGGGGCTGTTTCCCATGATCATGCAGGCGGCTCTTGAGGACTTAGACAGAATGGGGTATCGACACCTGCTCAACCTGAGTGCTTCGCCCGTCACCTTTGTGGCTTCGTTGGCGACGGGATGGCGCAGCACTGGATCCTTGCAAGGCATGAGTCGCCGTTCAAGACCCACGGTATGGCAGAAGCTTGAGCACCGCCTGTCCAAGACGCCTTTCCTGTGGAGATACCAGTCCCGAGTTTCGCAAATGAGATCCCAAAGGATGTTGTGCGCGTTGGATCGAATCACCCCAAAGCGACCCGCCGGGCGGGTGATCGTTGAATCCAGCGCACGTCCGGAGGCGATGGCGGAGTTGGTACAACGAATCGGTGGGGATGGGCGCATCCGACACGTTAGAGATGCCCAGTACCTGGCTTGGCGCTATAAGAATCCTTCCTGCCGCTACCGCTTTCTGTTCTGGTACGACACCGGCTTGGAGGGTTTTCTGGTCTTAGAGCAGCCCGCGTCCGTCTACGCCAAACGTCGAAGGATCAGTATTGTGGATTGGGAGGGAACGAATCAGGAGGTTCGTTCCGATCTGCTGCGGGTGGTCCTCGCCGAGGCCAGCCTGGAGGAACTGTTTGTCTGGGGAGGAGCGTTCTCCGGCCCCCAACGGGACCTCCTGACCCAGACGGGGTTTGCGCCGGCCTTCGAGCCAGGCCGCATGAGCCGTCATCGTCCGTGCGTACTGGTCAGATGCGTGCGCGATGAAGACCTGAACAAGGAATGGAGGGTAGGTGGGTTGCCGCTGGCGGACCTTTCCAGCTGGGATCTCCGGCAGCTCTACAGTCTGTGACTGGGGTTGCCGCGCTCACTTTCATGAACTCCAAGGTTCCCATGTCGCCATATAGTCACGATGAACTCCAACTCAGCCGATAAAATCTCAGTCCCTTTCTATGAAGGTCCCCCAGGATCCAAGCCGCACCACCTGGAATCCTTCGGAGGATTCACCGGTCAAGCTTGCTGAGCTTTTGCCTTTGTTGATTCAGGGAAGGCTTGATCCAACTCATCCAGCAGTTCTTCCACCAGGACATTGGCTTCCAGTAGGGCTCTCATTTCGGATGCGATGACTCGAAGCGTGACGCCATACTCCAGAGTGGTCAGAGCAAACAACGCGGACTGCTCTTCCAGCGCTGTAATCAGGTCAAGGAATCGGACATAGTGTTCTTCCCCAAGGGTGATCGTTTTCCCCATTGGTCTCCTCTCTGTGGAAACGAGTTCGGGCTGGAACGAGTAGTGACCCAAGAGAATGTGAGCCCACCGCATAACCGTCGAAAGGGCCCACACCGTTTCAACACGACCAAGGAGCAGGTGGCTGCCGTCAGAGCGATCTCAATGCGCCGGGAGTGTTGAATCGCGTGATGATTATATGAGGTTCCTCGCCCAGGTCAATGCCTGGGCGTGGCTTCCATGGCCCAAGGTTGCGGAGACTGATATGGATTGCGGCCGGGGGAAGCACGGACTAGGCCGTTTTGCAGCAGCCACTCGCTTCGGCGAAGGTCCGAATGTCTATCGGTGCCTGTCGCTTCACGGCCTCATAGGCGGCCAGAGTGGCTAGGAGCGTATTGAAGTTCTCCGCTACCGAGGGGACTCCGTAACGGCCGGCTGCCAGACCGTCGACAAAGTGACGTTCAAAGAAATAGAAACTGTCCTCGTAGTCCTCAGTGGAGTTGCGCTGTTCATCGAGCAGAACCGTCTTGCCTTGGACCAGCCTGAAGCGGGCCGCGTCACCGCGGGTCATTCGACCCTCGTAGTGTGCCTCTCCCGCGTCGCCCTCCAGCAGGAAGCTACCCTGCGACACACCGTTCGCCTTCCAGGCGATGTTGACGGCGGCGGTGGTCGAGTCGAACTCATACACGGCATGAGCCAAGCTCTCGCCCGCCACCTTGCGATTGGGATAGTGAAAGCGGGCGTACACCCGCCGCGGCTCGCCCAGCAAAGCACGAATCATGTCCACCAAGTGCGTCCCATATTCCAGGTAGATGCCAAGCGGGGAGTGAAGTTTGAAGAATTCAGCAGGCTCGAAGGGGTCGTTTTGCTCCAGGCCAAGAAACTGTGGAGTTCCAAAGAGTCCCTGGCGATGGTGGCGAAGCACAGCCTGAAACCAGGGCCGATAGCGGTGGTTCTCGTGCACAACAAATTGACGGGGATAGGACTCCAGTTCGTTCACCAGGCTCCAAGCCTCGCGCAAGTCATAGCAGAGAGGCTTCTGACAAATGATGTGGACCCCCGCCTGGGCCGCTTGTAAGCAGTGCTCACGATGGAACTGCGGCGGGGTGAGAATGTCGACGAAGTCCGGAGCCGCCGCAGCAAGCATTGTTTCCAGATTGTCAAAACAGAGGGCTTCAGGACAGAACTCCGCTCGGCGCCGTTTGGCGCAATCCAGGCTGGCATCACCCAAAGCGACAACCTGTACATCCGGACAGCGCCGCCATCCCTTGAGATGGAACTCGGAGATCATTCCGCAGCCAAAGACGGCAGCACGCCAGGTTTTCATGGAGGGCCTCGATGGATAAGAACTTCAGCCGCCGAGGGACGGCCGTTGCAGACTATCTTGCGTCCTGGTTGGCGGCAGGTGCATGATTGCGGGCTTCTCCGTCGAGCGTATGAACGGGTAAGTCGCGCAGCAAGAAAAACAGCCGGGCGTTGGCTTCCAGGACTTCGGCTCGATTCAAGGCCTCGCTCAGCGTGCTTCCCATGCACATCGAGCCTTGGTTGCGAAGAAGAAGGCACTGATGAGTTTGTGCTTCCGTGGCCACTGCCTCCGCGAGCTGTTCCGACCCCAACGGGAAGTAAGGGATCACTGCCAGAGGGACCACACTCATCAAGTATTGCGGGGTGAGAATGGGCAGTGGCTGCACTGGATCCAGCCGCTCCAGGCAGGAGACGGCTACAGCGTAGTTGGAGTAAAGGTGGATCGCGGCGTTAACGTCGGGCCGACAGCGATAAATTGCCAGATGAACAGCCGAGTCGTTGGGAGGAGCGTTTCGGTTTAGTGACCTTCCATCGGGAGCCAGGCAAGCCAGCTGGGCCGTCGTCAATCCGGACAAGGGTTTGTCGGTGGGGGTGATCCAGACGTAGTCATCCGCTCGAAGGCTAAGACTTCCGGTCGATCCGAAGGCATACCCCCGGTCATGCAAGCCTGCTGCGACCGCACAAAGTTGGTCCAGTTCCGAAGGGTTCATGTTGGTCTTTTTCGGCAGAAACACGGGCACTGCTTTAGTGGATCTGCCGTGAATCGGGAAACAGCTGGTAAATCGGTTTCCCCGCGTTTGGGCGGCCTTCGGTATAGTCAAGCCCCAAAAAACGGCAAAGGGTGGCAGCGATCTGGTTCTGGTAAATCGTTCCCGAAGCTTTCCATTCGCCACGCGTGTCGACATCGGGACTGATGACGGCCAGCCAGATGTATTGCGCCCCTTCGACATCCTTTCCGTGGTTTCGCCAGTCCTTCACGTGGTTGCCGCGACCGTGGTCCACGGTCAGCAGAATGGTGGTTTGCCCGTCATACTGCTTGTGCTGCTTCAGAAATTCCCACAGATGCTGAAGCCTCAGGTCGGATTGATGCAGAGCTTCGAGGACGTTCGCATAGTTGCCGTCATGAGCCCAATCGTCGGTTTCCCCCAGGCTGATGTACAACACCCGTGGCCGATGCGTTTCCAAATGAGCCATGGCGAAACGAAAGGTGTACAGGTCGTGACGCACCGTGGACCAAGGGGTGAGGGTTTCGAACTGGAGGCGGCTTAGCTCCTCAATATTGGACGCCGGGTTGGAGTAGGGTTCGAACCCCGCGTTGATGGTGATCGATCCGGGTGCATGTTCGGCGATCCAATTCAGGGTCTCCCAGGAAGCGAAAGCAGCTACCTGGGGTGAAGCAAGGCCCAGCCTTTCCCGCAGGAACTCCAGAACCGTTGGAAATGGATTTTGGCGATTGTCGTTGCTGTTGATGACATCGTCATGCGCTTCGCCGGTCAGAATCTCGGAGTAACCTGGGTAGGAAAAACGATGTCCGTTGGCGACTTGGATCGTGCTTCCCAGTGCCCGATTTCCAGCAATCGAGCCAAATTCTTTCATCCAGACGCCCCAAAAGAACGGCATCAGCTTCTGGCGCCGCTCCTCAGCCGTCGCGGCCCAGTATTTCTGATAGGAACGGGTCTTTTCGACCTGTCCCTTCGGGACTGTGCTCTCCAGGATAGCCCGGTCAAGGCCGCCGAAAATCTCTTGGGTTCGAACCCCATCGAGGGTGATGAGCACCAGGTTCCGGGTCTTTCCTTGCCAGGCCATTACGACCTGACCGGGCCACTGTGCGAGGATCGCAACTCCCAAAATGACCAACCTGACAACCAATGGCATGCAGAAGCCTTCCTTAGGGCTTGAGAAATTCGGAGGGAGCAAGCGCGCGGGCGGTGAAGCGAGCCAATCGAATGGCACCCTTGTACCAGAACACCCGGTTCATCCGAACTCCGACAGAGGTCTTTCCGGGTCCGAGTGCCGTGAAGACGATGGGACTGGACAGTTCTTTTTGTCCGTTGACGTAGTGGGACATTTCCTTGCCATCGAACACCAGCGCCGCGTGGTGCCACTGATCGGTAGGATGCAGAAACCGGTCGGCATACAGGGTCTGGTCAGTCGGTCCTGAACGAATATAGGTGTCTAGAAACCAGCGGCCGTCTCCTGTCAGACGGGTTTCAATCAGAACCCGGTTTTCACTGTCATCCTCCTGGACATGAAAGAAGCGCTGCTCCTTGGGACCATTCGAGGCGGGATAGAAGATGACCTCCAGCGTGAATCGGGTCCATCCTTTCATGGGATGAATGGGCAGTAGAATGCCATCGTCCGATCCGTCGAATTCAAGAGCCTGGCCTGAAGGCTCCTGAATCAACCTGGGGTTTCCCAATACGGTGATTGGCATGCCTGCACATTGCTCCAGGCTGTTGAATTTCCATGTGAGACTGGACTCTGAAGCAACCATCTGGGAAGCCTCTCCGCAATGAATCCACAGGAACAAAAGGAAGGGCGCTAACACACGCGACATAGGAAACTCAGTTCGAAGGCCACAGAATCGACAGACCCTGGGCGGCTTCCACAAAACAAGCATTCGAGTGCGGCCGTCTCCGGGCCATACTTCGCGGTCGAATCTTAATGGCCACCATCGCTGGGTGTCAAGGTAGCCCCGTCACTTGAACTTGGGACAATGCGTCAAACGTGCCGCTAGTTCCCTGGCCGCTGTCGACACGCGAGATGGCCAGGAGTGGGGCTTCACTTAGAGACACAAGTTCCACCGGCCCGAACGAACCGGACAACCCGAGTGAGCCGAGCAGATCGTCGTACACGATGAAACCATGCCCCGGCAGCGTGATGGGCGCAGATTCGCGGATATCGCCCTCGGGCGAATAAGCGGTAAGCACGACTAGATTGGGGGCAGGACTGGCATTCACGACGACCAGATTGGATCGAAAGCGACCGACACTCGTGGCTGAGGGTATCAGCAATCGGGTTGAACCGCCTTGACGTCCTACCGTGAAACCAGGGTCCTGAGTGGCATTGTTGATCAAAGAAGTCCAGGCGATGGCTTCCTCGGAAGATTGGATCTGCAGCCACCCGTTGCTTTGGGTGATTCCGGATCGATTCAAAAGCACCCGGTTGATGTCGTTCCATTGAAACAACTCTCCTGTCTCGAGGGTTGCCACAAAGCTCCCTTCGGTCAACCCACCCATGTTGAACAGGGCGATGGTGACTTGTGCCGGGATGCTCCCTCGATTCTGAATGCCCAGATTGGTGCGAAACGCATCGGTGTCTGTCGAGAACGGGATCCAAACTTCTTTTGCTGCGGACTGAGCAGGCACGGCCTCGAAATATCCGCTGGTTCGTTCGATACTGTCGACGCGAGCCAGTGCAGCCAGTTCCAGTCCTTCGCTGCCTTCGATCTCAATGGGACCTACTCCACTCTGCAAGCCGGCCGTTCGATAGAAGTCGGAAATATAAAGGAAACCGCCGGCCGCGATGTCAACATGCGTCACGACCGCTTGAGCGGTTCCCTTGGGGGTGAACGCCGTCAAATCAACCGTGCCTTTTATGGGCCTCAGGTTCACGATCATCACCGCGGTGCGGAACCGGGCATTGGCCACTGAAGAAGGAATGACTAGTCGGGAGGCCCCTTGGCGCGCGGCTACCTGTAGACTCGGATCCTGCGTCAGGTTGTCAACCTGTGATGACCAGGCTTCGATAGGCTGAGTCGAACTGAGCAGGAGGTAGCCTTCCCGACCCGTGGCCGCTTCTTCGTCCTCCAGGAACCGGCCGATATGATCGATCTGCCGCAATCCGTGCGCGGGAACAGATACCGTCTTCTGGGCCACCAGCAAGCCGTTGTTGTCGATCCAGGAAACCGCCACACTGGCGGCCACCTCGCCGACGTTGTTGATGCCGAGATTGCTTCGGAGTTCTGGTGTGTCCGCCACGAATCGGACTCGCAAGTCCCCCGGGGAAGGGACCACGGCCGGAAGATTCTGGTAGCGGTAGCGGCCGGCTACAACAAAGTTTTGTCCGTCCTGAAAGTCCAGACTCAAATCCACAGTACCCTCTTCGTGGGGCCCCGAGGTCCCGAGCAAAGTGCCGTCTGGTGCGGCCGACAGATCTGTGAGAGGAACACCTCCCAGCCGAACCGACGTCACGGTGTCAGGAGTCAAGCCAATGATGCGGATCCGAGTATTTCCCACGGTTGGCCCTGAGCGCGGCAGGAGCGAGACCGAGAAGGGAGCCGAAATCGCGGTGCCGCTTAAGGTGATGGATTGGCCAAAACCAGGGATTTGAAAGAGGGCATAGCCGGTGGTGGTCCTGCCGACCTCTGCTTGCGATGGCGTAAACGCAATCTCGACTTCTCTGGCTTCTCCGGCTTCAAGCGAAAACGATGGCATCGGGACCGAGAAGGCGGCGTGGCCCGTCAAGCTGGAGCTGACCTGAACCGTAGCTGTCCCGACGTTGGTCAGGTGAATTCTACGGATGGAAGTTGATCCCACTGGGACACTCGAGAAGAAGATCCCCGCATGGCTGGATTGGATTCCCTGAACACGAATGACGAAGGCTCGCGTGGTGGTGGAACCGATGCTGTCCTCAACCTCGACGACGAATGAATGACTACCGCCTTGTGCCGGTCCTCCAACGATCTCCCCGCTGTGAGGATTGAGAAACATGGGAATGGGGAGCACGCCTGAGACGACGCGCCAGGAATAAGGCGCCACGCCACCGGCGGCGCTCAAGGTTTGGTGGTAGTCCATGGCCAGGAAGGCGTCGGGCAGTTCCGAGGTGGTGATCTTCAGCGAATTGTCTGTAATCAGTCCGACACGAATGACGTCGAGATTCAGAAAAGAATGACTCGAACTGGGGGCGGCCGATAGCAGGCATGTGACGGTGTCGCTGACATTGAGAGCGGTAACGTCGCCGCGCACACCGTTCACGCGGATCTGGTCGCCCTGAGAAATGGTGAGTCCCTGTGGAATGATCAAGGTCAAAACGCCATTCACGTTGTCGCCCACCGTAAGATTCGCCACCTCGGCAGCGATGCCGGCAGCCCCATAGCCACCCGAGAGACTGATGGTGATGCCGCCAACATCACTGATGGTGCTGGTGGCCAGGTCGACTGCCTTGCGCCCCACAAAAAGGTTTGTGATCGGGACGTTGTAGGTGAGACGAACTGTGCTGGCCGTAGTAGTCTGACTTCCGCCGCCGGGCGAGGTTTGAGTCAGCCGAATCTCTCCCAGTACCTCCGCCAGACCGGTGGCACTCACCACGGTGGGCGTAAAGCTGACCTGGTGGGTGATGGTTTGCCCGAACAGAGGGCAAGCAAGAAACAGCGCAATGGCAATCGGTAATCCCTTCGGCGAAAGGCAGACCGCTGGGCTCATGGCTTCCATCATAGCGCAACCTTTTCAGCCTGTCTTATCGGCACCGCAGGTTTCCACCACCAGCCCCGGGAGGACGGCTAAGGTCTGGACAGCCGCCTTCGAGTCGGCGATCGTGTCGGTCGGCGGAGGCCCGGCCTGTCTGAACTCAACGTCCGGGCGAGACGGAAAGTTACTCGTAGCGGAGGGCTTCGATCGGATCCAGTCCGGCCGCTTTATGGGCAGGGTAGTAGCCGAAGAAGATCCCGATTCCGCCTGAGAACAGGATGGAAATGATGATGGAACTGGGAGAGATGAGGGTCGGCCAGCCCAGGAACTGCGCTATACCCATGGAACTGCCGACTCCCACAAGCAAGCCCAGTAGACCGCCGCAAATACACAAGACAATCGATTCGGAGAGGAACTGGATCCGGACGTGGCTGGGGCGCGCGCCAATCGCCATGCGAATCCCGATCTCTCGCGTTCTTTCTGAGACCGCCACGAGCATGATGTTCATGATGCCGATTCCGCCCACGAGCAGGGAGACGGCGGCAATACTGGCCAGCAAAGCAGTCATGATGCGGTTGGTAGCATCCGCCGCCTCAGCGATCTCGCTCAGATTCCGCACGGTGAAGTCGTCATCCTGCAGGGGACCCAAACGGTGCCTTTGGCGGAGCAGGTCTGTAATCTGTTCCTGCGCTGCGTAGGTTGCCCGGGCACTTACCGCACCGACGATTCCGGACTGAACGTACGTTACCCCCCCTTGGAACTTCTTCTGAACCGTGGTATAGGGCACCACGATGACGTCGTCCTGATCGCGGCCCCAGGCGTTAAACCCTTTCTTGTCCAGGACGCCCAAGACCTGGAAGGGCAAATTCCTGATGCGAATGGATTGGCCCATCGGGTCGCCACCATCGAACAGCTCATTAACCACTGTCTGTCCCAAAACCGCCACGCGGGAAGCCGATTTCACATGGCTTTCGTCGAAGAAATTGCCTTGCACCACCTTCCAGTTCCGCAGGGTAGGGTATTGTTCGTTGTAACCTTCTATTCGGCTGTTCCAGTTCTGATTGCCAAACACCACTTGGGCCATAGTCGAGGCGCTGGGACTAACGGCCTTTACGGTGGGGCACTCATTAAGGATGGCTTCAAAGTCATCGGCCGTCAGGGTGTTGTTGCTCCCCATGCCGCCCCTCACTCCGAACGACCGCATGCTCCCGGTCCAGACCTGAAGCGTATTGGTGCCCATTGCAGCGATCTCTTCCTGGACCTGTCGCTGCGCACCGGATCCCAAGCTGACCATGGCGATGACGGCCCCGACTCCGATGATGATTCCCAACATGGTGAGGACAGAACGGACCTTATTCCGGCCCAACGCCTTTAAGGAGATCTTGAAGACAGTCCATGAATTCATGAAGAGTTCCTTCTTTGTCTACAAACGTCTAACGCCGCCAGCTGAAGCGATCCTCTCTATTTGAGCCAGGAGCGCCAAGGCCCCGGCAAGGTTTCAAGCGAGGGAGGAGGAATTCAAGTCGTCACTCAAAATGCAACCGTCTTTCATGTGGATGACGCGTCCCGCATAGGCTGCAATGTCGTGTTCGTGAGTGACCATCACGAGCGTAATTCCTTGCTGCTGGTTCAGCCGCTGGAGAAACTTCATGATCTCTTCTGAGGTCGCGCTGTCGAGATTGCCGGTGGGCTCATCAGCCAGAAGGATGGCCGGCTGGTTGACCAGGGCTCGAGCCACCGCCACACGTTGTTGCTGTCCACCCGACAGTTGGTTGGGGAGCGCCTTGGCCTTATCGGGAATTCCGACCACGCGCAAGACCTCCTCAATCCTCCGGCGTCTCTCCGTTTTGGGGATCCCGGCATAGAGCATGGGAGCCTCCACATTTTCCCAAACGGAAGTGCGCGGCAGAAGATTGAAACTCTGAAAGATGAAACCAATCTTCTGGTTGCGAATGTCGGCCCGTCGCGAAGCGGAAAAAGTGGAGACGTCGATTCCGTCCAGATGGTAGGTACCCTGGGTCGGACGATCCAGGCAGCCGAGGATATTGAGCATGGTGGACTTGCCCGATCCGGAAGCGCCCATGATCGCCACGAACTGGCCCCGCAGAATCTCCAGCGTGATGCCGCGCAGTGCTTCTACCCGAACGGCACCCGAGTCGTAGATTTTCGTCACGTCTCGCAGCGAAATGGCAGTCTCGCCCGCTCGGCCCTTGGTCGAGCGGGACCAGGAGGACAACACGTCGATCGAGGTGGCTTCCGCCATGGCTTAGCGGCCTCCTCGCCGGCCACCACCTCTCGGCATGGCGCCACGGAATGGAGAGGTGGCGAATGGGCTGCCCCCTTGTGCATCGGTGTCTCCGATTTCTCCGGTGATGACCGTTTCGCCTTCTTTCAGCTCACCGTCTAAAACGGCCGTCTCTCGTCCATTTGTGATACCGAGTTTCACTCTGCGCGGTTGCGGCTGGTCCTTGGCATCCAGTACCCAAACCATTCCGGGAACGGGCATCGGTTCCTCTGCGTGGGGGAATCGAATCTTAAGGCCAGGATCAATGCCGAAGATCTCGGTTCCCGGAGGACCCACTGTCGCCTGGGCTCCACTTTGACGTCTGGTCCATCCTGAGGCGCTTCCGGGACCGTTTCGCGGCCTTCGCTCGCCAGCCAAGCCAGGCCCCTCCCCCCCAGCTTGCCAGCGACGCGTCCGGCCGGAGGGATCACCAAAGGAGTCTTCCTTTCGAACGGAATCCTCCCCAGGCTTGTGAGTGTCGGCCGATACCAAGCCGGTGAATGACCCCATCAATTTCTGAATCTCGGCGGGATCCTTGTCGGCGGGCCGATAGCGAAGGGCCGCATTGGCTACCTTCAAGACATCCTGAGCGTCGGCGACCGTGAAGTTCACGTTGGCGGTCATGCCTGGGCGGAGCTTCAACTGGGGGTTATCCACGTCGATCATGACGTTGTAGACCACGACGTTGGAGGCCGTTCCGCCGCCCTGTGAAGTGCTGCCGCTCGTTGAGGTGGCCGGAAGTTTGGAACTCAGGCGGATTTCAGAGATTCGCCCGCGAAAACTTTGTCCAGGGAAGGCGTCCACTGCAAACTCCACTTTGGCTTGTTCCGAGAGGGCGCCTATGTCCGCTTCATCGATTTGGGCGATCAGCTGCATTTTAGTCAAGTCATTGGCGATGAGAAACAGGATGGGAGCCTGGAAACTGGCAGCCACGGTCTGGCCGATGTCCACGTTGCGCTCGATGACCACACCGTCGATAGGCGAGATGATATTGGTGTAACGCAGATTGACCTCGGCCATCTGCAATTCCGCTCGAGCCTGCTTCACGTTGGCATTGGCCTGTTCCTGTTGGGCCTGAGCGGATCGAATGCTGGCCTCAATTTGGGTCACCTGGGCCGCAGCCTGAGCCACCCGAGCGGTGGCTTGCTCAAATGCCGCCTGAGCGTTGTCCAGATCGCGCTCGGGTATTAGTCCGTCTTGGAAGAGCCCCTGGCTCCGCTTGAGCTGTCGTTCAGCATCGCGTAGGGTGACATTGGCCGCCTCCAGATTGGCTTTGGCGCTGACCAGTTCGGCCCTGCGATTGTTCAGGTTTGCCTCGGCGTTTTTGACCGCCGCCAGCGCTGTGGCCAGGGAAGCTTCGGCACGGTCCCGCTGGGCCTCGAAGTTCGCCGGGTCAATGACGGCCAAAACCTGTCCCTTCTTGACCACACTATTGAAGTCGGCATGAAGTTCCTGAATCCGACCTGAGACCTGACTGCCAACTTGAACCGTAATCACGGCCTGCAGTGTTCCCGTGGAGCTGACAGTACGCTTGACATTCCCTCTTTGTGCCTTTACCGTCAGGTACTTGTCAGCGAGCCTCCGATCCCCCTTGAAGAAATAAGAAAATCCCCAAGTCAGCAAGCCCAAAACGACTACTGCCAAGACCCCGTATTTCAGCGCCTTTTTTCGATTCATTTGCCTCTAACCTCTCGAGAACTCAAGCCGAACGGGCGGCAGAACGCCCCCGCTACTCCCATTTCGCCTGCTCCATGCTTAGGACGTTGGGGTAGATCCTTCGGTTTCACAATCTTTTGCAGACTATTGAGCGAGAATCCTCGACCAGGCGGCCGGAAAGGAGGGTCGGAAGAGAGGGGCTCAGGCGTGCTTGACAACGATGCTTTCGATCACGTTGGCGACATCCTCACAGCGGTCCAGCGAAGCTTCGAGGGTCTCGATCATCTCCTTCCACTTGATGAGCGTGATGGGATCCCTTTCCGTCTCAAACAGCTTGCCCAAGGCTTCGTGGTAGATGTGGTCCGCTTCGTCCTCCAAACGATTGATTTCGATCACATGTCCCATCACCTTCATCCCATTCTTGAGTTCTCCCACCGCGGCCACAATCTCGGCGGTGGACCGATGGAGCAAGTGCGCAATCCGAGCGGCCGGCTCATAGGTTCCGACGATTTTGAATAAGACGAATCGCCTGGCCACCGACTCGATCAGATCTATCACGTCGTCGATCCGGCTGGATAGTCCGTGAATATCTTCGCGATCCAGCGGCACGACAAACGTCTTGTTCAGTTTCGTGACCAGCTCATGGACCATTAAATCGCCTTTGTGCTCCAACGCCTTGATGGCTTGAGCCAGGTCCTGGATGTCGGCGTTGGGCTCCATCATCTGCTTCAGGAGCCGCGAGCCCTCATGGGCGTTCTGGGCCATGGCGTTGAACATCTCAAAAAACTTTTCCTCTGTGGGGATGATCTTGAACATGACGCACTTCCTCAGATGAAGATAGGGGGAATCGGATTTCCGGAAGACAAGAGAAGCCGAACCGGCCGCTTTTGACCAACGACATTCTATACGAACCGTCCCTTGCCGGGAAGTAAGGACTGTGCTTTTGATCCGGCTCCTTGTGGAGCGGACCGGCCGCCTCCGACAGGGTGGGGAGGTCAGGGAGCGACAATCTGGCTGCGAATGGCCTCCAGCTTCCTTTTGCTGATACCTTTGATGATCAGTAACTCTTCGACTTTGCGAAAGGGAGGGTTTTTCTGTCGATATTCGACAATGCGGCCGGCCAGAACAGGTCCGATTCCCGGTAAGGTCTGCAGTTCTTCGACGGAGGCCCGATTGATGTTGAGGCGCTGCTTCACTGGCTTCGAAGCGGCCGCCTGGGTGCCGGACGTTGGTTTGTCAGCCGAAGAGAATGCCGTGCCGGAGAGCAAGATCAGGGCAGCCATCAATAGAGCAGACCCCGCCCTTGAGAACACTCGTGGCCTCGGTGCTCGGCTAGCGTTGTGCATTGCGTTTTTCAAGATCGGAGATCATCCTCCGAATATCGCCAAATCCCTTCCAGCCAACATAAAACACTAAGAAACCGTACCACAAGATGCAGACCCAGGTCAGAAAAAACCAGAATGGCTGAGAAGGCATGTCAGAAAGTCTCCTTCACATCACGAAGTGGTCCCATGGGTCTCTTCCTCTAGGCAGGTTTCCTGGCCGTTCCGCTCAAGGACCCGATGATCATCCCGGCTGCCGCCAGGCCAAACGACATCAAGCCGGCAACATCTACGTGGGCGGCCAGCCCGGTGAGCAGAAAGACAATCGGACTGACCGCTCCGCCAATAATCGCGGCCACGGCTCCAGTCGTATTCGCGCGCTTCCAGTAGCAACAGGCCACCAACAGAACTGAAATGCTGGACAGGTAAATGTTAGCGGTAATGGACAGGTAATCCCAGACTCTACCCGGCAGCTGATACCAGAGACCATAAAGCATCAGGAACGCACCGATGGCCACTACAATTAAGCGATTCAGCAAAAGCCCCGACTTTTCCGAGAATGGAGTTTTTCGCAGCGGCGAAACGATGTCGTTATAAAGAATGCTTCCCCACGTCAGCATGTAGGCCGAGTCGGTCGACATCTCGGCTGCCAACATGGCCGCCACCACCAGTCCCAGCAGACCGGTAGGCAAGAGTGTGGATAGGTAGTTCGGCATCGCATGAAGCGAGTTTGCTGGTGTATTCGAGGCGCTGAGCATAGTGAGGGCAGCCATCCCCCAGAAAGCAGGGATGAGGAACCGCCCGACAAAATAGAAGCTGGTTCGAGTATAGACCTGTCTCGCGGTTCGACTATTCCGCGACGCGAGCACTCTCTGGATGACCGTTTGCCAGGTCAACACCACCGCTAACTGGTTCAGGGCTTGCCAGAAGACGTAGGTTACCCCCATTTGCGGGCTGACAAGCGGGTTGAAAGCACCGGCCCCCAGCTTGCTCTGGACGGCGCTCACAATGTTCTCCCAGCCTGCATTCGCCCAGACTAGTACCGAAACCACCACCAGCCCAATTCCCATCACAATGAACTGCAGGTAGTCGGTTACCAGCACCGACAACAGCCCACCCAGGGCCGTGTAAGCCAGCACCATCAGAAGCAAAAGAGTCATCGTCAGTTCCAGGTACTTCGGTGGGATGCCGCTGACGATCGTCAGAAACTCCCCGCCAATGCGCAGAAAGACTCCCATGTTCAGAAGGCCACCCAGGACGATGACGACTCCTGACAGCCAGCGAACGAAGGGACCGAATTTCTTCTCAAGCAGCTCTGGAATGGTGAGAGCTCCCGAATCGCGCAGCGGGTTGATCACAAATCCAGTCAGGCCCACCGCTGCCATGGCGATGGCCATTAGAATTCCCGGAGTCGCTCCGGCGAAGCCATTCTTGTACCCCAGCTCGGCCGTGTACATGGCCGTGATAATGCCGAACTCAGTGGCAGCTAGCGAGGCCACTCCCAGGTAGACATCCATCTCTCTGCCGGCCACGATGAAGTGCTCGACCTTACCCACGTAACGGCGCATTGCCAATCCGGCAAACATGGTACCCGCCAGATAAAGGGAAACAATCGACCAGTCCAGCCATCCAAATCCATTCATGAAGGAAGACTCCAGGGTTCTGCCAAGGTGTTTTTAGTGCACGGGAGGAGAGGGTTCTTCAGAGGGCGCAAACGATAGCACGAGCTAGGGATCGAGCGGAAGTGAAAAGACGGAGCGCAAATGAAATCTCGCCGGCCCAGTCAACCAATCAAAACGATGCCTTGCTCGAGCCGAGCCACGAACAACCAGAGGGGGTTCCATGAGATTTCGTGGGCTCAGGCCTTGGGCCCACGAATGCCGCCACGAAATGTCGTGGTCAGTCCCGGCAGACTCACTGCGTGATTCATCTATCATATTGATAATGTGGGTATTATGAATTTCTCGAAACGGTTTAGCCAATGGACCGGGTCTTGCATTTTGAGCGGCGAACCCACGAGCTAACGGATGCTGAGAATATCCCAAGTTCAGATTTCAGGAGACGAAGTCACGGCACGCATAGAGGGCTCGGCGGTGGGTCCTTGGGTTGCTGAGGTCCGACAGTACTGTGAACAGGTTCTGGCCCGCGGAAGCCGGCTTACGCTCGATCTGCAGGATCTTCTGTTTGCCGGCCCCGAGGCGGTAAGGCTGTTCCGGGACTTGTGCGGGCATGGAATCGTCTTAACGCACTGCCCACCCTACCTGGTTGAGCAGCTAAAACAAGCGAGGTAGTGATGAGTCCTGCCAACATGACCTGTTCCGTGTCGTTTGGGGCTGTTCCGGGTCCAATCAGCTCGGCCTCGGGGGCCGCGCCGGAGCGGGCGATAGATGAATTCGAAGCGGCAGCCCTCCCACACCTGAACGAACTCTACCGAACCGCCAGACACGTGATCGGCAATTCGACAGAAGCCGAGGATTTGGTGCAGGAGACCTACTTGCAGGCCTGGAAGTCGTTCCATCGTTTTGAGGCTGGGACCAATTGCCGGGCCTGGCTCCACAAGATCCTCTTTCACATGATTCAGCATCATCGAAGGAAGACTTCGCGGTTCAAGTGGTTCTGGGAAAGCGAGGAGCTGCTGGAAGAGTCTCTGCAGTACACGGCTCCCGTTTCGGATCAGTTGACCGACGAAGATATTCTGGCGGCGCTGCACAGGATGCCGGCGAAGTATCGAGAAGTATTGCTGCTGGCGGACGTTCAAGAGTTCTCCTACCGGGAGGTCTCCGCCATGCTGAAGGTGCCGATGGGCACGGTCATGTCGAGGTTGAGTCGAGGGCGCTCGCTCTTGAAGCAGGAACTTGCCGCTAAGCCGCTTTCCGACTCTCGCACCGGCGGGGCCGGCAGGTCGGACTCGGCAAGAAGTCAAGTCGAAGGCTGACTGGATCCCGCCGCGCTACCAGCTGCGCCATGGTTTGGGAGAGTGGGTCTGGGGGCCCAGCGCTCTCATTCGTACCGGAGGCACTCGATCGGATCGAGTTGGGAAGCAACCCGTGCCGGCCACACTCCGAAAACCAGCCCCACAAAGATCGATACTCCCAGCCCAGCCAGGACGGCCCAGACGGGGATCGTGGAGGGAAGGTCCGGTAAAACGGCAAAAAGAATGAAACTGACGATGAGGGAGAGCAGCACGCCGATCACACCGCCGAGAAAAGTGAGGGTCATGGCTTCGCACAAGAACTGGGTCACGATATCGCTGGCTCTAGCTCCGATGGCTTTGCGGATGCCGATTTCGCGAGTACGCTCCGTCACGCTCACCAGCATGATATTCATCACTCCGATGCCCCCGACCAGCAGGCCAACCGCGGAGATGGCGATGGCGATGAGTCCTACAGCCGAAGTCAGGGCGTCGAACTGCTCGATGAACTTGTCGGCTGTCTTGAGATCGAAGTCGTTATCTTCGTTGAATTTGACCCCTCGTTCCCGCCGGAGCACCGCTTCGCTTTGATCCAATGCCGCCTGCAACTGGCCCGAGTGAGCCCGAATGGACAAGAGCAGGAAATCTTGCTTGGGGGTCAGCTTCTCAGCCGTCCGATAGGGCAGGTAGACAGCGTTGTCCTCCTGGTTCTCACCAAAAAAACTTCCCTTGCGTTTCTCGAGGACACCAACGATTTCGTACCTTCGTGCTCCCAGTTGGACTTGCTTGCCGACAATCGCCGTATGGGTCGGAAAGAGGGCATCCTTGACGTTTTGGCCCATGACGACCACGTCGCGACGGTGAAGATCGTCGATGGGGCTGAGAAAGCGTCCTTGCTCGACCACCACATTGGCCACCGCTCCGTAGTTGGGGCTGACTGCTTGCAGCACAGCCCGACGGTAGTTGTTGCCGCCATAGGAAATATTCCGGTCGGCCCAAAACAGGTAACTCACATAAGCCACGTCCTCCACGGCCGGAGCCTGCTGCGCGATCGCCTGTGCGTTAGCGACCGTGAGCGGCTTGCGGGCAAATTCCCGCCGATCACGAGGGCCCGCTCGCGGACCCGTGGTGAGATGGAAGGCCCAGATGTTATTGGTCCCATACTCCTCGATAATCGTGACGATGTTCTGACGAAGCCCGGTCAGGATTGAGGCGATCACCACAACCGTCATCACACCGATCACAATTCCCAAAATAGTCAGAAAGCTTCGGAACTTGTTGGCGCGAAGGTTGGCAATGGCCATCGCGACGTTTTCTTTGGTAATGCTCTTGATCTCGATTCGCTTGATATCCATGTTCCAGAAGTCGCATCGGGTCGCTAGTTTCGAGCCAGCGCCGTGATGGGATCGAGTTTCGAGGCCTTGTAGGCCGGATAGATGCCGAAGATCATGCCGATGCCTCCGGAGACGACCAGAGACAGCAGGATGTAGCCTGCGGTAATGGTCATCGGAACCGGGGTGGCCATCTCGATAATCCAGGCAATCGCCGTAGCCAGGAGCAGTCCGAATAGCCCTCCGAGGGCTGCCAGGGCGGAGGACTCGATCAGGAACTGGGCCAGAATCTGGTTGCGCCGAGCCCCCACCGCCTTGCGCAATCCGATTTCGAAGGTTCGTTCCGTGACGCTCACCAGCATGATGTTCATGACTACGATTCCGCCAACAACGAGAGAGATGAGAGTGATTGGTGTTACCACCATGGCAATGGCTCCAGTGAGCTGTCCCACTTGATTGTCGATTTGACTTGTGTCGAGCATCACAAAGTTGTTTTCCTGCTTCGGCCCCAGCCCGCGAATCGCCCGCATCAGCATTTGGACCTCATCCAAGACAAACGGGAAAGCCTCACGGCCGGGTGCACTTCCCCGAATGCCGAATCCTTCCGTTCTGCCAAACAGTCGCTCATGAACGGGCAGCGGAATGTAAACCTTGTTATCCAGAGAATTGCCGAACAGAGTGCCCAGCCTCTCCTCAACGCCGATGACCGTAAATTCCTGCTGCTGGATCCGGATTGTCTTTCCAATGGGGTCGACATGGGGGAAAAATTTATCCCGCACATCCATTCCGACGACAACCAGCGGTCTGGCGTGCACGATTTCGTAGGGGATGAAGAAGCGTCCTTCCACCAGGTTCATGACCTTGATGTCGGCGATCTCGGCCGTGACTCCCACGATCTGCGTGCCGAAAAGCTCTTCTCCTTCGTGTTTCAAGTTGGCTTCTGTACTCTTTTCGGCCCCTACCTCCTCACAGCCCCGGCAAGTTTCCTGGACCCATTTCAACTCCGGCCACTGGATTCGTTTGTTTCGCTTGATCATCTTCTCCCATTCTTCGTCGGTCAGGCGACCGACCGAACCCACCCGCGTCACATAGAAGGTGTTGGCACCCAGTTCCTTGGCCACAGTCCGAATCACATAGGTATGGAGCCCACTGATGGCGGCTCCCACCAGAACCACGGAAGCAACACCAATGATGATTCCAATTAAGGTCAAAAAGGAGCGTAGTCTGTGGGCAAAGATGGATTGGAAAGCAATCCGATTGGCATCGAGCAGGAATGACAGTGACTTGCGCATCGTCAGTTGAAGATACGAGCTGCCTGCACAAAAGGTTCGACCGAAGAAGATCATAAGCTTCTCGTGGCGCCCCCGCAATTCCTGAAAAGGATGGGAATCGAGAGTTCGAAAGATCCCGCAGCAACCCCGTTCCAGTGGAGAAGAGGGAGCTTAGGCAGCGGTGGAAGGGGGCAGCCACGACTCGTGTCGTGGCGACGGCCAGACAACAGGGAGTTGCTCCAGGACTTCCGCAGCCTAAATCCATGAAGTGATACGGTGTTTGACAAGCGGAGAACAGCCTCCATAGAATAGAGCTCGATTGTCGAGGACAGGTAAAGACGATGTCTTTCGGTGCTAACCTGAAAAGAGAGCGAGAGTTGCGCGGGATTTCACTGGATGAGATTGCCAGGGAGACTAAAATCAGCGTGCGCATGCTGGAGTACCTGGAGGCCGATCGCTTTGATCAGCTTCCCCCAGGCCTCTTCCGAAAATCCTTCATCAAGAGCTACGCCGCTTACATCGGAATGGACGAGGAAAAGGTCATTCAGGACTACGCTCTGCTCACGGAACCCGTCGCACCGCCCAACTCGGCCAGTACCAGTCCTGCCGTACAGCCTGCCAATCGGCGCCCAATCTGGGTTGCGTCGGCGCTGATCCTGCTTATCCTGGCCGGTGTCCTCTTGATTCGATACTGGCTCAGGGAGACGCCGGAGTCCGGGGGAAGTCCCGCGGTCTCATCCAGTAGTTCTGCAGTCAAGGGAGACAAAGCCTTGCCGCCGAGTTCCCAGGAAGCAGAGCCAGCTTCACGTTCCGCACCGATGGAGGCCGGCGCGGCCACACCGACCGCCGGCACGACGGGCCGGCCCTCCAGCGGCGAACCGGAACTCAAGGTCCTGGGCGAGCTGGCCAAGAAACCCGAAGAACCGCGCGAAGACAGCGGCACCGGAGAAGCGTCGCCCCAAACCTTGCGCCTGAAGATCGAGGCGACGGAACCCTCCTGGCAATCCGTGGAAACGGAGGGAGCGCCTCTCTACGCCGGGATTTTGCAGAAAGGCGAAACGCGTGAGTTTGGCTTGGAAAGGCCGCTGCGTCTCGTCCTCGGGAATGCCGGGGGCGTGCGTCTGTCGATCAATGGCCGGCCTTTCAACCCTCTCGGTAAGACTGGAGAGGTCAGGGTGCTGGACGTCGCACCTGACAACTACGAGACGTGGCTCGTCAAGGAAAGCCCTTAGTCCGACGGCCCAGCTGATTCGCGACAAGGATCCCCATTCACTCCAACTTCCCCGCATGTCATGACCAACGTTCTGACCAAATTAAAAGAAGGAAATGTACCCGTCGCGGTACGTCAATCGGCAGCCCGAGGCGTCCTACCGGTCGGTCAGGAAGAACTCCTGGCCATCCTCATTTTTCTGACCTCCGATCCGGAGCCCGAGATTCAGCAGACGGCTCGTGAGACGATCAGGCGGGAATTTTCGGACGACCTGCTGAAATCGATTGTAGAAAGCAGTTCCACTCCTGTCGAGGTGCTGGAGTACTTCGGGACGCCTCCCTTGCCGTCAGCGCCCGTTCTGGAAGCAGTCATTCTGAACCGGGCGACGCCCGATTCCACCGTCGCCGCTTTGGCCGGCTGCGTCGACTCGAACCTGATGGAAGTCATCCTTATCAACCTGATGCGCCTGCTGCGCTCGCCTTTCATCCTCGACGCTCTGGAGAAGAACAGCCAAGCGAGCCCCGATGTCACCCGACGGCTGCGCGAAATCCGAGAAGAATTTTTCGAAAAACGAAACAACTTCATTCCGGTTCATCGGACGCGCGGCGAAGCCCAGGTGCTCGGTGAAGTGCCTGAGGAGCCTGTGCCCGTGGCCGAAGAAAGCCAGGCCTTGGCTCTCTACAGCGAAGAGCTTCGTGAGGGCGAGGACGTCACGGCAGTGACTTTGGACAGCCTGGCCGATGATGGATTCACCGTCTTCGAGGATCTGCCCGACCAGGAGAAACTGTCCACCATTCAGAAGATCGCACGGATGACCGTGGCGGAGCGCGTCCAGAGCGCCTTGAAAGGAACTCGCGAAGAACGGGTCATTCTCATTCGGGACTCCAACCGCATCGTGGCCAGCGCAGTCCTCGAAAGCCCAAAGTTGACCGACAGCGAAGTGGAAGCCATTTCTCTGATGAAGAATGTCTCACAGGAAGTCCTTCGAGTGGTCGGGACCAAGCGTGAGTTCATCAAGAACTACGTGGTCGTTCACAATCTCGTGAAGAATCCGCGCACTCCGCTGGCCACGTCCATGGGCTTGCTCAATCGCATTCTGACAAATGACATGCGCGCATTGGCACGCAACAAAAACATTCCCGAGACCCTTCGAAAGATGGCCCACAAGCAACTTCAAGTCCGCACCGCCCCCAAGGAATCCCGCTACTGACGCCCCACCGCAAGTCTTTCGAGCGTTGCATTCTTCAACAGCGGAGGACGCATCCGGTAGTTTCGAGCTCAACCTTGAAACTTTTTCATACTGGAAGCCTCGCAATCGATCGTCACGCCACGGCGGACAACGTCATTCGGAAAAATAAGTAGCGCGCCGCTCTTTGCACGCACCGTCTCGGTTTTCGGCGGAACGGGAATCGGAACCCATACCGAAATCGGGCTGCTGGACGGAATCGAATCCAAAGTTGGCTTTCGGCGTGCAAGGCACGACACGCATCTGGAAGTGGGTTATTTCTGAGAACCGGCCGGGGCAGGTCAAGAGAGGCAGTGCTTGAGGTCTCGCTCTTAGCCTTTCAGGCCGGCGGCGCGCGCTTGTGACTTACTTTGGCCGTCTTCGTCACGCACTTCTGGCAGCCGGCATCCTGTTGCTGCATGCGGGACCTGTACTCGGACAAATCTCCCCGGGTCCGCTTTCTGCCGCCCACCAGGGGTTGAACGGACCGCTGCATTGCCTGGATTGTCATTCCTTTGGAGTGGGGAAGCCTCACTTCAAATGCCTCGCTTGCCACTCGGAGATCCGGGACAGGCTGGCAACTCGACAAGGCTACCACGCTCGGGTCGTGGATGCCTCCAAGGGCGAGGCCGAATGCGCACGTTGTCATAGCGAACACAATGGGCAGGACGTTTCAATCGTCCGCTGGCCAACCGTGAAAGAGAACTTCGATCACCGCCAAACCGGCTATCCGCTCGAGGGGCGACACGCCGCGGCATCCTGTGAAAAATGTCATCACCCTCGAAACATTCCGGTGCAGGCGCGCTTGCAGCTGACTGGAAGAAGTCTGAAACGAACGTGGCTGGGATTGTCGACGCAATGCGCAAGCTGTCACGTGGACGAGCATCGGGGGCAACTGGGCCTGCAGTGTTCGCAATGCCATGGCCTGCAGGGGTGGAGTCCGCCGTCCCGTTTCGATCATCAACTCTCTCGATTTGCGCTGACCGGGCTTCATGCTCAGGTTGCTTGTCAGAAATGTCATCCGCGACCCGGCACCAGTGACGGGTCGGTTCGTTACACCGGATTGTCGTTTGCCAGTTGCACCCCGTGTCACACGGACCCTCATCGCGGTGCCTTCGCAGCGCGTTGCGAGAGCTGTCATAGTACAACCGGGTGGCGTCGCGTCAAAGTCTCGGCTGATTTCGATCACGATAAGACGGCCTTCCCCCTGCGCCAGGCTCATCGCGATGTCGGGTGTGCGAAGTGCCACCCGTCCGCACAGTTCAAAACGCACCTCGCTCACGAGCGGTGCCTGGATTGTCATAAGGATTACCACCAGGGCCAGTTTCGAAGCCGAGCCGACCGGGGAGATTGCTCCGGCTGTCACACTGAAAGTGGATTCAAGGCCACCACCTTCACCCGAGAATCGCATCGCGAAACCAAATATCCACTCAGCGGAAAACACCTCCAGGTTGAGTGCCATCGTTGCCACGCGCCGGCAGGCCAGAACACCAACTATCATCCGCTGCATGAGCAGTGTCAGCCCTGTCACCGAGACGAGCACGCCGGCCAGTTTTCCGGCCAACCGCATCTCAACCGGTGTGATGGCTGTCATACCATCGATGGTTTTTCTCCCTCAACGTTCTCCCTGATACGCCATCAAGCCACTCGGTTTCCATTGAAGGAATCTCACCTGGCGGTGGCCTGTCAGGAGTGTCACCGGTCCACGACTGGCAGTAGACAGGCGGTGGCCTACCGTCTTTCAGCGCTTTCTTGCGAGAGTTGTCACCGGAATCCCCACCAAGCTCAGTCTCCAGGGCTTACCGGTGCGGACGGAATTCGGTCCTGCGAGACGTGTCACGGCCTGCGCTCATGGGAGGACATCGCCGCCTTCGATCATACCCGCACGGGGTTTCCGCTGTTGGGAGCCCATCGCGTTGTAGCCTGTGCCGGCTGTCACAAGCGCGACAAGGCCTCCTCACGTTTGGCTTTTGAAAAGGTGAGGTCGAGCTGCAAGGCGTGCCACGCGGACGTGCATGGAGGGCAATTCACAGCCCGAAGCGACGGACAGGAGTGCAGCGGTTGCCATGGAACTCTGTCTTGGAAACCATCGCTGTTCAACCACGAGAGTGGCACGACGTTTTCCCTGTCAGGGGGCCACGCGGAAGTGGCCTGCACGCGCTGTCATGTCTCCCAAGGGAGACTTGGGGGGAAACGGATCATTGTCTACCGTGAGGCACCCAGGGATTGTGCCCGATGTCATGATCGAGTTTGAAGCCCGTAAGTGCTCCTCTGGATTTTTGGTCCGCCGGCGCGGAGAGATCAGGAAGGATGATCTAGGGCTGGGCATCACAACTGGAAGCAAGAGTCAGTAGGTGCTGGAGGGGATTTTGGGGGGCGTTCAGAGCGAATAGGCGGTTCATGCCGGCAGGGGATCGCACTCCAGTGTATCCAAGCCGGGATCACGATCGCTGCGGGTCGTTAGAAATGCGCTTAGCTGCCGAACCAGGAACTCGATCTTGTCCCATTTCAAAAGCGATTGCCTGCGGTTTAATCAGCTTGAGTCTGATTGCCGGGCTTTTCGTTTCGACGAGTCGCGCATTGGGAGCACAAGCACCGGAAGCCAGAACCCGAAATCCTCATGGCACGCTGCAGTTCGGTTGTCAGGACTGCCACGCCGCAGAGAGCTGGAAGCCGATGCGGGCCCGGCCAGAATTTAATCATGACCGAGCTACCCGATACCCGCTGCGCGGATTGCACGCCGGGGTAGACTGCACGAGCTGCCACCTCAGTCCTGTCTTCAAAAAGGTGGGAAGTCAATGCGCCGATTGCCACGCAGATGTTCATCGGAGACAGTTTGGAGCAGATTGCGCCAAATGCCATTCGGTGAAGGGCTGGCAGATCACCCGAGTTTCCACCGAGCACGTAAATCGGTTCCCCCTGCAGGGAGCCCATGCCCTGGCTGACTGTGAGGCCTGTCACCGCGGAGCCGCGGCCGGATCCTTCACGGGTTTATCGGTCGCCTGTGTTTCGTGTCACCGGCGTGACTATGACAGCACGTCTTCGATCAATCACCGGTCGGCGGGGTTTTCCACCGCCTGTGAACTCTGCCACGGTGTGGAGGTGTGGCAAGGTGCTCGCTTCGACCACGACCAGCTCACCCGGTTTCCGCTGGCTGGGGCGCATGCCCGACTGGAGTGCTTCTCCTGTCACTCCACGGGAACCTTCAAGGGGACTCCTGCCAACTGTGTCGAGTGCCACGTTAAAGACTATTCCGCGACAGCCAATCCGCCCCACGCCTCGGCTGGTTTGCCACGGGAATGCGCGCTCTGTCACAGCACAGCTTCCTGGCAGGGGGCCAAGTTCGATCATCAGGCCATGACCCGTTTTGCTTTGACGGGGGCCCACGTCAACGTGTCCTGCGATGCGTGCCATGTTGCGGGCCGATTCAGTGGGACGGCTACGGCCTGTTTCAGCTGCCACGTCGGCGCCTATGAGCAGACCACCAACCCGGACCATCGACGCGGAGGTTTCCCGACTTCCTGCGAGTCCTGCCACTCGACCGCAACCTGGCAGGGGGCCACATTTGATCACAATGCCGGCCGTTTTCCCCTGACCGGCGCCCACGTGAGTGTGGTTTGCAGCGACTGCCATCGTAATAATCAGTTCACGGGTACCGCTCAGGAGTGCGTGGCCTGTCACTTGGAAGCGTTCAACCGAACCGTAAACCCCAATCACGTCGCCGCGGGTTTCGACAAGAATTGTGCCGCCTGTCACTCCACCCAGCAATGGAGCGGTGCTCGCTTTGATCACAATCGGACTCGCTTCCCCCTGACAGGGGCTCATACCAACGTCGCTTGCCAGCAGTGTCATCAAACGGGCACTTATGTGGGGACCACCACGCAGTGCATCGGATGTCATCGCCAGGATTTTCAGATCACCACCAGTCCTCCTCACGTGGCGGCGAACTTCCCGGAAAATTGCACCTTGTGTCACTCCACCGCACAGTGGAAAGGCGCCAGCTATGATCACAACACGGCCACGCGTTTCGCGTTGACCGGTGCGCACCAGAGTGTCGGCTGTTTGCAATGCCACGTGAACAACCGGTTTCTGGGAACGCCGCAAGATTGCATGTCCTGTCACTTGGACACGTTCAACCGAACCAGCCATCCGAACCATGCTGCGGCGGGTTTTCCTCGCACGTGCGAGACGTGTCACAGCACCGTTTCGTGGTCAGGGGCCCGATTCGACCACAGTGCTGCGACGCGATTTCCCTTGACGGGAGCGCACCTGAACGCTTCCTGTTTGCAATGCCACGCCGGCGACCGATTTGCCGGAACGCCGACAGACTGTGCTTCCTGCCATTTGGATGCCTACCAGCGCACGGTCAATCCGAACCATACCGCTGCCGGCTTCAGCCGCGACTGTTCCCTCTGTCACTCCACCAGTCAGTGGCGGGGAGCCCGCTTCGATCATTCAACGACGCGCTTCCCCCTGACTGGAGCCCACAGCTCGATCACTTGTTCCAGCTGTCATCGCAACGGGACCTATGCGGGTTTGGACTCGTCGTGCGTTTCCTGTCACCTGGACGCCTACACCGCCACAACCAACCCCAACCATGTCGCAGCAAACTTTCCAAGGGATTGCCAGGTGTGCCACAGCACCGCGCAATGGCGGGGTGCGGTGTTTGACCACAGTCGGACTCGATTCCCGCTGACGGGTGCCCACCTCTCAGTCCAGTGTGTCAGCTGCCATGTTGGCGGGCGCTATGCGGGCACTCCTGTCGACTGCTATTCCTGTCATCGAATCGAGTACGAGACCGTAACCAATCCCAACCACCTGTCGGCGGGATTTCCCAGGACCTGCGAGACCTGTCACACCACGATTACCTGGAGCGGGGCCAGGTTCGAGCATCGTTTTCCGATTTATAGTGGCGCCCATCAGGGGAAGTGGACGACCTGCAACGACTGTCACACCAATCCCACGAACTACGCCGTTTTCAGCTGCACGAACTGTCACGAGCATTCTCAAAGCAGGATGGATGAAAAGCACCGCCAGGTGGGCGGCTACGTTTATAACAGCGTGAATTGTTACTCTTGCCATCCCCAAGGCAAGCATTGAAGCCATGAAACACCGATTCTTTTCCCTTTGCGCTTTTTCGCTTTGTGCAGCCTGGCTCAGTCTTCAGGCACAGTCACCCTCTGCCGGCTCCTTTCGCGTTAAGCAGGTTGCCAGTGGCGTGGTTTACCTGGAGGGTGGAAGCCGCACCGGATTGGCCGAGGGCGTCCGACTGACGGTCCGCCGCCTGGCCCCGGGCGAACCGTTACTGGCTGCCCGTGTCGTGGGTGAGGTCAGAGTGATCTCAGTCGCCTCCAATTCCGCCGCGTGCGAGATCTTGGCGTCGGAGGAAGGAATTCAAGTGGGGGACACAGCCGTACCCGCCCTCGAACAGGTCGAGTCGATTCGAGTCAAGTCCGCAGCCCAAGCCCGCCCGAAGTATGCCCAGGTTGTGAGCTTTTCAGAAGGCGACCCACTGGAAGAGGAAGTGCGCGAATCGGTGCCGCGTCCAGCTTTGCCGGAGGTGAACCGGGCTCGTGGCCGCATCGCCTTTGAACATGGATCGATCCACGATCGAACGGCCGGCGGCGTCCGGTCTTTCCAAGAAGGTTTGGTGCTCAGAGCAGATATGACCCGGCTGGGCGGAACCTACTGGAACTTCACGGGGTATTGGCGGGGCCGGATGAACTCGCGTGGCCGGGCCAACCAACCGACGCTGACCGACCTGGTCAGCCGGACCTACCACATCGGTTTGTTCTATAACAATCCGAAATCCCGCTATGTGGCCGGCGTGGGACGGCTTCTCCTGCCTTGGGCCAGCAGTCTGAGCACACTGGATGGCGGCTATTTCGGGCGCCGCCTGGGACAGGCGACAACAGTGGGCCTGTTCGCCGGCTCTTCACCGGATCCGACCGCTTGGAACTACAATCCGGACCGGCAGATCGCCGGGGTGTTCTCAAACTTCGAGTTGGGCAGCTTTGAACATGTTCGTTGGACCAGCACGGCGGGAGTGGCGTTGACCAGGCTCCAGTGGAAGGCCGAGCGGCAATTCGCATTCTTCGAGAATGGCCTCTTCTTCAGGCGATTCGTTTCGATTTACCACAATCTGGAGGCCGATCAGTTGGTGGCCGGGCGCCTCGGCAATCTGGAAAGCGGACCCGTGGTCAGTCGTAGCTTTGCAACGGTCCGACTTCAGCCGCACCAGCGCCTGTCGTTCGATTTGAATCACAACTACTTTCGCAGTATTCCAACCTTCGACTCCGTGCTGATTGGAACCGGGCTGGTGGACCGTCTGCTGTTTCAAGGCTGGAGCGGCGGCCTCCGGTTTCAGGCCACCCGACAGCTGACACTCTACACCCAACAGGGCAGGAGCCGGCGCCAGGACGACGGCCGGCCGGCTTGGAACCGAATGTACGGCATTAGCTGGGCCCATTTGCCCTGGATTGGACTGCGGACAGACCTTCGCTATTCCCTGTTCGACAGCTCCTTTGGACGAGGGAACTACAAGTCTTTGTCGTTGCTCCGCGAACTGGGCGAGTCGTGGCGGATCGAAGTCCAGGGAGGACAGCAAGACTTTGCCTCCCGCCTCAGCTCACAAAGCCGGGCGCGCTGGATCCAGGCCACCAGCGATTGGTTCTTGGGACGGCACTACCTTCTTGGCACGGGCATCACGGCCTATCGGGGAGACGTACAGAGCTATGACCAACTCTATGTTCACATGGGTTATCGATTCTAGGACCGACTTGGGTTTTCGGGGAGGCCCAGATCCCCAGGTGGAAAAAGCAACATGATTGGAAGAACTACTCTCCAGAGACGGATGGCCAGCCTTCGAGTCATCGCTGCGCTGTTATTGCTCTTCACAAGCTCGACTGTGGGCGCTCCCAACCCAGATGCACTAGATCGCCTGCTGGAGGATGTGGGCCGCCAAGTCCAGGTGTTCTGCGATCAGTTTACCGCCGTGACCTGTTCCGAGCAGGTGGTGCAGAGACGGCTCAATGCTTCGGACAAGGTGCAACTGGAACGACAGGCACGCTACGACTACTTGCTGGTGTTTGGTCTGGAAGGGGACGAACTGACGGTTGAGGAGTCACGTCTCCAACAAGGCAAGCCTCCAAAATCCACGTCGACGCCGCTGTTGTTAACAAGCGGTTTTTCCACTTTGCTGTTGGTCTTTCATCCGCATTTTCAGAACGACTACGAGTTCAGCCTGGAGGCCCCGGCAGCAGCACCTCAAAGCTCCGAGGTGACGATTCACTTTCGGCAAAAGCCAAGCGCCCGGGTCCTATCGGTGCTGCAGTTGAAGGGTCGGGAATACCCGATCGTGTGGCGTGGCAAAGCTTGGGTGGATCCGAGCAGCGGAAGAATCTCCAGAATCCAGGCAGGTCTCGATACTCCCATGGCGGATTTGGGACTGATCCATCTCGATACGGAGGTGTCCTACGGGCCGATCCATTTCAGCGAATTGAAGGAGACCTACTGGCTTCCCCAGATGGCCACCATCGATGCCGAAACCCCGCGCCGGCATTGGCAGAACAGGCACCGCTTCTCGGGTTACCGCCGGTTCTCGGTGACCACTCAGGAAGAAACAGGAGGAGTACCGTAGTCGGAATGCTCACGGAGACCGTTCGGCAAGTTGACACGTCCCGGCGCGAGATAAACATCGGCCACCGCGTCCGTCTGTTGCTGCCTGTTCTGGGGCTGGGGATCCTGGTCGTGCTGCTGCTGGTGGTGGGCCACGACTACTACGGGCTCTCTAATGCCCAACGACTCGAGAGCCCGAAGCATCTCTGGCTGAAGCCGAGCGGAAAGATCGGCTTACGTCTGGGGATGTTGGGTGCGGCTTTCTTTGGGGGACTGTACCTGTACCCGATCCGAAAACGCTGGAAGTGGCTGGGCCGGATCGGGAAGACACGTCACTGGCTGGACTTTCATGTGTTTTTCGGAGTGGCCGCACCGCTCGTCATCACCTTCCACTCCTCTTTCAAGTTCCAGGGACTGGCTGGAGTGGCCTATTGGATCATGATCGCAGTGATGCTCAGCGGCTTCATCGGTCGCTATTTCTACGCCCAGATCCCGCGCAGCCTGAGTTCTGCAGAGATGTCGTTGAGAGAGATGCAGGCAACGGGTTTGGAACTCACGACCCAGTTGGCGGGCCAGCGGGTGTTATCGGAGGTTGAGCTGGCGCCGCTCCTATCTCTGCCGGATCCGGGACGGATCGCCCACATGCCATTGATGCAGGCCTTGTTTCAAATGATCCTGATTGATTTTAGGCGGCCCTTTCTGGTGAGCAAACTGCGCCGAAAACGAATGTCGTTGCGGCAGCGGGTGTTGAGCTTGGGGGGCTTTTTCCCCTCGCTCCACCCGGAGCTGGAAAAGGTGATTGCGACGGTCCGGCAGCAGTCGTGGATTATGGCCAAGATCCTATTCCTGGAGCGGACGCGCCAGGTCTTTCATTTGTGGCACGTGGTACATCGGCCTTTCAGTTACTCCTTTGCCCTGCTGGCAACCATCCACGTGCTGGTGGTGATTCTGCTGGGGTACTTCTAGAGATGATTGCTCGATGGAAACGTTGATTGCATTTGTGATTGGATTTGGAATCACCTTTGTTTTCGTCATGCGGTATGTCCGCCGGCAGGCCCCGGCACTGGGGAAAAAGGCGGCCACCGCACCTTCCGGGACCCTGCCCAACACCGGCCAGGCCTGTCCGCGATGTGGTAAGCCGGTTTTTGAAGGTTCTTCATTCTGTGCGGCTTGTGGTGTCCCGCTGACATTGTGGAAGGTTCACCGCAGCCCGGTGCAGTCTCAAGCCCCAAGTCAGGCTTCGCAGAAGCCGCGGCCGGTGATCAATGCCACCCTTTGCATCGGCTGTGGCAGCTGCGTGCAAGCCTGTCCCGAGACCGGGACTCTTGAACTGGTCAATGGAAAGGCTATTCTGGCCTATCCGGAGCGGTGCACCGGACACGCCAAGTGCTCCGAAGTCTGTCCGACCTCCGCCATTGTCTTGGCGTACGGCGATGTCCTTCAGACGCTGAGAGTGCCGCTGGTACGGGAAAACTTCGAAACCAATGTCCAAGGCCTCTACATCGTCGGTGAGGCGGGAGGAATGGGGCTGATTAAGACGGCCATCAACGAAGGGCGTCTGGTCATTGACCACATCCGGCGACGTCTGCAGGAGTGTGGATCGTCCAAAGGCATTCAGCCTGTGAATGGGAAATCCGCGCGTCGGAGTGGCGACCTCTACGACGTGGTCATCGTGGGGGCCGGTCCTTCGGGGCTGAGTGCGTCACTCACGGCTCTTCAGTGTGGCCTGAAGTACTTGACTCTGGAGCAAGGGGAAGTGGCCTCTACGATTCGCCAGTATCCCCGTCACAAGTTCCTGATGGCTGAGCCGGTGGAGATGCCGCTTTACGGAAGCCTGTATATTGGGGATGGAACCAAGGAGTCGCTCTTGTCCGTCTGGGAAACGATCATCGCCAATACCGGCGTGCAAGTCTGTACCAACGAACGGGTGGAATGGGTGCGGCGCGACCCGGATCGGGAATTCTTCAGCGTGGGAACGCCCAAAGGCTCCTATCTGGCCAGCTTCATCGTTCTGGCGCTGGGCAAGCGGGGAACACCTCGACGGTTGGGGGTGCCGGGGGAGCAGCTGAGCAAGGTGGCCTACCGGCTGATCGAGGCTGAGAGTTACCTGGGCCAGGACATTCTGGTGGTAGGTGGGGGAGACTCCGCCATCGAAGCGGCCCTGGCGTTAAGTGCAGGTCAAAGGAATCGAGTCACTCTGTCCCACCGGCGCGCCGACTTTAGCAAAGCCTGCGAGCGCAACCGGATGCGACTGCAGGAAGCCGAGCGCGACGGCCGGGTCCAGGTAGCGCGGGAGTCACAGGTTGTGGAGATTCGAGAACAAACCGTCGTGCTGTCCTGCCAGGGAAAGGTTACCGAACTTTCTAACAACTTCCTGTTTGTCATGATCGGTGGCGAGCCGCCCGAGGAATTCTTGAGAAGGGCCGGTGTGGAGATCGTGGAAAAGGCCATTGCCGGATGAGTTTAGATCGAGAGGGGACAGTCGTGACGATCAGGAGATGGGCGTGTTGGGTGGTGGTATTGGGTTGTGGGCTGCTGGCCCTGCTGTCGTTCCAGAGAGTCTTTGTTCAAAGACCGGAGGCCCATCCCTCTGGATCCGCCCAGGCTGCTACGCTCTTCAGACTGCCGGCTCCCACAATGTCTGCCGGCGATGAAATGAATGAGTTGCAGCACCAGCTACGCCGAAAGCCGGATCACACTCCCGTCCTGCTGAGAATGGCAGAAATCGCTCGCGAGAAGGGCAGACCTTCGGAGGCGGTAAAGTACCTGCGCGAAGCACTCCAACACGATCCCGACAATGGAGCGGCGCGCGTGGAATTGGGGCGCGCCCTGTATGAGGCGGGAGACACCGCCGGGGCTCTGCTTGAAACCCGCGAACTGCTCAAACGCGAGCCCGAGAACGTGGACGCCCTTTACAATATGGGGGCAATCTTAGGGAACCTTAATCGGGACGATGAGGCCCGCCAGTACTGGGAAAAGGCCATCGCCCTGGCCCCGGCGTCGGAAAGCGGGGGGCGGGCCAAAAATTCGCTGGAACGATTGGCTCCGCCCGCCAAGCCCGGGCCCTGGCACTGAAGTTCGGCTCAGCCAGCACTGCCTCGAAGTGGGCTGAATGGTCCAGACCAGACCTGGCAGGGAGTGACTGGAGGTGCATCAGCGGGTCTTGAACCACTTTAAGTAACTCTTTTGGTCGCTATCGTTAAAGTACTTCAAGGCGTTCTTGATCGACTCCCTAGAGAAACTTTCCAGATGGCTTTGAACGAATTCTTGGACGCCATTTTGATCGTGCTTGGAGAGTTCACGCAAGATCCATCCGACACCCGTCTTGGCGAACCTTTCCTCCCGGCGGATCAAAAAATGGCAAGACCTGTAAATCAAAGGGTAGTAGCGGCTATCGGCTGAAACCGGGACAAAGGCCACTACCGATGAGCGGGCTTGCCAAAGGTTCTCCGTCCTGGCCCATCCCGCTATCGCCTCGGCGCAGGGTAGACCATTGTTGGCAATGGTTGGTCCCAGCACTCGGACGCAAAACCAATCGCAAGTGTTCCAGTCGAAAATCAAGTCGTTCAAGTACAGATAGCGATACTTCTCTACCAGGTCCTTCCACTCAAACCGGTCAAAGAGGTAGTCCTGCAAGTAGAGGATGCCTGCCAGCTTGTCTTCGGCGACCGAGGACTCGAAAAGCTGCAAGGCTATCAGGAGTTGATCGTGCTTCTCCCAGGTTGAGAGGCCGGATGCCTCACGCCATTGTGCGAGCTGATTCCGAATCTCGGGTATCGCTACGCCTCGGAAAGGAATGACCTCACGAAGATACTTTTGCCACCATTGCTTTGTTTTCTGTGATGCAACTTGGTCCAGTGCCTGCTGCAATTGCTTGATCAGGTGTCCAGCGGTTTTCATCCGTCTCTCGTTATCGGAAAAGGTGGTGGCCCGGCCTGTGGCCTCAGGACTCCAGTGTTTAATCCGCCCGCGGGAGGCCCGGTCACGATCGTCGTGCCATGACGTCAATCGGATCGGGTTCCGTGGCCGCAACATCATGAAGCTCAGCGGTATCGAAATGAATGGACCGTTTTTCCCCCGCATCAGGACGCTGAAGCAAGCCGTCGCGTGCCCCGGATCACCTCGGACGCTCATAGCTGCGTGCTTCGTCGAGGGCGGCTCGTCGTGTCCCATCCCGAGCCACTTCAAGAAACTCTTGGTAGAAGGTGCGGGCCAGGGATTTGTTGCCAAGTGCCCGGGCCGCCCTCGCTGCGCCCAGCAAGCTATGATAGCGTTTCGGGTAGAGCTCCAGTGAACGGCTGTAGGATGCGAGCGCTTCCCCCGGCTGATTCTGCTCCACGAGAAGGTCTCCCAGGAGTTCGTGAGCCGGGATCGTCGGTCCCGGTGTCACGGGGTGCTTAGGTGTGGAAACCTCGAGGTCGGCGGCTTCTCGCATGAGGGCGATGCTGACCTCCCGTTTACCTTCTGAGTGGGCCAGCCAGGCGCTTAGCTCCAGGCGAAGTACTTGTATGTTCCGGGCAAACAGTTCTTCTCCCGCCTGGCGCGTCGCTGCTTCCAGTTCTTCGAGGCGTTGGCCGGCAGCTCTCGCCTTGTCTGACTTTGCTAGGCGGGCCGAGCCCATCCCCTGGGCAAACCAGGCAATGGCCTCCGGCCAGGTGAAACGATCCCAGTTCAGCGTCGCAGGTTCGCGAGGAACAATCCGCGCGGCTTCGCTCCAGTCACTCCGCTCCAATGCGAAACGCGCTTGGGTCGAGGCCAGGTGAAAAGCAGTCTTAAACGTGGGTTCCAGACGAGTCGTCGTGCGCAGCCGCTTCAATTGCGCCGCGGCGGCTTCGTCTGCGCCTGTCTGAAGATAGGCGTAGACCAAATACTCGATCGCGTGAGGGAACTCGTCCCATACGAATTGGCCATGGTCTCCTGCCGGGTACTCCAGGGCGGCCTCCGCCGCCCGCAGGTTGCCACGGATCACGCCGTTCCAATCCCCCAAGCGAGTATAGATGTGGGTCGGCATATGGAGTGCGTGTGGATTCCGCGGGGCAACCTGTTCGTATTTTCGAGTAATCTGCAAGGATTCCCGTTCGCGGCCAGGCACGTCGTTGGCGTGAACAAGGTAGTGCATGGCGCCGGGGTGGCTCGGGTTTCGCTCGTACACTCGGAGCAGGATTGCCGCAGCCCGGTCGGAATGCTCGCGGGAATTGGCATTTTGGGGGGCGGTGGCCAGGAGAGCAAGCGCGTAGAATGCGGCCACCTCGGAGTCGTCGGGAAAAGAGTCATAGACCTTTTCGGTGGCTTGTTGCCAACGGCGGATACGGGTCCAATAATCGGCCGAAGTCGGTTGGAGGAAAAACGCTTCCGCCGTAGCCACGAACAGCCGTTCCCTCTCCGTAGGCGCCTCGAGCGCATTGGCCTTCTGAACCGCCTCCCATCCTCGCTGGAGGTCTGCGGGGCCAGGACGTGTTGGCCAGAGCGGCTGAAAGAGGGTCATCGCGATACCCCAATGGGCCATCGCGCAGCGGGGATCGCTCGCCGCGACTCGCTGGAAGGACTCGCGCGCCTGCGGATACGTCATGTGATGGAGGAGAGCGACGCCTCGATTGAACTCCTCCTGAACCTGCTGGGAGCAGGAGACGGGAAACTCGACCGAACCCAAGGAGTGGCCGGCATGCTGAACCTGGGCTTCCATGCCGACGGTCCAACTCCCAAATAAGACTACCATCATAGCGGTTCCGACGGGCAAGCGGACGCGAAGACGCGTCAACTCACCAGACCGGCCAGGTTTCCCCCTGAAGATCTTCTTCGTCATATCAGCGCTTCTCCCTTCGCCACTCACGTTTCCTCCCAACATGACAGGTTTCTCTGCCGAAGAATCCCGAACGTCAAGTTTCCGGCGCCGCGCGACGACCAGGCGTGTAACGCACTTCAGGCAGTTCATTCGGCAAGGTGAGCGTCAGATATCTGTAGTGGGCCCGGCGTTCCTCCTCGGTCTTGGCGAAGTAGCTGCCGAAGAAGGCTTGGACGGCCAGGGTTGCAATCATCTGCTGGCGTCCCGCCCGCATGGTGTTTTGGTAGATCTGCGCGCAAGGCGGACGATACTGGGGGGGAACAAGCAGGCCCTGATCTGCCGTACCGAAAAGACCCACGAAGACACTCTCGTTTTGTGGGATGTCGCCCGGCTTGGCCTGGCCACATCCGATGTTGTCAGGATTGCCCAACACCCGCAGGAGTCCTGCGGTGACATGGGTGAATCCCGCATGCGTGCCGCCTTCAATCGATAAGAGACCACCCTGATGCAGGCGCTGCGGGATGGGTGAGGCATTGATGTTGTAGTCTACGATCGCGTCTGAAGTCCCCGCAATCATCAGGAAGGGGATAGCGGCATGTTCGAAAAAGCGTGGGCCAAAGATGTCGCCGGGTCCGCCAATCGAAACAGCAGCCCCAACCCGCCCGTCTCTCCATTCGGGATGAAATGCCACCAGCGTTGCCGTGGCCCCACCCAGAGAGATGCCGAAGACGCCAATCCGCTCCTGGTCTATCCGACCCTCGAAGGGACGCACGGCCCCATCGAGCGCCAGTACCCGATCGATCAGAAAAGAAATGTCGGCCGGCTGGTGGACCACATCCAGATGGTTGGGGCCACCAGGCGCCTCCAGCTTGGTGAGAGGAAAATCTGCCGACAAGACGGCGTACCCGTAACTGGCCAGGTGTTCCGCCAGGTAAGTGCATCCCAGGCGCGAAGACATGAGGCCGTGGCTGAAGACCAGAAGCGGAAGAGGGCCCTGGAAGCCTTGCGGGAACCACAGGGTCGCAGGCAATGCGCGTTCCGGCGCGCCAGGGAACTCTTTGTTTCGCGGTGTGGGCCGCGATCCGTCCACCCATTTGAATTCCTGCCTTCCAACCGTGTGCGGTCCCACTCTCAGCCGGGAAGCGCTTTCCGATCCGGCGGGTGGCGGCTGGGGGGCGGTCACCATCCAGGCAATCGCCAAGCCAACCACCAGAGCCAGCAGAACGACGGCGACGCCAACGCTGAACCTTTTCAGCAATTTCAAAAGCTGCCCTCCTCATCACCTTGAGGATCGAAGCGATTGTTCCGTCAAGGGGGGCGGTGCCATCATCAGACAGACGTCGCATCCCGGCGTGGGAAATCGGCCAGACGGTGGTGACCCGAACGGCGTATTCGCTCTGACAGCTGAGGCCCCTCTCAGGTCGAGACCCTCTTCTCTGGGCCTCTGCAACGGGTTGTGAACCAGTTTAGCCTGGCTAGTGTGGAGCGTACCACAGCACGACTGAGCCGTTTCGGAATACTCGCGTGTCGGCAAGCACGAGGTTCAACCGTTTTGTGAGTCCGGAGAAGAGTGACTTGCCGGCACCGAGCGCGATTGGATTCACGACAACTTGAAGTGCGTCCAAGAGCCCTGCGTCCGCGAATTGGGTGACGATGCTGCCACTGCCCAGGATTGTCATATCGGGCCCTGGCTCGTCCTTGATTCGGCGAATTGTCCCTACCACGTCATCCTTCACTAGTGTTGTGTTGGTCCAGTCGGCCGACCTCAATGTACGGGAGAAAACCAGCTTCGGCATCGTGTTCATTCTGGCCGCTACTTCGGGCATGACTTGGGCGGCCATCGGAGTGGTCCACCATGCGGCCATCATGTCGTATGTTGTGCGGCCAAAGAGTAGCATGCCTCCGCTGCTCGCGTTTCCGGTCACGAACTCGCGCCACTCCTCGTCGCTAGGCGGCTTATGGGCGAAGCTCATGTCGCCGTGGAGATCGCAGTAGTAGCCGTCGAGACTGATTTGCATGAATGCATCGAGCTTTCTCGACTTGGGGTGAGGCATCTTTCGGGTTCCTCCTTTTCGTCGGACTGACATAGAGGCTCAGCGGAGCCGCGCATCTGGGTGCGCCTCCCTCCGGCCAGGCGATTGTGAAACAACCCCAAACACCTTTGGCGAGGGTCCCGAGGTGGCCTACAGGGATCACCTACAAAGGTGATTACAGAATGTATCAGCGCTTAACATTCGCCGTGAGAACCTACTCCCAGGCGATCCTAGTTCCGGATTTGAGAACATCCGTAGGCCCTCTGTACAAGTATACGGGCAGGACAAGCAGGCACGATAAGACCTCAGGACTGTCTCCAGGGGGCGAACTCTTGAATGATTCTGTTTACCATGATTGTTATGAGTTAGATAATGAAAGTTAGGCCTCCATAGGAGGTATGAACATCGCAATCAGCGGTAATCCAACAGCACGCGTTGCATCAGCTCATATCTACGGTGGCGCCAATAATCCGCTGGTGCCTGCATCATACCCTTCTCCTGATATCAATTGGGATGTTACAGTGACAGTGTCGAAGGCGACACCAACAGCGCCGACCTACACACTGACCTATTTCCATGATTGCTACCCCGCACACGAGATATACATTGGCTCCCAGCGTATTTGGGGCTGGACCCCCACTGACCACTCTATTGGGAACATTGCCGCCTGCCTAAGCGGGGCAAAAGCGCAGATCTCAGGGTCCGGATCAGGTCCAATCAACTGACGTTTGGGGGAGGATATATGATGAGACCTTGCTTGCTCACAGCGATGTTCGTAGTTTTGGGACAAACGGCTTTTGCTCAACTCACAAACTGGTCCGAGCTCTTTCGTGAACTGGCCAATCCAGACCCGGTCGTAAGAAAAGGTGGCGAGCAAAAACTAGATCAACTACTGCCGAAATTGCAGACACTAAGACCTAATGATCTGCAAACGGAAGTAGTGTCCATGCTGGACGGTCTGCGTGATATTGACGAGGCGGTCAGGTTTAAAACGGCCGCATTATTGACTACCATAGCTATGATTCGTGGCGATGCCACTGAGGCACTCAAACCAGCAGTGCCATTGCTCATTCCGCAACTCCAGTCGGAGTTCAAGCAGGGAACCAAGCGTCTGAAGGAAAATGCTCTTTGGGTAATCGTCAGTATCCGGCCTGAAATTCCCGGGGAAGCTTTGGAGGCTTTGTTGGATTTGGCGCGTGGAGAGGACGGGAAGATGGCGGCGATAGCGGTCTCTGGAGTCGGCTGGTTTGCAAGAACCTCCCCGAGGGCACTTAATGAATTGATAGATCTGATGGGTCCTGAGCACGCGGTCCAGATTCGATCTGCGGCGGTTCGGTCCTTGGAAGATACCGGTTTGGCTGAGCCGGTAGTCTTGATGAGACTCAGAGAAATCCTTGAGGGGAACGGGACAAAGCCACAAGCCCCAGCAGATGACAGAGAGTTGGTTCGGCAGACGTTGCGTCTTGTCGCACTTCTTGGGCCAGCAGCTGCATTATTAAGGCCGCAAGTGGAACAGATTGCCGTCGAACACAAGCACCTTGCCCAAGAAGCCCGAAGTACTCTGTTGCGTTTAGGAAAGTAAGCTTGTTTGCAAGCTGGCATTAATCATCAACGAACTGCGGCACCAACGGAGTTGACGACGCCCGACTGTGGCCAGCCTGACGATCCGCGGTGTAGCCCGATCTAGCGGGAACATCGCCCTGGCCGTCATTGAACTGACGAGCCGATCAGTCGGTCGAGACCCCACATTCCTTCCTTTAAGTGAGTTGAGTCTCTTGATCTGAACCATCCATGCTCATGAAAAGGTCTCGTCGAAGTTCTTGAAGTAACGACCGCCATCTCGCCGAAGTTCCCTGGGGAAAGATGGTGAGAATCTATACCATCAGGTGGTAGAAATGCCGTGGGAAATCACACTCCAGGCTTCGCTTCAACGCTTCGTATTCCCGGGCCACCTTTGGGTGCTCGATGGGATAGTCTCGGAACAGAAGACGTTCCCAGTGCCCCGCGAAGTGTCGTTCCACCATGTGAATATGATGTGTACGGTTTCGGCTTAACGGGTGTCTCTTGATGAACCATGCGTAGAAAGGTGGCCGGTCGTCACCGGAGGTCGGCCGCCAAAAATAGTCGTAGCCCTGTGCCTCCAACACAGGAGCAATCCGTGCCCGGACCGCTTCCAAATCGGTTACTTCCACCAGCATGTCCAGGATAGGCTTTGCCGCAAGCCCGGGAACGGCAGTACTGCCCATGTGCTCGACCCGTCGAATCAAATCGCTGGGCAGGCAGGCGAAAAGATGCTGCTTTTCCTGGCGGAATGCTTCGGGCCAAGCCGGATCGTAAGGTTTGAGGGCAACCTCTTCGCGAAGAACTCGTCGAAGCTTCTCTTCGTGTGTTTCCATGTAGGCTTGCGGCGGTCGTGTTTGATCGCCAACAGTATCCTCATGATCCGATATTCGAGCGATCTCTGAGCGGTGTGCCCCTTGATCGCCCCGCAAGCATCGGCCTCAGACGAACAGGGCTAGCAGGGCGCGACCAACCTTCAGCCATCCTTCTGATTCCATAAAGAAGATTCGGACGAACGCCACAGCCATGATGGCCATGTTGATGAAGTGTACGGGGTGGACTCGTTGCCGACTGAAGACGTCGAAGGCCATGGCGACCAAGAGCGGCGACAACCATACGAGCAGGAACACTACAGGCGACTCAAAAGACATGCGCGCGACCGCGGCGAACGCCAGAGCGACAGTCGCGGCCAAGATCAAGCGCTTGTGGATTTCCGGTCTTTTTCGGTACGCGATCGCCGCCCCAAAGAAACCGGCGAATAAGACCATATCGACGAGGGGAAGCAGCAGGAATCCGGCGGCGCGGTCGCGCGTCCATTCTCCAGCACGCACGTGGAGGACCGGCGCAACGAAGCTGACCACCAACCCTATCGTGAGCACGAGTGCGCCGTACACCACTCCCACGGCGCCAAGCCGGCGATGCATCCCTACGCGTCGTGCGGACACCAGCGATACCTGGGCCAGCAGTAGCAACATCCATCCGCTGAAGATTGCGCCGTGCAAGTGGATGATCCACGGACGGCTCAGGCCACCCTTCAACAGCGGCCCGAAATACGAAGGCCAGAAACCCCGCACTACCATCGCCATCAGAATCAGTGTGACGGTGACATAGGACCATCGCGTCCAAGAGAAGGGACGAGCGACGGGTTGTCCCGACGGGAAGCTGACCCCCGCCGCCACGCGAGCGACTCTCGACATTTCAGATCTCCTTAACCCGCGGCACGTTGATGAAGCCCTGCGTCGTTACGGCGATGTGTGCGCCATCGCGTGCAGCGTGGCGCAGGCGGGTATCCACGCCGGACAAGTCGTTGTCGGTGATCAGGGCAAAATCGCTCCTACGTTCAGCACCATCTTTTGCAGGCGACCCACCTCGAAGGTTCCAGAGGCGGGGTAGCAAGAGGATCACTTGCCTCGCGGCCCGTCTTGCGTTGAACCTACCACGCTCCAGCCTCAGCGTTCCTTCGAATAAGTGCCACGTGTGCGGCGTCATCCTCACTATGTTCCAGCGGGCTTGCGTCATCTTCGGGGGCCCTGAACCGGTGTCTGGTCGCCAGGCTTGTCCGAATCGGAACACAGAGGATTCGTTCTCTTATCCGACGCCATGACCAACAATTTCAGGCTGTTACTTGAGTGAGGTTATAGGCCTGAGGGAGTGAGAAGTCAACAGTCAATGCCTCAACGTCGCGGAACGGGCGCTGGAGCGGCTCCATCAAGTTGAACCCCTTTTTTCTGCAAGGAAGGTGAACTCCCGCTGCTCCCCGTGTCGTCACAGGCTAGGGGAATAACGCTACGAGATCCAGGGTTCTGCCTCTCATATACGTCAGCGAGATTTGAACGCTAGAGTTGGCCGCACGAGCTTCTCCAGAGGCGTGGTGCTGCTTAGGGACCTGTCCAAACCGGATAGGCCTCAAAATACCCTTCGTGAACCGGCCCTTGACCCCAGCCTCTGAAACAGGTAAGAGATACACGCGAGTGTGGTCATTCGAGCAAGGGGAAAGTGAGGAACCTGTCGTGCGTGCCTTCGATTATGCAGCACCGACCAGCGTGAAAGACGCGGTGGCTTTGTTATTCGAGAAAGGAGATCGGGCCCGTGTTCTGAGCGGGGGGACAGACCTGATCGTGCAGGTGAGGGAAAAGAGACGTGAGTTGGATTTGATGGTGGACGTCAAGCGGATCCCGGAACTGATGGACATCCGCTACGACGCGGAATCGGGGTTGACCATTGGGGCCTCCGTGGCCTGCAGCCGGATCTATGAGCATCCGGTAGTCCGCCGCCTGTACCCAGGCCTGGTGGACGCGGCCTTTCTGATCGGCGGCATCCAAATTCAGAATCGAGCTTCGCTCGGCGGCAACGTGTGTAACGCGTCGCCGGCAGCGGATTCCACGCCGGCGCTGATCGTGCATGGGGTGGTGTGTCACATTGCGGGGCCGGGAGGCACCCGCCAACTGCCGGTCGAGCAGTTTTGCGTGGCTCCCGGAAAGAATGCTTTGAAAAAGGGCGAGCTGTTGGTCTCCTTCCAAGTTCCGACGCCCGGGGCTCGGTTTGGAGCGAATTACATCCGCTTCATCCCGCGCAATGAGATGGACATTGCGGTGGTGGGATGCGGGGTGGCGCTGAGCTTGGCGGAGGACCTGGCAACCGTGGCCCAGGCGCGAGTGGCCTTAGGCGCGGTAGCTCCCACGCCGGTGCTGGTTGAAGAAGCGGGAGCGGCACTGGCCGGCCGCAAGTTCAGTCCGGAAGCAGTCGAGCGGGCTGCGGCGGCAGCACAGGCGGCCGCCCGTCCCATCACCGACATGCGTGGCACGGCCGAATACCGCCGTCACCTGGTTGGTGTTCTCACCAAGCGGGCGTTGCAAACGGCTTTCGAGCGAGCGAAGGAGGCGCGGAATGAACAATAAGGTAAAAGTCAGAGCCACGCTTAACGGCGAACGGGTGGAGTTCTTGTGCGAAGCGCGCCAGAGCCTGCTGGAAGTGCTGCGGGAGGAATTGAAGCTCACTGGAACCAAAGAAGGGTGTAACAACGGAAACTGCGGGGCTTGCAGCGTGATCCTGAACGGACTGCTCGTGGACTCCTGCCTCGTTCTGGCGGTGGAGGTGGAAGGGGCGACCATCGAAACCATCGAGGGAGTGATGGGCTCGAACGGCTTGCATCCGCTGCAGGCCGCCTTTCTGGAGAACGCCGCGCTGCAGTGCGGGGTCTGCACGCCGGGTTTCATCGTGGCTGCCAAGGCGCTGCTGGAACGGAAACCGCACGCCAGCGAAGCCGAGATTCGCCACTGGTGCGCCGGCAACCTCTGCCGCTGCACGGGCTACGATAAGATCGTCCGCGCCATCCTGGATGCGGAGAATCGTCTGGAGGCGAAAACGTCGTGAGTACAACCACCGGAAAGCAAAACGATTACAAAGTGATTGGAACCCGTCCTGTGCGCCACGATGGCGTGGATAAGGTAACGGGCCGAGCTATCTACGGTGCGGATGTCCAGTTGCCGGGCATGCTCTATGGCAAGGTCTTGCGCAGCCCGCACGCCCACGCCCGCATCAAAGCCATTCGAACCCAGAAGGCCGAGGCGCTGGAGGGAGTCAGAGCCGTGGTGACGGCCGCCGATCTGCCCAGCCCGGAGGGACGATCGGCCAACTTGGGCGATCTGGGCGAGGTGCCGCTTCCTTATTTGAGCCGGAATGTGCTGGCCGACAAGAAGGTTTTGTACCATGGGCACGCTGTAGCGGCGGTGGCGGCAACCACCCCTCACGTGGCCGAAGAGGCTTTGGAGTTGATCGAAGTAGATTACGAGGTTCTTCCCCCCGTCATGGATGTGCTGGAGGCCATGCATCCGGAGTCCACGTTGCTTCACGAGGACCTGCACACCCAGGAAATGGGAGAAAAGAGCCAACGTCCGAGCAACGTGGCCTCGCACCAGACGTTCAAGGCGGGCGACGTCCAAGCCGGATTCGCAGCGGCGGATCATATCCTGGAGCGGGAATACCGCAGCGCCACAGTACACCAGGGCTACATCGAGCCCCATGCCGCGACGGCGATGTGGAACCCTGACGGCTACGTCACGCTGTGGTGCACGACGCAAGGTGCCTTCAGCATGCGGACCGCCGTCCACCAGATTCTCGGCATCCCGGTGTCGCGGCTGCGCGTTATCCCCACCGAGATTGGCGGAGGATTCGGCGGCAAGATCCCTTCCTATGGCGAGCCGGTGGCCGCCCTGCTGTCGAAGAAGTCGAGACGACCGGTCAAGGTGGTGATGGATCGCACGGAGGTGTTTCTGGCGACCGGACCGACCTCCGGTTCTTATGTGAAACTGAAGATGGGAGTTACCAAGGAAGGCCGGATCACTGCGGCAGAAGCGATGCTGGTTTACGAAGCCGGAGCCTTTCCCGGCTCGATTGTGGGCGCCGGGGGATTATGCCTGCTGGCGCCTTACAGCATCGAGAACTTCGTCATCGAGATGTATGACGTGGTGGTGAACAAGCCCAAAACAGCGGCCTACCGGGCACCCGGCGCGCCCAACTCGGAGTTTGCCACCGAGTCGCTGATTGACGAGTTCTGCGATCTGCTGATGATGGACCCTGTCGAGTTTCGCCTGAAGAACGCAGCCAAGGAGGGTGACCTGCAGGCCAACGGGGTGCGGTACCCCAGGATCGGTTACGTCGAAACGCTGGAAGCAGCCCGTCATTCCGAGCATTATCGGTCTCCACTTACCGGTCCCAACCGCGGCCGAGGGATTGCCTCCGGATACTGGATGAACGCCGGGTTGACCTCGAGTGTGGTGGCCCGGCTGAATTCCGACGGCACGGTGACCCTGGGCGAGGGTTCGACCGACATTGGGGGAACCCGGACCTCGGTGGCCATGCAGTTGGCGGAGTCACTCGGTATTCGTGCCGAGGACGTTCTCCCGTCGGTCGTGGATACCGAATCGGTTGGGTACACCGAAGTGACCGGAGGAAGTCGAGTCACCTTTGCCACCGGTTTTGCAGCATACGAAGCGGGCCAATCGCTGCGAAAGCAGCTGGTAGACCAGGTCAGCCAGATGTGGAAGGTCAAGCCGGAGGAGGTGTGGTTCGAAGACAGGGTCTTCCGCTACGGGCAGGATGCTTCAAAGCAACTCAGCCTGGCGGAACTGGCCGAAACACTGGCACACCGAGGGGTGGACATCGGGGCCAGAGTAACCGTCACACCGCAAAAAGTGGGGGGCGCCTTCGGGACCCACATCGCCGACGTGGAAGTGGATCCCGAGACCGGTAAGGTGACCGTGTTGCGATATACGGCCGTGCAGGACGTGGGCAAGGCCATTCATCCCAGCTATGTGGAAGGTCAGATGCAAGGCGGGGTGGTGCAGGGGATTGGTTGGGCACTCAATGAGGAGTACGTTTATGACGAGGAGGGGAGGATGGTGAACGCCAGCTTCCTCGACTACCGCATGCCAACCAGCCTGGATCTGCCGATGATCGAAACGATCATCGTGGAGGTTCCGAACCCGGGGCATCCCTACGGGGTGCGTGGTGTGGGCGAAGTGCCCATCGTCCCGCCTCTGGCAGCCATGGCCAATGCTATTGCCAAGGCCGTCGGCGTGCGGCTGTATTCCGTTCCGATGTCGCCGCCCAAGGTCGTCAAGGCCTTGCAGGCCAAGGGCAACACAGCTCAGAGATGATGTGATCCCTCGCGGCTTCGCCGGACTCCCCCCTCGATTGAGGGGGAGAGCCTGGTGTCTCAGACCCGCAGTTGGTCCTGCTGTCGCGCGATGCGGTGTCGATATTCGGCAAAGAGACGGCCGGTCAGAGAACCTGGCCGTCCGTTTCCGATCATCCTTCCATCTGTTTGAACGATCCCCAGGACTTCATCACCTGTTCCGGCCAGGAAGGCTTCATCGGCTCGATACAACCTTTCCAGGGGAGTTGATTCCTCGCGGAATGGGATGCCTAAGTCTTCCGCCATTTCCCAAACCAATTGACGTGTAATGCTGGGCAGGATGGCATGGGAGTTGGGAGGGGCACACAGAACGCCGTCCAAAACCGTGACGACCGCCGAAGATGTGCCCTCCCGCACCAGACCTTCTTTATCTACGAAGATGGCCTCGTAGGCCCCGGCATTTCGCGCTTTCTGTTTGGCCATGACGTTGGGAAGCAGGTTCAGCGACTTGATGTCGCAACGAGCCCAGCGCGTATCCGGCAGGCTCACCACCTGGACTCCGGTGGCTTGGGCGTCGGCTCGGGAGGTGAAATGACGGACCGTCAAAAAAACGGTGGGAGTCAGGTTGTGGTTCCAGGCGTGAGAACGAGGCCCGGCTCCGCGAGTAATCTGAAGATAGACCGTGGCCTCTCCAATCTGGCTTTGGCGATAGGTGTTCACCACCCAATCTTGGATGCGTGCCAGATCGAGATTCTCGATGGCGATCTCGGTCAAGCTGCGCTGAAGGCGTTGGAAGTGACGCTCCACCGCCCACAGTCGCCCCTCATAGGAACGAAGCACCTCGTAGACTCCGTCTCCAAATAGCGTGCCGCGATCCTCTGCCGGCAAACAAGCCTGCTCCACCGGCATCACCTCTCCATTTATGTTGGCCAATTCGGGCATTCGGTTCGTTCTCCCCCGGACGGATTCAAGCCGGAATAATAAGGGAAACGCGAGACAGTGGAAAAGGAGAAAGAAGACGCCGGACTATGCGCCCAGAATCCGGCAGTGACGTCAGCCGTGAAGAATGGTCCGGAGCCACGAAAACACTACCCATTCCCCTGTCCTTCCGATTAACGTATTCCCCGTGCGCGAGAAACTCTATCTTACCGGCTTTCTTGGCGGCGCCGGATTCCTGCTGTTTCTGGGGCGTGACTTCATACAAAGTTCCGTCCTGGTGACCTGGGGCTTGGCCTTTGGAGGAACCACGGGTGTGGCGGTGCTGCTGGTAGCGTTGTATCGATTGCAGCTTCAGCTGCAAGCCAGCCGTTTGGAACTGGCCCGCAAGGAAGCCGAGATCTCGTTTGCGCGAGAGGTCCAGCAGGCCCTCTTTCCACGCCAATTTCCGAAGGCCAAGGGACTGGAGTTTTCGGCCATCTGCATTCCGGCCAGTGGGATCAGCGGAGATTATTACGACGTGCTCTGCTTGCCGGACGGCCGCATCGTGTTCGCCATCGCGGATATCAGCGGCAAAGGCATTTCCGCGGCCATGCTGATGGCCAACCTGCAGGCGCTCCTGCGTGCCATGGCCCACATCCATGCCTCGCCCTGCGAAGTAATGGGTCGCCTCAATCACCACCTGCACCAGGTCACGGACTCTTCCCGGTTCGCCACGTTCTTCTACGCTCAATGGAATCTGGTGAACCGTAAGCTGCATTACATCAATGCGGGCCATAACCCTCCGATTCTCTTGAACGGAGAACAGGCGGTGCGTCTGGAGACGGGGGGCGTGCCGCTGGGTATTTTCCCCGCGGCTGAGTTTCAAATGGAAAGCGTCGTGATGGAGCCCGAGGACCTTCTGATCTTGTTTTCGGACGGTATTACCGAAGCCGTTCGAGCGGACGAGGAGTTTGGGGACGAGCGACTGCTGCAGGCTGTGAAACGTAACCGGCACCTTTCGCTTGAGGGACTTCAAAACCGAATCTTGGAGGAAGTGCGGCGGTGGTCCGGCCGAGAAGCCGACGACGACATGACCTTGGTGATGGTGCGAGCCACGCACGAGGACGGCCTGCCAAGGGGACGTGACGAGGAGGCAATATGAAGATCAATGGCTATGGGATTCTAGCCCATGTGCGATTCTTGAGCCCTCTGTTGGGCATCCTGACCGGCGTGTGGCTGCTGCGCTTGGCCTTGGATGCCGGCGGTTGTCCTCATTACCTCTCTCGCTTCGTCAGCGTCACCACCACCACCACCGCCATGGTCTTTGTGGCTGCTTTGTTGATCCACTTCAGAGGTTTTGGAAGCTATGCCAACATGATCATGGCCAGTCTGTTGTTGACGACCTGGGCACAGCTCCTGGTTATTCTGGCCATCCTCTTCGGGGTGATCACGGGGATCGAGAACATCTACACCGCCCCCGAGTATTCTTTCCCCAAAACCGACCCGTACCACCTGCGCCACATTTACGGGCACCTGACCTTCGGCATTGGACTCACCACGCTGTTCGGATCCGCGGTGGGCTGTCTGCTCTTGTGGGTCTTTCGAAAGCTTATTCCGATGAGAATACGGGCTGAGGGGCACTGACTGCCCTTCCGCCGAGCTACCGCAGACGAATGGTTCGGCACTATATGATTCCAGCGACGCGCTCGGCTCAACGACCCGATTGCAGGTCCTGGTAGTGGACGGTCTGGTTGCTGTAGCTGGAATGCAATCCCAAATCGATCAGGGACGCCTGAGTAGACAAGCCGAGCTGGTGGTAACGGGCGCGATAGCTTTCCAGTCGACCGACGAGATCAGACTTTTCCTGGCTTGGTTCGCTTCCTCGGATGGCCAAGGCATTGCGGAAATAGGACTCTGCTTTGGCTAGTCGTCCCATGCCGCAGTACAGACTCCCCAATCGCTCCATGACGTCCGCCAGGGTGATGTGTTGCGGCGCCAAGGTTCTTTCGGCCAGAGACAGCGCCCGCTTCAAGGTGTGCTCTGCCTGAGTGGACTTTCCTTGGGAGGAATAGATGGCTCCCAGGTTGTTCAGAGAGCCGATCAGTCCCGGGTGTTGCGGTCCCAGGCGTTTCTCTTGAATGGCCAGGGCCCGCCGGCAATACCCTTCAGCCGCGGCCCATTTGCCTTCAAGGTGGTAAAACTGGCTCAGGTTGTTGAGTGTGGCTGTCAGAGCCGGGTGATCGAGGCCCGCGGTCTTCTCAAGCAGAGCCAAGGCTTGCAGATATTGGAGTTCAGCCTGTTTCTTGCGTCCCAAGGCCAGACTGACGATGGCCCGGTTGTTCAGAGCCACCGCCAGATCCGGATGTTCACTGCCGCGCCAGGCCTCCACCAGTCGATAGGCCCGTTGGAAGAACTCCTCCGCTTTCTCGTACCGGCCCTGTCGATATGAGAGGCCACCCAAGTTGTAGAGGATGGGGATCAGTGAAATATGGTTCTTTCCGAGCTGCTGTTCGCGGATTGATAAAGCGCTCTGGAACAGGGGTTCTGCCTGGTCATACTGATCTCGGACGAGATACAGCTGTCCCAGAGAGTTCACGCAGAGCGTCAACTCCGGATGATGAGACCCCAGAGCTTTCTTGCCATTCGTGATGTGATTGCGGAGAAGTGTTTCAGCCTCCCGATATCGGCCAACATCGCCGTACAGGCCGGCTAGGCTGTTGGCGGTTTGAAGGGTTTGCCGATGACCGGGACCCAACCGTTCAGTTTGGATCTCCAAGGCACGCTTGAAGAGAGGTTCCGACTGGGAGTACTTGCCCTGGCTCCGATACAGCTCGGCCAGCCCGGTTAGAGAGGCGGCGAGATTCGGATGCTTGAGGCCGAAGGTAGCTTCCGCCAGCTGTTGGGACCGGACAAAGAGCTCTTCTGCCTTGTCTGGCTTCCATAGTCGGCTGTGGATAGTGGCCAAGGTGCTCAAAAGCGATACCGCCGCGGAGGCACTTTGGCCGGCGACTGCATCGGTCAGCCCCAGAGCTTTCGCTACGAGCGGCTCTGCCTCAGACGATTTTCCCCGGTCGATCAGGAACAAGGCAAACTTAGCGTCGCCGACTGCCACGTCTGGCTGGTCGGGTTTGAGATAGGCCTCTCGAATAGCCTGAACGCCACGGTACATCTCTTCTGCTTCGCGATAGCGCCCCAATTCCGCGTAGATTGTCGCCAGGTTGCTCAGCATTGGGCTCAGCTCTGGATGTCGGTCTCCCAGCCGTTCCCGCTTGCTGTCCAGAGCGCGTCGATAAAGCGCTTCCGCCTCTGCATATCTTCCCGAGGATTGGTACAGGGTACCCAGATTATTCAAGCTGACAGCCAGGTCAGGGTCGTTTGGGATGGCTTGGCGAACGTCCAACGACCGGCGATAGGCTGCCTCGGCCTCGTCCAGGCGACCCTGGTTCAGGTAGAGAGTCCCGAGGTTGCCCAGCAGCGAGGCATAGGTTGCTGTGCCGGTTGTATTGGCGGCTTTCGCGGTTTCCATGGCGCTGAGGTAGAGTTGCTCAGCTTTCGTCAGGTTCCCGCGCGCTGCGGCTATTGCCGCGGCATTGTTAAGATTCCGAAACAACAGCGGCAGAGCTTCCGCACCCCGATTTCGATAGATCGCCGTGGCTCTGTCAGCGAGTTTCTCCCCCTCGTCGTAGCGCCCCATTGCTCGTTGGACGGCAGCCAGGTTGTCGAGAATGAGGGCTACCTCCTGGTGAGAGGGCCCGACCAGCCCCTCCATGACCTTGAGTGCTTTACCGTACCATTCTGCGGCCTTGGCGTAGTCACCCTGAGATCTGTAGCAAGCTGCATAGTTGTTCAGGCAGGTTCCAAGCAACGGCTCCTGAGCACCCTGGCGAACCGCAGCGTCAATTGCTCGCTGGTAATCCCTCAGCGCTTCCACCGAACGGTGTTCTCTGAAGGCCCGTTCCGCTCGATAGAAATGGTCCCGCCAGCCCTCCTCTGCCGTGAGGGAATTGACGTGGCCCTGAAGAACGAGTCCAAACAGGATGACTATGGCTGGAAGTCGACTGTTGCGGGAGTGATCTCGACAAGGGACTTGCATCTTCGTACCCTCCGTTTGGCAGTTGGCCTCCTGAGGGCTCGAGGAACATCAAGTTTTCGCGCGACCATACCTGCGTGGGTCGCTTCGGCATCAAGGGCAAAGCCGAAGAAACCTCGTTCCAAGTCGGCGTTGAATAAGACGTGTCAACGGGAGCAAAAGTTCAAAGTTTTTGCCTTGGCACTCACTTCTGTTGGCTGTTCCACCACGCCGGCTCTCGCCTCACACCGGCGGATTTCATTTGAATCACAAAGGCCGACTTGAGTTGATGGGTTAAACTGGAAGGCAGTTGGAGGCTTGTCGTGGGTACACCTATCGTTTCTCAAGTTGAGCCCGGCTACGTGGGGTTACATCGCTCCGGAGAACTGGAGCGCCGGGTCGAACAAGCCCTGGCTAGTCTGGCGAGCTGTTGCGTGTGTCCGTGGGATTGCAGAGTTGACCGCCTCCATGGGGAGACGAAGGTCTGCCGAACCGGCCGATTTGCCCGGGTGTCCAGCTACTTTCCCCATTTTGGGGAAGAGGACTGTTTACGCGGCCGGCGTGGCAGCGGGGCCATTTTTTTTGCCTGGTGCAACCTGCGTTGTGTGTTCTGTCAGAACTACGATATCAGTCAGCAGGAAGCCGGGTACGAGGTGCCGCCAGGCCGCCTGGCAGAGATGATGATCGAGCTACAGGAATGCGGCTGTCATAACATCAACTGGGTCACGCCGGAACATGTGGTGCCCCAAATTCTCGAAGCCATGCCGATTGCGGTGAACCTGGGGCTGAGGCTTCCGATCGTTTACAACACCAGCGGCTTCGACTCGATGGAGAGCTTGCGCTGGATGGACGGCATCGTGGACATCTACATGCCGGACTTCAAATACTGGAGTGCGGACGCCGCCCGCAAATATCTGAAGTCGCCACGCTATCCGGAGGCCACGCGTGCAGCTATCAAGGAAATGCACCGTCAGGTAGGGGACTTGGTGTTGGACAGTACGGGCCTGGCCCGGCGCGGACTTCTGGTGCGCCACCTGGTGATGCCGGGAGGCCAAGAGGAAACCCGCGAAATCCTGCGCTTTCTCGCCGGTGAGATCTCACCCGATACTTACGTGAACATTATGGACCAGTACCATCCGGCCGGCAAAGTGGGTTCCTCGCAGTACTCAGAGATCAACCGGGTCGTGAGCCATCAAGAGGTCGGTCATGCCTTCGCTCTGGCCACGGAAGCAGGCCTGCATCGGTTTGACAGGCGCTGAGTCCTTCGTCCGAATCCCAGGTCGTCAAACAATGAGTTTCACCCTACTCGAAGCGGTGCTATTGGACAAAATCAGCCCCTATTTCCGGTGTCGTATCGACGTAAACGAAAGGAGATCACAGTGCCGATAAAAGTCGTTGCCATCTGTGGAAGCGTTCAGCCGAACAGTAATTCGTCAAAGGCCCTTGAGTTAGTGATGAAAGAGCTTCGCTTGCACACCCAGATTGAGTCCGAGGCCGTCTATCTCGATAAACTGGAATTGCCGCTGCCCGGAATGCCGGCCAAGAACCCCCCAGCACTCGAGGGCTTCAGAAAGCAAGTGAAAGAAGCCACCGGTGTCCTGCTGGTCTCACCCGAGTATCACGGGGGGGTAGCCAGTCCCATGAAGCTGGCGATTGAAAATCTGGGATTCCCCAGTGCTTTGGCTTCCAAGCCCATATCCCTGGTCGGCGTTGCCTCGGGCGCTATCGGGGCCGTCAAATCACTGGAACAACTGCGGGCCATCTGTTCTCACGTCGGCGCCATTCCGTTGCCCTTGGCTGTTTCCATTGCTCGAGTACACGAAGTGTTCGATACCGAAGGCAATTGCCGCGACGCGGGAACAGAGAAGATGCTCCGGGGAGCAGCTACCAACCTTCTGGACTACATCAAGGGAGCGATCTGCCCCCGCATCACACTGGAGGCGATTGTGCGTGGCCAGTCGCAAGGTGGCTGACACCAAAGAACGTGGCGGCACTGCTCAGCTGCCGGCCGGGCAGGAACCGGGCTTCAACATTGGTGGTCAAGACTGTAAATGATCCAAAAGGCAGCAGGCCGAAATCAGAGAGTTTGGAGGTATTTCCCTGTGCTGCTGTCGACGAAGATGGAGTGGTCACTTGATCCCAACGTGTCACCCCAGATGACCCTCCAGGTGAGGTTGGGGAAGCGTGGCGTGAACTCGAGCAAGAAATGAACCGGCTTGTCCGGATTCTCCTTCACAAAGGCTGAGCTTCGCTTGACTGCCGTGGAGTAGGCCTCGTCGGAATCCACCTTGAGCATTTGAGGGGGAAATGGGAGAGCCTGTCCCGTGGGCCCGGACCACGATTGCTCCGGACCGGGTAAGACTCCTTCGTAGGCATTGCCGGGGGACTCCACCACCGAAAACGTGTAGGTACGGCTTCGCTTCAGCCGGTTTGAGACGAAGGTGGCCCGCCAAGCCGCACATTTTCCGGCTTCGCTCGGAACCTCATTCAGATTCATGTTGGAGATCCGCAAGGGCTGGACATCCGGGGCCCAGGTTCGGGCCTGGATGTACATCCGTTGAAAAGCAAAACGTGCGGTGACCGGTTCGGGAGGTGGGGGCGGGGCACTGGGTTCATTGGTGGCTGGCTCGGAGCAGCTAAGCAGAGCCAGCAGGGAAAGAAACAAAAAGACGGTGAGAGGTTGCTGGATGATCTTTGTCATGACTTCATTCTATCCAGACCGACCGATCGCGCAAACTGCTTTCTCCTGGTCACGTCCGCAAGATCGACTCATGTCTCGGGTGCCGGCACTCTCCTCTCGCAGAATCAGTGGGAAGCCAACAGGCGGACCGGTGCGCGCCACCCGCCATAACATTTGTCGTTTTCTTGCCCATTCCTCGTTGAACGCTTGAGGTGGAGAGGGATCCACGTTAGGCTCATGGCGATGATTTCAACTGATGCGAGGCGTTCGCCACGGAGATTTAAATGTCGTGTCTCTTGGCAGGGGCCTATATGATTGACACCGATGGGATGCCTTGGCACGCCGCGATCCAATACCAATTTGTGAATGAGCGAGCCGAGTGCCCCCGGGAACGCTTCGGCTAAGGAAAACGAAGCAGGCACCTATGAGAGGATTGAATCACCGCAAGGAAAGGAAAAGCGCGATGCCCGGCGCACCCATCAGGAAAGTTGAGGGAAGGGAGTTGAGGCTATGGAGTTGATCGCGATTACTGAACAAGGTCTGCCGGCAAAAATGATCGGAGAGCTACCTGAGATGGCCACCCAGATAGTGATCTCAACGGCCGCGATGTACGAAACGGCTGGTTACCAAGCACCGTGGATTGGATACCTGGCCGTCGAGAAGGGTGGGTGTGTGGGGACCTGTGCGTTCAAAGCGGCTCCACGGAATGGTGAAGTGGAGATTGCCTACTTTACATTTCCCCAATATGAAGGACGTGGGGTTGCGACGCGCATGGCGACGCTGCTGATCAACATCGCCCGCCGAGAGATCCCGGGGCTGATCGTTACTGCTCAAACCCTGCCGATGGATAACGCGTCGAACGCCATTCTAAAGAAGCTGGGGTTCGTCTACTCGGGTGAACGGGACCACTCGGAGGATGGCAGGGTATGGGACTGGAGACTGATTCCCTCCGGAGCCGTGGAGGCCAGCCCTGAACTTGGCTAAGAATAGATCCCGAATGCGCTCGCAATGGAAGACGGCTGCGGGTTCAGAAGTCGTAGAAGGATAACGCTGAGTGGATGGCCACATGCGTTGGTTCCGGCGGAGGGTGACATGAGACTTGAGTTTGTCCGGCTGCTGCAGATTCAAAGAGACCTTTACGACATACCGCGTGGTCCCGAACGTTTTGAGGCCTATCTTCGCACGCTGGTCGATCCACAAACGGGCGACTTGGCTTTGCCCCTAACTGCGATGAACCCGATGGGTAAGGATCACCTGCCGGCTCTGCTGGATGAGTACTTGCGACTCGATGCGGACGGTGCCGCGGAAAAGGTGGTATCGGGGATTGCCGAGAAATATCCGAATCTGGCGGGCTCTTTCAAAGTGAGCCTCATCATTGCCGACGATCTGAAAGGAGGCTGGACCAATCGTTACGCCAGTGAGTTTAATTACCGGCTTGAAACGGACGCACTGCACAAGCGAGGTTGGTCGGTCGGAATCCTGTGGACCAGTGAGCCTCCGACCATTGAAACAGCCATTCAGGAGGCCCGGATGGCCGGATATCGAGCGGTTTACCTCGAGCAGCACGGTCCGGCCAGGACACTGCGAGAGATGCTGGCTCAGGAGGGATTTGTGGCTGCTATGGCAGGGTGTATCGAGCCGGTGCTGGATCCGGAGGATCTTGACTACACGCGCCAGGTGATGGCTCCGCTGCTCGAAGCCGGAGACCGGCCGACGATCATGGCCGCCTTGTTTGGTGACGAGGCTGCCCGTCAGTTGGGGTATCCGCCGCAAGGTCTCAGCCACCGTGCGGGCTTCGCCTGGGCGCTGCATGAGGCTCAGGCACTTCGCAGCCCGGCCGCGCTCCTGAAGTGAGCGGTCTTCGAGTCGGGCGTAAGCAGTCACAACAGTAAGGGGAGCCGTTGTCGCCGCGGTGAGTTTCATGCTACAAGTTGTGCGCTGCGCCTAGGCACACCAACCGGCCTCCCGATCTCTCGGATCTGGCCACGGGCTTGGGCGTCAGGAGATGTGGATGAGAATCATCCGTCGTTTTCCAGCGCTGACGTTTATCGCTGCTTCGTTTCTGATCTCATATGGGGTCGGCATTGCCGCTCACCTGCTGCTGCAGAGGCTGCAGAAGACGCTCGGGAGCAACCTGGGTAACATTAACGACATCGTGATGCGATTTGGTCCAAGCTTGGCAGGACTCTTGATGGCCTGCCTGATCTCCGGGAAACAGGGAGCCAAAGGTTTGGTTGCGAGGTTGGTTAGTGGTCGTCTTTCGGCCGGCGTGCTCATTGCGGTCGTCTGTGTCCCACCTGCTTTGACCCTGGCCACCTTCTGGCTTCGTGGCTACGGAGGTGAACTGAGCAGCGTCATTCTGGCGGCCGCTCCGGGCGTCTTTGTGACCCAGCTCGGGTTGGCCTCGATAACTGCAGGCCTGGGTGAGGAGCTTGGCTGGCGAGGATTTATGCTTCCGTGTTTGGCTGAGCGCCACAGTCCCTTGGCGGCCAGCTTTCTGGTGGCCATCGGATGGCTGGTGTGGCATTTGCCGGCCTTCCTGCTGGCAGACAAAGGGGCCTCCGATCCTTTCCTGCCGTTCATGATTGTCGTCGTCCCGCTCTCCATTGTCCTGACCTGGAGCTACTACGCGTCCAAGGAAGGCCTTTTGGCGCCCGTGTTGTTGCACGGATCCCTCAATGCCTCCTTCTACTCAATGGAGCAGCTCTTTCCGCAAGTGACCCAAGCTGCCGGTTTCCAGCCAGGATTTGACTGGGTTCTGACGGCGCTGTGGTGCGTCCTCGGTTTGTTGGTGGTCGTTCGGTTCCAGCAACAGCTGGGTCGAAACGAGCGGGAACTTCTGCGAGTGTGACAGGATTACAAAACCTGTCCATCTCCGATCGAATTTGCTGTGGCCGCGCTATCGCAAGCCGGGATCGAACACGAGGTGAGCAAGAAAGATATGAGGGCTACCAGCTACGTCGCCACAAGCGTCGATGGGTTCATTGCCAGAGAGAATGGCGCGATCGACTGGCTTCCAGGTTTCGACCCAGCCGATGAGGAGGACTATGGGTATCGGAAGTTCATCGATTCGGTCGACGCGATCGTCATGGGACGCCATACCTATGAACTGGCGTCGTCGTTTCCCTCGTGGCCCTACGGGGCCAAGCCCGTCGTTGTCCTCAGCAGCCATTACCTGGAGATTCCTCAAAACATCGCGAAAACGGTGGAATCCACTCGGCTGGCGCCCCGAGAGCTGGTGCGGTGTCTCGTCGAGCGTGGATTCAATCATCTCTACGTTGACGGAGGCCGAACGATTCAAGGATTCCTGCGGGACGGTTTGATTCAGCGGCTGATCATTACGAAGGTCCCGATCCTGATAGGAAGCGGCATTCCTCTTTTCGGGCCGCTTCCTTACGATGTGAAGCTCCGTCATCTCCAGACCCGACAGTTCGAAAACGGACTGGTGCAGAGTGAATATGAGGTTCTGGCATGATACGGCCGATGGCTGCTGTGAACGGCAGGTCCCATTTCCAGACGGGTGGCCGGTCCACGCACCGAAGCGATCATGCCCCTCTCGGGGATTTGCAATCGTGGGGGGCCTGACGGTTCCGGAGCTAAGCTCGAGAGAGCAGCGGTATGATCGTTTTAGCAAACTTTAAGTCTGCGGGCAGAGTGTTCTTTCGGTGGTCCTCACCAATTCGAGTCGGCATATGAGTCCGACCATGGGCAAGGTTGTCTTCTTCGAATCGCCGGCTGAGTTTCGAAGGTGGCTGGAGAAGCACCACGCCACGACCGGTGAACTATGGGTGGGCTACTACAAAAAACACACGGCTAAGCCCAGCCTCACCTGGCCCGAATCGGTGGATCAGGCCCTCTGCTTCGGTTGGATTGACGGCATTCGGAGACGGATTGATGAACTGGCCTACGCCATCCGATTTACGCCACGGAAGCCGCGCAGCAACTGGAGCGCGGTCAACTGCCGGCGAGCCCAGGAACTGATCGGGCAGGGATTGATGCGACCGCCGGGTCTGAAGGCGTTTCAAGCTCGGGATAAAGAGCTCTCGGACCTCGATTCACAGCGACCCGAGCGGCTGGCTGCGCCCTACGAGACAAAGATCAAGCGGATTCGATCGGCGTGGGCCTTCTACCAAAGTCAATCAGTGTCGTATCGCAAAGCCGTCAATGCGTGGATTCTGAGTGCAAAAAAGGAAGAAACGCGCTTGAAGAGGCTCGAACGGCTGATTGAAGACTCGGCTCGGGGAGAGAGGATCCCACCGCTGGCCCGGCCGAAGCCTCCAGCGTGATGGCCGCTTGAAGCCGTCTGAAGGCGCCGGTCTTGGTTTCAGTCCTTCGAGTGCACGGGGCCGGTACCGCCGTCCAGATCTATTCCGGGCTGGTTTCAGCCGGAAAGTGCGAACCCTAATGACCCCGCTCAGCTATCTCTCTTTCGAAGACTGGGTCGCTCACACATTCGATCATGAGGTGAGCGGACAGCTTTGGTATTTCGAGGCCAGCGCGGAATACTGGCAGGGGCCGCCGGCCCTCACAGTGGCCTATCTCACGCGTCTGTTCGAGGCTCCGTTATCATTCTTGGGATCCTATTCCGATGAGCAGCTGAATCAGGGATTTTGGTATCTGGCCAGCAACGGGGCCAGCGACTACATGTTTGCCCTCCTGGAGGAAGAGGTGCTCCTGGAACAGAGAGTACGGTGCATCGATGGCTTTGCCGTTTTATTCGAGAAGCTCTTTGCCGTGAAGTGTTCCCCCCACCTGTCTCACTTGGATGAGCCTGGAAGAAATCCTCTGAATGCGTCCTGTTATATGTGGTGGGACCTTTTGCCCTTCTGCGGGCAGCCCGGTGTGGCGGCCAGAAAAGAGATAGACGAGGCGTGTCTGCGGGCCATGGAAGCCACGCTCAGCCTGGAGTCGATTGCCTGTTGGGAGAGTGCACTGCATGGCCTAGGGCACTGGAGACACTTCTACCCGCAGCGAGTGGCGGATGTCGTGGATGCTTTTCTGAGCACGCACTCGGAAGTTCGGGCAGATCTGTTGCGTTATGCCCACAGCGCCCGCCACGGCTGTGTGCAGTAACGTGCCGAGCGACAGGTTTCTGTCTTCTCCTCCGGCCGTCTGGGGTCTGATGGAAGCGGCCGAGAGAGCGGCTCTTGCCGGCTGCTGAACTTGGACGAAGGACTCAACATGAGAGAGATGGTGCGGCTCGTTGCGGTGTTGGCGCCGCTTCTGTTAAGCATCCTGCTTGGGTGGGCCGTGTTGGGCCCTCTCAGCCTCGGCAGTGGTGAAAAGGACATCATTCTTGTCATCCCGCTGTTGATGTGGTCGTTCTTTTATCTGGTTTGCCATCTCATCCTGTGGTGGCGTCATGCCGCTTTTGGCCGCTCCATGATCGTCTCGTCGATCGCCGCCACGGCTTTGGTTGTGGTCTCCTGGATCGTTCTTGTTGTTGTCCTGCAAGCAGGATTCAGGCCCTGAGGGCGGGAGGCGCAGAGATTGTTTTCATCCATCCGGACAAGCCAATGAAGCTCCTCACTCGCGTCTTGCTTGCCTTGGTGGCCATCGTCCTGGTTGCCGTCCCGTCCAGTTTCTTGATCACCATCCTATTGCTTCCGTTGTGGTCGTGGGTCGAGGCTTCGTTCGGAATTGAATCCGTGGGGCATTCAGGCCCTGCCGAATGGTGCTATGCACTGGTGTTCCTTGTCCTGATGGGTGCTTTGCTGCTGGGCGTTTTGAGTTGGTGGCGCTTTGGAGCCAAGGATGGCGAGCCTGGGTAGCCTTGTCTGACCAGAGGATTCGAGGTGGAAGTGTGGAGGCGGGTTTTAAGATACCAGGCTCTCGCGGCACTGGTAGTGGGTAGCCTGCTTGGTATGGGCGTATGGATTTTCTCGCCCTGGCTTGTGGGAGTGAGTGAACCGTGGGATGCGGACACTCCCTTCTGGACACTCTCCTGGCTGGCCATAGCGCTAGTCGGCGGTTTGATGGGCCACCTTCGCGGAGTCTGGTTGCCGCTGGGCTACGCCTTGGGGCAGATAATCGTCACGATCCCCCTGGCATCGAGAAGCGAATTCGGCGTGCTGGGCTGGCTCTTTATTGGAGGCTATGCGCTGGCCGCCGGCCTGGGAACATTGGCGTTGGTTGGACTGGTTACACTGCTGCGACGCCTTTGGTCAAGACGCGGTGGATGAGCATTGCTTCATGGCCTATCTTGTCGCGCTTACCGCCAGGGTTTCCGAAGAGGCCAAGGAGGCGGATGAAGGCCGGGGGTGGTGCGAGTGCCTGGTTCCATCGAAACGGGAGGCGTCACTTCCCGCTTGGTCCTAACTTCTGTTGTCCCCGGTAAAGAAGGGCGCCAGGCCTTGCAGACTCCAATCGTCCTCTGGAAGGACTTGAATGTGACCGGCGTTGCTGAACAGATCTTTGACTTGATCGGCATCCAGTTTCTGGCCCGCAGCATTGAGTACTCCGGCCAGGCAGACAGGACGGGGGGCCAACGAAGTCGCCAGCTCAGGAAGATCGGTCTGAGAAAGAAGGCCTCGGATGAAGTTGGCCAGCGGGTACTCGTAGTTCTCGGTGTCAATCAGATTCCGAAAGGAGAGCAACCCAGACCCGAGGTACAACCTCTCCACCGATGGCTCCAGGGCCGCCAGAAACAACGCTGGGACGGTCATTGTCCCACGAGCTGCCACAACGATAGGTCGGCGGCCGGCGGCCGGATGGTTTTTCAGGGCCCGAACCACGGCCAGGAGGTCGGTGACGCGCTGGCCCAAGAGCGGCTTTCCCAGAATCAACGAGGCCCAGGCATAAGCCTCTTCGTCCTGGTGCCACCGAGCGTGGCGCGGCGCTCCACGCGGAAACTCCGGGCTCAAGTCGCCGATTCCTCGAACGTCGGCGGCGCAGACCAGATAGCCTTCTCCAGCCAGTTCCGCAAAAAGGGCTCCCTCGCCCCAGCGTAAATTGCGACCCGCAGGCTCCAGGAGCAGCGTAACAGGCCTCGCAGACTCATCTGTGACCGGCAAGAACAGCCAGGCTGGGACCCAAACGCTGGCGGCCGTCTGAACCTCGACGCTTTCTATTGAAACCCCACTTTCCGATGCGACGCGACCCAAGACGCGCCAGTGGGGCTTGTCTGGTGACGGGTCCATGTGCAGGAGCCCTACAATGTCTCCGGGAAGGGAAGGGGTCACCACCCGACGAGCACGTGCCCGATTCAAAGTGAAGGGTGTTTCGCTGTTGTACGCCCGAATCAGGTTGCCTTCAGAAGAGACCCACAATGATCGTTCCGGCTCGGCGGCCACAGGCGGCTCCCGGCTGATGACCCTTTCTCCGGGCCGCAGCCAGCGCAGGAACCAGTTGTAGATCTGAAGGCGCAGGTAATAGCTCAAGCCATGCGGTAAAGGGGTGTCGATCCAGTTTAGATGGTCGCTCGCGTCGAGCGCTTCATAGACCTTCCTCAGCTTTTGAAACTCCTCCCAGCCGCTGGCCAGATACCGGGGTGAGTACGTTCCAAAGAAATCTTTGGCACTGGCCAGCACCAGAAGAGGTTTAGGGGCCAGCGGGTAGAGAAGGTCCCACCGGTCGAAGCCCACCGGACCGCTGTTCAGAAAGTTTTGCTCGGCGTCGTCGGTGGATCCCGGCGGATTGAAGCCGGCACAGGCGAAGTTCTCGGTGTTGCCACAGGCCACGACGGCGGCGGCCAGGCGATCGTCTGCGGCCGCCAGCAACATGGTCAAGGTTCCTCCTCCGGACTGCCCGGTGGAGGCCAGACGTCCGGCATCGACCAGTGGGTGTGACCCCAGATAGTCGAGACTTCGAATGGCATCCCAGACCTGTAGTTGGGAGGCGGTATCTCCGATCAACAGCATTTGCTTTCCAGGGAGGGTATGCTCGTCGTCGGCCGACGGCAGGCGGGTGCGCGTGCCGGCAGGGTGGGGGTAGTAAGTCCGCTCTCCTTGTCCCATGGGATCAAAAGCCAAAACCAGAAACCCGAGTTGTGCCAGGCCCTGACAACATTTCTGGTACGGTTCAGCTGCCTTGCCGTTCAGGGAGTGCCCCATCTGAAAAAGCACGCCAGGAAAGGGAGGTTTACTCTGGGTTGGGATGTAAAGGTTGGCGGAGATAAAAAAACCAGGCCGGCTTTCGTAGATGATGTTTTCGACTCGATAGGCGGGTCGGGTAAAGCCGCTCACGAGGCGGGGTTGGAGCGGTGTCCGTTCCAGCCGGCCTCCCACCAAATCCCAAAACGTCTCGCGCACCCACTCTTGCCGCTGTCGTATCCGATCTGGAGTGGAAAGTCTGGCCAGTTGCCGGTTTCTACGCTGATACGCCTGCTCAGCTTGCCGGCTCAGATAGTCCGGCAGGCAGCGTGGGTACTCGCGATATTGGACACCGGGATAGCTCCACTCGGTGGCTGAGCGCAACCTGGTTACAGCGAAACCTCCCAGCGTCCTGCTCAACCACTCACGACGGGTTAGCGTCATCCGAATCCTTGCTCGCGTGATGGAAACTCGCTGGAGCCTTTCCTCAGTGCTAACATACCGAGTGAAAATGGAATGTCAGGCGCTCCTCCCTGAAGAGCGACGGTACCGGGGAAGACACTCAGCGAAAGTAACACGACACCGCCGCAATGCTATCATGACTTCTCGCGGCAGGGCTGCCGGGATCCACTGTAACCGAGATCAATTTGTCCAGGTGATGAGGAGGATCATGAAAACGCGAGTCATGCTCTTGATGGCCGGCAGCGTGCCCTGGGTGCTGGGACTTTCCTTGTCAGCGTTGAGAGCCGATGTAACCGATTCATCGGCGACGGGCTTTAGCATCAAGAAGACCCTGACGATCAAAGCTTCGAGGGCCGCGGTCTATGAGGCGCTGACAGCCGCAATCGGGAGTTGGTGGGACTCCGGTCATACCTATTCGGGCAGCTCCCGGAATCTCTTCCTGGAAACCAAGGCAAATGGATGTTTCTGCGAACGGCTGAAAGGCGGCGGAAGCGTCCGCCACTTGACCGTGGTTTACGTTGACCCTGGGAAAGCCCTGCGTCTCAGCGGAGGTCTGGGACCGCTCCAAGTCATGGCCGTGACGGGGAGCATGTCCTGGGTGCTATCCGAAGCTGGACCAGACACGAAGCTGGAGTTCGTCTACGTCGTGGGCGGCTATACACCCGAAGGCCTGACGGGGATGGCCGCTGCAGTGGACCGCGTTTTGAGCGGGCAGCTGGACAGGCTCAAGAACTATGCGGAAACAGGGAGCCCGGAGGGACCGTGAGTTCCGCCGCCTCCATGCCAGCGAGACGGCTGGCGGCCCGACAGTCGCCCAAGGCGAGGCCCAAGTACGATTTCTGAGGAGGGAGGTATGACCACAAAAACGACGTTTCCGGAGGCGGCTTGCTCGAGGCGCCGGATGCCTGGACCAGCGGTGTTGGCTTTAATCTGGCTGGCTGCCGGTTTGACGACGACAGCGGCAGATGAGAAGACCATCGTCGTTCCCAAAAAATCCATACACCCCTGGGAAAGCGTGGGAGAGATCATCCAGGTCTCGAACAAGACGATCACGGTGCGATCCCAACTGAGGATTTCGGATGCCACCTGGAGCTTGGAGCCAGGGGCCGTTGCCGAGGAAACACATCTGCAGGTTGGAGACGAAATCCTGGCTAAGGGAAAGACCCAACCGGACGGCGTTTTCGATACCAACAAGATCGTGTGGATCTCCCGCGCCGAGGTGAATGCTGCGGCCACGGGTGGCCAGGTGGTTCAGGCAACAGACCATGGTGGGCCGGAGAGTCGCCTTCCCGGCGGCCTTGGCGGCGGATCGGTCGAAGGCGTCGGACGGGTGGGATACCCTGGTTCCGACCGCCGACTGCCTGGTCCCGGCACACCGCGGGGAGGGGGCGGCCAACGAGGTCCGGTGGGGGGCCTGCAGAGTTCCAGGGCTGTTGTTCTCCCAAGGTTCTATTCGGGAGATGTGGCGGGCCGGGTGGAGCAAAAGGGCGGTGGGTACCTGTGGGTCGCGCAGCTCTTCTACTTGGATAACAAGAAGACATCGATCAGCCGGGCCGACGGCTCACTCCTCAAGCGAAAGGATCTAAAAGTGGGGGATCGGGTGGCCATCACGGTGGTCGATGAGATGGATTCCAAAACCCAGGCGATCAAAGCAACTGTGGTTCGGGTCCTGGAGTAGCCGGAAGCTATTGGGCCTATCACGCGACTGCCCCACCAGCATCATTGATCGGGAATTCCGTCCTCGCCGATCGCCATTCGACCGTGTTTTGAGGCACTCCCTTTGATGGATTGGCATTGTCCGTATGAGCTGGCCAACAACGCTTCACCAGTTTTTGCTCCCACCAGAGCAAGCCCTTGGCTCCGACTTCGTTGAGGAAATTCGGAAAGGGGCCTTGCGCGGTTTGCGGCTCGCCTGCTGGATGGCGGCTTTCACCGGGCTCATCTTCCTGGTCGTTTACCGGCTCAGCATGGCGCCGATTTTTGTCCGCCTGTTGCCGTCCTTGTTGGCGCTGTTGGTTCTGGGGATTGGGGGAATCGCCATCAGCCACAGCCGGGTCGGGCAGGCTCGCCCGCGCGGGTTCTCGGTTGTGCTGGCCATGCTGATGGGGACCTTCCTGGTGGTCTTACAACAGAGTATCGGCTCGCACCTTTACGGTCACTTCGGCGGTTTGTTGATCATCCTGTTCGTGATGGCGGATCTGGGTACGCTCAAGCCGATTTGGACCCTGATCACGGCGCTGTACTTTTTCGTCCTCTATTTCGGGACCGGTGTCTTATTGGATCCGGATGTGGGATGGCCTCCCTCAAGCCACTTCACGCTGCCGAGTGCGTCTCTGGCAGTAGCCGGAGCGCTGTCGGTCTGGTTGACTTCCTTGTCGCATCGTAACCTGCGAACCGACTTTTTGCTTCGGGAGGAAGTGAAGCAGGCCCTGCGCCGCCTGCAAGAAACCCAAGCGCAGCTTCTGGCTTCAGAAAAGGCGTTGACCCAGAATCAGCTGGTGGCGGCTTTGAGCCACGAGCTCAACAATCCGTTTGGGGCCATCGTCAGCAACCTCTCCAGTCAACGGCGGCTGAATGAGAAGGCCGGTCGAGCCCTCTCGGATCCGGGGGCAGGGGCGGCGGAGCTGAACCGCCTGCTCGCGGTCAGTTGCCAGTTGACCGAGAGCAGCACGACCGCGGCCCACCGTATTCAGGAAATGTTGGAGAGGATGCGTGAGTTTAGCCATCTGGACGCAGCCGAGAAGAAGCCGGTCGATATCAACAACGAAATCTCGAAGGCTCTTGAAATGGTGAGGGCTGAGAAGGGGACCGAGATATCGGTGGAGGCCAAGTTTGGTAGTCTGCCTGCCGTCGTTTGCCACCCGCAGAAACTCTCGGTGGCACTGGGAAACATCGTTCGCAATGCGCTGGATGCCGCGGGAAAGACTGGAATGCTTCGGGTGGAGACCAGGCATGTCAACGGTCAGGTGGAGGTTGTGATTGAGGACAATGGCAAGGGGTTCAGTGAAAGCGAACTCAGCGCTCTGTTCGATCCGGGCTTTGTGACTGTCGATGGTCGGGTACGTACCAATTGGGATCTGGCGACCAGCCGGCAGGTGCTGCTCCAGCACCAGGGACAGATGGACATCAAGAGCACTCCAGGGAAGGGGACGCGGGTGCGAGTCACCCTGCCGGCATCCTAGGGCTGGGAGAGCTGTTGGGAGGCACACCCATCTTATCACTTCGGCTCGCTCTGCCCCCTTGCGCGGGAATAGAGAGTCTCACTTGATTGCATTCGGTTGAGCCTGCCGGCCGGAGGGCGTCCGCGCAGCTCAGCACCAGACCGGCTTTTGGTGCAGTGCCGGTTCCCCCGTGGGAAGAGTACACCCAAGAGCTCGGTGGGACGGTGTGGCTGCCTGGCTCAAGCGGCTCCCAGGTTCAAGTGGAGAGTGGATCCCGTTGTGGCTCGTTCTCAGGCGGCGCCGTGCCGAGAGGAAAAGTAAGGAGTACGGTCGTTCCTTGGCCGGGCTGACTGTCAATCAGGATTTGTCCGCCGTGGATTTCCATGATCTTCCGGCAGATGGGTAGCCCCATGCCGATACCGATTCCCACTCGCTTGGTCGTGAATCCCGGATCGAATACTTTGCTCAGGTTCTGAAAAGGGATCCCGCGACCACTGTCACGCACCACAACCACCACCCGATCGTCTTCTCGCCGGGTTACAATGTGAATCTCGCCCGCTCCCGAGATGGCTTCGATGCCGTTCATCAGCAAATTGAGCAGAACCTGGTTGACTTCCATCGGGAATCCCTGGATCTGCGGAACCGCCTGAAGATCCTTGACCAATCGGATCTCCGGTCCCAGTTCATGACGCAGTAGGTCCAAGGTACTCTCGATGCACTCCCGGACATCCATCCAGCGCCTGGGAGACTGGTCCAGATTGGCGAAGCGGCGCATGGTCCTGACGATAGAGTCGACGCGCTGGCAAGCCTGCAAAGCGAGTTGCACGGTGTCATGGAGGGAGTGGAAGAGGGGTTCCAGCTCTTTGAGGCGCACCTCAGAACCGGTGGACAGGGCGTCTTGAATTTTCGCGCAGGCCCGCTCGAAGGTCTGTATGGCACTGGAGAGGGCACCCAGCGGCGAGTTCACGTCATGCGCGATTCCGGCAACCAGCCTTCCCAGGGCAGCCATCTTTTCGGCGTGAATGATCTCGACCTGCGTCTGACGGAGGTCTCGCAGAGCTCTTTCCAGTTCCGCGGTGTAGCGCCGGTTTTCTTCCACCAGACGTTGCTTTTCCAGCGCGTTTCTCACGACCAGCCGAAGATCCTCCAACTCAAAGGGCTTGCGGAGGTAGTCGTAGGCACCGGCCCTCAGCGCCCTGACGGCCACTTCTTCCGAAGGATGCGCGGTAACCAGAATGACGGGAGGCGGCGTCTCGAGGCGCCCCACTTCCCGCAACAGGGTGATGCCGTCCATTTTGGGCATGTTGACGTCAGAGATAATAGCGTGCGGAGCGGCGTCGCGGATTTGGTGCAGAGCATCCTGGCCGTTTTCTGCCGTCAGGACCTCGTAGCCTTCGCGCTCGAGAGCTTTGCAGATGCCGTAGCGCGCCGAAGCTTCGTCGTCAATGATCAGGATGCGAGGTGCGGATTCCGACATAAAATAAGCGCATGTTCAAAGCTGAACAGAAACGATTCTCTCACAACGCCGGGAGTTGTGAAGCGAAAACCGCCGATCCGGACAGGGAGCGGATGCTCTGATGGGTCCCGTCGGCTGTCGGCCCGATCAGACGTGACGCAGCCAGGCTGAGGACGAGACATCCTGGTTGCGTTCTGTGAGACGAATGGTTAGAGTGCCGGGAGCTTTGGGTCCAGGTCTAAATCACACACTGAACTAGGAGCCTGAGGAGGGTCGATCGAATGAAAATGCCCCACTTTTTGTGTGCTTGTCTCTTTCTGACGGCGGCAGCCTGCCGCGACGAGCCAACCGTCGACCAATCCCTTTCTGAAGGTGCCTCGCTTCCGGCCTCGCTGGAGGCCGAACTGATCGCTCAAGACAACAGTTGGGGAAACACCGAGGGCCCGGCGGTGGATTCCAAAGGAACACTCTATTTCACCTCGCGTGGGACGTTCAAAGGAATCGTGTCGTGGACGGCGCAGGAGGGCCCAAAACAGTATCTTGCCGTGGCAACCAAAGCCGGCCCGGGCGGGCTTTGGATTGACGATAAGGACTCCATCTTCCTGACGGCCACCGATGAGAGGCAAATTCTGAAGGTCTCGCCCGACAAGAAGGTCTCAGTGGTCGCTGAGAAATTCGAGGCCGATCCCGCCACCAGCAAAGGACCGAACGATCTGGTGGTGGCATCCAACGGGACCATCTATTTCACCGACCCAAACGGCTACTATGGCGACGCGCCGAACGGAACGGTGTATCGCGTTGCCGCAGATGGACAAACGTCGGTCTTCAGCGCCGAGATCACGGGGCCCAACGGCATCGTCCTGAGCGCCGACGAGAAGACCCTCTACGTTTCTCACAACGTTTCCAAATCCACGTCGAAGATCGTGCGATGGCCGCTCCGTGACGACGGCTCCGCCGGCCCGATGAGCGAAGTGGCAACGTGTGAGAGCTGCGTTGCGGACGGAATGGCCGTGGACCGAGAGGGTTATTTGTGGCTCACCTGCTACTCCTATGGAACGGCATATCGAATTAGTCCGGAGGGAAGGGTGGTCCAAACCGTGACCACCGGCCAGAAAGCCCTCACGAATGCCGTTTTCGGGCGCGGCATCGATAACCAGACGCTTTTCCTGACCAGTTCAGATATGGACCGAGTCGTGGGTTATGTCTACCAGGCCAAAGTGGCCGTGCCCGGCCTCCGGTAAGGAGAAGGGCCAAGCGGATTCGGCCGGTGGCCGGTCTTGCCAAGCTAGAGGGTAGGCACAGCGTAGTAGCCCTCCCGGGCGCGGATCTCCCCGACTTTGAACTGCGGATTCCGAATTTTCACCTGGATACGGCGATAGACGACCTTTTCCGGGGCCCTGGAGGGCGCATAGCCCAGAACGTAGCTATTGCGGGCCATTTGCGAGATGCGGCGGTAGGTCTCGGCAAAGGCTCCTTCCTTCACAGGCTTGAAAACCGCTCCGCCCGTGGGCTCGGCAAACTTCTTGAGTCCATCGAAGCGGCGAAACACGAGTGAGCTACCCTGGGCAATACCATAAACGATGATGTCGTGGCGAGTCAGGAGCCCCATCGTATCGTCGTAGGAATGTCGGTTTCCCGGAGCGTTCTGACCATTCGAAATGATGACCACGATCTTGCGGCGGTTGCGTCCCCGCTGGGAAAGCTCCAGTGATGAGTTGAAGATGGCGTCGGTAATGTGGGCGTTGGTGGTTTTTGGAGCCTGCACTCGACCGCGCCCTGTTTCGACAGGAATCCCGTTGATCGTCGTAGCATTCGAAAAGGGCCCCGGAACGTTGGTCATGGGAGCGGGGGGACGCTGAGTGAAGCTGACCTGCTTGAAAGCTTTCAGCAGAGCTTCTTTGTCCAGCGTAAAGTCGTGAACACGAGTGGTGGTGTTTTCGAACTGGAAGAGGGCCAGCTCATCAAATGGGCTGAACGATTCGACCAGGGCAGTCAGATTGGCTTCGATGGATTCCAGCGACTGTCCCTCCAGAGTCTGATCCAGCACGATCGCCACCGACAACGGTGAAGGATCGGCGGAAAAGTACGTAATATCCTGGGGGACTCCTTCTTCCCGAATCTCAAAGTCCTCTTTCAACAGTCCGTGAACCAAGTTGCCGTCCGGGTCTTCCACGATGACGGGGACCAGTACCAGCTCAATTGGGACGCGGAGACTGAACGGTTCTTCCTTGTCCCGGTCTTGCTGAGCCAGCAATCCGGTCGAAGAGGGCAGGCTGAGAGCCAGCGATGCGAACCACAGGCTCCATTTCGTCAGCGAATGGGGGCTCATTTTTCGAAAGCCGTCGCGAAAGCGGGAAATTCGATTCGTATTTTCAATGGCTCTCAGGGTCCGCCGCCTCGCAGTGGGAGGGTTCCGCATCTTCCACATGGCTGTCATGATAGCACAACCGCCAAGGCGCTTTGGTCCCGTCCGACCACAGTTCGGGGAGGAATCCACGCTCCATTCCCAGTCCGTTCCTCGCATTCATGCTTGTTCTTGGACATCCAACTGAGCCGGGGCAGGATTGAGGGGCAATACCTGCAATCCGAGACGGTCGCACGCGCCACGAAACGTCTCTAAGCGAATGTACTACGGCAATTTAAAGTCATCGCTTTGGACGGCCGATGATAGAGCTGGAGTCCGAGTTGGATGGCGAGGCCAGCCAGACTCTCGGTGCTTTTCTCTCGATGAAACAGAATCGCAGAGGGGAATGAAAGCTTGTCCTACACTGACTGCATGACCAAGACAATTCTGCTGGTGGACTATGAGCACAAAGCGGTCGAGGAGATTCGGACGTTTCTACAGGGCGAGCCTTTTTCTGTATTGACGGCGCACGACGGAACCCAGGCGGCCGATACTTATCGGCACCGGATGCCCGATTTGGTGCTGACCTCCGCTCTTCTCCCCAAGCTCAACGGCTTTGAGCTTTGCCGGAAAATCACCAATGGCGAACTCGGCGAGGTTCGGCCGGTCCTGATTTACTCCGGAATATACAAAGCCGAGAAGTACCGCAAGGAAGCGATTCTCGGTTGCGGTGCGGTTGACTTCCTCGAGAAACCGCTGCACAAAGGCCAGTTGCTGAGGGCGATTCAGACGATTCTGACTGAGCTTCCCCAGGGGCTTCCCGTTGCCTCGACGGATGCCCGCTCCTCCACCTCAGCCCAGCCGCAGCCAGGGCAGAGCGATATTGCCATCGATGCGGACGAGCCGCTCGATGTTGAGGGTCTGTTTGAGCCGGCGACTGTCCCCCAGGCTTCGGTCGATTTCACCGGCCTCATAGTGGACGACCTTGATGTCGCTCCCGCAATATCGGGTTCCGTTCTGGCGCTCGAAGAAGAGAGAGAAATCGAAGCGGCCTTCGATGACTTTCGAATCGACCTGGACCACGAGGTTCAGATGAGGGACCGGCAGGCAGCCGAGGAAATCGAGACTTCGCTGGTCCTGGAGGGACAGAACATTTTGGATTTCGAGGTACCGACTGCCGTGAGTGCGGCGAAAGTAGGAAGCGACGATTCTCAGATCATCGATCTGGACTTGGACGGGGATTCAGCGGCAACACCCGTGGCTGCCACCAGCGTCCTCGCCAGCGCTGCCTTTCCGCACGACAAGGATCTCTCCTCCGAAGACGAAAAAGTGTCCTCTCCCACCTTCCTGGTCCCGGATACCAGAAAAAAGGACCGGCTGGTTTGGACCATTCTCGCCGTTCTGATCGTCTTGATCCTGGTTTGGATCTTCAAGGGCTGAGAACCTTGCCCTCTGGCAAGCTCCAAGTTCGTTTCCAGGGCTCCACGCAGGCTGCATTCAGCCACGAGGCGCGTAGTAGCCTTTTCGCGCCGTAACCCTGAGGTTCTTGCGGCTGGTTTTAAGCTTGATGCTGCGGAACGATCCGTCTCGGTTGGTATTGCTCGTCCGGTAGGCCACGGAGTACTGGCTGCGCAGTTCCTCGCTGATGTCCGCAAAACTCTGCGCCAGGTCCTCCGCTTTCATTGGCAAGAAAGCGCGACCTCCGGTTTCTTCTGCAATGCGCTTTAGGATCTTGTCGTTCTTGGGCGAGGACATTCCGAAAAAGCCGCTGGAATTGGTGCTGATCGTGAAGATCGCTACGTCCGATCGCTGGGCCATTTCCAGCGTTCCAGTCAAGCTCTCGGTGCTGAGGTTGTCGTCCCCGTCGCTGATGACGATCAGGATGCGGCGAGTACCGGTGGCGCCTTTCAGTTTTTCCTGGCAGGCCAGGTAAATCGCGTCGTATAGCTTGGTTCCCCCTCCGGGCTTAATCTGGCGGACGGCCTTGGTCAAGACATCGGGGTCGTCTGTGAAATCCTGGATCAAATCGATGGTCGAATCGAAGGTCAGCAGCAGAGCTCGGTCAGTTTTTCGGCGGATGGTCGAGTGGAAAAAGTCGATGGCCGCTTCCTGCTCGAACTTAAGCTTCTCGCGGATGCTGCTGCTGGTGTCAATGAGGACGGCGATGGTTAGGGGAAGGTCGGTTTCCCGCGAGAAATTCGTGATCTCCTGCAGGCGATCGTCCTCGAAGATCTTCAGCTCATCTTCCCGAAGATCGGTGACCAGCTTGCCTTTCTTGTCACGGGCGGAGAAAAGGACATTGACGAGCTCAACATCAATGATGATGCGCTTCTGCTTGCGGTCTGGCGTTGCCGGCTCCGGCTTCGACTGCCCCCAAAGGACGCCTCCCGCCACGGCCAGGCACAACAAGCTACCAACAAGGGTTCGTTTCATCGTACTGTTGACTTCCTTCGAAATTGGGATCGACGCTCTTCAGCTGAAAGCGAAAATTATAGGGGGGCCGGCAAACCCCGTCAACTTGGGGCCATGGTTCTGGATCTGGGACCCAAGCGCGCGATCCCTTGCAGCCTTGCTAGTCGACCTTGGCAAAAACCAAAAGATCTTGCGGGATTTGAGTAAAGTCTTCGATTTGGTCTCCCGACTTGAACGACTGATCTGGAAACAAATACAAGGTTCCGGAGTTCAAGTAGATGTCTCCAAGATCGTCACCCAGCGGACTTAGCGAACCTGGAAAGATCAGGCGGCGGTAGGCCACCAGCACCTTGGTGCCAACGGGGACGGCAGGCCAATTGGTGATGGAATTGCCGGGACGCAGGGATCCGTCTGGGAACAGATAAAAGGTAAATGGCGAGTTATAGAGGGCATTCGCAATTTTCCATGGATTGAGCGTGGAGCTGGTTTCCGGGACGATCACTTCCTTGCGCGCGGCGCTCACCAGCTTGGTTGCTTTTACTCCTACCACATCCAACTCAACCCGAGTGCCTGCCGGAATGTTACCCCAGTCGACGATCTCGTCTCCGCGAAGAGTTTTCCCGTCAGGCAGCGTATAGATCGTGGTTGGAGCGTTGTAACGAGAACCAGCAATCTTCCAGGCCGTACGATCAGCCGAGATCACACCGGAATCCGCCGCCTCGCTGGTGCCGTTCTCGGATTCCGGCCCTCCCTCCGGCTCCTCCTCCGGCTCTTCCTCGGAGACAGCGGGAAGTTGGGCTGAGGCCTTGAGCAGTACCGGACCGTCACCTATGCGACCCGCCACGGCGTCCGGGTCGTAAGCGTATTCATCCGTCAATCCGGCCCGCGCGCGGTCGAAGTTCGAAATGCCGGGATCCAACTTTCTACCCCGCACATTCGATCGATGAAAACGATTGGGGGGCGAATAGGCCACCCGACAGTGCTCCAGGACATCCCGATCTGCGATGTCAAATCGCTTTTGCAGCACCTTGAGAAGCCATTCGAGGGAGTCGTATTGGGTGCTCGTGAACGGAACGTTGTGGTATCCCTCCAGTTCGATTCCTATGGAGTAATCGCTGAGGTTATAAAGGCCGTCCCACATGCTTACGCCGGCGTGATTGGCGCGGTACTTGGGGTCCAAAATGCGATAGATCTTCCCGCTTCGCGCCACCAAGTAGTTGGCATGGCCACCCAGGCTAACATAGGAACCGCGGCGGACGCGGCCTCGGGAAAGGGTCCGAAGGGCACTGGGAAGACTGCTTTCCGTGGAGTGGATGATGATGAACCGGGTGTCTTTCCGAAGGATCTTCCGAAACCGCGGATTGAGGCGATTCTGGTAATCGGTGATCTGCTTGGCTGACAGTTCCCCGCCGAGCAGCCCAGCCAGCAACAGAAGCTCCACCGTCAGAAGCAGCTTCGAAGGCACACCCCTCATGACTCGCTCAACCACTGCTTCTGCCGAATTCTGGTCACATCTCGCTCAAGCATCAAACCCATATGATCCATACTGCGGCCCCAGAGCGCAAGACCCTTCGACCCAAGTGTGTTTGCGCACCCTCTCAGGCGGAGACATTCAGCCGGTTTTGCAGGACATGAAGGATCTCCTGGCGGCCCACCATGCCAAGCAGGCGGCCCTCCTCGATCACCGGCACCTGATTGATGTTCTCGCGATCCATGCTCTCCAGAATCTGCAGGACGTCCTGCTGCGGAGTAACCCACCGGAGGTTTTCGAGCCGAACCATTACTTCAGAGAGCATGACTTCGTTCCAGCGCTCGCGGGGGATCTTGTTCACTTCGTGCAGGGTGATGATGCCTTGAAACAAGTCCTGGTCCATGACGAGAAAGCAGTGCCGTCCTGTCCGAAACAGGTAATCATTCACGAACTCGTTCAGCGAGAGTTTGGCCGCCACTCTGGGGCAATCGCGGGTCATGAGATCGCTGGCCCGAATTCCAACGAGCGAGTTGATCAGCACGGCATGCGCGTAGCTTTGTTGGGCGGCGTTGAGCAGGAACCAACCGATGAATCCAATCCATAGGCCGCTGAAGAAGTCGCTCTGCAAAGCGGTAATGATTCCACCAATGATAAACAGGTAGGCGACGATTCGCCCCATGGTGGTGGCCGCCTTGCTGGCGGTGTGAAAGTTGCCGGAAACAGCCCAGATGATTGAGCGGAGAATCCGTCCCCCGTCCAGAGGAAACCCTGGAATGAGATTGAAGACGGCCAGGGCAAGGTTCATCTGCCCCAGCCAGAGCGACAAAACCGCAGCGACCTCGTTGCTTTCCCGGGTGAACATCCAGACGGTCAGAAAAAGGGCAGAGAGAAAGAAGCTCGCGGCGGGGCCGGCGACCGCCACCAAAAATTCAGTTCCCGGCCGCCGTGCCTCCCGTCCGATCTGGGCCACCCCCCCAAAGATGAACAGCGTGATCGAGCGTACTGGAATACCCTTGGCCAGCGCTACGATGCTATGAGCCAATTCGTGCAGCACGACCGAAACGAAGAAGAGGACACTGGTCAGCAGACCGACGGTCCACGTTGTCCAGCTTCCCCAGTGAGGGTGCTCTTCGCTGAAGCGTGTGGAGAGCGAAAAGAGAATCAAAAAGAAAACAATGAACCAGCTTGGATCAATTTGCAGTGAGATCCCCAGGAACTTTCCCAACTGAATTCGAGATCGCAATAGTCCCACTCCATCAAGGTCGGCTCAAGAGGGTACCTGGCAGACTACGCAGGGCTTCTGAATCCATTCTAAGGTGCAGGTCGCGCTGTGGGAAAGGAATTTGGATCTGGTGCTCGCGAAACTTGTCGTAGATGGCGAAGTTAAGCTGGCTGACAAGGACTCCGCGGCGGTGGAGCAGCCGAGAACTCCAGACTCTCAGCTCAAACTCCAGCGCACTGTCTCCGAAGCCGAGGAATATGACCCGAGGGGGAGGGTCTTCCAACACGTTTTCATTCTCGTTCGCCACCTCCAGCAGCAGCTTTTCCACCTGCCTGACATCGGAACCGTAAGCCACGCCCACGGGAACGCGAAATCGTACCTTGGAGTCGCCGTGACTCCAGTTCACAACGTTAGAGGTGATAAAACTGGAGTTCGGGATGATGATCGCGATGTTGTCGTTGGTGCGAACGGTGGTGCTTCGGGCAGCAATGTGGACGACGTCGCCCGTGACCTCTCCCACTTGAATTCGATCGCCGATTTTAATGGGCCTCTCGAAGAGAATGATGATACCGCTGATGAAATTGTTGGCGATATTCTGCAAGCCCAGGCCGATGCCCACACCGACCGCGCCGGCCAGGATGGTCAGCGAGCTGAGGTCGATACCCGCGGTCTGGAGCCCTACCAGAAGGCCGAAGGTGACCACCATGTACTGCGTGAACGTGGCGATGGCATGTCGGATGCCCAGGTCCAGCTGGGTACGATTCAAAATCCTGCGCAGCAAGAACCGACGCGACCCTCCGGCCAGCAACGCAACGGCAATGATAAAGATCAGAACTTGAACCAGGGTGAAGATGGAGATGGAGGCGTTGCCCACCTTGGCGAAAGGCTCGAACAGGAGGTCTCGCAATTCGCTGAGACGACTGTGCCCCCAATCTACCAGCCGCCCCGACATGATCTCAGTCTGGGGCACAAACTTGAGGGCCGCCACGCCGGTGACCACCCAAAGGACGAGGGTGAGCAGGCGGTAAATCCAGGTGACGGCTTTGTGAATGACGGCCGAAAAGGGCTGATCCGGTTCCACCCGGCGCAGCAGGCGAGAGCGCCCCCGCATCAGCGCCCATTGGAAAATGGCGAGCAGCCCTCCGAATAAGAGCAGCATCGCCAACGGATTTTGACGAGGCATAGAGTGGTCCCTTCCTCTAATTGAGGGCTTCGTGCTCTGCGCTCGCAGGGGCCGTCTTCTCAGGCCACTTCAGCTCGCGCCGATAGCCGATTGCCTTGGGATGAGATTCTAAACTGTCAGAGGAATTTTGAGCGGGAAAAACCAAACCCTTCCCATCCCGTTCGTGATGCGCGCCGATTAGGCGGCTGGGCGATGCCCGACGGACACCCCGAAGGTCACCGGCCACTCTCGTCCTAAGCCCTCATACTTGAGGTGTGGCTCCTTCAGGCAGGAGTTCGCCTTTCTCCAGGTAGCGAATCTTGCTGGCATACCTGGCCGCATGGGGGTCGTGGGTCACCATCACCACGGTTTTGCCATGCTCCTTGTTGAGAATGGACAGGATGGTCAGGACCTCTTGGGCCGAGTGGGCATCCAGGTCACCGGTAGGCTCGTCAGCCAGAATCAGCGCCGGATCGGTTACGATGGCGCGCGCAATGGCCACGCGTTGCTCCTGGCCACCTGACAGCTGCCGAGGATAATGGCTCATGCGGTCCCCCAGTCCCACCAACTTCAACGCTGTTTCCGCGTGCTCGGTCCGTTCCTTGTGACTCAGGTTTGTCAACAGGAGCGGGAGTTCCACGTTCTCGCGGGCGGTCAACACCGGAATGAGGTTGAAGGTCTGAAAAACGAACCCGACATGCTCGTTCCGCCAGCGTGCGATGGCTTTGTCGTTCAGGCTCTGCAAGTCCTGGCCGAGCACCCGCACGCTACCCCGAGTAGGGCGATCGATTGCCGCGATCAGATAGAGAAGCGTGGATTTCCCGGAACCGGAGGGTCCCATCAAAGCCACAAATTCGCCTTTGCCCACCGTCATGTTGGCGTTCTGCAGCGCGATGACGTCAAACTCGTCCCGTCGATATTCTTTGTGCAGATCGATCGTTTCAATAATCAGGTTATCTTCCATTGCATATCCTCGTTGCCCGATCAGCAGCAGGTGCAACCTCTGACCCGAGCGGCCGAATTTTACCCCCTGGGGGGACTGGAGAGGCGTTACTGACAACCACGATTGGACCGACTAGCTCTGTTTGGGCTTGATGGAAACGCGATGGCCATCTTTTAAAGTGGTCGGCGGGTTTAAGACGATTTCCTCCCCGCCCACCAAACCTTCCGCGACCTCGACTCCTCGGGTCGTCACGTTAGACACTTTGATTTTTCGTTCGGTAGCCCGGCCTTGAAAAACCACGAATATCGACTTGTCTGTGCCGTTCTCTCGAACGGCGGATGCCGGAATGACGATCTGCGGAGTTTGGTCGGCCTCGGATGCGGTGCCTTTTTCCTTGGCGACGAAGGCGGCCCGAGCATTCATTTCGGGACGCAGGTAATTGTCGGGTTTCAGCACCTGGACTTTGACCTGGACCGTGGCTTTTTGGCGGTTAGCCTCCGGAGACATTTCGGCGATTTCTCCGTCATACTTCCGGTCCGGAAACGCATCGGTGGTGACGATGGCTTTTTGTCCCATGTAAAGTTTGGCGAAGTCTTCCTGACTGATATCCAGCTCGACCTGCAGGTCGTTCAGGTCCGCCATCGAGACCACGAAGCCTTTGGCGCCGCGTTCGCCAACGAAACTGGTTGTGAGGAACTCTCCAACCTCCACCACGCGCTCGAGGATAGTGCCCGAGATGGGAGCGCGAATCACGGTGGCATCCAGAAAGGTCTCACGCAGCGCCACTTCTCCTTTTGCCTGTTCCACTCTGCCGCGCATGGCCTCGATCTGCTCCTCGCGGGGGCCGATGCGTACCAGCTCGTAGGTCTTGGTCAACGCCTTCACGGCCGCTTCGGCGGCGTCATATCGTGCCTGAGCATTGTCCAATTCCTGTTTCGGGAGCACTTCCTCTTTGAACAATCCGTGGACCCGCTCAAGATTGGCCCGCGCATTCTCGAGGTCGGCTTTGGCCTGGTTCAGGTTCGCCAGAGCACGCGCTACCTCTTCAGGCCTCGAACCTGTCTCCAATTCCTTGAGCTGCGCCTGAAGATTCTTGAGATTCCCGCGGGCCTGCTGAAGCTGGGCCTGGTATTCGACATCCTCCAGCCGCACCAACACTTGATCTTTCTGGACTTGGTCTCCCTTTTCAACACCGATCCAGGCGACCTTGCCAACCACCTTGGAGGTTAACTGAATCTTGTGATGGGCGACGATGTAGCCGGCGGCATTCAAGACAATGGCGGGCCCTTCCGGTCCACCGGCCTGCGCAGTTTTGACACGAAACACCTCGACCTCGGTGGCAGGGCTGGTGAGCCTCAAGACCGTTACGCCGCCTCCCAGAAGAAGAAACAAGACGATTCCGGCCAGTATCCAGCGAGTGGCCCAGCGAGAGGGTTGCTCGGAGTTACCGCGCTTGCTGCGATCAATCTTGAGCTTGCTTAGCCCGTGACCCAGGTGACTCTTTTCGGTCGACATGGTCTACAGTTCTCTGAGAGCGTTTAGGATATCCTGGCGTGCCGCACTTCGAGCCGGCAGCCACCCGCCCAGGATCCCCATCAGTGTAGCAAACCCCACTCCAACCGCAATGATGCCCGGTGTGATTTGAAAATCAAAGCTGGTTTGGCTGAAGGTGACGGCATTGCCGATACCGCTCTCCAGGCCGTTCAAGGGAAGGACCAGAGCAACTCCGAAGAATCCTCCCAGTAAGGACAAGAGTAAGGACTCGAGGACGAAGGAGAACAGGATACTCGCTCTGGAGAAACCGAGAACACGGAGCGTTCCGATCTCGCGGGCTCGGCGAGACACCGCAGCGTACATCGTGTTCATGGCGGCAAAGCTGCTGCCAACAGCCATGATGATGGCTACCAGGGTTCCCAAGTATTCCAGCGGAGCGGCCGAAGAGGTCTGGTCGGCGTAGTAGTCCACCTCTGACCGGCCCTCCAGATAGAGTCGTTGGTCGTCGGAAAGGCTGTTCTTGAGTGCCTCGACCGCGATGGGGTCCACGGCACGCACCAGCGCGGAAGACAGGATCTCACTGCGATTGAAGTCGGCCGCGATCTGGTTCAACTCAGCCCAAATTTCACTGTCGAAGGCGGTCCCGCCGGCATCCAGCACGCCCACCACGGTCCACTCGCCGCGCCCGAACCGGAGCGCACTTCCGATTGAAGTGTTGAGATAGCGGGCCGCCACGCCCTTTCCCACGACAATCTCGCGCTGTCCCGGCTCAAACCACCGTCCGGAGGCAATTCGGATCGTGGGTCGCATCTGTTTGCCGATCTCGGACAAGCCACGGATGGTGACGTTGGCGCCGTCCGGATTGTCCTTGAAGGGCAAGTTGATGACCGTGATGATCTCGCCGGAGACCATGGGTTCCCCGCTTGGCAGCTTGGCGATGCCTTCCTTGAAGCGGATGCTGGAGAGGGCCTCGCGGGCAATCTGGCTGACGAGTTCGGATTGGGAGTTCTTTCGAACGACGATCAAATTCAAAGGGTCTCCCGTAGCGGTGAGCGCTGACTTCAGACCAGTCACCATGGCCAGAATGCCCAACAAGACTGCCACCGTAAGCGAGATCCCGAGGGCGGTCATAATAGTCGTGGTCTTGCGCACCTTCAGGTTTCGCAGATTGTATGAAATGGGGATTGCCATGGTAATCCTTCGAGTCGACGGGTTGGATTCCTTGTGGCGAGTCGATCAGCCGACGTGGCGCAGGGCTTCTGTGATGGGGACGCGTGATGCCGTGGCGGCGGGGAAGATCGAACTGGCAAAGCCAATGACGAAGGCAACCCCGAGGCTGAGTGCCACAACGCTAGGGGGCATGGCCAACCCCGCAAAAAAGACCACCAAAGATCGGCCCAGCGTCAGACACAACAGATAAGCCAGTCCGCTTCCAACGATGCCTCCCACCATGGCTACGATGACCGATTCCGCGACGATCATGGCCAGGACCTTTCCGTTCGTAAAGCCAAGCGTCTTGAGCACGCCGATCTCTTTGATACGCTCCCGGACAGACATGGCCATGGTGTTGGCGGAAACCAGGAGGATCGTGAAGACTACCGCGCCACAAATGCTCAACAGAAAGAGCTTCACGTTCCCAAGCTGCGCCACAAAGCTCAAGGCAAAAGCGCGTTCGGACTCGGTCTTCGTTTGACGATCTGAGTTACGAAACATATCGTCTACTTCGCGGGCAATTCGCGGCACATCCTCCGCCGAATTCGCCATGATGACGAAAGTTCCAACTGCCCCCTGCCGCGCACCGGCTAATCCTTCCTCAAGATACTTGCGGTGAAAGTACATCACGTTTTCGCCGCGATCGGTGGTACTCCGGAAGATCGCCTTGATCGTCAATTCCAGATCCACCGGATAGATGTCACCTTTGATGGTGATTCGCTGGCCAAGCTTGAAATGGTGTCGATCCGCAAGTTCCTGACCGATGGCGGCTGCGGTGCGATCCGATCGAAAGGATTCGAATTGGTCCGGGGGGATGCGCAGTTCCGGATAGGTCTGAAAGATGCAGTCCGGGTCGGTGGCAAAGCGCGGAAAGAAATGTTCCGGGCGATTGTCGATGTAAATGCCGCCGAACCACGATCGCGTGCAGACCGTCTTGACCCCGGCAATCTTGCGAATTTGAAGCTCGTAGTACTCCGGCAAGGAAAAGGCGAGCGAGACACGATTCCTTACCACCAGCCTGAGGTCCTGCTCGGGTGATCCAGTTCGGTAGTAAAAGGCGTGGTAAACGGCGAAGAGGATCGCCAAAAGGAACAAGGAAACACTGACACTGGCAATGGTCAGAAAGGTGCGCCGTTTATTGCGGAGCGAATTCTTGAAGGCAAATGGCACAAACTTCCACATCTCTGAAACCCCTCGCAGGGTTGCTCAGTGACCTAGACCAAGCAAGCTCGCAGGCTGTCCAACCACGAAGTTAAGGGTAGCACGAGGCTTTGCAGGCTTGTCAAGAATCGTGATCCGGCTGCTGAACGATGCCATGGAAGCAAGACGTACTCTATGAGGTTCCTCCAAAGGGGTGGGTTCGTCTGGCTCAAATGGCCAGCCCGGATAACCTGGTTCGTCAACGCCTATCGGCTCCCTTCGAATACCTCCTTGCTGCCTTACCTCTTCTTCTGCTTGAAGCGAGGCTTCTTGACTGGCAATGTGCCCGCATAACGGAGGCTACGCTCAACCCAGGATGTCAGCTGCTGGGACGTGGCTGATCCCTGAGGAGACACGTAGACGAACCCTTTTAAGGGCCGCCCCGTAAAGTCCATCTCACGAGCGTGAGGCTCCTGCAGAGAGGCTGCGTAGTCTGCAGGACCCACCCGCACCATCAAATCCGTTCCGACCACACCGCAACACATGTGCCCGTTGACAAGGAAAGCAATGCCACCGAACATCCTTTTTTCGGTGACAGGCTCCTGTCCTCTGAGCACCTGCCGAATTCGGCCAGCCAAAGCCTCGTCAAATGCCATAGACCTTCGCCCCGGAGAAGAGCAGCGGAACTGCCAGCCCTCAAGCAATGACTTTGGAAGGGGCCGGCAAAAGCGCACAAATATGGGAGACGGCTCCTGCCGGCAAACGCGAGCCTATCCTAACATTAAGTTCAGGTGGGCGAATGAGGATCATGACTGGCTTGGGGGGATGCTCCCAACTGTGAGGCCCCCCATGACTGTATGCCAGCGACCCTCGCGCACCTTTCCGCCTACGGTTGTGGCGGCTTATTCTTCGGTCTTCCCGAGCGATTCAGGGCCACCAGGGATACGATGGCGGCCAGCACCAGAAGCAGTACAAACACTTTTTCTATGTCCAGAGACATGGGCTCCTCCTTGACTCAACTGGTCCTCGATCAATTCAAATTTTGAACGAAGCTAAACGAGCTGGGGAGGAGAACGGAGACGGCTTTCTGTGAAGGCAATCTGGCCGGCGCGACGCGTTGACGGTCCAAGCCAGGACCTGATTTCAGCTTTGGGCGGCTCGAGGAGAGGTCCTGATCGTTGAGCGAGCAGTGTCTCCTGGTTGCTGAGACCTCCACTCTTGTCCGCGCGCCAAGCGGCAACATGAGGGAAAAGGGAGTCCTGAACGGAAGGAAGATTGAGTGGGGATGAGACGAGAGGAGAAACGAGAGTCCTGCTGCCTGCTGTCGATCCCGCCAACAGAAGCACACAAACCGCAACATTCAGACCCAACTTTCGGTAGGCGCCTGAAAACATGTCGGATAGTATAACATCAAGAAGGAAAGGAACCATCTGTTGTCGGGCGTTGCTTCGGGATGCCTCGGATGGACCGGCAAAGGACGTTGCTTTCAATACAGGTTGGATAGGCGGTTTGTCGTCGACTCGAGGAACGGCAAAACCAAATCCCCTTAGGCAACATCTTAGTGGGATGTGAACAGCGCGGGTGCAGGAAAGGATGAACGGCAACAGCCGAACGCAGCGACGAGCCGCCAAAAAACCACTTCAAGATTCTTCTGCCACGGGAGCGGCAAGGGTGGTAATCTCTTGGTCCGAAGGGGGCGCGACCTCGTACGGCCGGACCGGCCCAGAAAGGAAACATTAAAGTATGAACAGCTTTACTGATGGTAAGCCGCTGGACCAGGCTTCACAGACCGCAAGACCCGGGGTGACGATTCGCAGCAAAGCAACTCCGCGGTACGGGGTTTTCGCCTTCCTCGCTGTCTTCGCGGTGCTGATTTACATCGTGTTCCAGCTTCAAGCAGCGAAGACTCGCCTGAGCGAGTCTCAGGCCCAGGTTGCTTCACTGAAAAGCGACTTGACGGGGCGCTTCGAAAAAAACGAAGAGGAATTCTCCTCGTTTCGGCAAGACTTCGAAGTGGTCAGGCAGCGTTTGGGGGTGACTCAGAAGGAATTGGACGAGGCTCGGGCCATGGCCCAACGCCTGAAGGCTGAGCAGGACCGCTCGGTGACCGAACTGAATGCTCAGATCTCCCGGAAGGCCGATACCCAGCAATTGGCCGCGCTCAAGGAGGAGGCTACCAGCAATTTTGGCAAGGTCAATGCCGACGTGACGGCCGTGAAGAGCGACGTGGACGCCACTAAGAAAGAGTTGGAAGGCGCACGGAGAGACCTCGTCGACGTTCGCGAAACCTTGACCCAGCAGATTGCCCGTAACCGCGACGAACTGGGACAACTCAGGCTGAAGGGAGAACGGAATTTCTACGAATTCGACATCAACAAGAAAAAGGGATTTGCGCTGGTGGGAGACATTCGCCTGGGGGTGTTGAAGACCGACACCAAAAGAAAGAAATACAATGTGCGCATCGTGGTGGATGACAACACGCTCGAAAAGAAGGACCGCACGGTCAATGAGCCGGTTCAGTTTCTGGTCGGCAAGACCAAACTTCGCTATGAGCTCGTTGTAAACGAAGTGCACAAAGACCGAATTGTGGGGTACTTGAGCATTCCCAAGGACAAGGGTCTCTCCGCCGAATACGTCAAGAGCAATTGATGCTGCGGTCTTCCTGAACTCGATTTGAGGGGTCCGACAGGAACCAGATGATCGACTGAGGTTTATTTCGAGTGTCTGTTCGCTGCTCGCACCCCCGCCTTCGCACGGTCTCTCCTTTCCTTTGGCCGGGCGCCTTACGAAAAGCCCCTTCCCATCTCGGGTCTTCCCGACAGGCGGTCTTCATTTGGGAAAGCACCTCCTGGGTTCTGTTCGGACGCTGGTTTTTGTGCTAACTTCCCCCCTTTGAGTTGTCGGCTGGGAGCTCTCAAGCAGATACCAGGTCTACCTCAGCCGGCTGACATTTCCGGGATAGCCAAGATGCCTCCTTTTATTACGTTCGAAGGAATCGACGGTTCGGGGAAGACCACTCAAATCCGGCGCTTGGAATCCTACCTGACTTCGAAAAACGTCAAAGTCCTGGTCTCCCGCGAGCCCGGCGGAACCCAAGTTGGCGAGGCCGTGCGCCAGATACTGCTGCACTCGCAAACGACCCGGCTGCGACCGGTAAGCGAGTTGTTGCTCTATTATGCGTCTCGGCACCAAAACCTGCACGAGGTGATCCTGCCTGCGCTTTCTTCCGGTGCCTGGGTCCTTTGCGATCGCTATGCGGATGCCAGTATGGCGTACCAGGGTTTTGGTCGGGAACTGGGGGCCGACCTGATCGACCAGCTGAACCGGTTGGCCATTGAAGACCGGATGCCCGATATGACCTTCCTGATCGACATCGACCCAAGGATCGGCCTGGATCGGGCCCGCCAGCGAAACAGCGCCACCAACGTGGATGAGGGGCGCTTTGAAAAGGAGTCGCTTTCCTTCTACCAAAGGGTGCGGGAAGGGTACTTGTCGATTGCTGCGAAAGATCCCAGGCGAGTCTTCGTCCTGGATGGGACTCAACCCGTTGACCAGATCCATGACCGGATTGTTCAACACCTCCTTCCATTATGCCCCTGAGTGATTTCCTGGGAAACGCGCAGGTCCTGGCCACGCTGCAGCGGCAGCTGGCCGAGGACCGTCTGCCGCATGCCCTGCTTTTTTGTGGGCTTAAGGGAGTCGGAAAGGCAACGCTCGCCCGGTTTCTGGCGAAGGCGGTGAATTGCCCGCATTCGAAAGTGGACTTTTGCGGAAAGTGCACCAGTTGCCTCCGCATTGACGCGCGCTTCCACCCCGACGTTCAGGTGTACGAGCCCGACGGCCAATTCATCAAGATCGAGCAAATACGGGAACTGAGCCGGGAGGCCTTTTTCAAGCCATTCGAAGGACGGAAGCGCCTGTTTCTGATCGAACAGGCGGAAAGAATGAAAGTTGAGGCCGCCAACGCGATCTTGAAGACCCTGGAGGAGCCGCCAGAGAGTTCTCACTTGATTCTGATCTCAGACAAGCCCAATGACTTGCTGCCGACCATTCGCTCGCGGTGCCAGCTGTACTCCTTCCGTCCCCTCGAAACAAATGTCCTGGATGACATCCTGAGCCGCCACCTGGCCGATTTGGCTGAACCGGACCGAAAGCTGCTTTGCCGTGTGGCTCAGGGCAGCGTGGGTGTGGCGCTGAGCATCGATCTCAGGGAGCTGAAGTCCTGGCGCGAGGAAATGCTTGAACTCCTTGACGCTTGCAGCCAGGGCTTCTTCTGTTCGCGAATCTCCCCGTTGACCGCCAGCCTGGCCAAGGACAAAAGGAACTTCGAAAGAAAGAGCGAAGTGCTCTTCCAATTGCTTCAGGACCTGTTCCGATTGAGTGTCGAAGGGGAAACGCCGCAGCTGATTCACGCCGACCTGAGGGGCCGGTTGTCCCAGCTCAGTGCCCGACTGCCACTGAATCGAATCCTGGATGCTGTTAAAGTCCTCGATCACATCGAGCTGGGCGCCAAAAGGAATATCAATCGGGCATTGGCCCTGGATTACCTTGCCATACAACTCGGTGGAGGCCTGTCAGGCCAGGGCAGAAGTGCCGCCCAACGATTGGGGGGGCGTTCTTTATTCCCTTGAGGAAGGTGGGGGCCAGAATTTGACCCTTGTAGCTTGCCAGGACTTGTGGTAGTTTGCACCCAATTAAGCGATCCAGGTCTTCTGTCTCAATCTATGATTTGCCAGTGCGAGACCAGAGCACCTTCGCCAGTTGCCCTAAGATCCGAGCCAATTCTCTTTGATCTGAGTCTCTACTTACTTTCGATTCAGTTAGGATCCATCAAGGTAGCGTCTGACCAATGGGCAGTAGGGGACTGAGTCGACCCGAGTCGTGCACCAGTTCCGCCGGCCGTCAGGCAAGACCCAAGGAACAGAGCGACCATGAAGAAACGACCTGAGGAGGATTACCAGATGAATCGCAGGCTTATCCGCCCTTCTCTGGCGGATATCAAGGATAAGATGACCGTGCGGGCGCAGAAGAAGCGGCCCACTCCTCAAGAACAGACGAATGCAGAGAGCTTCTATTACTTGAAGCAAATGCAGAACAAGACACCCATGGTCGTGGTGTTGCAGGACGGTACGGCCTTGCGAGGAATCATCGAATGGTACGACCGGGGTTGTATCAAAGTGAACCGGGACACGGAACCCAATCTACTGGTTTTTAAGCACGCCATCCGATACATGTACAAGGAGAATGAGGACAAGACCAGCGACGAATAGCCAGACGTATGGTGGTGCTGGCGCCGTTTCTGTTCCCCTGTGACGTGAATTGCATCTCTTCGCCGGTTTCGCACCGCACGTGGGCCCTTCTCTCACCTGCCGACCACGCCGTTCATCCTTTTACTAAAGTGCGACCCTTGTGTTTTCGCAGAGCACCCCTGGTGGTGGGGTTCCTCATCTGGCTTCTGGCTGTGGGCTGCTCGGACGAGAACGTGCTTGGGCCCATTCCCCCCTTCACGCATGCCTTCATCGCCAATCAGGGCAGCAACACCGTTTCAGTGATCGATCTCAAGACCTTTCGTTGGGTCAAGAACATCTCGGTAGGCGGAGCCCCCACCGATCTGGACGAAAGCCCGATTGACGACCTGGTTTTCGTGGCAAACCTCTCTTCGAACACCGTGTCGGTTATCGATTCCAACACTCATGAAGTGATCAAGACGATCCCGGTCGGCAAGAGCCCCATCGACATCGAGATCGCGCCGGACGGCCGGCGGGCTTACGTGGCCTGCTACGCCTCCAATCTCGTTTCGGTGATCGACTGCGAGAGCCTGGCCGTTGTCCGGTCCATCCCGGTGGGCCGAGGGCCAAGGACCGTGCGCATTTCGGAGCCACTCAATCAATTGTGGGTGACGCACTTCGTGGATCAAACGGTCAGCGCTTTTTCCCTGGAGACAGGGGCGCTCATTGAGAAGGTGCCGGTATTGAACGGTCCCTTCGATTTGGTTTTGTTGCCGGACTCGGCCAAGATCTTTGTGAGTCATGCCATGGAGGACAAGATCAGCGTTTTGGAGACACACCCTCCCGCCCTGCGGGACGAGATTCTGGTGGGCAAGACTCCCATGGGTATCACGCTCAAACCGGATGGGGGTGAGGTTTACGTGGCCTGCTTCGACTCTGAAACGGTGACGATCATCAATGCCGCGACCCAGAAAGAGAACGGCAGCTTCCCCGTCGGGAAAAATCCGATTCAGGGGACCATCTCGCGTGATGCCCAGCGCCTTTACGTAGCCAACTACGGCTCGAACACCGTCTCCGTTCTGGAACCGCCCACACGACAAGTGATTGCATCCGTTCCGGTGGGCTTGCAACCGGAAGCCTTGCGATTGACACCCGATGATCGCTATCTTTTTGTTTTGAACTCAGGTTCAAACGATGTTTCCATTATTCGCGCGGATGCCACATCCGAGCGGGACGCCTTACTCACTGTGATTGCTACCGGCCGAAATCCGGCGGCGATCGTGATCAAGTAGCTGAGAGGAGGTGTTGATGAATCTGACTCGGCGGGAAGTTTTGGAACGCGGGGTGATGGGGTTGGGTGCCTGGCTGGCTCGGGCGACCGAGTCTCGTCCCGCCGTGACCGGAAGGCGCGTTCTCACGGTGACAGGCTCCGTGGATTCATCAGAACTGGGCATCACGCTCATGCACGAACACGTACTGGTGGACTTCATTGGTGCCGGGGAGGTCAGCAAGAGCCGATATGACTCCGATGAAGCCTATGAGGTGATCCTTCCGCACTTGCGCGAGGTTCAGTTGCAGGGTTGCCAGACCTTGGTGGAGTGCACCCCCGCTTATATCGGTCGGGATCCGGCCTTGCTCAAGCGGCTATCGCGCGTGAGTGGCCTCAGAATCATCACGAACACAGGTTACTATGGTGCGGCCGAAGACAAATATGTTCCCGATCATGCCCACACGGAGACCGCCGAGGAGCTTTCGGACCGGTGGGTTCGGGAGTTCGAGAAGGGTATCGAGGGTACGGGTGTGCGCCCTGGCCTCATGAAGATCGGGGTCGACAAGGGACCTCTCTCGGAGATTGATGCCAAACTGGTGCGAGCCGCGGCACTGACGCACCTGAGAACCGGGTTGACCATTGCCTCGCACACAGGCGACGGCGTCGCCGCAATGGCTCAATTGAAGCTGCTTCAGGAGATGGGTGTCGGCCCCTCAGCGTTCATCTGGGTGCATGCCCAAACGGAGTCCGATTCCGAGTTTCATTACCGGGCCGCCAAAGCAGGTGCCTGGGTTGAGTTTGACGGAGTCCACAACGATTCCCTCGATCGCCACTTAGCCCTGGTCCAATCGATGATCCAGAAAGGGTACCTGCGCCGGACCCTGATCTCCCAGGATGCAGGTTGGTACCACGTGGGAGAACAGCGTGGTGGAGCATATCGCGGCTATGACGTCCTCTTCACCCACTTTCTGCCGGCACTGAGAAGACGGAGTGTGTCGGAGAAGCAGATCCGAACCTTAACTCAAGTGAACCCCCAGCGGGCGCTGGGAATCCAAATCAGAAAGTCCTCCAAGAAATCGAAATGAGCGAAGCCTTCCGCCCTCCGAAAGCCTACAAAGACGCCGAGTTTATCAATTCACGCGAAGCGCGCACCGTGCGCATTCTGTCTGAGTACCTGGGACCGTTGAGACAATTCCGGCGGGAGAAGGTCAAGGACACGATTGTGTTCTTCGGTTCGGCTCGTGTCTGTCCCCGCGCCGAAGCCGCCCGGGAATATCGAGACCTGCAGCAATCGCTCGAGGGAGTTGATGCCGTAGTGGCAAGCAAGAAACTCAAGGCTGCCGATATCCGAGTCCAGCTGTCGCGTTATTACGACGATGCGGTGGAGTTGGCGCGACTCTTGACCGAATGGTCGCTGTCGCTCAGCGAGAAGTCCCGGCGATTTGTGATTTGCTCGGGGGGAGGTCCCGGAATCATGGAGGCCGCAAACCGGGGAGCCCGAATGGCCGGCGGCAAGAGCGCCGGTCTGAACATCAGCTTGCCGTTTGAACAACTGCCCAATCCTTACATCTCTCAGGAATTGAGCTTCGATTTCCACTACTTCTTCATGCGGAAATACTGGTTCGTGTATCTGGCCAAGGCGCTGGTGGTCTTTCCAGGAGGCTTCGGGACATTGGACGAACTCATGGAGGTACTGACTCTGGTTCAAACCCGAAAGATCAGCAAGAAAATGGTCATCTTGCTCTACGGAAGCTCATATTGGAATGAGGTGCTGGATTTCCAGGCACTAGCCCGCTGGGGAACCATCAGCGAAGAAGACCTCGATCTTTTTCAGTTTGCAGATTCGCCCAAACAGGCCTTGAAGACCATCACGGACGGATTGAATCGACACTACCTCAACCCATCCACTTAGGATCGTCCTGCTGGCAGTCTCTTTTTTGCGCCGGCCGGCTGCCGCAGCTCACAAGCCCAGCCAGAAGCTGTGGTCCGGGCTTTTGCAGGACCTATGTGAGCCAGTACCCGCTCTTACGGTTGGTTCTCCTGACGGCGAGCGTTGATTCTCAATGTTTTGCCACTCAAAACGTAGACCCTTTCGGAGAAGAGGCTTTGTCCCCCGGAGCGGATCTGCAGTTCGTAGATTCCCGGGTCCAGCCAAAAGCTCTTGAGCTCTTTCGCCAACCCCGCGTAGGCACCATTAAGAAACACTTCGTCTCGGTCCTCTGTCTGTCTGAGTTGAACCTCTCCCTTATTCAGTTGCTGGTGGAGGCCAAAAAGAAGCGACGGATAACGCGACTCACTGGGATCAGAAGGGGGCCACCAGGGCGACCAAAGCCCTCCGAAGTAGGGGTAGCTGCCTGCATCGCCAGGCCACGCGTAAGAATCCCGGTAGCGCGTAGCGCGTCCGAATAACGAAATTCCGCCGGTCCACACCCGGCTGGTACTGGGAGGCTCGACCTGTTCGGTCTCTCTGGTCGAAGGTTCCGGCTCTTCGGCTTGCTCTGCGTGGAGCCCTGTCCCGGGGATCCATATTAGGAGCGCCAGCACAATTCCGGCCAGAAGTGTCGGTTGTCTCATCACCAACCTCCAATCAAGCATGTTCGCGTTGCTCGCTATTTTAGGCCCATCCCGACAGATTTGACAAAAGTTGAGGGGGCCTTCCCGGGCATTCAGATCCGGCCACCAAAGCCGGAGTCAGCGTCGCCGAACCGAACCCTTCAGCCGATTCGAAACGTTTGTTTGGGTTGAGAGCGGGTGAGGTCGCTGTACGCTCGCTTGAGCAGTGGTGGTGCCAGCAAAGTGGTTGTGACAGCCATAAACACCACCACGCCATAAACGTGATGGCTTATGACGCCCAAGCTCATACCGATCTGGGCAACCACCATTCCAACCTCTCCTCTGGGCATCATTCCCACACCCACGCGCAAGGCATCGGCCATCCCAAGTTTGAGAGCTCCCAGGCCGCATCCGATCACTTTTGAAACGACGGCAGCTACTAGAATCAGAGCTGCCAAGTACAGGGTGCTGGGATTGGCGAACACGGCGATATCAAAGTGCAGTCCGATGCCGGCCAGGAAGAACGGAACCAGCAGCTCCGTGACTCCATGCGACAAGTCATGCATGCGAGGACCGGAGCTTTCCGAGAGCGCCATCCCAGCCAGAAAGGCACCGATGATGGCTGCCACTCCGGCATAGATGGCCAGAACCGAGAGCGCGAAGAGGAGCACCATAGCCAGGGCGAATTGCCCCTCCGCCACTCTCAATTTCTCGTCAGCGCGCTGAACCAGTTTGCCGACCGTGCGCCCGCCGAACCAGACAACCAGGATCGTGAATCCCACCGCAACGACCGCAGTCGAGATCAGGTCCAGGATTTGAACGGTGCCGCTGGCCATGCTGCTCACGGCAGCCAGAACCAGCAGGCCGAGAATGTCATCGATCACGGCGGCAGCGAGGATGATTTTGCTGGCTTTTGCTGCCAGGAGCCCTTTGGAAGCCAGTACCTGAGCGGTGATTCCAACGCTGGTGGCCACCATGGCCGCTCCCACGAAGATCGCTTCGATTTGAGGTTCGCCCCACAGGGAGAGCAGGCCCCAACCCAAGGCAAAGGGCACGATAACACCCAGGATTGCCACGATCAGGGCTGTCGGTCCAACCTTAAACATCTCTGACGCCTTGACTTCCAGTCCCACGTTGAAGAGCAGGAACATCACGCCCAAGTCCGCCAAAGCCGTCAGAAACTCGTTTGGCTGGACCAAACCCAAGACCTGCGGGCCAATCAAAACCCCAGCCAGGATCTCGCCTACAATTCCGGGCTGCTTCAGCCGCTCGAACAATTCGGCGGAGAGTTTCGCCGCTCCAAAGACAAACAACATCATGAGTGGGATCTTGGCTGCCTCTGGCCCCCCGGCCAGGAGATGTGTGAGCAGGCTCGCAGGATTCTCTAGCATTATGTTCCTTTCGTGTTCGATTTGAGATCGGAAGCCGAGACGGCTAAGGCCTCATGGCGCTTCCGGACGACCGCAGAGGGTCGGATTGATCGAGCCGCATCCGAGTGCCGGCCGCTTGGGCCCGGCGGGAGCCTGATGAGACAGGATCTTCAGGCCATGCGGAGGAAGGGCTACAGGATATTGGGGTACAGTGCAGCACGCCCCCTAGATTTAGAATTTACACTCCTTGCTATTGGAAATATAATCGCCGCAATTCTTGAAGAGGTGACTCTCTTGCCAGTCTGCGAAGAAGTGGTCTTGATTCTTGATTTTGGCTCACAATACACCCAGCTCATCGCCCGCCGGGTCCGAGAAGCGAGCGTGTACTGCGAGATTCTGCCATTCAACGCGCCGCTGCATCAAGTTTTAGAGCGAAAGCCGGCGGGAATCATTCTGTCTGGGAGCCCGGAGTCGGTCTATTCCGACTCGGCTCCGCACTGCGACGCAGCCCTCTGGAAGTCAGGCCTGCCCACACTTGGGATCTGTTATGGATTCCAGCTGCTTTCCCTGCAGTTGGGCGGCCGAGTCCAGCCGGCAGCCAAACGAGAGTTCGGTTTGGCTGAAGTGAAAACGCAGAGCCGAAGCCTCCTGTTCGACGGCCTGCCGGAAACATCTCGGGTCTGGATGAGTCATGGGGATCACATCTCTGAGCTCCCCCCAGGCTTCGCGATTACCGCCAGAACATCAAACTCGATGGCCGCCGCAGAAGAGAGTGGCAGGAAGATCTATGGGCTTCAGTTCCATCCCGAGGTGGTCCATACCGAGTACGGCAAGCACATCCTGAGCAACTTCCTGTTCAAAGTTTGCGGATGCCGTGGCGATTGGACCGCTTCGTCCTTTGTCGAGAGATCGATCCGGCGGATTCGGGAACAGGTGGGCGAAGGCAAGGCCATCTGTGCCTTGAGTGGGGGCGTGGATTCGACGGTGGCGGCGGTGTTGGTAGGCCGGGCCATTGGAAAGAATCTCACCTGTGTCTTTGTCAATAACGGCGTTTTGAGAAAGAACGAATACACCAAGGTCTTGACTAACCTGCGCGATCGACTGCGCCTTCAAGTGATTGGGGTGGACGCCACCGACCAGTTTCTGGAGCGGTTGGCTTCCGTCAGCGATCCCGAGACCAAGCGAAAGATCATCGGCGCCGAGTTCATCGCCGTGTTTGAAGAGCATGCCAAGTTGATCGGCCAGGTCGATTTCCTGGTGCAAGGTACCCTGTATCCGGATGTGATCGAGTCGGTCTCGGTCAAAGGTCCATCGGCCACCATCAAGTCCCACCACAATGTAGGCGGCTTGCCTGAACGAATGAACCTTAAGCTGATCGAGCCATTGCGCGAGCTTTTCAAAGATGAAGTTCGAAACATCGGCCGCCAGTTGGGTTTGGGAGAGGAGATCATTCAGCGGCAACCCTTTCCTGGTCCGGGGCTGGCGGTTCGAATTTTGGGAGAAGTTACGCCGGAGCGGATTGTTCTGCTGCAGGAGGCCGATGACATTGTCGTCAGCGAAATCAAAAACGCGGGCCTGTACTCACAAATCTGGCAGTCCTTTGCGGTCCTGCTCCCCGTCCGAAGCGTCGGAGTGATGGGAGATGAGCGCTCCTATGATTACACTGTGGCCATTCGGGCGGTTCACTCCCAGGACGGCATGACGGCAGATTGGGTTCGCCTGCCGTACGAAGTCCTGGAGCGGATTTCGACGCGCATCGTCAACGAAGTTAAGGGCATCAATCGCGTGGTGTACGATATCAGTTCAAAACCACCCGCAACGATCGAGTGGGAATAAGCGGGAGGCCAAACGAGGCACGATGTTGGAGAGAGGGTCGTTTTCGAAAAGATGAAAGATACGCGGTTCGTTCACTTACACCTTCATACGGACTTTAGCCTCCTGGATGGGGCCTGCGAAGTTGGCACCGTGCTGGATCGAATCGTCGAGTTGAACATGCCGGCGGCAGCGATCACTGACCACGGCAATTTGTTTGGCGCCGTGAGCTTCTACGAGACGGCCAGAAAGAAGGGCATCAAGCCGATCATCGGGTGTGAAGTCTACGTGGCCCGGGGCAGTCACACGGACCGGGTTTCGACCGAAGGGGAGAAAGCCAACCATCACCTGGTTCTCCTTTGTGAAAACAACACGGGCTACCGCAACCTGGTTAAGCTGGTCTCCCACGGTTACCTGCAAGGGTTCTACTACAAGCCCCGCGTCGACAAGGAGCTGCTGGCTCGACACAGCGAAGGCCTGATCTGTCTGTCGGCTTGTCTCAGCGGCGAGGTCTGCTCGAACCTGGTTCACGGCCAGTACAAGGCCGCCCGACAAGCCGCGGGGGACTATTTGGACATCTTCGGTCGTGACCGGTTTTACGTGGAGATCCAGGATCAGGGCCTGGATGTCGAGCATCGCATCAATCCGGATTTGATCCGGCTTTCGCAGGAACTAGCCGTGCCCCTGGTGGCCACCAACGACTGTCATTACGTCACCCGTCAGGACGCCCGTGCCCACGAGGTTTTGCTCTGTATCCAGACCGGCAAAACCATGAGCGACAGCAACCGCATGCGCTTTTCGACCGATCAGTTTTACGTCAAGTCTCAAGACGAGATGGTGGCTCTGTTCAAACACTACCCGGACGCCTTATCGCGGACTCTGGAGATTGCCGAGCGCTGCCATTTCAAGTTGGAAAAGGCCACCCAACCTTTCCCCCGGTTTGAAGTGCCCGGCGAGAAGAACCTGGACGAGTATTTCGAACAGGTCGTGTGGCAGGGATTCGAAGAGAGACTGGAACGTCTCAGGACGATGCAATCGCAGGGCCTGCTGAGGAACCCGATCGAGGCTTACCAGGAGCGGTTGGCCCGGGAAATCGGCATCATCAAGCAGATGAAGTTTCCGGGGTACTTCCTGATCGTATGGGACTTCATTCGCTATGCCCGCCAGAACCAGATCCCAGTGGGACCGGGACGCGGATCGGCGGCCGGCAGCCTGGTTTCTTACTGCCTGAGAATCACCGACGTGGACCCTATGCAGTACGGCCTTTTGTTCGAGCGGTTCCTCAATCCCGAACGCATCTCCATGCCCGACATTGACATTGATTTCTGTACCAACCGACGCGGGGAAGTCATCAACTACGTGACTCAAAAGTACGGACGAGACAATGTCAGCCAGATCATTACATTCGGAACCATGGCCGCCAAAGCGGCAGTGAAAGACGCCGGCCGCAGCTTGGACATGCCGTATTCCGAAGTGGACAAAATCGCCAAACTGATCCCAGCCGAGCTGAACATCACCCTGGACAAGGCTCTGGCTCAGTCCGAGGGGCTGCGGGATCTGGTCGATAAGGACCCCCGGGTAAAGGACCTCCTCGACATCGCCAAGCGGCTGGAAGGCATGGCGCGCCACGCTTCCACCCACGCCGCCGGCGTCGTCATCTCGCCCGATCCCCTCACAGATATCGTTCCGCTGTACAAGTCCAATAAAGACGAAATCACGACGCAGTATCCGATGAACGATCTGGAGAAAATCGGTCTGCTCAAGATGGATTTCCTGGCGCTGACAACACTCACCGTGCTGGACCAGGCCATTGCGCTCATTCGGGAGACCACCGGCAAAAGCATCGATCTCGACCAGCTGCCCATGGATGATGCCAAGACATACGAGATCTTCTCCCGGGGCCTGACCAACGGCATCTTTCAGTTTGAGAGCAGCGGGATGAAGGACATCTTGCGCCGCTTCAGGCCGGACAAGCTCGAAGATCTGACGGCCTTAAACGCACTCTACCGGCCGGGGCCCATTGGCGGGGGAATGATCGACGACTTCATCAAGCGGAAGCATGGCGAGCGGCGGGTGGAATTCGACCTCCCCGAGCTGAAGGAGATCCTGCAGGAAACGCTGGGAGTCATCGTATACCAGGAACAGGTGCAGCAGATCGCCAACAAACTGGCTGGGTACTCGCTGGGAGAGGGCGACCTTCTCAGGCGGGCGATGGGTAAGAAGAAGCCCGAAGAAATGGCGGCACAACGGGAGAAGTTTATTTCCGGCGCCAAGGCACGGGGCTTCGATGAAAAGAAAGTGGCGAAGTTGTTCGACCTCATGGAGCAATTCGCCGGCTACGGATTCAACAAGTCCCATTCAGCCGCCTATGCGCTGCTGGCGTACCAGACCGCCTATTTGAAGGCCCATTATCCTGTCTGTTTCATGTCCGCGCTGCTGACCAGCGAAATCAACAGCACTGACAAGATCGTCAAGTACATCAACGAGTGCCGGGATATGGGCATTAAGATCCTGCCCCCCGATGCACACGTCAGCCATCTTCATTTCACGCCCGCCGGGGAGGACATTCGGTTCGGGCTGGCAGCGATCAAGAACGTGGGTTCCAACGCGATTACCTCGATTCTGGAAGCTCGCCGCAGCGTGGGTCGTTTCAAGTCGCTGTTTGAGTTCTGCGAGCACGTTGACCTGCGTGTCGTTAACAAGCGGGTGATCGAAAGCCTGATCAAGGCCGGGGCCTTGGATTCGATCGGACCTAAGCGCGCCCAGCTGTTTGCCTGTGTCGACAGGGCCATCGAAAATGCCCAGAAAATCCAGCGCGATCGCGAGTGCGGCCAGCAGGGTCTCTTTGGCGGGGGGGCGATGACGATGGCCGACAGCGCCGCCCCTGCCGACAACTGGACACTTCCGGACGTGGAGGAGTGGGAGGAGCCGTTCTTGCTGTCTGCTGAGAAAGAAACGCTGGGGTTTTACATCACCGGCCATCCCTTGAGCCGGTTTGCCGATGAACTGAAGGACTATTCCACGGCCAATACCGAAAAACTGGGCGAGATCTCTTCCGGCAGCGAGGTTGTCCTGGGCGGCCTGGTCAGCACGCTCAAGCATCTCAAGACCAAGAAGGGAGACCGCATGGCGGTGATTCAGTTGGAGGATCTGACGGGAGCGGTGGAAGTGGTGATCTTCCCTGAAGCCTTTCAACGGACGCAGGATTTGCTCAAGGCCGACGCAGCCTTGCTCGTCCGGGGAGTGCTGGACGTGGACGACTCCGGCAGCCGAAAGATCCTGGCGAATGAAATTCAACCGCTGGATGGCATTCGGGAACGACTGGCCCGATCGGTGACCATCCACGTCAATCTGAAAGAGCTGAGCGATGACACGGCCCAGCGGCTACAGACCGTACTGGACGGTCATCCCGGCGAAACCAGCGTGATCTTTCAGCTTGAACAGCCAAAAAGCTATCTGGTAACCTTGAGACCGAATCATTTCCTGAGAGTGAAGACCAGCTCTCAGTTTATCAGGGATGTAGAGATGATCTGTGGTGCGGGCTCGGTTCGGTTCTGAACTGACGACCGAGATCGCAGCGGATTGCCGGTAATTCCGTCTTGTCTTCCGGCTCAAGCCTTACCTTCCCGACTGCCTATTCCACTATGACCCAGGCCAACGAAAATCAGCGAGATGAGGTCAACGATCTGGAGCGGCAGATCGAGGAACTCTCGAAGCTGATTCCCAACGACAATACCGCCAGCGAGCTGAACCGGCTGCGCAGGCGTTTGGAACGGTTGCGGAAGGAGGTGTTTGCCAAGCTCACGGCCTGGCAGCGGGTGCAGCTGGCGCGCCATCCGCAGCGCTTCACTTTCGAGGACCTGGTCCAGAACCTGTTTCAAGATTTTCAGGAATTGCACGGAGACCGGCGCTACAAAGACGACCCCGCAATGGTGGGTGGAATGGCGTGGTTTCACGGTGAGCCCTGCCTGGTCCTGGGCACGCATAAGGGACGCGACACCAAGCAAAAGCTTTTTCGCAACTTCGGGATGCCTCAGCCCGAGGGCTATCGAAAAGCCCTGAGGCTGATGAAGCTGGCTGAGAAGTTCTCACGACCCATCTTCACTTTTATCGACACCGCTGGGGCCTACCCGGGCATTGGAGCCGAAGAGCGGGGCCAGGCGGAAGCCATCGCCCACAACCTGCGCGAAATGTCGCGGCTCACGGTTCCGATTATTGTGACCGTAACGGGCGAGGGTGGCAGCGGAGGCGCTCTTGGAATCGGCGTTGGTAATCGAGTCTACATGCTGGAACATGCCTACTACTCGGTGATTTCACCGGAGGGCTGCGCCGCCATTCTGTGGAAGGATCAGAGCAAGGCCGAGCTGGCGGCGAATGCCCTGCGCATCACCTCCCAGGACCTGGAGAGCCTTGGGGTCGTCGATGCCGTCATCGCCGAGCCGGATGGAGGCGCCCATGTGGATATGAAGGCCACGCTGCAAGCCATCGATCAGCAACTTCAGAAGGGGCTGGCCCAGCTAAGAACCTTGACGGCTGAACAGCTCATCGAGGATCGCTACCGCCGCTTTCGAAGCCTCGGCGCCACGTTGGAGAGTACTCGCGCTTCGCAGCATGGATCCTGAAGCCTGTTTCAGGCTCGACCCTATATTGTGCTGTCCCAAGAGGTGGCATATCCTTCCATGAAAGTCAGTGTCAAACGGCTTCGCAACTGCCTTTATTCCAGACCCCTGGTACAAGCGGGTGGCTTCACCCAGGCGTCTCCCCAGACCAACAAGAACATCTGCGACCATCCCGAAATGAAGCTGAACTGGACCGTGGAAGCCTGCGGTCCCTGCAAGGTCTACGTCAACCGCAACAAGCCGCCGGAACCGGAGCCAAAAGCCTCGGCTCCCGAGAAGAAACGCGCCCCGCGAAAGACCAAAGCGAGCTAGTTCAGGGTCTCAGCTAAGGGGAAGCCCACCTCCGACTCCGGACTTCAGCCCGTTGTGGCTCCGCCACAACTCGACCCCCCGCCCGCAGTACAGCCGTAGCAGTGCTGACCCGTGACGATCCGCCTCGAGTCGAGAAGACCCTCCGAGAAATCGCGAATGTGGGCCGGAACGCCGGGATTTACCGGCAGGTCCAGCATCTGATTGAAGTCGCAGTCGTACAGGGTTCCATCCCAGCCCACGGAGACGGTGCTGCGACACATCAGACCCTCGACGGCGCCGGGGTTGTAGGCCTGGACCAGCTTCTCCATGTAGGCCGTGTAGTTGCCACTGCGCAGAAGGTATTCGAGGAAGCGGCTGATAGGCATGTTGGTAATGGTGTAAAGCGAGGTGAACACCACCCCGTAACGGCGCTGGAGTTCGCGGCGGAAATCGGCCTCCACCGCGCGCTGAGAAGGCGGCAGGAAAGCACCCGTTGGGTTGTAGACCAGGCGAAGCTTCAAGTCGGAATCCGGCTGGCCGTATCCCAGCTGATTCAATCGCTGCAGGGCTTCAATCGATTTCTCGAAGACTCCTTTCCCGCGCTGGGCGTCGGTCCTTTCCGCCAAATAGTAAGGCAAACTGGCCACGACCTCCACTTGGTGACGTGCCAGAAAGGAGGCCAGGTCCGATTGAGAGGGCAACAGAAGGACCGACAAGTTACAGCGATCCAGGACTTGCCGATTGAGCGCTCTGGCTTCCACCACCAGCCAGCGAAAATGCGGGTTCAGCTCAGGAGCCCCTCCGGTGATGTCCAGGGTAGGAATGCTGGACCGACGCAGCGCCTCGATACAGGCCCGCGCCGTTTGGTGTGACATGCTTTCCTGGCGGTCCGGTCCGGCATCCACGTGACAGTGGCCGCAGGTCTGGTTGCAGAGCTTTCCCAGGTTGACTTGCAAGACGCCGATGCCGTTGGCTCGAAGGGGCGCCAGACCGGATTCAAGCAGCGACTGCTCGAATCGCTTCAAATTCGAGGGCATCCCTTCCAAAACGCGAAGCTGTTCATCGGTGGAGGCCAGGGGATGTTGAAGGGAGACCAGGCTCACATGCTCACCTTTTGCGCGGCGTTCCTCATCTGCAGGCCATGCACCAAGGAGGCCCCGCCGCGGATAGCGCTGGCAACATGGACGGCTTCGGTCATTTGCTCCATATTGGAGCCCTTCTCCAGGCAGGCTTGAGTATAGGCATCGATGCAGTAGGGACATTGCACCGCATGAGCGACGCCCAAAGCGATCAGGGCCTTTTCGCGCTCACTGAGTGCTCCTTCCGAAAAGACAGAGGCATACCACTCCGAGAACTTCTTCCATAGTTCCGGCGCGGCGTTGCCCATTTCTGGAAATCGCTGCAGATCTTCAACATGGTAGTAACCGGGCATGCATAACCTCCATCATCGGCGTCAGCTTTCTCGATTGCTACGATAACAAACTCGCATGCCCGGATCAAAAAAAGCGAGACTTGACACGTTCGTTGCACGAGGAACGAACCGAAAATATCCACCACTTTTCCCGGGCGTGCGGCGCAGCCGGCCGGGCGCCATTCGATTCAAGCGGAGTGAGCCGAGCGTTCCCCAAAAGGCAGGGCAAAGGACGCTACCGGGATGCTACTGGCTGAGAGTCACCCTGACGGGCGCGGTTAAGTTCAGATTGCCCCAAGCGACGCTGAGCGTCACATCCGTTGGCGATTCTTTCTCGAACTCCAAAGAAATGGTGAGCTTCTCGTTGACGGTCGCGGACCTGCCGAACGACAGCGGAGTCCGATAGAGGATGGGAGCACGTCCGATTTCAAAGGCATCCAGGCGCAGCTCGCGGGCTTTGGCAGGATCGATAAAGAGCAGGGTCCAGTCTTTCCCGTCCTCAGAGCGCTGCACGCCCAGGTAGTAAGACCCTACCGGGACCTCTCGGCCCGCGATCTTCAAGGGGAGATTCGTGTCCAGCACCGTCCAGAAATTGTCTCCCATTCTCCAGACTTTTCCCTTGGTCAAGATGTCGAGCTTGACAGGATCCTCGTAGTCCTGCTTCCAGACGGGACGGCCATAACTGATCGCAAACTCTCCGGCCGAGGAGTTCAGCTGCTGGTTCCAGTACAGGACGCGCGTTGTGCCTTGTTCGGATGGTTGTCCGCCGAAACCCACGATGGATCCTTTCTTGGGCTGCCCACTGAATGACACCGAGCCTGCCAGCAGCAACAACGCGCAGAGTAAGCCTCGCCGTCTCATGCCTCGTCTCCTTGTGGTTGAGGGTGAACCTGCTTTTTTTGGAATCCGTTTTGCCCTGATGATACACGGAAACCGGCTTGAGGAGGCGAGAAATCGCGAGGCCACTGGAACCCGATCCTGCGACTCGATGCGCTTCTCCCGAATGGTTCCGCATACCCCTGACGAAGACCTGTTGAGTAACGAATGGCCCGATGGTATCCTTCGGCCGCTTGCGGCATCGACCAGGCTTCCAACCACGAATCCCATGCTCAACGGCATCTTCATCGTCATTGTCCTTCTTTCCACGCTGGTTGCTGGTTACCTCGGTCGCATGGAGCTGCTCAGCCAAGCGGTCCTGGAATCCTCCAAATCGGCAGTGACCCTCGCTCTGGGGCTCATCGGCATCATGGCCCTGTTTTTGGGATTGATGCGGGTCGCCTCGGATGGGGGAATCCTGCGAATGCTCAGTCGCGCCATCCATCCGGTGCTTCGGTTCTTGTTTCCTCAGGTGCCGGCTGATCACCCGGCCATGAGCGCCATGATTCTGAATATCGCCAGCAACATGCTGGGATTAGGGAATGCGGCCACCCCCTTTGGAATCAAAGCCATGATGGAGCTGGACCGCCTCAACCCAGAAAAGGGCACAGCCAGCGATGCCATGGTTCTGTTCCTGGCCATCAACACCTCGGGGTTGGCGCTGCTGCCTACCGGAGTCATTGGCTTGCGGGCTTCGGCCGGATCACAGGATGCTGCCGGCATCCTGGTGACGACCTGGTTCGCCAGCGGTTGTGCCACGGTCATTGCCATCCTGTCGGCCTCGCTTCTGTCTCGGCTGGGGCGATATAAACTATCAGTGCTTCCCCGTCCGGACCCTACAGCCCAGGAAGAAAGCAAAGCACAGGGCGCCGACCTCAGCGCGGACATTGAGGCAAAAGACTCCGAGAAGAAGCCGGAGAAGGCTCTTCGTCCTCCCCGCTGGGCGGGTGTGGGCGTCTCATTGTTTTGGTTGGCGTTCCTCGCCGCACTGACGTTTCACATCCTGAAGTCCCGCGGAACAATGCCAACCGGTGAGCTGGTGCGTGGCATTTTCTCGTTTTGGATCCTGCCGGCTTTGATTGCCGGCCTGGTTCTCTTCGGCTGGGCCCGAGGCGTGAAGGTTTACGATTCGGTGATCGAAGGGGCCAAGGAAGGGTTTGACGTGGCGATTCGTATTATCCCGTACCTCGTGGCGATTCTCGCAGCCGTGGGGATGTTCCGGGCCTCCGGAGGACTCGATATTCTCGCGCAGCTGGTGAGCCCCATCACCAATCGGATCGGCATGCCGGCCGAGGTGCTGCCGGTGGCCCTAGTCCGGCCCTTGTCCGGAAGTGGCGCTCTGGGGATCATGACCGAAATCATCAAGACCCATCACCCTGACTCGTTCATCGGGTACATGGCCAGCACTCTCTACGGGAGTACCGAGACCACCTTTTACGTTCTCGCCGTGTACTTCGGCGCGGTCGGAATCAAAAAAACACGCCATGCGCTTCCCGCCTGCCTGACGGCGGATGCCACCGGCATCCTGGCCGCGGTCCTCATTGTCAACTTACTCTTTCGCTGATCCGAGGATCCAGTCATTCCCGGACCGTTCGGCTCGGGGCAAATCCCGCGTATTGGGGAAGTTGGCGCCCGATCCGATCAAGAAGGTTCGCGTCTGATGGTGCGAAGAGCTTCAGGGAAAGAAGGTTAGAGAAAGGGGATTGTGGAACCGGGTTTGCTAGGGAGGAGAGCGTCGAAGCTTGCGTCAACTGAAGCCAGTGACCCCCACGGCAATGAGTTCCACAATCCTGCACGGCTGGATCGGAGACCAGCTGGTTCGGATCAACCTGCGCGAAGCCTTTTCCACCATCGATTTTGATGGCAAAGAGGTATTTTCGTTCGACGCCGAGGGACGCTGGCTCTCGTGGTGGGTGCCCTATCGGACCTACCTCCGAGGGCTCGACAATCGGGTCGTCGAGAAATGGAGCGATTCCGCCGGACGGAAGCAGTTTCGTGATCTGGTGGATGATGAGAAAGCCCACCTGGCGGAACTGATGCAGGAACGCCTGCATCCCTTGAAGGCCGGCCTGCACGAGTTTGCCGGTGCCTCGAGGGTCAATCGAGGGTTTCTGTTCCGGCACCTGGAGCGGATTCTGGCCTGGAATCCGTCGCGCCTTGAGGGGGAATACCAGAGATTCCATGCACTCTACCGGCCTGTGGGCATTGTCCCCCCGGATCGCTACTTGTCGGTGGTCCTTCAGCTCACGGAGGGATGCCATTGGAATCGCTGTCTGTTTTGCGAGCTCTACCGGAATACACCGTTCCGGATGAAGACAAGCGATGAGGTCCGTGCCCACATTCAGGGAGTGAAGCGCTTTTTCGGCAAGTCGCTGCTGTTGCGCCGATCACTTTTTCTCTCAGATGCGAATGCTTTGATGCTGCCACACTCGCACCTCATCGAAGCCTTTCAAAACATCGGGCGGGAATTCCCAGGATCTCGATCAGAACCGTTTCGGGACGGCATCTCTTCTTTCCTGGATGTGGCCGCATGCCGGCAGAAGCCTGTTGGAGAGCTTCGCGAACTGGCCGAACTGGGATTGCGGCGGATCTATCTGGGCGTGGAAACGGGTTCCGATGCGCTCCTGCGCTGGTTGCGAAAACCGCACTCGACCGCGGGGGCTCTGGAGGCGGTCCGGAAGATCAAGGCCGCCGGGGTCCCGGTTGGTGTCATCTTCCTGGCCGGTGCGGGGGGGCGGCGATTTGCAGCAGAGCATATCGCGTCCACGGTCGAGTTGGTACACAGGATGGACCTGGATGCGCAGGATATCGTCTACCTTTCGCCGCTTCGGACCGCGGCGGATTCCGAGTATGCCGTCCAAGCCCACCGCGACGGTGTGGGGCTTTTGAGTGAGGCCGAATCCTGCCGGCAGTTGGAGTGGATTCGCCTGGCCCTGACTTCTGGAAGGGGCGTGGAACCTCGCATTGCGCGCTACGACTTGAAGGAATTCATCTATTGATTCGCTTGAGGAGACTGGGTTAGGCTTAGTCGGATCAACGAAATTCTGCCGCGACGGGAGGGGACTTCATGGGCAAAGAGACGCTGACAATTGTGGATAACCGCACGGGGAAGCAGTACGAGTTTCCGATCTGGCAGAACACGATTCGGGCCACGGATTTACGCAAGATCAAGACGTCGGATGATGACTTTGGCCTCACGAGTTACGATCCGGGATTCGTGAACACGGCGGCCTGCCAAAGTCGGATCACCTTTATCGACGGCGACCGCGGAATTTTGGAGTATCGCGGCTATCCCATCGAGCAGTTGGCGGAGTCCAGCACCTTTCTGGAAACCGCCTATCTGATTCTTCACGGCGAACTCCCCACTGCCTCCCAGCTGGAAGAGTGGACCCGGAGCATCCGCCGGCACAACCTCATTCATGAAAGCATCAAGAAGTTCATCGATGGCTTCCACCATGATGCCCATCTGATGGGGATGTTGGTGGGAACGGTGGGGGCGCTCTCCACGTTCTACCCCGACGCCAAGAACATTCAGGATTCCCGCTCCCGCCTGGTTCAGATTCACCGCCTGCTGGCCAAGGTGCCGACCATCGCGGCCTTTGCTTATCGCCATCGCATTGGGCTGCCCTACGTCTATCCTGATAACGACCTGAGCTATAGCGGAAACTTCTTAAACATGATGTTTAAGGGCACGGAGCTCAAATACAAGCCTCACCCCGTTTTGGAACGGGCTCTGGACGTGCTCTTTATTCTGCATGCGGACCACGAGCAAAACTGCAGCACGAATGCCATGCGGGTGGTGGGCTCGGCCCATTCGGATCCGCTCTCCGCACTGGCGGCGGCGGTGGCAGCGCTCTACGGACCGCTGCACGGCGGCGCCAACGAAGCGGTTCTGAACATGCTCAGCCAAATCGGAACCAAGGCTCGCGTGCCGAGCTTTATCGAAGGCGTTAAGAACGGGGAGGGGCGCCTGATGGGTTTTGGACATCGGGTGTACAAGAACTACGATCCCCGAGCCAAAATCATCAAGCAGATTGCCTATGAGGTTTTCGAAGTCACGGGGAAAAACCCGCTGCTGGACATTGCGCTGGAGCTGGAGCGGATCGCACTCGAAGACGACTACTTCATCAGCCGCAAACTTTACCCCAACGTGGATTTCTACTCCGGCCTCATCTATCAGGCCATGAACTTCCCCGAAGAGATGTTTCCTGTCCTGTTTGCCATCGCGCGAACCGCCGGCTGGGTGGCGCAGTGGGAAGAGCTGGTCCAGGACTCCGAGCAGAAGATCTCCCGGCCGCGTCAGGTGTACGTAGGTGCCGCCAGACGGGATTACCTTCCGCTGGAGAAACGTCCTTCCTAGTTGTCCTCTGTTGCAGTTAGGGCGGCCCCATCGGGCCGCCCTCGATGCCTTCCTCGTACAAGCGATGTTTAAGAATCGGTGGGGCGGGTTCCGGCTTCAAACGATGCACATTGACTTTTCCGGGTGCACCGCGAGGGGCCAAGACGCGGCCTCTGGCTGAGCGACCTCGCTCTCGTTTTGGGCTGGCCGAGGCGCCTGGGGAGAGCAATCCGAGATCTCAATATGCGTTTTCTCGGGCTAGTTCCAAGGCTCGGGTGGTGGTGAAGTACTTGGCTATCATATTGGGAACCTCCCAGCTGGGAAGCGAGCTTTGAGACAAGTACTGCAGGAATTTTTCCGCGACTTGCCCGAAATGGGCTTCGTGGCCCACGTGGTAGGTATCGGGAATCAGGACCTGCCAGCGTCCGGAGGACTTTTCGGCCTGAAGTCCCGGATAGACGAGGTTCAGCTCCTGCAATGCGGCCGTCAGGCGTTCTCCGAGCGCTTCCAGTGAAACATCCCGTCCAGGTTCGACAAAAAGCGCGGGTCGAAATCCCTGATCGGGGCCTTGCTCGATGACTACAGACGCTTTGGTGCCCTTGATGATCGAATAGTGCGTGTCGCCGCCGCCCGGCGGCGCTTCAAAGTTCCAGATGACGGACACCTTGGCGTGTATGCCGCGCACGCAGTAAGTCATGACACCGTTACAGTAATAGGGCAGCAGGCCGTTCTGATCCAGTTTGTCGTGCAGGAAGTCCGGGAACGTGGGCGAACCAGTGACTTTTTCAAACTGATCGCGGTTCAAAGGTGTTGGCCAGCGCCGCGCTTTCAGCATCTGGACATCGGTTTGGATCGAGATCGGCTGGTCGGGGAAGCATTCCCACATCACAAGGTCCACCAGGTGGGTGGAGACATCCACGATGCCTTCTCCCTGCTGGCTCACGTCAAAGTACCAGGCTGGACGCCGCAGGGGTTTTCCGGAGACGCTCTTGCAGAGGTGATGCACGCTCTCCTTGATGACGGAAGGATTGTCGGAGCTTCCTTTCTGCAAGGTGCCGAACAAGGCCTGGAGGTTCACCAACGCTCTCTGCAGTAGGGTAGCGATCTCGTGTCGTTCAGTCATGATGTCATAAAGCAAAACATCGTTTCGCTGGGCCGCAACGAAAGCTGCGTTCAACGACTCCGCGCCGCGCCCATCGATACACAGCGGCTTGTCGGCCAAAACGTGGATGCCGGCTTCCACAGCGGCCTTGACATACTCCGTTTTTCTGCGGTTATTGCCCGCCGTGACCATTACGTTCCCCGGTTTCTCTTCAACCATGCGCTGTAGAAAATCGGGGCCCCGGTGCACTTCCAATTGCCAGCTGGTTGGGTTTTCCGTCCGCCTGTTGAAGCCTTCCACCCGCGACAGAAAGTCCTGCAATTCGGGGCCATCCGGAGCAAACACATGGACCAGCGGCGCCACCTGAGGGTACATGGTGTTCAGAACCAGCGCCGCGTGGAAGTGGCCGGGGTCCAGGATCATCAGGCGAACTGGTCGGGAAGGAGTCGTCAAAGGGTTCATCCTTATTCTCCATGGAAGAGGCGAATGGCCGCGCACAAGCCGCCGGCGCCAGGTAAGTCAGATGCAATTTGGCGGCCGTCGAAGCCAGAACCAATATCTCGGCAGCTTCGGCTCCCGCTCAGCGCTTGCTCTGTCAGCCGAGCAGACCACATGCAAATCTACCATGATCGCTGCTGCCACCGAATCGAATCGTTGCGCGCGAGCACTCATTTGGGTTGCCAGCGGCGTGAATCCCTTGTTTGAGCCGATGGTGCCGGCAAGGGTTGGCGAGACTGCTTGACACCACATTCGATTCCCGTAGAATGAGCCTCGCAAGACTGTACAGTAGAGAGCGCAGCACGATTCAAACGGGTCTTCCGCCGCGAAGCCAATCCAGGTCGAAACATCATTAGCCTTTGAGTGGTTCGTAGTTTCATCCCCAACAGCCAACCACGGGAGGTTCGAGTGAAAAAGAAAATCTCTATTGGCAGCTGGGCTTACGTGTTCGGGCCCTACTGGGATAATCCCATTCCTTTTGAGAGAGTGGCCAAGAGGCTGGCCGAGCTTCATTTTGATGGCATCGAAATCATTGGTTTCCGTCCCCATCCGCATCCTGACGACTACGCTGAGAACAGCCGGCGTCAGGAGCTCAAGTCGTTGCTTTCCGGATTGGGTTTGGGGATTTCCGGGTATGCTCCGGACTTTACGGCGCACAGCTTGCTCCGCTCGGAGGATGCTGCCCCTTACATTCAAACCTTCCGAAAGAACGTCGATTTTGCTCGCGACTTAGGAATGCCCGCCCTTCGAGTGGATACGATCGATCCTCCAACGCTGTTGGAGGGAACGTCTGCCGATCAAGCGATTCAGAAGATCGCACCGATCTGGCGGCAGTGTGCGGAAATCGCCCAGCAGGCCGGCGTACTGATGGTTTGGGAATTTGAGCCGGGATTCGCCCTGAACAAGCCATCCGAGATCATCAAGTTGACCGAAGCAGTGAACCATCCAAACTTCAAGCTGCTCTTCGACACGTCTCATGCTCACATGTGCGCTGTGGTTGGAGCCCGCCACCCGGGCCGAAAAGAAACGCTGCCGGGAGGGGTGGTGGAGTTGATCGGCAAACTGAAAGGCAAGATCGGCCACATCCATCTGATCGATTCCGATGGGACGTTGCACAACGACGAAACCAGCACCCATGCTCCCTTCGGTAAGGGCCTGCTGGACTTCGATGCCATCATGCCTGCGCTCAACCAAAGCGGTTGTGCTTCACCATGGTGGTGCATCGACATGTGCTTCTGGCCCGGCGCCTGGGAAGAGACCGAAGCGTGCAAGCTCTTCATGGATCGATTGAACCAGAAGCATGGCGGTTAAGCTCAGCGTCAGTCGAACTGAATCCAAGGTATTTCGTCCATTCTACCCGGAGACCAAAACACTCTTATGACGTCCTTCTATTCATTGCAGGATAAGGTTGCCATCATCACCGGAGCAGCACGGGGAATCGGGGCCGCAATCACGGAGCGCTTTGTCAAAGCAGGAGCCAAGGTGGTCTTGGCGGAGATTGACGAGGCGGAAGCCCGGAAGGTGGCTCAGAGCCTGGATGCCTCGGGCGAACGGACGATGGTGGTGAAAGTCGACGTGACCAATGAAGAGCAGACTGCGCAGATGGCCCGTCAGGTGGTCGACCGCTGGCAGACCATCGACATTCTCGTCAACAACGCCGGCATCGCAGGGCCCAACAAGCCCCTGGTCCAGGTGACGGCCGAGGAATGGGATCGCGTGTCGGATATCAATCTGAAGGGGGTGTTCCTGGGCTGCAAAGCCGTGTTGCCCATCATGATTCAAAAGCGATATGGGCGCATCGTCAATGTCGCCTCCATCGCCGGAAAAGAGGGCAACCCCAATCTGGCGGCCTATTCAGCCACCAAGGCCGGGGTGATTTGTCTCACAAAGGCCCTGGCCAAGGAAGTCTGCACGCAGGGAATCTATGTCAACTGCATCACCCCCGCGGTGATCGAAACGCCGATTCTGAAGCAGGTCACACAGCAACAGATCGAGTACATGGTCAGCCGCATTCCCATGGGTCGTGTCGGCAAACCCGAGGAAGTCGCAGCCCTGATTCACTTCCTGGCCAGCGATGACTGCAGCTTCACAACCGGTGCCTGCGTCGACATCAGCGGCGGCCGGGCAACCTACTGACAAAGCGCCCACCGGGCTCACCGCACTCTTCCGCCACCACAGGCAGCTCCGTAAGGCATCCACGGAAGGACTGACCCCCGATGAATACGCGCCGGCCTTTGCGGCTGACTTGGTTGGCGCGGCCGTTACCGGCCGGTTTGGGGAGGGCGGTTGAACTCTGAGAATCGAACCGGATGAGTGATAGATTCAAAAAGGTCCTGTTGTCGCTGCGCGGCACTGCCCTGGCAGGCCTCTTCTTGATGGGAATGCCTGCATGGGTTTGCGGCCAAACGGCGCAAGCGACCCTCTCCGGAACGGTGCGCGACGAAAGTGGCGCCGTTCTGCAGGCTGCAGAGATCAAACTGACAGAAGAGGCGACTGGTCTGGAACGCGCGACGCGAACCGGGAGAGCCGGAACGTTTACTTTGGCGTCGTTGCCACCCGGGCGTTACCGGGCTTCTGCTTCGCTGGTGGGATTCAAGACCGGCGTCGTTCGTGGCATCCTGCTCAGCGTTGGAGACAAAGTGACTCTTGAGGTGGTTCTCCCCGTGGGTTCTCTGGAGGAGACGGTCAGTGTCGACGCTGGGGCGCAAAGCGTCACGTTTGGAACGAGCCAACTGGGGCAAGTGGTAGGGAACCGCAAAATTGTGCTCCTTCCGTTGAACGAGCGCGACTTTCTGGATCTGGCTCTGCTGAGCCCGGGAGCGGTTCCTCCGGCTCCGGGTTCCCGTCTCTCCACCCAAGGCAACAGCGGGATCAACGTTAGCGGGGCCCGTGAGGCCGCCAATAATTTTCTGCTGGACGGGGTCGACAACAACGACCTCTTTTTGAACCGGCTGGTGGTCAAGCCCTCGGTGGACGCCATCGCCGAGTTCAAAATCCAATCCAGCAGTTATGACGCCGAATACGGTCGCAACGGCGGATCGCAGGTCAACGTTGTCGTGAAGTCCGGCACCAATGCGGTCCATGGCTCGCTTTTTGAATTTTTCAGAAACTCTCGGTTGGATGCCAAGAACTTCTTCGATCTGCCGGACCGAAAGATTCCCGTCTTTCAACGGAACCAGTTTGGAGGCAGTCTCGGCGGGCCGCTGTCCGAGAATCGCAGTTTCTACTTCATGAACTTCGAGGGTTCGCGTACGCGGCGTGGCGAAACGCGAACAAGCAACGTGCCCAGCCTGGCCGAGCGAAATGGCGACTTTTCCGGAAGAAGTACTCCTTTGCGGAATCCCTTCACGGGGCAGCCTTTTCCAGGCAATCGGATTCCCGATTCCATGATTCATCCGGTAGGACGTGCTGTGGCCGCTCTCTACCCCTTGCCCAACCGGGATGTGGTCGGGCAGAACTTTGGCGACGCGCCGGTAGGACGCGAACGAATGACCCAGTTCAACCTGCGAGTCGACCATCGAGCGACCGGAGCACACCAATTCTTTGCCCGCTACAGTTTCATCGACGAGTTCGACCGAAATCCCTTTGCCCAAAAGGGGCCCAACATCCCACGGTTTGGCATCCAGGTTCTGGATCGCGGCCAGAATATGGCTTTGGGTGCAACGTCGATTCTGGGCGCCACCGCACTTAACGATTTCCGCTTCGGCTACAACCGCCTTCGCCGCGAAGTGTTCCAGGAGAATGTGGGGAATTCCAAGGCCTTTTCAGGACTTGGCTTGACGGGGCTGAACCTGTCCGTTCGGGATTACGGCTTTCCGAGCGTGGTGCTGGCGGGTTACGAGAAACTGGGTGACGACCCGAATATCCCAATTGTTCGGCGTACGGGAACGTTTCACGTTTCAGACAGCCTTAGCCGGCAGGCCGGGCGGCATTTTCTCAAACTGGGCGGTGAGCTGCGCTACTACCAGGAGAACGGCTATAACGACTTGTTCGCGCGCGGGCAAATCCACTTTCAACCTGCCTTCACCGGCGATGCCCTCGGTGATCTGCTGCTGGGATTCCCGGTTCTGAGTATCAGTGCCGTCAACGACAATCCCCAGGCTCTGCGGACCACCTCCTATAACGGGTTCCTTCAAGACGATTGGAAAATCCATCCTCGGCTCACTCTGAACCTGGGAGTGCGCTATGAATTCAACTCTCCGCCGGTGGACGCGCAGGATCGGTTGGTGGCCTTTGACGTAGAGCGAGGGCAACTGGTGGCCGCGGGTCAGGAGGGCCTGCCGCGGTCGGGAGTCGAATCTGACAAGAACAACTGGGCGCCGCGGGTGGGGTTAAGCTGGGATGTGAATGGCACGGGTAAGACGGTGTTGCGGTCGGGCTACGGCATTTACTACGACAGTGGGACACTCATCGAAAACGAGACGCTTTACTTCAATCCACCGTATTTTCAACTGAGTCTCTTCTTCACGGCCCCCCCCAACCTGCTGACACTGAGTGATCCGTTCCCGGCGGGTCGAGGCCTGGCACCCAGGCCGAGTCCGGTAACTCTCGATCGCAGGTTCCGGACTGCCTATTCACAGCAGTGGAGTTTGGGGGTGCAGCGTGAACTTCCCGGAAGATCTGTCTTGGAGGCGGCCTATGTGGGTTCCAAGGGCACCCATCTGGTGATGAAGCGCAATCTCAATCAACCCGTGCCTGGGCCGGGCAACATTAACTCCCGGAGGCCCGTTGCCGGGTTCGGTGACATCCTGATGGTCAGCTCCGATGCTTCATCGAGCTTTCATTCCGTGCAGATCCGATATGAGAAAGAACTCTCCCGGGGGGTATCGGTCCTGACAGCCTACACCTACTCCAAGAGCCTCGATAATTCCTCCTCTTTTCTGGAAAGCAAGGGAGACGACAATACGCCCCAGAATAGTACCAATCTCCGGGCCGAAAGGAGCCTGTCAAACTTCGATCTACGCCAGCGGCTCTCGCTCAGCTTCACTTACGATCTCCCCTGGGTCTCGGAACCGGGCGCCGGGGCTGGAAAGCTGGCTGGAATGCTGCTGCGTGACTGGCAAATTACCGGGATTGCCAGCGCTCAAAGTGGACGCCCTTTCACGCCCCGCTTGTCGGTTGACAACAGCAATACCGGGAATGTTGGAGGATTCTTCGCCCACGACCGCCCCAACGTGATTGGCGATCCGACCACAAGCTCCCGATCCCCTGAGCGGTTTTTCAACACCCAGGCTTTCGCCATGCCGTCTCGATTTACCTTCGGCAACGCGGGACGCAACGTGCTGATCGGGCCGGGAAGAGCGGGTCTCGATTTGGCCTTGCTGAAGAATATTCGCGTCACCTCAGGCCACAGCCTGCAGCTCAGGACCGAGTTGTTCAATGCCTTTAACCATCCCAACTTCGATCTGCCTGAAAGCTTCCTCGACAATGCGGCTACTTTCGGGCGCATCCTGTCGGCGGGCCCGGCCCGCCAGATTCAGTTTGGTTTGAAGTATCTGTTTTAATACCGTCTTGAGCCACTCCAACCAGGAGGACCATTTGGTGACCAGCAAATCCACGCCAGATGAGATCCGTGCGCGTTTTGACCAGGATGTGGAACGGTTCTCGAATCTCGCGAGCGGACAGTCGGCCACCGTCGACGCGCCACTGAGTCTTGAGCTGATTGCTCAGGCAGCAGCTCTCACGAATCCCGAGGCCACCCACCTGCTGGATATTGGTTGTGGGGCCGGGAACTACACCTTGAAGGTTCTGGAACGGCTGCCCCGGTTGAGTATCTCTCTTGTTGACCTAAGTCGGCCGATGCTGGAAAGGGCCAAGGACCGGATCGCACAGGTCACCAGCAACCCCGTGACGTGCTGGCAGTCTGACATCCGGGACTTGGAGCTGGAAACGGAGCGGTACGATCTGATCCTGGCCGCAGCCGTTCTCCATCATTTGCGGGACGAGAATGAGTGGGAGCAGGTCTTTCACAAGATCTACCGCAGTCTGAAGCCAGGCGGGTCGTTCTGGGTTTCCGATCTGGTTGAGCATTCCCTCCCGCAGGTTCAAGCGTTTATGTGGGAGCGCTACGGCCGATATCTCTCGGAATTGAAGGACGACACGTACCGGGATCAGGTGTTCGACTACATCCGAAAAGAGGACACACCACGCCCCCTGATCTTTCAGCTAAATCTCCTCCGCCGCAGCGGGTTCCAGCAGGTTGAGGTGCTGCACAAAAACAACTGTTTCGCGGCGTTTGGCGCCGTAAAAGGACGGTGATCCCGGTGCCCCACTTGCCGGGTCGCCGAGCACGGTCTTGCCCTCCTTACTTCAGCAACTTAAGGGCTTTCTGCGGGTCCGGCACTTTGACGATGGCCATCACTTTCTTTGAGTTTGCCATTCCCGTGGCGTAGGCATACTGAATATTGATTCCCGCAGCGCCCAGCTTCTGGGCTGCAGTGGCCAGAGCACCAGCCTTGTTGCTTAGGTCGATTCCAATCACCTCATCCGTGACAAAGCGCAGGCCTTTCTTCTTCAGGACTTTGGCCAGCTTGCCGGGATCATCCGCGATCAGCCGAACAAAGCCTTCACCGATCGCCTCGGCCACCATCAGTCCCTCCAGATTCAATTTGGAGTCCGCGATCAGCTGGGTCAGCGAGGCCAGTGCTCCGGGTTTGTTCTCCATCATGACCGAGAGTTGCTTGATTTTGGGCATCACGCTCTCCTTTCGTCTTCTGTTTCGCGCCTAGCAGGCATGTTCAACTAAAGAATTCGCCGGAAAGAACGCCATCGTGAAAGAGTCAGCCAGTACAATCAATCCGAACGGAATCTGCATCACGCTTATTCGGATTTCAGGAGATCAACCTATGCAGAAAACCTTCGCTTTACTGTGTCTGTACCTGGGTCTGCCGCTGCTCGCCGCGGCTCAGAATGTCGACCTGGAAACGCTCAAGAAATCTGCGCTACAAATGATCGATGCGCGACGGGTCTTTACTCAACAGATGGTCGACTCTATTTTCAGCTTTTCGGAGCTGGGTTTTCAAGAGACGCAAACAGCCGAATATGTTACCGAGATCCTGGCACGAGAAGGGTTCACGGTGAGTCGGGGACTGGCGGGGATGCCGACCGCATTCGTGGCCACCTGGGGTTCTGGAAAGCCCGTCATTGGTTTCATGGCAGACATAGACGGATTGCCGGAGACGTCGCAGAAACCCGGCGTAGCCTATCAGGCTCCGTTGATTCCCAACGGCCCAGGTCACGGGGAGGGTCATAACGCCGGACAGGCCGTCAATGTCACGGCCGCCGTGGTCGTCAAGAAACTGATGGAACGGCATGGAATTCCCGGAACCTTGCGGGTCTATCCAGGAGTGGCTGAGGAGCTTCTGGCCAGCCGGACCTATATGGTACTGGCTGGAGCATTCAAAGACGTGGATGTGATGTTGAGCGCCCACATCGCCAGCGAGTTCAGAACGGCCTACGGTCCTTACGGCTCCGGCTTGGTGTCCACCCAGTACACCTTTGAGGGCCGCAGCGCCCACGGTGCAGGCTCGCCTTGGATGGGCCGCAGCGCCCTGGATGCAGTCGAACTAATGAACGTGGGCTGGAACTTCCGGCGTGAGCATTTGCGCCCACAGCACCGCTCCCACTACGTGATTGTCGAAGGAGGGGATCAACCCAACGTGGTTCCGCCAAAGGCCACGGTATGGTACTTCTTTCGCGAATGGGACTATGACCGCATTCGTGAGCTGCATGACGTTGGCGGCCGCATCGCCGGCGGGGCCGCCCAGATGACCGACACCAAAATGACAGAGCGCGTCTTGGCGGCTACCTGGCCGGGGCATTTCAACAAACCGCTGGCTGAAGCTCTGCACGCCAACATGAAGCGAGTGGGTATGCCGGAGTGGTCCGAAGCCGATCTCAAGCTGGCTCGTGCCCTTCAAGCCGAATTGGGGGCCAAAGAGGAAGGGCTGAAGCTGGAGGTCAGCGAGCTGAAGGCTCCGGATCAATCCCCAACCGGATTCGGATCGGATGATATCGCGGAAGTGGGTTGGAACCTGCCTACCGTCGTCCTTGGCTATCCGGGAAACATCCCGAACTTAATCGGTCACCATTGGTCCAGCGCCGTAGCCATGGCCACGCCAATCGCCCATAAGGGTTCCACCGCGGGAGCCAAAGCGCAAGCCTTCACGGCTCTCGACTTGCTCCTGAAACCGGAGCTGTTGAAGGCCGCACGGGACTACTTTTCCGAGCAGACCCGCGAAACCACCTGGAAATCGCTCATCCCGGAAGGGACACAGCCGCCGGTACATTTGAACAGAGAGAAGATGGAACGATTTCGACCTGCCTTGAACCCGCTGCGATACGATCCGTCGCGTTACAAAACCTACCTCGAGCAACTCGGCATTGCCTATCCAACGGTTCGCTGAACTGAGGCGCGAGGTGGTGACTTCAGTGTGAGCGCGAGGCAAAGGTGCCGTTGGGCGGAAAACTGAGAGAAGACCTGGTCAGCGTCACTGGATGCCCGGTACCCACTTCAGGGCGTTCTCACGAAAGATCTTGATCAGCACCTTTTCAGGCAGTTCCAGTCCCTCAAACGTTCGTCCTTCGTCCTCGAATCTCTCTCCGGTGGCGAAATACTTCCAGTCCCTGGCATAGGTTTCTTCCCAATATTGGAGTCGTCTGGGGACGGATTCATTTTGCAGCAGACCCAGATCGGTGGCGTACAAGATGCGATCCTGATACTTGATCAGGAACGCACGCACCTTATTGCGAGGCTGCAGCATCAGGTCTTTGACTCGGGCCGCCGTATCGACGGCGAAATTGGGGAATTGGTCCAGGCGCCAAGCAATCTGGTCGACATCGTCTTCCATGCTTCCCAGGTGACAGCCGACAACCCGCAGCTTGGGATGCCGCTTCAGCACCCGATCCCGGGCTTCCAGGATCGTTTCCTTGGCTGGAAATCCCGACAAGCGATAGACGTGCCAGTCCGGGTTCTCCTTGTAGTAGCTGTAGTGTGGGCTGGCGGGGTCGAGCGGTTTCCAGGCCGCGGAGGGTTCGGCGATATGGGCATAGAGCGTTTTGTTTTGCTTCTCGATGAACCGGAAGATCGGCTCGAACAACGGGTCATCAATCATCAGGTAGCGACCAGCCTTGGTCTTCAGCTCCATTCCAATGCTTTTGTAAACCTTCACTGCTACCGCACCGTCGGAAAAGCTGTGCTTGAGAAGGTCGATTGTTCGATCCGCAAAACCCTCAGCTTCGAAGTTCTGCGGATCGAAGGTTGCGCACCAGGGCGCCCCGCCGTGGCTGGCACGGAAAACCTCGAGCGCCTGAGCGTGCTGAGGTGCGGCCTCTTCAAATCCCTTGTCGTGCTTGTCCACGACACAAATATTCACGACCTTGAGGTTCAGTTGCCGCAACAGCTCGAACAAACGAGGGTTCGAGTGGAACACGTGAACATGTGCATCGATCCGCGTCCACTTTGGCGAAGCCGCTTCAGTCATGGCGGAACCGTTCAAGCTTGCAAAGGCTAACAGGATTGCCATCCGCAGGATTGGATTGAGCTTCTGCACGTCTGTTCCCCCTTTCATGCATCCCTCAGAAATTCGCGAATCGCGTCGGCCGGCCGGGCCAGGATGGCCTTCGCGCCTTTTTCCACGATAGGCCGCTGAATCAGGTCGGGGTGCTTCGTCATGAGGTCGAGAAGTTCCTCCTCACTACGCGGGTGTTCGGCAAGCTTTAGCTGCTTGTAGATGGGCTCTTTCTTACGGATCAAGTCCGCCGCCGTAAGCCCCATCTTCCGCAGCAACTGTTTCAGTTTCGCTTTGGGTATGGGCTCGAGATAGTAATCCACCGTCGCAAAATCCACGCCGCTTTCTTGCAGCAAGCGGTACACCTGTCGACAGGTTGTGCAGGTGGGTTTCTGGTAAATGGTGATGCGCGCCATCGTTGCCTTTCCTTTTCAGTTAGAGTCTGTTACGGATCGTGGAAAGCACTCACACAATAGACAAGAAAGGCGCAAACCTGTCAAGGGTGACAGAAGACGAGCAAGAGACTCGTCAGTCCGGCGCGTCTGTGGTACCGTTGCGCTTCGACCGGGAAAGAAATTTCGTGCGACGCACGGTTTGATGCCTCTGCTCTCCAGTTCACTAACCCGTATTCGCTTGTCGCGTGTTCAGCCTTATCTGGGAAAACGGATCCTGGACTTGGGTTGTGGACACGGCGAACTGCTGGATTACCTTCCGGAGGGAGTGGAGGGCGTGGTTCTCGCCGATCGCAGTACCGAGCGCCAGTCTTGTGTGGAAGCCAAGATGAGGCTCTCAAGCTGCCCGTCTGAGTTCACCATTCTGGACGTGGAAGGGGGCCTTTGGAACTGGAGCGAGAGTTCCTTCGACACCGTGGTGATGGCGGCCTTGTTGGAACATCTCCAACGGCCGGGCCCCGTGTTAAGACGCGTTCACGGAAGCCTGACCACGGGCGGGCGATTGGTTTTAACGACTCCAACGCCCTTGGGCGGCCTGGTGCATCGCTTCACGAGCCGGTTGGGATTGACCTATCGTGAAGCGGCGGAAGAACACGTGGGCTTTTTTGACTTGGCTGGACTGGAGAGCCTCATTACCTCCGTGGGATTTCGGATCGAAAGACTGGAACGATTCCTTCTGGGATTGAATCAACTGGCTGTTGCGCGGAAGCCATGAAACCGGGTGGGTAACAACATGAGGGACTGGACGCGAAACCTGCTGTGGGCGATTGTGGGATTGGTGCTGGTCATTTTGCTTTTACTGGTTTGGGACAGTCTCCGGCAAAGCACGTTTGGTAGTGGAGCGCCTCCGGGTCTATAATTGGCCAAATCCGAGACTATTCAGCTAAGGTAAGGAGGCAGCAATGGACGCGCTAAGAGAAGTCGCTTGTCCTGATTGCGGAACGGGGGCCGATCGCCGAGAATTCATCAAATCCACCGTCAAAGCCGGGCTGGGAGCGATTACGGCGGGAGCACTTGGCGAACTGGCCCAGGGTTCGGCCGGTTCCAGTTTGCTGTCGAAACAAGCCGCACGAACCAGTTCTTCTGAAACCCTGGTGGCTGCCCTCTACAAGAGCCTTTCCAGCGAACAGAAGTCGGCGGTGGCGTTCGAATTCAATCACCCTCTTCGCTCGAAAGTCGATGCCAACTGGCACGTCACCCCTCATCCGATCGCGAAGTTCTTCAGCGCGGACCAACAGGAATTGATCCTCCAGATTTTCAGGGGAGTTCATAATCCCGAGTATGTCGACAAGGTCATGGCCCACATCGAGGAGGATGGGGGAGGCTTGGGCAATTACTCAATTGCCATCTTCGGTGAGCCGGGGACAAGCGCTTTTGAGTTGGTCCTGACCGGCAGGCACTGCACTATGCGCTGTGATGGGGATTCGGTCGACGGAGCCGCATTCGGGGGCCCAATTTTCTACGGACACGCGTCCCAAAGCTTCAACGAGAAACCGGATCATCCCGGCAATGTCTACTGGTATCAGGCCAAGCGCGCCAACGAGGTGTTCCAGGCGCTGAGCGGAAAGCAGCGTGATGTTGCCCTGTTAGGCGATCCAAGGGCGGAGCAGGGAACGGAAACCGTCCGGTTTCGCACTGCAACCGAAGGCCTGAGTGGCCTTCCGTGCTCGGACATGAGCCGGGACCAAAAGCAGCTTGTGGAGAAGGTGCTCAGTGATCTCCTGTTGCCCTTTCGGAAGCAGGATGCCGACGAAGCAATGCGCTTTATCCGCGGCCGCGGAGGCGTCGACAGCCTGCATATGTCCTTCTACCGGAACTTGGACATCGGGAGCGACGGCGTGTGGGATGTATGGCAATTGGAAAGCCCGAACATGGTCTGGTACTTCCGCGGGTTTCCTCACGTACATGTTTGGGTGAATATTCGGGCCTAAGCTTGTTCCAGCCCGACACCCGCACGCAGGCCAGCCAGAAAGCGAAGGGCGGTGCGAGGCGCAGCCCAGCGCTGCGGTCTCCTTCCACGCGTGCTGGCCCTGACGCTGAAGGCTCATCTCTCCGATCCAGGCGGCTCCCGGTCTGCCCTGCCATTCCGCTTACTGAGTGGAGAGGTATTGTCCCGCCCAGTCGAGATGCCGTTGCATCACGTCCAGCAAGAACTTGGGCTCCTGCACTCCATGCGGAGTTCTGGGATAGACGACCATCTTGGTCTCAACGCCCCGTCGTTTCAGGGCGTTATAGAGTTCGTAACCCTGGGAGATGGGCACCCGCTCATCGGCTTCGCCGTGCAGGATGAGAGTCGGAGTCTTCATCTGCTGAACATATGACATTGGAGAGTGCCGGCGATAGGCTTCGAAGCGTTCCCAAGGTTCGCCCGAAAAGTAATCCGGCAAGAAACTGGGAATGTCCGCCGTTCCGGTAAAGCTCCACAGATTGGTGACACCGGCGCCGACTGCCGCGGCTTGGAATCGATCCGTGTGCCCGATCACCCAGCTGGTCATGTATCCGCCGTAGCTCCACCCCATAACCGCCATTTTCCGAGGGGCCGCGATGCCTTGAGCGATCACAGAGTCGACCCCAGCCATCAAGTCTTGGTAATCCATACCTCCCCAGTCGCTGATGTTAGCCATGCGGAAAGCCCTTCCATAGCCGCTGGAGCCGCGGACATTGGCACGCAAAACGACGTAGCCGCGAGCAGAGAAACTGGCTTCAGAATACAAGCCCGGCCTTCCCAGAAAGGTCTCAGTGAACACGCCCATCGGTCCACCGTGGATGATCAGGACCATCGGGTAGCGCTCACCTGGACGGTAGCCTGTTGGAAGAGTCAGCAGACCCTCAATGCCGAGGCCATCTGGCGCTTTCCACTCGATACGCCGTGTCTCGCCGATGGCCAGGTCGGGTAGTGCGCTGTTGGCCTGACTCACCGGCCGGGGAGGCCCCCCAGATAGAGGGAGCAGATACGCTTCCGGAGCCAGATTGGACGTCTCCCACGCCAGCCCCACGTGCGTGCCGCCCCGGTTCAGCCGGACGCCGGAGCCATAGGAAGAAACGGTCCCTTGTGATGGCAAATACAGAGTTTCGGGATTTCCCTGAAGAGGCATGGCGAACAGGCCGTTTTGCGTTCCACGCGTTTCGGTGAAGTACAGCCGCGAGGAATCAGAGGCCCAGCCGAGCAGGTTTCCACCCCGACCGAACTCGTCAGCGGTGGCCGGCAACAGGTGCTGGGCGCCAGAGGCGCGGGTGTGGAGCACCAGTCGTCCGTCGCCGGCCCAGTGGACCGGATGCGAGGTCCGAACGAAAGCCACGTAACGGCCATCGGGAGAGTAGCGGGGGTCCGATTCAGCAGCCGGTGTGGCAGACAGGTCGCTGACCTTCCCCGATTCCACCTCGACCTCAGACAGGTCCGCAAACCTCCAGGAGTCTGGATCGGAAGTGGGTCGCCGCTCAAAAGCAATTCGACGCGAATCGGGGGACCATTCCACCGAGCCGATATGAAAGGGGGCGTCGAAGACTCGTTTGGCTTCACGGCTGTTGGAATCCGGCTCCGCGGGAACCAGCCAAAGTCCATTATTCTTGGGGTTCTCATCCAGGATCCGAAAGTCCCGCTTCTCCTTGCGGGCTTTCTCCAGCTCCTGGTCTGGTTCCCGCCCGGTGAAGGCAATCCAGGTGCCGTTGGGCGACACCTGGTAGGTCCCGATAGTTCCTTTCCAGTCGGTGAGTTGCTGCCCCTCGCCGCCCTCCACTGAAATGCGCCATAGATTGGGCGTGCCGGATCGTTCTGAGAGGAAATACACCCACTTTCCGTCTGGCGAAAAGGATGGGGAGACACAGCTCTTTTCGCCTTGCGTCAGCTGGACAGGTTTGGCCCTTTCGCCGAAACGTGCCAGAAAAACCTGCGTCACCATCTCGCTCTTCTCGCCGGCCATCACCGCCCAAGTCTGAGTGTAGGCTGCCAATTGGCCATCAGGGGAGGGAACCACCTCACCGACGGTCCGAACGGTCATCGCCAATTCCGGCGTCCACTGAGAAGTGCCGGGGAGGGAGACCGCCGGAACCAAACAGAGAAGGAACCAGGCCAGCAAGGCGTGTTTCATGACCATGACCTCCGGACGGGTCGGAACCACCACTCAGAGACGGCTGACCGAAATTTTGGCAGCACCTCAAGCAGACGCGAAACTGGGGGAATCGGACTCTCGAAGTGCTGAATTGTGAACTTCAGGATGTTTGGCCGCAACCGCAAAGGGCAGCTCTGAAGCGGTCACTTCTTTGTTTGGACCGGAAACACCATCAGCTGGCTTAAAGCCTCGTGTTCGCCCAGCACCATCCACCTTCCGTCTTCGGAAGCCGCGAGGGTTGCAATTTGAAATCCTCTCCAAGCAATGCCTTGCTCGATGCCCGGCTCAGTCATCGTAAAGCGCGGGTTCCCCAGGTCGCGAAATCCTTCCGCGCTGGGATCGTAACTAAACAGATGAGTGTATCCAGGCGCCCCGCCTGTCACGCCGTAGAGTTTGCCATCGGCTCCGAACGCCAGTCCCGGAACACGCGGCATCATAGCCGGTTTCCCCAGGTTGGTCACTCGACCCGTGTGCGGGTTCAGCTTGAACAATTGCCCGTCTCCGGCATTTCCTCCGTAGAGCATTCCATCGGGACCGGTGGCCCAGGCATCCACGCGGCCCAATGGCCGGCGTCCCCACACCTCCGGTAATTCATCCTCAAGTGTGTCCAAGACGTTGGATGTGGGGTCGAAGCGAAAGACCTTGTTCACCGGGTAACTACCGTAAATGCGACCTGTTTGGTCCAGCACCAGGCGCCGGCACAGATAGTCCTCCGCCTTGAGGGCGTATTGTCGCAGGAATCCCAAGGTTCGAGGGGCTGGAACGGTCTGATCGAAGATCTGGCTCTGCTGGCTGCGCAGGTGACGCGCGAAGAACCTGCCGGAGGGATGACTGATGCCGTAAAGAGTCTCGCCGGAGCGGCCGGGCGCGATCGCAAGGATGCCTTCGCCCGGAACCGGGATGCCAAGATCAACCACTTCGAAGGAACGTTCCCTGAGACGGATCTGCAGTAGGTGACCGCCCTCTCCGGCTCTGTCCGGCATCGTCCCGGCATACAACACACCACCGGCTCCCCTGCCAAAGCCGCTCTGGATGGATCTTTGACCGGTGATGACTTGAGTTAGATCGAAAACAACTTCCAGCTTCTTGCGCGACAGCGAAACGGCAAAAAGAAAGGGACTCAAGCCTGGGTTTGCGGATGTTCCGCCGATGGCGTAGTCGCCGACCACAACCAGGGAACTGATGGCATTGCGGTAGATCGGCAAGCGGGGCTGATAAGGCGAAGCATCCAAGGACACCTCGACGGCATAGCTCCCTTCGGGCGTGAAGAAGGTGTACTCGGCCAACAGGCTGCCACCAGCCAGCAGCAGTAGCGCGAGGCCGGCAACGGTTGTTTTCATCGGAGTTCCTTCCCGGCGTTGAACTGAATCATGAAGGGGCGGCTGGCCCCCGACTCCCCACGCTCCTCAGCCTGCGGGTCGCTCTTGCGTCCAGCAAAGTACAGGTTTCCAGCTTCGTCGCGGACGTCAGAGCCGGTGACCTCGCTGATGACCTTTAAGGGAAAGGTCAGAACCACCCGTTTTGATCTAGTTGAAGGGTCGAATTCGACAAGCACGATGTTGCGACCCCGGACGGCGTACATGCCATGGCCCCCGATGAAGTAATAAAGTTTGCCGTTCTTTCCCAGGCCGAGATTGGGGCAGTAATAACGCCAGGGCGGATTTTCATCGCTGTCAAAGATGCCGCCCAAATCCTCCACCTGACCGATACCATGGCGCGTCGGGTAAAAGGCCAGCATCTTGGCGCCATACGTTACCAAGTAGATGACGCCTCGACCCGGATCCTTTGCATAGGCGGTCACGCCGGTCACGATATATTCTCCGGGCGTTCCTGGGAAGGCCGGCAGACTGTCGCGTGCGAACACGAGACGATCCTCGGCACGCTCGTACTTGACCAAACGCTGTCTCCAGTCCAGGTAGTAAGCGTTGCTCCACCAATCGGTGAACAACACACGCGGCACGTGGTCGCTTCCCAAACGACCCAGGTCCCGGAGGTCGTTCTTATGCGGATCGTAAACCAGGAAGTGCACCTGCGGATAGGAGACAGCATAGAGCCGACCATCCACCTGGTCGACCCCAACGTCCTTGATGCTCTCGTACTGCATCCCGACTCCGAGATTAGTCAGCCGGCTGGATGCGGGATCCCATTTCATTAGAAACCCGCCGCTGTACCCCTGCGGGTGCTCCATCAGATACTCCTCACGGCTCTCACCGCCATCGGTCGAGAAATACATGGCTCCATCCGGCCCCTCGACGATCTGTGAATGGACCTTTCCCTGCCACTGGTAATCGCGAAGATTGGCCAGGACCGGGATAAATCCCACCAATCGCATGTGATTCGTCGGAACATCGAATTCAAACAAGCCCACCTTATCGCGGTGGTTCGTGACGCCTACAAAGACCTTCCGGTAGGTCTTGCTGTATCCGATGGAACCCCAGGTGGAATGCGCATCGGGGAAGTTCGGGTAGTCGACAAAACGGACGTTCTTCTCTGAGATTTGGGCGATCGCCGGGTTGCACGTCAGCCAAAGCAGCGACAGAACGAAGAAAAATCGATTCAGCATCGGCCTGCTCTCTCCACCGGGTATCCCAGTCGACCCTCTTCATATCGCACACACATGTTACTTGCAAGAAACAAGTGACATGATGTCAAAAAACATCCTGTCCGCTCCGAAATGGATTGAGTACTGATAAAGTAGCACTTATGATGAGGATCAGGTTAGATGTGAGCGACAAGAAAGCAGGAACCGGCAAGTTCGTGAAGGAGAGCCGGAACCCGCCAGACCAACCCTGTGTCATTCAGCAAGCAGAGTGCTTGCGGACTCTTCTGAATCCCAACTCCGATCAGGCATGAATCCTTCGAAAGGAGGAAGCATGAGATCAAGGCTTTGTATCGCAGCGCTTCTTCTCTTGACACCCCTGACAGCCGAAGCTCGGCTGGACGTTTTTGGATCGTTCGAGGACGAAGCCGAGCTGCGGGCCATCAGTGCCTCCCGAGGAGTGCGCTTCACGCCCTCCACCCGTTTTCCCGCTTGGCGTGGGAAATCGCTGGAAGTGACGTTTCCTGGGCGCGGCGGGACGCTGGAAATGGGCCAGGTTCCAGGTGACTGGGGCCGTCAGCAGTCGCTTCTGCTCTTTGCCTGGGCGGAACGGGAGGGTTCGCTCCGTCTCACTCTGAGCGACGCCTCGGATGGATCGTTCAGCCGGACGTTTGCGCTGAAGAAAGGGGTGAACCACCTCCAGCTTCGCTTGTCGGAAGCCACCAGCGTGAACCTGCGGCAAATGAAGTCGCTGGCCCTTGGGGCAGACAGGAAGGCGACGCTTTACCTGGACTATTTCGCCCTGGATCGCTTTCACCCGGTGCTGGAGCAGCGGGGGCGGTGGGACATCAACTACTCCATGGACGTGGCGACGCCGCACATTCCCTGGGCTCGTCCTTTTGCGGGGCGGGCTCTGCGAGTGTATGCCATTGCGGACGTGGCCGACGGACGAGGCATCGTGGAGCTGGCGCAGCGTCTTGAAATGGATTTCAGGGCTGCCACCATCGGGCGGAGCGCGGGAACGAACAAGTGGGGGTTCGGCGATTTCTATGAACAGCGTGCGGCCGGCGGAGAATTCTGGAGCGACGCCTTTTCTCTGGCCCATACCTACATTGCTGATGATTTACTCCACGGCCCGGAATACGACGTGATCCTGTGGCCCGGGCTGCATCCTTGGGAGAGCTATCCACCTGTGGTGCACGATGCGATACGCAAGCGAGTGGAAAAAGGGACGGGCTTGGTTTTCTTCTATCCGGCAGCCCGTGAGGCGACTCCAGCCCTGTGGAACCCAACCCCACTTCGGCTGAAAGAAGTCGAACGGCAGGGGCGAGCGGCACCCAATCGTGTGCTCGATCACTCGCAATGGCAGCCACAAAGCGATCACTACATCACGAGAGGTGTCCCCTTCGACGCATTTCCCTGGCGTTTCATCGGAGTACCCGCCACAGAGGCGACGGGTCAGGTCTTGCTCAAAAGCCTGAATGGAACGCCGGTTCTGGGAATTGGGACGGCCGGAAAGGGTCGGGTGGTGACGTTTGGATACACGGAGAAGGGAATGATCCCAGCGATCGATTCCCTTTTCGAGACGGGTCTCCACTACGGTTACCACGAATATCTTTGGTCGTTAGTGGCCAGGGCGATCATCTGGGCAGCCCAGAAAGAACCGGCGGCCGCCATTGAAACTGTGGAGCCCAGCGACGGAGGCGTCTTGGTGAGGCTGGCCAATACCCCGCTGAACGCCAGGGTTACGGCCAGTATTCGGAACGCTTTTGGCGAGACGGAGCTGGAACTCTCCGCGTCGCCCGCTCCAAAAGCCGACAGGGTGATCCTCCCGTTTACTGAGCCGTTGAAGGGCGGGCGCCATTTTGCCGACGTTCGCCTCTTCGAGGGCGAGTCTGTTCATGACTGGGCTTCGCTGACCTTCGACCAGTCCTCCGCCGTCACCATTCAGTCTGTCATACCCGCTTCGGACCGGGTAAAGCTTGGCGAAGAAGTTCCCGTCCGCGTCCGGCTTTTGTCGCCTTCCGGAGCCGAGGGCGAGTTGAGGATCAGCCTGCTGGACAACTATGGCAGGTTGTTGGATCGACGCTCCATTCCTGCCAAAGTGGTGGGCGAAGTGGAGCAAACCGTGCGACTCAATTCGACCGGGGCCCTCACGCACCTGGCCAGGGTTGACGCGGAAGTGTGGACGAATCAGCTGCGGCAGGATCGCCGAATCGCAGAGGTCTTCGTGCTGCAACCCAGGCAGTGGGACGACTACGACATTGTCATGTACCGATTCGGTCCGGATCCCATTCCAGGCATCTGGCCGACGATTGACCGGCAGATGCGGCGGCTGGAGGTTACCACCCTGTCGTCTTATTCGCTGAGTCACAGCAAGCATGCCAACTACAACATCCAGGCACAGACTCGCGTCAGCGGCCAGGAATCGCCTGATGGGGCTCTGCGCGACTACTACCTTCAGATGAAAAAGAAGTACCTGGAGACGGGAGACAAACGGGTGTTGGTTCGGGAATATTGCCTGGATGATCCCTCTTACCGGGAACGGCTCCGCCAGGAACTTGAGCAACTCACCGGGCCGTGGGTGCCGTTCTCGCCGCTTTCCTACTACATCTACGAGGAACCGTCGCTGACCTGCTATGGCGACGCCGTCGATATCTGTTTTTCGCCTCATAGCCTGAAAGCGATGCGCCAGTGGCTACGAGGTGAGTATGGCAGCCTGGAGGCGCTCAACCGACAATGGGAAACTCAGTTTGCCGACTGGGAAGACGTGATTCCCGATGATTCGAAGGAAGCTCAGGCAAGGGGTAACTACGCGTCTTGGGCGGACCATCGCACCTTCATGGAAGTGACCTACGCGGACACCTACAAATTCGTTCACGATGAGCTGAGGAAGATCGATCAGGGGGGCATCGTCCTGAACTCCGGAACCCAGATCTCCGGCTCGCACAACGGGTGCGATTACAGCCGTCTCAACCAGTACACCAGGCACTTGAATGCCTACAGCGGCGGAAACCAGCTGGATTTCCATCGCTGCTTCAATCCCGACGTGAAGATCTCTGGAGGGGCCGGCTACGGCGTGCTAGGGAAGGACGTCTTCTACGACTTCTACAGCAACCTGTTCAAAGGGGCAAACGGAGGCGCCTACATCTTTTGGCAGTATTCCACTCTGGATCCGGATCTCACCATGAGCCAGAGCGGGAAGGACATGGAGAAAGGGTTTCAGGAATTGCGCGGCGAAGGCATCGGTAAGTTAGTGGGTTTGGCAACCCCCGACAACCACGGGATTGCCATCCACTACTCCTACCCCTCACTTCATGGAGCATGGATCGTGGATGGGAAGATCCTGGAGAGGGTGAGCTACCACACCAGCCAAACGTTCGACCGCTTTTCCGACAACCGCGATGGTTGGGTCAAAATTCTGAAAGACTCAGGGCTTCAGTTCGACTTCATTTCCTATCGTGATGTCGAACATGGGCGACTGATCGACAAAGGATACAAGACCTTCGTCCTGCCAATGAGCCTCGCATTGAGCGATCAGGAGGTCGCTGCCATCCAGGAGTTCGTGCGCCAGGGAGGGACGGTCATTGCAGACGCCCTTCCCGGCGTCATGGACCAGCACTGCACCTTCCGCCAACGACCGGCTCTCCAGGATGTCTTTGGGGTTGACCGCTCAAGGGCCGATCGAGATCTTATTGTTTCCATGACTGGCGAACCTCAGCTCAAACCCAAGACGGCGAGGCCGCTGGTTGAACAAACCGAGCGGCCGAGGTTGTTGGCCAACTCCTTTGGGAAGGGAAAAGCCTATCTTCTGAACTATCTGCTTCACAGCTATCCGCAGGAGCGGCAGGAAGGGAAGAATCACTCGACTCTGCTGGAACTCGGTCGAGTCCTGGACCACGCGCAAATCCGTCCCAAGGTGAGCCTTTCAACACCGGGCGGAAAGCCGGTGACGGACGTTGAAATGTACCTGTTCAACAACGACTCGACTCGCTTGCTGGGTCTCATTCCGGGTCCGGATGGACCTGAAAAGCAAATGGTGCGTGTGCGCTTTGAGAGTGCGGCCTCTGTCTATGATGTGCGGCGCAAACGGTTTGTCACTGCCGGAAACCAGTTCGAGGTAGAGTTGGAGCCGCAGATTCCCGGACTGTTTGCGCTGGTGCCAAACGCCGTGACCGGCCTCGATCTTCGGGCTCCTGGCTCTGTCAGGGCCGGTGAAGAGATTGCCTGCCTGTTTCAGGTTCAAGGCCCAGCCGCTCTTCGCTCTGTGGCCAAGGTGCGCGTTCTCGACCCACAAGGCGGGGCCGTTCGCTATTACGGCGGAAACACGGATATCCGCGACGGCAAGGGGAGTTTTGCATTTCGTACCGCTCTGAACGATCCAAAAGGCCAGTGGAAGGTCGAGGTAACCGAGGTCATTAGCGGAATGAGCCGTCAAGCCTTGGTGAGCGTGCAATAGTTGCGAGCCGAGAGAACCAGGCTCCCAGGATCCTGTTCACTTTGACTGCCCAGATTCGATAACTTTCTGTCACTCGACATTGGACACCATGCGAAGAGTTCTTTGGTTTGCCCTCTCCTTTCTCGTCCCGGTTGTTTCATTTGGTCAGGGCGGTCAACAGGCGGTGCAGGTCAGTCATGGAAGGTTGGAGGTCCCCACCTACACCTTCGGCCGCACGGAGACCGGTGCGCCATTGTTCAAATCCGTGCCCGCACCGGGTCACTATCCCTACACTGCGTTAGACCGCGATTCGCTTAGTGCGAAACCGGTTCCGGTCAAATATGAGTCGCTCACCCTGGAAAACGAATACCTCAAAGTGGTGTTCCTGCCGGAACTGGGCGGACGCCTCTGGTCCGCTCACGATAAGGTGGCGAACCGGGAAGTCTTTTACTACACGAGCGTCATCAAACCCAGCCGTTACAACCAAAGGGGTGCCTGGCCGGTAGGAAACCTGGAAGTCTATGGACCTTATGATGCGCACATGCTCACCTGGCCGGGAGAGCCTTGGCCCTGGGCGCTGAAAAGAAACGCAGACGGCTCTGCCTCGGTGGTTCTGTCGCACATTGACCACTTTTTCCGGAACAAGGTCTCTCTGGAAGTGACTCTGCGACCGGGCCGAACCTTCCTGGAGACGACGATCAAGCTGTGGAATGGGAACCTCTTGCCGAATCGCTATCTTTTATGGACCAACGCCGGAGTTCCAGCAACCGAGGGCACCCGCTTCGTATACCCCATGACCCGGACGATCGGTCACGATACGTCCGAGCTGGGGACCTGGCCGGTGGTGGATGGTGTAGACCTGAGCTGGTACAAGAACAACAAGAACATGCTCGGCGTTTTCGGGTTGGATCTCTATGACCACTTCATTGCCGCCTATGATTACCAACAGGACTACGGAACGGTTTGCACTGCCGATCGGCTCCTGGCTAGGGGAGTAAAGACCTGGACGTGGGGTACGGGACCGGCAGCGGTCCGACACATGGAATCCTACACCGACGGAAATGTGCCGTACATTGAAGTGCAGAGCGGACGATTCGTTTGGGACGGCAACTACGAATTCATCAACCCCGGCAAAAGCGACGGTTGGACGGAGTACTGGTATGGGATCGGCGGATTGGGTGGGCTGTCCAGCGCCAGTCGGGATGCCGCGCTGTTCTTGAACTTGCCGGAGGGGCACCGCGGAAGAGCAACTCTGGCAGTGACTCCGACCGGAAACTTTGCCGGAGCGGAACTGGAGCTGTTGGTCGGTGAGGCCCAGGTGTGGAAAATCGTCGCGGATCTGGCAGTGGGTCAGGTCTTCAAGACCGCCATCGAGTTACCTGAAAGCGCGGCTCACAACGTCATTATCTTGAAGGTAACCTCTCGGGAAGGTCGATCTCTGGCTTATTACTCAGCCTACCCGAAAGGGACCCATCCTAATGCCGTCTATGCCGGCGATGCGATCCCTCGAAAGTTCGGCCCGGTGGAAACGCTTTCCGCCGAAGAAGCGTTTCAGAAAGGGCTCGGTCATGAGAAATTCGGTCAGCTGGAGGAAGCCCGAAAGGCTTATGAGGCGGCGCTTTCCAAAGACGAGGGCTTTGCTGCAGCCCATCTTCAGCTGGGTCTGATGGCCTTGGAACGAACGGAAAACCGGGATGCCATCTCCCATTTCGAAAAGACATTGAACCGCGACCCGGTACAGGGCGATGCTCACTACTATCTGGCAGTAGCCCAAATGGAGTTGGGCCATCTGAGTCAAGCCAGACGTCACTACTACCGGCTCCTTCCGTCCTCCGACAAGTTCGATCAACGGGATTACGGACTCGGGTTGCTGGCCCTCGCGACTGGAGACTGGGGAGAAGCGGGACAACGTTTGGCAGCGGCGGCCCGAACGTCGCCCCTCAACCTTTCGGTTCGTCAAGCCTACACGTACTACCTGAGAAAATCAGGAACGAGTGCTGCGGCTCGGGACCACATTGCAGAAATCCTGGAAATTGATCCCACTAATGCCTTTGCCCACGGGGAAAGTCTGTTCCTGAGTGGCGCATCTGCGTTTGCGCTGGAGGCCGTCGACCGCGCATGTGCCCGTCACGCACAGGGCTATCTGGAGCTGGCCAGCGAGTACCTGAGACTTTCGGCCTGGCAAGAGGCAGGGCAGATTCTGGACCGGGGGATGACCCTGGCCCGTGCCGCCGGAGAGGATCCTTACCCGATGCTGTTTTACTATCGGGCCTATGCGGCGGCTAAGGCCGGGGATCAGGAAACCGCCGAGAAATCCCTTGCTGCCGCTCGAGAACACCCTCTCGACTTGCAGATCTATCCATTTCGTCGCGAGTCTGTGCGGATCCTGAATTGGGCTTTGGATCGAGGTTCCGTCGATGCCAACGCCTCAACCTTGCTGGGAGACATGCTCTACCATTTCGGACGCCGCGATGAGGCTTTCAAGAGTTGGCGGCGTGCCTTGAAAGAAGCGCCGGCCCATTTCTTTGCGCTTCGCGACTTGGGATTAGGGCTTTTGGAACTCGGGGATGCCACAGAAGCGCTGCCCTTGCTGACCAAAGCCTCGGAAGTGCGGCCGCAGCACCTGCCCACCACGATCTTGGTGGCACGGCTCAGTGCCCAAACGGGTCGCCCTGAGGCAGCCCGGTTGGCCTTTCAGAGGGCGCTGCAGGCCAAACCAGGAAACGACCAGCTGATCGAGGGATTAGCGGCAGTGGAAGTGCAATTGGGGAATCCCGAGCGGGCTCTGGACCTGCTGAGCGGCCACCAATTTGAACCGCGCCATCAGTCTTACTCTCTGCTGCGACTGTACCAGGCCACGCGACTGATGCTGGCTCTGAAGTCTGCCAAGGCAGGTCAGTACGACCAGGCCTTGCGGCAGATTCAGTTGGCCGGCGAGCCTTCATCCAACCTGGGCATGGACGATTTTGCTGCGCTCAAGAGTGCTCGATTGTCTGTCTTTCAGGCTCTGGTACAGGAGGCCAAAGGAGAGGACGCCTCGGCGGTCTGGAAAGCCGCGGCCGACACGGCCGATGACGATGTGGAAGGAGAAGGATTGTTCCGCGCTATTGGATTGTGGAAAAGCGGAAAGCGAGCAGAGGCCATGAGCTGGCTTAAGGGATTTGAGAAACTGAACCCGCAGCGGCAGCACGATAGTTCCGTTGCAGTCCGGACTCAAGCCCTCATGCTCGAGGGTATCTATGCGGTCTTTCGGGGCGACAGGCAAACGGCGGCGGACCGATTTGTGAAAGCTCTCGAGGCAGATCCCTCCAACTTGTTCACGCGTCTTGCCGGCGCCTGGCTGGAGGCGGGGCTGCTGGAGAAGCTGGCTTCCTAAGCAGGATGCATCGAAGTAGCTAACATCTGTGCCCGCTGCTTGAAGAGGCCAAGTGCCCAAGCGCAGGCGACGCACTCGATCTCTGGCCTGGCCCCGCGCCAGCGGGGAAAGGCTGGTCCGTCGTGCGGACCGGGTGAGGATGCTGCGTCAGTGCCGGCCCCTCATCCACCGGCCTGACGGCCGGTCCCCCTTCTCCCCGCCGAGCGGGGAGAAGGCAGGCAAAGCTCAATGTTGCCGTCGCACATGGGACGGGGAGAGGGCAGGGACCCAAAAGCGAGCCGGTGACGTCTGGACGATGTTTCGGCTCAGCATCTTGTTGTGGGGAGAGAAGGTACAGAACTCGACTGAGACAACTCTTCTACGAGAACCTTTGTTTTGATTGATCCCAACGTTCTGCGGTGGATGCGTGTGGCGGTCCGTGGGACGGCATGGACTGGCCAACCTCGTCAACCGTCGCTGGCCGCGACTGGAGATCTCTCTCTCCTCTTACCCGGCCTTGAAAGGCCGGCCTAGCTTCAATCGTCGCTACGCGACTGAAAAAGACTGATGCCGGCCCGGTGCAGAAACCTTTCAGCAGCACCTGAGCCGCGTCAAAACTCATTAGAAGTTTTCCCATAGCGCTGGAGGTATCGCGCTAGAATCTGCCATCGTTGCTCCACCCCGATCTTCCGATTTGATGCCCGCCTCTCGGTTGCGGTCAATCCGTCCCGGCTTTCCCTGCTGTTGATAGCGTTGATGGACTCGCCGACACTGCCGAGAGTTGATCGGCAACACCTGTGCTGCCGACCGCAGTTTCGGTCTCGCTGACACCACCTCGTTCATCACCGTCTTCCACCTCAACTCCTTGCTACCCTATCGAGTTATTCCGAGGTCACGATGATGGAGTTTCGACCGGCGTTGGTTTTCCCTTTGACATCGCACCCTTTTTTACTCGATCATCCCAAGTCTCGTTTGTCCGATCGGACCGCTGGACCCATCCAACGACTCACCGGTGCGCTTCCGGGGTGGTTTGAGTCTTTCGGGTTCGATTGAGGCGAGCCGACCACCAGATCTCATCGGAGCACTCACTACATGGAAACTTGGATCCAATTGACACCTGTGTTGGGAATCGTGGGCCTTGGGGGAGCCCTGGCGGTCTACCTATCCATCAAGAAACGCCCTTCCGGCAACGAGATCATGCGGGGGATTGCCGAGCAGATCCACGTGGGAGCCATGGCTTTTCTCAAGCGGGAGTATTTGGCCCTGCTGGTTTTCATCATTGCCGTGGCGGCCTTTCTGGGATTCTTCCTGGATGCCAACACCGCGACCGCCTTCGTCTTTGGTGCGGCCTGTTCGGTGCTGGCCGGCTTTTGCGGCATGAAAGCCGCAACCAAGGCCAATGTCCGAACGGCTGAAGCGGCCCGTGAAAGCGGGCAGGGGGCGGCTTTGCTGGTGGCCTTCAACGGCGGCGCCGTGATGGGAATCAGTGTGGCCAGCCTGGGACTGCTCGGAGTGGGAGTGCTCTATCTTTTCTTCGGCAGGCCTGAGACGGCCCAAGTGATTAACGGCTTTGCCATGGGGGCCAGTTCCATTGCCCTGTTTGCCCGGGTGGGAGGCGGCATCTACACCAAGGCGGCCGACGTGGGCGCCGACCTGGTAGGGAAAGTGGAAGCCAACATCCCGGAGGATGACCCGCGCAACCCCGGCGTCATTGCCGACAATGTCGGGGACAACGTGGGGGATGTGGCCGGGATGGGGGCCGACATTTTCGAGTCCTACGTCGGTTCGATCGTGGCCACCATCGCCATCGGCGCCACCCTGCTGCCCGAGGCGCTGGGCCTTCTGAAAGCTTCGCCCGACGTCTCGAATGAGACCATCAAATCCGTTTTGATGGCTCTGCCGCTGGTGCTGGCTATGGCCGGCCTGGTCTCGTCTTTCGTGGGGATCGGATCCATGCGGGTGCTGAAGCGGCTCTCGCCCGCCGCCGCCCTGCGATACTCCACCTTCATCGCCGCCGGACTCTTCTTGCTGGGCGCGTATCTGATCGTGGCGGCCTACGACGTGAGCAACCGTGTCTTCTGGGCGGTGTTTTGGGGAACCATTGCCGGGATCCTGATCGGGCTGATCACCGAATATTACACGGCGGGCAGGCCGATTCGGCGTATCTGTGCGGCCAGCAGACAAGGAGCCGCCACCAACATCATCAGTGGGATCGCCGTAGGACTGGAGTCGACAGCCCTGCCGGTCATGGCCATCTGTGTGGCCATCTACATTTCCAACGACGTTGCGGGACTCTATGGCATCGGTATTGCCGCGGTCGGAATGCTGGCCACGGTGGGCATCACCATGTCGGTCGACGCCTACGGACCCATTGCCGACAACGCCGGGGGCATCTCCGAGATGTCGGGATTGGGGCCCGAGGTGCGCAAGATCACCGACAGCCTGGATGCGTTGGGCAACACCACCGCCGCGATCGGCAAAGGCTTCGCCATCGGATCGGCAGCACTCACGGCGCTGGCCCTGTTCGCCGCCTATTCCCAGGCCGTCACGGTTGCCATCGCCTCGCGGCTGGCGGAACTGAACTCCGCCGGAGCCGAGCTGAGCGGCATCTGGAAACGCTATGCGTCTCTTCTGGCGGAAGGTGAGTCGCCGCTGCAGATCGTGATCACGGAGCCCTTGGTGGTGATCGGGCTGTTTATTGGAGCCATCCTGCCGTTCTTCATCGGCGCGGTGACCATGACGTCCGTGGGTAAGGCCGCCGGCCAGATGGTCGAGGAGATCCGGAGACAGTTCCGCGAAATCCCGGGGCTGCTGGAAGGGAAGCCCGGGGTCAAGCCGGATGCAGCCCGCTGCGTGGATATCTCGGCCGGAGCGGCCTTGCGCGAGATGATCCTGCCCGGAGTGACGGCTGTGGTGGCGCCGGTCTTGGTCGGATTCGTTTTGGGTCCGGCTGCCTTGGGCGGCACGCTGGCCGGCGCCACGATTTCCGGTGTGCTGCTGGCCCTGCTCATGGCCAACTCCGGAGGCGCCTGGGATAACGCCAAGAAGGCCATCGAAAAGGGCGAGGTGGCGGGAGAAATGAAAGGCACAGATGCCCACAAAGCCACGGTGGTAGGGGATACGGTAGGGGATCCGTTCAAGGACACCTCCGGGCCGGCCATGAACATCCTGATCAAGCTGATGTCGGTCGTTTCGCTGGTCATTGCCCGGCTGCTGGTGTGAGCCGCGTGCAGACCGTCCCCTGGCTTGACGAGGCCCGCGATTTGAGTGTATAAGGGACGGTGCTTATATGGGCGTGAGACTTGAGCTTACGATCATCGGCGAGGTACCCAAGTGGCTAAGGGAGAGGTCTGCAAAACCTTTATTCAGGGGTTCGAATCCCCTCCTCGCCTCCAGCTTGATTCATTGAGTTTCCGCAATACCTAGCCTGTTTCGCCCCCAGCTCGGTTGTTTCTCTCCCCAGTGCAGTAGATCGCTGCAAGGTAAGTGAGGGATTCTTGTTGGAATCTCGCTCTTCCTGGCTGAGAATCGTGTGTCCGACCAGTGGGTCAGGCGCACCTTGCTGAAACTTTCCTCGATCAGGTCAATGGTAGCCTCATTACACCTTGCAGCCGTGCCCGCAGGGCGGGGAAAGAATAAGCGCTGGCCGAAAGTTATTTTGCCCGGACGTCGGCGGCCGTAGCAACCTTCCAATACGACCAGCATTGCAGTCGCTCATGCCAGCTTGTCCGATGCGGGCGAGGCGCGCGGCCTCCCCGTCGGGTCCGCGAATCCGACCCGCGCCGGGGGCTCATGACCAATCTCAGGCTTGTGCTCGGCTGCCCCGGGACTCTCTTTCGCTCAGGTCGAGGCCTGGATCTACTCGCCGTCGGGTGAACGGTCCCGTTCGACCTCGCCGCGAGGTACGATGAGCCTCTCGCCCAGCTGCCGCTGTACCTCCTGTACCTGAAAGCCCGCTGGCGCCCCTACCACGCCGAGCTGGAGGAGTGTGAGATCGACCAGTGACCTGAGGACGATGTGTTCACGGTCTTAACTGCATAAGGCGTGGTCTCGTTTGCCTGTGGTGGAGCTAGGGGCGGGAGGGGCCTCGGGTCGCTTTCAAGGTGAAATTTTCGATCTTCGTCGATTCAGAGCAAAGCCGTTTCGGGAGCGGCTATTAAATCTGACCGCATCGGCCAGGCGATGGGATATGATCACTTTCCAGACAATCACGTCTAACGTCTATGTGATGGTGCAGAGAGTCCCATAGGGTTCTTCAGTAACCGCGTCCCATCGCGGTTTCGGCTGACACGCTTTGCCGCGCTTCGCGGGCGAGGCAGCCGAACTGGGGCGGCATGCGTTAGGAGGAGGTCGGATGAACGCACAGTATAAACCCACCAACTACAGTACGGTCTCGCCCTATCTCATCGTGAATGGAGCGGGCAAAACGATCGATTTCTTGAAACGAGTCTTTGGCGCCATCGAGCTGCGGAGATTTCCGGACGCCTCCGGCAAGCTCATTCACGCCGAGGTTCGCCTGGACGACACCGTTGTCATGCTGGCCGACCCTGTACCGCCTGACTGGCCGGCCGTTCCCTCCCACGTACACGTCTACGTTTCGGACGTGGACGCCACCTACCGGAAGGCTCTCGAAGCCGGGGCGGTCTCGGTGCAAGAGCCGGTTAAGAAACAGGATGAAGACAAGCGGGGCGGGGTGAAGGACGCGGGCGGGACCACGTGGTGGATCGCGACCAGGGTCGAGTACTAAGCCCACGCCAGGAATCAATCGGGCCATCACGAGCCGGGCCGACTGAGGGGGTGGGGCGAGCTTCAACAAGGGCGCTCAGGCGGCCACGCGGTCTTTTTCGCTTGCAACTTCCTTCTCAAAATGGTGTACTCACTAGCTCGAAATTCGGGCGGGTGAGCGCAGGGGAAACGTAGGGACGATTTCTTTGAGTGGACTTCAAGGGTCTCGCCGAAGCGACCTTTCGCGCTCGGATCATCCAGGTCGATTCAAAGAGATAGTGAATGCATCGTGAGGGAGTGGGTTGGAGACCCATTAGCCTGCAAACCGTGATTCAGGGGTTCGAATCCCTTCCTCGCCTCCAGTCTTTCCAGCCGCGTTTTTTGAGTCCTGCCCAGGCTTTGCCGGTGGTTCCTGAACTTCGGAATTGGCTCTGATTTCGATCCGGTTCGGGCTCCGTTAAATCAGAAAGTAAGGAAGGATTCCGACATGAATGTTTCCGTTCTTGGACCACCCGGCTGTGGGAAGGGAACACAAGCCAAGTTGCTGGCCGCTCACTTTGGACTGCAGCACTTTTCGCTGGGAGAAAGGCTCAGAGCCGAAATCGAGAAGGACACCGAGCTGGGCAAGCGTACCCACGAATTCGTCAGCCAGGGAATCCTGGTCCCGGAAGAGATTGTCATCGAGGTCTTCGATGCCTTCGTGAAGAGCCATCCGGGGCGTGGCTTCGTGCTGGATGGCTATCCCCGTACCCTTTCCCAGGCTGTGGCGTTGGACAAGAGTCTGGGTTTGTCGGCGGTGCTTCTTTTCGAGATGAGCGAGGAGAGCATCCTGAAGCGGGTGGCCGGACGAGTGATCGATGCCCATGGACGCTCCTACCATCTTCCCGAAAACCCGCCGCCGCCCGGCGTCATGGTCAGGCGCAGGGAGGACGATGAGCCTGAAGTGGTTCGCAAGCGGTATCGGGAGTTCTGCCGGGACATCGAACCCATCGCGGCCCGCTTCCGCCAGCGCGGTGTTCTCATCACGGTCGACGCTACCGGCAGCATTGGGTCCGTCCTCGACGAACTGCTGCGAAAGCTGGGAAACAACCAGGCAACGGCCTAGAATTTGATATCCCCGGTCTCCGGCTGGAGGCTGTGCATGATACCCTCAGTCAACCGGCATCGCTCGGTTTCCCAGGAACGGCGGCCGGTTATGTTCCCCGCTTGGTTCTTCCCTCCTGTTCCGAAACTCTGAACGCCATGCTTGACAGTGCGACCCTCCAGGCGGCCCCCAAGGTGCTGCTGCACGAGCACCTGGATGGGGCCTTGCGTCCCCATACCGTGATCGAACTGGCGCGAGCGGCGAAATACACCCGGTTGCCGACGCAGGATCCTGTGGAGTTGGCCGAGTGGTTCTTTCGGGGAGCTAACCAGGGGAACCTGGCCAAGTACCTGGAGGGCTTTGCCCACACCATCGCCGTGCTGCAGACCGAAGAGGCCTTGGAGCGGGCGGCTTATGAGCAAGCCGAGGACCTCAAAAACGAGAATGTTGTCTACTTTGAGACTCGCTTTGCCCCCGTGTTTCACACCCGAAAAGGGTTGAGTCACCAGCAAGTGGTCGCGGCCGTGCTGCGCGGCTTGGAACGGGCCCGGCGAGACTTTCAAATTCCGTATGGGCTGATTGTCTGCGCGATGCGGAACATGAACGTCTCGCTGGAAATGGCGGAACTGGCTGTGGACTTTCGCGACCGGGGCGTCGTGGGATTCGATTTGGCCGGGGAGGAAGGGGGCTATCCGCCCAAGAAACACGTGGACGCCTTCCACTATATCCAGCGGCAGAATTTCAACATCACTGTGCACGCCGGAGAGGGCTTCGGGAAAGAGTCCATCTGGCAGGCGATTCAATACTGCGGAGCCCACCGCATCGGCCATGGAACGCGCCTCATCGACGACATTGCGGTGGCCAACGGCCAAGCCGTCAAGCTGGGAGACCTGGCGCAGTACGTGCTGGACAAGCGGATTCCGCTGGAGGTCTGCCTCAGCAGCAACGTGCATACGGGCGCCACTCCGAGTCTGGCCGACCATCCCTTCCGGATTCTGTTCCAGGAGAAATTTCGGGTGACCCTGAATACCGACAACACGCTCATGAGCCAGACCAACATGAGCCGCGAATTCGAGCTGGCTGCTCGAACCTTTGGCCTTACTCTTGACGATCTCGAAAAGATCACCATCAATGCCATGAAAAGCGCCTTCATTCCCTACGGCCGGCGCTGCGAGCTCATCTTCAACGTCATCAAACCCGGTTACGCCGAGCTGCGACACCGCCTGCAGGGCAGCTAGGCGTGCTCCGCTTCCCACTCCAATTTGCCTTCCTGGCTAGCTAGTTCTGCGTCATTGACAGTGCGCAGGAGCAGGCACTATAGTAGCAGCATTGCTTTCCCGCATTGCATTCGGAGAAGGTCGGAGCGGAATCCCATGGTCGCGCCTCAAGCCGGCACACGGGGTTCGGACTGACTCTTGGGTAAGGAGGTGATCACTGCCCGCGGCGTGCCTGGAAAAGCAATGCCGAACATGACGAAGCAAAGAAACGAGGCGACCGTCGCCTCTCGAGGAGGACAAGACCATGCCCAAAAAAGCTCTGCTGGTGGGCGTAAACGACTATCAAGGAGTGAGCGACCTCAACGGCTGCGTCAACGATGTCACCAACATGAGGTCCATCTTGCGAACCTATTTCGGTTTCCAGAACTCGGAAATCAGAGTCCTCACGGACAAACGAGCAACCAAGGCCAACATCCTGAGCCGATTGAGGTGGCTCACCAAAGATGCCAAGCGCGGCGACTACCTGGTGTTCCACTTTTCCGGTCACGGCTCGCAGATTCGTGACCGGGACAAAGACGAGGAGCTGACCGATCAGTTAGACGAACTGATTTGTCCCCATGACATGAATTGGACCGACGGGTATCTGCTGGATGACCACCTCAACGCGATTTTCAGGAAGTTGCCGGAAGGGGTCTCGCTGGAAGTTTTTCTGGACTGCTGCCATTCCGGAACCGGCTTGAGGGCCGCTCCGGACCTGGGTCGACCTGCCGATCTGGGGCCCGAACATCCCACGCGGATTCGCTACCTGCCGCCACCGCCGGACATCCTTTGTCGGGTGGAAGGTGAGGAGGACACCCTTTCCGTGCAGCGCCTGCTGCGGGGTGACAAGGCGGTTCCTCAACATATCCTGTGGGCGGGCTGCCGATCCGATCAGACCTCCGCGGACGCCTACATCGACGGCGCTTACAATGGGGCCTTTACCTACTACTTCTGCAAGCACGTGCGCGATTCCGACGGCCGACTCAACCGACAGGATCTACTCAAGCGCCTGCGGGCCTCGTTGCGTCACAACGGGTACTCTCAGATTCCTCAACTAGAGAGCCAGGCGACAGTGCGCGCGCTGGGTGCCTTCCACACCGACAGCGCTGCCAAAACCGCTAAAGCCAAATGAGGGAGGGAGCGAGGACTCGGCGGTAACGGAAGGGTCCCCAAGGGCACGCCGCTAATTGCCGGCCGTCCACCAGCGATGGAAGTGGTGGACGGGCCCCTTGCCCTGGCCCACCGGGAAGGCTGCCTTCAAAGCTGCGGTGAGAAAGCTCCTGGCGCGAAGGATGGCGGGATAGGAACTCTCTCCCCTGGCCAGGTAGGCGGCGATCGCCGCAGCCAGAGTACAGCCGGTGCCGTGAGTGTGCGGAGTCGCGATGCGCGGGCCGCTAATCCGGCACCCCTCTTCTTCTGCGCAGAAGTAGAGATCAACGACCTCGCCGCTGGAGCTGTTCCGGTCATCCGGCCCGGCTGGCTGCGAGCCGGGCTCGCGATGTCCGCCCTTGATCAGGACGGCCTTGGGGCCCATGGCCAGCATCTCTCTGCCGGCTTTCAGCAGCTGCTCCTCGGTTTTCAAAGTCCGCCCCAAAAGCGCTTCCGCCTCTGGAACATTGGGTGTCACCACCGCGGCCAGAGGAAACAACTCGCGGCGCAGGGCCGCAATGGCCGGCGGTTCGAGCAGGGGAACCCCTGCCTTCGATACCATCACGGGGTCTACCACCAACGGGATCGGGCCGTGGTCTCTCAGCCGGGCGGCCACGGTCACGATAATGTCCTGGTTGGCGAGCATGCCGGTCTTGACGGCGTCGGCGCCGATATCGGTCAGTACGGCCTCCAGCTGCTGCGCCACCACCTCGCTGGGAATGGGATGGATGGCCCTGACCTCCCGCGTGTTCTGAGCCGTCACGGCCGTGATGACGGATGTGCCATATACTCCCAGCGCCGCGAAGGTCTTCAGATCGGCTTGGATTCCCGCACCTGCGCCCGAGTCCGAGCCGGCAATGGTTAAGGCCTTTTTCACGCTCATGACGTCAAGAATGCTGGAATTCCAGCTTCAGATCAAGCCGAGATCGCTTCTCATCGCGCAGGCAGGAGAGACCAGGAGAGGAGAGAAGGCTCGAAACCATCCATTCACAACGCAGTGAATCATGTGGGAGGGCGGCAGTGAAGGGAATCTGGCTAGGAAGCCATAGCTTCCAGGGGCACGTTGACGGGCTTGCAGAACCGCACGCCGGCGAAGACCAGGCCGCCCTCCTGGCCTCCAATGATCCAGCGCACTTCTCCATCGGACTCGAACACATGGTTTTGGATGCTCAGGATCTGTCCGGGCTGGAAGGCTTTGTCGGGCAGCAGAAGGCAGGCGCCTCGCGGGCTGATGTTTAACGTGTAGCAGGAGTTCTCGAACGGATCTCCCAGGGGGTCGACGCCTCGAACCGTGACCGGCACCAAACGCGTCGTGCGGGGCGTCCGCCGAAACAGTGTTTCAGTCTCGGAGGAGGCGATGTCCTTCTCCTCCAAACCGCGCGAGCGGGCCGTCCCTTCGGATCGGTTCACGATCTCCTGCAGCCGGATCGCCTGTTCCATGAGTTCGAGCAGGTCCTTCCACTGCTGCGAACTCTTCCTGGCTGTGGCTTTGTAAAATCGGGCATAGGCCATAATGTTTTCGACAGGATCCTTGATTTCCCGGGCCAGTTCGGCAACCTGGAGGATCTCGGCCCGTTCCTCGGGAGTGGAAGGTACAATTTCCGCATCCTCGGGACCGGGCTTGGCCTCCAGCTCCTCGAAGAGAGAGGCTCTCAGATCCTTTTCTGTGGCGCTATCGGTTTTGCGCTTGTTGGCCGAGAAGCCCTTGTAGAGTGAGACGGCAAAAAACATGAAAAAGGCATAACCGGCTGACTGAAGGAGCAAGAGTCCACCACGGCTCAGCACCGGCTGGAGTTCGAGTTCCACGGTCTTCATCACCAGGAACAGAACGAGGCCCAGCCCCCAGTAAAACTCCACCGGCACCCTCTTGAAAATTCTGACAAGCCACCTCTTGCGCGGAGCACCTTCCGTGATTTCCGGCTGGCAATTCTGGCCGACGCGTACGTCCAGGAGACTCAAGGTGCGCAGAACCTGCTTGAGTTGCGGTGCGTGCTCCTCGGTGAGCAGGGGAGACTGCAGCAGGATGTTACTGGTGCTGGCATCCAGACACGCGAACCACTGGCTCTTGAAGGCGTAAGCATTCCGGGAAATATCGAAGCCCAGAATCTCCCAATTGAGGCCCTGAGCCAAGGTATGGATAAAGAGGTCGAAATCCTGATAACAGGACCGAAAGATTTCAAGCTTGAGATAAAAGGAATTCTTGGGAGGCGTTGCAGCGGGTGCCATGGGTTTCTCCAACAATCAGACTGGTTTGACCAAGAACTTCATGGTTCCTGCAGTCTGCGAATTGCAATTCGTGATCCATCATGGCCTTTTTCGGGTTATGCTGGCGCTTCAATCAGGGAAGGGTGGCGACCAGCCGCCACGCGCGTCTGTAAATGTCTTTCTTCAGAGAACTTGGGCGGCTCCCCGGCGTCGCGTCTCAGCGACGGCGACAGGTCGGGAGGATCAGTTACAGAATTGATCTGGGAAAACTCTTACCATCATTTGGAATCGTTCTCTAGCGTCAGACCGGAACTTGGGAAGAGAATTTCCTTGTATCCATCAAGGCGCTTAGTTGGCCCGTTCTGTTCCAATCAATCGACCAAGCTGTTATAGAGCATCGTGAACTTGAGTCCGACTCGCTACTGCCCGAGTGGCGATCGAATGTTGCTGATCGAATTCGAGAGTTGCATCTCTCCCGCCGTCCAGGCCTTGGTGCAGAGTGTTTGCCGGGCACTGGAGGAGGATCCAATCCCCGGCGTGCTGGAGTGGGTTCCATCCTACCGATCCGTAGCGGTCGTCTACGATCCTGTGACCATCACCTATCAGCGGCTGCAGGAGCAGGTGGCCCAGCGTTGTTCCAAGGCCAGGCCTCATGCCGCCAGCGGCCGTTTAGTAAAGATTCCCGTTTGCTATGGTGGCGAGCGCGGCCCCGATCTGGAATGGATTGCCTCGTATCACGAGCTGAGCTGCGAGGAGGTCATCCGGCTGCACAGTGGTGTGGAGTATGTGGTCTACTTGCTGGGCTTCACGCCTGGTTTCCCTTATCTGGGCGGGCTTCCGCCGGAACTGGAGACTCCACGACTTGCGGAGCCTCGCCCGCGTGTGAAGGCGGGAACGGTGGGGATTGGAGGACGTCAGACCGGGATCTACACGCTGGACGGCCCGGGAGCATGGCGTTTGCTGGGAGCCACTCCCTCCCGGCTCTTTGATGTGTCTTCGTCCGAGCCCTTCCTGCTGAAGGCCGGGGATCGGGTCCGATTTGTTCCGGTCTCCGACTCCGAGTATGAGCGACTGGCGTCGAGGCCTTCGAGCTGAGACTGAGGCGAGGCGAAATCCTGGGAAGTTCGAGCAGGCACATCTTCCGCGACATAGCTGCTCCTCGACAGCGGTCTCAAGGCACCACAAGGTGGCAGAAAAACCCGAATGAATCTCACACGTTCCAAGTTCCAAAGGAAGGCCTCACCGAGTTTCTAAAGAGAGATTTGCCAAGCTTATGCCTGTTCCCGTGCTAAAGGTGCTCAGAGCTGGCCTGATGACAACGCTCCAGGATCTGGGCCGCGGCGGCTACCAGCGATTTGGCGTCAGTCCCTGCGGCGCAATGGATCCTTTCGCGCTGCGGAGCGGTAACCGATTGGTCGGCAACCCCGATTCATCCCCCTGTCTGGAGTTGACTCTGGTGGGACCGGATTTCCTGGTGCTCGCCGATGGCCTGTTCGCGGTGACGGGTGGGAAGGTCAGGGTTTCCCTGGCGGGCGAGCCCGTTCCGCTGTGGCAGGCGTTCTCAGCCAGGCGTGGCGACCTGCTTCATCTGGGAGTCATTCGCCCGGGTGCTCGCTGCTATTTGAGCACGGCCGGAGGATTTGAGTCGGAGCGGGTCTTCGGCAGTGCGGCCACCGATTCGAAAGCCGGGTGGGGTGGAGTCGAAGGGCGAGCCTTGGTCAAAGGTGATGTGGTGTGGCGGGCCGTCGAGAATCCACCGACTCCGGGACCGATCAGAACGGTTAGGCCGCAGCTTTTGGAGGCTTACCACAACCCGGGATTGTTACGGGTGGTGTGGGGTCCGCAGTCCGAACACTTCAACCAGAAGAATCGGAAAACGTTTCTGGCTTCCCAATTCCAGGTAACCCCCGCCTCCAACCGCATGGCCTATCGCTTGAGTGGCCCACCGCTGAAGGCTGAGCCACCTGAAATTCTTTCCGATCCGATTCCGCCTGGTTCCTTGCAGGTCCTGCCAAACGGCCAAATGGCCCTGCTCATGGCCGATCGTCAAACCATCGGCGGATTTCCAAAGATTGCGGTCGTGATTTCGGCTGATCTGCCCAAGGCGGCCCAATTGAACCTGGGAGAGTCGGTGCGGTTCCTCCCAGTGACATTGGACCTGGCCCACCAGCTTCTGCTTCGCCAGGAGGAGGATCTTTCCACAAGCATTGTGGAGGCAACGGACTAGCTTTCCAGTGGCCCTTATGAGGGAAAGGAATTGGCGGAGCGGCATTGTTTCCGAACCGGTGAGACTGGTGGCGAGCCGTTGGATTTTTTGTGGCCACGCCCTCTTACGTCTTCAGCTCAGTCGAGGCCGTTCAGGCTGGCGGTCATCCAAACGGGAAATGAGGTAGAATGCCCATGGCTTGACGTCGCCCGGCGGGACAGGCGCGCGAGCGGATTGCCCAACACCAACAAGACGAGAACCAGACACAGGGAGGTCCGGACCATGGCCAGTCAGCAACTAAGAAACTTCGTTCGGGGAACATGGCAGAGTTCGCTGGCCGCCGAGTCTTTGGACGTCGTTAATCCGGCGACGGCCGAGGTGCTGGCGCAGACGCCGATGGGTGTGGAAAGCGATGTGGCCACTGCGGTGGAAGCGGCCTCGGCCGCATTTCCAAGCTGGCGTCAGACTCCGGCCGAGGAACGGATCCAATACCTCTTTCGATTCAAACAGCTTCTGGAGACCCACTTCGAGGAGATTGCGCGGATCACCACGATGGAGAACGGCAAGACCCTGGCCGAGTCGCGAGGCGAGCTGCGGCGCGGGATCGAAAACGTGGAGGTGGCCTGCGGGATTCCAACTCTCATGCAGGGTTACAACCTGGAGGATGTGGCTCGTGGCATCGACGAGATCATGATCCGCCAGCCCCTGGGCGTGGTGGCGGCCATCACTCCCTTCAACTTCCCGGCGATGATTCCGCTCTGGTTCCTGCCCTATGCCCTGGCCTGCGGGAATTGTTTCATCCTTAAACCATCCGAGAAAGTGCCGTTGACCGTCCACAAGGTGTTTGAGTTGATCGAGCAGCTTCGGTTGCCGCCAGGAGTGATTGGTCTGGTCAACGGCAGCGAGACAGTGGTGAACGCTCTGCTCGACCATCCGGAAGTCAAAGCCATCAGTTTCGTGGGGTCCACGCCCGTGGCACGCCACGTTTACTCTCGCGCCGCGGCGCGTGGTAAGCGCGTTCAATGCCAGGGTGGAGCCAAGAACCACGTGGTGGTGATGCCCGATGCCGATCTGGAGAGCGCGACGCAAGTGATCAGCGACAGCGCTTTTGGCTGCGCGGGACAGCGCTGCCTGGCGGTATCCGTGGCGGTGACAGTGGGCGAGGCTCGCCAGCGGTTCTCAAAGGCGATTGCGGAGGCGGCCGCTACTCTCAAGGTGGGATACGGCCTGGATGAATCGGTTCAAATGGGTCCTGTGATCACGGCCGCCAGCAAGTCTCGCATTGAGAGTCTGGTGGCTGCCGGTGTGCGGGAAGGTGCGGTGGCCTTGATGGATGGGCGCGGCGTGCGGGTGGCCGGTTGCGAGCAGGGGAACTTCTTGAACCCCACCATCCTGGATGGCGTCTCGTCCAGCGGCTCGCTGGCCGGCACCGAAATCTTCGGGCCCGTGCTCAGCCTGGTTCATGCCGGCGACCTGGACCAAGCCATTGAGATCGTCGCGCGAAACCCCTATGGTAATGCGGCATCGATCTTCACGACCAGCGGCGCCGCCGCTCGCAAGTTTCGCTACGAAGTGCCCACCGGCAATGTGGGCGTCAACATCGGAGTGGCCGCACCCATGGCCTATTTCCCCTTCAGTGGCTGGAAAGACAGTTTTCTGGGGGTACTGCACGGACAAGGACGGGATGCCATCGAGTTCTACACCGACAAGAAAGTGGTAATCGAACGCTGGCCCAAAGAGTGGTCGCGACGGTTCTGAGGATGGCATGAAGGCAAGGGCAAGCATTGTGGTGCGTGGTCTGGTTCAGGGTGTGGGCTTTCGGTATTTCGTTCTGAGGAAGGCGCTGGGCCTGGGCTTATTCGGATATGCTCGCAACCTCGTCGACGGCAGCGTTGAGGTGGAAGCCGAGGGAGAGCGAGAGATGGTTGAGAGCTTGATTGGGCAATTACGCGTCGGTCCACGGTCCGCCGCCGTGTCCGACGTGGAGGTCACCTGGCGGGAGTACCAAGGCACTTATGCTTCCTTCGACATTGGGTAGTTTCGGAGCACGCGTGACTCAAGAAAACAGGGCTCCCGCGCGGCTGTCTTCGCCAGGATAGACATGATTCGCACGGGCTTTGGGTACGACATTCACTCCTTCGCACCGGGGCGGGCGTTGGTTTTGGGAGGAGTTCGCATCCCGTTCGAGCTTGGACTGCTCGGACACTCCGATGCCGACGTGCTGGTGCACGCCATTTGTGATTCCCTCTTAGGTGCTGCTGCGCTGGGCGACATCGGCCGGCACTTTCCGGATACCGACCCTCGCTTCAAGGACGTTTCCAGCCTGGAGTTTCTGGCGACGGTGCGCCGCCTGCTGATCGAAGGAGGCTTTGAGATCTGCAACCTCGATTCCACGCTGGTGCTGCAACGTCCCAAGATTGCGTCATTCATTCCTGAAATGCAGCGCAACCTCGCCGCTTCTCTCCAGATTGATCCCAGCCAGGTGTCGGTGAAGGCTACTACCAACGAACAACTCGGTGCGCTGGGGCGGGGAGAAGGTTGTGCCGCCTATGCCGTTGCTACAGTCCAATCCGCCTCCCCGCCGGCAACCTGAGCCGGCTGCTTGACGCGCAGAGCACCGGTCTGGACGTCTTAGAAGCTTCCCGGTTTGGCATAGGGCTCGCACCACAATGCCACCTGAAGAACGATCGATTTGAACCAGGCCTGATGCATCTTCTCCACCTCCGTTGCGGAGTGTCCCTTTTTCCCCAGGAACGGACGGATGGTGGCGGTGATCGGATAGATGAAAGCGACCATGTAGCGCAGAGGAATGTGGTTGGAGGCCGACTGCACGCCGTCGGTCTGGTTCTTTCGGGCCGACGTATGGCGCAGAGCGATCTCCTGCTGGTAGTCGAGCCACTTCTGATCGTAGTTGGCCGAGCAGGTGTCGCGGATCCATTGTCCAAACCGCAGTCGCACTGCCTTCAGATAGCGATCATCCGGGGCGCCGTCCTTGCCATGGAATTGGGCCAGCAGGTGAGGGTGCGAGCCCACGAATCCGTACCACAAGTCCAGGACTTCCTCGATCTGATCGGAGAGGACCTCTCCCGCCTGGCGCAGATAGGTCTTGTCTTCGTCGGTAAACAGAATGGTGCTCTTGAGTTCCTGAAGAGCCGACTCGCTCAGGGGCGACTTGGCCGAAGCTTCGGTCCCATAGGTGTATCCAGGAATGTTTGCTGGCATGCTGCCTCCTTGATTGAATTCCGTGGTAAACCGGTTTCCGTCTCCGTTGTGCTTGACACCGACATCCTAGGTCGCTATCGTTCATTGGTCCAATATTTAGATTGGATAGTTTGGATAGCTGGCATCTATCGATCAGCGCGAGAAGAGGCGATTTCGGTTGACTCATCTCTGGGTACTTCGCTTCCTAATGTGAAAGGACGCCATGGAACTCCGGCATTTGCGCTATTTCCTAGCTGTTGCGGAAGCCGGCCATTTTACGCGGGCTTCCGAGCAGCTTCACGTCTCTCAACCCACCCTTTCTCAGCAAATCCGCCAATTGGAGGAAGAGTTGGGTGCCCCGTTGTTTGACCGGATTGGCAGGCAGATTCGGCTCACCGTAGCCGGTCAGACTTTCCGGGAGCATGCCAAGCGTGCCCTGCGGGAAGTGGAAGAAGCCCGGCTGGCCATTGACGAGCTGGAAGGCTTGAAGCGGGGGGCCCTCTGGGTCGGTGTGGTACAGACCGTGAATGCTTACCTGATGCCGGAGATTCTGCACCGCTTCACGATGGCCCATGGTGGGATCCAGGTGCACGTGGAAGAACTCACGGCGGACCAGATGGAAGAAGGCTTGCTGGAGGGACGGCTTAGTCTGGGCATCGGGTTTGTGCCCGCTGAATCGGATGAGATCGAGTGCCATTCGCTGTTCCACGAAGACCTGGTCCTGGTAGTGCCTCAGGATCATCGTCTGGCCGGCCGAACCAGGGTTCGAATGAAGGAGCTCGACCATGAGCCGATGGTGTTGCTGTCGCGCCAGTTTTGCACGCGCAGACTGATTGATCAGTGTTTTCGCGAGGCCAAGGCGCTAGGGCGGGTCCGGATCGAGATGAACTCAATCGACGGAATTCTGGCAACTGTGGCCATGAACGGTACGGCCACCATTCTTCCCGGCCTGGTTGAGAGCAAGCTGAAGGAGCGGCAGTTGTGCTCCGTGGAGTTGATTGATCCCAAGCCGCGGCGAGTGGTGGGAGTGCTGCGTCGAAGACAAACGTTTCGGTGCGCCGCCACGCGGGCCTTCGAAGCCGTGATCTTGGAAGCGCTGCAGCACAAGACGAAAAGACTGGTGCGCTCGGCGTGAGAAACCCGTCCTGGCGAGTCATGTCCGCTGCAACCGGCCTGTGGAGAGAATATGCCACCCAAGCTTAGAAAGCGGGACGGCCACACGCATACCCAGTTTTGCGCACATGGTTCGGGAGAGGCGACGCGGGCCTTTGTGGAACAGGCCGTGGCACGGGGTTTCGAGACCTACAGTCTCACGGAACATCCGCCGTTGCCGAGCGGCTTTCGAGATCCGGCACCGGACCAGAGCTGTGGCATGTCGTGGGATCAGCTGGAGCCATACCTGGAGCACTCCCGTCAGATGAAAGCGCGGTTTTCCGGCAAGATCGATGTGCGAGTGGGTTTGGAAGTGGATTTCATTCCCGGCTTCGAATCGGAGACACGCGAGCTGCTCCGGCGCTGTGAGGGTGCTCTTGAAGATGCGGTCCTCTCAGTTCACTTCTTGCCAGGCAAGGGAGGATGGCGCTGCGTGGACTTCAGCGCCGAAGACTTTCAGGACGGACTGGTCGAGGAGTACGGAAGCGTAGAGGCCGTTCATCAAGCCTACTGGGCAGCCGTGAAGCAGGCGGTTACCTCGGATTTGGGTCCGAGCAAGCCGAAAAGGCTTGGCCATCTGAGTCTGATCCATAAGTTCCAGCTGAAGCATCCGCTGAAGGCCCCCCTCCAGTTTCGCCCGCAGGTGCTGGAGGTCTTAGATTTGGTTCAGGAACGGGGGATGGAACTGGATCTCAACGCTGCCGGCTTGTTCAAGCCGGATTGCCGCGAGATTTACCCGGCGCCCTGGATCGTCGCTGCGGCGCTGCGGCGCGGCATACCGTTGGTCTATGGCTCGGACACCCACAGCGTCAAAGGAGTGGGGCAGGGTTTCGAAGAAGCCCAATCGCTTCTCCAGACAGCGTGGGAAACGGCCGGAAACCTGTAGCTGGAAGTGGCAGCCGGTGATCGGCTTCTCCACTCGACCCACCACACCGGACCATTCGGGAGTCGAAGTCAGAAAGAGCCGGTCACTGGCCTCGCAAGAGGGCAGGCTCCTGGCCTTGAGAAGAGCACAAATCATCCCTCTTTCCAGGCGTCGCGGCACCCAACCAGTTTGCGCACCCGTTCCGCCTCCACTTCGTTGAGCGCGATGCCATTTCTTTTTAGGCTCGACCCCACGATCACGCCGTCGCAAAGCGGCAGGATTGTGGCCAGGTTCTCCGGCGTGACGCCGCTGCCGGTCAGGAGGGCGGCTTCAGGAACGGCCGTCCTCACGGCTTCCAGGTCTGAGGGGTTGGCGGCCGACGCGGTCGCCGGCCCGGTCACGATCAGAGCATCGGCCAAGCCTCGCCGGTAGGTATCCGCCGCCAGGTTGGCCAGCGGAGCTGGGGCCGGCAAGGTGGCGTGTTTGACGGCTACATCCGCCAGGATCCGAATGTCTTGCCCGAGAGCGGCGCGCTGCCGCAAGGTCTGGTGGGCCCGGCCCTGCAACACACCCTGGTCGGTGAGCATGGTGCCGGTGTGAACGTTGACGCGGATGAAGCGGCCTTCTACCGCGGTGGCGATCGCTAAGGCTGCCGAAGCATCGTTGCGCAGGACGTTGATGCCCAGGGGGAGTTTCGGATGTTGTTGGCGCACGGCCGACGCGATCACCGCCATGGCGGCCACCGTGCAGGGGTCCACAGCTTCCGGATGAAATGGGGCATCGCCATAGTTCTCGACAAGCAAGCCGTCCACGCCGTTGTCTGCCAGGAGCCGGGCATCGCTGAGAGCCCGGTCCAGCACGGTCTTCAAAGAAGACGTTGCGTGCGGGCTGCCCGGAAGCGGCAGCAGGTGCACGACAGCGATCAGGGGTTTGGGTCGGGAAAAGAGGTCATCGATTCCTTGCATGGCTGGATTGTAGAGGGCGGCGAGCGTTCCTGACCAGCCCTTTTCGCGCTCACGAGGCCGACTCGAGGTGAAGTAGAAAATCAAACGCCGAGCCGGTTCATTCGCCGTCTCACCCGCCACTCTGCCGCGGGGCAGCAGCGGTGGAACGCTCAGTTGACGCTGGCGCTGGGAGGGGGGATGACGGTGACGTGCAGGAAGATCTCCCGCACCAGAATCTGATCGAGATAGACGTGGATGAAATGTGTGCCTTCCTGGTGGAAGACCACGTTGGTGAAGATGGTGACATTGTCGGCAAAGCCACCAGGCGAGATGGCGAACTGAGATGGGGGAACGCTGGCCACAATCTGGCTCCGATCCGGAGAAACGATCTTGATCTCGGTGATGTGGTCGCCGTTGCCCACCCAGTGATTCAACAGCGCAAACTTGAGGACATTGGAGGGAAGCGAGGGAAAGTAAATGTTGGCGAAGATGCCCATCAGGCTGAGCTTGTTGCCGGCTTCGAGCCGAACATCGTCACACAGAATCGAGTACTCCAGGTGCGCGTGGGAGGGAGCGGGATTCATGAGGAGGTGACTGCCTTTCTGACATCGGGTTGAAGCGAGCACGGCTCCCGCCCGGAATCAATAGCGTTCCAGATTTGATCCATGAGCGATTCCCGATGGTCCAACGTGAGGTCCTGCGTTTCCACGGGAGGGTGAAAAGTGACCGTGATGGTCCCCGAAACGATCCGAAGACGGCCGGGTGGCATGATATCGTAGCTTCCGGAAACGGTCACCGGCAGAATCGGCACTTTGGCTTGGAGAGCAATCACAAAGGGGCCTTTCTTGAACTTACCCAGCTCCCCAGAGCGGGATCGGGTGCCCTCCGGAAAGATGAGAAAAGAATCTCCACGAGCCAACTGATTGGCGGCCCGTGTCATTCCTTGAATGGCGTTGGTACGATCGCTGCGATCGATGAAAATGAACCCACCTTGCCTCATGACCCAGTTGAGAACCGGGATACGTCCCAGCTCCTTTTTCAGGATCAGTTTGACGTCATGGGGAATGGCCAGCAGCAGGGCCGGGGGATCGGTATTACTCTGGTGGTTGGCCAGAAAGACATAGGTTCGACTCGGATCCACCCACTCAGATCCTTTCACCACCAGTCGGATACCGGCCAAGCGGAATCCCAACCGGCAGCCGGTTCGCCCCAGCGTGTAGAGGACGCGAGGATTGCGCTGGAAGAGTGCCACCAGCATCCCGGGAGGACCCACCAGAAAGGTAAACCCGAAAACCACAGTCAGGGCCAGGATCGTCCGAATCATCGCTTGGCAATGATCTCACTTACCTCCGGCGGTCTTCAGGAAGCCGCGGATCTTGTCCAGGAGGTCTTCCTTCACGAACGGCTTGATCAAGACCCCACGCGCGCCGGCTTCCAGGGCCCGGTTGATGTAACCCTCGTCGACGTTACCGGTGAACAGAATGACAGGAGGGCGATGGGGAAGATCCTCAGCCTTCAACATCGACAAAACAGTCAGGCCGTCGAACTGGGGCATCATCGCGTCCAGCAGTACCAGGTCCGGCTTGTCCTGGCTGACCATGTTCACCACCTCGCCGGCGTCCTCGCAGGTCAGCGGCTCATAGCCCTCCAGCCGCAGCATAAGGCGGAGCATCACCAGGATTCCCGGATCGTCATCCACAATCAGAATTTTGGCTTTGGCCATAAGCGATGGCTCCGCATTACCGGGACGCTTCCTCCAGAATCCGTTTCGTGGCTTCAATGACCCCGCAAGGCCCGAAGCAGCTTGTCGTGAAGACCGTCGAAACTGCCGTTCGACATGATAACAACCTTGTCTCCGGCTTCCAACCTCGGCGCCACCATGGCTACGATTTCGTCGGACGACCCCCCATATTCGGCAGGGATCCCTTGTCGCCTCAGCTCTTCGACTAAAACGGGCACATTTAACCTCTCGGCCGGGGGCAGTTTTTCCGGAGCGTACAGGGCAGCCAGCACGACCCGGTCCGCGGCCTCGAAGGCCTGGCTGAATTCCTTTTGAAAGACATTCCGGCGCGAGGTGGCGGAACGCGGCTCAAAGATAGCCCAGATGCGCTGTTGAGGGTAACGCGCTTTCATGGCCGCCAGGGTTTCGCGAATGGCCGTGGGGTGATGGGCGAAATCGTCGAACACCGTCACTCCCTTGGCCTCGCCGCGGACTTCGAGGCGTCGTTTCACATTTCGGAAGCGTGCCAGCGCACGACACAGCGGCTCCAAAGCGGCTCCCAGGGAACTGGCACAAACCAGGGCGGCCAGGGCGTTTCGAACGTTGAAAGCCCCGGCCAGTGGCAGCGTGACGGTCCCCAGGGAGGCTCCGTCTCGTACCAGTTCGAATGTGGTGGCATCCGGACCGTATGCGACAGAGCGGGCTGACCAGGCGGCTCCCTGGTTGAGTCCAAACGACTCGACTGGGCACCACGCCGCGGCCGAAAGGGATCTGACGGCCGGATCGTCCCATCCCGCGTAAAGACGCCCTTGGGAAGGGATGATGTTGATCAGCCTGCGAAAGCTCAACTGGACCGCCTCGAAATCGGGATAGATGTCGGCGTGGTCAAACTCGCAGTTGTTGAAGACGACCTGTTCAGGCAAGTAATGCAGGAACTTGGGCCCCTTGTCGAAGAAGGCCGTGTCGTATTCATCCCCCTCGATGACAAACCAGTCGCCCTTTCCCAGCCGAAAGCTGCTACCGAAATTCTCCGCAATCCCTCCCACCAGGAAACTCGGGTCCATCCCGCACTGATCGAGCAGCCAGGCCAACAGGGAGGTCGTCGTGGTTTTGCCATGCGTGCCGGCCACCACAATCACCCGTTTGCCTCGCAGAAAGAACTCCTTGAGGACCTCCGGCAAAGAGGCGAATCGCAACTTCCGATTCAGAACGAACTCGACTTCGGGGTTGCCCCGTGAAATGGCGTTGCCCACGACCACCAGATCAGGTATCGGGTTCAAGTTTTTCTCGTCGTATCCCTGGTGCAACTGGATGCCCTGGGCCTCCAGGAAAGTGGACATGGGAGGATAGACACCTTGGTCGGAGCCGGCCACCTCGTATCCCAAGGATTTCAGCATGGCAGCCAAGGTGGCCATAGCCGTGCCACAAATCCCGATCAAGTGAACCCTTTTGGCAGCTTGCGGCAGCAAGTCAAGTCCCCTTTCCGCTGGACATTTCTCGGCCGAGTGGCGGGATCTGCCTCGCGTCATCGGCCTTCAGACCAGAGGAGGTTCTTCCACCTCAAGATAGCCTCCGTCGGCATCCAGTGTCACCCGCACTCCCATGGGAAGCGTTAAGGCACCGGCGGTCGTATGACCCGACGGGAAGCCATACAAAACAGGGATGCTGGAAGGCCCCAGGGCGCGCAAGAGAACATCCTGCAGCCGATAGTCCTGTTCCGGGCTTTGCGCGCAATTGGGCATCTGTCCGAAAACGATTCCCCGCACCGACTGAAGCTTGCCGGCCAACCGCATGTGCATCAGCATGCGGTCCAGCTGGTAGGGTTTGGTCCCCACATCCTCCAGGAGCAGGATGGTGTCTTCAGTCGTGGCCTCGTAAGGGGTACCCACCAGCGCCGTCAGCAGCGACAGGCAGCCGCCGGTCAGCCTCCCCTGGGCCCGGCCTCCGCGCAAGGTTTCCACGCCCGGCCCCGTGATCCGCTGTCCGGGTGAGGGGTCACTCAGGCAGCGCATAAGATTATCGACGTCATACAAAGCCTTGCCGCCGGCGAATTCGCGGGCCACCATGGGTCCGTGAAAGCACACCATTTCGGCCCGGGCTTCCAGATACTGGAGCAAGGCGGTGACGTCGCTGTAACCCATGAAGATCTTGGGATTTCGGCGAATGCGATGCTGGTCCAAGAGGGGCAGCAGGTGGTGACAGCCGTAGCCTCCCCGGGCACAGAAAATTGCGGAGATCTCGGGAGACTCAAACATCTGCATGAGATCTTCGGCCCGGCGCTCATGAGGTCCCGCAAAGTACAGGTCCCGCCCAAAAACCGCCTCGGAGTAGCGAACCGAATAGCCCAGGTGTTCCAGTTCGGCGACGCCCTTCTGCAGGTCTTCGGGTGACATGTCGCTGGCCGGCGCCACCACGCCGATGGTACTTCCCTTCTCCAGGGGTCTTACTTTCTGCATGAGGTTGGAGGGCTTTGTTGATAAATTCGCAGCGTACCAGCACCACTCGCTTGGGGTGTCGATTCCGGCGAGCACTGGCGAAAGGCCAGCCGAGACTGCGTAGGAGAACAAGGAACTCTCTTTCCCAACTGGGCGAGATTATATGGAAGGTAGCTGCCTTGTAAACGGATTTCTTGGCATTCCGACCGGCCGGTGCCGGGGGCTGCCAGTTGGCCGGCTTTCACAACGGGATGCCGGAGGTGGCTGCAAAGGACGCGCTCGAAAGTGAGAAACAGGACCCTTCTTCTGGTGGCAGCGCTGGCCGGCTTCTGGCCCGTCCTGGGCACACATCCCTTGATGGACGACCATCTGTTCTTTTCGTGGCTGGAGCAGGTGGGAGGGGCCGAGGCAATTCGGCAGCGCCTGTTCGGCAACTGGATCCCCAGCTTTCCCCACCTTCAGATGTACCGCCCCGTTGCCGGCATCTGGCAGGTGGCGGCTTATCAGCTTTTTGGTGCGTCTCCCTGGGGCCACCACCTTGTGAACCTTCTTGTTCATGTGGGCACCTCTCTGCTGGCGGGTCTGTTGGCTCGAAAGATGACCGGGCGCGATTCGGCGGCTCTGTGGGCGACAGGGCTGATGCTGCTTCATCCGCGAGCTACCTCCGGCGTTTCGCTGATCTTTAACTTCTATGACCTATGGGTTGCATTCTTCATGATGGTGGCTCTGGTCTCGCTGCACCGGATGCAAGAGAATCCGACCAGAAACACAAGCGCCTGGTGGGTGATGAATCTGAGCATCGCTCTGGCACTCGGCATGAAAGAGTTGGCCTTGCCGGTGGTGGCCGTCATTCTCCTGGGGCAGTTCTTCGGACTACACCACACGGAAGCGATGGAATCCGGTGGCCTGCTGCCAGGAGCGGCCGTAAAAGCTCGTCCGTCGCCAGCGAGGCCGGCACCGTTGAGAAAGTTTTTGATGGTTGCCGGTGGACCCTTGCTTTGGGCTGGATTGTATCTGGGACTGAGAGATCGATTCATCGGTCACCCGTTTCGAACCCACGATCCGACCAGGCAGGCATGGTTGCCGGAAGGGTATTGGCAGTGGACTCTATTTTGGGATGGCCTGCTCATCGGGCTCTGCCTGGTCGTGTGCGGCCTGTTGTTGAAGTGGACATGGTTGGCGGTTCGTGTCCCAAGGCAAACCGCGTGGCTGGTGTTTTGGTGCGGGCTGATGGCCCTGCCGGCCGTCCATTTCTGCTCTCAGGTCACCTTGAAGCCCTGGTTCTTCGACCCTCGCTACTGGTATGTGCCGCTGGTTCCTCTCACTTTTAGCTGTGCGGTGTTGCTGTCGAGTGGGACCTTGGTGGCGAACCTGGCGGGCTCCGTGATTCTGGCGCTCACGCTTCCCCTGGGTGTTAGCTGGGTGGTAGCGGGCGCGGCGTTCCTGGTCGCGATGTGGACCCGCCAGTCCTGGGAGCCGCAACTGCAGAATACGGTGATTGCCCTGGTTGTGTCGTCACTGGGTGCTGTTTTGTGGCTGGAGAGCCGTCAGCTTCAGCAGCGGTCCGGCGAAGCCGGCAACCTTCAGACACAGGTTGGAAAAGCGCTCAGTGAGGTGCCGGCCGAGGGAGGGCTTGTGTTTTTGGGTTTCGACGAGGCCTCGGCAGAGCCGCTTCGCTCCTTGAACGGCGACCTGCAGTGGCTTCTGAGTCCTCCCTTTTTCCGAGAGTCTGTGATCGATCGCCTCTTCTTCGCCTATCCCACCTGGGATTCGCCACCCACCAATCGATTCTGGGACCGCACCACGCACCGACTGGCAGATCCTTCCTGGTCAGGGCGATCGTTAACGGTATTGAAGTGGGACCCGCAGCGAAGAAGTCTGGATCGGGTTGAAGAAGTTCCACTGCCGGTCCGCAGACCGGATGGCGAGGCAGGCGGCGCCATTCGGTTGGAGTCACAGAGTCAAAAGGAATCCGAGAGAGAGTTCGAGTGGGCGGTAAACCTGGATCCTCAGAGACACCGGTACCTTGGTGTTGAGCTGAAACGAAAAAAACAGGGAATGTCGGGCGAGGTGCGTCTTCAGTGGAGGAGTGAGCGATCAAAAGAATGGACTTCCGTTCAAGAGTTCAGGGCTCTTTGGCCTGGAGGCGAGGACAGGGCTTTCGCGGGAACGGCCACTGTCTGGATCGACCTGGGGAACAGAGTCGATTGGCTGTTCGGCCGGGGGATCACGGGTCTTCGGGTGAGTGTCGATTTTGCTGTTGAATCGGTTGGATTGGAATGCACGCCTGTCCTGCCGCCGTCGTTTCCGGAAGGGTTCCTGCGCCGGGAAGAGTTTCTGTATCCGAGCCGGGAGTTTATCCAGACCGGTGTCAGTTGGTGGAAGTTCGATGGAGGTTCAGCGGTTCGAGGGAAAGACCTCTTGCACCCGTTCCAGGATCACTTCCCCGAGCTTGGGGTGAAGTCCGAGTGGTTCGGTGATGCAGTACGAGACGCCGGGATGCCGCTGCGCCGCCTCGGCCACGAGCCGTGGGATGTCGGAAGTGGAATGCCGCCCAGGACCCAGAAAGTAAGGATGGACGATCACGACCTCTGCGCCGTCGGCCACACACTGGTCGAAACCCGCTTCAATGGTGGGCTCCGCCAGCTCCATATGGGCGTAGTGAACGATCTCCAATCTCCCCATGATGCGAACCATGGCCGCCACCTGAGCCAGCAACTCGTTGGCATCAAAAAGCTGACTGCCATGATCGATGATGAGTAAGCCTGCTTTCGGTCCCCGCGATGGGTCGGTCTCCCCGCTCATTTCAGGTTCAGCACCTGCCTGGCAATGGTTTGGAGCTGCATGAAGGAAGTTCCTTCGTAGATCGTCCCGATCTTGGAATCCCGGTAAAACTTCTCGGCGGGATAGTCCTTGGTGTAGCCATAGCCACCAAAGACCTCGATGACCTGGGACGTGACTCTTTCGGCCACCTGTGAGCTGAAGTACTTTGCCATGGCTGCCTCTTTGACGAAGGAGGCGCCCGCGTCCTTCAGCCGCGCGGCATTGTACGTCAGCAGGCGCGCCGCTTCCAGGTCGGTAGCCAGCCGGGCAATTTGAAACTGAACGGCTTGAAATTGGGCGATCGGCTGACCGAACTGTTGTCGCTGGCGGGCGTACTCCATACCGGCCTCCAGCGCTCCCGACGACACGCCGATCATCTGGGCAGCAATCCCGATGCGCCCCTCGTTCAACGTTTCGATGGAAACCTTGTAACCCTTGCCCAGTTCGCCCAGGACGTTTTCTTTGGGCACTTCGCATTCGTTGAGGATCAGTTCGCAGGTGCTGCTGGCCCGAATGCCCAGCTTGTCTTCCTTCTTCCCGATTGAGAAACCCGGAAAGCCGCGCTCCACGAGAAACGCGGTGATGCCTCGGTAGCCCAGGGCCCGATCGATGGTTGCAAACACGATGAACAATTCGGCCTCGGCTGCGTTGGTGATCCACAACTTTTGGCCGTTGAGAATGTAACGGTCGCCCTTAAGTTCGGCAGCGGCCTGCAGCGCAAACGCATCACTTCCCGATCCGGCTTCGGAAAGGGCGTAGGCGCCCAGCTTCCCCGCGACGAGTTGGGGTAGATAGCGGGATTTCTGTTCCGGAGTGCCCCAGCGCAGCAAGGCGTTGTTCACCAGAGTGTTTTGCACGTCGACCACGACACCAGAGGAGGCATCGACCCGCGACAACTCCTCCACCGCCAGGATGGACATAAAAAAGGTGGAACCTGTCCCGCCGTATGTTTCCGGGACCTCGATGCCCATCAGTTGAAACTCAAAGAACTGGTTCAGCAATTCCAGGTCGAAGCGGCCCTCCTGGTCCATCTGCTGGACACGGGGGCGCACCTGGGCATCGGCGAAAGCCCGCACCGACTCGCGGAACATCTGCTCCTCTTCAGACAATTGGGTGAGTGCCGGGCGAAAAGAGTTCTCGGTCATGGTGTCTCCGTTGGCTGGCGCTCAAGCAACTTGGATTCGACGCGCCAGATCTGCTGATCGTGATTGGAAATCCTGGTCCGCCACCACCGGAACTGCTTGGGACACAGGCACTGCCCTGTCGAGTTCGACCCACGAGACACAGCCATCATACGCAGAAGTGTTCAGCAGAGCGACGGCCTGAGCCAGACGATAAACTCGCACCACCAGTAAATGCAGGCCGGGCCTGCCACGGTAGTGAAATCGCTGCTCCACAGTTTTCCAGTTCAAGCTGTGGCAGCCGTCCAGACGACTCAGGGCCTCCAGGCGCTCGACGAAAAAGTCTTGCACCACCTGGGCATAAAAAGCGAGCTCCACTGTGTCCGGGGCAGTCCTCGTGTCGTGGACTTCCCTCAGGTAGGGCCGGGCTTCCGGAACAAGCGCTTCTTCGTGCTGGTGAACGTAGGTCGGAAACAGAAAGAACTCGGTGTGTGCAGGCTGAAAGCCTTCTTTCAACTCACGAATACCGCCTTTGCGTAGGATGAAGATCTGTTTACCCAGCCCCAAAAAGCGAACGGTTACGGCCCACTCCTTTAGTGCAATAGAATTCGCTTGCAACATTTCTCACATTGTCCTGCTACGTTTCGAGGGAATTATACACTCACATCGCATCGGACTGGGTTGTCTTCGTCCTCAATTGAGGACCGTGGAGCGGGCGGCGCTGGGAGCAGATTTAATACAGACTTAACAACTTTTTTTGAACTTTACGGCCCGGAACGACGTCTAAGGCTGCAACAAGTAAAAGCGGTTCGGGTCCATATTCGAACCGATGCTTCTCCGGCCGTCTCAGCCGGCTCTATTGAGGCACTCAAAAACGGATTGACGGATGCCTAGCGAGGCATGCCTGGATAGTCGATGGTGAACAGGTGACAAATGAATAGGCTGGCAGCGTTTGCAAATCCCTCTCTTTCAAGCTCCGGGCCAGGGGCGGCGGCCGTCCGAAGTTCGGCGCCCGACTCGGAGGATTGCCGATGCCATTGCGGTAGTCTGATGGCTAAGATCACTCGCGCGGGTATTGAAATCAAATGTCGCCGTTGCAAGCGAATCCAAGTGATTCCTCCTTCGCGAATTGTGGGCCGGGCAGGGGAGGCCTGGATCGCACCCGAGGATGAAGCCGAGTGAGATACCCTTCAAACCGTCGCGCCCAGCTGACTGGGTTGGCTTAACCCGCGGACCCTCTCGCAGGACGGTTTCTGCATGAAAGCGGGCAAGGCTCGAGCCTGACCGTTCTGGTCCGTGGCGGGGTGTTGTCTTCGTTTAAGTGGGCTCAGGGCTGGCGGGCTACCGGCTCTTCAACGGGCGCAAAAATCACTTTGCGCCACTTGTTCATGCCGTCCACCAGAATGACCAGGACGCAGGTCATCATGATCACGGTCAACGTGATGTTCAGGTTCCCCTGAAAGCGGGTCGCGGAATCCAGACTGCGGGCCAGCGGCAGGAAGTTGTCGAAGATGCTGCGGTATCCCGCGGTCAGGGTGGTGGTGGCCACGAAACTGAGCGGCACCAGGGTGACCCACGCATATCGTGTGCGACCGAGGTTGATGATGATGGTCGTGCCGACGCAGAGAGCTACTGCGGCCAGAAGCTGATTGGCGATGCCGAACATCGGCCAAATGGTGCTGATGCTGCCGGTGAAGATGAAGTAAGACCATCCGGCCACCACCAGCACGCTGGAGATAATGGTCCCGGGCATCCAGTCGGTCCTCTCAAACGGCTTGTAGAATCGCCCGAAAAACTCCTGAACCAGAAAGCGAGCCACTCGGGTGCCGGTGTCGATGGTGGTCAGAATGAAGAGCGCTTCGAACATGATCGCGAAGTGGTACCAATAGGACATCAGGCCTCTCATGCCCGGGATGGCGGTGAAGATCTGAGCCATTCCAACCGCCAGGGACACGGCACCTCCGGGACGTCCTGTCACGGTCTCGCCCACTTCTGCCTCCAACTCGGCCAGGTTCACGATGGGGATCCCCAATTGCGCAAACTTCTCCGGCGACACATTGATGGCAAAGTAATCGCCCGGGAACAAAGCTGAGGAAGCGATCAAGGCCGTCACTCCCACCACTCCTTCCATCAGCATGGCGCCGTAACCAATCGGCCGGCAGTGGGACTCCAGGGAAATCATTTTCGGCGTCGTGCCGGATCCGACCAGGGCGTGGAAGCCCGATATCGCACCGCAAGCGATGGTGATGAACACGAAGGGGAACAGCTTTCCCGGGATGATGGGTCCTCCTCCATCAACGAATTGACTGAAGGCCGGCATCTTGAGGTCGGGATGGACCACGAACACCCCCAGAATCAGAAAGGCGATGGTGCCGATCTTCATGAAGGAAGAGAGGTAGTCGCGCGGGCAGAGCAGCATCCACACCGGCAGGATCGAGGCTGCCAAGCCGTAGAGCGCGATGGCCAACGTGATCTGATCCTTGCTCAGCGAAAAGTAAGGTGCCAGGGCCGAGCCCGGAACGAATTTTCCGAAGATCACGGCGGCGATCAGGGCCATCACCCCCATGGTGGTGGCTTCTACAATTCTGCCCTTTCGGAACTTGTACATGTACAGCCCCATGAATAAAGCGATCGGGATCGTCACGGCGATCGTGAAAGCGCCCCAGGCGCTTTCGCGTAAGGCATTGACGACTGCGAGGCCGAGGCCGGCCAGGGCGATGACAACGATGAAGAGAATCGCCACGGCGGTGGTCGCGCCCGCCACAGGACCGATTTCCGTTCGGGCGATCTCCGCCAGCGATTTGCCGCCTCGCCTCACCGAGGCTGCCAGGATGATGAAATCATGCACCGCTCCGCCCAATACCACTCCGATGACCAGCCACAGCAACCCCGGCAGGAACCCAAACTGGGCCGCCAGCACGGGGCCAATCAATGGCCCGGCTCCGGTAATGGCCGCGAAGTGATGACCGAACAAGACCCACTTGTTGGTGGGAAAGTAGTTGTGGCCGTCATAGTGACGGTGGGCCGGTGTCTGTCTGGAATCGTCCAGCACAAGCACCTTGGTGGCGATGAAGGCGCTGTAATAGCGATAGGCAATGGCCAGTACACACAGAACTCCGAACATGAGAGGCAAGGCATTCATTCAGGGCTCCATTCTGCCAAGAGTTCACCCCAATGCCGAACGGTAGCGTCCGGCGTCGTCTCTCCGTTTCGTTTTGGGCTCCGTGGCCTCGCAGGAGTGCAGCGGCTCACGTTGCGGTTCCAGCCGATTCGGCTTCCGGTCCGTCCTTTTGGGTCCGGTGAGAGTACTTGATGATCTCCACGCGCTCCAGAGTGATCAGCCCCTCTCCGATCATTTCATCCAAAACGGGAAGGATGCGACGGATTCGATCCTCGGTATCGACGATCTCAACCAGGACGGGAAGGTCTTCCGAGAGCCGCAAGATCTTGGCGGTGTGGATTCGGCTATTGGCGCCAAATCCTTCCACCCCTCGAATGACGGTGGCTCCAGCCATGCCCATCTCCCGAGCCTTGCGCACGATGGCTTCCGACAAGGGGTGTCCCTGCCATCGATCGGACTCTCCGATAAAGATGCGCAGGAGCTTTCCTTCTCCGGCGATTCTCAAGCTCACTCCTTGCTGACTCCACTACTTTGACGCTGTGCGGACCGAGTTCGGAGGTCCTGCCATCGGCCCTCATCAGCCCGCGTAGGGCGAGTCGGTTAAACCCAGTCTCTCTGCGTTCGCTACAGGACTCGCGACACGACAATTCCCAGCCACAAGAAGAAAAATCCCAAGAGCAAACTCAACACCACGTTTCCCGATGCCAGAAGAACCTCCCTCGTGCTCACCAGTTGATGCGTTTCATAGGCAAAGGTGGAGAACGTGGTGAAGGCACCACAAAAACCGATGGTCAACGAATTCCTCCAGAGAGGATCGATCAGATAGCGTCCGGTGAACAATCCATTCAGTAAACCCAACAGAAAGCAGCCCACCACGTTTACGACCAGGGTGCCGTAAGGGAAACCGCTTCCCCAAAGTTGTTGAACCGCTCCCTGCAGAAAGTAGCGCGCCAGCGTTCCAATGAAGCCGGCAACTCCCAGGTAGAAGATCTTGATCATCGTCACGAGGAAACGACACGTTTCTTGGAGAACCGGCACCAGATGCATGATTCGGAGCACAGAGAACGGTGTTGCGTTCGACCGTCGGGTATTCTAGCACACCCTTCCCAGGGACAACGACCGGGCGAAAGATATGATTTGCGGGGCAGAAAGTTTCCGGCTAAGATTGAGCCCCTTTTGGTGTGGGCCCGTTTCCTGGATTTCACCAGCAACCTTGATGGCTCGCAGCGACCTGACTTCAGTTTGATTGGGGGGAAGTGTTTGTCCATGCCTGTGCACCCGATTACCATTGCACACAGTCCTGATTCCGACGATGCCTTCATGTTCTATGCGTTGGCGACCAACAAGCTCAAAACCGGCAAGTACAAGTTCAAGCATGTGCTCAGCGACATTGAAACACTGAACGAGAAGGCGCTCAAAGGAGAATACGAAGTCACGGCAGTCTCGTTTCACGCCTACGCCTACCTCTCGGATCGTTACGCCTTGCTGTCCAGCGGGGCCAGCATGGGAGACCGCTATGGTCCGTTGGTGGTGGCCGAAACCCCGATGAAACCTCATGACCTGAAAGGCAAGGTCATCGCGGTTCCGGGCAAGATGACGACGGCCTTTCTGATCCTCAAGCTGTTTGAGTCGGACTTCATTCCTCTGGTGGTGCCGTTCGACAAAGTGTTTGAAAGCGTTACCAAGGGCAAGGCTGACGCCGGTTTGATCATTCACGAGGGACAATTGACCTATCCCTCTCTTGGGTTGCACAAGGTGGTGGACCTGGGAGAGTGGTGGCACAAGGAGACGCAGTTGCCTTTGCCGCTGGGAGGGAACGTGATCCGGAAAGACTTGGGGCCGCAGCACATTGCCGAGATTTCGCGCATTCTTCGCCAGAGTATCGAGTATGCCCTGCAGCACCGGGAAGCCGCCCTCAATTACGCGATGCAGTTTGCCCGGGATATGGAACCCGAGACTGCCGACAAATTCGTGGGCATGTATGTCAACGACCGCACTTTGAACTACGGTGAAGCGGAACGAAAGGCAGTGCAGCTGTTGTTGGATATGGGATACGAGCGCAAGATCATCGAGCATCCCGTAAAAGTCGAGTTCGCTGAGCCAGGAGTCTGACCTCCCCCTCTTCCAGCTTCGAGTTTAGCCCGACGTCAGGATGGGATGGCCGGCTCAGTCCGATGGGGTCGAGCCCATGCCAACCTGATGCAATTCAGGTCTTTCCTGCCGTCCTGCAGGTTGAGCCGCCTCGTTTCTCCCTCCGCCCTGACACGTTGACTCTTCGAGTCTTAAGGGCCTCACCGTTGTTTCTTGCCGCGTTTTTGGCCGCCGCGTTGCTTCCTTCACGACAACTTTAGAAAGAAGGCCGTGTTTAACCGTTGTGACCTTTCGACTGGGCTTGGGTCCTGCGAAAGATTCCGGCTGTTGAAGAGCCGGCTGCAACCGATATACAGGACGAGTTGCGGAGCAAACCGATTGTCGCGCGAGGAAACAACCCATGAACCATCGCGTTCTTCTTGCCCTTCTGTTTTGTGTGAGTTCCTCCGGTGCCTTGTGGGCCAATGAGGCGGGACCGATCACAAATCGCACGGGCTCGGTGATTTTTGGGGAAGCGAACTGTACCCAGTGTCATTCAAGTTTCGCCGCGAACTCCGGCCCCGGCCGGGTCAGGCTTCTGGGCTTGCCTGAAAATTACACGCCCGGGCAGAACTACGACCTGACGGTGACGGTCGAGCAGCAAGGTCAGAGCCGCTGGGGGTTTCAGTTGTCCAGTCGCTCGGGAAATTCCGAGGCTGATGAGGCCCAGGCAGGCACACTGACTCCCAAGGACGGCAACACCAAGATCACGCTGGATCCCAAGGGGATCCAGTTCATCTCTCATACCGATGCGGGGACGCGGATGGGTACCCTAAACGGCCCTGTCGCGTTCGAATTTCGCTGGCAGGCGCCTGCCGGCTCACTGGGCCCAATCACCTTCAGCCTGGCGGGAAATGCAGCGAACGGCAACGACCTTCCGAGTGGAGACTACATTTACCTGCTGGAGATGCAGGTGCCGCCATCCCAGGGGCTTGCAACCATCTCGGGCGTCACTCCCTCCTCCGGGCCCGTTACCGGAGGAACGCCAGTCATCATCTCCGGCAGCGGTTTTGAACCAGGAGCTTCCGTCTCGGTGGGAGGAGTCGCCGCAACAGAGGTGATCGTGGTCAGCGGCTCGCAAATCAACGCCGTCGTCCCCCAGGCCATGGCTGCGGGGACGGCCGACATCGTCGTCACCAACCCCGCTTCGCCTTCCGTCACATTAGCCGGCGGCTTTCGTTACACCCATCAAATCACCGCGGCTCCGTCGTCAAATGCCATCATCCTTCCGTTTGTCATCGACACTGCCGCCTTTCGTTGCAATCTGGGCATCAGCAACCTGACGGACCAGGCAGGGAACGCCACCATCTCCCTGGTCGATGCCAGTGGAACGGTGGTGGGCACGCGGGAAGAAACCATCCCTGCCAGCGGTTTGAGGCAGGTCAACGGCATCATCCCTGCGATTGTGGGGCAAGGGTCGCCAACGAATCTGCTGGGCTACCTGATTGTGGAAACAAGCCGGCCGGCTTCCGCCTTCGCCACGCCCATCGACAATGTGACGCAAGACTCCTCCGTTATTCAAGGGACGCGTGGAACGGCTTCCCACCTACTGCTGCCCACCTCGACCTCAACGGGTTTGTTTCGAACCACGTTGACCTTGATCAATGACGGGCCGGCGGCGAACCACGCCGAGCTTCGGCTGCGCAACGCCGAGGGGGTGGTGCAAGCTGTTCGTCCCGTGCCCCTGGCGCCCTTCGGCTTCTTTCACACGGACGATGTGCATGCCTTCCTCGGCGCCTCTGGAACGTTCGGGCCCATCGAGATTGTTTCCACCGATGCGGCTCCGCTACCGCTCATCGCGGTATCGCGCGTCTACGCGGCGCTGGTGACCAACGCAGGCGCTGGAACGGCCAGCTCCTTCTTCAGGGCCGAACCGTACTCGTGGTAAGCTACTCCCAGAACCGAAGCTGTAAGCGAACGAGTGGCGACAGAGGAGGAGCGAATGGTCTCGAAGTCTTGTCTGATTTGGGCGCTGGCCACCGTCTTTTGGCCTGGGCCAGTCGGCCTGCAAGCGGAAACCAAGGTGGTCAAGATCGGTAACCCGGCACCGGAGGGAGTGCCCACTCAGGACATTCAAGTTTCCGCCAAAAAGTATGAATTCAATCCTGCAACGATCGAGGTCAATGCCAGGACTCTCATCAGGATTCACCTTAGAGCCGAAGATCGCGAACATGGTTTCGCGCTGTCTTCCGACAAGGACAGTTGCGCCAAATTCAAGCCGGAAGAGCCGGTGATAGTGGAATTCTATGCCGATCAACCCGGCGAATTTGAGTTCAAGTGCTGCAAGTTTTGTGGATTTGGCCACAAGAAGATGAAGGGCAAACTCGTCGTCAAGCCTGCTTCGTGACCCCCGCCGCGCTGGTTTTGAGGCATTGAATGCTTAAGTTGTTATCCCGGTTCTTACCGGTTGTCGTTTTGGCGGCCGGGGGTGCCTGTGTCCTGGCAGCTGACCGTCTCGAATCCATGGGAGCGGATCGCTGGGTCGTTCTATTCAGCCAGACCGGCACCGCGAACGAAAGAAATCTTGAGAAGGCCCGTCTCTTTCTTCCTGCGTTGAAACTGTTTGGGGCCGAGCTGGCGCTGGCCAGCTTCGTCCTGCTGCGTTATCGGAACCGAGTCTCCCGGTTTCTTCTGTTCTTCTTCAGCCACCTGACTACACGGCAGCGCTCCGTGTTTGCCCTCTACTGGGTGTACGGTGCCGTCACGGGACTCATGATCAATTTCGTGGCGGTCAGTGTGGCCGGTAAACTGGTTCACAATTGGAATCGAGCGCGTACCCAAATCGTTGAACGTGATCTTGGCGAGGAAGCCGAGGTTTTGCGGGCGCTCAGAACCTCCACCGGTGAAGAGGCCCGGATCTTGATCCAGACGGCGAACTCGATCAAGTATCTGCTGAATTATGAGCTTCATCCCCGTCGCTTCTATTTCTACACCTACGAGGGCAAGACAGCGCCACCTCCTGCGTGGATGAATCAACATCGGATTCAATGGGTGCTCACGATCTCCGATTCCGATGCCCGGCAGTTTTCCTTGGTGCGGGCGGGCCCACCATAATAATGCAGGCGGTCCGGTTCGGGCGGGTACCCGACCGGCTGACGATTCGAATTCAGTCATGTCCTTTCTGTCCCTGAGTGCGGCGTTGTGCACCATCCTGGCCACCGGGTGGTTAGTCCTGGGATTGATTCCCCGGCGGCATACCGGCACTCTGCCCTTGGAGCCGCTGGGTTTGTCGTTTGGAGCCGGATCGTTCGTTCTCAGCTTCGCGCTTTTTCTGCTGGCTTACTTTCGTATTCCTCTCAGTCCGCTGACAGTGTTCCTGCTGGTTGTGGGCTTGCTGGGAGTCCTTGCCTCCATCAAGCGGGTCTGGCGGGGATTCTCGTTTTCGCCGGCTCGGCTCCAAAACCTGAAGAGATGGATCGAGACTCTCGGAGATCTCAGTTGGTTTGAATGGACTTGCGTTGCGACGGTGGCGGTATTTGCGGCACTGATCGCCCTGGATTCAGTGAGTCAGCCCTTGCTCGGATTCGACAGCCGGGCCATTTGGGGGATGAAGGCCAAAGTCCTCTTCCAAGAGAAGGGCATTTACGGAGAGGATTTCTTCGATGCGTCTCGTTTGCATGCCCACCAGAGGTATCCGCTGCTGCTGCCTCTCCTTGAGAGCTTCGTCTGCTCGTTTTTGGGAGGAATCAGTGAACGGCTGATGAAGCTGCTGTTTCCGGCCTTCTATGTGTCCCTGATCCTGGTGTTCTACGCCACCATGCGTCATCGATTCTCTCGCAGCTATGCTCTGCTGGGAGCAACCGTGCTGGCCGGCCTTCCCGTCTTCAGTGCTTTCTCCAACGGTGGGGCAGCCAGCGGATATGCTGATCTGCCCTTGGCCTACTTCGTATTCGTGCACGCCGTGTCGCTTCATCGCTTCCTGGAATCCAAGCAAGTCACCGATCTGGCGATCAGTCTCCTGTTCGGCCTGGCCGCTGTGTTCACCAAGAACGAAGGCTTGGCTTTGTGTGGTATTGCCCTGGTTTGTTTCGGCGGCGTGAGATTGATGACTTCGCGCTGGACGCTCAAAGAGTGGCTGCCGCTCCTGCTGGCCACCGCTCTGGCCGCCATCATCCTATTTCCCTGGTTCCAATACCGCTCGCAGCTTCCTTTGATCGACGAAAACTACTGGACGCTGCTGAAACCCTCCCATCTTCTTGCCGGCCTGGACCGGGTCCCCTTCATTTTGAAGGCTTTTCTGAAGGAGTATCTATTGAAGGTGCACCTCTGGAATGTCTTGGGAGTGATGTTGGTCGCCGCCCTCGTTCTTTCTCCAGTGAAGTCGCTGAAGGGGCCGCACATCTACTTCCTGGCGCTCCCCCTCTTGTACTCGGCACTCCTTTTGGGGATATTCATGACGACCGATTGGCGGGTGGAAGAGCAGATTCCCGTGGCGCTCTCGCGCCTGGTCATGCAGACCATTCCCTTGTTGATGCTTTGGCTATTCCACCAGTTCCACGAGGCAAATCTCACTCCACCAGGTTGGACTAAGACTCCCTCCTCCTGAACCGGATTCCTCCTGAAAGAATTTCCATGGCTCTGTAGATTTTCTCAGGAAGATTGCCGAAGCCCCTCCCAATGCGGTCTCAGTACTTCCGAGCAACTGATTGGGAATCTTGCTGTTACGGCTTTTATCAAAGGTAGCGCTATTTGGTCATGAGGTTGCTCAAGGGAGGTCATCAGGCAGGGAATCGATCATTAAATTTAAATATTCGCTTCAAACCAAACCTTAACCCGAAACGCTCACACCCCGAAGGAGGGAAACCATGTCAAGTAAGTCAAAGCGAGCGCTCTTGCTCAGTTTGACGTTAGCGCTAGCCACATTCGTCGGAACCGGCTGTGCTACCAAGAAGTATGTCAAGCAGCAAATTGACCCTGTCAGTGGAAGGGTTGACGAGCTGACCGAAGTCACCAAACGAAATGAAAACGCTATCAAGGATGTGGACAGCCGGGCTCAGTCCGGCATTCAGTCTGTCCAGGCCAAAGCCAACGAAGTCGATCAAAAGGCGGTTGCAGCCGACAAGAAGGCCCAGGATGCACAGCAGCTGGCGATGAACGCCCAAACCAAGATCTCCACCGTCGAGACCGATCTGAATCAGAAGATCAGCAACATCGACAGTTACAAGCCGGTGGATACGGCCACTGTGAACTTCAAGCTGAACCAGCACGAACTGTCGGACGAAGCCAAAGCCGCGCTGGACGAATTGGCCGCGCGCGTGAAGGGTTCGAAAGGTTATGTGCTCGAGGTTCAGGGATTCACAGACAGTTCAGGATCTGAGAACTACAATCTGGCGCTCAGCCAGAAGCGGTCCGACAGCGTCGTTCGGTACCTGGCCCAGCAGCATGAGATTCCCCTCTTTCGGATGTTCATTCTGGGCTTAGGTGAAGCCAAGCAGGTAGAGGACAACAAGACCCGCGCCGGCCGTGCAGCCAACCGTCGTGTCGAAGTGACATTGCTGAAGAGCGAAGTGGAGAGTATGTCGTCGAAGTAGGGCTTGTTGACGATTCAGCCGAAGTCGAAAGTGCCCCGCCTGGAGTTTGAGCGGGGCATTTTTTTTGGCCTGACGGTGGCTTGGCCCTCTGCAGCGGGTCGGGTGGGTCGCATAGCGACTCAACTCCGTGCCGCGTGAGCGGCACGGCGCGATTAACTCAACTGGTCGGCGCAATGGGGACGACAGTCTTCCTCGCAGCCGACCCAAACCGTGCCTGGCACCACCAACATACCGTCTAAGCCGCCAAGAACACCAAGGAAAGACTGCGGTTGTGTTGCGGAGAAGGGGGCGAATTCTGGCGCCTCTGAATTCGGCGAGGGATAAGGATTTGCAGACGCTCTGAATAAGGAGTCCCGCAGAGGCCCTGTCAGTAGAAGGGTTTTCACATACAAAAGTTCTTTGCACGCAACCAACGGAAGCTCGCCTGCAACCGTCAGGTTCTAGATGATTCGAGCGGCATGCGTGTTTCTGTGCACCTCCCCGGCGCGCCTACTTGGCCATCGGTCGATCTCTCTGACGGAGCCCCTAGTCAGCCCCTCATTGGAGAACGCTCGACGGACCGCTGGTTTGGCACAGGACGATATAGCCTGTTCCGCGATCCCCTTCCAGTAGCATGTCCTGAAACTGAAACACCGGCCACCAGACTGCCGGCTGAAAGACAAGGCGGGAGAGCCAGGGAAACCTCCTGGCTCCACTGCACGCGGTTTTGTTGGCGTCGGTCATTAGATGTCCGGATGCGGTGGGAGAGGTTGCGGCCAGTTCTTTGCCCCGCCGGGTCGTGGCTAGGGCAGAGGAGAGCGGATAGGTCAGATTCAGAACGGGAAAGCCGTAACACCACAAACGGTGAATGTGGAACCCGGCCTCGATCAGTTTCTGCCGGAGTTCCGCTTTCTCATATCGCCGGGCATGACCCGCCCTGGTGTCATTTGCAGTCCACTGGCTCATGTGTGCCGGAACGGAAATGAGAAGATGTCCACCCGGTCTGAGCAATTCTCTCCACTTCTCCAGACAAGACAGGTCTTCCTCGTAGTGCTCCAGGACTTCGAAGGCCACCAGCAGATCGAACCGCTGGTTCAGCGAAAAAAAATCAGTGCATTGGAAATCGATCCCCTGTTCAGCTTTGCTTCTGGCCTCCAGGTGTTCCTGGATCAGCTGTGCATTGAGGTCCAGACAGAGACCCGAGAACCCTCGCTTTGCGAGTTCTCGATAAAAGGTTCCACTTCCAACACCGATCTCCAAGAACCGCCCAGGCGTCAGGTCGTTTACCAGGCGAGCCGCCAGAACCCGCCGAAAGAGGTACGCCAGCGTTGGGTTACTCGGCAGCGGCAAGGGATTCCTTTCTGCCTGAGGTTTTCAGCCCAACGGATTCTGTCGTGTGTTCGGAAGCCGGCTTCCTCAGGACCGCCACGAAGACGGGGAACCATGGCAACGCGGTCCTGAGGAGGATTTGCGGCACAGGTCGAAGCCACTTCAATCGAGATTGGATGACCGTATCCCCCTTCAGAAAGAGGCCAGGATTTCGGACGATCTCCAGGGTGTAGTCGATCCAATGGAATCCACGTGCCCACTTTCGGAGCTGCCAATAGGTGGGAAGCGAATCGTCGTACGCTTCCCCGCGTCGTGCCAGCCGCACGTAAGTGTGGGCCCAGCCTCGCGGCAGCCAGGAGAGAAACGGAAGTCGGTAGTGGGGTTCGATCAGGATGAACCGGTTCGGGCAAGCCAGGTAGCAGATCCCGCCAGGCCTCAGCACACGCCGGATTTCGTCCAGCAGTTGTTGGGGCTTCCGCACGTGTTCAATGACGTGGTTCAGCACCACGATATCGAAAGCGCTGCCCCGAAACGGCAGTTCTGTTCCACTGCCTTGCACGAGAGGCAAAGGGAGTTTCGTCCAGTTGGATTCGTAATCCGGATCGATGCCCACCACGAAGCCGAACTCGCCGGCCAGTTTATCGGTGATGTGGCCCTGACTGCAGCCGATGTCCAGCACGGCAGCCGAGTGGGCAGGGTGTCCCTCGCGGCGCAGGACCGCCAGGATCTTGTCGGCTTTGACGGACCGGGCAGCCAGGTAATCCCGGCGAAAACTGAACCGGTCCAGAAACAGCTTGGGTGGTGGCATGGCGGCGTCTTATCTACCTCTGTGCCAGAGGAGCGGCGTGCGTTTCATCGGGATGCGAAGCCGAGGTTGCCCGTTCGGCCAACCGTAAGATCGTGCGACCTAACTCGTCCCAGGAGAACCGCGACCGAACGCGCTCCACATTCGAGCCAAATTCGGCTTGCCGCCCGGCCGTATAGAAGTCGAGAATGGCTTTGGCAATCGCTTGTGGATCGCGGGGCGTGACCATGTAACCCGTTTTCCCATCGTCCACAACCTCCGGAAGGCCGCCGACCCGACCTACCAGAACAGGCTTTCCGAAACCGTAGGCCAGTTGCACAATGCCGCTTTGGGTCGCGCTGACGTAGGGTACCGTGACCAGATCGGCAGCGGCAAAGTAGACCTCGACCTCTTCATTGGGGATATACCGGCTTACCAGGGTGACTGCGTCGTCCAGCCCGAGCCTGGTGATGAGTTCCCGATATACCGTGTCGTCCCCCCAGGGCTCGCCGGCCACCACGAGGTGCACCGGGCAGGTCTCTCTTACGAGCCGCAAACCCTCCATCAGGTACCGCAGTCCTTTGTACTCGCGAATGAACCCGAAGAACAGGATCACATGTTCGCTTTCCAGGCCGAGGCGTTGACGAGCTGCCCTCTTGTCCAACTGACGGCGTGTGAGATGTTCATAGATGGGGTGGCAAGTCGTCAGGACACGCTCTTCCCGGCCGCTCCCCAACCACTGGGTCAAATTCCGGTGGTCCCATTCCGAGTGGGTGATGAAATAGTCACCCATCCGCAACACCCGCTTGGACAGGCTCGATTTCAGGCGCGAGGCTTCGTGTTCGAGGACGTTGTGACAAAGGAACAGGACGGGGATCCGGCTCACCGTGCGGAGTCGTTTGAGGAAGCACCAGTGAAAGGGAGCCCAATAGAAGACGGACCAGGGCAGAATGACCAGGTCAGGTCGATGTGCAAAAACGCGGTCAGCGGCCCGATACCAGTTCCACGGATTGAGCGCATCGAATCGCTCGTCGGGCCGTTCTTCGACGAAGAACGTCCGGCTGGGATCGCGGTCGGTTTTACCGGGATAGAGCCAATCGTGATACTGGCGGGAGTACGAGAGAAACTGCACGGAACTGTGCCGGCGGAGTGTGCGGACCAGTAGGGACGTGTAGTGCGAAATTCCACCCTTGAAAGGATGAGTTGGACCGATAACCGAAATCTTCGTCAACGCCGGCTCCGCCGGGAAGATGCAACGGCAATGGGCTTCTCCGTATCGAGGGCCGGTCCAGTCCTGCCTTCCACGTGCTCCATCCTTCGAACTCGATAGAGAAGTTCTTCGCTGAGCCGCCGGTTGGCGCGGATCAGATCAGCCACCAAACCGATGACCACGATCTGGAATCCCACAATCATCAGGACCGCTGAAAGGATCAAGCTCTGAATATGGCCGCTGGAGGCCTGTGCGAAATAGAAGTACAGGTATCTCAGACCGAGCAACACACCCGCCAGGATGCCGGCCAATCCGATTGCGGAAAAGACCCGCAACGGATGGTACATGGCATAGATCCGAACAATCGTCGCAGCCGACCGTTTCACGTAGTCCCAGGTGGAGCCGGCCAGCCGCGACTCGCGCAGCTTGGGATTCACGCGGACCGGAACAGTGGCTACCCTCAGATCGCTCGATCCGGCTTGAATCAGCGTTTCCAGGGTGTAGGAGAACTTGGAGTGGACGATGGTTTGTAGTGCGGCCTCGCGCGTATAAGCTCGAAAGCCGCTGGTGGCGTCGGGAATGGCGCAGCCTGCCGCCTTGCGCACGATCCAGCTGCCGCCTTTCTGCAACCACTTCTTGACGAGTGAAAAATGGGGAATGCCCTGGATGTCACGGCTTCCCACCACCAGATCCGCATTGCCCGCCAGAATGGGTTGAACCAGCAGGCTCACATCCTCTCCGGAATACTGGTTGTCTCCATCGGTGTTGACGATCAAATCAGCGCCCTGACGGAGGCATTCTTCCAACCCTGCTCGGAACGCCGAAGCCAGACCGCGATGCTGGCCGAACCGAAGGATATGATCGACTCCCAAACGGCGGGCACTCTGGACGGTTTCGTCCGCTGACCCATCGTCAATCACCAGGAATTCGATTCGATCGATACCGGGCAGATGGCGAGGAAGCTGCTGAAGCGTGACCGGGAGAGTCGTCTCTTCGTTGAAGCATGGAATCTGAATGATAAGCTTCATGGCCCCTACCGGCGCTCCACGCCTGCAGGTTTTGCCGCGCAGCGCGAAGTCCGAAGAAAATGGCTGGAGGTTCTGAGGAGGCGATTGGGTACCTGTCGTGATTCAGAAACTCAATTGCGGCCCACCAGCTCCACCAGAGCGGCCCCCACACGCAGAAACACGGAAGCCAGAACCGGAACCCGGCGGTCATCGTCGCTGAACCAGACCGTGATTTGCTTGTCGGGTTGAGGATTCCCTCCCGCGTCGCGAATGGTGGCTTCCACGCGATGAGTCTGAAAGCTGCCCAGCTGTGTCGAGATGAGTTCGGTTCCTGTGACACGGATCTCGACGCTGTAGATCTTTCCCCCGTCGATGACCGGAAAGATCGCCCGCAGACCAGGCTGCAGACCTAGATTCCGGATTCCATAGAGTAGGGAAATCGGATCCTGAGTTCCCAACTCGATAGGAAAGCTGCGTCTCTCTCCCTTCGAGTCGGTGAACCGGGCCGAGCGTCCGAATTGATCGAGCAACGTGGTCTCGTGGATGTTGCGGGTTTTGTCCACGAACCGCTTTTCATACTGCCGCGGCGCGCCATAACCCAAATCGACGGTTGAAACAAAGTCGTCACTGAACGTGTACAACTTGGAGATGGCCGGAGTGTTTTGGGCTTTCAACTGGAGACGGACGGTCCCGGCATCCGTGTCCGGCTGGCCGACAGTCAGCTCGGCGGTGCCCGCTTCAATCAGGTTGGACCAGGTGATGCGGTAGCTGAGTTTCTCGCCGGCAGGGTAGGCCGCTGCATGAGATGCCGGGGTCAAGACATAGGGGCGATGAAGCAGCAGAAACAGCGCCAGTCCCGCCAACAACAAGAGTCTTTTATTCCAAGGCATCGACGTCACTTCTGATGAGACGCGTCGTAGTGGAGTTTCAAGAGGTCCAACCCCCAGTCTCCCTCCAATGATCGCCAAACCGTATGGATATGGTTAGCGTTATTTTGCGTGTTGTCATACTCCACCACGAAGGTCGGGCCCTGAACCCGATAGTAGTGGGGATGGCCGCGCTCCAAGGGGCCGGCCCAGGCGAAATGGATGCGGTCAATGCCCGCCTGCTGGAGCTTTTCTATCTGGGCCGCCGCCAGTTCCTCGGGCAGGTTGCGAGCGTATTCCTTCAACAGAGCCAGCAGCTGGTCTTTCTGCTTCGGATTCATTTTGGACACCGGCAATCCCACCGGATCGCCCGGCTGCGCCTTCCGGTCGTGCCCCGTAATAATATCCTTGGGCACCTCGCCCTCCAGAATGGCGGTCCGCCGTTGGGTTTCGTCGAGAGACAGCAGCAGATCCCGGGCGAGATCTTCTTCTCGGGCTAAGACCCGCAACCCTTGGCGGGGTCCGGACTTCACTTCAGCCGGGTTGGAACCCAGGAAGGTGGGAACGGTGGCCACCATCTTGCCATGGACCAGCGTGAAGTTCAGAGAAATGTGATGCCCCTCGACTCGCCAGCCCCAGTTGCGATTCGGGCTGGGCTCGTTGAAGATGGTGAAGTGGTAAAGCTCGGGATCGCGCACAGGCCCCGTACCCTTCTCCAGTTCCTTCAAGATGGCTTCCAGGCTCATGATCGTGGTGGCCTTCACGTATCCGCGTTGGCTTAATCCCGTGCTGAGCAGGGCGTAAGCCAGGTGTCGCTGTGCCGGATCGAGTTCCTTGAAAGTGATGCCCTTCCGAGGCCACATGGAGTCCGGGATGAAGTGCCAGTTCATCCGTTCGTCGTCTTCGAACTCTAAGAGCGTGCGAGCCCTTTGTTCGGACGACAGGGAGTCGAGGAAAGACTTGGCCGCTGCGGCCATCTCCTCGGCTGCTCTGGCTCTCTGGTACGAGGCGAAACCCCAGGTCGCCAGCAGGAGCGCACCCAACCCGAGTGTCAAAACCAATTGCATACGGCTCATGACGGCATCTCACCTTTAGGAATCAAAAACGCGCTCTCGAATCGCTTGAAATGGAAGGCCTCAAGCCGCTGCTCAAGCCAGGTCCGTTCCTTGAAAGAGCTTTGATTATATGACGACAAGCGGTGAATGGCTAGTGCTTTGCCGTGCCATCGCGGAGAGCAAGACCCTCCCAGAACGCGCCCTGGCGACGATCGTTTTGCGCGGCCTCCAGGTCGGTCAGACTCCCCAGGCGTAGCGAACCTGGACAGGAAGCCTGTCCGTTAAGACCAGCGTTCCGGCAAGCGATCGATTGCGCCCAAGAAAACGATCAGGGCAGGGATGGCTGCCTTTCCGCATTACCGTCTCCGCAGCCAGAATTCATAAAGAGGGAGTAAGGTCATGACCAGGAAGGCGAGACCCAACACGGCTCCGGAAGCCATTACGAGGTAGACCAGATTGGGATAGACCTTGGAAAGGGCTCGTGCCCCAAAGTCGGCAAGCAGAGCAGCGAAGGGCGCCACAACGATCGCCAGCTTCCATTCCTGACGGATCCCGGTGAGCGAGAAGACCAGACCGAGAACCAGAAAAATCAGTCCGATCGACTGGATGTGAGTGTGCGCCACGCGCGCCCAAAGCGCTATGGGCTCCCCACGGTCGATCTCGGTGACCGTTAAGACCTCTTCGTAAGTCGTCAGCGGCCGGAAAGAAGCCACGCCGTCATCGCTGTGACAACGGATGCAATAGCCTTTCAGGATCGGTTTGACTGCGCGTTCGTACTGGGGCTCCGCCGCACCGTCCTGAATCCAGCTGAGAATTCGCTCCTTGTCTCCCGGCACCGTGAGAAACTGCTCCATGCTGCCGCCGTGGATCTTGGCGGCCAAGCGGGTGTTGTCCCGGTTGCCGTAGAAGGCACGCCGCAGGTCGTTGGGCGTCAATCCGGGTTCGCCGTCGGTCATGCTGTAGGTCAAGTAGAGATTGACCAGCGAAATGACGTAGCCCACGGCCAGCATCACAATCGTAAGGCTGACCACCACCTTGATAACCACCGGCAGATCGGAAAGTTTGACGGACGATAAATCGAAGGACATGGCATCCGAGGATTAACAGACCCGCATTGAGTTGAACCGGGTGGCGGCGTTCTGATGGCTCGCGGGATCAATGGTGCGACGGACCTTGGTCTGGACCGGCGTGGTCATCGTATGTGCCTTCCGCCATCCACCCGAATGCATTCGCCGGTGATAAAGTCGCTTTCGACCAGACTCAAGACTGCCTTGGCGATTTCGGCTTCGCCGCCCCAGCGCCCCAGTGGTGTGGCTTTGACCACCTCGCGACTTTCTTCCTCGGTTAAATCGGGAGGGGCGAGAATAGGGCCGGGACTGATGGCGTTCACCAGGATGCTGTGTGGCGCCAGCTCCAGCGCCAGCGCCTCGGTTAAACCGATCACACCAACCTTGGAAACGTAATAGGGCAGATATCCGACATAGCGCGGCCGCCCGCTGGAGGCCACCCAATCGGCAAAGTTGATGATCCGTCCTTCCTTGTGACGAATCATGGACGGAATGACTGCCTTCGCACAAAGAAAGGCACTCTTCAGGTTGGCGTTCAAGTTTGCGTCCCAATCCGACTCTGTGATGTCGCTGAAGGGCTTGGACTGATAGATGGAAGCCATGTTCACCAGGATAGACACGTCGCCCAGTTCACGGGTGACTTCACCGACCATTGTCCGGACGGCATCAGCCTGAGTCACATCGGCGCGGATGGCGGTGGCTTTTCTTCCAAGCTCACGGATCTGGGAAGCCGTGTCTTCCGCTTCAGCGCGGGAACGATTGTAGGTCAAAGCCACGTGGGCTCCCTTCGCAGCCAGGGCCAATCCCACTGCGCTGCCGATTCTCTTGGTGCCGGTGATCAAAACAATCTTGTCCTGAACCGTCATGAGTTGAATTTTCCTCCTTCCTTGCAGGTAGCGGTGAAGTCAGTCCGTGAATCGGAGAAATTTGCGGTCCAAACCGTCGATTTGGCCCTCCAAAAAAGCTTCGATGCAGAGGCAGGGTCCGTTTGGTGCGGAGAACGATGTGCGACGCTGCCGGGGCTCAAAGACGGCACTTGGTTCAACTTCCGGTCCTGGCAACAAAGCCCTCGCCCTAGGGGGTGCGGTCCTTATCCAAAGCCGCGATCGGAAACCAGGTCGAGGGCTGGTGATTGTCCGCCATCAGGGATTCGATCCGCCTCACGATCTCCGGATACAGTTCAGCGAGATTCTGTGTTTCTCCAGGATCCCGTGCCAGGTTGTAAAGCTCGGTGTCGATCACCCCTGTTTCAAGATTCTGTCGGACTCCCTTCCAGTCTCCGAGCCGCAAAGCCTGTTGCCCACCGTAACCGGAAAACTCCCAATAGAGAAAAAGGTGCGGCTTCTGACCGGAATTGGAAAGCAGCGTAGGCAGGAAGGAGACACCGTCGAGGTTGTCCGGCACTGGAGAACCGGCTACTTCGCAGAGCGTTGGCAGCAAGTCGTAGAAGGCCAAAGGTAAGTCGTTGACGGCTCCGGCAGCGATGCGGCCCGTCCAGCGCGCCAGGAAGGGAACTCGGATGCCGCCCTCGTAGAGGCTCCCTTTCAATCCACGAAATGGGCCGGCAGATTCGAAGAACTCGGAGTCGGAGCCACCCAGGCGGTCATAGGTTGGGCCATTATCGCTCGAGAACATGACCAGAGTCTTGTCCTCGAGGCCCAGTTCCTTCAGAAGCTCTAAAATTCGGCCCACCGTTCGATCCAAGCGGGTCACCATGGCGGCGTAGGCGGCTCGGGGATGCGGATGGGGCAGGTAGCCCTTGCCGCCGTCATACGGCGGATCCTCCCAGAGTCCCAAATACGCCTTCAGAGAGTCCTCCGGAACCTGAAGCGCTAGATGAGGAATTGTGAATGGCAAATACAGGAAAAAAGGCTTGTCCTGATTCTTGCGGATGAACGTCTGGGCCTGAAGTTCGATGACATCGTGGGAGTAGACGGCCCCGGTTAACCCTGCTTCGTTGCCCTGCAGCGACACTTTGGCATCGTTCTTCCAGAGATAACGGGGATAGAAGTTGTGTGCCTGTCGCTGGCAGTTGTAGCCAAAAAACTCATCGAATCCCTGGCGGTTGGGATCGCCTGTGGAACCCGGAGGCCCCAGCCCCCATTTGCCCATGGCGGCGGTCGCATAGCCCTGATCTTTGAGTAACTCCGCCACCGTGACGGCCTCTTCCGGGATGGGGTGTTGTCCCTCCGGCTCAACCTCGCGGTTGTTGTGGATGAAGGCATGGCCGCCGTGCCGGCCTGTCATCAGCACGCAGCGGGAGGGAGCGCAGACAGCATTCCCGGCGTAAAACTGCGTGAACCGCATGCCCTCTTTGGCCATGCGATCCAGATGAGGGGTTCGGATCTTCTTCTGGCCATAGCTGCCCAGCTCCGCGTATCCCAAGTCGTCGGCCAGGATGAAAATGATGTTGGGCTTGTGGACCTCCTTTCGTCTGTCGGGTTGTGCCTGCGCGGGGAGGGCGACGCTCAAAATCGCCATCAGAACCGGCCGCAAGCGCCTGCCAATCTGGGTTTGTGAATTCATCGTATGTTTTGTCAGCCTCAAGGGTATGCCTCACTCGCCGCTTTGGAGGAGTAATTTGGCCACCAAACCTGTCCAGCCGGTCTGGTGGCTGGCTCCCAACCCGGCTCCGTTGTCGCCGTGAAAGTACTCATGAAACAGGATGAGGTCTCGCCAGTAAGGATCCTCCTGAAACTTCCGTGTTCCGCCGTACAAAGGGCGTCGTCCGGTGGAGTCCCTCATGAAGATACGAATCAGCCGTTGCGACAGTTGAGTGGCCACTTGCCAGAGGTTGAGAGTTTGTCCCGAACCGGTTGGAAACTCTACCTGGAAGGAATCGCCCAGAAAGTAGTGATACTTCTGCAAGGACTCGATGATCAGGAAATTCACTGGAAACCAGACGGGGCCACGCCAGTTGGAGTTCCCTCCAAACAGCCCGGTGCGGGACTCGGCCGGCTCGTAGTCCACGCGATGCTGGTTGCCGTTGAGGTTCAGCGTGTAGGGATGGTCCTTGTGGTGGCGCGACAACGCGCGAATCCCGTAGGGAGACAGGAACTCGTTTTCGTCCAGCATGAAGCGCAACACGCGTTGGAGTCGGCGGGGATTGACGATCGATAACATCCGTCGCTGGCCGGCCGGCGCCGATTGAACGGTGATATTCTCGCCCAGCTCAGCCCGATTATCGATGAACCACTGCATCCGCCGCTTGAATGATGGCAGGCGGTTGACGGTTTCAGGATCCAGCGTCTCCACCGCGAAGATGGGAATCAGTCCCACCATGGACCGGAGCTTGATGGGTAAGAGACTGCCGGAGGGCAGATGCAGCACGTCATAGTAGAACCCGTCCTCTTTGTCCCACAGCTCGATCCCTTCGCCTCCCAGGTTATGCATGGCGCCGGCGATGTAGACGAAGTGCTCGAAGAATTTGCTGGCCACATCGGCATAGGCACGATCATGCCGGGCCAGCTCCATGGCGATGGCCAGCATGTTGAGGCAATACATCCCCATCCAGCTCGTGCCGTCAGACTGCTCCAGGTGGCCGCCCGTCGGTAGCTCCCGGCTGCGGTCAAAAACTCCGATGTTGTCCAGCCCCAAAAACCCTCCCTGGAAGACATTGTTATCCTCGGCGTCCTTTCGATTCACCCACCAGGTGAAGTTCAGCAGCAGCTTGTGAAAGACCCGCTCCAGGAAGGCGAGATCGGCTCTGCCGCTCATCTTGCGGTCGATCTTGTACACACGCCAAGCCGCCCAGGCGTGCACGGGTGGATTGACGTCGCCAAAGGCCCACTCGTAGGCGGGAATTTGCCCGTTAGGGTGCATGTACCATTCGCGAAGCAGGAGGACAAGCTGTTCCTTGGCGAAGTCCGGGTCCACCACGGCCAGCGGCAGACAGTGAAAAGCCAGGTCCCAGGCTGCGTACCAGGGATACTCCCACTTGTCGGGCATGGAAATGACGTCGGCGTTGTAAAGATGTTGCCAGTCTCGGTTGCGGCCAAGCTTCCGCTGGGGAGGCGGCTCCGGCATAGCTGGATCGCCGTTGAGCCAGCGCTTGAGATCGAGGTGAAAGAACTGTTTGCTCCAAAGCAGTCCTGCGAAAGCCTGGCGAATCACGCTCTGGCTCTCGTCGCACAGACGCCGGCAGCCGAGAGCCGCATAGAACTCGTCGGCTTCGCTTCGGCGCAGGGAAAAGATGTCGTTAAAACCGTCTCCCAGCGCTCCGGCTTCCGGGGGACCGGGCCGGAAACGGAGATCGAGGGTTGCCGAGCCGAACGGGGCAAGCGTCAGTGAATAGTGAGCAGCGGCTTTCGATCCTTGGCTGAGCCGGTTGGTAGCTTCGATTCTGCCGTGAACGATGGCCTCGTGGATGCCGTCTTTGGTGTAGGGAGAGCTGTGGCTGACTCCGAACAGTCGTTGGACGTTGGTTTCATTTTCGGTGAAGAGAAGTTGGGGACGGGCCAGGTGGGAGCCTGACGAATCGGACATCCCCCCGCAATAAAGGTAGCGGGTCCCATAATAAGGATGAACGCACTTCACTCCAATGTAACCATCCGGTAGGTCGCTTCGCTCCAAGAAAGGCTTGGCTGTGTTTCCATCCCAACTCCAGGTATTGCGGAACCACAGCGTTGGCAACACGTGGAGGGGGACTGCCTCCGGACCGCGATTGAAGACGGAGATCCGCATCAGGATGTCTTCGGGAGAGGCTTTGGCGTATTCCACAAACACGTCGAAATAACGGTCGCCGTCGAAGATGCCGGTGTCCAGAAGTTCGAACTCGAACTCACCGCGCCGCCGTCGGCGGCTCTCCTCCACCAGCTCCCGATAGGGATAGGCCTGCTGAGAGTATTTGTACAGGTACTTCATGTAGGAATGGGTGGGAGTGCTGTCCAGGTAGAAGTAGTATTCCTTGACGTCCTCGCCACAATTGCCTTCGTTGCCTGTGAGGCCAAAGAGGCGCTCCTTGAGGATGGGATCCCGGCCGTTCCAGAGGGCCAGGGCTAAGCAGATGAGTTGGTGCCGGTCCGAGATGCCGGCCAGTCCGTCCTCGCCCCAGCGGTAAGCTCGCGACCGGGCATGGTCGTGCGGGAAGTACTCCCAGGCGGTGCCTTGAGGACTGTAGTCCTCCCGCACCGTGCCCCAGCTCCGCTCGCTGAGATAGGGCCCCCAGCGTTTCCAGTGAGCCTTGCGCCGGCGCGCTTCGTCAAGGCGCCGATGTTCTGCCGTCATGGGTTTCCCGGATCAATCCCTTTCGACTCAAGATCAAAACCTGCGCGTAGATCTCTGCCTCTCTCCGTCTGGTGGAAAGAAAAGGCAAGGTCGCATAACGACCCTTGATCCTAGCCCGGCCTTTCAAGGCCGGAACCACGGGCTGGAAGCCCGTGGGACAAGCCGAAGGCTTGTCAGCCATTATCCGGGGGTGGTGCTCGGCGCGCCACCCCTGGATTTCGAGTCCCTCATCCAATCCCCCGACCCCGCAGAGGTTGCAGACCGTTCGCCACGACGCTTCCTCGATTCACGGCGGCTGGCACCCCTCCGGGGTGCGGTTGGCGTTGCCGTCGCCAACCGGTGGTGGCGCTGCGCTTCACCACCGGCTAAGATCTGGCAAGCCTGCCGGCTTGCCGTTTGACTCCTGGCTCGTCCGGTAGTTCGTTGAACAACCCACCCGATCTTGACATGGACAGGCCGAAGGGCTGCTCGGATTGGCCTTGGCCCCATCTTAGGTCACATAGCGACCCTTGATCCTAGCCCGGCCTTTCAAGGCCGGGACCACGGGCTGGAAGCCCGTGGCACGTGGCGTGGGCATCCTGCCCATGGGGAAAAATGAAGAATAGAAACTCCAGCCTTCTCCCTGAAAAGCGGCGAACAGGGCGACCGTCCGTCGACTTCTCAATCTTCCTTCTGCCTTCTCCCCGCGCAGCGGGGAGAAGGGGGACCGTCCGTCAGGACGGTGGATGAGGGGTGGTTGCCATGCTTTCCCGTGTCGCCAGAAATCCCCTGTTCACCCAGGTGGCCTAATAATTATATGAGACCGAAGCAGATTATAGATTGGACCTTTGAAACATCGGGGTCTTATCTTGAGGCAGCATCCGCTTTCTTGAGCCCAAAAGGGACCTGACGAGACGAGTCGGTGGTGCTGTACCAGGCCAGCGGACGGTATCAAGGCGAGGAAACTGTTCATGCCGGATGGCTACCCTAGGCGTGAATTCCTGAGTTCGGCGGGAAAAGCCGCGGTGGCCAGCGCATTCTTGCCGGGCCCTTTACTTTCGAAGCCCCATGCCGGCCCTTATCTGGCCGCGGCACGAACGTTTCTGGACACGCTGATTGAAAAGGGAACCGACCGGCATGGGCGGAAGCAGACACCTGTCTTCTGTCTGGCTCTGGACCCGGACACTTACGCACCGCCTCGGTCGCCGGAAAAAGTGGACTGGGACTACGCCCGGTCTTTTGAGCGGCTGTACCGGGACTTTGGCTACTATTGGAAAAGTCACCTCCACGGTTCGGGCTTGATTTACGATCAAGGAACCATTCGCGCTCTCTATGGCCTCAGCGCGGTGACCGGTGTTCCGAGGTATGCCGCTGCGGCGGACGCCTACCTGACCTTCTTCCTGGAGAACATGGTCAGTCCACAGACGGGCATGTTTGGCTGGGGCGAACACATTTTCTACAACGTCTTCCTCGACGTGCTGATTGGGGGGGCCTTCACGGTCCGCTCTTCCCGCAATTTCTTATTCGCACACGAACTGGAGCGGTGGACGACCATCTACGATCTGATGTGGGAGAAGTCTCCTGAGAAGACGAAAGCAGAAATCGAGGCCATCTACGAGTACAAAATCATCGATCACGAGACGTTTCTCAACAATCGCCATTCCGACTATTTCAGCGGACGCCGGACCGGAGACGTCCTGACGTTCATCAAGCATTCAGGCCTGTTTGCCCACGCCTTTGCCTTTCTTCACTCGAAAACCGGAGATCCCCGTTACCTGCAGTGGGCCCGCCGGATGGCAGACCTCTTTTGGGGACACCGCCATCCGCGCACCAACCTGGTCCGAAACTGCATCCAGCGAGAGGAACAGGATCCGGGTCTGGCTGAAATGGGCCAGGTCTCCCTGTTTCTGTTGCGCGCCTACCAGTGGCACCCTGACCCGATCTTTGCCGACCGGGCTCTGGCCTACATTAAGGCTTGCAGGCAATACTTTCTCACGGCCAACGGTCAGTTTCGCGAGGTGGTGGGAGCCGATGGCACGGACAAGAAGCCGGGGCACTACGCGCCCCTGTGGAGTGGACCGCTGCGGCAGGCCAAGGCGGCGGTCCTCGCCTATTCGCTGACCGGTGATCCGGCGGCGCTGGAGGTCGCGGATGTCGTCGTTTCGCGGATTTCGGCAACCACGACTTTCCAGAGCGTCATCGAACGGTCGCTGATATCCGATGAGATCGAAGCTCGCAGCTGCGCCCTCAGCGCCGCTCTCGACCTGCACGAGGTGACGGCGACTCCCAAACATCTGAACAAGGCCAGGGAACTGGCCTCGGATGCCATATCCCGCTTCCTCCAGCGAGGCTTGTTCCTGAGTCAGATGCAGCTTTATCCGGAGGGGGATCAAAGCGCCCGCATCCAACTCTATGATGCCCGCAGCGGCGCCGGCTGGCTGGCGTTGAACCTGATTCGACTGCAACGCGACGCCGACGCCACCGAGGCCGGACGCTTTCGGAAATTCGAATCGTTGGAGCCCATCTACGACTGACGTCCGCCCACCGGAGCCCTGTCGCTCGCCTGAGTGGAACGCCCACCCACCGAAAGCTCCAGAGCAGGCCAGGACAGTCACGTCCAGGAATTGTCTTCTTCCGCTGAAGAAGACACCCGCCGCAGGCGATCAGGCGTTTCTTGGGAGCCGGCCAGGAGGACGAGTTGGCCCGCGATAAACCGCTTGACTTCAATGGACCCTGTCACTAGTCTCCAGAAGGATTGATTGAAAACCTGAATCCAAAGTCCAGAGTTTTCGAAACGAGGCGGCGCTCATACGATCGAGCTTCAAGCGATGGTGGGGCCTGAATGGCCCAGTCATGCCGTGCTGCTTCGTGTTCGAAGACGGTACCGGCACGCTACAGGAGGAACCATGCCTAGAGTCGTCTTTACCCATGCTGTCCGGGACCGCGCCCATTGGGCCGGCAAGCATTCTGAGCGAGTGGCAGCCTTTGCGTCGTGGGGATCGAGCGTGGTTGATTACCTAAGCGCGGACGGCAGCAACAACGTGGCGGTCAGTGTGGACGTCCATGATCTCGCGGCCATGCAGGCAGCACTCGTTTCGCCCGAGATTGCCGCGGCCAAACAGGCCCACGGGGTCCTCGAACCCGTGACAATGCATATCGAGAAGCAGTGAAAGGTGGAGCCAGACTCCGGATATCCCTTCCCTCCGACCCGAGCCGGCATCGATCTCATAGGACGTCCTCGCTGGCATTCTACGCAGCCAACGTGACTTGTTGTTACTTGGTTTCCTGTAGGCACGGTGGATCTGTCAACTAGTTCAGGACAAAACTCAAGGTGCTGGACGCATCAGATCAATGAATCATTTGGCTTGCGGTCTGGGAAATGGGTATGCAGAGCTGCCCACGGTGATCGTGCCAATAGCGGGCACATGAATGGCCTGCGGGTGGCCCTAACGAGCCGATTTAAATTGAGTAACGGCGGACGTGCGCGCCTGTCGATGAGCTCTTTCGGAGAAGCCTCCTACCGCCAAAGCACAGATATCAGCTCCCCCAAGAGTCGATCTTGTCAAGGGGATCTCTTCAAAATCCTGGTAATACCGATGAGTTGAAACCGTGCTCATGCTGACCTGAAGGCCAGCTTGACTTCGCTAAGTAGTTCGGCTCCATCAGGCTTGTCGTCGCCCGAATCCATAAGGTGGTCTATAATCATCATAGATGAATCCCTATCATTGTTATGACCCCTGAGCGTTGGCGGCAGATTGACTCTCTGGTCGACTTGGCTCTGGAGCAAGAGCCCAGCCAGCGATCCGCTTTTCTTGCTACAGCGTGTGCTGGCGACGAGGCGTTGCGCCAGGATGTTGAGGCCTTGCTGACAGCCCACGAGCGAGCAGGAAGCTTCTTGGCCGAGCCGGCGTCTGTGGGCGCGATCAAGACCGCCGAGGCTGAGGTCTCGACACTAGTGGGTCATGAGATTGGCCCTTACCAGATTCTTTCCGCATTGGGCCAAGGCGGAATGGGTGAAGTGTACCTAGCCAGAGACATTCGGCTTGGTCGCAGGATTGCCTTGAAGCTACTGCCCAGCCAATTCACAAGCGACCGAGACCGGTTGAGCCGTTTCCAGCGAGAGGCTCGCTCGGCCGCGTCCCTCAATCATCCGAACATAGTCACCATCCACGAGATCGCAGAACAGAACGGCAAGTTCTTTATCGTGACAGAGTTTATCGAGGGCCGAACGCTGCGGCAGCACATGGCGGGCGGACCATTGCCGGTGCGGGAGATCCTCGACGTTGCCATACAAGTGGCCAGTGCTTTGGGAGCGGCCCACACAGCTGGCATCGTGCACCGCGACGTTAAGCCAGAAAACATCATGTTGCGACGGGATGGTCTTGCGAAAGTACTCGACTTCGGTCTGGCCAAGCTAAGCGAGCGAAATGAAACAGTTGGAGAGGCCCAAAATGACAAGATCCAATGGAGCGAGACGGTAGCAGGACTACTCATGGGGACAGCACGCTATATGTCACCCGAACAGGCGCGAGGGCTGAAGTTGGACATTCGTACGGATTTGTTCAGCCTGGGAGTGGTGCTATATGAGATGGTGACAGGCCAGCTCCCCTTTGGGAGTGAAACCGCCACGGACGTGATCGTCGCCATTGTTGAGAAAGAGCCCTTGCCGCCGTCGCAGTTGGCTCGCCTTCCGGCGGAACTCGAGCGGATCATTTTCAGAAGTTTGTCGAAGAATCTCGAGGCTCGCTACCAGAAAGCTAGCGAGTTAGAAAGAGATCTCAGGAGACTGAGGCGACGGCTGGAGGTCGAAGAAGATGCGGGACGAGTAGAGAGCAAGGACCAACCTGAGGTGTCGGCCGGTAGAATCGACGGCCTGTTGGGAAAGACTCAAGAGCTACCTGTCCGAGCGCTACCAAGCAAGAAGCTCCGCTCGCTATTGTGGATTGCGCTGCTGGTGCTGGCTTCGACAGTCTGCTCGCTTCTTCTTGTGATATGGCTGCGGTCAGCGGTGCCGGCGCCCACAGTCCTGAACACGGTCCAAATCACCAGCGATCGTCGGCCCAAGTTGTACTCACTCCTCACAGATGGTGCCCGAGTCTACTTCACTGAAAATGTAGGAGGCCGCTGGACGCCAGCCTATGTCTCCACTAGCGGCGGAGAGGTATTCCCAATTTCCATGTCACTTCCCTCGGCTTCCGTCCTTGACATATCGCCACACGGGAGTGAACTTCTAGTGGCGAGCTGGAGTGGACTCGGAGTTCCAGGCCCGCTTTGGATTCTTCCCATGGTGGGGGGGAGCGCCCGTCGCTTGGCTGATCTGGAAGCTTGGGAGGCGACATGGTCGCCCAACGGGGAGAAGCTTGCTTACATCAAGGAGAACGACCTGTACCTTGCCAACAGCGACGGAACTGAGCCCCGCAAGCTCTTGACAATGCCTGGTCACCCCTTCTTTATTCGGTGGGCTCCTGACGGAAGGCGTTTGACGGTCAGCGTTTCAGACGATCCTCATACCGAGTTCAACCAACTCTGGGAGATAGATGCCGACGGGTCCAATCTTCATCCTCGTTTTCCTGACTGGAACAATCCGCCGGCGAGCGCTGACTGCGCCGGCCGGTGGACTCCTGACGGGCGTTATTTCCTTTTCGACTCTTACCGCGGGGGAGGAGACAATGTCTGGGCGGTCCGTGAAGACGAAGGCTTTTTGAAGAGGCCGAGCCGCGAGCCTGTCCGACTGACCTCAGGGCCCATGGAAACCGGAAAGCCGCTTCCCAGCAAAGATGGGAAGAGAGTTTTCTTTCTCGGCCGAGCCGGTTCGATGGTGGACCAACTGATGCGCTACGACTCGAAATCGGGTGAATGGGCACCTTACCTGTCGGGCATCTCAGCCGAACAACTGGACTTCTCCAAGGACGGCCAATGGATTACTTATGTTTCATTCCCGGAGGCGAACCTAATCCGGAGCAGGATGGATGGCAGCCAAAGACTCCAGCTCACTTCTGCTCCGCTGAAGGCCTCAAAACCACGCTGGTCGCCGGACGGAAAAAGAATTGTGTTTATGGCTAAGACTCCCGAAAGACCCTGGAAGATCTGGATGGTCTCCGCCGATGGTGACACAGCCCAACCCCTGTTTTCTGGCGGCGATGCGCTGTCAGGGAAAGCGTTGTCGAGCGGGGACATGCAAGGCACAAGTCAGGCTGAGGAGCGCGACCCTGACTGGTCGCCTGATGGGAATTCGGTAGTCTTCTACCGCCGGCCAAAACCTGCAGAAGAAGCTGCAAGTCTCATGCCGATCTACATTCTGGATTTGGAGACCCGGACAGTGAGACGAGTAGCGGGCTCTGGACATCGCCTCTACCCGCGGTGGTCGCCGGACGGCCGTTATCTGGCTGCGACGGCCAATTTCAAGACCGTCACGCTCTTCGATTTCAAGACGCAGCAATGGGCCGACTTGGCACAAGGTGAGCCCTATTATCCAGTTTGGTCCCGCGATGGGCAGGCTCTCTATTTCATCGACTGGACTCAGAATGACGAGAAGAGAGGTTACTACCGCATCGAGATCCGAACCCGGAGATTGGAACGAATTATTGACTTGACTCAACCGGTTGAGAGCGGAACCGACGGTGGTTGGGTAGGGTTAGCTCCGGACGACTCGCCAATTGTGTTGTTTACCTCGAGAGCAGAGGGCCCCAGAGAAGTCTACGCGTTCGACTGGGTTGCACCATGATCAGTAGTGGGGCGGCCGACCGATGCACTGAGCGCGCGTCCCTCCGCAAGCCCGAAGGGCTGAATCTGACGGGCCACGGGAGTGAGGAGGGGCAACAGTCTCGACATGAACCCGTGGTCAAGGTTCAAAGGACGGGCAGCCCTGTGGGTGTTGATTTGTGCTGGCGTAGGAGACGTGTCAAACAGCGGTGGTAGGTAGTTTGCGCGTCCGGAAGACAAGCTCACGATTGCCCGCTAAATACGCTGGGAGCGCAGTATCTCCTTGGATTCCTGTGGTTCCGTCGGGAGCGACACAGCGAACCGCCAGTAATTGCTGCTTCTGACGAAGCCGAAAAAGTTAAAGGGGACGCGCTTCTCTGAACGATTTCCCTCCTGACGGAGCTGTTTGAAAAGCTTTCTTTTGTTCTCTTCTTGGGGAGAACGAAAGCTGCATGTAGGGCGGCGATCACAAGACAGCGGCTAAGCGACTCAAAAGCTCAATCGTATGCCCACCTGAATGTTTCTCGGATTGCCTGACTTCCCGAAGACCCGGCCGAAGCCCTCGTACCCGACAGTGGTATCAGGATTGTCCAGCCTGATCCGGTTGAAAAAGTTAACCGCATCAATTCGAAGCTCGAACTGAGCCCCTCCGTGAGAGTTGAGCGCCGAGCGCTTGATAAGGGCGAAATCCTCGCTCAAGTATGCGAACCCTCTTAGATTCGAGAGAAATCGGGGGGCGTTTCCCAGCCGAACTGGAACATCTCTGTCTGTCTTAGGCGGAGCTGCAAAAGCGGCGGGATTTAGGTAGGGCCTGCCTTTAAAAACATCCGGGTTGTTAGGCTTCCCGATGACCTGCTGGCCTCGCGGCAGGACGACATCCGCGCGAACTTGAGGATTGAACAGTGCAGTCGTGTCAAAGCCTTCCGTGTAGAGCCCCAGAGGATCCCCGGAGCGGTATCGTTGAATGGTGCTGGCTGACCAGCCGCTGAGAATCTTCGACAAGGGCCCAGTCTTCAGCCACCGCCCTTCTACTCCAAAGGGTAACTCATAAGTCCAGCTCATTTTCAGGTCTTGCGGAAAATGGAAGGAAGTCACCGAGTAATCAGCCGTTCGTCTGTAAAAGTCCTGCCCGGCGTAGCTGTAGATCCCCGGGCCTGCCGAATCGGTGTTTGCCAAGGCCTTAGAGAAGGTGTAGGCAGCCAAAAAGTTCAAGCCGTGGTTGCTCCGTTTTGTGACCGTGACTTGTACAGAGTGATAGGCCGACCAACCCTCGCCTAACCTGTGGGTTGATACGTCGTAGTACTGTGGGAAGGGACGTAAGGCCTGAGCGACGCTCCCTTGAAATCCCAAATAGGGCAGTGGGATCTCGGGGTGGTCTGCAATATCCTCCACCAGCGCATCGCCAAGTGACAGATGTGCCGAGTCCACTTGATTCAAGAGGTACTTGTAGTCCGACTCATTCAGTCGAGTTCCCTTGTTACCCACGTAGTTGGCTTCGACTCTTGCCTCACAGGGTAGCTCGTACTGGATGCCTAGGTTCCAGTTCTGGACATAGGCTGTGTGCTGAGCATTTGACAGGTAGTAGCCGATGTTCAAGCCGTTGAGAAGGGATGGATCCCTGTTCGGCAAAGTTAAGGGGTGCCAGGGGTAGGGATTGTCCCAATTGTAGACAGGGTCTTCGCGGAACCGCCCTCGTCTTGGGTTGATGGGATTGGAGCCGTTGAAGCCTCCCTCATACGGGAAGTCGAAGCCGTCCAGGATGGGCGGGCTGAAGTTGATACCGTAGCCGGCTCGGACCACGATTTTTTCGGTAGCCGCGTAAGTTAATCCCACGCGAGGCGCCCACTGGCGATAGTAATTTTTCGCAAAACTTGACCTTCCTGTGCAACCCCGGCAGTCTCCCAGAAACGCTAATGCGCCCGGTCGCCCTCCAGCCCCGGGATTCGGTAGATCCGGGGCAAGGCTCGACATGCGTTGGGCGACTTCAGCGAGGGGCTGGGGGATTTCCCAACGAACACCCAGGTTCAGCACGAGTCTTGAGGTGAGCTTCCAGTCATCCTGGAAGTAGAAGCTCGTATTTCGACTTCGAATCCCCATGGTCACGTAGGGAAGATAGAGGTCGGTGGCAAACGCGGCTCCGAGCAGGAAGCTGGCGTAGGAGAAGCCGGTCTGATTTGGGAATCCAGGCAAAGCGGTGTTCTCGTTGTGGAAGCGATAGTTTCCAGCCCCCAAGATGTTACGGTTGTTTGTGTAGTAACGGCGGTGCTCAAGTCCTGTCCTGAAGCTATGCCTTCCCGCGAGCCAGGTGAGGTCGTCCTGCAGGATGGTGCTGCCATTGGGTGCCAAAGCAGCAAAATCGTTTCCCATTGGCAGCAAGAATCCTCGCAGGGTTGCAGAAGCACCGCTAAAGCGAATGACAGGAAAGGTGGCTCCGCCCACTCCAACCAAACCGAGCTCCATGGCCCAGTCTTTCTGTCCGAAAACCCCCGGGAGGTTGTGGTGGTTCAGGCGATTGTAGCCGATGGCTAGGTGGTTCAAGAGTGTCGCCCGTGGAGTCCAGTCCTCCGCCAGGCGGACAATCCAGCCCGGCAGGTATTGTACGCGCGTGCCCAGCGCCGCTGAACCGGGGAACGGGACTCCCAGCATTGCTAGAGGACCGTAGAAGTAGTTAAGTCGATCATTGAAGACCACCGAACCCGACAGTCTATGGTCGGTTGCGAGCACGTGGTCCAGTTTCACGCTGAAGTTATCGATATCTCTCCGGCTCAAGGTGTTGGTTGCCGGATGATTATTTCGAAAAAGATCAAGCTGGGGGTTGGGAACGTCATCGTTCGCCAGTATCTTTGCCGTGACTCGACTGAACTGATTTTGAGGGATCAAGTTGCCTGGAAAGGGATCGCGAATCCAGCGCCCATCGGGTAACTGTCGGCTTGTCGCTGGATCGTAGATCTGCCCGTAGACGACGTTGCGGCCCAGCGCATCTTGGCCAACGATCGTTCCCGACAGCGGGTCGCCCGTAAAGGTCGGGTCCAGCAGCCGTGAAAAGTCACCACGCTTGTATTCCGGGAGCGGCGCGGTCAGGCGTCCGACGACGGTGTGGTCGCGATAGCGGTCGCCCTCGTAAGAGAAGAAGAAATGAGTCCTGTCACGCCGAATCGGTCCTCCAAAGATCACTCCAAAGTTGTTTTCCAGTTTGGGCTCTTTTCGATTGCCAAACAGGTTCGCACCCCAACTGTTGGCGTTCAGAGCGGAATTGGTGTGGAACTCGAAAAGACTGAGATGATATTCGTTGCTGCCACTTCGAAGGCCAAAGCTGGCGACTGCTGTCTGCGTGCTTCCGTACTGAGCCGACAACGCTCCGGTCTGTAATCGAAATTCAGAGACTGCGTCCATCGTGGCCGTGAATTCCACGTTGCTTCCGCCAGCGATATCCATCCTGCCCAGGGAAATCCCGTCAATTAAGATCTCATGGCTGAAAGTTTGGCCACCATTGACCGAACCTTGAAAACTGTTACCCTGGGTTCCCGGCATGGTGCGGAAGACAAAACTCTGAAGCTGGCGGGTTCCATCCTCCACGATGATGGGCCAACTGTGGACCTCCTTTTCTGTCGCGTTGGTTCCGAGTTCCATCGACCCAAAGTCCAACAAGTTGGGCTCAGAGGAGACGGTGATCGATTCAGCCAGGTCCCCCACTTCCAGCCGGAAACCCGCTGTGACAGTTTGCCCCAGCAATAACTCGACGTTCTCTTTGACAGCAGTCTTAAACCCTCTGAGTGTGACCACCACCCGATACCGACCCGGCGTCAAGTTGGGGGCCCGAAAGACTCCGGAAGTGGTGGAGACCACACGTGCCTCCAGACCGGTAGTCTGGCTCGTGATCGTCACTTGGGCCCCAGCCACCTCCGCGCCAGAGGCATCGCTGATCACCCCAGTAATTATTCCTTGGCCACTTTGGGCCAACGACATCCCCGACAGTGAGGCGAGGAGAATCGAAAGCGCAATGGACCCCTTCACTCTCTCACCCTCCTTCAACTCGAACACACCCCCCGAAATGGGACAGAGTCCTTCGTCGGGGACTTGCGCCCGAGCCCCAGAAGTTGAACGAGGCAGAGCAGGATGGGGAACTCACTGCCGTTCGAGCATCCTCCTCCGAGCGAAAGGTTCTCAGCGGTACCATTCGCAGCCCCGTTCCCAGACGCCTGGACATGCGATCGTCGACCTCTTGCCGGTGCTCATCGTGCCGGTTGGATTTCGAAAGGATGTCGTGGACTTTCGACTTTCAAGCGCAGCACTGTGGACTTTCGGCCGGGAGCTGTGCTCAAGATCTTGCCCGCCACTCAACCAGAAGCTCCAGCCGGGGCCAACTTCATGGGATCAGTCTGTCTTCGTCGGTACTCTGCGTTCAATCCAACAAGAGGCCAACTGATTTTTCATAAGGGTAGTATGACGGTGTCAATATACCATGTCTGATGGGTCCGAAATAAGAGCCACGATCCAGGGTGATGACGACCTGCTTGAGCAAAAGTCTAAGGGTGAGCTATCCCAACAGCTGTTGAAACGGGTGGAAGATCACAAAGATGATGCGATCCGCGCTGTGAATATTGACAAAGCACACCATGGATCGCGTTCCGGATCTCGGGCCCGCTCATGCTCCTCGGTCATCATATATCGCTACCGTTGCGAATCTGCCTCCAACAACTCTTTCACCGACTGGTGACCCTGACAGAAAACGTCGCCCCAAAGAACTCTGTTTCACTCCTTTACGAAGTGTTGAAACTGTTCGCGGACCGGTGTTAGCCTCTTCATCTCTGAAGGAAAGGATTCTGGTCTTCTTGACAAACCTCAAACATACACGCTTATCGCTTCACACAACCAAGTTAGACTACGATTCAGGATTGGAAGCAAGAAAGTGAAGATCCTGTCGAACTTGACCATGTGCACGGCTGATGAATGCGCGGCATGTCAGGATGGGTCGAATCTTGTGTCAAAGAGCCTCTTTTTTTTGCAGAGAGCAACATCCAAGGAACTCAATCGGCCGATCGTTCGTAACTCAAGACGTCCCCAGAATCGAAAGGAGCCAAACATGGACCTCGGTGCTTTCTCGGTCAGCCTGGCCGTCAAGAATATTCAGGCGTCCCAGGCCTTCTATGAAAAACTTGGCTTCCGGACATTCGCCGGTGATGCCTCCCAAAACTGGCTCATCCTAAAGAACGGCAACCACGTAATCGGCCTGTTTCAGGGCCTGTTCGAACGCAATATTATGACCTTCAATCCTGGCTGGGATCAGAACGCCCAGAAGGTGGAGAACTTTACCGACGTGCGCGACCTCCAACGCCATTTGAAAGCGCAGGGCGTGGAGTTGATCCAGGAGGCAGATGAGAACTCAACTGGCCCAGCCAGCTTCATGGTGGTGGACCCCGATGGAAATCCGATCCTGGTGGATCAGCACGTCTGAACGGCGCCTCAGCAACCGGGGTCTTTGTCGGCCAGGACTGGAAGGGTGCTAAGACGGCATCCTGCTGCCGGCGCCAGAGAATCACGACAACGCCGCCTCGGATGCTCGAAAAGCTTCAACCGAGAAGGCACATGACAACCCAGGTTGCAGATGGTTCGTCCTAAAGTCGAGATAATCCGCTGAGCCTGTCTACGGAAGATTGAGCCTATGGAAAAACCGTCCCGTCGCCGTCTTGCCGTTCTTGCTGTGTTGATGATCATTGCCCTTGGGGCCGCTCAGCGCGCGGCCCTTCACGTCCGCACGGTGGATTTCCTGATGCTCTTCGCGAGCGGGGTTGTTTTCGGGGTCGGCCTTGCGGGCCTCATTCAGGGCTGGAAAGCGCGGGGTTCGTCTCTCGGGCAAACGTGACCGCCGCAGGCGGTCAGGCGGGCACCACAACGCCCTCGCTCGACTGTGGCAGCACCCAGGCATCCTTCTGTTCCCGTCCGCGGTTTCCGCTCAAAGGATCTGGATTCACCGCACCCTTCAAGGCCCTCCTAAATCCCTTCCTCTCTTGGCCGGATCGATCGCTGGCTTGCCCGGTAAAGTGGGCTTCACCCTGCACCTTGTTTCTGCGGTCGAGGCAGACGGTAGGCCACTGTTTCTCAGGTCTTGCTCCGGCTGGACATTGACGAGCGGGAAAGCCTAGCATAGGGGTACCGGCCATGCTTGTGCGAGACACTGAATAGAGAGGACATCACTTCTCCCGGACGTCCATCCGGTGCGAGATCGGCAGCCCGGCTACAACCTAATCAAGGAGGTCCAGCATGCAGGAGCATCGAGTGGTTTCGAAGGAAGAATGGCTCATGGCCCGCAAAGAGCATCTTGCCAAGGAAAAGGAGTTCACGCGGCTGCGCGACCAGTTGAGTGCGGAGAGGAGACAGCTTCCCTGGGTCAGGGTTGAAAAGGAGTATCTTTTCCACACTCCGGACGGTAATGAATCCCTCCGTGACTTGTTCGAAGGTCAGAGCCAGCTCATTGTGTATCACTTCATGTATGGTCCGGAGTGGACGGAAGGTTGTCCCAGCTGCTCTTTTTGGGCAGACAACTTCAATGGGATTGTGATTCATCTCAAACATCGTGATATCAGCCTTGTCGCCGTTTCCCGGGCTCCCTTGGATAAGCTGGAAGCTTACAAACGGCGCATGGGCTGGAGTTTCAAGTGGGTGTCGTCGCTTGGAAGCGACTTCAACCGCGACTTCCACGTTACCTTCACGGCTGATGAGATGAACAAAGGAGAGATGTTCTACAACTTCCGGGTGGGTCGTTTTCCCAGAGAGGAAGCTCCAGGGATCAGCGTGTTTTACAGGGACCGGCAAGGAGACGTGTTCCACACCTACTCCTGTTATGCCCGGGGATTGGACATGTTGAATGGCGCGTACCACTACATGGATCTCGTTCCAAAAGGACGTGATGAAGATGAATTGCCGTACAGCATGGCGTGGCTGCGTCGACACGATCAGTACCAGGATCGGTCGTAGATACCGGTTTCCAGGTTCAGCCGGCACCGGCCGGAGTCGGCGGCCTGAAGCCGGGAGTCCATTTCCAGCGGGCGCTCTTCTCCTCCTGAGTGGGGTGTTGGCCTTCGGTCAAAGGCCTGCGCTGGATGAGCTGGATCCCGGCACGAAAGCCGCTTTGGATCGGGTGTTCCCATCTCCGAACCCAACCTGGGTGCCGGCGGCTCAGCCTTTCTGGCCGGATTACCGGGTGTTCAAATTGCTGGCCTCGAGTTGGTATCATCGTCCCACTGTGGCGGTTGGACGGAACGGCCAGGTGCACCTTCTCACCGACAACGTTCTCCGATTATCACCCCAACGCACGCTGGCGCACTTCAACCAGATCAACCTTGAACAAAGAGTGCAGATCACGCCGGACAATGTCCAGGAGTTCGCAGCCTTCTTCCTCCGCGGTTTCCTGTTGTACTCGGACGATAGCTGCCTCTCCTCGTTGCCTCCCCCGATCGACTCGACCAGGTTCGAACTGACGAAAGACATTTGTTCGGAACCGCAACCCTTCAAGATCGTCCCCGAAGACGACCACTTCGTGGTACAAACCGTCCTGGTTCACCGCAGGGCTGTCACGGCGTATTCAAGAGAGTACGCGATCGACAGGAATGGTCAGATTCAGATTCGAAGGCACCAATGATGGGGTCTGGCCGTCTACAGACGCAGCGTTGTGGTTAATCGCCGGCTGAGACAATCTGGAGTGAGAATGAATGGAAATCTGCTGTTCCTTCTTGTGGCAAGTTCCGTTCTCGCGGGTCCTCAGACAGCAAAAATGGTCGACTGCTTTGAGCTGTTCCAGAAATCCGTGCAAACTCGAGAGAAAAGGACCTGGTTTCCGACTTTGAAAGGCACGTCGGTTGCACCGGCAGCGGCTCGAAAACGCATGGAGACCGTCCTCAACCTCGTCCAGGGAGGCCAGGCCAAGAACGCTGTGACAGGGGTGGAGCCGCTCGAAGACGTTGAAGAACGTCAGGGCCCGTTCAAACTTGAGGGACAGAATTTTACTGTCGTCTTGCGCTACAAGCGCTTGCCTGGCAAGGTCGATCCTGACTCCCGGACGCTCGTTTCCCTCGAAATCCGCGACGCCACCGGAGGAGTTCGACACCAAACGTCTCTTTCACCAGCCATCGTCGAGAATGGTGCGTTTATCGAGACCTGCTCGGCAACCGTTCGACTGTTATCGGGCAAACACGGCACAGGCCTCTTGATTGATTCGGGCTGTTTACCTTCGGCTCCGCTCAGCGGAGGACCTTGGCAGGTTGTGGGCGTTGTGGAAGGCCAGCTTGTTTCCTTCGGCAAGCCGCTCGTGGCCGAAGGTGAGCTGGGTCAGTTTGTTCTCGGAGCTGTGAGCCCAGTGGGGGTTCTCAGGCAGATCACACCGGATATTCTCAAGATTCGGGTCTGGACCGGATACTTCTTTGTCTCCGTTCCCGTAAGTGTGGATTGGGTCAAAGGAAGGCTGGAGCTTGGGCAGCACTGTTTCTACCAGACGGGTCAGGGTATGGCTGAGGAAGGTTGCAAGATGCCGGCCGAGGAGGCTCGACTGGCGGCCCGGGAACAGGCGATGACATTTGTGCGCCTGTTTCAGAAATCGAACCAACGTTCTGGGCCACCGGCTCACGTTGTGGTCAAGCCAGACTCGAGAATTGAGGTTTTGGCCGGCAAAGTGCTCATCACTTGGGAAGAAGGGCTGCAGTCCGTCCAGCTCTCTGTTGGGCAGGATCTCTGGGTGAAGGTCCGCATTGACGGGAAGGAAGGCTGGATCCACACGCCCGAAGACCTCAATGCCATTGGGCTTTTTTCTTCGGGTTAATCTTCTGTAACAGGCCCTGTGTCAGATCCCATTGGGCCCCAGCTTTGGAAGGCATAGTCACCTGAAATGGATACTTGCCAATCTCAGTAGGTTTGTCAGGCGGTCGAGTCAAGCCCTGGCGTGGCCGGATTGAGGTTTCTGGATGAGACGTTTGTTACTTTGGTTCATCAGCGCCGCCGGCCTTCACTTTGCTTTGAGCGTGGCGGGGACAATACTGGCCTTGCGGGCTGCCTTTGACGTGAAGAGAGGCTTTTGGTCGGCTCCCGGCGCGGTCACTCTGGCGTATTTGTCGGAGATCCTGCTATTTCCGCTGGCTTTGGTGCGCATGGTGATTCCCGTGGGTTGGCAGGGTGGCTATGCTGAGGTGGCGATGGTCAGCTTACTGTTTGGTTGCGGCGTCGCGGCCATCCTTCATTTGAGATCCAGGCGGCGGGACGCAAGGTGAAAGCAACCGTCGGACTCGCATTTCACAGATTCTGGCGAGATGGGCTGCGGGAAACGGGTGGCAGCCATTGTCCGATCTGACACCCAGACAAACAATGGCTCGCCTGGGACATCCAATAAGCCTATGCAAATGCTCTTTGTCCTCATCCCGTTGTGGATCGGGATCTTCCATGGTCAGGTGGTATGGAACGATTCTCAAGCTTCGTCTGCGGTTGGCCGGTTCCATTTGGTTTCAGCGAACGGGCAGAGTCTTCCGGCTGTGGTTGCGGAAAACCGTTCCACTGGATTCAAGCAGGAGGTGATCGCTGGCGACGCTGAACTGCGTGCGGACCGGACCTGCACGGTTGCCACGGAATATCGCTACACGACGGATGGTGAAGTCTCTACTTCCTGGTCACGAGACGAGTGTACTTTCGCGACGTCTGGCCAGGAGGTGAGGTTCAAGTTCAGAAGTGGGGAACTGGTGGGCACACTCCAGGCCGACCTCCTCACGGTCAGGGCGGACGCGGAACTGGTCTACCGCCGGCGCTAACTCAGGCCCCCCGCTCGTGCTGTCAGAGGAGCCGGCAAGGCAGTCGGAGATCAGATTTGGCCTTCTGAGAGCCTCCGGTACGCGCGCAGGACTTCGGCTACGCTCCACGCTTGAGCGGCACAGCCCTTGGGAAGGTGAGGCGGTTCGGCGTCGAAGATCTCCGAAATGGAGCCGAGCAGCGCTTCCTGCCGGTGCGCTTTGAGAGGTTCGAATAGTTGCAGCAGCCGTTCGCGAACCGCGGGTGAAGGGCCCTCAACATTCAGACAGGCGTCTACGAAAGGCCCGATCAACCAGGGCCAGACCGTCCCTTGATGGTAGGCGCTGTCGCGTTCATAGACGCCGCCTCGGTAGACTCCCTTGTAGTCCCGATTGCTTGGGGAGAGGCTGCGCAGGCCGTAGGGCGTCAGAAGATGCTCCTCGACCACCCGAACCACGGAGCGGGCGCGCTCAGCGGGGAGCAGCGGAAAAGGCAAGCTGACCGCGAAAATCTGATTGGGTCGGATCTTGGAGTCGCGGTCGTCTCCGTTTACGGCGTCATACAAACACGCTGCTTCGGGATTCCAGAAGACTGCGTTGAAGCTCTCACGAATACGATCGGCCAACGCACCAAAATACTTGGCTTTGGCCGGCTCGGAAAAGCGGGCGGACAGGTCCTCCATCACTCGCATGGCATGATGCCAAAGCGCATTGACCTCCACCGGTTTTCCATGGCGCGGCGTCACCACCCAGTCGCCGATTTTGGCGTCCATCCAGGTCAGTTGAGCCCCTTCGCTGCCCGCGGCCAAAAGGCTGTCTGAGGGGTCCATGCCGATGTGATAGCGGGTCCCCTGGATATGCCACTCAATGACTTCTTCCAGCTTGTGAAAAGCCTCCTGGCGCACGAAGGCTTCATCGCCGGTAGCCAGCAGATACTCACGAACGACGTGAAACAACCAGAGAGTGGCGTCGACGGTGTTGTAGGCCGGCTCTTCTCCATGATCGGGAAAGCGATTGGGCAGCATCCCCTGGTTGATGAATTTCAGGAATGAGCCCAGAATTTCCTTGGCCAGATCGAAACGACGAGTTGCCAGGGTAAGTCCCGGGAGGGCGATCATGGTATCGCGTCCCCAGTCCGTGAACCAATGATATCCGGCGATGACGGAACTGGCGCCATCGGCCCTTGTGACGATGAAATGATCCGCCGCCATGGACAGATCTTCGACAAACGGATCCGTGGTATTGACCGGTACGACCAACCGGCGTCGTCTCGCGGCTTCCCCCTCCAGCACCTCATCCAGCATGGACAACCCCCTCATCTCAGAGCGGTCCAAGGTAGCCACGACGTAGGCTCGGGGTTGCTCGGCGTTCAGGAGAAAACTGAAGTAACCGGGGCTGAAGAGGTCCTCTCGATAGTCGAGCCCCCGCTCCAATTCCTGGGTGTACTCGAATTGACGGTACCAGTCCGGGCTTTGAGTGAAGCCGGCACCGTTGTGCAGAAGCCGAATGGGGGGCAAGCCCGAATAAGGACACAGTTCCAGGAGTCCGGGCTCTTCCCGTTGGGGAGCGGTCTGAAGAGAGTCGTTCTTAACGGTCAAGGAATGATAGTCGCGGAAGGCCAACATCGGTCGTAAGGCCAGGACCGCAAAAGGAGACTCCTCCGGGTTCAGCAGCTCATAGGAAATGAGAGTGGTATTTTCCCCATAAACCATCGCCAGGACTTTTTGGATAGTGACCCCGGCTACGTTGTATGTCCAGGTTGGAAACGGGGCCAGCTTGAACTCCTCAATATATTGGAAGCCCTGCGGATGCACCGTCTGAGGATACTGATTGCACGCCAGCTCATAATGCTGTTGGCCCACCATCACCGTTTCCTCAAGGTTGGCCAATAGAACATAGCGCTCGACAGGCGGTTTCAGGGAGGCGATCAGGAGTCCATGATAACGCCGCGTGTTGGCTCCGCTTACGGTTCCCGAGGCGTATCCACCTCGGCCGTTCGTCTCCAGCCATTCGCGGCGGGACGATTGGGCGAAGTCGCGGCAGACGCTGGAATCCAATTTGATTCGACTGATCATTTCAGTTCGTTTTCTGGCAGCCGACAGAATCATATTCGACTTCCTCCCCAATATATCTCACAAAGGTTCAACCGCAGCCGGGTAGAGAAGACAAGAATTTGGCTGCGCCTTACCTCCGTCGAGTGGGTGGGTTGCCATCACGGCGCCGTTTCTTCCCCAGAAAATTCTGGAGCGGGGACCTCAGGCAGACCCCAGCTTCCTGGCTTGAACCGGTGGGAGCTGGGCCGATGATCAGTGTTTGGGTGACTTCGACCCCGGCGGAGGGGCAAGCTGTCGGGCAACTTGGCGTGAAAAAATTGGAGGGAAGGAGGTTAGGCGGCCTTAAGCGGCTTCAAACGGATCACTCGCCCGTCTGAACGAAGGCCGATCTGAGTTGCGGGAAAGCGGAAGCCACAGCAATGCAAATGGGGGGTCGAGAACTTCTCGAAGTCGGGAATCTCGTTCGGGTCCTTGCCTTGCCAGCTGACGCAGGAGCGTTGGCTCCCACAGTTTGGGCAGCGACCCTCGTGGACGATCTCAATCATATGCCACCCCTTTCTTTCGTGACACCTTCCAACACATACTAACGGTTGAGATGACCGGCGGGGACCCTAAGGTTGCTCTTGCTGGGAATGTGCTGGTGGGCCGGTTCCGTCTCGTTATTGGAAAGGAAATTTCCTTGCGTCGCATTTGAAAAAGCCAATAATCTGCAGGCCGGTTCCTTGTATCGGCTTCTTGAAGGCAATGTTTACCAAGAGTTCCATCCTGCGTCGCATTGACGAGCTGCGCGAAGTGATTCGCCACCACGAGCACTGCTACTACGTGCTGGATGCGCCGGAGATATCGGACGCTGAGTTTGACAAACTCTACCGAGAGCTGCAGCGCCTGGAATCCGAACATCCGGAAACGATTACACCCGACTCTCCCACGCAGCGGGTAGGCGGCAAACCTGCCGAGGGCTTTGAAACCGTCGAGCATTCTGTTCCAATGCTGAGCCTGGACAATGCCTATACTGAAGCCGAACTGCATGAATTCGATCGAAAGGTGAGCGAGTATTCGGGAACAAGCGCCAACGACTATGTGTGCGAGTTGAAGATCGACGGCCTGAGCGTTGCCCTCCTCTATCAAAACGGCCGGTTGGTACGCGGCGTGACCCGAGGTGACGGATCTCGTGGCGAGGATGTGACCTTTAACATCAAGACGATTCGCTCCATTCCCCTCAGCCTGGCCGCCGCTAATGCGAAGTTCCAAACCTTCGAGGTTCGGGGCGAGATTTTCCTGCCATTGACCGCTTTCGCCAAGCTCAACCAGGATCGGGAGGAGAACGGCGAACTCCCCTTCGCCAATCCGCGTAACGCGGCTGCTGGAACCCTGCGCACCCTGGATCCTCGAATCGTTGCTTCGAGGAACCTCGACATGTTTGCCTACCACCTGCTGGTCGGGGGGGCGATCCCCTTTCCAGAGCACACTGCCGTTTTGGACTGGCTCCTGAAGCAGGGGTTCAAGGTGAACCCCGAACGCAAGAGATGCCGTTCCATCCGGGAGGTAATCAACTTCTGTCGAAGTTGGGCCGAAAGGCGGAATACGCTCCAGTACGAAATCGATGGGGTGGTCATCAAGGCAAATTCCATCGCGCTTCGTGAAGAAATGGGGGCTACGTCGAAATTTCCCCGCTGGGCCCTGGCCTACAAGTTTGCTGCCCAGCAGGCTGTGACCCGAGTCAGAGATATTTTGATTCAGGTAGGCCGGACCGGCGCCCTGACTCCGGTGGCCGATCTGGAGCCGGTGCGGTTGGCCGGAAGCACCATCAGCAGAGCAACCTTGCACAACGAGGACGAGATTCGGCGTTTGGGGCTCAAGATCGGCGACTTCGTCACGATCGAAAAAGGGGGCGATGTCATTCCCAAGGTCGTGAGTGTGTTGGAGGATCAGCGGCCGGACGATGCCAGGGACTTCCAGATGCCGGACGTTTGTCCCGTGTGTCAGGGGGAAGTCTATCGTCCCGAAGGAGAAGCCGTCAGACGGTGCGTGAATGTGAAGTGCCCTGCCAAAGTCAAAGAATCGTTGCTTCACTTCTCCTCCCGCAAGGCCATGAAGATCGAAGGGTTGGGCGAGGCCCTGGTCGACCCCGTGGGCGACCACGGCCCGGTGTGTGATACGGCCCAAATGTT
>JBFMEW010000009.1:0-16630 GCA_040753175.1 Acidobacteriota bacterium | reverse complement strand
TTTGGTTGGGGGGGGGCGTGGCGGTGCGCCACCTGTGGCCCCCCCCGGGCCTGGTGAGAGATCCGGCAGATCTGTATGCCCTGACTGCGGACACGTTGGCAGGTCTGGAGCGCATGGGGAAAAAGTCGGCTTCGAACCTGATGGATCAGATCGAAGCCAGTCGCCATCATGGGCTGGAGCGGCTGATCTTTGGCTTGGGAATCCGCCACGTGGGAGAACGAACAGCCCAGATCCTGGCCCAACATTTCGGTTCACTCCAACGTCTGGTGGAGGCAAGCCAACAGGAGCTTGAGGAGGTGTTCGAGGTAGGGCCCATCGTTGCGGAATCGATCCATCGGTTCTTCCAGCAGGAGGCCAACCTGGAAGTGGTGGCCAAGTTGAAACGAGCCGGTGTCAGCGTGGAGGCTGGGGCGGCGGCAAGACATTCGGAAAGACTGAAGGGCTTGCAGTTTGTGGTCACCGGAAAGCTCCCCCAGCTCTCTCGGGAAGAGGCGACCAGGCTCATCGAACAGAATGGAGGGCGGGTCACCTCGTCGGTGAGTTCAAAGACCAACTACGTTCTGGCCGGCGAGGACGCCGGGTCGAAGCTCGAAAAGGCCCAAGCATTGGGGATCGCGGTCATTTCCGAGGCGGAGTTGCGGCAAATGATTGATGGATGAGCGGGGTGCCCGCTTCGGATCATGAGGTGAGCCGGGTCGGATGGATTTCCGGAAGCCTGGTGACGGGCGGCTGGGGCTGCACCGACCCCTCTCTGGGCGCGGGTGGTGAGTAAACAGAAAGGATGATCCTTCCGATACAAGATCAATCCTCCGCTCAGACCGGAGATAACTGAATTCCGGAACAGGGAAGGTGGCCGAACATGGTCAGCCTCAAAGTTTCGAAAAGCTTGATCTACCTCCTGCAGTTTCATGACTTTCAGGACACAGTTCGTTACTATCTCTACAAATACGCTGAAAGCAAGGTCATGGTGTTTGTGTACGCCTTGGTCTGTCTGGCTTTGTTGACGTTGGTTTATCGTTTTTTGGCCCGAAAGTAGGTGGAGTCGCACCCATTCCTGGGAGCGCGGGCGTCTCGCCCGCACATCACGCCAGAGGGCTGCCTGCTGCCGTGAAGGCAACAAGGGGATGCTTGACGCCCCGAGACCCTTGTGGCAACATTCAATTACCTTGTTCCTCTGCCAGGGTAGGAGGTTCTGAGTTTCGTCCAATATGAGAAAGCATGTGGCCTTCGGACCGGGGGCTGAAGCAATCTTTGGGACTCTTGACGAAAACATCCACTTCCTTGAATCTGCGTTTGACGTCCAAATCCAAGTCGCCGAAAGCGATCTCATCATCGAAGGCGCAGATCAGCGCGTCGATATCATTGCCAGTCTGATTCTCGATTACAACCAGCTCCGTCGGGAAGGCTGGGTCTTCAGCAACGGAGACTTCAAATCCGTCATCCGGATTATCTCCGAGGACCCCACCATACGACTGCGCGATTGTCTGCCCGCCCCCCCACGGACTCGCATTGCCGGCCGCAAGCAGATCACACCGCGAAATCTGAACCAACGGCGCTACCTGGAGTCGATCGAAAGAAAGGATATGGTGTTTGGCATCGGTCCGGCCGGGACGGGGAAGACCTATCTGGCCGTGGCGATGGCCGTGTCTTCGCTGCTGGGCAAGCAGGTCAACCGCATCATTCTGGCCCGGCCTGCCGTGGAGGCCGGAGAAAAGCTGGGTTTCCTGCCGGGCAGTTTGCAGGAGAAGGTCGATCCCTACCTGCGTCCTCTCTACGACGCGCTCTATGACCTTCTGGACACCGACAAGGTGGATCGCTACCTGGAGCGCGGAACCATCGAGATTGCCCCCATCGCCTTCATGAGGGGCAGAACCCTCAACGACTCATTCATCATCCTGGACGAGGCTCAAAATACCACCACGGAGCAGATGAAGATGTTCCTGACCCGTGTGGGATTCAATTCCAAAGCGGTTATCACGGGCGACATTACCCAGATCGACCTGCCGCCCGGCAAAACGTCGGGGCTCATCGAAGCCAGCCGCATCGTGAGCCGAATCGAAGGAATTGACTTCGTCTACTTTTCCGATAAGGACGTGGTGCGACATCCTCTGGTGCAACGGATTGTGCGGGCCTACGAGGATTATCAGCAGGACAAGAATGGGCGAACCACCAAGACGGAAGGCGTTGCCGAAGCGGACCGCGTGCGGAACCATGGGCAAGTGGAGTGAAGCGTGGTTCCAAACCATTCAGGGTCCGGGCAGGCGCGGGCCTGGTTGCACGAACTGATGCCGGGAGCCGCCATTTTCAACCGACAGCGCAAACACCGGGTAGCCATTGGCCGCCTGGAGCGGTTTTGTGTCGCGCTGTTGAAACAACTCAAAACCCCGGATGCCGAGTTTTCGCTGTTGCTGACCAGCGATCGCACGATTCGCCGTTACAATCGAGACTACCGGCACCAGGATAAAGCCACTGACGTCCTATCCTTCCCAACCGACCGCTCCGCCGAGGACCCGGACTTTCGGAATGCCTACATCGGTGATATGATTGTGTCCGTTGAAACCGCCCAGCGACAGGCTTCAGTCCGCAAGCACAGCTTGGAAACCGAACTTAAAACCCTGATCATTCACGGAGTCCTGCATCTTTTGGGTTACGACCACGAAACCGACCGGGGACAGATGGGCCGCAAAGAAGCAAGGCTTCGACACGCTCTGTTATGATCACCACCATCGTGGTCTCAGCGGCTTTGGTCTTTCTGGCTGTTCTGACCTTCCTCTCGCTATTCGAAATGAGCATGAGTCGCACCAGCAAGGTGTGGGTGCGCAGCTTTGCAGAAAAGAACAAATCCGGCCGGGCAGAGCAGCTCAAAGAGCTGGTGGATAACCGCGTCGAAAGCCTCATTTCAGTCTATGTGGGAATCCAGGTCTGCACGGTTTCCATCGCCATCATCCTGACGGCCTACCTGCATAATCGCCTGCAAAGCTACTCGCGGGCGCTGCCCGCCGCCTTCGGCATCATGTTCCTGATCGTGGTGGTCTTCCGCCAGCTGATTCCTCGAATCTTCACCTTTCGTGCACCGGAAAAGGTCCTGCTGCGATTGATCCCGTTGCACAAAAGGCTGAAGCCGGTACTGAATGTTGTGGCTTATCCGCTCTCCTCGACGTTGAGGCTGGTCCGCCGACTGGGCAGCCAGGAGCAGGAAAAGAAAAGTGATGAACTCATTGCTGCCGAGATCCAGGCGTTTATCGACATTGGAAAAGAGGAAGGAATCCTGGAGAAGGAAGAAGAGGAGTTGATTCAATCTGCCGTGCAGTTCGGGGACAAGGTGGCCGGCGACATCATGACCCCGCGTACCGACATGGTGATCATCGACGTGGCTTCCAGCCTAGGCCAGCTGAAGGCTCTCATGAAAGAGACCAAATATTCCCGGATTCCCGTCTATCGCGGGCAGCCGGAGAACATTGAAGGGTTTGTTTACCTCAAGGACATCATCGACATTTGGGACACTCCCCAGCAGCTGGCCAGCTTGGAGACGCTGGTTCGTCCGATTCACTTTGTACCCGAAACCAAAAAGGTCTCGGAACTCCTTCAAGAGCTGCAACGGCAGGCCTCACATATGGCGGTGGTGGTGGATGAGTTTGGAGGAGTGGCCGGCTTCGTGACCATAGAAGATATTGTCGAAGAGATCGCAGGAGAAATCCGCGACGAGGATGAAGCCGGGGAGATGAATCAGATTCTCAAGGACGAGCGCGGGAACTACCTGATTCCCGGCCAGACTCCGATTGAGGAAGTGGAGTCCCTGTTGAACATTGAGTTGAAGAGCGAAGAACACATCACCATTGGCGGGTTCATCGCCAGCCAGCTGGGCCGCGTTCCCCGCCGGGGCGAGAAGTGCGACTACCAGGGCGCGCAGTTCCTAATTAAAGAAGCTGACCGGAGGAAAATACTTCAGATTCAGGCCAGCGTATCGGCTCCTGCCAAGGCTCTTACCCGTAACCCGGCCGGTCACCAGTGAGATGAGTGGAATCTGATGGCTAAATCCGGAATCGTGTCGCTGATTGGACGGCCCAACGCAGGGAAATCCACGCTTTTGAACCGGGTTCTCAAGGAGAAAATCTCCATTGTGTCTGACAAACCCCAGACGACCCGGCACAGGATTCTCGGTATCCATACCGGACCGTTGGGACAGATCGTCTTTGTGGACACGCCTGGGATTCACAAGCCTGGCTATGAACTGAATCGAAGAATGATGCAGGCCGTCTACGATTCCATGGAGGGCACGGATATCCTGGTGCTGCTGGTCGATGCCACCGAATCCTTCGGATCCGGCGATCAGTTTGTGCTCGACTTGATCAAGACCAAGCCACAGACGCGCTTTCTGGCGCTGAATAAGATCGACCTTCTTCCCAAGGAAAAACTGCTGGCTTTGATGGCTCTCTATTCCGGCAAGTGCGACTTTGCCGAGATCGTTCCCATCTCCGCTTTGAAGGGGGAGAACCTGGAGTTGATGGAGCAATTGCTTTTTAAGTATCTTCCGGAAGGGCCGCCGCTCTACCCGGAGGACCAGCTCACGGACCGATCTCAGAGATTCATCGCTGCCGAAATGGTCCGGGAAAAGGTTCTCTTTTTTACGCACGAGGAATTGCCGTATACCACGACCGTCCTGGTCACTCGTTACGAGGAGTTGGAAGATCTGGACCGGATCCATTGTGAGATTTTTGTAGAGAAGGAATCTCAGCGGAGGATTGTGATCGGTAAAGGCGGTCGAATGTTGAAGCAGATCGGGACGGAGGCTCGCAAAGAAATCGAGGCCCTGGTCGGCAAGCGGGTTTACCTCGAACTGTTTGTCAAAGTGCGAACAGGGTGGCGGGATGACGCGCGCTTTCTGGATGACCTCAGCCTGCCTCCGGCTTCGATTCATCGGAAATGAGCGCGGCGCCGGCCACGGCGTTCAACTTCAGAACCGGTGCCGCAGAGATAACCGGTCCGAAAGACGTTAATTGATTCTGATGCTTGCGGCGGCAGGCAGAAGTCCACTCTCCGGTGAAAATCAACGAAATCTACACAAGCTTGCAGGGGGAATCGAGTTATGCCGGGCTGCCTTGCGTTTTCGTCAGACTGACCTATTGCAACCTGCGTTGCTCCTACTGCGACACCGAGTATGCCTTCTACGAAGGCAAGGACTACACCGTCGACGAGGTTCTCGTTGAGGTGGAGCGGCAGAACTGCCGGCTCGTGGAGATCACGGGTGGTGAGCCGCTCCTGCAAAAAGAGGTCTTCCCGCTGATGGACCGTTTGATTGAGGCCGGGTACCGGGTGCTTCTGGAAACAGGCGGGCAGGTCGACATCGGTCCGGTCCACCCCGCCGTGGTCAAGGTCATGGACCTTAAGTGTCCCAGCAGCGGAGAATGCCACCGCAACCTGTACAGTAATCTTGATAAGCTGCAAGGGCATGATGAAGTCAAGTTCGTCATTGGGGACCGGCCGGACTACGAGTGGATGAAGGAAACCCTGGAGCGCTATCGGCTATGCGATCGATTCCAGGTCTTGGTGTCCACAGTCTTCGGGAAGATCGAACCTCCTGAGGTGGCCGACTGGATCCTGCAGGACAAGCTGCGAGTCCGATTTCAACTGCAACTGCACAAATACATCTGGGACCCTTTCAGGCGGGGCGTTTGATCCGAATGAGCCCTTCACCAGAAGTGACCGCTGCTGACTGGACAACAACCCACCACCTCGTCGCAGAACTCTTGAAACGTGCGGAAGAACGCCGCCGAAGCCGGGACGTGGAGGAAAGAGACGATGAAGTGGATGACATCGTTGATTGTTGTGGTCTGGGCAGTGCTTCCGGCAACTCAGTTCCGGCCGGCTGAACGGTTTACGGGAAAGCTGGTCGACTTAACGCATGCCTTCGACCGGGACACCATCTATTGGCCGACCGAAGAGGATTTTCGACTGGAGAAGCGTGCTGAAGGGATCACGTCAAAGGGCTACTACTACGCTGCGAACAAACTGTGTACGGCCGAACACGGTGGGACGCACATCGATGCTCCTGTCCACTTTCACGAAGGAGGCCACACCACCGAAAAGATTCCTCTGGAGCGGCTGATCGGAGCGGGAGCCCTGGTGGACGTTTCAGCGCGTTGCGAGGCCGATCCCGATTACCAGGTTCAGGTCCAGGACCTGTTGACGTGGGAGAAGAAACATCACACGCGCCTGGACGATCACATTGTTCTGTTGAAGACGGGATTCGCGAAACGCTGGCCCGACCGTGAGAGATACCTGGGGACCGCACGACGCGGTGAAGCGGCCGTCTCGCAGCTCCGTTTTCCCGGGCTGCACCCCGAGGCCGCCAAATGGCTGGCCGGAAGTCGTTCGATTCGTGCTGTGGGATTGGATACGGCCAGCATTGACTATGGAAAATCCAGCGACTTCAAGAGCCACATCATCCTCTTTGAGAAAAACATTCCTGCCTTGGAAAACCTCGCGAACCTGGATGGATTGCCCGAAATCGGCTTCACAGTCGTGGCATTGCCAATGAAGATCAGAGGTGGAACAGGCGGCCCACTGAGAATCGTGGCCATCATCCCCTAGCTTGAGTCAAAAAACACCACAACAAGAATTTTTCCTTGGCGTTCTTGGCACCCTTGGCGGTTAAAAGTTTTGCTTGTGGGAGAGGCTCGCGCTCAGGATTGTTTCATTCGCGTGGATTGGTGTCGATTCGCGGTTTTGGTCGGCAACCTCCAGACGCAGGCGATTCGGATCGGTAGTGCGACCAGCCTGTCGCAGAGCTACACCTACGACTCGGTGAACCGACTGCTGTCGGCCTCAGAAGGAGCCAATTGGTCGCAAACATACGGGTACGATTCCTGCGGTAATCGCTGGGTGAGCGCGGGAGCCGGCTACGGCAACACGCCCGCCTTGACGTCCACCGCCCAGACGGCTTTCAATGCGGCCGACAACCGGCTGAGCGGCACGGGCTACGATGCATCGGGGAACTTGACGACCGATCTGACAGGGCGTAGTTTTGCTTATGACGCCGAGAATCGTCAGGTCAGTTACAATGGCGGCAGCGTGACCGTCAATGCCAGTTACGATTACGACGGAGAGGGCAGAAGGGTCTGGCGAATCCAGAATGGAGTGACCACGGTCTTTGTGTACAACGGCCAAGGGCAGCTGGCGGCGGAGTACTCGTCGCAGGCGGCGGCAGGACCGGGCGGGACGAGCTATGTGATGGCGGATCATTTGGGGAGCACGCGGCTGGTGACCAACGCGGACGGGACGGTGCGCGGGCGGCACGACTATTTGCCGTTTGGCGAGGAGATTGGGACCAGCTACGGCGGCCGCTCAGCCATTGCCGGCTACGGTGCCACCGACCTCCGCCACAAGTTCACCGCGAAAGAACGTGACTCTGAATCCAACCTCGATTACTTCGGCGCTCGGTATTTCTCCGGAGCCCAGGGAAGGTTTACAAGTGCCGACGAACCCTTGGTAGACCAAGATGTCAGACATCCCCAATCCTGGAACCTATATGCTTACGTGAGAAACAATCCTCTCCGCTTTCGAGATCCGAGGGGCAGAGCCTGCGTCAGCAATGGCAATGGCGGCTGGATAGATGATGACAGCGGAGGGCAAACATGTGCGGAGGTTGAGGAGGAGAATAGGAAAAGGACCGCGAACATCACTGTTGACGCGAAGAAAGACGATGTGATGGAAGAGCTTGATGAAGTGACAACCCTGACGACTGGACCCACGGCTCTTGTTATTGCTTCAACCGCAATTGCCGTGGCAGATAGTCCGATACCCGGGCCAGCGGACTTACTGGCGCTAGGGATCTTGAGTATTGGATCTTTGATGCTCCCCTCTCCACCTGCGCCGAGTATTTTCCTCAGTGAAAGCAAGCACAACAAGGAAGTATTGGCTGGCCTCCTTGCAACTGCGCAAGTCCACCTGGAAAGACTTCAGAGCGCACCACCAGAAGATCCAAACCGAAGGGGTTGGAAAAAAGAAATCAAGGCTGCATTGGATAGAGCCAAACGTGTGGCGGATCGACTAGTCGGCAAAGCAAAGGACGAGGCCATTAAGGCAATCGAGTACGTGGAAAAGGCTATTCAAAACGAATGAGTGTTCACGTTGGAGGCGCCCTGCAATGCAAGAGCATTCCGATGAAGTAGTGAAGAGAATAGCTGCTGCGTTTATTGACTCTGGCTTTGAACCCCAGAGGGCAAAGGATCTGGCCTTCCACATGACAGACTGGTTAGATGATCTAAACGAGATAGTAAAACTATACGGCAATATCTCGCGCGCAACCGACGAGCAGCTACGGAAATCGATCATCCAGTTCCTAGTTCATGTCCCGAATCACCTAGCTGCAGCGAAGAAATTGATTGGCTTGGGGTCAATTGAGGACGTTTTTGACCTCGGTGTACATGAGAAGGAAGATTAACGCGCAAGAACGGAGCAGAGGGGAAAACCGCGAGCTGGCGCACCCAGTAGAAGGCCTTTGTCAAATAAAAATACCACTCCGCAAGAACAGCGCAGGAGTTTTTCGCAAAGGTTCATTAGCCAGGGCGCACGGCCGTTGCTTCAGAGTGAAGATCTCGTACGCATTGGGAACTGCCGACCCTGCTAACGCTGCTGCGGGGTGTTGCTCGACTCTCAGGGCTGACTGCCTGCTAAGAGTTGGTTCAGCGAATCGGGTGGAACGGGTTCTCATCGTGCGAGTCTGTGCCATGGGAAGAGTGGGGTCAGCCCTTAAAGGAAGAGTGGGGGAAACGATTGGGGTCAGCCCTTAAATATTAAATTTTTGAGGGTGCGCGGCGGCCGCCGGGACGACCAACAACGGCAATGTGCAGCGGCTGTTGATTCAGGGACCGTCGTTGAATCTGACCCAGGTGTTCAGCTACGATTCCTTAAACCGGTTGGCGTCGGCCAATGAATCGGGCACGGGACCGTGGACCCAAACCTTCGGCTATGACCGCTACGGCAACCGGGCCGTGACGGGTGCGGGAGACTATATTCCAGCGCCGGCTCTGACGCCCACCAGCACGGCGGCCTACAATGCGGCCAGCAATCAGCGCAACTCGGCCGGTTACGCTTACGACCTGGCCGGGAACATGACGAACGAAACGTGCACCCGCACCATGACGTTCGACGCGGAGAACCGGACGGCGACGTTCAACGGCGGCTCGGGGACCACGACTTACACGTATGACGGCGACGGGCGGCGGGTGAAGAAGGTGGACAATGCAGGCGTGACGAGCGTGTATGTGTATAATACGCAAGGGTAGCTGGCGGCGGAGTACTCGTCGCAGGCGGCGGCAGGACCGGGCGGGACGAGCTATGTGATGGCGGATCATCTGGGGAGCACGCGGCTGGTGACCAAGGCGGACGGGACGGTGCGCGGGCGGCACGATTATTTGCCGTTTGGCGAGGAGATTGGGACCAGCTACGGCGGCCGCTCAGCCATTGCCGGCTACGGTGCCACCGACCTCCGCCACAAGTTCACCGCCAAAGAACGCGACCCCGAATCCAACCTGGATTACTTCGGGGCCAGGTACTTCTCAGGAGCCCAGGGGAGGTTTACGAGTGCGGATGGCTTCGACTATGACTCAGTACTGAGTGATCCCCAGAGTTGGAACAAGTATGCCTACGTTCGCAACAACCCGCTCCGTTACGTCGACCCCAATGGTAGAAAATGCATTTCTCTCGACAATGGGACAACTGCAGATGACGGTGACGGTACACCCTGCGCCGAGGTCGATGCGGGAGACGAGCGGAACCGAACCATTGAGCCGAGTGTTACAGTAACTGCTCCCGATCCATTCGCTCTTGGAAATCGTAATGACTTCTTGATTGGTGCTGGAAAAGAGATCGCGAATGCTGGGATCGATATACTCAACATCATTCCGAGTGGCCTCAATGATCCGGAACTCCGACGACGCTTTGAGATTCCGCGTTTCGAAACAACTAATTTGAATCAAAAAGGGGGAAGTCTTCTTGCTTCCTTGCTTATGCTGGCTGTGCCCGGTCCAGAAGGAAAGACGGTACTCTACCGAGCTGTGGGTATGGCTGAGTTCGAACAAGTAATGAAAACCGGCAAATTCCTGGCTGGTCCGAATTCACTCGGAGGAAAATTCTTTGCAGAGAGTTTTGCTGATGCTGGGAAGTGGGGTAACTTACTTGAAGGGGCTGGAAACTTTAGGGTTCTCGAAGTTACGGTTCCGACCAGTGAAGCCAGTAAGTTTATGAGGTGGGAAAGGCTTGATGGCATAGGACCCGCACGCTATGGGAACCTTGAACAGCTTTCAAACGCTGTCATTCGACCATTGGAGAAATAACGCGATGGCAAGGGCAAAGATAGATTGGGTGCCAGCAACTCAAGGAGGCCGTCAGAGTCCGCCTCCCGGTCCCAGATACATCACCGTTGCTCGTTTCCAGGAAGCTTGGAATGACTGGCCCCGCGAAGCATGGAGCCTTATTGTCGAATTCGATTCTGGATCCGACGACTCCCTCTCAACTCTTGCGAAAGTAAGATTCTTAGCACCAAATGGACCAGAACACCTGCTTCATCCCGGTAGCTTGTTTGAGTTGTATGAAGGTCAGCAGCTTGTCGCAAAGGCGCAGGTGGTCCAAGATTAGTTGAAAGCGGAGTGCCCTGTTCGGGACGCGGGTGAAGCAGATCCAGACAGCAGTGGTTCCGGCCTCCCTGCGCGCGGGGCGGCGTCGGTTTGATTGCCTCTCGCCCTAGCAGGCCCGTCGGACATTCGAGCAATACCCGCACTGAACTCCTGCCAGACGTAGCTTGGGACATTCGGTACGAAGTGGAGCTAAGACGCAATACGTCTAAGCTGCGCTTCGACGCCTTGCGAAGCTCCCACAAAGTTGGAACGTGTTCGAACTTTGTGGGAGCTTTTTTGGTTTCGGGCTCAGAAGTTCCCACAGAGCTCGAACAAAGTTGGGACAAAAGGTCGAACGTGTGGGAGCTTTGTGGGGACATCTCAAACCGTGGCAAGCCGCATCTGATCTGGGGTTTCCACCCGGAGGAACCCCATGCCAACCCAAAGCGGGAAGCCCTATCAATCGAAGCTGCTGCCTTACCTCGAGGAGATTCGAGCGCTGCGCTCCACCAGGCCGTGTGAGAAGCGTGCGAATCTTCACGCCTTGGCAGACGCTTCCTGTTCAAGCCGTTGCAGGTAGGAATGAGTGGAGGCCGGATCTGAACTGAGATTCAGGCGTGATCGAAACAAAGGCACCACAACAACAATGTGTCCTTGGCGCCCTTGGCGGTTAAGACTTTTGCTTGTTGGGAGAGGCTCGCATTCAGGAGTTTTTTCATTCGCGCGGATTCGCGTCCATTCGCGGTTTTGGTCGGCCTGCGAGGATAGCTGTAGCCCCAGTTAGCTGGACTGGTCCACCACCCCGTGGCGCTGCGCGCCACTGCCCCTCCTGATCTCAGGAGGGGACTTTTGAGACCCACAGATCCACCCGTAACAGCAACGAACTTCCCGCCATCTCAGGAGGGGAGTGTGAGGCGCCGTTGACACGACCGAAGAGCCTTAAACCGCCAAGGGCGCTAAGAACGCCAAGGCGACATTCTTGTTGCATGGTCTTTGGGGAAATTGTTGTTGACTTGCCTCAGCTTGGACCACATCTCAAGCAAAGGAGGGGTTCGGCTTCACTTAGCGTACCCGCTCGGGCAACACGCCGGCCTTGACGCCCACCGCCCAGACGGCTTTCAACCCAGCCGACAACCGGCTGAGCGGCACGGGCTACGATGCATCGGGGAACTTGACGAGCGATCTGACAGGGCGTAGTTTTGCATATGACGCCGAGAATCGTCAGGCCAGTTACAATGGCGGCAGCGTGACCGTCAATGCCAGTTACGATTACGACGGAGAGGGCAGAAGGGTCCGGCGAATCCAGAAATGGAGTGACGACGGTCTTTGTGTACAACGGCCAAGGGCAGCTGGCGGCGGAGTACTCGTCGCAGGCGGCGGCAGGACCGGGCGGGACGAGCTATGTGATGGCGGATCATTTGGGGAGCACGCGGCTGGTGACCAAGGCGGACGGGACGGTGCGAGGCCGGCACGATTATTTGCCGTTTGGCGAGGAGATTGGGACCAGCTACGGCGGGCGCTCAGCCATTGCCGGCTACGGTGCCATCGACCTCCGCCACAAGTTCACCCAAAAAGAACGCGACTCTGAATCCAACCTCGATTACTTCGGGGCCAGGTACTTCTCCGGAGCCCAGGGGCGGTTTAGTAGCGCGGATGCACCATTCGCAGACCAGCGGCCGAATGATCCGCAAAGTTGGAGCCTGTATGCATACACCCGCAATAACCCGTTGCGCTTCGTTGACCCTAGTGGAAGAGAATGCGTCGCGCTTGACGGCGGAAGAACCGGCGACGATGGCAAGGGTACACTCTGTTCTCAGGTAACCGAAGACGACCAAAAAAATCGTGCGAAGCCACCTGCACAAAATACTGTCTATGGCCACGCGTGGGGAGACCCTCTATTCGGAGGCAATATCTTTGGTCACCAAATGGCCATCCGTAGTGATGCCAGTCAAACGGCAATTGGCGTATTGGCTGGTGGATCTGCTGTTCTCGGAGTAGCCGGGGGAGCGGCTGCTTTCTACGGCGGACTGACAGCAGGTTCCGGACTCATCCAGTTGGGGTCGTTGGATGCCATAGCCCTCGACACTAATGCCCTTATAGCTGTTCTCGAGACGCAAGGGGCTGTCGGCGATGCAGTATTTCAATTGATAGGCAAAGCTGCCCCGATTGTTTCAAGGCAAGCAGCAAAGGAATTCCTTGCGAAGGGTAGTGTTGATTCGTTAAGAGCCTTCCTTGTAAGCAGGGGTGGCGGAATTGCTGTTGCAGGCTCGAGTGCACTTGTGCAGAGTTTAGTAAAGCTTGGATTAAAACCTAGTGACGCTCAGGTCGCCGCATCTGCACTTCAGGCAGGAGTCAAGCTAATCACACAGGACAAAAGCATACTCCGTAACTTGCCTGGCACTGGAGTGGGGTTCTAATGGGTGCTTTCAATACGTTGACTGCTGAAACCAATTGTCCTCGTTGCGGCAAGATTGCGCCCTTTAATGTACAGTTCAAGTTTGGGGATACCTGGCAGCATCTATATCAACTGAATCAAACGCTGAGATGGGGCGGGAATGACAAGGGGCCTCCTGGAAAGGCTAAGGTACTAGTCGAAGGTGTTGGCGGCCCGTGCCCCCACTGCAAGACAGAGTATCTCGATTTCGACATCGTTCTCGAACATGACCGCATAGTCTCTGTGGGCCCGCTTGCCCGAGAAACAAATGAGGTTGGCTTCCTTGTCCTCGAAGACTGATTGGCAAATTAAGGCCGATCTCCGTTGGCGAGTGAAGTAGTGATTGCCACGGCGGCTCGGCTTCAACGTTTGTGGCGGGTCAATGCTCCGTGGAAAGCAGCGGAGAGCGCCGTGCTCGGGACGCCGGTGATCGGGATCGAGACGGAAGCGGTTCCAGTCTCCCTGCGCCCGGCGCGGCGTCTGTTTGAGCCCCCGCCCGCCCCACGTGCACAGCACCTGAGTGATTCGAGCACTGAACTCCGGGGAGAAGCAGATTGGGACATTGGGTCCGAAGTGGAGCCAAGACGCAATACGTCCAAGCGGCGCTTGGACGCATTGCGGGATTCCGACAGAGTTCCGACATGTCGGAGGTTTGTCGGAAGGTGTCGGAGCTTTTGTTCGTGAGCTTCCGACCAACTTCCGACAAGCCTGCGGAAGGGACTGAGTCTTCAAAGGTTTTGACTGTTGGTTTGCTGCAGGACGAAGGCTTCGACGAACTCGGCGATTTTGTGCTGCTGGCGCCGAGGGAGTTTGGAGGCCGCTTCAAAGACCTGCTTGAGTTTGCCTGCCGGGCCAGTGCCCCGCTGGCGGGTCCTGCCACGGGATCTCCCACCAACCCTGGCCAGGTCTCAACATTAGACATTCTACTTGAGGCTTGCAGCGAGGCGGCGCTATGCTCATTTCCATGACACGACCCTTGCGACTCACGCGACCCGGCAGTGGGTATCATCTGTCCGCGCGGGGCAATGAGCGAAGGAAGATTTACCGGGATGATGTCGACCGGCAGAAGTTTCTGGCCTTGCTGGCGAGTTGGGGGGAACGTTTTCGAACTCGGCTCCACGGTTACGTCTTGATGGACCACCCCGTTCTCTGCAAGCCCTCCCGTTGAATGTTGAGACCTGACCCTCTCGCTCTTCCTTTCGCTCTGTTTGCTTTCGCTCTGTTGACACGACCAGAGAACCTTGAACCGCCAAGGGCGGTAGAGTAGGAGCATAAGCGACGTGAGTGACCTATGCTCCCCTCGTCGAACCGGACGTGCAGATTTCCCGCATCTGGCTCTCGCAGTAACTGTCACCGCAGGCCCTGGCAGGGCAGGGCGGCAGGCTTACAGATACACCAGCCCCAGTCGGTGGAGGTGCTCATAGTAAGTCACGCCTTCCGGAGGTCGGAAGGGCCGCTGACTACGCCGCCTGAGGTGTTGCGTCAGGCGTTGACGCACGTACGAGTTGATCCGCCGGAACGCCACCCAAGGATATCCAAAGTGGAAGTAGTTGGCCCAGCCCGTCAAATGTCCATTCAGATCCTCAATCAACATCGGGATGGGCCAGAAGCAGCGCCGACCACTGGTCAGCTCCCGCAGTTTGGCTCGTTCCCGTTCGAGGGCCTTCTTGGACGGAGCCACATTCAGGTAGCGATGGCCGCGCCCTTTCAGATCGCGGTAGTACCGGAACGTGAATCCCAGAAAGTCCAGACTCGCTCCTTCTTCCTTCAGATCGATCACCCGTGTCTTGTCCCGATTGATCTCCAGTCCCATCCAGGCTTCCAGCTTCGACTCGATGAACTCCCTGAGTTGTGGCCCTTGATAGCGCGCCAATACCACAAAATCATCGGCATAGCGCACCAACTTGGCCTTGGCCCAGTGGGCCGGTCCTCCCGGTCGATAAAACACCGTATCAAACCAGTGCAAGTACAGGTTAGCCAGCAAGGGAGAAATGACGCCCCCTTGCGGAGTCCCTTTCGACGACCGGCTGACCTTCGGCGTCCCGCCCCTTCTGCCGGGTGGTTCCACCACCGGCGCTTCCAGCCACCAGCCTATCAGCTTCAGCACCGACCGATCGGCGATCCGCATCCGCAGGCAAGCCATCAGCCGCTTGTGCGGAATCGAATCAAAGTAGCCCTTCAGGTCCGCGTCGTACACTGCCTGGTAGCCCGCCTTCAAGTGGCTCCGGATCTCCTCCAGGGCCTGGTGGGCCGAACGGCCCGCCCGGAACCCATAGGAGCAGTCTTGGAAATCCGCCTCAAAGATCGGTTCCAGTATCAGCAGCGTGGCCATCTGCACCACTCGATCCCGCAGCGTAGGGATGCCCAGGGGTCTGAGCTTTCCATTGGCTTTGGGAATGTAGACGCGTCGTACCGCCTTCGGTCGGTAGGTCTTGGCTTGGAGCGCTTGCTGGATTTCATCCAGAAACGCTACTCGCCTCTCGCCCGTGGCCTCAATCTCTTCAATCGGGACCCCATCGACGCCGGGCGCTCCCTGATTGGCTCGCACCCGGTCCCAGGCCGCCTCCAGCGTGTCGCCCCGATAGATCCGGTCATACAAAACGTAAAACCGGAACTTCGGTTCCTGCTTGGCCTTTTGGCCCAGCTTCTGTCTCAGCTGAGAAAGTTTCACCGACAGGCCCCGTTCGCGCTCCGTCTCCGGAACCCTCTCCTGGGTCTGTGGCTCACCCGTAGTGGGATTCTCATCCAAGCGGCTTTCTCCTCCTCTTACAGTTGCTCGCTACTGCTCAGGTCCCTTCGCTCCACGGTCATTACCCGCTTCCCTGCTACTATGGACCTGTCCGACTCCCAGCTAGAGCCGCTTCTAGGGTTATGTCTTCCCCCAGTGCGTTGGCGGCGTCTCCACCGCCGCTCCGCCGGGCCTCCCAGGTTCCTCGACCGATCTGTCTCCACGCGCCGTCCCCTTCCACCCCGGCAAGTCCAGCGACTGCTCGCACCCATTGCTTCATCGCTGGCAGCAGGCTTCATCACTCTTAGGCGGACTGGCCACTTGCAGCTTGGCGTCACGAGGCCGAATCAGGTTCGCTTACGCTACGGCTCGCAGATTTGTCGCCTGAGGCTTCACCATCCGAATTACTCCGAACCGCGCTCAGTTGACTATCTCTTGAATGGGCAATTAAGAGAATGAACTCCTTTCAGTTCATAAGATCGGCCAGGCTTGGCCTGGCGCTCCTAAGAACGCCAAGGCGACATTCTTGCTGCATCGTCTTGAGGAAATTGTTGTTGACTTGCCTCAGCTTGGACTACATCTCAACCAAAGGATGGGTTCGGCTTCACTTAGCGTACCCGCTAGGGCAACACGCCCGGCTTGACGCCCACCGCCCATGCGGCTTTCAATGCGGCCGACAACCGGCTGAGCGGCACGGGCTACGATGCGTCGGGGAACTTGACGAGCGATCTGACAGGGCGTAGTTTTGCATATGACGCCGAGAATCGTCAGGTCAGTTACAATGGCGGCAGCGTGACCGTCAATGCCAGTTACGATTACGACGGAGAGGGCAGAAGGGTCCGGCGAATCCAG
>JBFMEW010000008.1:0-241359 GCA_040753175.1 Acidobacteriota bacterium | reverse complement strand
CGCTGAAGTCAAGCAAAGCTGGGAGGGCCTCAAACGATTGAAACTGTAGTGAAGACTTTTGGAACACCGTGATTGAAAATAAACCACTTGGGGATCAATAATCTCACCAACTGCGAAAGTTAGGCTAACTCACTCGGAGGGTAGCATGGCGTCGAAAGGATGGCATCTGCTGCTTGCTTTTTCACTCTTCTCTGCACAGGCCTGGGCACAAAGCACCTACGGTCTGATCGTGGGAGTCGTAACGGATGAAACCAAAGCGGTCGTACCTGGGGCCACTGTAACGGCAAAGAATGAGGCCACCAATATCGAGCGCGTCGTTGAAACAAGCGACCAAGGCGAGTACCGGATCACCAATCTGCTTCCGGGAAACTACACGGTCACCGTCGAAAAACAAGGGTTTAAAAAGGCCTCCACTACCGGAGTCATCGTTCGCTTGAATGAATCGGTTCGAGCGGACTTCGCAATGCAGGTTGGGGAGATCACCCAGACGCTGGAAGTCAGTGTCTCAGCGCAGCTTCTGGAAACATCAAACAGCACTGTTGGTACAGTGGTGACAAACGAGAAGATCGTTGAGTTGCCACTCAATGGCAGAGACTTCACGCAACTGACTCTGTTAATACCCGGCGCATCACCGGGTGCCAGTGCAGGGGGGTTTTTCATTATTGGTGGCCAAACGGTGGCTGTGACTGGGAATCGCAGCGACCAGAACAACTACACGCTGGACGGGGTCAACAATAATGAGACCTTCTTCAAACACTATGGGATACGTCCTTCCATTGATGCGATTCAAGAATTTAAGGTACAAACGAATATTACCAGCGCGGAATACGGAGAAGCCGCCGGCGCAAACGTGAATATTGCTGTCAAGTCCGGAACCAATAGCTTTCACGGAAGCCTGTTCGAGTTCCTTCGTAACGATGTGTTCGACGCACGGGAGACCTTTGCGAGTCGGAAGCAGAAATTCCGATGGAATCAATTCGGCGGTACCTTCGGCGGGCCCATCAAGAAGGACAAGACATTCTTTTTCGCCAACTACGAGGGCTTTCGACTGCGACGGGAAAGCAATACTCTGAGCACCGTTCCCACCGAAGCCATGATGCGAGGCGATTTTTCCAGGAACGTGGATGGTTCTCCGGCACCTCCGATTTTCGATCCATTTACTACGCGGCCCAACCCCAATGGCCCGGGCTTTATTCGCGATCCCTTCCCCGGCAACCTGATTCCTTCTGGACGCTTCAACCCGGTGAGCTTGGAGTGGCAAAAGAATCTCTACGAGCCGAACCGCGAGAACCGACCCGGAAACAGACAGAACTTTGTTAACACCACGCCAACCAAGGGGGAGGACGACCAGTACACGATCCGGATCGATCACAAGTTCAATGATAAGAACACCATATTTGGACGATACTCCCAGGCGGATAACGATCGCATCAGTCCTCAGTCGTTTCCTGGAACGGATGTGACGTTTTTCAATCACTTCCGGAACTATGTGATCAGTGATACACATATCTTCAACCCCACAACGATCCTCGATATCAAATTTGGATTTAACCAGGACAACATCGAGCGAGGTACGGAACCCTTGGGAACCGGGATTCCCGGACTGGTTGCCAAGGGATTGCGTGATATCCCCGGCAAGTTTCGAGACAAGTTTGACTTCCCGCTGGACATGGCCATTGCCGGATTTGCGGGTGCGGGGTTGACGGCCTTCCAGTCGGGCCCACAGAAGACCTGGCAGATTTTGCCATCTCTGAGCCAGATAAAAGGGACGCATAACCTGAAATACGGAGCCGATATCAAGGTGCGCCATGTGCTGCATGACGGAGCGTTTGCCAGCATTCGTCACGACCGACTGGGGACCTCGGATCCGCAGGATGCGGCTGGGATCACCGGGCAGGCTTATGCCAGTTTCTTGCTCGGTACCCCCTCGAGCGCGGGAAGAACCATCCCGCTGCAAGCTCCCGGCTGTGAATCCTGTACGGAAGCGAACATGAAGCAAGACCTCTGGCATTTCTATGTGCAGGATGACATCAAGGTCAGGCGCAACCTAACCTTGAACGTCGGCCTGCGGTACGAGTGGACATCCTGGTACAGAAGCTTAAATGATCCGCCCAATTCGTCGTGGTTCGACACCTTGGGTGACGGAGGGCGCGGGAGATTCGTTTGGGCCGGACCGAATCCGATCACAGGAGAAGGCCCCAACACGACGCCTTCCTTTATTGCTCCCGACAAGAACAACTGGGCCCCCCGGATCGGGCTGGCTTACCTCTTGGGGCAAAAGACCACCATCCGGACTGGCTATTCCGTCTTCTACGGGTCCAACATTGCCTGGGAAGGTAACCATATGCGCGGCAACTGGCCTTTTGCGGTTGGCCAGGATCTTCCTGTCAATCGAGCCGATACAGGGCCTCCCCAGAACTTAACCGGCAATGCATTCCCACCCCTCGACCCCAAAGCCGTGCCACCCAGTGCCCAACACACGGCGCGGCGGGATAATGTGATGCCTTACGTTCAGCAATGGAACTTCGGAATTCAGCACGAACTGGTCACGGATCTGTTGTTGGAAGTGAATTATGTCGGATCGAAGGGCACGAGGCTGGCATCCTTCATTAGCGGGAATGACGCGAGACCCGAACCTGGAGAAATTCAGCCGAGACGCCCCTTTCCGCAACATCTGGGGGCCTTCAGCGAGAATCGAACCGACGCTGTTTCGAGTTACCACGGGTTAACCGTCAAGTTGGACAAGCGGTTCGCGAAAGGCCTAAGCTACAGGCTTAACTACTCGTGGTCCCACTCCATGGACCTGAACTCGCAATGGGGAGGAACTTCGCCGCAAAATGCCTACGATGCCAGGGCCTCGATCGGTCTGTCGGATTTCGATCGCAGGCATATCTTCTCCGGAGACTTCATCTACTTGCTGCCCGTAACAGGTCATCGGGGCGTAGTGGGCCAATTTGTCAATGGCTGGCAAGTCAATGGCATCATTGCCTTCCGAAGTGGCAACCCCCTTACTCCGACCCTGACTTTTGACAATGCCAATACCGGCTCTCGCGGCAATTTCCAGCGGCCCAATGTCGTTGGCACAGTTGAAGGACCAACGACTCGCCAAGAATGGTTCAACACTAGGGCCTTTGCCACACCACTTCCCTTCAATTTCGGCAATGCAGGGCGCAATATCATCGAGGGGCCGGGTTATGCGAATGTCGATTTCGCTCTCTACAAGAACTTCATGATTCGGGAGGGAAAAGACAGCATTCAGTTTCGCTCGGAGTTCTTCAACATTTTCAACCGGACGAACTTCAACAATCCGGGCACCGCGTTTGGTACAGCGGGCTTCGGGAGAATTACGGGCACGCAACCCGCTCGACAAATCCAGTTTGCGTTAAAGTACCTGTTCTGATCGTCTTCACGGCAACTGGTACGATAGTTTCGTTCAGGAGGGTCTCCACCGGAAACCTTCCTGAACGTTTTTTTGTTTGAGGACAGCGTACGCGGCCGCCGAGGAACAAAGGCGGCGGTTTCCAGTGCCCGACCAGAGGGGGCGGACCGTGTCTGTTGCTGAAGGGTTTGCAGCGCCCCCAATTCGGCCTCGACACCATGCGTGCAGGCGCCCAGGATGGGAGGGAGCCTTTTGCAGCGCCTTCTCTTGAGTACCATCCTCACCAGTTTTTTCAGCGTGGCGCTCGCCGCCGTTGAGGACTCCCGTCCATCTCCTACAGCCGCGCTTCAACAACTGACCGGCCGGGCACGAGCCGCAGAGCAACGACAGGACTATGCCGGTGCTGCCGCTGCCTACGAAGAGCTAACCCGGCTTCGTCCGAAGGATGCGGGGTTTCATCAGAGTGCGGGACTTGCCTGGTATCTTCACGGGAGCTACGCCAAGTCCATCGCTTTCTTGGAACGAGCTCTAACTCTCGACCCGAAACGGTGGGCGGCTCGTCTGTATCTCGGTATTTGTTACTATCGAACCAACCAGTTTCGGAAGGCAGTGGCTTCCCTGAAGCTGGTCGAGCGGGCCAAGCCGGCCGAAGCAATGGCGCTTTATTGGCTGGGGGCGAGCCACCTGGCCCTGAAAGACTTTGCACAAGCGACCAGCAAACTCCAGCAGGCCACCACCCTTGCGCCGTCAGATCCGGAGGTTTGGCACACGCTCGCCAAGACCTACGCCGGCTACGCGGGATTGCTATTCGAGCAGCTTGTCCAGAACACGCCGGATTCTGGTCCCGCCAAGCTGGTGCGGGCAGAGGACCTTTGGGATGAGAACCTGACCCAGCCCGCCCTGGAATTGCTGTCTGAAGCGATGGAAGCGGACCGGCGTTTGACGGGGCTACATCTGTTATCGGGTGAAATTCTTTGGCAAGAGCGAAAGTTTCAAGAAGCCGCGGCGGAGTTCGAGAAGGAACTCGTGCTTGATCCAGCTTCCCCACCAGCGCACGAGCGTCTGGCGGCCTATTATCAGACGAATGATAGTCCAGCGAGAGCGAAAGCCCATCTCGAGTACCTGGCGCGGCTGAGGCCGCAGGAACCGACCTCTGTTACGTCGCGGCCGCCCGCACCCGGCGTGTCCCCAGAGGAGCGGCGTGATTCCGATTGGAAACTCCCGCGTTCCGCGCCGGAACCAGAGGTAGCTCTGGCGCACTATGCTCGCGGCGAAATCGCCGAGGCGATCACGCTCTTGAGATCGCAGGTTAAATCCACCGCTGACGATCTAGAGGCCCGTCGGTGGTTAGCACGCTGTCTAGTGGTTGACGAACAGTATTCGGTGGCGGCCTCGGAGTTGCAGGAATTTCTGAAGATTCGTCCGGATGATCCCGAGGCGAGGTACTGGCTGGCGAAAACCTACCAGGCGCTGACTTCTCAGGCTGTGCAGAAGGCGACTGCTTTGGAGCCTGGATCCTACCGAGTGCTGCTCCTGCAAGGCGAAGCGCTTGAGAAGAGTGTTCGGCGCGAGTACTCCGAAGCGTTGGCCAAGTATCTCGAGGCCCTTGCGCTCAGGCCTGAAGCACCTGGGGTTGCCTTCGCTGTCGGACGGATCCTTTGGAAGTTGAATCGCTTCGATGAAGCGGTTTCATACCTTGAGAAAGAGCTCGCCCTGAACTCGCACCATGGTTTAGCCAACTACTATCTGGGAAATATTCATCTCTCTCGTGCCGATTCCGGGAAAGCTCTCATTCACCTGGATGCCGCAATTCAGGCCCAGCCGGGTCTCATCCAGGCACATCGGGACCGTGGGCGAGCTCTCGCAAGCTTGAAGAGATATGGCGAGGCCATCGATGCTTTCCAGATCGTCGCCCGTGCGACGCCGCAAGACTCGAGTATTCATGTTTTGATGGCGACTGCGTATCGTGCGATGGGAAAGCTTGAAGAAGCCAGGCAAGCCGCGCTTACTGCGCAGCAGTTGAGTGAGAAGCGACGTCGATTGCCTGGGGAGTGAACGAGTCGCACCACAGAAGAAAAGCCACAGCAATTCTCGGGACAGCGACGAAGATTCAAGAATGAACAGAAGGATGGATAGGAAGGAACGAAACACGGATCATTTCGACTTGGCGGCTCCCGTGAGGGATGAGAAGTTACGCGTGAGCGCGGACGTGAAGGGGGTCGGCCTGCGTCGCTGCATTCCTTTTTTGGCTATCTTGTCTTACTTGGCAGTGCCAATGACCCAGCACGCCGAGGAACGCCGGCTGGATCGCTCTTTGCGCCTTTCCCAGACGTACTTCGACCAAGAGAAGTATCGGGAAGCGATCGCTGAGCTGGAGAAGGTGGTGGACCTCAATTCCTCCCTACCAGGCACCTACTACCAGCTCGGATACTCGTACTGGAAACTGGGGGACTTCGACCGAGCCAGAGATCATTTCAAGCGGGAATTGCAGTTCAAACCGCCCGACCCATATTCTCATTACTATCTGGGACGGATTCTATTGGCCGAGGGAAAAGCGGCGGAGGCCGTTGAGCAATTCGAGAAGGTGCTTGCCTTGGCGCCGATCCTCGATGTTTACCGACAGGCGGGCAATGCCTACCTGATGGCTGGACGGGTGACGGATGCGATTGCCGTGCTGGAAAAAGAAGTGAGGCGGGCTCCGGACCAAGGTGAGGCTCACTACAAGTTGGGCCGTGCTTACCAGCGCGCCGGTCGAAGGGAAGAAGCTCAGCGGGAACTAAGCTTAGCTCGCGAACTCAAGTGGCAGGACCAGGAGATCGTGCAGCGACTCCTCCAGTCAGAGGAGCACCTGAAGCAAGGAAGGACCGCGGAAGCGTCGGCTGTCGCCACAGAGGTTGCGCACCTCCAGGATGCAGAGTTGCTATCGTCGCTCGGACAGCTGTTCGGCCGATACGGTCTCCACCGCGAGGCACTCAATTTTCTGCAGCAGGCGGCTGTTCTTGAACCTTCGCGGTTTGAAGCACACTATAACCAAGGTGTCAGCCTGGTTGCGATCAAGGAGTACGCCCGAGCCGCCGAGGTATTGCAGGAGGCGGTCAAGCTAAAGCCCGACTCATACGAGGCCCAGTCGCTCCTTGGGATGGCGCTTGTACAGCAAGGCAAGGGGGAGGAGGCACTTCGACCACTGCGAGCCGCGGCCACGCTCAAGCCTGACAATCCACGCTTGATGGCGCTGCTAGGCCTGAAGTACATGGAAGGTCGCTACTACAGAGAAGCGATTGAATCGCTCCGAAAGGCGGTTGAGTTGGAGCCGCAGAATCCCGAGGGGAGATTTCTACTGATTCAGGCGCACTATCTGAACCAGGACTTCGAACGAGCGCTGGCCGAAGCGCGTTCGACGGCCTTGAAGTTTCCGAACCTGGCACGCAGTCATTTTGAACTGGCTCAGCAGCTGAGCAACATGGGGGATTCTGAGCAGGCACGTCCCCTCCTTGAAAAATCGCTGAAAATGGATCCGACCTTGGTGGAAGCTCGTGTCTCGCTAGGCGATGTCTTGCTGAAGATTGGTCGAGTCGAGGAAGCGCTGCAGGCCTTTCGCTCGGCGCTCCAACAGCGGCCTGAGCTGCTCGAGGCGCATCTGGGAAGCGGTAAGGCATTGTTGCAGATGAAACGCTATGAGGAAGCCGCAGCCGCCATGGAAAAAGCGATTCGCTTGGCGCCGGACCAGCCCCAGCCGCATCTCCATCTGTCCCAAGCCTATCGTGCCTTGGGTCGAAACCAAGAGGCTGCGCAGGAGTCTCAGCTCTTCATCAGATTTAATCGTGAACGGATGCAGAGGCGTGATCGGAATACAGAGCGAACGTTCATTCCGTGAGCGCAGGGGTGGTTGGTAAAAGACTCACGACCAGGCGGCCAAGGCGTGCTGTCCTAGCTGCCTTTGATTCCGACTGATTCAATTGCGATACCGTCCGCAGAGTCCGTCGCTCGCCAGCGTCTCGAACGAATTGACGTTTTGCGCGAGCAGCTTGGCGTTTGGCAATCTCCTGCCGCGGTTCTTGGCGAAGGTTATGGTCCGGCCTCAGGGCGCAGTAGCTCATCTCCTGTGAGGAGAATCTCCGCCCAGAAGGTGTCAGGCCTAGTGTGCGGGACGCCAACGTCTGACGGGTGGTTCCCGGTCTCTAGTGGACCGTGACAGCGAGATTGGTGCCAAATCAGACAGTCAGCACCGCTGAGTGCCGCAGTCTACGGCCTGATATGTAGTACCAGGTCATCTGTTACAGTCCACTAGTCGATGCGGAAGGGCAGGGTTAAAAGGGAAATCGAGGGTTTCTCGAATTGCTTCAACGTGCCGAACAGCACTGACTCCATGGAGGGTCGCGGCTGCACCATATAAACCAAGTCGCCTTCCAAAAGGCTTCGCCACAGGCTTTTCGGTTTCGGATAGAGAACCAGCTCGAGACTCTCATTCTCCGGGATCTTCAATTCTTTCTTGAGCGCCTTCACTGCCACCGTGAAGCCCCCCATTTCATCAACCAACCCGAGGGCTTTGGCTTGCGACCCGGTATAGATGCGGCCGTGGGCCTTCGGCTCAAACTCGCCAAAAGTGGTCTTGCGCCCTTCGGCCGCCTTGCGGACGAAGTCGTTGTACGTGTTCTCCATGGACTTGCGGATCTGATCCATTTGTTCGGGAGTCAGGGCGTGGACTTCGGAGAAGATGTCGGCATGCGGCGCCAGCTTGATCTTGTCGGTGGTGATCCCCAACCAGTCTTCGTACAACCCTTTGAGGCTGAACTTGCTGAACAGCACACCAATCGAGCCCGTGATGGTAGAGGGGTGCGCCACAATCCTGCTCGCGCCCATGGAGATGTAGTAACCGCCCGATCCGGCCACGCCCGACATGCTCACCACGACTGGTTTTCCGGCCTTTTCCAGCAGCCCGATCTCGCGCCAGATCTTGTCTGAACCCACCGCAGAGCCGCCGGGGCTGTCAACCCGGAACAGGACTCCTTTCACGCTCTTGTCCCGGCGAATTTCCCTGAGCTGAGACGACAGACTATCGCCCCCCAAGGCGGTGCCCCAAGCCTCTTCGCCTGATCCAGAGAGAATCAAACCCAGTCCCCCGATCAAGGCGACGCGATGCTTGCCGGTGCGGCTGCCTCGCACCGCTTTGAGATACCGCTGAGCGCTGATGGGCCGATACTCCTTATCCTCTCCGTCCCCAGCCATCAATTTCTGGTGAATCTCGTCTTCGTAACCGGTGGCATCGATAAGCCCGAGCTTCTGCGCCTCGGTAGCTGAGGTCAACACGTGGCTCATGACGTTGTGCAGCACGGCCGGTTCGAGCTTGCGATCGGCTGTGACGGCCTGGACAAAGCGATCCTGGATATCCTGCAGCACTCCCTCCAGCATCGAGCGAATCTCGGGAGTCATCGTCTCCCGCGTGTAGTTTTCGGGATTCTTAAACTCCTTAAACATGATGAACTGTGGCTCGATCTTCAGCTTATTCATCATGCGTTTGTAAAAACTAATCTCCGCCACCAAGCCATTGATAAGAAGGTTTGACTCGGGGTTGATCATGATCTCATCGGCTGCGGCAGCCAGGTATAGTTCCCGCTCCTGGGCAATGTCGAAAGCAAGGTAGGCGTGTACTTTCTTTTGCGACTTGCGGAACTCCTTTAGCATGTCGCGCACTTCCTCGATCTGAGCCCAACTCATGCCCAGGGGGAGGATCTTCAAGTAGACGGCCGTTATTCTGCGATCTCGGGATGCCTCACGAAGGACCGTATCCAGCTCGATGAGACTCACTTCCCCGGGCGCGAACAGCCGAGCTAGAGGAGCGCTTCGAGGAAGTTCGGGCATGTCCAGAGATAGGTTGATCTCGAGCACACTGCCCGAACGAACTTCCACCCTCTCGCCGGCGGCCAGCCAGAGAGCCCCCAGGATGGTCAAGCCAAACAACACCACGATTACGGCCAGGATGATGACGAAAATCCAGACGGTCTTTTTGGACATGTGGTTCTCCAAGTCGCTCGATTTTAGATTATAGGGGCAGAGGGCGACGCCGTCAGCAAGATAGCATCAGGATGTCTGGTTGAGACCGACCGGTCTTGCAGGACTCCTTGGGCAGATGGCTGTGCTGGGAGAAACCTGGAGTCTCGAGACTGCCGAGAATTTGCCGATCGGCCTCCCTCTCGCTCAGGCGGAGGCGGTACGATTCGGAGAGAGCCTGGCCGTAGTTTCCGGGACCCTGACGGCCTATGGTCCGCAAAGGAGCTACCGCTGGGTGATTGCCATAGTCTCGTCAATGACCAGGCTGGGCCAACCCGCCTTTGTGGGATCGGAAGGTTGGGCCGTAATCTTGAAGCCGTTCGCGCCATCGATCTGCGCCGTATACCGATAGCCGCGGCGGTCAATCGACTCAAGAGTGAGGGCTCCGTCGCGCTGCAGTTCGTCAAGGGTTCCGTAGGTGCCATGCGTGGCAAGGTAAAGCCGCTCCGCTTGGGCCATCGCCAGCAGGTCCGATTTGACGCCGGTCACGTCCACACGCTCGAGAAGGGAGCCGGCCTCTCCTGGCCCTTGCCCAATTTGAGGGGCGTAGTAGTAATACCCGATTGCGAGAGCCAGAATCAGTCCCAAGAGTGCCGCGCCTTTTCCCATACAAGCCTCCTCGTTCTCCGTTGGAATTGGGAAGGCCTGGGGACTTATCGGCGGACGACGCCGCCGAGATCACCCGTCCATCCAGGCCCCCTCGAACCGCAATTCAGGGAAGGAAATCGTTCGTCAAATCTGTGGCCGACCGACCGGCAATCCAAAGCCTTGCTCCGGCAGCCTCAAGTTCCTCATCTGCGGATTGAATTCCGGAGCCTCCAACAAAGAATCGGATCTTCTTGGCCTGTCGCGCAACCAACTCGAGCAGCCGCGGACGATGCGTGAGAAACAGGACTTGACGAGTGACCGAAAGATAGACGGCCCTGGGCTGAGCCATTTCACAGGCCCGCTCCAACTCTTCCAGGGGCAGGGCTTGGCCCAGATAGGAAACCAGAAAGCCTCTCCGCGTCAGTTGGTAGCACAAAACTAAAGCCCCCACCTGGTGCAGTTCGTCCGGGAAGGCGGCACAGATCACCTGGGAGGCCTTAGGATCCGGCGAACGGCTCATTTCAATCAGTTTTTGAAGGCGATGCACAAAAACCGAACTGGCCAGATGCTCTCCCGCCACGCTGCACTGGCCGGAGCTCCAGAGCTCGCCGATCTCGCGAGCACAAGGCTCCAGCACCTCTCGGATCGCCAAATCAGGCGACACAATTCCAAACGCCCGGTCAAAGGCACCATTGATAGCTACGCCGTTAAGGATCAGTGCGCCTTCCACGATGGCTCGACGGCAGTCGGCCAGCTCCTGAGCTGCGGACCGGGAAACCAAACCGGCTGGCCCGGCTGTCCCCACACCCAGCGACGAGGCGCCGCCAGAATCCTCCCGTTCGAGTGCCCTGGCTTCGGCCAAGAGCTGTTTCCTTCCCGATAGGGCAATTTCGCCGATGGAGCGGCCGAGGTCGAGTTGCCCCCGCACGTACTGGAGCAGGCGCAGGTCGTCGTCGGAATAAAGGCGCTGATTTCCATGGCTCCGTCCGGGTTCAAGAAACCCGTACCGCCTCTCCCAAGCCCTGAGCAGGGCAGGGGAGAATCCGGTTAAGCGGGAGACCGTGGCTAGTTTATAAGCAGGCTGGTGTTTCATCATTAATCCATTACGTTAAACCGTCAGTCACGCGTTTAATGGTGGCTGCCGGTTGCTCCGATACCAAGACGTTAACATAATGTACATATATTGTCAAGTTATAGTTCTATAGGGAAGACGGGCCTTGAGGCCTCCAGCCATCGGAAAAATCCGTAAAGTAAGGCAAATCTGGCAAGTTCGGAAGGAATTTGCCTGGATTCGAGTGATGTCGAATAGTAGACAATATATGTACGTTAACATAACAGTTCATAAACGATGTCGATCCGGGGGAGGACGACTCCAGAGCAATTCCCGCAAGCCTTCAGGGAGCAACCGTTCCGTAGCGCTAGCGAGCGCGAATGAGCGGGGCGGGGCGGTTTGGGTGGCGCTTTTGCGCGGTCCACCTGACCGACTATGCGCCACACTATCCACCACTTACGCTTCAAATGATCTTTCTGGTACACTGGCATACACTTGGGCTCGATCTGAATCGCAGGCCGTCAAACAGGCTGTAGTTTGAAGGGGACGACGTGAGTCGATCCGGAGACCGGGCCCACGCAAGTCAGTCAAGAAAGGCTCCCAACGATGGTCGACAAAACGTGGATACCAGATGATGCTGTGTCAGCGAAGCGCGCTGGTCTGGCGGGCTCGAAAAAGGTGTATTGCGAGTTCCTTGCGAAAGCCTTGGCGGGGATGAAGCGTGGGCTCTTGACCATGGAAATGCCGGGTGGAAGTCAGCTCCGGTTCGGCAGCGACGGCGCTGAAGACTTGGAGGGCCCGCCGCCACGCGCCACTATGAAAATTCGAAACGAATCCTTCTTTCGCAAGTGCGTGCTCTTTGGTGATGTGGGTTTCGGTGAAGCATATGTGAACGGAGACTGGGAAACCGAAAGTCTGTTCGATGTGTTCTCCTGGTTCATTCGTAACGCCGCTCAGGCCCCGACGTTATCGGCGACTCAGCTGACGCGTCGCTTGATCAACTGGATGAGTGCGTGGAACCGTCTGATTCATTTCTTCAGGTCCAACACCGTACGCCGGAGCAGAAATAACATTGCCGCCCACTACGACCTCAGCAACGAATTGTTCGAGCTATTCCTGGATCCGACACTCACCTATTCCTGTGCCTACTTCGAACGACCGGGGCAATCCCTGGAAGCGGCTCAGACGGCCAAGTACGACGTGCTTTGCCGCAAGCTGCGATTGAAGCCATCTGATCATGTTCTGGAGATCGGCTGTGGGTGGGGCGGTTTCAGCCTTCACGCGGCGCAGCGCTACGGTTGTCGAATCACGGCCATCACAATCTCCAGGCGGCAGTTCGAATATGCCAAGAAACGAATCCAGGACGCTGGGCTGCGCGGGCAAGTGGACGTCGAATTGGTGGACTACCGCCAAGTCGAGGGGCGCTTTGACAAGATCGTTTCGATCGAGATGTTGGAAGCGGTGGGACACCGTTTCCTGCAAGCTTTCTTTTCCAAGTGTCACGCCGTTCTGAAGCCGCATGGGTTGCTGGGCCTTCAGGTCATCGTTTGTCCCGATAGCCGCTATGACCGATTGAGGCAGGGGGTCGACTGGATACAGAAGCACATCTTTCCTGGCTCGCTGCTTCCCTCGCTGGGTGCCTTGGGCGCGGCTGTTAACCGCACCGGCGACCTGATGCTCCATCATTTGGAGGACATGGGGGCTTTTTACTCCCGAACCCTGGGCCTCTGGTGCGAGGCGTTTAATGCGAGGCGGGAAGCGGTGCAAGCTTTGGGTTTTGATGAAGCCTTCATTCGCAAGTGGAACTACTACCTTCGTTACTGCCAGGCAGCCTTTTACTGGCGTTACATCAGCGTGGTTCAGGCCATTTACTCCCGGCCGGACAACCATACCCTCAACGAGGTTTTGGGAGTCCTGAGCTGACGATGCCTCAACCAGGCCGTATCTAGCGTGCTTGCTTTCTGGCCCGCTGATGGCGGCTGCTCGAGAAGTAGAGAGACGGGTGAGATTCCCTGGTTGAAGATCGACTCTTAGGCGCAACCTGCTGCCGATTGAGGCCCGGCGGGCCGCAGGAGGCCAGGCGCCGGCAAATCCGACACCATGCTATACTGCAACCTGCCTTCGGCGCGGTGCTTGATCCGGTCGTTACGAGGATCAAGTCGGCGAAGGTCCTCGGTGCACGCCACGTTGAAATCGTCCCGACCGATCGGCAATCGCGACCTCGTTTGGGGAGTGGGGGTGTGTCTTCCTGGTGCCGATTGCCACCTGCGGCAGTGCGGCCTTGGCGTGAGTGCCTTTCCAGCCTACACCTTGTCATCTTATTCACTATCGAACAAGGAGACCTTGTGAAAATCACGTTGTTGGCGCTATTCGCCTTGATGGCTGCGACGTTTATGGCCGGTTGTTCCCAGCCGCCGGCGCCGAAGTCTCAGGATGCAGATTTTGAAGCTCTGGCCGGAGATTATATTGAGAAGCTACTGGAATTGAATCCGGAGCTGGCCACCACGCTGGGCGATCACCGTTACGATACACGGCTTGGGGACTACAGTCAGGCGGGCTTTGAGAGCCTGTTGGGATTGTACCGACAAACTCTCGATAAGCTCACGCAGATTGATCCCGCTCAATTGAGTTCCGTCAACAGCGTCGACTCCCGAATTCTCCGGACCAATCTCGAGTCTGGTATCTTTCAGCTCGAGACGCTCCGAGAGCACGAGTGGAATCCCTTGACCTACAATGTTGGAAATGCCGTATATGGTTTGCTCACCAGAGAGTTCGCACCCCTTGCAGAGCGGTTGACTCATGTCAAAGAGCGCTTGCGGGCTCTGCCCGGCGTGCTGGAGGCGGCCCGGAAGAACCTGAAGAACCCGCCCAGGATCCATACTGAAACTGCGATTTTGCAGAACAAGGGGAACATTACACTGGTTCGAGACGAATTGCAGGCCTATCTGGACAAGGTCCCCCAACTCAAGTCTGAGTTGGTTCCCGTTCAACAACAGGCCGTCAAAGCCTTAGAGGAATTTGGAACCTGGCTGGAAAACGATCTGCTGCCCAGGTCGCATGGAGACTTTCGGATCGGAGAGCCGAAGTTCCGTCGCAAGCTCCGTTACACTCTGGACTCCGACTTAAGCCTGGAAGATGTCCTGAACAGGGCTCAAGCAGAACTGGCAGCCACACAGAAAGCCATCCATGCAACGGCGCTGCCCTTGTTTCGGCAATACTTTCCAGGCAAGGATGCCGGCGCGCCGAAGGCCGTGGTAAAGGCCGTTCTCGACAAGCTGGCTGAGCAGCGCCCGGACAACCGGACCATAGTCGATCAGGCTCGGCGAGACCTCGAGGAGACGACGCAATTCGTGCGTGAGAGCCGGCTGGTGACCGTTCCCGACGAGCCCATCAAGATCATAGTGATGCCGGAATTCCAGCGTGGAGTAGCCGTTGCATACTGTGATTCGGCCGGCCCCCTTGAGAAAAACGGAGAGACGTTCTACGCCATTGCGCCCACTCCCGTCGATTGGACTCCGGGGCGAGTTCAATCTTTTTTTCGCGAGTACAACAACTACATGCTGAAGGAATTGACGATTCACGAGGCCATGCCGGGACACTATCTCCAGCTCATGCATTCCAACAAGTTCAAAGCCCCGACGATGGTGAGAGCCATCTTCAGCAGCGGCCCCTTTGTGGAGGGGTGGGCCTGCTATGCCGAGCAGATCATGGCCGAAAAGGGCTACAGCGGTGCCGAGGTCAAGATGCAGCAGCTCAAGATGCGGCTGCGACTGATCATCAATGCCATTCTTGACCAGAAGATCCACATCGCCGGGATGTCTGAGCAGGAAGCCATGGATCTGATGATGAACGAAGGATACCAAGAAGAAGGCGAGGCGGCTGGGAAGTGGCGGCGAGCGTGTCTAACCTCCACGCAGCTTTCGACTTACTTCGTTGGTACTGTCGAACTGAACGAAATCCGCAAAGCCTACGAAGCCAAGCACGGTTCCATTCAGGACGTGCAGGCTTTTCATGACCGCATGTTGAGTTTTGGCTCTCCGCCGGCCCGCTACGTGAAGGAGCTGATGGGACTCTGAGGCGCGCCCTCCATCCCCCAAACTGGTCGGGGAATCGAGCGACGCGAGAACGCCAAAGAACCCAGCGGGATTGGATCTGAAGTAGCCTTTGAAATGGATTGGGATGGATGGGACGTGACCCAAGGTTCTGGATTGAGAGGACTGCGATGATTCTCAAGTATCCCAAGTGGTTGGTGTGCTGTCTTCTCTGCTTCTGCCCGTTAGCCTTGGCGCAGGGGCAGGATACCTGGAAATTGGCTTCTCCTGACGGACAAATCACAATCACCGTGGAAATGGCGGATCGCGGTGGAACCGCTGGCTACCCAGGCGGCAAGAAGCGGCTTTATTACTGGGTTGAAGCCGGTGAGAAAGCAAAAACACGCCAGCTCATCTTGCCGTCTCCGCTGGGAATCAGCCGGCAGGACCAGGACTTTGTTGAGGGACTCCAATTTGAGTCGCACTCGCAAACAAAGCTGGTGGATGAGAATTACGAGATGCGGCATGGCAAGCGTCGCCTTTGTCGCAATCAGGCCAGAGAGGCCGTTTTGAGATTCCGCAACGCAAAAGGTTCAGCGGTACAGCTAGTCCTTCGCGCCTACAACAACGGCGTGGCCTTTCGTTATCGTTTTGCTGATCCACCTGGGCTCAAGGCCGCTGTTCTGAGTGAGCTCACTGCCTTTCGTTTGCCCGAGCGCACCGTGTCTTACCTGCAGCCGCACGATGAAGCGTCCAAGTACACTCCAGCCTATGAGACGTTCTATCAGTCGGAGGTCCCTGTTGGAACGCCCGCTCCAAAGCCATCAGGCTGGTCTTTCCCGGTCCTGTTTCGAACTCCGGCAGATGAATGGCTGCTTGTGACCGAGGCCGGCTTGGATGGCAGCTACTGTGGTAGCCGGCTCGCGCAGGGTGCTTCAAGCAACCTCTATCGCTTACGCTTCCCGGACGCTGGAGAAGGAAACGGGGAGGGTCAGATCTCGCCAACGGCTACACTCCCGTGGAACACACCGTGGCGGGTTGTGATGTGGGGCCCCTCTCTGGCGGGCATTGTGGAGTCAACTCTGGTTACGGACTTGAGTCCGCCCTCGGTGCTGACCGATGCCAGCTGGGTGAAACCGGGTCGGGTTTCCTGGAGCTGGTGGTCAGATCCACCGAGTCCCAAGAATCCCGCCACGCTTCGCTCGTTCGTAGACCTGGCTCACGAAATGGGATGGGAATACTCCCTCGTGGATGCCAATTGGACGGAGATGGACTCACAGGCGATACCGGAGTTGGTCCGATACGCTGGTTCGAAGGGGGTCGGCATTCTGCTCTGGTACAACTCCGGCGGGCCACACAACACGGTTACTGAAAAACCGCGGGACCGGATGTTCGACCGCAAGATCCGCCGGCAGGAAATGCAATGGCTGCGAGACGTAGGAGTGAAGGGGATCAAAGTTGACTTCTTTCAGAGCGACAAACAGAACATCGTTCAACTGTACGAAGAGATTTTGCGGGACGCGGCTGAGTTCCGCATCATGGTGAATTTTCACGGTTGCACCCTTCCGCGAGGCTGGTCGCGAACGTTTCCGCATCTGATGACCATGGAAGCCGTGCGAGGTGCCGAGTGCTACATCTTTGATCAGAGCTACCCGGCTCGCGCAGCCCAACACAATACGATCCTGGCCTTCACGCGAAACGTGGTGGGACCGATGGATTACACCCCGGTAGCGTTGAGCCATAACAGGTATCCTCACTTGACGACGAGTGCGCACGAGCTGGCTCTCTCCGTGGTCTTCGAGTCCGGGTGGATCCACTTTGCCGACCGTCCCAGCGCTTATCTGGGGCTGTCCCCGGACGTTCGGCGATTCCTGAGTCAAGTTCCCAGTGCCTGGGATGAAACTCGCTATGTGGATGGAATGCCGGGTCGCTTTGTGGTTCTAGCCCGACGGAAGGGCACAGACTGGTATGTGGCTGGAGTCAACGGAGAGTCTCAAGCACGAACAGTGAATCTCAACCGCCCGTTCTTGACGGGAGCTTGGCGGGCAAGCCAGGTTACGGACGCGAGCCAAGCAGGAGATACCGCCTCTCGTTCCTTCAAGGTTCGGTTTCCGGGTGAGCTGGAGGTGTTGATGAGGCCCTCGGGAGGTTTTGTGCTGCGGCTGACTCCCTCCAAGTGAGTGAGCTAGGGGGGACACATGCGACGCCGGGAAGAGTGGGATGGCAGGAAAAACCTTGTCAGGGGTTGGTAGATATGGTTTACTGTAACCGCCCCGTCGCCTTTTTTGAAGTCACGTCTCACGTAGTCTCCTAAATTGGTTCCGATTGTGACTTCTCTTCGTAGGCATAAGAGAAGCCTTCTCTCGTGTAGTTGCAACTCAAAATCTCGGCGGGGCACCAATCTTGCTCTCTCTCGCCGAATGGTTTTCTTGTCGTGGCGGGCCTTTCCCTGAGTTCTCTCCTTTGAGCCCGGTATGAGCGAACGCCGAGGGGCTCCGCTCGTTTTTCCAGGATACAGTTTGCATTAGAATGTTTGCCCGGGTCGAGCCCGACCGGCTTTCGCACCTTTATGAAGCTCTACGAATTCCTATTCGATGAACTCCACCGGCACGGAGTCCGCCAAGTCTTTGGCATTCCTGGCGACTTCGTATTGAATCTTTACGAGGCGCTGCAAAAGTATGGGAAGTTTCAGATCGTCACGTTAGGGCACGAACCCGCCGTTGGGTTCGCCGCAGACGGTGCGGCCCGGATCACCAACGGGTTAGGGGTGTGCTGCGTGACTTACGGCGCCGGTGGGCTCAACATGCTGAATTCGGTGGCCTGTGCTTATGCGGAAAAATCCCCACTCGTGATCCTCTCCGGAGGACCGGGCAGGATGGAAAAAAGGTCGGGGATGCTGATCCACCACGAGGTCAAATCCTATGACTCGCAATTGAAGGTTTACAGCGAGGTGGCGGAATTTGGGGCCATTCTGGATGACCCCAGAACGGCGGCAACCAACATCCGAAAGGCCGTCAACATCACGCTGAAGTTCATGCGTCCCGTGTATCTGGAGGTGCCTCGGGACATGGTCTTTGCCGAAATTGAGGTCCCCGCGGACTTTGAAGAGGTGGAGATGAAAGTCGAGCCCGGGGCGCTCGACGAGGCCACGGAGGAAATCATTGAGCGCCTCACGGCCAGTCAGCATCCGGTGCTCGTTGTGGGCGTAGAAGTGCACCGATTCCGGCTTCAGGAGAAGGTCCTGCGATTGGCCGAGCGCCTTCAGATACCGGTGACCTCGTCCTTCCTGGGAAGAGGGATCTTCCCGACGTTGCATCCCCAGTTCATTGGCACTTACCTCGGCAGCGTCAGCCCGGAACCCCTGCGCCAAATCGTGGAGCAGTCGGATTGCCTGTTGCTCCTGGGAGTATTGGTGAGCGACACCAGCCTTGGGATTCCAGCCGCCAGCATCAACGAATCCAACACCATCCTGGCGATTTCGCGCGACGTCTTCATCAAGTATCACCGCTATCAGAACACGCCTCTGGACCTGTTGCTGGATCGATTGCTGGACTCACCGCACCTGCCGCGTAAGGGTGTCGCTCTTCCTGACTGGCGAACGGATATATCTCCGGAGATTTTCGAGCCTTTTGACGAGCAGCAGCCCATCAAGGTTCGACACCTGATTCACATACTGAATGAGTTCCTTCAGGAGCGCCCGGAAGTTCCTGTCGTCTCCGACACGGGCGATTGTCTCTTTGCCAGCGTTGATATACGGGCCAACGCGACCATTGCGCCGGCCTACTACGCCACGATGGGATTTGCTGTGCCCGCGGCCTTGGGGATTCAGGTTGCCAGCGGTCTGAGGCCCCTGGTTTTGGTCGGCGACGGCGCCTTTCAAATGACGGGTTGTGAGCTTTCCCAATGCGCCCGGTACGAATTGAATCCAATCGTTGTAGTATTCAACAACAGCCGCTGGGAGATGCTTCAAGCTATCTTTCCGGAAGCCCGCTACAATGAGACAGTCGCCTGGCCCTTTGCACGGCTGGCCGAGCTGTGGGGCGGCGTGGGGTTCGAAGTCCGGACACCCGCGGAGCTGAGACAGGCGTTGCGGGAGGCCCACTCTGCAACACAGTTTTCGCTCCTTGACGTTCGACTGGAGCGAGGGGATATTTCTCCCATCCTAAGTGGATTTGTGAACGCGGTTCGCGGTCGCGTGGCCGGCTCTGGAAGCAAGTAAGTCAAGGTACGGTTGAGGTTGTCCTCGATCAGGGTACTGGATTGACCCTGAAATCGGCTGTGATCGAGAACCGGGAGGTTCCAATTGGCTGCTCCACATCCCTCTCTGATTATTCCGTTTGAACACTACCGCTTGACCAACGGCCTGCAAGTCATCCTTCATCAGGACCGCAAGCTTCCGATTGTGCACGTGAATCTCTGGTATCACGTCGGTTCAAAGAACGAGAGGCCCGGGCGAACAGGTTTTGCCCATCTGTTCGAACACATGATGTTTCAAGGGTCCAAGAATGCGGACGGGGGATACCTAACTCTGGTAGAGAAAGCCGGCGCAAATCTCCGCAATGGAGGTGTGAACGGCACGACCTCCTTCGACCGCACCAATTACTTTGAAACCGTGCCCCGCGAGGCCTTGGAATACGTGCTATGGCTCGAGTCCGACCGGATGGGCTATTTGACGGACGCTCTGACTCAGGAAAAACTCGACAATCAGCGCGACGTGGTAAAGAACGAGCGCCGCCAGAGCTACGAAAACGTTCCATACGGTCGTGCCTTCGAGGTCATCTTGGCCAATACCTTTCCCAAGGGACACCCCTACTCCTGGTTGGTCATTGGGTCTCAGGAGGATATCAGTGCTGCCACGCTGGAGGATGTGATCGATTTCTTCAAGACCTATTACACGCCGAACAACTGCAGCCTGGCGGTAGCGGGTGACTTTGAAAGGGAACAGGTCGTATCTCTTGTTGAACGATACTTCGGCCCTTTGCCGCCTGGCCCAGCCTTGGAGCGGCCGCGACTTTGGCTGCCGAAACTGGAGGGCCAGAAGCGGGTGGTGGTATCCGACCGCGTGCCTCAGGAGCGGCTGTATCTGGTGTGGCCGACTCCGGCCTATTTCCAACCCGGCGATGCGGAATTGGACATCGCTTCACGCATTCTATCCCACGGAAAAAACTCGAGACTCTACAAGACGCTGGTGTACGACACACAGATCGCTTCGGACGTCTCGGCCTTTAACTACTCACTGGAAATCAGCGGACTGTTTGGAGTTATTGCCACGGCGCGTCCCGGTCATAGCTTGGAGGAGATTGAGGAGACCATTCGAAAAGAGATTTCCCGGTTCGCCAGGGAGGGGCCCAACGAAGAGGAACTGGCTCGAGAGAAGGCCAAACAGGAATTCGATTTCATCAGCGGCCTGGAGCGTATCGGTGGGTTTGGAGGGAAAGCCGATCTTCTCAACGGTTACAACACGTTTCTGGGTGATCCCGACTACTTCCAGAAAGACTTCGAACGATATGGTCGGCTGACGGCCGACTCGATTCGTGCCTGTGTCGGGCAATACCTGGATCACCAGAATCAATTGGCGTTGACCTTTGTGCCCGAGGCGTCTGACCGTCCGAACATCCCGGAGATCGACCGCCGCGTGGCTCCTGCTTTGGGAGCGAAAGCCGCATTCCATCCCCCGCCGGCCGAGTCGATGCAGTTAGGGAATGGTTTACAGGTGATCGTGATCACGCAGCGTGAGCTCCCCAAGGTGGCCGCCAGCCTGGTGCTCAAATCTGGTGGCATCAGTGATCCTTCAGGTCTCCCAGGAGTGGCCTGGATGACAGGCCAGATGCTGGATGAGGGAACCAGCACCCGGACAGCACTGCAGATTCAGGCACAGCTGGATCGTATGGGGACCATTCTGAGCACCCATGCCGAAGCGGAGTTGTCGCACGTCAGTTTTGAGGCCTTGACGCAACACCTGGAGCCGTCGCTGCAACTCATGGCCGACTTGGTGTTGGATCCTGTTTTCCCTGAAGAGGAATTGGAGCGGAATCGCAAGAAGCGCCTGGATAGCATCTTGCAGGAGCGGAACAACCCGGCGGTGATCGGTCGCAAAGCCTTCCGCATTGCCTTGTTTGGCCCAGACCACCCCTTCGGCCGAGACACTGCCGGTACCGAGACGTCCCTGCAGGCCCTCCGCAGCAGCGATTTGCAGGCCTTCTACCAAACCTACTGGAAACCCAATATCGCGGCCTTGATCTTCGCGGGAGACATTGATCTAGAGGATGCGGTTCGGTATGCCGATCGCTACTTTGGGGGCTGGCTACCGGCGCCGGTCAGCCAGATCTCGGTTCCCCTTGTAGAAGCTCCACAACGACCTCAGCTCTTCCTGGTCGACCGGCAGGGAGCTCCTCAGTCTCAGATCCGAATCGGAGGACTGGGGCCCAAGAGGAAAGTAGACGATTTCTACGCCATCGAGCTGATGAATGCCGTCCTGGGAGGAGCTTTTGGCAGCCGCTTAAACCTGAACCTCCGCGAAGACAAGGGATACACCTACGGGGCGTTCTCGTCGTTCTCGTTTGCCCGCGACCTCGGGCTGTGGGTTTGCGGGGCCGGTGTGCAAACCCAGTTCACGAAAGCAACGATCACTGAAATCCGAAAAGAGCTCGAATCGATTCGGGACGGACTCCCCATTACCGATTCGGAACTTGATGCCGCCCGTGCCAATTTGACTCGTGGCTTTGCCCAGCGATTCGAAACCCTGGGACGTCTGGTGGATGAGGTGGCTGAAACGTTTTCTTATGATCTGCCCATCGAGGAAATTGCCCGGTACCCGCAACAGATCGAGAGCACGACGCTTGAGGAGGTTCGTGCCGCGGTACAGAAGTATATCGACTTCGGGCGTACCATCTGTGTTGTGGTGGGGGACAAGGACCAGATCGAAGGCGACCTGAGGGAGCTCAGTTGGTGCGGCACCACGCTTCTGGACGTGGACGGAAATCCAGTTCCCACATCAAAAACTCACTAGACGCGCGGCTTGATTGGCTGGTACTTACCTACCCAGGCTTGCCGGTATTGACCTGTTTCTCTGTTTACCGATGTACAGGCCAGCGAGCTTCGTGTGCCTTTTCAAACACCTCCCCCCGAAACCACCACCTGTGGTAGGCAGCTCCAAGCTGCCTGACCGTCGAACTGTGACCGCCCAGCCCTGAAATCTCTCCATCTTGGTCATCCACAATACCCTAAGGCAGTAAGGGCAGTTGGCCGAAATGGATCAAGGGATCGGACAGGCAAGTCTGCGGTTTCCTCAAGCAGGGGCCGCAAGCCGCTCCCACCCGAATTCCTTTGCGGTTGGGCGTAGAATCCTGGACCTCTAAACGAATTCAAAACTGGTGGTCGGGCAACTTGAAACGGTGGCCAGATGGGCAAGATTCAGATTGATGGAGTAAGACCTGGAATGATCCTGGCTTCGGACGTGCGGGAACGAGGCGGCAGGGTCCTTCTTACAGCAGGAACTGAAGTGATCGAGAGACATCTGGAGATCTTCAAGAAATGGGGAGTTGTTGAGGCAGACATTGAGGGTGCGGATCAGGAAGAGCAGCCGGCAGAGGCTCTCGAAACGTGGCCGCCCGATCTAGTCTTGGCTGTCGAGCAGGAGGTCCGGACGCAATTCCAGCACAACGACTCCTCTCACCCTGCCATCAAAGAGCTGCTCAAGCTGAGCGTGCGACAACGGCTTAGAAATGCGTCTCGCCGAGGAATGCAATGACTCTTGACGTCGAAACCCTGGTTAGAAGAACGGATTCGGTGTCCTCCCTCCCGATGATTTTCAATCGGATCAACGACGCCGTGAATAACCCGCGGAGTTCCATCTCCGAAATCGGAAAGATCATCAGCGAAGACTCAGGGTTGACCGCTCGGCTCCTCAAGATTGTCAACAGTGCCTTCTATAGCTTCCCCTCCAAGATCGAGACGATCTCACGGGCAGTGACGATCGTGGGTACCCAGCAACTGCGTGACCTGGCCTTGGCGACCTCGGTCATGAGCCTTTTCAAAGGGGTTTCCGAGGATTTGATGAGCATGAACTCGTTCTGGTGTCACAGCGTGGCCTGCGGCACTGCGGCACGAGTGATCGCCACCCAACGTCGCGAGTCCAATGTCGAGCGATTCTTCGTCGCCGGCATGCTGCACGACATTGGCCGGCTGGTGTTGTGTGTCAAGATGCCGGACACCTTCCGCTCGGTCCTACTCCAGGCTCAAGTCGATCGCGCCCTTCTCTACAAAGTCGAGATGAAGGAGCTGGGGTTCGATCACGCTTCGATAGGGGGCGCCTTGCTTCAGTCTTGGAAGCTGCCGGCCAGCCTCGAGGAGGCGGTGACCTGCCATCACCGTCCGAATTCATCCGTGCGGTATCCCGTCGAGAGTGCGGTGATTCACCTGGCTGACATCATCTCGCATGCGCTGGGACTGGGAAGCAGCGGAGAGCGCTTCGTTCCCGCATTGGACGCCCATGCCTGGGACCGATTGGGAATCGAGCCAAGTCAGCTTCCGCTGATCGTAAAGCAGATCGATCTTCAGTATCAAGAGGCCGTTCAGACGATTTTGGGCGACGCGAAGTAATGGAAGAGCCGAATTCCAATCAAAACGCCGTGCTCGAGTCCAGGGTCAAGTACCTTGAAGAGGTCAATCGTTGGGTTCTGGACTCACTGGACATGGTCGTCAGCCTCGGCGACTTTCAAGGTGGCTTCGATTCCGACCTCGATCCGGCTCAAGTGTTGATCGCCACGCGCTCCCATCTGAAGCGCTTGATGGCCTTTCGCGCTATGGGCTTCATGCTTGTCAAGGAGCCGGATCTGGATTTCGTTCTTACAGCCTGCCAGCCGGCCTCGGATCAGGAAGCGATCCAGAAAGAGCTGGATGCGCAGATTGCCGAGGGCACTTTTTCTTGGGCCCTCACCCAGAACCGCACGGTTCTTGTGCCCTCGCGCCACTTCGGCCATCTCATCGTGTTTCACGTTTTGGCGACACGTTCCAGTGTGGTAGGCATGTTTGTCGGCATTCTGGCCGGCGACGAACTCCATGTGACGGAGGTCTCCAAAGGCCTGCTGTCGGTCTTGATGCAGAACTGTTCGTATGCCATCGAGAGCCTGGGTCTATACCAGAAAATCAATGAGCAAAACCGCGATCTGGAGCAGATTGTTCAGCGGCGAACTGAAGAGCTGATCAGGGCCCGGGAGATTGCGGAATCCGCCAACCTGGCCAAGAGTCAGTTTTTGGCGAACATGAGCCACGAGATCAGGACCCCCATGAACGGGATTCTGGGGATGACCAGTCTGCTCCTCGACACCGACCTGACCCCTGAGCAACGGGAATACGCGGAAGCCGTCAACTCGTCAGGAGATGCCCTCCTTCGAATCATCAATGACATCCTGGACTTCTCGAAGATCGAAGCCGGCAAAATGCAGCTGGAGCAAATCGAGTTCGATTTGAAGGGGCTGATTGAACAAGTTATCGAGCTGTTCGCCGAATCCGCAAGCAGCAAGAACCTCAACCTGGCCGCCTATGTCCCCAAAGACGTGCCGGCGGCTCTGAAGGGAGACCCGGGCAGGTTGCGGCAAGTCCTGACGAATCTGGTTCACAATGCGATCAAGTTCACGCACCAGGGGGAAGTTGTGGTTGAGGTGGCGCAGGTTGGGACCCCCGTGGTTTTCTCGGACCAGTCCGAGACCGTGTCCCGGGACGTGATGCTGCGATTTTCGGTACGCGACACTGGTATCGGAATCAGTCCCTCGAAGGTTCGGTCCATTTTTGAGGCCTTTTCCCAGGGCGACGGATCCACCACCCGATTTTATGGCGGCACGGGACTGGGATTGACCATCTCCAAGCAGCTGGCCGAACTCATGGGTGGCTCCATGGGAGTTCAAAGCGAGCAGGGTAGAGGAAGTTTGTTCTGGTTCACCGCGAGGCTGGAACAACAGTCGGGCGAAGGCCAGGCTCCGCCCAGGCCGATGACAGATCTGGAAGGCCTGCGGGTGTTGGTGGCTGATCCCAACGCCACTAACCGGCGCATCCTGCACCATCAGACCACAACTTGGGGGATGTTGTGCGACACAGTCACTAGGGCCGACGAAGCCTTCGAAAAGTTGCAGGAGGCGGCGCTGGCCGGAACCCCCTATGACATAGCGGTTATCGATCTCCAGCTTCCCGACGCGGACGGATTTGAGCTGGGGCGCAGAATTCAATCCGACCGGTTGTTGAACGTGAGAAAGATCCTGGTGACCTCCATTGGAGAGAAAGGTCACGGTCAAAGGGCTGTCGACTGCGGCTTCGCCGCCTACCTCGTCAAACCTATCAAGGAGTCCCAGCTTTACGCTTGTTTGGGATTGGTGATGGGCCGTAGCCGGAATGGCAGCCTTGACCCGACCTCAAGCGCCCATGTCCCGCTCATTACACGTCATTCGATTGCTGAATCGAGTATTCCCAGAGGGCGTCTACTGATGGCTGAGGACAACGAAGTGAACCGGCGGGTGGCCCTCAGGATTCTGGAGAAACTGGGCTTTGAGGTGGAAGTTGTGTCGAACGGTCATGAGGTTCTCGATGCGGTTGCCAAGAACAAGTACTTGGCGATCCTGATGGATTGCCAAATGCCGGAGATGGATGGCTTCGAAGCGACCCGAATGATCCGCTGGCTGGAAGAGAAAGGGGCACAACGAACACCGATCATTGCCCTGACCGCTAATGCCATGCAGGGAGATCGCGAACGGTGTCTCAAGCAAGGGATGGACGCTTATGTAGCCAAGCCGTTTCAAGTGAAGGAAATCTTGAAAGCGCTGGAAGAAGCGCTCAGCGAGAACGAACGGATTGCCAAACGCGAGGTCAACGCCTCCAGTTCCCGCAGTGCCTTCGACTATGCTGCGGCGCTGGCCGGAGTGGATGGAGACGAGGACTTCCTCAGAGAGCTGGCTGATTTGTTCCTGGGAGATTGCGATCGGCTGATGAGTGAGATCGAAGTGGCTATCCGAAATCAGGACTTCCCAGCCGTGGAGCGAGCAGCCCATTCCCTGAAAGGCTCGGTCAGCAATTTCTTCGCAAAGCCGGCTCAGCAAGCGGCCCTGAGGCTCGAATCTCTTGGCCGGGCCAAGGATTTAAGCGGGATCGATGAAGCCTGGAGCCAGCTGCTGGAGGCCGTGGGCACTCTCAGAGCAGAGCTGGAAATGGTCAGGATGCAGAAAGGGAAGGTGCGTTAAGGCATCTTCTCGATTCCGTTCAGTGGCCCCGCCGTGCCTCCAGAAGTAAGACGTCAGGTTCTACCCAGGCAGACCCCAGTCTATGAACGTTCGGGATCTATGGAACGATACCCAGCTTTGGATACCGCCTGGGCTGGGTTCGAGAGGAACAGCTCCTGCCGTGGGCGAGTTGGGGTGCTTGCCGTGGGTTGTACCGTCAAACCTCGAGGAGCTTCTCGCGATTCTGGACCGAACAGAGCCGGCGATTGCGATCCTGAACCTTAGGATGTGGGAATCGGCTGAGGCGCTGGTTGGGAAGTTCCTGGAAGCCAGCTGGCCGGTCCCGTTTTCATTTCTCGCATGCACGGACGACTGGATCCGGATAATCCGTCAAATTGAATGGAGGCAGGACGGGCGGTTCGCCGGGAATGTCATGGCCGAGCTGTTAAACGGACTGTTGGACCTCCAACATCTGGCTGTTGAAGGCTTGAGCCGGGAATCCGTCAAGGCTGTTCTCTCTGACGGCGAAGCTCGGCTGGTCCTGGGCAATCGCCTGGATCAAATTTCCGTTCTGACGGGTTTTGTCGCCGACCTTCTGGCAGCCCAGGGTGTCAGCCAAGAAGCCTCGGGCGAGGTCAGGGTCGCCCTGCAGGAAGCAGTGGTCAACGCGGTCGTTCATGGAAACCTGGAGTGCAGCGGGGAGCCGGACCGGAGCAACGGCCACGCTCTTGAATCGCTTATCGTTGCCCGTCGTCAGGATCAATCACTTCGTGAAAGGCGGGTCTACGTTCATTTTACGTACGCAGCTCGCGAAGTGAGATGCGTTGTCCGAGACGAAGGGCCCGGATTCGATCCGAAGCTGGTACACGATCCCACTGAGTCTGAAGGGCTTGAACAGCTGGGTGGCCGGGGAGTGTGGTTAATGAAAGCACTGATGGATGAAGTTCGCTACAGCGAGAGTGGAAATGAAGTGACGATGGTGAAACGGATGCCAACCAACAAGGAGTAGCAACGGTGGCAGGTGCGCCCATGAAGATCCTCATCGCAGAAGACGAAGTGGTGTCCCGGCGATTGCTGCAGCGAACCCTGGAGAAGATGGGGCACACGGTCGTGGCCACCGCCGACGGGGAAGCCGCCTGGCAACAATTCGAGCAGAACGGCTTCTCGGTCGTCATCACGGACTGGACGATGCCCAGGATGGACGGCTTGGAGTTGATCCGCCGAATCCGGGCTTTGGATCGTCGCGGATATACCTATGTGCTTCTGCTGACCGCCAGAAGTGAGCACGAAGATATCGTTGTCGGCCTGCAGGCTGGGGCAGACGATTTCGTTACCAAACCGTTTGACGCCACAGAGCTATCGGCTCGACTACGGTCCTGCGAGCGTATCGTCACCTTGGAACAGCGGTTGGCCGGACGGAACCGTGAACTTGAGGCGGCCAACTTCGCCCTGTTCTCTGCAAACTCGCGAATGAAGCGCGAGCTGGAAACGGCGGCCTGCATTCAGGCCTCGCTACTCCCGAAAGTCCTTCCGAGTGTTGCGGCGTTTGAGTTCGCCTGGCAGTTCAAACCTTGCGCGGAGCTTGCCGGCGACATTCTCAACATTTTCCGACTGGATGAGAAGCACATCGGATTGTATGTACTGGACGTCAGCGACCATGGAGTCTCAGCAGCGCTGCTGGCTGTCACTTTAAGCCACTTGCTGTCCCCAACGTTCTCCCAGTCCACGCTCTTGAAGAAACCCGTGGACACAGCGCCAGGTTATGAGCTGGTTTCCCCCTCCGAGGTGGCTCGCCAGCTCAATCGGATGTTCCCGATGCGTGGAGATTATGGTCAGTACTTCACTTTGATCTATGGCCTCCTGAATATCGAAACGGCCCAGCTGACCTACGTCCAGGCTGGGCATCCCTGTCCCATTCTCTGGACCGCTACCACTCAGGAAGCTTGCTTCCTGGAGGGAGAGGGGCTGCCGATCGGATTTCTCGAGGATCCAGGCTACGAGGATCGTAAAGTGGGCTTGCGGCAGGGTGACCGTCTCTTCTTTTACTCGGATGGACTGACGGAGGCACGCAATCCAAGGGGACAGCAGTTTGGGGAATCAGCCCTGCTGCGAAGTATCAACTCGTGTGCTGAAGTGGGCATCGACCAGGCGCTTGTGAATGTCTTAAACGGCGCCGAGCGTTGGACCGAAGCGAATTCGTTTAGGGACGATGTATCCCTGGCTGCGGTGGACCATTCAGGCAGATTAAGCTAAGACGAATCATAGGTCTGGCCGAAAACTAACACCGACCGGAGGCCGAATTGCACATCGAATTCCAAACGACGGAGAACGTTCTCACGGCGCGCATGGAAGGGAGCATGGACACCGGTGCATTGACCTATTTTGACCAGGTTCCCCAATTCCGCCAGGTCCCACAGGATGTGATTCTCGACCTGAGCCAGGTCGACTTTATGGACAGCGCCGGTCTCGGCGCGCTGGTGGCACTCATCCGAAAGCACAAGGAAGCCGGCAGGCGCTGCATGTTGGCTGCCCCCTCGCCCCTGGTGGCTCGGATCCTGAAGTTGACAGCGATCCATGTGCTGACTCCGGTGGTCGCCAGCCTGGACGAGGCTCTCCGCTGGTTACGCGAGAATCCTTCACCATGATTGAACAAGAACATGACATTCTCGCCGACATTCTTGTCGATCGCCAGTTTCTCCCCAGGTCGGAAGCCATCCAATGGCTGAACCGAGCCAGAGCCGAAGGGTGTTATCTCGAGGAAGTTCTCACCCGCCAGGATGTCTTCAACCGGCAGAAGCTGCTCGAAATCCTGGAGAACAACTACTTTTGTCCCGCAGTGGATCCTCGCGGCGTCTCCTTTAATCCCAACGTTCTGGCTCTCCTTCCAAAGAAGTTGGCCAGCCGCTACATGGCCTTTCCCGTCGACTTCCAGGATCAGGCTGTGCAAGTGGCCTTTGCGAAGCCCGACGATCAAAAGGCTCGAGAAGCACTCAGCGCCGTGTTGAGGCGGCAGGTGATTCCTCTGGTGGCTCTGCGGGACGATTTGGCCAAGGTGATCGATCAGCACTACGGTCGCTTGAGCCGGGAACTTGATCAGAGTCATTCCACAACGCCGGCCGGCCGGCACGAGCGTCTCGTCCAGGACGGCCACAGCGTTCAAACAGCTGGTTTCCCCCAACTGGAACTGCGCGGGAAATCCGCACCGGCGATTGTCGATCAGCTGATTGAAACTGCCGCCATGCAGGGAGCTTCAGACATTCACTTGCAACCTGGTGAAGACGACCTGGTGGTCCGCTTCCGCGTTGACGGCATTCTCTACACGGTCTGCCGCTTGTCCAAAGACCTGATGGCTTCGGTGACGTCCCGGATTAAGGTCATGTCTAAGATGGACTTGGCTGAGCACCGACTGCCCCAGGATGGACGCCACACGATTCGAAAGGGAAACCAGATATTCGACCTGAGAGTTTCGACCCTCCCGTCCCAATTTGGGGAAAAGGTTGTCATCCGCCTGTTGACCAAGAACGTATCGCTCTTGAATCTGGACAATCTACGCATGCCGCCTGGTGTGTACAAGGCCTATCAAGAAGTGGTCAACATTCCCCAGGGCTTCTTTCTGGTGACTGGGCCGACCGGCAGCGGGAAGACGACGACACTTTATGCCACCATGAACGCGATTGACCGGGAGTCGGTGAACGTCATCACCCTGGAAGATCCAATCGAGTACCAGCTGTCAAAGGTGACTCAGGTTCAGATTAACGAAGACGTAGGGTTGACCTTCGCTTCCGGCCTTCGTTCTGTTCTCCGGCAGGATCCCGACATCATTCTGGTGGGTGAGATCCGCGATGTGGAAACGGTGGAGATTGCATGCCGGGCCGCCCTCACTGGCCACAAGGTATTTAGCACCATCCACACCAACGACACAGCGCAGGCAATCACTCGGCTACTGGACATGGGAACGCCGCCATACCTCATCACAGCCACCCTGCGAGGCGTCCTGTCTCAGCGCTTGGTGCGTCTGATTTGTCAGGAATGCTCGGAGGTCTACGTTGCCAACGAGACGGAACTGGCCATCCTCGGCTATCCGAAAGTGAAAGAGCTGAAGCGGGGATGTGGCTGTGCACAGTGCGGGGGCACCGGATACAAAGGCCGAATGGCGGTGTTTGAGTATCTTCGAATCGAGGATAACCTTCACCGCTTCATCCTCGACCGAGCTTCTCCCTATAGCATTCGGCATGCGGCTTTACGGAACGGAATGGTGCTGATGGCCGATTTTGCCAAACGCGCGGTGTTGGAGGGTCTCACAACGGTGCCTGAAATCCAGAGGGCTGTGCTGACTGAACAGGCCCGAGAACAGCTGTGCCAAAAATGCCAGCGTGTGGTCAGTATCGACTTCAGCGTCTGTCCGTTCTGTCAGCAGGTCCTCAAAGAAAAGTGCCGCGGATGTGGGAATCCCGTCGAATCGGGTTGGGAAGCTTGCCCAAATTGCGGCGAGGAGATCGAGCGAGAGTGGGAGCGGCGGTTTTGCATTCACTGTCTCGCTCCAGTCGAAATGAGTTGGTCCCACTGTCAGTACTGTGGTGGACAGCTGCACCAGTGAGCGTCGCAGGGGAAGTCTGGACGGCGTTCTAGCCGACCCTGGGGCGCCTGCCGCAGGTTTGAAGAAATGAGTCATCGCGATCCAAAACTCGGAAAAATGGCGACTGGCATTCCGGGATTGGACCATCTGTTGTGCGGCGGACTGGTCCGAGGAAACAGCCTACTGGTGGAGGGCCCACCGGGAAGCGGCAAGAGCACCCTGGCGATTCGGATCCTTTACGAGGGCATTCTTCAGTTCAACGAACCGGGCCTGTTGATCAGCTTCGAGGAGTTTCCCCGTCAGATCTACCAGGAAGCCCTTGGCCATGGGGTTGATCTGAGAAGTCTCGAACAGTCCGGCAGACTGCGCGTCGTGTGGACTTCACCAGCGCGTGTGGCCGAAGGATTTCACGGCAAAAATGACCTGATTGAGAAAATCATCGAGGAAATCGGTGTCCAGCGGCTGGTGATCGACAGTGTCACTCACTTCAAACGAATCTCCCCATCGGAAGTTGAAATGCGGGAGCTCTTGGCCAAGGTTCTCAACACCCTCAAATTGAAGACAATCAACGCCATCCTGGTCAAGGAATTGGAACGCATTGACCCTGGCATCGTGGCATTCGAGGAATACCTGGTGGATGCTTCCGTTCGAGTTCACAACGTTTTCAGTGCCAGCGGAGGGGAGAACGAACGGTTCCTCGAGATTCGCAAGACCCGGGGGCAGGCCCATATCTCCGGCAAGCATCCCTTTCGTTTGGGGGCCTCTGGGATTAAGGTTTTCCCTCACTTCCGTCCGGCAGAGGTTCGCAGGATTTTTCAGCCCAGTGCTCAGACTCGAGACAAGCGCGTTCCTTCCGGCGTTCCGGGCTTGGATCTGATGCTGGCCGGAGGACTGTGGCAGGGCACGGCGAATCTGATTGTCGGGTATCCCGGAACCGGCAAGACAGTTCTCGCTCAGCATTTTGTCGACGATGGGCTGAGAGCCAGCCAACCTTGCCTGATGGTGAGCTTGGGCAAACCCGCCGCTCAACTCAAAGCCCAAGCCGAATCTCTGGGGCTTTCCTGGTCATCTCCGCGCCACGCCGAGATCCTTAAGATTCTGACTTTTGATCCGGTCAATTTGTGCTTTGAGGAGCTCTTGGATGAGTTGCATACGGCGATCAAGGATCATTTTCCTTCCCGGCTGGTCTTTGACAGCCTGGACGCTCTATGGAGCCCCTCCACGCGTCCGGATCTGGTGCGCGATCAAGTTCGGGTTTTGACCTCCCTCGTCGAAGCCGCCGGAATTACCTCTCTTCTGCTTCATCAGACTAACCAGATGGGCGGAATCTCGGTTGGAGAAGCCCTGGATTGCACGCACTTGGCCAGCTGCGTAATTCAACTCTCGATGGCCGAAGTTGGCGGGGAGCTGTTGCGCTTTGTCGGCGTTCTAAAACACAGCGGAAGCGATCACGCCAAAGAACTTCGAGAGTTTGAAATTGGAGAGTTTGGATTCCAGGTCAAGCGCAAGGCCACGGGCCTGTCAGGTATTTTGACGGGGCAGACCCAGGGTGCACTGCAGCAGACCGCCGACGAAGTGCTGCCCTCGCTGGACCAGGTCACCGATTCGCTGAGACGATTGATCGAGCAAGCCGGCACTCCTGAATCGGTTCGGGCGGAACTCAAGAAAGCACGATCGAATTTGGGACTGATTGACGTACTTCTCCGGGAGCACTTTGGTCTCACGGAGTTCCAGAAGCTCGCTGAAGAGCTGTCTGCCAAGACCTCTGGATCAGGAAGCCCAGGCTAATCATGAAAGAGCCAGTGAGAGTTTTAGTTGCCGAGGACGAGCCTGTTTCGCAAAAGCTCCTGACGAAATTTCTCGTCAAATGGGGATACCGGGTTGAGACTTGCTCGAATGGCCTGGATGCTCTCCGAATCCTGGAAGGAGAAGACCCACCCACGATGGCGATACTGGACTGGATGATGCCAGGGATGGACGGTGTCAACGTCGTTCGTCAGATCCGGCAGCGTAACGCGGAGCCCTATATTTACCTGATGCTGCTGACCACCAAGTCTGAACGGGTGGACTTTTTGCTAGGGATGGAGTCAGGGGCCGATGACTACCTGACCAAGCCGGTTGACCCAGACCTGCTCTATGTTCGGCTCAAGGTCGGGATTCGCATGGTTAGTTTGCAGACCGAACTGATCGGTGCCCGCGAGAGCCTTCGGCACCAAGCTACCCGCGATCCCCTCACCGGCCTTCTGAATCGGACTTCTATCGTTGATGTCCTGAAGAGTGAGGTTTCCAGAGGACGTCGCCAGAACTCGCGTCTGGGAGTGATTTTGGCAGACCTGGATTACTTCAAGTCAATCAACGACACTCATGGTCATTTGGCGGGTGACAAGGTATTGAGAGAGGCCGCCTCTACGCTGAAGTCAGCCGTCCGGCCTTACGATTCGGTAGGTCGCTTCGGTGGTGAAGAGTTCGTGATTGTTTTGCCCGGCTGCAACCTTGAAGGTTCCGCGGTTGTGGCCGAACGCTTGCGGGCACGCATGACCGAATCTGTCATACAAATCGGCGAGTCCAGCATTCGTGTGACCGCATCGTTGGGTGTTGCAGCCACAAACAACACCGCCAACCTCGACACGCAGACGCTGCTCGCCGTGGCGGACGAGGCGCTCTACGCTGCCAAAAATGCAGGCCGCAACTGTTTTCGGCTGGCTCCGGCGATTGTCGACGTCGGAACTTCCCAGAGCCGGTAAGTTCGATGGTCATGCCGTCATGTGCTCCGGATTTCAGCCCTGCCTGCCAGCCGCAGGGCAGCGCGCATCGCATAGAAAGCTCCACTGGCACCTAACATTCCCCCCGTCAGAGCTCTTGAGTGGATCGTGTTGCTGCGGAAATTGAATCCGTCCAGGACCACATCCAACAGCAACAGACAGGACGATAGGAGAATGAGTTTCACCAGGGTCTGTTCCCAGATCCGCGCTTTGCCGAGGGCTATGGAGCATCCCATCCCCAGCCATCCCCCCACATAAAGGCCGAGGCATCGGGCGCACACGGGAAACGCAACGCCAAGCCAGCCCAGCGAGCGGGCGGAATCCTGGTGACAGACGTGGGAAAAGAAAAGCATGATGCCGGTGGAGGTCCAGACCCAACCCTGATGAACGATCCAAGGGAAAAGCAGGATCGACAGGCACCAGGACGTCGCGAGGGCAGGCAGAGCGCAGACGACAAGAGGACCCAGCCAACCCAGCTGCTGCTCCAGCAGCTGATTATTGCCGGCTTTCACGTCTGCCGTCTCGAGTAAGCTCACGGTTTTCGGACCTAATGAGTAGCCGGCAGATCGCAACGTCGCGGCTTGTCCCGCCGGAATCCAAGAGCGTAGTCGGCCTGGATGAGCTTGTGAATTTCGCGCGTCCCTTCGTAGATTACCGCCCCTTTGCAGTTCCGGTAGAAACGCCCCACTGGATACTCGTCCGAGTACCCGTACGCTCCGTGAATCTGCACCGCATCGGAAGCGGCTCGCTCGGATGCCACCGTCGCATGCCATTTCGCCAAAGAGGTCTCCCGATTGTTGGGACGGCCCTGGTTCTTAAGCCACCCCGTACGGAGCCAAAGAAGACGGGCGGTCTCGTAATCCAAGACCATTTGCGCAATCATTTCTTTGACCAATTGATGCTCTGCGATCGGCTGACCAAAGGTCCTGCGCTCGAGAGCATATTTCTTGCTCGCCTCGAGACAGGCACGGATCAATCCGGTTGCTCCGGCTGCCACCGTATACCTCCCTTGTTCCAAGGCAAACATCGCAATTTTGAAGCCCTCGCCTTCTGCACCCACCCGGTTGGCCGACGGTACGCGCACATCGTTCATCGCAAAAAATCCGGTGTTGCCAGCTCTGATTCCCCACTTCTGCGTCAAGGTGCCACTGGAGAATCCAGGCATGCCCCGCTCAATGATAAAGGCACTGAGACCGGAATGGTCTCGCGCTCTCTTCTTTTCGAGATCAGTCCACCCGAATACCAGGAAGTTGTCTGCCACGTCGGCCAGTGAAATCCAGGTTTTTTCTCCATTCAGAACATAGCTGTCGCCATCCCTTACCGCGGTCGTTTGGAGGCCGACCACGTCGCTGCCCGCGTCGGGCTCGGTCAGTCCGAAGGTGGCGATCTTTTCGCCTCGCGCCTGAGGTGCCAGGTAACGCTGCTTTTGGTCTTCCGTTCCCCAACTCAGCAGCGTCATGCTGTTTAAGGCAACGTGCACAGACAAAATCACCCGCAAAGAAGTGTCTCCAAACTCCAGCTCCTCACAGGCCAGGCCCAGGCTGATATAGTCGAATCCAGCCCCGGAGTAATCGTTAGGAATGCAGATCCCAAGCAGGCCCAGTTCGGCCAACTTGGAAAGCAATGAGCGGTCAAATCGATGGTTCGCGTCGTCCTCGGCAATCCGAGGTGCTACTTCCTTGGCCACGAACTCTCTGACGAGAGCCTCGACGCTGAGGTGATCTTCGTTCAAATCGAACCCAATCATGGAATCTCTCCGCGTTGTTGAGTTTTACCTAACCGGATGACATCGCTCCCGCCCCGGGTTTTTCCTTTCCCGGCGTGGGAGAGGTGCCCAAAGGAGGGGTGAGGCAGGATCTTGGGGGAGTGTCACGATGATATTCGATCCTCACTACTGAGTCCTTCGGACGAGGCCCATTATGCGTCAGGCGATTGCATTTAGGGAACAGGAAACGCGTTGCACCACGCTGGAAGGAAAGGAAGGAGACGGGAAGTGGGGTTATCGGTCTTTCCAGACCGGGGCACGCTTTTCAACGAAGGCTTTGAGTCCTTCGGCCGTGTCCTCGAGAGGCATGAGGTGGTTCAGGTAGATGTCCTGAGCCTTTTTGAGGGCGTCTTCAAACTTGAGGCCCTCACCCGATAGCATCGTGCGCTTGGTCATCTGCAGCACCGCACCGCTGTTGACTGCAATCTTAGCGACCAGATCGTTCACTCGGCCATCGAGTTTTTCGCCGGGTACGACCTGGTTGATCATCCCCAGAGCGAGAGCGTCTTTGGCATCGATCGGCTCTCCTGTCAGGATCAGTTCCATCGCCTTCTTTTTTCCCACCAGGTAGGGGTAGACCACCGCCGCTATGGGGGGGAAGACGCCGACTTTGATTTCCGGCTGGCCGAACCGAGCGCTTTCTGCGGCGATTACCAGGTCGCAGAAGGTTGCCAGCTCGCAGCCTCCACCGAGGGCCGGACCATTGACCGCGGCGATCGTTGGTTTGGCCAATTCCGACATGGTCAGAAAGATCTTGTGGAAGGCTTCAAGCAATTGGAACACTTTCGAAGGCGTATGATCGGCCATGTCCACTCCCGCACTGAAGACTCGGCAGGCCGAACCAAACACGATGAGCTTGATGTGGTCCTCGTTGTGAAGACTCTCGAGGGCATTGCCGATTTCCGTCATCATCTCGATATTCATGATGTTGACGGGAGGACGATTTAACAGAATCCGCGCGTGGTGCTCGTGCTTTTCAAAGACGATGTTAGCCATTGGACCTCGAGACTAGAAACAGTTCGAACCCGCCAAGCGGCTCCCGCCAGCTATTCGTCGAATCCAGCGTCGATCTTTAGGAGAAACCGACTATTGATGGAGAGTTCGCAAAACGGCCGACAGCAAGACCACAAGGGCCGCCAGTCCCGCATTCACCGCCAACCATTTCTTGCGATTGGCCTGAAAGGCCGCCCGATTGGGATTGGAGGAAGTGAGCATGATGCCAACCACAAACACGAGGAGGGCTATGACGACCTTGACGGAATAGACAAGCGCATAGGGTGGTATCGAGGACTTCCACAACAGATGGGTGTTGTAGAGCCCGGAGACAAGAATGCCGGTGATGGCCGAATGGATGAGGACCCTCAGCCGCCCCGCCAAGGACTTAAAGAGCTGGCTCCGGGTATCGGCGGCAAAAGTCTCCAAGGACGGCACCAGAACCACTCTGAGGAACACCGTTGCCCCGACTGCAGTAATCACTGAAAAGATGTGGAGCCATCGCATGAAGAGGTTAAGCGCATCCATGAAGAGTTCTCCTGAGTGAGGAAGACGTCGCTGGACTTTACCGTTGCCACCCGTTCTGGCTCCTTGGGGGCTGGAAGGATTCAGTTGCTCCTTTTGCTGGCTTTCAGGTCCTAACGGATTGGGGAATAGGCCGTCGGCCTCAGAAAGGTGGAATGAATATTGGAAACGATTTCAGCGTCAGCATAACCCTGCATCGACCGGAGCTTTATCCAATCGGGATCGGCCAAAAACTTTTGCCAGACGGTCTCCCGAGCTTCCACACTGTCGTAAGCAAGCATGTAAGTGAGGCTTGGCAAGCCGGCTCCCACCATCGTCTGGCCGAAGAAAATGGGAAGCATCCCCACTTTCCGAAAGATCGCGACCTCGCCCTCATCGAACATCTTGATCTTCTTCTCTGACGCGCGCATGTTACGAGCCTCATACACCCTCAGTTCGAAGAAACGGGCGGGGCGGTCCGGACTTGCTTGCGGAACTTCGACCTTGGGGACAGTGCGAAAGGCCCGCAGGAGGCAAGATTCGATGCGCTGATAGGCGGTTGCGGGAGAGCTGTCGAACTCGTCCAATGCTTTGTTCCAAGGGGCATCACCAGCCATCTTGGCCCCGGCGGATTCCATGTCGGCCAGGGAGCGAAAGGCTGTTACGGAGAGCACCGTCGGCATACCGGGTCCGACCACGACGTTAAAGAAACCAAGCGGCCCGACGCCGGCCCGCTGTGCCGCCGGTAGGTAGCCGTCTTTAAGAAAGACATCCAAGCGATTGCGTTCCAGGTCATTCCTCGTTCGATAAAACCGAAGTTCTATCCAGCTTCGGTCGACAGCCGCAGCAGCACCGAGGTTCGAACGGGAAGCATCAAGGGCTCCACCCGCCAGGGCGGTCCATAGAAAGGCACGACGGTTCATGTGAGTTCCTTACCAAGAATCAGGACGGCAACATTCTACTGATTGTGGTGCTCTTGTCCAGACACAACTTCTTCGCCGCACCACGGAATTGAATTCGCGAGCACAAATTCGTTTCCTGCTTGGAAGGCCGGCATAGGCTCTTTGAGTTACTGTAAGGTCTCAGAGCCCTTGTTCCATGCGGCCCCTAGGCCAGGAGGGCAGGGCCGCACGCTGCCCCAAGTGCCTAAAGGCTTTGACTTTATTTTTAGGTTCAGAATAACATTTGGTGTTTAGAGTGCTTTGTCCGTTCCAGGTAGGATTTTCTCGTAAGGATGTCTCGCGTTGGTTCCGATGAGCAAGCTGCGCTTCAGATGAGAGCTGAAGTGGCAAAGAGTGCATGGAATGCTGGGGTTCGGGAGCGTTCCTGAGCGGCAGGGTGAGTGATGGCGACTTGTCAGGGTTGCGGCCGAAAAATGAAATGGTTTTGGCGAAAAAGGGAAGTATGCCCGACCTGTTCGAAGAGCTTTGAAGGCATACTGGCTAAAGACGAGAAGGCTCGCAACGAGACGGAGACCCAATGCGACGAGGCCCAGGATTACTACGACCTGAATAGCTTGCTTGCCTCGATTCGTGTCAAGGAGGAGGAAGTCCAGGTTTTTTCGGACATCTGGGCGCCCCGAGGCTTCCCGCACCGAAGCGTGATGATGTCCGGATTCTTGCACGTTGTCTTCTTGAGCTTAGCCTACAATCTCTCCGGCTTTTCCTTCAGTGAGCCCCTGCCATTGACTTTGGAGGCGCTCGAAAAGGATTACAAGATCACGTACTATCGGGCGTCCGACCTGTTGCCGAAGATCAGTTCAGCCAGTGATGGACCCAAGGAGCCCGCTGGGCACAAAAAAGACGTCAAGCCACCAAAGGGCAGTACCTCCTTTCACCCCAGCCAAACCGTTCAGTCGGCTCCTCTCAAACCCGACAACTTTGAGCAAACCATCGTGCAGCCCAGTGCTCCCAAGGTGGAGATCAAGGAGAAGGTGAAGGTCCCGAATATCGTCGTTTGGAATGTCGAGGAATCCAAGGTTGAGTCCATCCAGATTGCCAACAAACAGGTAAATCCGCTGTTCTCCCAAAAGATGGATGCCCCTGCGGCACGGCCACCGGATCCGGTAGAACCCGAGTTGAAGGACCTCAGCCGCTCCGTTTCTGAGTTGACCATCGCAAAATCTGAAGTGATCAACACCAATCCGAAACTGGTCCTGCGCCCCACAGCCAATCCGGAATGGAGCATGGGATCCGACTCCGGTAACCCAGGTCCCTTGATCAACGCCCCTCTTGGGGGTGGTGGCGATCAGCTGCGAAACATCGTGGTCATGAGCGCCAATCCCGGCTTACCGGGGCCGGGCGGAATTCAGGTGCCGGCAGGCAATCGGACGGGTGCCTTTTCCGTGTCCCCTGAAGGAAACCGCGCCGGATCGCCGGACGGCGTGGATGGGGGTGTTCTCGGTGGAGGAGTTCCTGGCGGGGGAGGGAGCGGCAAGGGAGGCAACGGATTCGGCAGTGGCGGCAACATCGCCGGAATCCAGATTCCAGGGCTTTCTGTGAAAGGTGGCAATCCCGGCAGCGGTCCTACAGTTGCCGGCCCCGGCAGACGTCCTCGCAGTCCGGGCGGGTTCAGCGATATGGTGACCATCGATGACCCCGGTGAATCCTATAACATCACCGTAGTGGAAGGTCGGCGGGGTGGAGCCGGTCTGGGAGTTTACGGCGTTCTTTCCGGCAAACGAAACTACACCGTCTTTGTGCCCATGCCCAGCGGTCGCTGGATCATGCAGTTCTCAGAGATGGCTGACTCCGGCCCCATGCCTCCCGTTGCTCAAGCCTCGATGAACAAGGCTCAGGTTTACATCAACGCGGGTGAGGCGATTGTTCAGCCCAGGCCGCTTCGCAAGGTGGATCCCGGAAGACCCGAGGATGAGGAACTGGCTCAGTTGCGAGGCATGGTGGTCTTGTATGCCGTCATTCGGAAGGATGGCAGCGTGGACAAGATCCGAGTCATCCGCAGCCTCAACCCAGCTCTCGACGGTCGGGCCATGGAGGCTTTGAAACAATGGAAGTTCAAGGCTGCGCAGCTGGGTGATGAACCGATCGAGGTTCAAGCCCTCTTCGGCATCCCTTTTCGACCTCAGTCCAGATAGTTCCCCAACCGGATTTTAGTCCCTCGATGTCTACTCAGTGTTGACCTTGCGTCAGCGTCAGTGATTCCTCTTGACCCTGGATCGGGCCAGAAACCAGGTGCCCAGAACCAGCAGGGCCAACCCGTTCGCCGCCACCACCCGATGGAGAGTATCCCCACTGAAGGGAATTGCCAGCACCTGGCCGATTCGATCCGAAAGCTCCCCATGACGGGCAAGGCCTGAATACGTCAGAACGGCCGCCGCTGCAATCAGTCCCCCACCAATCCAGCGCCGAGTCCGCAGCACTTGGTGGCTGACGACGTCAAGGGATTCCCCCCGGTGAAGGGAGCTTCTTTCTGCGCCATAGAGGAAATAGATACAGAGACCGACAAAGAGCCAGACCACAAACCTCACCCAGGTGAGCCACGGCAGCTGAATCATCAAGTATGCGCAGGAGGCAATTCCGAGCAGAGGAATCCACGGAACGGCAGGGCAGCGAAATGGCCGGTTACGCTGGGGCTCGCGATATCGCAGCAGAATCACTCCCAGGCCAACCAGTATGAAAGCAAACAACGTCCCAATGTTCGTCAGTTCCACCGCTTCGTTGATGTCCATGAAACCGGCAAAAAACGCCACGAACACCCCCGTCAGAATGGTGGTGACGTGGGGCGTTCGAAAACGCCGGTGTACCGCAGCGAAACCCCGCGGCAACAGACCGTCTCGGGACATCGAAAAGAAGATGCGCGGCTGGCCCAACTGGAAAACGAGTAAGACAGCCGTCATGGAAACCACGGCACCAAACGACACGAAGCCGGCAGCCCATTCCAGCCGAATCATACTGAGGGCAGTGGCCAGTGGCTCGGCCGTGCCGAGGTGCCGGTAGGGAACGATTCCGGTCAGGACCGCCGTCACGAACACATAAATCAGGGTGCAGATTGCCAATGAGGCGATCATGGCAATCGGAAGGTCACGTTGCGGGTTGCGGGCTTCTTCTGCTGTGGTGGAGATGGCATCGAATCCGATGTAAGAGAAGAATATCAGTGCGGCACCGGTTGCAATGCCGCTCCACCCATTGGGAGCGAAGGGATGCCAGTTCTCGGGTTTCACGTACAGACAGCCCGCCAGGATAAATCCGATGATCACGACCAGCTTGACCGCAACCATCGCGGTATTCAAATTCGAGCTCTCCTTGACGCCCAGAACCAACACCACGGTCACGGCCGCCACGATCAAGATCGCAGGGAGATTCACGACGATGGGAATCCCGAGCAGGGTTGGAGCGTGGGCGAGAATTTCGGCGCTCTGATGGGCAGTTCGATAATCGGTGCTCAGCCAACCGGGGAACTCTATCCCGAAGCCCCGTAAGAACTCCCTCAGATATCCCGACCAGCTCACTGCCACGGCCACGTTACCCACAGCGTATTCGATAATCAGATCCCAACCGATGATCCAGGCCACGAACTCTCCGAGAGTAGCGTAGGCGTAAGTGTAAGCGCTGCCCGAGATGGGAATCATTGCGGCGAACTCGGCATAACACAGGGCACAGAAGCCACAAGCCATGGCCGTGAGCAGGTAGGACAACATCAGAGCCGGCCCCGCGCCGGGACGGTCCAGGGTGCCCGCTACGGCCGAACCAGTCGTGGCGAAGATCCCGGCACCGATGATGGCTCCAATTCCAAGTGCCGTGAGATCCACGGCCGAGAGAGCTCGCCTCAAAGAGGCCCCCGGCCGGTCCCGATCTCGAAGCAAGTCGTCCAGTTTTTTCCTGCGGAAGAGAAAATGAGACAAGAGAATGCCCCCATCCCAAGTCCGGAGTTCGCGTGCAAAGGAGAGACGGGAATTCTCGGGCGACAGGCTCGATCTCTTCCTTGGCGCCCCGCCGGAGCGCTGTGTCGCTTTGCGATCTAAACCTTCTCCAGACCTGCGTATTTTGAAACCAGTTTCTTCAATCCGTGTCCCGGAAAACTGATGGTTAACTTCGAGTCTTCGCCGTCCCCTTCACATCGAATGATCATGCCAACGCCGTACTTGGGATGACGAACGTAAGTGCCATGTCGATATCCAGGCTGCCTGCCTGTGCGCGGCTCCGCTTGGGGGGCCAGCTCGACCTGTTTACCCCGCTGTCGGTAGAAGTTTTCGATGCTCTCCCGGGTGTTATAGACGGGCCCTTGGTATGCTGCCGCCCTCCTTTGTGCCGTGACCGGAAAAGGGTTGTCGAGCAGCGCAGGTGGGATCTCGGAGATGAATCTGGAGGGCTGGGTTTGTTCCCGCCCCTCCGCCCCAAGGAAGCGGCGCTGCCTGGCCCGAGTGAGAACGAGCTTTCTCTCAGCGCGGGTCATGCCCACGTAACAGAGACGCCGTTCCTCTTCAAGTTCCTTCTCGCTTTCCGACGAGCGGCTGTGCGGAAACAGCCCTTCTTCCATGCCTACCAGGAATACGACTGGAAACTCAAGTCCTTTGGCACTGTGCAAGGTCATCAGCGTGACTCGAGCCTTTTCATCATAGTCGTCCGCGTCAGAAACCAAGGCAGCGAAGTCCAGGAAGTCCTGAAGGGTTTCTTGCCGCTCCGCGCAGTCACGAGCGGCATTGATCAATTCTTCCAGATTCTCCAGGCGGCTCAAGGATTCTTCTCCTCCCTCTTGACGCAGCCACTCCAGGTAGCCCGACCGCTCCACAATGCGCCTGATCAGTCCCGGAATGTCGTCGGTCCTCGATGCTTCCTGATACCCAACCATTTGCGTCCTGAAATCGGACAGTGCAGACAGGATTCGAGAGGAGAAGATCTTCTCGTCGATGGCTGCGGCCAGGCCTTGCCAAAGCGAGAAATTGCGACGGCGACAGAGCTGATCGAGGTGGTCCAAGGTAGTTTTTCCAATGCCGCGGGGCGGGCTGTTGATGATGCGCATCATGCTGATCGAGTCGTCAAGATTGACACAACATTTCAGGTAAGCGATGAGGTCTCTGATTTCCGCCCGTTCGTAGAAACTGAATCCTCCAACAATGGTGTACTTGAGGGAAAGACGACGACAGGCTTCTTCAAGCAACCGCGACTGAAAGTTTGTGCGATAAAGCACTGCCACAGCTTCCTGAGGGTGTTGCCGCTGGTTCAGCACAATCTGCCGGGCGACAAATTCAGCCTCCGTCTCCGCGTCCGGCGCTTCGAAGTAAGTGATCAGCTCGCCATCCTTTTTCTCGGTCCACAGGGTCTTACCCTTGCGCGCCTGGTTTTTGGACACCACCGAGCCGGCCGCAGCCAGGATGTTGCGGGTTGAGCGATAGTTTTGCTCGAGCTTGATGATTGCTGCTCCTGGATAGTCCTGCTCGAAACTCAAGATATTCTGAATATCGGCGCCTCGCCAGCTATAGATGGATTGATCCTCATCGCCGACAGCACAGACATTCTGCTGGGCTTCGGTCAGCAGCCGCATCAGCTGATATTGGGGGCGATTGGTGTCCTGATACTCATCGATTAGGAGGTGCCGAAACCGGCTGTTCAGGAGTTCTCGAACCGTTCTGTGCTCCCGCAATAGCTCCACGGTTTTCAGCAACAGATCGTCGAAATCGAGGGCGTTTGCCTGTTTGAGCTTCTGGCGGTAGAGGTCGAAAGCAACTGCTACCTTCTCAGTCCGCGGGTCATACGCATTTTGGTAAAGGGCCTGCGGCGTTTGATCGTGGTTCTTGGCGTAACTGATTCGTGAAAGGACCAGGCGCGGCGAAAGCAGTCGCTCTTCAAGGTCCATTTCCTTCAAACAGCTCTTCACGACATTCAGTTGGTCGGAATCGTCGTAGATCGTAAAGTCTTTCGTGTAGCCGATGTGTTCAATGTGCTGTCGCAGCATCCTGACGCAAAATGAATGAAATGTGGAGACCAGCGGATTGGCCTGGCGGCCCGCATGCAGCAGAGCGAACACCCGATCCTTCATCTGCTGAGCGGCTTTGTTGGTGAACGTGACAGCTAAGATTTGTTCAGCCGGCACTCGCTTAGCCTCGATCAGGTAGGCAATTCGATAAGTGATGACCCGAGTTTTTCCACTTCCGGCTCCCGCCAGAATCAGCAGCGGGCCTTCAGTGGTCTGGACCGCTTTCAGTTGTTGGGGGTTTAGCTGCCTTTCGAGATGATGCATTTGTCAGAGGGGATTCCACTCACCACAAGAGTTGAGACGCCAAGTCGACGCGTCAAAAGCCGAGAAGGTATCCGTAAGCCGCCTGCATTCTAGATGCTGAGGGTCGAAAATGCAATTGTGGTCAGACGGAGCAGACAGAGCGGTGACACTGGAGGCGTACCGAGGAAAAGACGGCTGTGGAAAGTTACCAAATCACTCAATCATAAAGTTTTCCGCTGATCTGCCGATGTCAGCATCGAGCCCGCTTACGGCCCGAATGCTCCGTTAGGTTGAGTGCCGTCTGGTCCCGCCGCGCGTTCGGAAGCGGAGTCATTTCTTTTCAACTAACGGCAGAACCGATGAACAGACCGAACAAGAGGCCTTCTGAGGCTTCCGCAGATGAGACGCTCACCACGCTCCTGTCTGATTTCTTGGATCAGGAAATAAACAGCCGGGAGGATGTTTCTCAACTGGCTCCCGAGCTCGATCAGCGGTTGACGCAAACGTTGCGAGAGCTTGGGCTGACGATTCGCCCGGCCGAGATGAACGGTCCGGCGATTCAGCAGGTTGTCGCCTCTCCTCCAAGCCGGCCGCAACTTACCTCGACCCGTTCGGTCGCACCTCTTCGGGCTTCTGTTGCCAGCTTGAGCCCGAAGCTGGAAGCGATTTGGGACGAGTCCGCTCGCCCGCAGGCGACGCCAAGCCGAGTGGAAGCCCCGCCCGAGGTTGGTCTCCCGGCCGGGCATTCGGCGAAGGCCTGTGTGCCTTCCTTGCGGAGGATAGCATTTGGGTTCAGCCAGGCCACAGGCATAGGGGTGCTGGCGGCAATCCTACTGGGTGGATTTCTCTTCTTGGGCACTCGCAAAGTCTCGTCGGAGCCTACCGAGATGGAGTCCTTGTCTCTCGATCCTCCCGAGTTCTGGCGGGAGTTGCCTTCGCAGAGTCTTCATCCCGTCACGGACGAGTCGATGACCAGGCCGAAATTGTCTGAACCCGCGGAGGAGGCTTCTCTATCGGAGGCGGCTCTACTGGAAATGAAGGGTGACAGGCCAATTGCGAAGCCTTCACCCACTCTGCGCCAAGAGGTGGAAAAAGGCCTCCAGCCCGTAGCCGGACCGTCGGTGGTTTCGCGGCCGTTTCAGCCGGGAGCAAACCAGCGAGAGCAGTTACCAAGCAAGAAACCGCACCCAGGCGACAACACCCAAAGTGACGACACGAATCTGCCATCCTCGCTGTTACTCACCCCTTCGCCTGCGTTGCCAGAACCCTTGATGGCTTATTCAAGACAGACGCGCTCGGCACCGGTGGCACCACTCTCGGGATGGAGCAATACAAGTTCCGAGGACGAAGAAAGAGCCTCGCAGGAACGGCGATACAGGCCTCCCCGCTTGTTGTCGCCCGCCCGCCCAAAGTACCCGGAGACTGCTGAAAGATTGAAAATCTCGGGAACTGTCATGGTCAGAGTTTTGGTGGACCCGGAGGGGAAGGTGGTCAGCGCCAAAGCAGTCAGTGGGCCGTCCACCCTCCGAACGACTGCAGAGGACGCGGTCCTGCGGTGCCGGTTCGAGTCGGCCACCCTGGATGGTGAAAACATCTCGGGGAAAGCAACGGTCTCGGTCGTTTTCAGCCCCCGTACAAACCAGTGAGGAACCGTGCTATCCGAAGAGCAGAGACAGAAATACGAAGAAACCAGAGCGATGGCGAAGGCGGAGCTGGATCAGATCGAGCGAGAAATTGAAGCCGAACTGGCCCGTGTCAAGGAGCGGCTCCTCCAGCTCCAGCAGGCCAAAAAGGCCATTAAACAGATCTACGATGGCGCCTGCCTTCGGCTTGGTGTGAACAGCTCGACAGAGATCCCGGATGTTTCGCTTCCGGAACTGAACAAGACCGAATGACTTCGAACCAGGCGGTCCGAGCCCCCTTGTTCAAGACAGCTCTTAGATCTCCGCTTTCAGATTCCTCAGGCAATTCTCGAGCAGAGCGCGACGGTGTCTGTCGGACCACTGCGCCAGCGTCTCCCATCTCTCGTGCAGCAGATTGCAGCAAAAGACGAAGTCCGCTTCAGCCGCATCCACCAAGCTTTTCCAATCGCAGAGTGACGGTGTCTGGAGCACCAGGTCCCTTAGGCTGACCAGCAGGTCTTGCCAACTGTGTTGGCTGATATAGCTAACGCGGATGGAAAACCGGAGGGTTCGCGCCAGCAGATCCCTGTTCTGAGCGGTAGCGGACAGAATCTCTCGAGTCAGGGAATAGTCAGGATCTGAGAAACGGATCAAGTCGTCTTTCAGGACATCCGGTCGTATGAGCCTACCTAGAGAGAAAGCCTCAACGAACCTGCCTTCTGCGAGGTTCCTTTTGGCCTCGTCTTCTAGCCAGATCATATCGGGCGCATCCAGCGTCACGGTTCCATAGGCCGCTTCATTCGTTTGGCAGGCGGCCAGAAAACGCAGTCGAAACTGCTCGTACTCCCTCTCGAATACCGTGAGAAGGTTGCTGCTGTAAGCTATGAACAGTTTGGTGAGGAGATTGACCTGGGCAAAGATTCGTTCATGACTCGACGAATTCTCAAGCAGCGCCGACACGCTCATGTCGTACTGATCGAGCGCCCTAAACTCCTGAAGATCGGCCAGAATATCCACCTTTGCAACCGCGCTTTGCTGGTTGGCTCCAGACGGCTCGATTTCACCGTCTAACACCATTTGCTTGTAGAGCGCAGGATTGCGAATGAGGATCTCGACGATGCTGTCTTGCTCGACAACGTATGGGACTTTGCGGGCTTCCTGGATAGATCGAGTTGCCAGGTGTCCCAGCACCCTCACCAGTTTCTGTTTTACCTGGGAAAAGGATCCCATTCGATTTCCATTCCTGCCGGTTTCTATCGCCTCAGCGAGGGTGCCGAAGGTACTGGAGGTCGTGGAACGAGTCGGCAGTATATTAGCGACCCTTCCGATTTGCAAATTGGATCGGCCGCGACAGCTCGCAACGCGTGGGCTCCCACCGGCACAAGTGTTCGCCGCGACAGAGCCATGACAGATGCATTTCAAACCGCCACACAAAAATTCGATATGTGAGAATCAGAAACATTAAGCTGTCGCAACATCCATGCCGATGAGTAACTTCGGTGAATTAACAATGATGACGACAACAACCTTAAGTCAGCTCATAGAAAAAGCAGGCGACATGCGTGTGATGCCAACAGTGGCCCGTCGGGTCATGGAACTGATGGACGACGAGAACTCAACTTCTGCTTCTGTCGGAGAGGCGATGAGCAAAGACCAGTCGCTGGCTGCTCATATCCTCAAGGTCGCCAATTCAGCGTTGTTTGGTCTCTCGCGGGAGATCACTAACATGACCATGGCCGTGAGCGTCCTGGGTCGGAACAATATTCGTAACGCAATCATGCTTCTGACCGCTCGAGCCGCCTACAAGCGATTCGGAATCACAGAAAAGATGCTGTGGACGCACTCGGTTACTTGCGCGGTAGCGGCCCGTCTTGTGGCGGATCGTTATGCCCGCGAGGTCACAGACGATGCCTTCGTCTGCGGGTTGCTGCATGATGTGGGTAAAGTGATTCTGAACAACGAGTGCCCAGAGCAGTTCGCCGAAGTCATGATGCAAACTTACAACGACGATGCTTCCTTCATCGAGGCCGAACAGAGGGTGTTCGGTTTCACTCACACGGAAGTCGGAGCCCTCGTCACCGAGAAATGGAACTACCCATCGGTGATCAGCCATTCCATTCGGTACCATCACTGCCAGGAAGAAGCCCTGCCTGAGCCCGCAGATGAAGTGACTTACAAGGTTACCAATGCGGTCGATTTGGCCAATTCGATCTGCAAAGTTCTGGGGGCCGGCTACCGTGTGCCGAAGCCGGACCTACCCTTGCAGGAACGTCCCTCGTTCCTTTCCTTCAATATCTCCGTGGATCAAATTGAGAACCTGATTGAAGGCTGTCAGCTCGCGTTTGACCAGGAAGCCTCCGACTGGCTGGGCTGAGCGGTCATGGTCCCTGATCTGAAACCGGTCTCGCCGAGTCACCACGGCTCTCAGCACCAGATCGACCAGTTCACGACGAACCGCCCCAGGGGTTAAGCAGAAGGCAGTTTTGCGTCGTGGAGCAGGACGCCAGCCGTTTGACAATCAAAAAGCTGAAATGATAGTTTTCGGACGTGGAATCGATGAGCCGAGGTACTCTCGGATTCTCGGCCTAGGGAGCCCGGTCCATTCGAAAGCCTTCTGTCAGCTTCGCGAAACGCCTCCGAATCCGATTCGAATACGCGGCCGTTTTGTCATTGCTTCGGCTGCTCGGTTTTCTCCCCCGTCCCCTCGCCCTCGGTCTAAGTCAGGCGCTCACACGCGTTCTTTGCCCCTTATTCAGGAAACTACAGTGGACTGCTCGCCGCAATTTTGAGTTGGCCATGCCCCTACTGGGGGAAAAGGAAGTTCGAGCGCTGACGCGGGGCGTGTTCCGAAACCTTGGGAGATTACTTGGGGAGTTCAGCCAACTGCCCAAGCTGCGCGTCGAGACTATTTCCCAGGTCGTTGTCTACGACGGCTTTGAGAACTATCTAGAGTCGGTTCGAAGGGGAAAAGGGACCCTCTTTCTTACGGCTCACTTTGGTTCCTGGGAGCTTTGTCCCTTCGCACACGCGTTGTATGGGCATCCACTGAAGTTCGTCATTCGCCCTATCGACAATCCGCTGGTTGATCGTCTGGTCACCCGTTATCGCACGCTTTCGGGGAATCAGATCATCGAAAAGAAGGATTCACTCAAGGTGATCCTGCGGGCCCTCAAGGCCAACGAATCCGTGGGAATCTTAATCGACCAAAACACGACAATGGATGCTGGCGTCTTTGCGGATTTCTTTGGCGTGCCGGCCTGCACCACCAGCAGCCTGGCAACCATTGCCCTGCGGACTTCGGCTACCGTTGTTCCGGGCGTGCTGATCTGGGATGAGAAGCTCCGGAAGCATCGCCTGCATTTTGAACCTCCCGTCGAACTGGTGCGTTCTGGAGACCTGAAGGCGGACATTGTTGTCAACACCGCCCGGTTTAATCGCGTTCTTGAGGAACTCGTGCGGCAGTATCCGGACCAGTGGCTATGGGTCCATCGCCGCTGGAAGACACGGCCTCCCAACGAACAGCCGCTGTACTAACCGGTTGGCTAGCTTGGCATGAGTCACTACGGAGAGAGCACTTGAAGTCCATCCTGATTGTCGCCGGTGAGGCGTCAGGCGAAATGCACGCAGCCGCTTTGGTGGGGGAGCTGGCAGCAATCACGGCCACGCCCTTGCAATTCTTCGGATGTGGTGGGACCGAGATGCGTCAAGCGGGGGTGGAAACCCTGGTGGACATCGGTAAGCTGGCTGTCTTGGGTCCGCTTGAAGCGCTCGCCCATATGGGGCACTACTTCGATGCTCTGCGGCGTCTGACCGAAGCGGCCAGGTCGCGTTCTCCTCAGATGGCTATCTTGGTGGATTTCCCGGATTTCAACCTTCGCTTGGCGGGCCGTCTTAAGCAGCTGAACATACCGGTGGTCTATTTCATCAGTCCTCAAGTGTGGGCGTGGCGCAGTGGCCGAATTAATCACATGCGCAACGTCGTGGACCACATGCTGGTCATTCTCCCCTTTGAGCAGCTGTTCTATGCCAAACATGGTGTCGATGTGACTTACGTGGGTCACCCGCTGGTTGACCGCGTCAAGACGACGCTGACCCGAACAGAATTCCTACAACGCTATTCTCTGGACGGCGACAGGCCGGTCCTGAGCCTTTTGCCGGGAAGTCGGCCCAAGGAAATTCACTATCATCTCCCAATCCTGTTGGAGGGCGCCCGGCTGGTGTCGTGGAAGCATCCTGTCCAGGTTCTGCTCCCGCTTGCGAGCAGTCTGGACCGAGCTCGCGTGGAACGGCAGGTCCGAGACCACAGTCCGGACGGATTTGTGCGGGTCATTCAGGGCGACACCTACAACGTTGTTGGACATTCAGAAGTGGCAGTGGTTTCAAGCGGGACCGCGACTTTGGAGGCGGCTCTTCTGCAGACGCCGCTTGTCACCGTTTTTCGGATTTCGCACCTCACCTGGATTATTGGGCAGTACTTGGTGCGCGTCCCGCACTACAGTTTGGTCAATCTGATCGCTGATAAGCCGGTTGTGCCGGAGCTGTTCCAAAGCGAGTTCTCGGCCGAGCGGCTGGCTCGAGAAGTGCTGAACTTGCTTGAAGATTCCTCCCTCCGCATGCGTGTTAAAATGGAGCTCGCTTCGGTCCGACAGCAGCTGGGCGAAGGTGGGGCGATTTCGCGCGCCGCATCAAAGATCCGGGAATGGCTATGAGTCAGGTTCTCCCGATGTTAATTTTGATTAAAGACAACGGCCCCGCTGGATTCGCAATCAAAGAAGGTGTTCCCCGCGAGGGGCTGACCTCACGAGTGGAGATCAGTTCATGACGTCAAGGCAATGTAATCGACTGTGCTGGCTTCTGGTTTTTCTGGCTTGCTCGACGCCGGCACCTCCTGTACTGGCTCAGCAAGGCTATGAGGGCTCCCCAGCCATTGATGTGGAATCGTACGCCGTCGAAGCGCACCTGTCGCCATCGACGAACGGCCTAAGAGCGAAAGCTTCGGTTCGGTTTTCAGCCCTTCAGAACGGGCTTACCAGTGTAGCCTTTGAGTTTAATCCGCAACTTCAGATCAGCCAGATTTACTTAGCCGACAACCCCCCCAAACCAGGTGCTCAACCGCCGCCTCCGACTGTAACCAGTTCGGGTGCTTCCCGGAGCAGCCGAACACCCGAGGGGGAAGTCCCGGTCTTGACGCGAAGGGCAGGCCAGAGGCGACCTTCGGCTGTTGCCGACAGCAATTCCCGGGTGGCGGGCTCCGATCCTGCGTTGCTCTCTTATCGCCAGGGTGACGATGAACTGGGATTGACCATCGATTTGCCTGCTCCGCTCTCGAAGGGCCAAAGCACCAGCGTGGTGGTGGAGTACGAGGCCAACTTGAAATCGACCCAGCTGTATCTCTTGGAAGGCGTTCAGTTGATGCACGTCAGCGAAGACGTGTCTTATTTGTTGTCGTTGGGCCGATGGTTTCCGATTCACCGCTACCTGGTAGACCGAGCCACCGCCTCGTTTAGGATCACTGTGCCGAAAGATTACATTGTAGCCATGGATGCCACGGCCGGCCCCAAAGAGAGCATGGGCAGTGAGGAGGTGTTTACCTTCTCAAATCAGAGCCCGGGATTTTCAGGTTCTCTTTCTGTCGCCCGATACAACGTGTTGCCGGTGACTGCGGGCGGAGTTCAGGTCACGTTTTACGTCCGAGACAACAAACGTGACTTCGTCCCGCCGCACACCGAAGCGCTGGGCAAGATCCTGGAGCTGTACTCGAGCAAGCTGGGGTCCTATCCCTTTGCCGGTCTCAAGATTGCCGTGATTGACAACAAGTCCTTGCTCGGCTTCGCCGCTCAGGGGATGGAATTCCTGGCGGAGCGGGCTTTCGATGCCTCCCCAAACGTGGGCTTGTTGTCCAGGGAAATCGCCTATCAGTGGTGGCAGAATCTGATCACGCCGAAGACCGGGAGGGACCTCTGGCTGAAAGAGGGATTGGCCGCCTATTCCGCGCTTCTCTATGAGGAAAGCATTTCCTCGGCGGAGGGCTTTGGCCGTCAGTTGAAAGAAACGGCGGTGGCGGCCTTGGTTCATGAGGACAAGAGCACCATTGCAGAGGCCTACCTGCTGCCGCTCTACTCTCCCGAATATAACTCGATCTTGAAGAGTAAGGGCGCCTACGTGGTGCACATGTTGCGCGGCGTGTTAGGTGACGAGAACTTCTTCAAGATGCTGAAGGAGTACGTCTACAACTTCGGCTACAAGGAAGCTTCCATCTCGGACCTGAAGCAGTTGGCCGAGAAAACCTCCGGACAAGATCTGACCTATTTCTTTGCCCAGTGGATCATTCAGAGCGGCGTGCCGGAGTTCACTTACGACTATACCACCCTCCGTGTCAAGGACGGCTTTCGGGTCACGGGAGTCATCAAGCAGGACCTGGATACGTTCAAGATGCCGGTCCAGATCGAGATTGAGACCGATGGAAAACCGGAAATGCAAACCGTGGAGGTGGTGGGGTCTGAGTCGCAATTCTCGGTCCCTACTTTTGGCAAACCGATTCGAGCCAGGTTGGATCCCTTCCACAAGATCCTCCGCATCTCCGAAGATTCCCGGGTGGCGACGTTCATCGCCAAGGGCGATGAGTTGCGCAGGCTGGGAGAACCGGCGGAAGCCATCGCCGAATACCAAAAGGCCATCGAGTTGAACAGGCGCAGCTCGCTTGGCTACTATCGGATTGGAGAGTCCTTCTTCGAACAACGGAGCTACCAATCGGCCGCCAACTCTTTTCGTGAGGCGCTGAACGGCGATCTGGAGCCCAGATGGATCGAAGTTTGGTGTCACATCAATCTGGGAAAGCTATTTGACGTGCTCGGACAACGCGAGCGGGCATTGAAGGAGTACCAGCAAGCCATCGACACCAACGACAACACCCAAGGAGCCCAGGACATGGCTCAACGCTACATCCGGGAGCCTTACAAGTACGAGGGCCGAACCGTCCTCATTCAGTAAGACTGCATTGGCTACGCCGCCCCTTCGCCGCTGTGGGTATCGGTCCTTCCAGCGCACTCCACCCATGGGGATGCCTGCCATTGTGAGCGGGAGTAGGTCCGCCGCTGCGAGTTTTCAGCAGAAATAAGCTTGACAGGTCCATCGCGGTGGAGGTACTTTTCGGTTGAAATTGAAATTGAATTTCAATTTCAGAGCAAGCAGGAGGTCGGCGCCGTGAAGGCCATCTTGGGGGATGCGTTGCGGGGGCAACGCACCCCGGGGCGTCTGTTAATTGAGGATCTGCTGTCAAACGCCATTCCAAGTATAGAGTCCTGCCATTTCGGCAGTCAATCCTCCCTGCTCATTCATTGAGACACTGCGAAAGGAGACGGGGAGGTATGGAACGGTGGAGCCGTGCATCATTGTGCAAGGTGGCATCTGTCGCGTTGCTGGCGTTGGTATCGAGTTGGCTGCCAGACTCGGCGGCATTCGCGGCCGGCGGGGAGGAGGAACTCAGACTCAAGCTCCAAGAGTTCGACGAGAGGTTGAAAAAGCTGGAGCACGAACAAGCGGAGAAGACGGTACAGCTGAGCGAAGCTGGGGATCGGGAGCAAGCAACGCAGAAGAACGAATTGCAGGAGCTGCGGCAGCAGTTGGATATCCTGGCCGCTGAAATAGAAAGGCTGCGCAGTGGCGAGCGGCTCGTCGAGGTCAGCCCGGATCAGGCCAGGGCTCTCGGACTGGCGCCCTCGGCAGCCTCGACCTACCGGAAGGAAAGGGGAGTTTCGATTGCTGGCTATGGGGAGATGCTCTATCAGAATTTCGACTCCAGCAACGAGGGCAAGACACCGACCAATCGTGGGTCGCAATTCGACTTCCTGCGGGCAATCCTGTATGCGGGATATCGATTCAATGACAAGGTCGTCTTTAACTCCGAAATTGAGCTGGAGCACACAGACGAGATTTCGCTTGAGTTTGCCTACATCGACTATTTGGCCAAACCCTATCTCACCTTTCGGGGCGGCCTGTTGTTGATTCCAATGGGACTGACGAACGAGTTTCATGAACCCAACGTCTTTCTGGGATCGTTGCGCCCCCAGACCGAGACTCGGATCCTCCCTAGCACCTGGCGGGAAAACGGGTTTGGGGTGTTGGGGTCGGCTGGGATGCTTAGCTATCGCGCCTACCTGGTCAATGGCCTCAACGCCGCCGGATTCACTTCGGACGGGTTGCGTGGCGGCCGTCAGAAGGGGGGCGAGGCCAAGTCGTCCGACATGGCCTTTGTTGGGCGACTCGACGTTTCGCCGACGCCAGGCGTCTTTTTTGGCGGGTCCTTCTACACGGGGAACTCCGGGCAGGGGCAGTTCTTGGCGGGCGGGCGTCAACTAGGCGTTCGGACGAATATCGGGGAACTTCACGGCCAAGTTCAGGTTCGCGGCTTTGACCTGCGGGGTTTGTATGCACGGGCTGTGCTCGACGACGTTGCGGAGTTGAATGCTGCCAGGAGTCTGGCTGGTCAATCGTCGATTGGCGAGGCGCAGCACGGCGGATATCTTCAGTTTGGATATAACCTGCTGGCCCGCCGCAGCGAAAACGTGCGTGTGACGCCTTACTATCGGTTCGAAAAGCTGAACACGCAAGCTCGGGTACCGTTGGGTTTTGTGGTGGATCCGGCTCGGGACCGAACCTTTCACACGTTCGGATTCGAATTCCGCCCAATCTACAACGTCGTAGTCAAGTCGGACTACCAATGGACCCGAAATCAAGCGCGGACCGGTTTGAACCAGCTAAACCTGGTCTTGGGGTACAGCTTCTGAGCGGAGGGAAAGGTTGTTCGGGGTCAGGTTTCACCGTCAGGCAGTGGCGCGGCTCGGATGGCGAACCGTTATGGCAACCGTGTTCGTCTTCTACGCTTGGCTGAGCCTGGCCCGAGCCCAACCCGGAGCCCTGCCAAGCCGGGAGGAGGCACTGGCCATGATTTTTCCAGGTGCCACCTGGAAAGCTGAGCGTGTGTTTCTAACCGAGGAACAGCGCCGGCAAGCCGGCAAGATCGCGGGGGGTGATATCCCGACTGCACTCCTGGCCCGCTACCTGGTCTTTAAGGACGGGGTGCCTTGGGGGCGCGCCTACGTGGACACACACATCGTTCGCACGAAAAAAGAAAGCTTGTTGATCTGCCTCGATGAGCGTGGCTACGTCAAGAGGGTGGAGGTAACCGCCTTTCTGGAGCCCACAGAGTACCAAGCGTCACCCAAGTGGTACGGACAATTCGAGGGCCGGCCCCTGAGCGACGAACTAAGCCTGCAGCGCGCCATCCGTCCCATTGCCGGGGCGACGCTCACGGCCGCTGCAGCCAACGGCGCGGTGCGACGAATCTTGGCGATTGATGGTGTGCTTCAAGAGAGAACTTCAGGAGGAGGCCATCCGTGAGTTCATGGCAGAAGTGGTCATTTCATATTCTGAATGTTCTGGTTTCATTGACCGGGGTCGTCTATTTCTGGATGAAGTACCTTGTCGTGAACGACGACCCCTTCAGTGTCATCAATCATCCCTTTCAGCCTGCCGTGTTGAAGGCTCATATCCTGCTGGCTCCCCTCTTCGTATTTGTGTTGGGAGTCATTTTTGCTTCTCACATTTCCCAAAAGCTCGAGAACAACACCGTTTCCAACCGGCGTTCGGGCTTGGTTGCGCTCCTTTCCTTTCCTGTCATGGTCTTGTCAGGATATGCCCTCCAGATCCTTTCCACCACCGCTTGGGTGCAGGCTGCCGTCTGGCTGCACGTCGGCAGCAGCGTCGCTTTCCTGGCTTCCTTCGGAGCTCACCAGGTGATCAGTTGGCGCCTTCGTCGCCGGGCAGGCCTGAAGGAACAGAGTGCCAGGGTGGTGCGCCTTGCAAAGCTTGGTTGAAGTTGCCGACTCCCCGGTCTGTCGCAAGAGACGCCGCTCGTTTGGGACGCTCCTGAGGGTTGTTGTGGCGGCGCTCCATGGCTCTCTGCTTTGCGCCGGAGAGAGAGTCGAAGTGACGCGGCAGAGCTACCACATGGGTACACTCTGCACGTTCACAACGTTGGCCAGCCAACGAGAGCAAGGCCTGAAGGACCTGGAGGAACTTACCCAGGTTGTGGACGAAACCGAACGGCAGCTCAGCACCTGGCACACAGAGAGCTGGATCAGCAGGTTGAATCGTCAATCTCCCGGCGCCGTTCACCTGGATTCGTCCTCCTGTGAATTGCTTGAGAAGCTGCGTTTTTGGACGATCGAGACTGACCGGGCTTTCGATCCGGTCATTGGGTCTCTGATAGAGGTTTGGGGGCTGCATGGAACCGGACGATGGCCTTCTGAAGAGGAACTGCAAGCGGCGAGGCAGTGCTCGGGTTGGGAGCGACTTGGCTTCATCCGCAGCTCATGCCTTGTTAACTTGCAGCGAGGCGCGAACCTGGATTCCGGGGCTTTTGGTAAAGGAGAGGCGCTGGATCGGGTAGCCGCTCGCGCCGGGGGCCTGGGCCTTGGCTCATGGCTGGTGGATTTGGGCGGACAGGCCATGGCTGGAGGAAGTCCACAAGGCCGGGAGTTCTGGACGATTCCACTGGCTCACCCCCGCGACCGGAATCGGCCCCTGGTGACGCTCGCCCTGAAAGAGGGGTCACTGGCCACCTCTGGTGGGTCAGAGCGTGACTTGAAGGTTGATCGTGGGCGAATCGGTCACATCCTCGACCCGAGAACGGGCTACCCAGTGGAGAACTGGGGAGCCGTCACGGTTTGGCACACCAGCGGCTTAGTGGCCGATATTCTGTCGACTGCTCTGTACGTCAAGAGGCCCGAGCAGGGAATGCGCTGGGCTAACAGGCATCATGTGGCTGCGTGCTTCCTCGTTGTCAACAAAGATGGTGTCGAGATCAGAAAGAGTCAAAGCTTCGCGGAACGATTTAGCGTGAGTGCTCCGAAAGATTTTCGAGCGCAGGTGGAATCCCGCCCTCCTCAGTAACAAGTCGGCTGAAGGGGGAAGCACGGCCGGCCCACGGTGGGAGGCCAAATCGTTGGGACCGTGCGCTTAGTGAACTCTTTCGTTTCCGGACGGGCAGAGTCTGGACAAGGCATCCTCATACTCTTTGAAGTCCGCGTCGTTCCATACCCTCAATTCCAGTCTCATTCGTGCATGAATCCGGCAGTAGACGGACAGAATCTCCTTCCATCGGGCAATGTCTCCGTCTGACTCCCCGGCCGCAGAAACTTCGCTGGAAATGGGGTTTGAGGAGTCGAGTGGTTCCCCTTTGATCTCCTTTACGCCCTCGTCTACAAGGTAGATTTCCCACTTTCTGTAGGTCTGGAATTGGTCTCGCAGCTGGTAATTGAGATCCAGGAAGAAGTTCTGGAGATCAAGGTGGTGATATCGGTTGGTAAGGGCCCCATTGGCATTGATCAAAGTCCGATAGTGTTGCTCGAGCCTCCGCCAGGCCTCTCCCAAAGCTTGTCGAAGGTCATGTGAAAAAGCTTGCCGTGCTTCTGGTGTCATTATCCCATCCTAATCTTTAAGAAGACTCCAATTTGAAACAGGCTTGGTCTTGTTCGTCTCGGCCACCGAGCCTCGGGCCTATCCGACTCGTGGCCAATTAGAGAATAGGGCCAGCGGGGCTGTCAAGGTCAGTGCGGCCGAATCGCTACCTTGCGTCTCGAGTCGTTGACGAGAACCTGCAAGGGCAGAAAACTCACGCCCGTCTTTTCCGGAGCAAGACATACAGAGCGCCCCCTCCACCGTCGTAAAGCCGTGAGGAGGTATAGGCCACCACGTGCCGGCCCAGCCTTCGGCTGGACAGCCAACGCTGAACATGTTCCTTCAACACTGAATGGTCCTTCGGCGAATGGTGCCCGCGACCGTGGACGATGCGGACGCAGGTCAGGCCTCTCCGGAGACTCTCGCGCAGAAACGTTTCCAGGCCTTCCCGAGCCTCACGCAGTGAATGGCCGTGTAAATCCAGGTGGGCCTGGACGGCGAACCGGCCGTTTCGGAGGCTGTGGATCCAACGGGCGCCATCGCGGCCAGGTGAGCCCTCGACATACTCACCTGTCGCCACGAGGTCGATGCCCCCTTTTCCCGCCACAAACTCCGCCAGGAGGCGCAGCCCTTCATCCTCACTTTGCTGAGGGTTTCGCACCTCGATCGGTTGTGAGGAGGGAATCGGCGTTTGACTCCATCCGAGGGGTGAGACATCCTGCATGTACCGCTCAAAGAGTTCCTCGTCCGAAATGTCCTGACTTCGGTCCACTTGAGGGGGAGCCGGTTTTTCCGCAGTGCGGACGCGTCGGGCGTCAGAGGATGCCAAATCCCGCAGGCACTCAAAAGGACGATAACCCTCGGAACGATCCATGATTCCCTCTCCGACTTCTCAACCGTATCTTAACCTACTACAACGGGTCACGACAGTCTCTTCTCGCCTGCGCCGGCCAATGCTGATAGGGTGAAGACTTACCGCCGAGTGCGACGACCGACGGCTCGAGGTCCGCTGGTTCCGGTTTGGCTTTTCACTTTCAATTGTAGAAGGTCTTTCCTAGAATGGGTCGGTCTTTTTGCCTGGCGCAGAGCAGCAAGATATGAGTCAACACCCTGGCTGATGGAGTCATTCATCATGAACACTGAAAGCAAACTACCCAGCCGCACGATCCTGGAAGGACGGGATCGGGCGCCCGCGCGTTCCTATCTCAAAGGGATCGGCTTCTCCGAAGAGGATCTGTCTCGTCCAATAGTCGGCATTGCCAATACCTGGATTGAGACGATGCCGTGCAACTTCCACCTGCGCGAATTGGCAGTCAAGGTCAAGGAAGGTGTGCGGGCAGCCGGTGGAACGCCGATGGAGTTCAACACCGTGGCGATCAGCGACGGCATCACGATGGGAACGGAAGGGATGAAAGCCTCGCTGGTAAGCCGCGAGATTATTGCCGATTCCATCGAGCTGGTAGGACGTGGTTACATGTTCGACGCCATGGTGGCGTTGGTTGGCTGCGACAAGACCATCCCAGGTGCTGCCATGGGGCTGATTCGTTTGAATATTCCGTCGCTCGTGCTCTATGGCGGGTCGATTGCTCCTGGAAGGTTTCGGGGGTACGATGTCACGATCCAAGACGTTTTTGAGGCTGTGGGGGCCAATGCGGCCGGAAGGATGAGTGACGCGGAACTGCTGGAAATCGAGAACGCCGCCTGTCCTGGGGCCGGAGCTTGTGGCGGCCAATACACGGCGAACACGATGGCGACAGCCCTGGAGTTTGTGGGTCTCTCACCCGTCGGGTCATCCAGTGTCGCCGCAACCGATCCACGCAAAGACGAGGTTGCGGTGAGGTGTGGGCGGCTTGTGATGGATCTGCTGAGGCGCGGGCTTCGACCTCTTGATATCCTCACGCGCCAGGCTTTTGACAATGCCATCGCCAGCGTCGCGGCAACCGGCGGTTCGACCAACGCCGTTCTGCATTTCTTGGCCATGGCGCGTGAAGCCGGCGTTCCGTTGGTCATTGACGACTTCGACAAGATCAGTTCGAGAACCCCGCTCTTGGCCGACCTGAAACCGGGGGGGAAGTACGTGGCTGTGGATGTTGACCACGCCGGGGGAATCCCATTGATTGCCAGCCGCTTGATCGAGGGTGCCTTTATTGATCCAAAGCAAATGACGGTTTCGGGAAAGAGTTTGGGAGAGGAAGTGCAAGGAGCCAAAGAAACGCCGGGCCAGCAAGTCATCCGGCCCCTTTCCGCACCGTTGAAGAACTCGGGCGGCCTGGTGATTCTGCGTGGCAACCTGGCCCCGGAAGGCTGCGTTGTCAAAGTCGCTGGGCACGAGCGACTTCATCATCGGGGCCCGGCCCGGGTCTTCGAGCGTGAGGAAGCGGCCATGGCTGCCGTTACCTCCCGTCAGATTAGGGCAGGGGACGTGGTGGTCATTCGTTACGAAGGGCCGCGCGGTGGCCCCGGCATGCGGGAGATGTTGGGGGTGACGGCGGCACTGGTGGGCGAAGGACTGGGTGAAAGCGTCGCGTTGCTAACGGACGGCCGTTTCAGCGGCGCGACCCGTGGGCTGATGGCCGGCCACGTGGCTCCCGAGGCTGCCCGTGGAGGACCCATCGCTGTGGTGCAGGAAGGCGACATTATCGTGTTCGACATTTCCAATCGCCTTTTGCAGGTGGAAGTGAGCGATGAGGTTATCCGCCAGCGGCTGTCGAAGTGGAAGGAACCTGTTCCCCGCTATTCTTCCGGTGTCTTTGCCAAGTATGCGGCTCTGGTTTCCTCAGCGGCGGAAGGTGCGGTCACCAAACCCAATCTCTAACGGCACTAGCCCTGTCAGGCTGTAGAGGGAGTTTAAGAACGCTGCCGGTGGTTGGCGCTCACTGGAGGCCCTCGGGAGCGAATTTCAGCCCCGGCGACGATTAGGTCGGGTACTGACTCAATGCCGATGAACCATAGACTCCGAGTCTCAATGCTTCTCGCTTTCTTGCTGGTCTTGGCGGCCTGCACTCAGGACCGGCAAGGTCCCCGAGTAAGCCCCGGTACCAAGAGTTCGGGGGGAATGCACGCGAACATCGAAACAGACGAGGGCGTGATTCAAGTCGAGTTCTTCGAGAAGGACGCGCCCAAAGCGGTCGAGAACTTCCGGCTGCTGGCGGAACATGGCTACTACGACGGCCTGACGTTCCATCGAATCGTAAAGGGATTCATGATTCAGGGGGGCGACCCCCAAGGCGATGGCACGGGAGGAGAAAGTGCCTGGGGCGGCGAGTTTGCTGATGAAATAGACCGCAACTCCATCCTCTATCGCCGCGGTTACCGCCGGGGAATCGTGGCCATGGCGAACCACGGGCCTAATACCAACGGCAGCCAGTTCTTCATCATGCACCAGGACTATCCCCTCCCTCCCAACTATGTCATCTTTGGCATCGTGGTGCAGGGACAGGATGTTGTAGATCGCTTGGCCCTTACGCCCACCGGGCCGGGGCAGGACGGGAACATGAGCCGTCCCTTAAGAACTGTGACGATGAAGAAGGTGACCATCCTCCCCTGAATGACCCTCTTCCTGCGCTCCCCGGCGAAGCGCCATTTCATCTCCACACGGAACGGGTGAGTCGCGGTGGATCAGCGTTCGAGCTTCGGCCCGGACGGCCGCTCTCCTTGAATTGCAAATTCCTTCCTCACGCCCCTATAATGACCCGTGACCAATCCTGAATAGGACCGAGGTAGAACGTGATTGCTCAGGGAATAGATTATCGCGAACGTTACTTTGAGCTGTTGGATCAAGTCAGCAAGCCGGGCCGGTATATCGGCGGCGAGCCCAACATCACCATCAAGGATCCCAGTCTTGTGAAGGTTCGCTTTGCCCTGGCTTTTCCGGACGTCTATGAGGTCGGGATGTCTCATAACGGAATCCGGATGCTCTATCATCTGCTCAATCGGGTTTCGGATGTGTGTGCCGAGCGCGTGTTCGCTCCTTGGGTCGACATGGGCGAGGCGATGCGTCGGGCCGGAGTGCCTCTGTTAAGTTTGGAGACCAAGAGGCCGTTGCGCGAGTTTGACCTCATCGGTTTTTCCCTGCAGGCCGAGCTCAACTACATCAACGTGCCTTACATGCTGGACCTGGCCGGCATTCCTTTGCTGGCGGAAGATCGCAGCGACAGAGACCCTCTCGTTTGCGCTGGGGGGCCCTGCACAGCCAACCCAGAACCATTGGCAGATTTCATCGATTTCTTTGTCCTGGGAGATGGCGAAGAAGTGGTGTTGGAGATCCTGGACGTCTACCGAGAGGCCCGTCAAAGCGGGAGGACGCGGTCGCAGACTCTGGAAGTTTTGGCGAACGTGGAGGGGGTTTACGTTCCTCAGATTCATCGGCCGCCCACGCCCTGGGAAATCGAAGCCCGTCCGGGGAAGCCATTGACGTTGGTCAAGCGGCGATGGGTCGAGGCGCTTTCTCCCGACTTTTATCCGACCCGACCCATTGTTCCGGTGATCGACATCATCCAGGATCGGGTCAGTGTCGAGGTGATGCGAGGCTGTACACAGGGCTGCCGATTCTGCCAGGCAGGTTATTGGTACCGTCCTACTCGGGAGCTGGATGTGGACGATGTGATGAGGCTGACCCGGGAGACCCTCAAGAATACAGGGCATCGCGAGATTGGTTTGCTGTCGCTCTCCACGGCCGATTACAGCCAGGTGGAAAAACTCACCCGCGACATGGCCCAGGAGTTCTCGCGTGATTTGGTTTCGATCTCTCTGCCGTCCCTTCGCGCAGATATGTTCTCGGTCTCTTTGGCGGAGAATGTCGGCGAGGTCAAAAAGAACGGCTTCACTTTCGCCCCTGAAGCTGGAAGTGTCCGGATGCGTAAGTTCATCAACAAGAACATTACGAATGAGGAGCTGTTCCAGGCTGTTGAGACGGCGTATCGGCAGGGTTGGAACCTGATCAAGCTCTACTTCATGATTGGTCTGCCGACTGAAACGGATGCCGACATCCGTGAGACGGTGGATCTCATTAGGGAAGTGGGGCGGATTGGCCGGAAGTTTAAGGGGCAGAAGAACGTAAACGCCAGTATCGGTACCTTCGTTCCTAAGTCCTTCACCCCGTTTCAGTGGGATCGCTTTGAGAAGCTGGAGGTTATTAAAGACCGGCTTGAGTATCTGAAGGCCACAGTCAGATGGCCATTTGCCAGACTGAAATGGCATTCCCCGGAGGAATGTTTGATTGAGGCCGTCCTCTCTCGTGGAGACCGTCAAGTTGGTAGAGCCATTCGAGCGGCTTACGAGTTGGGATGTCGGTTCGACGGCTGGGACGAAATGTTCAACTTCGAGCGCTGGCAGGAAGCCTTCAATCAATCTGGAGTGGATCCCGGACGGTACACGCGCGACATTCCCTTGAACGAAGTCCTTCCTTGGGATTTCCTCGACATTGGGGTTTCGAAGAAGTTCCTGCTGAAGGAGAGAGAACGGTCCTATCAGCAAGTTCAGACCTACGACTGCAAGTGGGGTGATTGCCGCGGGTGCGGCATCCCGGGAAACTACGAGGACATCAAACTGGCAGCGATCCCCGAGCAGAAGCCAGAAGAAAATTTGGTCCAAATTCTCCCCGCGCTTAGCGCCACCGCATCCGGATTGAGCAATGATCGCACGCAGGGTCGTGCTCCTATGAATGCGCCGAAAGGGTTCCGCCAGAACAGGGAAGCTCCCAGCACTCCCTCGCGTGCCTACGTGCTCCATTATCGTAAGATCGAGAAGGCTCGCTTCCTCTCGCATTTGAATGTCATGCAGCTGATGGAGCGAGCTCTGGTGCGCTGTGAGATTGGCCTCCGCTTTACGGAGGGCTTCAACCCCCGTCCCAAGTTCAGTACCTCACCCGCCATTCCGCTGGGCATGAGCAGCCAGTCCGAGTACCTTCAGTTCGAAGCTTATGGAGAACTCCCTCAGGATCTGGTCCCTCGCCTGAATGCTTGTCTGATCGAGGGCCTGCAGGTGCAAGCTGTTCTACCGGCCGAGACGCGGCGTCAGCGCAACATCACTCACCCTCTGCAGGTCAGCTACACAGCTCGGATCGACGTGGAGAGTCTGAACGGCGAAAGAGTCCAGTTGGAGGAGTTACAGGGCAGGGTAGCTGACCTCATCAATCATTTAGCGGATCACAATAAGGGTAATGATTTTTGGTGTAGCTCGCCGGACCATGAGCGCATCGTCGATTTAGCTGTCCAGAGCCAGAACCCCTTCGAAATGGCGTTCACCGTTTCAGTGAATCCCGAGACAGGCGTTCTGCTGAGGCCCAAGGACTTCCTGGAACAAGTCTTGGGCTGCCCCCCGGATTTGGCGCGGAAGTTCCATCTGACAAAGGAGTCCGTTGCCTTCGAGTAAGTCGCCAGGTTTGGGGCGGTCCTGAACCGCTCCCGACTTCTAGCCTATGAAATCCCCGCGGTTCGCTTCCTGGTATCTTTCATGCTTCGCCGCTCTTCTTTTGCTCACGGCTTCCCAGCTCTCAATAGCCCGGAACGCCGTTGAGCGGCTTTCGGATGATCAGTTCATCGCGCTGATTGACCGGGTGTCGGAGGATCCAGGCTTTTTCAATTCGGATAATCTCGTTTCGAACGAGTCCTCTTATCTGCAGGTAGCGGACAAGCTGGAGGCCCTCAAAGTGAGGGGTGGTGTGTACCTGGGCGTCGGCCCTGAACAGAACTTCACTTACATTGCCAGAACCCGTCCCAGTCTAGCGATCATCGTGGACATTCGTCGCCAGAACCAGCTTTACCATTTGCTCTTCAAAGCTCTGTTCGAAAGCTCGCGCGATCGACTCGAATACTTGAGTTTGCTTTTTTGCAGGCCCCTGTCCGTGAATCTTAAATGGCAACGTGAGCGAGATGTTGAATCGCTCATGGCGGTCCTGGAAGCGATTGCCCCGGAGGAGAGACTGTATGAAAAGAACTTCGAAAAGCTGGAGAGTCACATCCGCAGACAGCAGAAGTTCGATTTGACGGCCGCCGACTCAAATGCTTTGCGGGAGATCTATCGCGAGTTCTTTGACCGACAGATGGAGATCCGCTTCCGGAGTTATGGCCGTCCCTCCCACAATTACTATCCGACCTTCAAGGAGATCTCTCTCGAGAAGAATCTCAATGGGGACTATGGAAACTACTTGAGTTCAGAGGACGACTTCCAGTTCCTGAAGAATCTGCATAGTCGAAATCTGATCGTACCTGTGGTAGGCGATTTCGCAGGCACCAAAACGCTGAAGGCGATCGGGAAGTACCTCGAAGAGATCGGGGAGACCCTCTCCGTTTTCTACGTTTCCAACGTTGAGTTTTATCTGATCCAGAACGGAGTGTTTCGCCAATACGGTGAGAACATCAAGGCGCTGCCCATAGACGACAACAGCCTCTTCATCCGGGCCTATTTCCGATTCCCCCACCCTGAGAGATTACCGGGCTACATCAGTGCCACCCTGCTACAGCGAGTGGCAAGCTTTCTCGAACTACTCAACGCGGGGCGCTACCACAGTTATCAGGATCTGGGGCTGATGGATTACCTCGGGTTCAGGGAGTAATCCGTCCCACAGCTCCACTCGGCCGGTCTCCGGGGCTCAGAGCTTGTAGCCAAACTTCCGAACCATCTGCTTACGGGCCATCACATCCTGATCGCTCTCTACCCCTTTAGGAGAGAAGCCGTCCACCACGCCCAAAATCCCTCGGCCTTGGGCGCTTTCTGCCACGATGACCTCAACCGGATTCGCGGTAGCGCAGTACACGGAACACACCTCAGGACACATCTTGACGGCGTTCAACACATTGATGGGGAAGGCGTTCCTAAGGAGAATCAGAAAGGCATGTCCGGCTCCCACGGCCAGGATGTTCTCAACTGCCGCCTTCAGCATCTCCGGGTCGTTCCCCTCCCGTCTGACCAGGCTGGGGCCGGAAGCCTCACTGAAGGCGATGCCGAACTGGATGCCGGGAAAAGCGCCGACCAAGATCTCGTACAGATCTTCCACAGTCTTGATGAAATGGGTCTGTCCCAGGATGACGTTGGATCCGGCCGGGATCTGAAGCGGGATGGATTTGAGTTCCATAGGTGGCCTCCCAAATGTCTCAAGCAAGGTGTTGTGTGAAGAACTCAATCATTCGCTGCCAGGACTGCCTGGCGTAGGATTCGTGGTACACCTCTTTCCGAGTATCATTGAAGAAGGCGTGATCGGCCCCGCGGAAAATATGGAACTCAACCTGTTTACCGGCGTCCCGGAGCTCCTTTTCGAGTTTCACGACCACGTCAGGCGTAACGAACTTGTCGTTTTCAGCAAAAAACCCAAGTACCGGAGCGTGAAGACTCTTGATGTGCGGCTGAACGTTTGGGTGGATGCCGTAGTAGTCCACGCAGGCTCCCACAGATCGATTGGCGCAGCCGGCGTACAACGACAACTGTCCTCCCATACAAAATCCCACCACTCCGGCCACCGATCCTCGTGTTTCCTTAAGAGAAAGCACGTGCTGAATCGCTCCCCTCAAATCCCGTTCGGCCTGACTGATGTTGAGAGCCATGAAGAGTTTGCCCGCTTCGTCCGGGCTCTTGGTGCTTTTGCCATGATAAAGATCGGGGGCCAAGGCCACGAATCCTTCCTTGGCGAACCGATCTGCTACGTTTTTGATGTGATCTACCAGACCCCACCATTCTTGAATGACGATGACCGCCAATCCGCTTCCGGACTGGGGCGTTGCCAGGTACCCGTGACATTGGGCGCCGTTGCTGGGAAACTCAATCATTTTGCCGGGCATTCGGTTCCTCCTCGTACGGATCAATCTCTTCACACGAGAGTGGATTGTATCGAAGCAAGGATTGCCTGAGTAGCGCTTTGTCCGCAGGAACTGGGCGCGCCATTTCGCAGCAGATGGGCGGGCTGCCAAGAAACTGAATATGAGCCGAACAACACTCGAGCTCACAGACCAGGCAGAGCCAAAGTAAGGGTGCACCGCGCGTCCGCTGCCCTTCGCAGCTGACGCCTTTCTTGATCAGGTTACAGGCTGCCCTACATTTCCAGTACGACGATCGTGTCGATCGGGTCCATTTCGGCGGCCGGTATCAGAAGCATCAGTCCGTGGCCCGTGTCGACGATATCCGCGCGCTTGCCGCTTTTCAGATAGCTGGCCTTGCGGATGATGCCGGACATCTTGGGAATCGGCAATTGGGCATCTTGCCAGTTCAATATGTGGAGATAGACCTTCTTCCCGTTCTGCGTCGTGACCCCCCAGGGGCGGGGAGCGATAGGACCGCCGCGCGTCCCATAAATACTGTCTCCGTTCTTGGAGAGCCACTGCCCGATTCCCTTGAGTCGCTCGACGAACTCGGTCTGGACCTTGCCATCCGGCATGGGACCCACGTTGAGCAGAAAGTTGGAGTTGTAGCCGGCTGCCTTCACAAGGTAGTGGATGAGCTCTTTTTCTGACTTCATGGACTTGTCGTTTTTGTTGTAGCCCCACGCCTTGTTGATCGTCTCGCAGGTTTCCAGAGGCAGCTGGCCAATCTCCGATTCCGCGTTGAAGCCGGCCGTGTTGTGCCCAGGCAAGTCTTTCTCGAACATTTGAAAATCTTCGCCCGGAAACGGCTTGCGATGATGGTTGTTGCCGACCAAAGCTTGCGGCTGTTTATCGTGGATCAGCTTGTAGGTCTTATCGAGTCTCCAGTCGGCGTCCGGCTTGTCCCACCAGCCATCGAACCAGATACCACCGATCTTGCCGTAACGGGTGCATAGCTCTTCGATCTGGGCGTCCATATAATCCAGGTATTGATACCACTTGCCGCCCGGGGCCCGCCCCGAGTGATGTCCTGTCCTGCCCAGGGGGAAGTAATCCGGATGGTGCCAATCCAGATGGGAGTGGTAGAAGAACAGCTTGACCCCTTGTTTGTGGCACTCGTCCGCCAATTGTTTGAGCACATCTTTCTTGTAAGGCGTGCGGTCGACGATGTCGTACTCCGACACCTTGGAATCAAACATCGCAAAGCCATCGTGGTGTTTGCTGGTAATCGTGATGTATTTCATCCCGGCGGCTTTGGCCAAGCTTACCCATTCGCCCGCATTGAACTCGGTGGGGTTAAACTGAGGAGGCAACTTCTCGTACTCTGGGACCGGGATCTTTTGATTGTTCATCACCCACTCGCCGTCGCCCAATACGCTGTAGACCCCCCAGTGAATGAACAAGCCGAATTTGGCATCCTGAAACCATCGGCGAGCTTCGAGATTGGCTGGCGCTGGGGTGTAGGATGAGTTCTGGGAGTCTGCTGATTTGGCGGCGGGGGCCGCCGGGCCCGGCTGCCCCAGGACGACGGGTCGGAAAGGGAATAGGACCACCGTTATCAACACCATCAAGGAAAATCCAGAGAACAATTGACAGTGGGCCACCGAGAGATTGCTCTCGGCCCCGTCCGATGGACTCGAGGAAGTCATCATAATGATCTCCTTATCAGGTATCTACTCCGATTCTCTCAAGCTTCGAGTTTCGTTAGGTTTAGGCACTGACGCTTATTCGTAGGCTAAGGCTTCAATGGCATCCTGGCTGGCGGCACGCAACGCCGGGTAAAGAGAGCCCAGTACGGCGCTCGAGGCAGCAAGCAAAACCGCCTGGATCATCAAAGTTGAACCGAACTCCACGTGCAGACTCGGGAACAGCTGTCCCAGCAGCAAGCGACCTCCGAATGCCATTCCAATGCCGATCAAGACTCCAAGAGAGCAGAGCACCAGGGCTTCCCTGAAGAACACAATGCCGACAAACAGTTTTGATGCTCCCAGCGACTTCAAAATACCGATTTCCCGGGTTCGCTCCGTGGTGGCGGTGTACATCGACAAAAAGATCACAAAGAATCCGACCAGGCTGGCTGTTCCGGTCACGAATCGAAGGAAGTACCGGAGTGGTGCCAGGTCTTGACCGGCGGTGGTCATGAGTGAAACAAACTCGTTCATCGGCAGAACCTGGTAACCAGGCAGTTTGGCCTTGATCCGAGAGATGACCTCCTGGTTGCTTTCGCCATCGGCTGAACGAATGAAGATCAAAGTCGCTTTGTCCGGCGCGCCAATCAAATCCTGCAGGGTCTTGATCGGAAGAAAGACCCTTGATCCCTTCCCATGTTCGACGATTCCCCTTACCTGAAACGAATTGTTGAGGAAGGTTACGGTGTCACCGACCTTGAGCTTCTTGGCATTGGCGTAGACGTCGTCCACGACGACATCGGCTTCGTCCTCGAAGCCGGTTCCTTCAACGAAGAGGAACCCTCTGGACACTCGATTGAAGCTCTCCAAGTCTATTCCGTAGATCACATCCAATCCGCCCTGAGTGTTGAATTGGGTGAGTACGGGCGTCGAGCTTTCCACTCCTTCCACATCGGCAAGCACATCCCTCAGCTTGGTGGAAAGGGCTGCTGCGCTGGTGGCCAGGAGATAAGAGGTATCTGGCGGGCGCAGAACGAGATCCGCTCCGATGCCCGCCACACGTTTGGAGCTCTCCGAGATGATGCCGCGAGTGAGGCCTATGACCACCAGAATCAACGCCACTTCCAGCGCAATGGCTGTCACGGCAGCCGTCGTGCGCATCGGACGGTGTGTCAGATTGGATAGGACTAACGACTGGTTCAACGCACTCGCTCCGACAGGGAGATTCCTGTCCCCTCCGGTTTCTCATTCAGTTCCACACGCTGTGAACCCGGAGGCTGGGGAAGCTCAAACTGCTCAGCCGTCAGCGGCGGATTGATTTCGAGCTTCTTGATCGTCAAACGCAGGGAGAAGTCCTCCTGCGGCCATTTCAAGTCAATGACGGACGGATAGGAACGACCATCGTGTTCTTCGAACTTGCTGTAGGTGATGTCGGAGTCTACCTTCCCCTCATCGACAAAATACTTTTGCCGGAAGAGCCTGAGGTCGAACCGATCGAACCAGATCTTCCGCTTGAGGCCTTTGGGGCCCACGACGTTCAGAATGTAATACTTATGTCTTCCCTCCTGATCTTCTTCAAGAAAAATGTTGGGGCTCTCCAGCTCCGGAAGAGGGTCGATCATTAGACCGCGGTGGATCTGATGTGGCCGTAAATTCGCCGCGACAACCTTCTTGTGTAGAATGGGCTTCCCGTTCAGCCCGTGATAGTACTTTTTCTGAGGAGGGACATCGACGAAGAACTCCTCTCGATTGGAGACCACAATGAAAACGGTCACCTTGAACGCCTGGCCAATGAGTCTGATGAGTTCCGGCCTCTTGGCGATGATGAAGCCATCCGTCTCTCTATACTTGGAGATTTCCCCGGTATTGATGGACCCTCCGGTCAGTTCAAACAGCACGGTCATCTTCAGAGAGTCAATCTCGCTGGCGGCTTTGTTGACCTCTTGAATCAACTCCTCTCGGGTGGCGACCTGAGCCGGCAAGGAGAGCTCGGCGGCGGGAAGTCTTGTTGTCCGTTTCACCCGGAACCAGCTACAAGCCGGAAGCAGCAAGGAGACTGCCAGGATCAGCAGGAAACAAACGCGGGAATGATCAATATATCGTTGGCTTTGCACAGAACTCAAAACGCCTAAAGCTAGCAGAGGCACAGACGCCACGTCAATCGGGAATCCGTTCGTCCTTCCTCGCGATACGGAAGGGGCCTTCACAGAGTGCGGGTCTCCGCCTTCAAAGACCGGCTCCTCTTGAGCAGGTACACAGCTGCAAAAGCGGCCAGAATCAGCAATACGACAACCAGTGCCACGTAAGGGTAGTTGCGGTGCATGTACTCCGTGGCCTGCTGACCGTATCGAACGGCGAGATAACCCTCAAAAAAATATCGAAAACCACGCCCCACCGTAATAGCGAAAACGAACCTCAGGAGGCTGACCTTGAAGGCACCGGCACACAGGACGAAGATCTTGAATGGAGTCGGCGGCGGCAGGATTGAGGGAATCATCACTACAAGGATCCCATACTTTTTATACCACTCGGCTACGGCTCGGATCCTGTTCTCGGTGAATTTCTTCCGAAGCAAAACCTGCCCACCTTTCCTCCCCACCGAATAAAGCAACAAGCAGCCGGCAATCGAGCCCAGTGTCGTCATGGTGCAGTAGTACACCATGCCGTGAGGGTTTTTGATCGACAAGGTGATGATCAGGATGTCGTTGACTTCCGGTAAGGACAGGAAGGAGGAATCGCATAGAGCGATAATTAAAAGTCCCCACCCACCCAGCGGGCCAGTCAGGGCCAGAAAGAATTGTTGAATCTTCAGCGCGATCGTTTTCAAGAAACCTTCCTAACTTCAAAAAAAGGCGCCAGGAGCCAGAGTTGCCTGGCGAAGGATCCCAAGTACCGACTTGATCAATGAGGTCAGAAGCGAAAACTCTCCGATGTCACTCTGAGACTTTGGTCCAGCTCAATCGTGCAGAGGAACCGTTTGCGTCGCTCGGTGGCGAAGTCAAACCGCAGATCCCGTATCGTGACTCGATACCCCTCGTCTATCGGCTCCACCGTCACGACCGGGAAGCGTGCGAAGTCGGAAAAGATCCGTGCAGTCCGACTTTGCAGGGCTGCCTTGAGGACACCGTCTTCTACAGCCTTACGGTAGGTTCGGTTCCTCTGCGAGGTGAGAGGGCTTCTGGGCGACCAACCGACATCCACGGTGTGAAAAGCTGCTGACGTTTCCACGATACCATGCCATCCCAGGAGATTGAAGATTTTGGGCATGGCTCCTACCTGCATTGGCGCGCCCGTTCGGAACCCAGCCTGGTCGAGTTCCTGGATGGCTTGCCGATGGGACCACTGTTTTACGCCCCAGTAGCCGGCAATGAGCAGGAGGCAAACCATTGCTCCGCGGCTGTAGGCCGAGGACCGCGCTCCGATCTCCTGACTCACCAGCCTGAGAAGGAATGGAAGACCCAAGCTCAGTAGGAAGATGAGGAGGATCCATGGATCTATGATGAAGACGAGGTCCAACGCGTACCAAGCCCCGCTAAACGGGAGGAAGGGGCGAATCCCGTAGCTGTTGGTGTAATCCAGCAATAGGTGACTTCCGGTTCCGGCGAGGGCCGCCAGGGGCAGCTTCCACCAACCGGGATTGGACTGCCGTGAAAACTTCCAATGCCAGCCACCAACCACCGCTGTCAGTAGACTCGCTCCGCAGATCACTCCTGCAATGCCGTGAGTGAAGCCACGATGGTACTCCAGACACTTAAGCGGACCCCAGAACAGCGAGATCATGTCGATGTCCGGAAGATTGGCTCCAATCAGAATGGCCGATGTCGCTCGCGGATGGACGCGGTTAAGGCCGGCTTGTGAAAGGGCCAAACCGTAGAGGGTATGGGTCAAGTTATCCATATCGACATCGAGAGACTGCCGATTTCCTGGGGACTTGGAGGTCCAATTTCCACCTATTTGTGAGCCTGCCAACTGCCGAAAACCTGAAAAGCAGCGGCGATTATAGCCACATTTTCATTCAGAGGAGAATCCGATTAGGAGTACGATCTTGCGGCCGGTTTCGATCAGCGTGAAGCCTGGAATGAATTGGCTGGTACTGCGGGTACCTAGGAGGCCGGACCAAACGATTCCGGCCGCAATCAGCAGTCGATCGGCGAGCGATCAAAGTGCTTGGAGAGGCCTGATAGAGCGGCCATGAAGAGACCCGGTAAAATCGTTGTGCTGGGCGGTGGGCTGGCGGGGTTGAGCACGCTTTGGCATCTCCAGAAAGCGGGTCATACCGAGTCTGTCTTAATCGAAAAGGAGTCGCGTCCGGGGGGGTTGACCCGATCGGAGGTGGTTGGTTCGTTTACGTTCGACTTTACTGGCCACCTTCTGCATTTCAAAAACGAGGCTGTCGCCCGGCTGGTGACCGATCTGTTGGGCGACAACCTCCATTACGTGACCCGTAGCGCTTGGATTTACTCTCATGGCGTCTACACACGATACCCATTTCAGACCAATCTCTATGGACTGCCGTCAGAGGTGATCAAGGAATGCATTGCAGGCTTTGTACAGGCTTCCGAATCCCGGCGCCCGCAGGGCAAGGCTGGACCTGATCAGCGGCGGATTCCCACCGAGTACGAAAGCTTTGAAGCCTGGATTTACGCCGAACTCGGGTCCGGAATTGCTCGCCACTTCATGGTGCCGTACAACCAGAAGCTTTGGGCCACCCCACTGAACGAGATGACTTGCGAGTGGATGGGACGGTTCGTGCCCGAGACGTCCCTCGAGCAGGTTCTGGCTGGGGCCTTCACGGATCAGAGGCAAAACATCGGCTACAACGCTCGCTTTGCCTACCCGCTGCGGGGCGGAATCGAGTCCCTACCAAGAGCCTTTTTGAGAGATCTCCGAAACGTCCATTCGGGTTGTGAGGTTTGCGGGTTGGATCTGAAATCGAAGCGGATCAGGCTGGCCAACGGGGAGGACCTTGCCTTCGACACTCTGGTGTCCACGATCCCTCTGCCGCGGTTGATTCAACTGATGGCGGATGCTCCGGAAAGTGTTCTGCAGGCGGCGCGTGGGCTCCGCTACACATCGGTTTATAATGTCAACTTGGGTGTCGACCGGCGGGTCAGCGATCGGCATTGGGTTTATTTCCCGGAGCCGCAGTTTATCTTCTATCGAGCAGGCTTCGCACACAACTTCTCGCCCCATCTGGCCCCTGAAGGTTGCAGTTCGATTTACGCCGAAGTCGGATATTCCGAAAGGCGGAAGCCTATCGACAAAGGCCGCATTGCCGCTCAAGTCAAAACAGACTTGGTCCGAGCCGGCATTCTGCGAGACGACGACACCATTTTGGCGGAGTGTTGCCTGGATATTCCATGTGCCTACGTCGTTTACGATCACCACTACCGGTACAACGTCGGTGTCTTGAGAAGTTTTCTGCGAGAGCAGGGGGTTCGAACCATTGGGCGTTATGGCTCGTGGGAGTACTCGGGAATGGAAGACGCGATCTGGCAGGGACGACTGACCGCAGAGGGTCTACTGCGCGAATCCTGATGCGGCGCCCAAGCCGCAAGCCGGTAGCGCAGGGGAAGAGGACTGCCGGCGATTTCTGATAGGTCCTGTTTCTCCTCTACCGGGGCAGTGGAAGGGCGAGGAACAATGAGCAATCGGGAGAGGATCATGATTCGAGCGATATTTGGCCTGGGGTTAGTCCTTTTGGTTTTCGGGGGTGGGCTCACGCTGGCAGCGGGCCAGCAGCCCGATCCCTATCCCGAAGACGCGCTCCATGCAGACCAGCGCGCCCGAATGCAAAAGGCCCGCCGGGACGAGGCCTTCGACAAGATGAAGGAAGAGTCTGACCGACTCTACAAAGAGGCAACTGAGCTAAAGGAGTTGCTCGACAAGGCCACACCGCACACCTACTCGCTTGAGATCCTCAAAAAGATCGACCGTGTTGAGAAGGCTCTCAAGGACTTGCGAAAGCGCGTGAAGCAGGGCTATCAATAGCTTGAATCCTCACGCGGCGACTCCAGGCTTTTTAGAGGGGCCTTCTGCGGCAGCCATCTCCCCCACGCGGCAGGTTCTCTGCTGTCTTGGACAACAAAAAATTCGGCTCGGGGAGGCTGACGGCATCGCGAAGCTCCACCGAGGTCAGACGGAAAAGCTTGTTTTCTTGGATTGACGTTTCGCGTGCCGGTCAATGGCCAGTTGAATCAGGCGGTCAATCAGAGTGGCATAAGGCACGCCGCTGGCTTCCCAAAGTTTGGGATACATGCTGATCGAAGTGAATCCGGGAATGGTGTTGATTTCGTTTACCAAAATCTTGCCCGTCGACTTCTCCAGGAAGAAATCCACTCGAGCCATGCCCGAGCACTCGGTGACCAGGAACGTTTTGACGGCCAGCTCCTGGACTCGAGACGTCTGTTGGGGGCTGAGGGGGGCCGGAATCAACAGTTTTGAGTTGTCAGCGAGATACTTGGCTTCGTAGCTGTAGAAGTCGTCAGCCGGAACAATCTCACCGGGCAGGGACGCTTCGGGTTCGTCGTTGCCGAGGACCGAGCATTCGATCTCGCGAGCATCCACACCCTTCTCGATAATGAGTTTTCGGTCATACTCTGCTGCCAGAGCCATAGCGGCGGCCAGCTGTTCGGGCCGCGACACCTTGCTGATCCCCACTGAAGAGCCGAGATTGGCCGGTTTGACGAAGCAGGGGTAGCCCAAGCGCGACTCGACCTTCTGCCGGATCTGTTCAGGATCGCGCTCCCAATGGGCGTCCAGGCACACCAGAAAGTCCACCGTGGGCAAACCGGCCTGTTGAAGCAGCCGCTTCATGACATCCTTGTCCATCCCCACCGACGAACCCAAAACGCCGGCCCCGACATAGGGGATGTTGGCCATCTCCAGAAAGCCCTGAATGGTCCCATCTTCACCATAGGTGCCATGGAGCACTGGGAATACGACGTCGATGTGAATCTTGTCGCCCAGTGTATTCGAGTTGCTCTGAATTTGCAGGACCGGATCTTCAGACGAAGCAGCCGGTAGGTGAACAGGGCTGCCTTCGCTGAGGATGTCGACGAATCCCGCTTCCAAAAACCGGGGGTGGGACCGCCACTGGCCTTGCTTGGTGATGCCGATGGGAATCACATGATATTTCTCACGGTCGAGGGCCTCCATGACGGAGGCGGCCGACCGCAACGACACCTCGTGTTCTCCTGATTTCCCACCAAAGATCAAAGCGACGTTGAGTTTCTTCATAGCTCTCGTTTCGGCGGTTTCACGCGCATGAGCGGTCTGGTCTCGAACCTTTTCCCCGCACCTAAAAGATCTTCTTACCCAGGGCTGAAAGAATCAGTTCAACGGCCAGATTGGCAGTCGCGTTCATCTGATCCAGTACCGGGTTGACCTCCACCACTTCAAGGGCTATCAGCCTACCCGTGTCGGCGATCATCTCCATGGCCAGATGGGCCTCCCGGTAGGAAGCCCCGCCACGCACCGGTGTGCCCACGCCCGGAGCATGCGCCGGATCGACAAAATCCATATCCCACGAGACCACGATCCCAGAGGTGTGCTGACTGGCAATCCTGATGGCCTCTTCCACCACACTTCGCATGCCGCGCTCGTCAATGTCTCGCATGGTAAAGACCCGCACCGCCGACGCGGCCAGCAGTTCCTTCTCGGCGGCATCGATGTCTCGGACACCCACCAGCACCGCATTCTGGGGCTTGACCTTGGGTTTAGTACCCAGGATTCCCGTCACTTCGTCGGAACCGACCCCTAGGCTGGCCGCCAACGGCATTCCGTGGATGTTGCCAGTCGGAGAGCTGTCGGGAGTATTGAAGTCGGCGTGAGCGTCAAACCAGATCAGGCCGGCCTGTTGCTGATGGGATTGGGAGGCGGCCACCCCAGCGAGAGTGCCAATCGCGATTGAATGGTCGCCTCCCAAGATAACGGGCAGCGAGCCCTGATCCAGCGTGTCTTTGACCATGCCTGCCAACGTCAGACACGCTTCAAGAATTTCCCTGAGGAACTTACACTTCTGGTCGCCGTAGTGGCGGGTTTCGGGGATGGTGACGGAAACGTCTCCCTGGTCTTCCACGGTGTAGCCCAATGCCGCCAGCCGCTTGTTCAAATCTGCCACGCGCACGGCACTGGGGCCCATGTCCACTCCTCGGCGGCCCGCACCAAGGTCAAGGGGAACTCCGATGACATCAATGGATCTCATGTTCGATCGTACCAAACCGCCGGCTAAGGACGCAGGCGGTACAGCATTCGTGGGAACGGTATGGTTTCGCGCACGTGCTCCAAACCACAAATCCAAGCCACCGCACGCTCGATACCCATTCCGAATCCAGCATGGGGAAAAGTACCGTACCTACGCAAATCGAGGTACCAATCAAAAGCCTCGGGAGGCAGGTTGTGCTCTTCAATCCGGCGGTTGAGCAGTTCCAGGCTGGAGGCGCGTTCCCCCCCTCCGATAATCTCGCCGTACCCCTCCGGGGCGAGGACATCCACACAGAGTGCCAGTTGAGGGTTTTTCGGGTCCGGTTCCATGTAGAAGGCCTTGATTTGAGCAGGATAGCGGTGGACCATGACAGGCTTGTCGAACTGCTGGGAGAGAATCGTCTCATCGCCGCCTCCGAAGTCACCACCCCATTCGATCTCCGAACCATGGGACTTCAGAATTCCAACGGCCTCGTCATAGGAGAGCCGAGGGAAGGGCGGCTCGATTCGCTCCAGCTTGACGATATCCCGTTCCAGCAATTCCAGCTCGGGACGACGGTTTTTCAGAACCGACTGCACGACTTCGGCAATGAAGTCCTCGGCCAATTTCATGATGTCGTCCAATCGGGCAAATGCCACTTCAGGTTCAACCATCCAGAATTCGGTCAGGTGTCTGCGGGTCTTGGACTTCTCGGCACGAAAGGTTGGACCAAAACAGTAGACTTTGCCAAAAGCAGCAGCCGTAGCCTCGTTGTACAGCTGACCAGATTGCGTGAGGTAGGCTTTTTCCTCGAAGTAGTCCGCTTCAAAGAGGGTCGTCGTTCCTTCACAAGCCGCCGGAGTAAAGATCGGTGTATCCACCAGCGTAAAATCACGCGCGTCAAAGAAGTTTCTGATCGCCCGGATGATTTCGTGGCGGACTCGTAAGATCGCGTGCTGCCGCGGAGATCGCAACCAAAGATGCCTCCGATCCATCAGGTAGTCCACGCCGTGCTCTTTGGGAGTAATTGGAAACGGATCCTCCACCGGTACGCCCTGAATGATCTTGAGGTCTTTGACCTCCAATTCAACTCCACCAGGAGCCGTTTTTCCCGCCGGCACGGTCCGCACGGTTCCGGTCACTTCCAGCGACGATTCCTGTGTCAGGCTACGGGCTGAATCGAAAACTTCGGGAGTCACCATGTTCTTCAAGACGATGGCCTGGAGCAGGCCAGTCCCATCCCGGAGAATCGGAAAGACGATCTTGCCGCTGGAACGGAGGTTGTAGAGCCAGCCGCGGACGGTCACTTCCCGATTCTCGAAAGCAGGTAGATCTCGAATGTAGACGAACGACATTAGTCCTCCCGACTCCTGGCATCCGCCAGCTCCTCCAGGGTCCGGTCAAATCGCTGAAAGGTTGCGAAAGCCAGATCCAGGATATGCTCCGGATCCTTCCCCTGCGCCTTCAACTCCAGTACCAAGGGACCTGAGTATTTCGCTGTCTCCAGGGCTTCGAGGACCCCCGTCCAATCCAACGTTCCTTCGAACGGCAGCAGATGGGAGTCCTTCTTGCCGTCGTTGTCATGCAAATGGAGCGTCGCGATCGACTCGCCTCCCATCTTGATTTCCGGGGCGCAGGCTCCGCGCAGGTTAGCGTGGCCGGTATCAAAGCAGATGTGGACGTCGCGCAGTCCTGTCTCCTCCAAGAAGCGCAGCAGTCGCTCCATCTCGCCAAGTTCGTTCGGAATATTTTCCATCGCCAACGATACTCCGCGCGCGGCTGCGAAGGGGACCAGGACGTCCAGGCTATAGTAAATCGCGTCCAGGATCCTGGGGCTGTATCGATCCTCGGGGGCTCCCATATGCACCACGGCATAGTTGCAGGGTACCAACTCGCAGAATTCCAGGGACCAGCGGATGTGATCGATCGCTCGTTCTCGCTTCAGCCGGTCTGGAGAACCGATGGACAGCCACTCTCTGCAGCCACCGGCTTGATAGTCGAGGCAAAAAGGTGTATGAAGAGAGTGCAACAGAGGGCCTTGATCGTTTAACCAGGACGCAATGGTTCGTGTGGCCTGCCGGTTTTGATAATCAAAGTGAGGCTTGAGGGCGAAGATTTCAACCCGCTCGAAACCACGCGCGGTGGCGGCTTGTAGCTGATCTACCGTCAAGTGCTGCTGTTCGAACAGGCTGGTTGAGATTCCCTTTGGCCAGGACATTGGTCCCTCCGCTCCAAACGCTGGCGAGTCTACCATCTTTTGGCGAAGGAACAAAAGCAGGCGGAGTCTGGTGCTGACTCTGGTTGCCGCCAGGCAACGGGAAAGCCCGAGGAGTGAGGATGAATCACCGTAACGGCAAGAGAAAGCGCTTCCCGCACCGCTCGAAGGACGGCGTTGCATATCACGTCCAAAGGCTTCCTTATGTCGACGAGCAAACGGGAGGGGAAACGCTCTACCTGAACCATTTGATTCGGAACAAGACACCGGTTGTCGTGAAGCTTCTCACCGAGGAAGAAGTTCACGGCTGGATTGAGTACTACGACAGGAGCTTTATCCGCGTGACACGCAAGAAAGCTCCGAACGTCTTCATCTACAAGGAAAAGATCAAATACATTCAGGAAGCATAGACCACGCCTTTTGCCTCACTGGAAGGTCTCCGAGCCATGGCCCGCCCCCAGACTCCGCCGGTCACGGTTGATATCGTGATTCAAATGAATGGCGATCCCTCGCGAATTGTCATGATTCAGCGACGTCATCCGCCGGAGGGATGGGCATTGCCGGGAGGGTTTGTCGATCTCAACGAGACGGTCGAGCAGGCTGCCGTTCGCGAGGCTTTCGAAGAAACCGGCCTCAAGGTCCGGCTCCTCCGTCAGTTTCACGTGTATTCGGCCCCGGACCGAGATCCGCGTGGCCAGACAGTGGGAGTGGTCTTTATTGCTTCGGCCGAAGGTGAGCCCATCGGCCAAGACGATGCGGCGGCGGCCGCTGTTTTTGACCGAAACTCTCTTCCCACGCCAATCGCCTTTGACCATGCCCAGATCCTGGACGACTACTTCCAGGCGCGTTATTGAGTTCGGATCCCCCTCCCCAGGAGGAAAAGGAGGCGGATCATCCGATTGAGTTGTCCCAATTCCTTTCTGTGAGCCTCGGTTGAACAAGCTCAGCGAGAGGAGCGGCCTGAATTCTGCTGAGCGCCAATTGAATCTCGTTCCGGACCTCCTGGTCCTCTTCCCGGGTGAGCGCGTCTCGCAGCGCAGCTTGTGCGTGTTCCCCCCCAATTTCTCCGAGCGCCCAGGCGGCGTGAACGCGGATCAAAGTCTCAGGTCGGCGCAAAGAGTCGCGCAGCACCGGAACGGCTTCGGGGTCGCGGCTGTTACCCAGAGCGACAGCCACGTTGCGGAGAAAGCCGGCCAGTCGAGCCCGTTTGACAGGACTGTTCCGAAACCGCCGTCGAAATTCCTCCTCGGTCATGGTCATCAGGTGGATCAATCGAGGCGTGTGATTGTCGTCGGCGGGAAGAAAGTCTGCTTCGTCAGTCGGCTGGGCAAAGCGATTCCAAGGGCAGACGTCCTGGCAGTCGTCGCAACCGAAGATACGGTTGCCGATCAAGGGTCTCAGCTGCCTGGGAATCGGACCGCGCAACTCGATGGTCAAATAGGAAATGCAGAGACGCGCATCGATCGTATAGGGGGCCACGATTGCCCCTGTAGGGCAGGCTTGAATGCAGCGGGTGCAAGTGCCGCAGTGGTTGCGCGCCTCCAAGTCGGAGTCGAGATCGAGATTGACCAGAATCTCGGCCAAGAACAGCCAGGATCCGCGGTCTTTCGTGATCAGGTTGGAGTGCTTGCCAATCCATCCCACTCCCCCCTTGTGAGCCCAGGCCTTGTCCATGATCGGTCCGGTGTCCGAGTACCAAAGTGCTTGCGCCGACTCCTCTCGAGTAAGGATCCAGCCGGTCAGCATCCTCAGACGGTCCTTGAGGACCAAGTGATAGTCACGGCCCCAGGCGTAGCGAGAGATCCGACCGTGATAGGAGGATTCGAGATGCGGCGGACGGGTGTAGTAATTCAAGGCTAAGGAAATGACGGATCGGGCACTGGCCAAGACCTGCCGGGCATCCAGACGTTTCTCGGGATCCCGTGCCATCCAATGCATCTCTCCGTGCATACCGCTGCTCAGCCACTTCTCGAGACCGTTTCTGCCGTCCAGGCGGGAGGCCCGACTGAAGCCCACTTTCTCAAATCCGAGCTCGACGGCTTTCCTCCGGATTTCTTGAGTCAGGTTCATCATGTGCCGGCATCAAGCTTTCGGATGCGCCTTGTCATACTGTTCCATCAGATGGCCGATCGAGAGATGTGTGTAGCGCTGCGTGGTCGCGAGATTCTTGTGGCCCAGTAGCTCCTGAATCGATCGCAAATCGGCTCCGGAATTGAGCATGTGGGTGGCGAAGGAATGACGCATCGCGTGGGGGGTCACTTTCTGACCCAAGCCGCTGACGAGGACATACTTGTCGATCAACCGCGCTACGGAGCGCGTACTGAGCCGCGTGCCCAAGTGGTTCAAAAACAGAGGCGCCTTCGAACCCTCGGCTGTGGCGCCGGCATCGGAGACTCGTTGTTCGAGATAGCAACGAAGAGCCTGGTAGCAGTGGTGACCGAAGGGGACCCACCGTTCCTTTCGTCCCTTGCCTCGCACCAGCAGGAGGTTGTCACGGAAGTTCACGTCCTCCAGGTTCAAGCCCGACAGCTCGCTGACGCGGACGCCGCAGGCATACAGCAGTTCGAGGATGGCTCGGTCGCGTTTGCCCAGGGGCGCATCCAGGTCGGGCGACTCGATCAATTTCACCGTGTTTTCAACCGTCAGATGTCTCGGAATCTTCTTTGGGACCTTAGGCGTCTTCACCAGCAGCGCCGGATTGTTCTTCAGCAGATGCTCCCGAAAGAGAAACTTGCAGAAACTGCGGATGGACGAGAGCTTTCGGGCCATTGATGACTTCTCGATTTTCAGGCCATACAAGTGACCCAGGAATTCCCGGATCAGGTGGTGATCGATTTCCTCGATTCGAAACTCCTTCCGTTCTCCATCTGCTTCCGGTGGGTTCAGGTAATCGCGGAACTGTTCCAAGTCGCTCAGGTAATTGCGCAGCGTGTGCGGCGACACATTGCGTTCGTAACGGAGGTAGGCCGCAAACCTGGCGATGGCGCCCTTTATCAGGTGCGGGTCTTCGACGGTGTGGCTTGAGGCTGCCATTGGAAATCCTCCATCAACCGCTCCACCATGGCCCGGTAACGCTCATGTAAGAGCCGGGTGATTGGGCCCGGTTTCCCATCCCCGATCCTGTGACGGTCGCAGGACACGACCGGGACCAGCTCCCGAGACGTCACCGTCAGAAACGCTTCCGACGCTGCGTACAAGTCCTCCGGAACCAGCGATGCTTCCTGAGAAGGCACCTGATTTTGCCGGGCGAGCTGCAGCACCAGCTCCCGAGTCAAGCCGGCCAGGATTCCGCATTCGAGCGCAGGCGTTCTCAGCAAGCCGTCCTTCACCAGGAAGATGTTACTCATTGTACATTCCGTCAGCTCTCCCTTGTAGTTGAGCATCAGGCTCTCGTAGGCTCCCCTTGACTGGCCTTCACTCCAAGCCAGAATCTGGTTGAGCAAATTGCCGGTCTTGATGGCGGGATCGAGCGCGTCCGGCAAATTACGGCGGATCGATACAAGGGAGATCTCAACACCTTCTTGGTAAAGCCTCACGGAGGTTTCGGGCAGCAGACTGACCAGGATGGCAAACGTCGGGGCTCGGCAGGATGCCGGATCGTAGCCCAGCTCTCCTTCGCCTCGGCTGACGATCACGCGTACCTGGGACTCTTGGTAGGCGCCGACTTCCAGCGTGCGTTTCAGTTCTTCCTTGAACTCTTCAAGCGAGAAGGGCAGTCGCAGCGCAAGACGCGCGGCTGACTGCTGAAGGCGTTCGAAGTGAGCCTCCAAGAGAAAGGGCTTTCCCCCGTAGGTTCTTAACGTTTCGTAAACGCTGAAGCCGTACAGGAACCCGTGGTCGAACAAGGAAACGGTGGCCTTTTTTCGGGGAACAATGCGACCGTTCAAATTGATGATCATGGACTGAAGATTGAATGCGCCATCTTATCGCGCAGATCCGAAACGAGGTCCACCGCAAAGGAATTCATCTCCTGCAGAGCCCGCTCAGCCTGCAATCGATGCTTTTCCTTCTTCGGGATTTTTCGCTCCGGAGTGCAGTGGTCCGGAGGAGGCATGATCCCGAAGTTGATATTCTCAGGCTGAAAGTCGTCCGGGTTGGCCGACGCCAGGTAATGGAAAAGCGAGCCAATGGCGGTGTTGCGAGGCGGCACTCGCAGGGACCGGCCGGTGGCCAGGAGTGTGGCGTTGATGCCGGATATCAGCCCTGTGGCAATGCACTCGACATAGCCTTCCACCCCGGAGATCTGACCGGCAAAAAACAGGTTGGGACGAACGCGCGCTTGCAGGGTCGGCAGGAGTAGCCGGGGAGCGTTGATGTAGGTATTGCGGTGGACCTGTCCCAGCCTGAGGAATTTTGCGTTCGCCAGCCCCGGGATCAGGCGGAAAACTCGCTCCTGCTCGCTGAATCGAAGGTGGTTCTGGAAGCCTACCAGGTTGTAGCTGTCGGCCCGAAGGTTTTCTTGTCTGAGCTGAACGGCCGCGTAAGGCATTCGCTTAGTTCGGGGATCAATCAGCCCGACCGGCTTCATGGGGCCAAAACGAAGGGTGTCGACGCCGCGCCGGGCCATCTCTTCAATCGGCAGGCAGGCTTCGAAAAACAGGGCTTGTTCGCACTGGTGGAGGGGAACGGACTCAGCCTGACTGAGGGCCTCATAGAACCGCAGGTATTCTTCGCGCGTGAAAGGACAATTCAGGTAGTCTGCGCCGCCCTTGCCATAGCGGGAGCCGGCAAACGCGACATTGCGGTCCACCGTCTCGGCATCGACGATCGGGCTGATCGCGTCATAGAAGTACAGGCGGTCGGTCCCCGTCAGTTGCTGAATGGACCGAGCCAAACGATCGGAGGTCAAGGGGCCCGTGGCCACGATGGCTATACCGCTGTCAGGCAGTTCTGCCACCTCTTCTCGCACGATTTCGATATTCGGGTTTCGAGACAGCGTTTCCGTCACGGCCGCCGCGAAGCGTTCCCGATCCACTGACAAGGAGGCACCACTGGGAACACGAGTCTGTAGGGCTATCGCAATCAGAAGCGAATCCAGAACCCTGAGTTCCTCCTTCAAGAGCCAAGGAGCCGTATTCTCCTGGTCTGATTTGAACGAATTACTGCATACGATTTCTGCCAGCTGCTCGGTCTTGTGTGCAAACGTAGGCCGCGTGGGGCGCATTTCAAACAGCCGCACACGATAGCCCCTGCGCGCGACCTGCCAAGCAGCTTCGCAACCCGCCAGCCCGCCCCCAATGACCGTGATCGGATCCATATCGGCTGAATTGTAACATCATTCCGGAAGGCATCGTTTGATGCTTCCCACTGAGTGACAGACCCTATGGCTGAGGCTGAAGCGGTCGAAGCTGGAATCAGCTGGCTTTAACAACGCCGTGCAAAAACACGGTCAGGAAGTTGTCGACCACTTGGTCGATCGAGCGGCTGGAGTAGTATTTCGTGGAGCTAAAGAGATACTCCGATGTGATGTAGGTGTAGAACATTCCGGTGAAAGCCCGGGCCACCAGGACCGGGTCCAGTTGGCGGAACGCCCCCTCTTCCACACGAAGCTTGATGTAATCCACGAACTTCATGACCTTCTTGATCTCGTGTGTGGAATAGAAAATGTCGGAGAGCTCATGACCTTCCAGAGCGCTGAAGTACAGGAGTCGAAGGAGGGTGGGATCCTCCGCGGTGCGTTGCAGCAGAGAGCGGGCATAGTGGCCAAACACCGCAGCATCATCTCGAGCTCGGATGGCTTCGTCGGAAATGGGGGGGCCTACTTCTTGAATCCGCTCGTCGATGATGGCGGAATAAAGCTCCCTCTTGGAGGCGAAGTGCTGGAAGATGACCGTTTCGCTTACGCCGGAAGCTTCGGCAATTTCCCGGGTAGTGGTGCCGTTGAACCCTTTCTCACTGAACAGCTTCCTCGAGACGTTGATGATTTGGGCGCGCCTTTCGGCAGCCTTTAGTTTTTTCATTCGGCCAGCACCTGCTCTGGCTGGCTATCTTCGGCCATTTCCACCGATTCCTTGTAGTCACAGGACTCGGAGTTGCAGTAGACCACCGTACCCTGTTTTTTGGTGGTTTTTTCCAGAACGAAGGTGGCGCCGCATTGTGGGCAGGTCCGATTGATGGGCTTGTTCCACGTTACAAATCGGCAGGAAGGGTATTGGTCGCATCCATAGAAAATTTTGCCGCGGCGGGACTTCTTCTCGACAAGCTCTCCTTTGCAGTTCGCTTCCGGACAAGGAATACCGAGGGTTTTCTTCTTGACATACTTACATTCGGGATAGGCGGAACAGGCGGTGAACTGGCCGAAGCGCCCGTGCTTCAACACCAACTCCTTGCCACACTGAGGGCATTTTTCTCCGGTGGGTGTATCCGGAGTGGAGGTTTTCCCGTTGGAGAGGTTGCGGGTGGTCTTGCACTCCGGATAGCCGGTGCAGGCGAGAAACTGGCCGAATCGTCCCCGTTTGAGGGCCATCGGTCGGCCGCAGTTCTCGCACGTTTCCTCGATCTGCTCCACCTCTTTGGAGTCCTCCGGGCCGCTCTGACTTCGCGCCAGCTCGCGAGTGCTCTTGCACTCCGGATAAGCCGAACACGCCAGGAACTTTCCGTGGCGGCCCCATTTGATGACCATGGGACTGCCGCACTTGTCGCACTTTTCATCCGTGGGTTCTTCCATGCGCTTCACGTCGCGCATGTGCTTTTGAGCCAGCTTGAGATCCGCTTTGAACTTGTCGTAAAACTCCTGTAACGCCGCGGTCCAAGCCAGCTTTCCTTCTTCGATTTCATCCAGCTCGTCTTCCATCCGGGCGGTGTATTGGACATCGAAGATGTCCGCAAAGCTGGCAACCAGCAGGTCACTGATCACAAATCCCAGCTCAGTGGGATGGAACTTGCCTTCCTGCTTGACGCAGTATTCCCGATCCTGAATGGTTGTCAGGATCGCCGCGTAAGTGGAAGGTCGACCGATGCCTTTTTCCTCCAGTGCCTTCACCAATGTAGCTTCCGTATACCGAGGCGGGGGTTGCGTAAAATGCTGCTCGGGCTTCAGCTGGTTCAGCTTCAGGATCTCTCCCTTGGAAAGAGCCGGCAAGCGATGTTCTAGCTCCTCGTCCTCTTCGTCCTTTTCATCCTTGCCTTCCTGGTAAACAGCCAGGAATCCGTCGAACTTCAAAACCGAGCCCGTAGCTTTGAACAGATACTTGTCTGCCAGGATTTCAATCGAGGTCTGATCGAACAGCGCCGCGCTCATTTGTGAGGCTACGAAGCGCTGCCAGATCAGCTTGTAAAGCTTAAACTCGTCAGGCGAGAGATAGGGCTTCAGCTGTTCGGGTGTGCGCGCCACAGCCGTGGGGCGAATGGCCTCATGCGCATCCTGGGCATCCTTCTTGCTGCGGTAATAAACGGCCTTTTCAGGCAAGAAGCGAGATCCGTAGGCCGATTGAATGTGGTCCCGAACCTCCTTCAACGCATCGTCCGAAACACGGGTTGAATCCGTTCTCATGTATGTGATCAAACCGACACTGCCTTCGTTCCCGAGGTCGATCCCCTCGTAAAGACGCTGCGCAATCATCATGGTCTTTTTGACGGAGAATCTGAGCTTGCGGGAGGCCTCTTGTTGCAGCTTACTGGTGATGAACGGCGGAACCGGATTACGCTTTTTCTCTTTGGTCTCGACCCGGTCCACGATGAACTGAGCCGGCTCGAGACTTCGAACGATACTTTGGGCCTGCTCCTGGTTGCCGATTTCGACATTTTTGCCCGAAACCTTCTGCAAGCGCGCGTCGAAGGGAGGGGGATGGTGTCCGCTCAGGTTGGCTGAAATAGTCCAGTACTCTTCGGTCTTGAAGGCCTGGATCTCCCGCTCCCGTTCCACGACGAGGCGAAGGGCGACACTCTGGACTCTTCCAGCTGAGGTTCCCCGCCGGACTTTGGCCCACAGCAAGGGACTGATCTTGTATCCAACCAGCCGGTCCAGAATGCGGCGAGCCTGCTGAGCCTCCACCAAATGGGCATCGATCTGTCCCGGATTTTTGAACGCTTCCCTGACGGCCTTTTGCGTGATTTCGTTGAACATCACGCGATAGACCTTTCGATTCTTAGCACTGAGTTCCTCGGCCACGTGCCAGCCGATGGCTTCGCCCTCACGATCCGGGTCTGTCGCAATATACACGGAGTCCACGCCGCGTGCCGCAGAGCGCAGCTCTTTGATGACTTTTTCTTTGCCCGGAATGGTCTCGTAGGTCGGCTCAAAATCGTTGTCGAGATCGACCCCCAGGCCTTTCTTGGGTAAATCCTTGATGTGGCCCATCGAGGCTTTGACGGAAAAATCCGTCCCCAGGTATTTATTGATCGTTTTAGCTTTTGCGGGTGATTCAACGACTACTAATGATTTAGACATAAGACCCTGATGATGACGAGTTCAACACACTAAACAAATCACTCCTGACATTCCCTGCTGAGAATAATGCCTACCGCATGCCTCGGCACCAAGTCAATACTTGCGCACGAAATGTTTTCCGGGCAGCTGTTTGACCTGATCCTTGATCTCTAGCTCGCAGAGGACAGAAAGCAACTCCGCCGAGGTCATTTTCGACTTTTCGATCAGATCGTCGACCGAGACGGCCTCGTCGAGGCGCAGCAATTCTAGCACACTCATTTCCGAAGCCGAGAACGCGTCGGTGAAGAGCTCAGCCTGGGAGTGCATGGGGCTGTCCGGCGTCTTCCAAAGGATGCGTTCCTTGAGAGGACGAGGCAGCTCTTCCACGATATCCTCCCAGGACTGCACGAGCTTGGCTCCCTGCTTAATCCAAAGGTTTGGCCCGAAGCTGTTTCTTGAGGTGACATTTCCCGGCACCGCGAAGACTTCCCGGTTCTGTTCGAGAGCGAGTCTGGCCGTGATCAGCGAACCACTGAACTCCGCAGCCTCCACCAGGCAGGTTCCCAGACACAACCCGCTGATAATGCGGTTGCGAACGGGAAAATTCTGGGGAGAAGGGCTTGTTCCCAGGGGGAACTCAGTTACCAGGCAGCCCGCCGATTCGATCTGCCGGGCCATCTTCTTATTCTCGCGTGGATAGATGTAGTCAAGCCCGCTACCCAAAACAGCGATGGTTCTGCCTCCAGCCTCCAGAGCCCCCCGGTGAGCGGCCGAATCGATCCCACGCGCCAAGCCGCTGCAGACCACCAGTCCACGCTGAGCAAGATCCCGAGCGAGCCTCTCGGCTACGTTGATTCCGTATGGCGTGGCCCGCCTGGAACCGACGATGGCCAAAGAATTCTGAGACAAGGTATCGACCACACCCTTGACAAACAAGACCAGCGGAGGGTCGAAGATCTCCCTTAAGAGCGTGGGGTACGCAGGGTCCTGCACCGTGAGGATTTGGATCTCCTGTTGCAGGCATTTATTCCAAGCTGCCTCGGCAGCGGCCCGGTTCCGGTCGGAGAACAAATCTCGTGCTGCCGGTTCAGCGATCCCGAAATGGATCAAATCGCCTACGGAAGCTGAGAGAACGGCGGAGGGGCGTTGGTAGCGGTCGAGTAGCCGGTGTGCTCCCCGGCAGCCCAATCCCTCAGCCAGGGCAAGACGCAGGAAATTCAGACTTTCGCCGGTCATAGTTTGTCAAAAAGTGCTGGTCAGATTATACTCTGCGATCCTGAGAGTCAACGGGAACCCGGCTGCCCGTGCTGGGCCGGCTGTTTGTACAGCCCCCTGAATCGTGTTAATTTACTGGATTGACCAGCCAGGTGGCCGAGTGGACCTTTGATGCCCGAACTGATGACTGAGACCATAACCCGAAGTTTTCCGCAGACCGACATTTTAGCCGGAATCGGAAACACGCCTCTGTTCCAGCTGAAGCGGATTGCCAAGGATTGCCCGGGTGTTTCGATTCTGGCAAAGGCGGAGTTCTTTAATCCAGGAGGCTCCGTCAAGGATCGGCCGGGCCTCAATATGATTTTGGAGGGAGAACGAAGTGGAAAGCTGAAGCCGGGGAAGATCCTGCTCGACGCGACTTCAGGCAATACCGGCATCGCGTACGCGATGATAGGCGCTGTGAAAGGCCTCAAGGTACGGCTCGCCATGCCGGAGAACGTCAGCCCCGAGCGCAAGAAGATCCTGCAAGCTTACGGGGCCGACCTGATCTTAACCAGTAATCGCGAGGGCTCCGATGGCGCCATCCGGATGGCGCGGAAGCTCTATGCCGCCGATCCGGACAAATACTTCTATCCAGACCAATACAGCAATCCGGCCAATTGGCAGGCTCATTACCACTCCACGGGAGTGGAGATCTTGCGTCAGACCGAGCACAAGATCACACATTTTGTGGCGGGCTTGGGAACCAGCGGAACCTTCATGGGGACCACGCGGCGGTTGAAGGAACACAATCCTGCAATTCAGGCCATCTCGGTTCAACCGGACTCTCCGATGCACGGATTGGAGGGCATGAAGCACATGGCCTCATCCATCGTTCCGCCAATCTATGATCCCGGCTTGGCCGACGATCAGATCGAAGTTTCCACTGAAGACGCCCAGGACATGGTGCGGCGACTGGCTCGGCAGGAAGGCCTGCTGGTGGGTGTTTCGGCGGGTGCAAATGTTGAGGCCGCACTTCGCGTTGCACGACAGCTAAAATCCGGAGTGGTTGTCACGATTCTTTGTGATGGCGGAATGAAGTACTTGAATGATTCCTTCTGGCAGGAGGGCCGGAGTGACTATTCGATTTAGGCCGGAGCATCTTTCGGCCATCCGCCGCCACGGTGAAGCAACTTTTCCCGATGAATGCTGCGGTTTCCTGGTGGGGCATCTGGATGGCGAGCAAAAAGTGGTGAGTGAGACTTACCCGGTCAACAACGCCCGTGAGTCGGAGGCGCGCTACAATCGATTTCTGATTCCGCCGCAAGCGGTCATGGAGGCGGAGAAATATGCGCGCGGCAAGAGACTCCACATTCTCGGGTTCTATCATTCGCATCCCAATGCGGAGGCGCGACCATCACATTTCGATCTCGACCACGCCTGGCCCTTCTATTCCTATGTCATTGTATCGGTCAAGAACGGGGAGTCTCGGGAGCTGAACTCCTGGCGAATGGCTGAGGATCGATCTGCTTTTCAACCGGAGGCGATTACCGTCCAGGACGGCTAGCCTGACCTCAAGGTTGTCGGCGCCCGATCGATTCGATTCGAACCTATACCGCAAAACCATAAATCATAAGGAGACCGCATGTCACTAAAAGTACTCCTTCCGGTTGCCTTGAGGCACCTCGCCGGAAATCAGGACGAGGTTGAACTCTCGGGCCACAACGTTGGGCAACTCATGGAAGGATTGGTCCAGAAGTTTCCGGAACTGAAGAAACATCTCTTTACTGAGGATGGCAGGATCCGTAACTTTGTGAATGTCTATGTCAACGACGAGGACGTTCGCTACCTTCAGCAGGACAAGACGCCTGTCAAGGATGGGGACTCCGTCAGCATTGTCCCTTCCATCGCGGGGGGCAACTTGAGCACCCTGGAGGCGTTGGCAACGAGCGTGGAGCTGAGCAACGACGAGATCAAGCGCTACAGTCGGCACATCATCATGCCGGAGGTGGGGGTTGAGGGCCAGAGGAAACTGAAAGCGGCCAAGATCCTTCTCATCGGAACCGGCGGACTGGGCGCGCCGTTGGGGTTGTACCTCTCGGCTGCCGGGATTGGACGGTTGGGGCTGGTTGACTTTGACGTGGTCGATTTCAGTAACCTGCAACGGCAGGTCATCCACACCACTCCCGATGTGGGTCGCCCAAAGCTCCACTCGGCGCGAGACAAGATCCTGGCCATCAACCCGCACGTGGAAGTCAGTGTCTACGAGACGGCGCTGAAAGCGGAGAATGCCCTTCAGATCATCAAGGACTACGACATCGTGATCGATGGGACGGATAACTTTCCCACACGGTATCTGGTGAACGATGCTTGTGTGCTGCTCGACAAGCCCAACGTGTATGGCAGCATATTCAGATTCGAAGGTCAGGCTTCTGTTTTCTATGCCAAGGAAGGTCCCTGTTACCGCTGTCTCTACCCCGAACCCCCTCCTCCCGGCTTGGTGCCGAGTTGCGCGGAAGGGGGAGTTCTGGGAATTCTGCCCGGAACCATTGGACTCATCCAGGCAACGGAAGCGGTGAAGCTGATTCTGGGGAAGGGCCGCAACCTCATTGGAAGGTTGCTGCTGTACGATGCTCTTGAAATGAAGTTTCGGGAGCTAAAACTTAGAAAGAATCCAAACTGTCCCCTCTGCGGCGAAAAACCCACGATCACGGCACTCATCGACTACGAACAATTCTGCGGCATCACGCCTCAGGTGCCCACCGCAGCAGGCAACACCGCCTTGAACCAGGACGAAATCACGCCCAGACAGCTCAAAGATCGACTCGATGCCGGCGAGCGGCTCACCGTGGTTGATGTTCGCGAACCGCACGAGTATCAAATCTGTCGGTTGGAAAATACCATCTTGATGCCGCTTGGACAGGTCAGTGCTCGCCTGAAGGAACTGAATCCGGAGGAAGAGATCATCGTCCACTGCAAGATGGGTGGGCGTAGTGCTAAGGCCATGAAGATGATGAAGGATGCCGGATTCAAGAACGTAAAGAACCTGGTGGGTGGTATTGACCGCTGGGCCCAGGAAGTGGATCCCACGATGCCGAGGTACTGAGGCAGCTACATCAGTCGAAAGACAAAGGCCCGAGCCTGCCTGGCTGACTCGGGCCTTTGTGTCTATGAGCGTGGTTCTTGAGAACCGATGCTCGCAATGGGTCAGATATACTCGTTCAACAGGTTCTCCAGCATTTCCACGCGGCCTGAGGCATTCGGTGCCGGATTTCCCTTTCGTTCAATATACTGGGACAGCTCGGTGAATCCAGCCTGGCCCTTCTCGATCTGCAAACCGATGCCTTCATCCCAACTGGAATAGCGCTCGGTCACGAATTTTTCCAGGACGCCATCCCTTCGAATCGCTGCCGCAATCTTCAATCCCCGCGCAAAAGCATCCATCCCGCCGACATGGGCGTGAAAAAGATCAACCGGCTCGAAGCTCTCGCGGGCCACCTTCGCGTCAAAGTTGAGACCTCCCGTTGTGAAACCTCCGGCCTTAAGAACCGTCAGCATCGCCAAGGAAGTGTCGTACAGATCCGTAGGGAACTGGTCCGTATCCCAGCCAAGCATGAGGTCGCCCCGATTGGCATCGATGGAGCCGAGCATCCCCGCCGACGCGGCAAATTCCAGCTCGTGATGGAAGGTATGGCCCGCCAGCGTAGCGTGGTTAGCTTCGATGTTCAGTTTGAAATCGTGCTCAAGCCGGTAACGTTGAAGGAAGGCATAGCACGCGGCCGCATCGGAGTCATATTGGTGTTTGGTGGGCTCCTTGGGCTTCGGTTCGATGTAGAACTGTCCTTTGAAACCGATCTTCTTGCGGTAATCGACCGCCAGATGGAGAAAGCGCCCCAGGTGGTCAAGCTCGCGGCTCATATTTGTGTTGAGAAGAGTCTTGTACCCCTCGCGGCCACCCCAGAACACGTAACCTGATCCGCCGAGCTCGTGGGTGGCTTCCATGGCCTTGGCCACTTGACCTGCCGCGTAGGCAAAGACGTCGGCGTTGCAAGAGGTGGCTGCGCCGTGCAAGTAGCGTGGATGAGAGAAGAGGTTGGCCGTACCCCACAGCACGCGGATACCGGTACGTTGCTGCTCCTCTTTGAGAACCTTCACAATGGCGTCCAGATTGTCATTGGTTTCTGTGAAGGAGTCGCCTTCGGGAGCGACATCCCGATCGTGAAAGCAATAGAACTCCGTTCCCAGTTTCTGCATGAATTCAAATGCCATGCGAACCCGTCTGGTCGCGTTGTCCAGGGAATTCGAGCCGTCATCCCACGGCATGAGTCGGGTTGCCATTCCGAATGGATCCGCGTTGCCGTTACGGAAGGCGTGCCAATACGCCACCGAGAATCGGAGGTGCTCGCGCATCGGTTTCCCTTCGATTTGCTCGTCAGGATTGTAGTGCTTGAAACTCAGGGGGTTTTTCGACCTGGGACCTTCATAGGCGATCTTCTTGACGTCAGGAAAAAACTCTTTCATGGACCAAGCTCCTTTCGCATCGGCGGGACCTGCCCACTCAGGGCATCCGTCATTTTAATTCGAGGTCAAACTGCCGCTGCCCGAGATAGGCGGCCGTATTTTGAGCGCGTCGCATGTTAGTGGCAGTCTCTCGTTTCTGTCAAACTCCGGCAGGTTTGTTTGAACCAGAGAGGAAGGCAGTTCATGTGGCGTACCACAGAGCAGGTCGGGCTGCGCAAGGTGGCAGCACAGCATCGAACAGGCTAATGAAATCGTTTCTTTAACTCGGGCAGCGCTAGCGTGTATAATTTGAAACTTCGCTGGCTCATGAATGCTTCCTGCCGGCGCAGCCTGCAGGTTTTCCCAGGCGCTCTCCACCTCGGCCAAATGACCCTCGACTGCGATCATTGGTTCAGAGTGCACGTGGGTTAACCTGTGTCAATCTCAAAGCAAAGAGAGAGATCCATGACCGATCAGAACGTACCCATTGAAGCCTTATTGGCCGAGAAGCGGAGCTTTTTGCCACCGGATGAGCTCAAGAGACAGGCGAACGTGAAGGACCCGGGAATCTATGAGGAGGCCCGGAAGGACCCAGAGGCATTCTGGGGTCAAGCGGCAGACAGTCTGGACTGGTTCAAGAAGTGGGATAAGGTTCTGGAGTGGAATCCTCCTCTGGCCAAGTGGTTTGTGGGAGGCCAGATCAATGTTTCCTATAACTGTCTGGACCGGCACGTCAAGACCTGGCGCCGCAACAAGGCGGCCTTTATTTGGGAAGGAGAGCCCGGTGAAGAGCGTGTCCTCACCTACGCAGATCTCTACCGGGAAGTGAACAAGTTCGCTAATGTGCTCAAGCGCCTTGGCATCAAAAAGGGCGATCGGGTGACCATCTACATGCCGATGGTTCCTGAGCTTCCGATCGCTCTGCTGGCCTGTGCCCGAATTGGGGCTCCCCACAGCGTGGTGTTTGGCGGTTTCAGTGCCGAGTCGCTGCGGGACCGCATCAACGATGCTCAGTCCAAGCTGGTCATCACGGCTGACGGCAGTTACCGTCGCGGTCAGATCGTGCCGCTCAAACGGAATGTAGACGCCGCTCTAAAAGGCTGTCCTTGCGTGGAAAACGTGATTATCTTGCGTCGCTTGGGTGATCCCTCGGCCTTGCATGTGCAAGAGGGCCGCGATCACTGGTGGCACCGCTTGATGGCTGATGCGCCTCCGTACTGCGAGCCGGAACCCATGGACTCTGAGGATCCCTTGTTCATCCTCTACACATCGGGCACCACGGCCAAGCCCAAAGGAATTCTTCACACCACGGCCGGCTACCTGTTGGGAGCGGCGGTGACCCACCGCTGGGTGTTCGACATCAAAGAGGAAGACGTCTATTGGTGCAGCGCCGACATCGGGTGGGTCACCGGCCACAGCTACATTGTCTATGGACCGCTGGCTAACGGTGCAACGGGGATCATGTATGAGGGATCGCCGGACTGGCCTGAAAAGGACCGATGGTGGTCGATCGTGGAGAAATATCGGGTTAGCATCTTTTACACGGCCCCCACCGCGATCCGGGCCTTCATGAAGTGGGGAACCAAATATCCAGAGGGACATGACCTCTCGAGCTTAAGACTGTTGGGCTCGGTTGGCGAACCGATTAATCCGGAAGCGTGGATGTGGTACCACCACGTGATTGGCAAAGGGCGTTGCCCGATTGTCGATACTTGGTGGCAGACCGAGACCGGGATGATCATGATTTCGGCCCTACCCGGGATCACCACCACCAAACCAGGTTCCGCGACCTTCCCCTTGCCAGGTATCGATGCGGACGTCGTCGACGAGACGGGCCAATCTGTCCCACTCGGCGGAGGCGGATATCTGGTGTTGAAATCACCCTGGCCGGGCATGGCACGGACGATCTACGGAGACGATCAACGTTACGTTGACACCTACTGGACGCGTTTTGGCAAGAACATGTATTTCGCCGGAGACGGGTGCAAGCGGGACGAGGAAGGTTACTTCTGGTTGTTGGGTCGGGTGGATGACGTGATGAATGTGTCGGGCCACCGGATCAGCACGATGGAGGTGGAGAGCGCTTTGGTCGACCATCCCGATGTTGCGGAAGCCGCAGTGATTGGAAAGAGAGACGACATCAAAGGTGAGGCCATCGCGGCCTTCGTTACCCTCAAAGAGGGGGTGGTGGGCGGTCAGCCCAAAGTCGACGAGTTGAAGAAGCACGTTTCGGAAAAGATTGGGCCGATTGCGCGACCCGATGCCATCTATTTCACCACTGAGCTTCCCAAAACCCGCAGTGGTAAGATCATGCGTCGGCTGTTGCGAGATATTGCCGAAGGCCGGGCCTTGGGAGACACGACAACACTGGCGGATCCCACGGTATTGGCTGTTCTCAGAGGAAAGTACGAGGAGAACTGACGGAGGATTTGGACGGACGAAGGTTCAGATCCGTGACTCACGGCTCCCCGAGGCGAGCCGAAGGAATTTCGATTGATCACCTCTAGTCTATGTGAAAGGGAGAGCAACAACCATGTCTCAGGAACGAGCAGGAGCAGTTACCTTCAAAGGAGCACCCTTGACGGCGGTGGGGCCCGAATTAAAGGCCGGGGACCGCGCCCCGGGTTTTTCGCTGTTGGCAAATGATCTGTCCACCGTGACGTTGGCAAACACGGCGGGAAAGATTCGACTGATCAGTGTTGTCCCCTCCCTTGACACGCCGGTTTGCGACGCCCAGACGCGTCGCTTTAACACGGAAGCCTCAGCGCTTGGCGACAAGGTTGTGGTGCTCACGGTGAGTATGGATCTCCCCTTCGCTCAAAAGCGATGGTGTGCCGCCGCGGGAGTGGATCGAGTTCAGACCCTCTCCGACCACCGGGATGGTTCATTCGGCCAGGCCTATGGCACCCTGGTCAAGGAACTTCGTTTAGAGAGCCGGGCCATCTTTGTCGTGGATACCGCAGATACCCTACGCCACGTGGAGTACGTCAAAGAGATCGCCGAGCATCCCAACTACGAAGCGGCCTTGGCGGCGGCCAGAGGCGCCCTCGCTACCAAAGCTTGAGGATCGAAGACAACAGGTTGCTGCGAGAAGACGTGGCAGGCAAAAGCGGGAGACGGCCCGCAACATCCGGCGGCTGCCCGGGGTCCGAGAAGTCCTGTGGGGCACTGGGAGTTCCAGCGGGCCTCGGCTTTGACCTGCACCGTTTACATCCTTTTTCCCATTACAGACGACCAGTATCGAGAGGACTTTAATCGTGCCCGACGTCCGGGTTCGCTTCGCGCCTTCTCCGACCGGATTCTTGCATGTGGGCGGAGCCCGCACGGCTCTGTTCAATTGGCTCTTTGCGAGAAATCAGGGCGGAAAATTCATCTTGCGGATTGAAGACACCGATACGGAACGCTCCTCGGCAGAAATGGTCGAAGGTATTCTAGACGGGTTGCGCTGGCTGGGTCTGAACTGGGATGAAGGGCCCTTCTTCCAGTCACAGCGTACAGCTCAGTATCGGACGGTGGCGCGCCGTCTGTTTGAAGAAGGCAAGGCTTATCGCTGTTTTTGTACCGTCGAGGAATTGAATGCCAGACGGGCTGCTGCCGTCCAGGCCAAGCAGGCCTGGAAGTACGAAGGCACCTGTCGCCACCTATCGCCCGGCGAAGTCGAGCAGCGAGTCAAAGAGGGGGTGCCAAGCGCCCTGCGGTTTAGGGTTCCGGCCGGAGAGAAATTTCGCTTTGAGGACCCGGTCTTTGGAACCATCGAACATGATGCGGGGACCCTTGAGGATTTCGTCCTCTTGAGATCGGACAGCCTACCTACCTACCATCTGGGTGTGGTGGTGGACGACATCGACATGCGGATCACTCATGTGATTCGTGGCGCCGACCACATTTCGAATACACCCAAACAAATCTTACTCTACCAAGCCTTGCACGCGGCTATTCCGATATTTGCTCACGTTCCATTGATTCTCGGCCCCGACAAGAGCCGCCTCAGCAAGAGACATGGTGCTACGTCGGTCACTGCCTACCGAGATCAGGGGTACCTGCCTGAAGCGTTTCGAAACTTTCTGGCTTTGCTGGGCTGGTCTCCCGGGGATGAGTCGGAGAAGATGTCGACTCAGGAACTGATTGAACGTTTCTCTCTGCAAGGCATCAACAAGAGCAACGCCGTGTTCAACCTTGAAAAATTGGGATGGCTCAACAGTCAGTATTTGAGCCAGAGTCCGGCAGAAGAACTCTTTCTCCCACTCAAGGCGGAATTCGAAAAGACCGGACTGTGGCGGAGAGAGTTTGAAGAAGCTCGCAGAGAATGGTTCTTGAGATTGATTGACCTGCTCAAGAGCCGGTCCCGACTGCTTCCCGACTTTGTCAAGAACGGCCGCCCGTTCCTCTCCGACGAATTTGAGATCGAATCGGCCGCCCGAGACAAGTTTCTCAAGGATCCCTCGCTGAAGGATTTGTTGCCCGAAATGGCTGAGCGATTGGCGGTCAGCGAGGACTTCACGGCGCCGGCGTTGGAGCAGATCCTTCGTGGTTTCGCTGACGAAAAGCAGGTTAAAGCGGGGCTACTAATCAACGCAGCACGAGTTGTGCTGACCGGGAAAGCCGTGGCGCCGGGTATCTTCGATGTGATGGCGGCTCTGGGTAAGGACCGAACAGTGCACCGGCTGCGCGGCGCAGGACACGCGTAACGAACAACGTCGAACGTTGACTGAGGTGGTGGTTTCCATGGTGCAAATCAGGCTTTCACTCATGATGTTCATCCAGTACTTCATATGGGGGGCCTGGTACGTCACGATGGCCACCTATCTCAGCCAGACGCGCCAGTTCACCGGCGATCAGATCGGGTTGGCTTACGGGACCACCGCATTGGCCGCCATGATCTCTCCGTTTTTTGTGGGGATGGTCGCGGACCGATTCTTCTCGACGGAGAAGATTCTGGCCGTGCTCCACATCCTGGGTGGCGCAGTGGCGTACTGGGCCTCAACGCTCGAGACCTTCCCGACATTCTACCCAGTTCTGTTGGCCCACACTCTGTGCTACATGCCGACTCTTGCCTTGACCAACTCGCTGTCCTTTCACCAGATGCAAGATCCCGCCAAGGAGTTCCCGAGGGTACGCGTCCTGGGAACCATTGGATGGATCGTGGCAGGACTGGTCGTGGGAAGGTTGGGACTGGAGGCGACCGCTGTCCCTTTGAAAATCGCGAGTGGGGCTTCGGTGCTGATGGGGTTGTACTGCCTTTTGCTGCCCCATACGCCACCCAAACAGGTGGGGTCACCCCTCACGGTGGGCGCTGTTTTGGGGCTGGACGCCTTGCAGCTGATGAAGGACCGGTCTTTTGCGATCTTCGTGGTGGGGTCCTTCCTGATCTGTATCCCCCTTCAGTTTTACTACGCATTTGCCAATCTCTTCCTCAACGAGATCGGGGTGGTGGAACCGGCCAGCAAGATGACGATGGGGCAAATGTCGGAGATCTTCTTCATGCTGGTCATGCCGTTTTTCCTTTCCCGGCTTGGTGTCAAGAAAACGCTGTTGATCGGAATGGGCTGCTGGGTTCTGCGATATCTCCTTTTCTCATTCGGAGATAGCGGTTCTCTGGTCTGGATGTTGTATGGAGGGATTCTGCTCCATGGCGTTTGCTATGACTTCTTCTTCGTCACAGGCCAAATCTACGTCGATCAACAGGCTCCGGTCAGAATTCGCGGGGCTGCACAAGGTTTCATTGCTTTCGTCACGCTGGGCGTGGGAATGTTTATCGGGGCCTGGGCCTCTGGTAACGTGGTTCAGAGCTATACTCGCCTGGAAGCCGCGGAAGGACCGTTGCACAACTGGCCCGCTATTTGGATGATTCCAGCCTTGGCGGCAGCAGCAGTCATGCTGTTGTTTTTCCTGTTCTTTCGCCCGAAAGTCCAGCGAAGCACCGCAACAGGAGCGGTTGAGGCTTGAACGGGGTCGCCGCGCCTGCTGGGTTATCCTATGGATTGGTTTCTCAATGCGCTGGTCCTGCTGGGCGTCTTGGGAGGCAGCGCTCTCCTGACCCAGTGGTTCGTCCGTAAGATGTACCGCCAGTGCAGCCGGTGCCGAAACCTGAATGCGAGGCGCCGAACCCACTGTCGGATTTGCCAGAACCAACTGAGGTAGTCAGTCATAGCGAAGCGGCCAGGCGCCAGAGTGCCCTTTCTCCCTGCCTCTCCAAGCACGGTCCCGTGCACGCCTCTTTCTGAGATTGGGGAATTCACCACAACGCGGTGAGCGGATGTCCTGCAAACGCGGTTTAGACGAAGCCAGGTTTCAGGCTGTTGCGGGCCTGCCGGACGGCTGCCACGGCGTCCTCGACCGACTCAGCCATAGCAGTCAAGTGCCCCATCTTGCGTCGGGACTTGGGGACGAGTTTCCCGTAGAGATGTAATTTGACATCGGGCCAGGAACACGCCGCCGGCCAGTTGGGTTCGCCCTCTTGCCAGAGGTCACCAAGCAAATTGGCCATGGCTGCGGGACGAAGTAAGGTGGTCGAACCAAGCGGCAGGGCACACACCGCCCGCAGCTGCTGCTCGAACTGGCTCGTGAGGCACGCGTCAAAAGTAAGATGTCCGGAATTATGGGGACGGGGAGCCAGTTCGTTTACGAGCAACCGGCCTGATTTGGCGAGGAAGAATTCCACACAGAGGACTCCGACGACGTCGAGTTGTTCCAGGACGCAGCGCGTGATTTCGATGGCTTCCCGGACTGTCGTTTCGGGTAGTTCCGCGGGAGTGGACGAGATGTCCAGAATGTGGTGCGTATGAGTATTTCGAATGGGTCCCCAATGAGCGAAAGTACCATCCAAGCCTCTTGCACCGATCACAGACAGTTCAGAGTCGAAGTCGACGAACGTCTCCAATACCAGCTCTGACTCAAAGGTCGACGGTGGTAGATTCGGATTCAAGGACGTGATTTTGACTTGCCCTTTGCCGTCGTATCCATATCCAGCTGTTTTCAAGACGGCGGGAACCCCGAGTTGAGACAGGGCATGGCGCAGCTCCTCAGCGTTCGTGACCCGTCGAAAGAGAGGGACGGGAATCCCATTTTGAGTGAGAAAGATCTTCTCCCGCAAACGGTTCTGCGTGACGTGCAAGACCGCCCCACTGGGCCTTACCGGAACCTGCTCTGCGGCGGCCTGAGCCGTGAGGGCAGGAACATTTTCGAATTCAAAGGTCACAACGCTGACACCAGCGGCGAAGCGGCGGACCACGTCCAGGTCGTCATAAGGGGAAGTGATCTCAACATCGGCGACTTGTCCAGTGGGCGTGTCGGTCTCCGGCGACAGGGTGTGAACACGGTACCCCATTCGTCGCGCGGCAATGGCAAACATCCTGCCCAGTTGGCCGCTGCCCAGGACGCCGATGGCCGAGCCGGGGAGAATCGGTAGGTTTCTCTTTGTCAAGTGGAGGACCCTGTCGTTTCTGGAATCGCACCTACACCAGCCAGACCCTTTGGCTGGCAGAACCGGCTTCTGTTCGTCTCGAGAAGCGCCGCCCCCGGGGAGGGCACTGGCATTAGAGAGTCAAGGAAGCTGTTCTTGGATGACCTTGTTGGTCTGATCGAGGCGAAACTGGCGCAACCTCTCCCGGAGGTCAGGCCGGGAAATCGAAAGAATCCCTACGGCCAGCAAGGCGGCGTTGACCGCTCCGGCCTTGCCAATCGCGAGAGTGCCGACCGGAACTCCAGCAGGCATCTGCACGATCGAAAGCAGCGAATCCATTCCCTTTAGTGCCTGACTCTCAACCGGGACTCCCAGCACCGGAACAACGGTCTGGGCAGCCGCCATGCCTGGAAGGTGCGCCGCTCCGCCTGCCCCGGCGATGATCACTTCAATGCCGCGGCCTTCGGCGCTGGCAGCGTACTCGGCCAGCAGAAGGGGAGTTCGATGCGCAGACACGATTCGGCATTCATGCGGCACTTCCAAGCGCGATAGTGTCTCGTCGGCATGGCGAAGCGTCTCCCAGTCCGATTTGCTGCCCATGATCACGCCCACAAGCGGTTTGTTCTCTGGCATGGCATTCACATTGTCCACGGATGGGTTACCATTTGTTAGGTCGCGGCCCGGAGCCCCTACTGTATTGAAGCGATCGGAAATGTCAAGAAAAGCCTGCCAAACACCGAAGCGGCTGTGACTGTCCCGGCTCAGGGAGCCAGAGGACCTATCATCTCACATTTGTGCTCTTGACAAGCCAAGCGGTCAACGCGACAAGTAACGCTCCATTCGGTACAATGAAGGGGTCCTGAGGATCAGGATGGAACTCAAAATGCAACTCACTGCTATGAATGGTCAGCTAAATACCTTGTCGACACAGGAGCAAACACACATGTCAATCCTTGATAAGGCAGTTTATTCACTGGTCACAGCGCTCTTGCTGGCGTCCTGCGATGTGGCACTGGCCCAGCCTGCTACCGCGCCGGAAAATGGCGCGGGGTTGGTGCAAGCGGTCAAGGCCGTCACCGGCACGCGGGAGAGTTTAGCCATCACGTATCCTGAGGGGGTGACCATCGGCGTTAAGTTGCAGGGAACGCAACGGCTCCCACAAGCCAAGGGCGAAGCTAAGGTGCAACGGAAACGGGGGGCCACCGAAATTGAAGTCGAACTGGACGAGATGAAACCGGCGTCCATGTTTGGGGGCGACTACAACACCTATGTGCTCTGGATTGTGTCCCCGGAAGGACATACCGACAACGCCGGCGAATTCGTGTTGCGCGGCAATCGGTCCAAGCTCAACGTTTCGACACCATTCGAAACCTTCGGGATGTTCGTGACCGCCGAACCGCATTACCTAGTCCCTTCGCCCAGCCGGTTTGTGGTCATGGAGAACACACGTCCGACTCAACGACTGGGTGGCGTCATTTCCACTTCGCAGATCAAGTACCGTGAGTATGAGGGCGTCTATAACTTCGAACGCGAAACTTTGGCGCAGGTGCCGGAACCAAAAGGGGAAATTCGTTCCGACATCGCCCAAGCCAAAGTTGCCGTGTCCTTGGCCGAGCGGGCCGGAGCGGCGAAGTTTGCGGCAGACGAGCTAAACCGAGCCAAAGAGGAGCTGCTGAAGGCGGAGCGAGGCGTGGCTGCCGGCAGCGGAACGGGCACTCAGGTCATACAGGGAAAAGAGATCGTGCGCATTGCATTCGAAGCTCAGAAGCTGGCGGAGGAGAGGTCATTTCAGGCTGCTCTGGATGCCGAGCGAAAAGCTAATGCCGAAGAAGCGGCGCGTCTGGAACAAGGTATCCGTGATGCCCAGTCTGAAGCCGAGCGGGCTCGTTTGCTTGCGGAGCAGCGCCGAATGAAGGCCGAAATGGAAGAACGGGCAAGGTTGGCGGCCGAGACGGCACAAGCCCAGGCTGAACGCGATGCTCAGGCGGCTCTAATTGCCAAGATGCAAGCTGAGCTGACGGCTGCCCGTGCTGCCGCGGAGGCCGAAGCGGCGCGCAAAGCTCAGGCTGAGGCCGATGCGGCCGCGCAGCTTGCCAAGCGACAGGCCGACGAAGCCCGGCAGAAGATGGAATCTGCCTTGAATCGAGTTCTGGAAACCCGGCGAACCGCTCGAGGATTGATCTTGAATCTTCCCGACATTCTTTTCGAGTTTGGCAAAGCCGACCTCAAGATGCAGACTCGCGAGGTTCTGGCCAAGGTATCCGGAATTCTCTTGGTTTCCCCCAATTACAAGCTCAGTATCGAAGGCCACACAGATAACATCGGCTCGGATGCCTACAACCAGAAACTCTCTGAGGAGCGGGCTACAAGCGTGTACGAGTACCTCCTGCAGGCGGGCGTGCCGGCCGAGATCATGACCACGATCGGCTACGGAAAGACTCAGCCGCGCGAGTCCAACGACACAGCCAAGGGGCGACAGGCAAACCGCAGAGTAGAGATCATCATTCAGGACGTCGAGGACAGCCAAGCCTGAACCAGCTGGCTCATGGATCTGAGGATTTCACTGCGAATCGGGCTTTCCGAGGGAAGAGTGTGAGAGTTGCCAACTGAGAAAAGGACCCGTCGAATGCAACGTGTTCCACGAAAGCGCGACCTGATGCTGATCGTGTGTCTGATGGGACTCATCGGGGGACGCGCTGCCCTTTTGAGCTCTTCAGACTCGGCGATCGGTGGGAGAGTGACAGGTGCCGACGGCAAGCCCATCGTTGGGGCCCTTGTGGGCATACTGGACGCCAGAACGGCTGCCATGACAGACGCTCAGACCGACTCCAGCGGTCAATTCCGTGTATCAGGCCTTGATGGAGAGGGAACCTACCGAGTCGTTGTCAGCAAGTATGGATACCAGCAGCTGGCCGTCGACGATGTTCGACCGGCTCAGGGAGAGTTGGATCTTCGCCTTGAGAAAGACCCGGCTCTGAATGATCCGTTGCCCCAGCCCGGCAATGGCCCCTTCCCGGCGGTGGGGAACGGCCCCTCACCGGCACTGCCGGCTGAGGATGACAGCCAGGACCCGTCTTTTACGCTTTCGGTCGAGGTGGAGGAGGTTATCTTAAACATCACGGTGGAAGGCAAAGAGGGACATCGCATCACCGACCTGAAGCAGGAGGAGTTCACTGTCCTGCAGGATGGCGTCATTCAACAGATTCGGTCCTTCGGACATGAAGACGTGCCCTTGAGTGTGGTATTGCTGGTCGACGTCAGCAGCAGTATGGAAGGTTCCCCCATGGTGGAGGCCAAAGTGGCTGCCCTGTCGTTTCTCTCCCAGTCGCGGCCCCGGGACACAGTGAGCCTGGTAGCTTTCAACGACAAGGTCGAAATCGTCAGACCCTTCACTCAGGATATGCTGCAGGTGCGAACCGGAGTCCATTCCCTTACCCCGTCTGGAGGAACGGCTCTCTACGATGCCCTCAACCGAGCGGTAGAGCTGGTTGAGTCCGCGCCCCATCCGCGGCACGCGATCGTTCTCCTCAGCGACGGGAAGGACGAAGACAGCCGGCTGCGATTCGAGGCGATCGACAAAAGAATCCAGGCGAGTGACGTTGTCGTCTATTCCATAGGCGAGTATGCGGAGTTAGACCGCAAGTTGTTCCTGACCGGAAAAAAGTACTACAAGCAGCCCGAGTATGAGGTCAACCTCAACCCGGTCTGGATTCTTCGATACCTGGCGGAATTGTCGGGTGGGCGCTCTTTTTTCCCACGTCTTGGCGAGGCGCTGGAACCGTTCTTTACACAGATTGCCGAAGAGCTGCACCAGCAGTATGTTTTGACCTACCAACCCTCGGCTACGGAAGGTCAGAACGGATTTCATTCCATCGAAGTCCGAATCAACAGTCCTCGATATCCCGCTGGATTGAAGGTGCGGACAAGAAAGGGATACCTGGACTCCGCGAGATTGAAATGACGACACTGCAGTTCTTGGGGGCCGCCGACTGCGTCACCGGTTCGCGGTTTTGCCTCCGACACAACGGCGAAGAGTTTCTGATCGACTGCGGGCTCTTTCAGGGACGGAAGGAGTTGAGACTGCGCAACTGGTCTTCCTTTCCGGTCCAGACCGGCAATATTCAGCACCTGGTCCTGACCCACGCACACCTGGATCACAGCGGCTACCTTCCCAAACTTGTACGGGAAGGCTTTCGCGGAAATGTCTACGCCAGTCCAGCCACCGTGGATTTGTGCGGATTACTGCTTCCGGATTCCGGCCACATCCAAGAAGATGATGCCCGCTACGCCAACAAGAAAGGGTTCAGTAAGCACAAGCCGGCCTTGCCGCTTTACACCGAGCAGCAAGCCATCGAATCTCTCTCTTTGCTGAAGGCCGTTCCCTACGGTCGCTCTTTTGACCTTTCGGATGAGGTGTCGATCACGTTGAAACCTTCGGGACACATTCTGGGAGCGTCCCTGGTGAGCATGCAGCTACGACAGGATTCTCGCCCGCTTCAGGTGCTGTTCTCCGGAGATTTGGGAAGGTTTGGACAACCCATCACTCACGATCCAGCCCCGGTTCAGGCGGCCGATTACCTGCTGGTGGAATCCACCTATGGAGATCGCCTTCATGAGGAGGGCGACTCACGCCAGGAGTTGGCGGCCGTCATCACAAAAACAGCGGCACGCGGCGGCATGGTTCTGATTCCGTCCTTCGCGGTTGGCCGAGCGCAGGAACTGATGTACATCCTGCGCGAACTGGAAGACTCCGGCGATATCCCGAAGCTGCCGGTTTATGTGGATAGTCCGATGGCCATCAACGCTACCCGGCTGCTCATGAAGTATCCGGAGGAGCACGACCTGGAAATGACGGCCATGGAGAGCAGCGGAATCGATTCGCTGAACTGCCACGAAGTTCACTTCGTGAGAAGCGCGGAGCATTCGAAGGAACTCAACGAGCAGCGATTTCCAATGATCGTGATCGCCTCCAGCGGCATGGCCACGGGAGGTCGAGTGCTGCATCATCTCATTCGGCGCCTACCGGACTCTCGAAACACCATCCTCTTCGTCGGCTACCAGGCTGAGGGGACGCGAGGACGGGCTATGCTGGACGGTGCCGAGCAGATCAAGATCCACGGTCGCTACGTGACGGTGAGGGCCGAAGTCAAGTCACTGGGATATTTTTCAGCCCACGCGGATTATTCGGAGATGCTGCGTTGGCTGCGAAACCTCAGACAAGCTCCCCGTGCGACCTTCCTGGTCCATGGTGAATCCGCGCCCAGAGAGGCTCTGGCTCGTCGTATCCGAGAAGAATTGGGCTGGAGGGTCATTCTGCCTGGCCACCTCGAGGAGTGCACACTCACTTGAACGGTGATGCTGAGTCTCAAAAAAAGTTGGCACCGCCTCTCAATTTTCCTATAATTCCCCGCGTATCGCAGGGAAGTGTACCTGCTGTCACTTGCTGAACGGGATCTCATGAAAGTAACCATCGTCACCGTTTACTCTACCGCCAACATCGTCGATGACATCGAGGAACTGGTGCTCGACCTGGCGGACGCCGATCCGGCCAACTACACCGAGCTGAACATTCAGAGAACCGAAGGCGGCTTGGTTGCCGAATGGTTCCACCCTGAACTGGGTGAAGCAAACCTGGAGTATCGCGAAACGCTGTACCGGAAGATCCGCGATATCCTTTCGCCCGCACATCTGGCCATCATCGAGGATGAGGAGAGCCAGGAGATCATGACGATTGGGGACTTGGGCTATTTCAAGCAGGTCATCCAGCAAACCCGGTCCGTCGAGGAGCTGGAGGAAGTGCAGGAGAGGATCGTTCAGACTGAGATTGGCAATCCCCTCCTGAAAAACATTCTGAACCGCTCCTATCAGTCGAGACTGAGCGCCCTTCAGGCTAATTCCTGAGTCACCGACCCGAATTCTCCAGGCGGCTGGTTTAGGGTCGTCCCACATCTCGCCCAAAGAAATCCCCTGGTATTCTGGATTGCGTGAACCATTCTTGACGAGGGAAGAGCCACACCCCTGCCACTCGAAGCCGAGACCAAGCGTTAAGAGTGTTGCCACGCAAACGAAAGCTTGACAGGATGCCTGGTGTGGGGCCTCTCCTGGGGCGAGCGCCAAAGCTGGCAGGGAGTTCTGCAACCTCAGGAGAGGTTGTGCTTGCGGGCGGACACGGGTTTTCTGCAGCGCTGCTGCCTGAGAGCGAGGCTTGGCCTGGGTGTCACCGCCCGGCAATTCTCGGGTCAAATAGGCCTTGACAGCGCGTTTTGGCTTTCACTATACTCCCGAGCTTGGTGTGGCTATTGGCTGGATTGCTTGCTGGGAGCTGATTTCGGAGGAATCGACTTCGAGCCACAAGCTGGTTGGATCGGCAACACTGAACATTAAAGAGGGGAGCCGAAGGAGGAAGGGTCGTGGCTTATTGTCCTGAGTGCGAAGCAGAAATTGAATTTGACGATGTGGAGAAAGGGGAGATCGTCAACTGCCCGGACTGTGGTTCTGATCTGGAAGTCGTGGGAACCGATCCAGTGGAGCTCGAATTGGCCCCCGAAGAAGAAGAGGATTGGGGAGAGTAGCCGCGTCTCTGGTTTGGCTTCGACGGGCCTCTTCCAAAGACATCTGACCACGGATTGACACCCTCACTCGAATGAGGTGCTGTTAACTGTGGTTTTTTTGTTTTGGGTACTTATGCGAATTGGGTTGCTGTGTTCAATCATTCGGAAGGAAGAGAAACTTCTGATCGACGAGTTTCGACGCCGACGGGTGGACATTGAGATTCTCGATGACCGCGAACTCGTGTTGAGGCTGAACTCGAGGCACATGGATTTCGATGTGATTCTCGAGCGGTGCGTGAACCATTCCCGTGCGCTTTACGCTCTAAAGGTCTTCAATGACTGGGGAATTCCAACCGTCAATACCTACCAGGTGGCAGATGTCTGCGGGAATAAATTTCTGACCACAAACGCGCTGATTCGGCATGGTGTGCCCACACCGAAGACCCTTTTGGCGTTCACTCCGGAGTCCGCACTGGAGGCGATCTCGGAGTTGGGGTACCCGGTTGTGTTGAAACCTGCGGTGGGTTCCTGGGGGAGACTGCTCTCCAAGGTCAACGACCGGGAAGCGGCCGAGGCCATCCTCGAGCACAAGGAGATCCTGGGGTCCTACCATCATTCGATCTTCTACATTCAGGAGTACGTTCCGAAAGCGGGACGGGACATCCGCAGTTTCGTAGTGGGCGATGAAACCATTTGTGCGATCTACCGATATTCCTCCCACTGGATCACCAATACGGCACGCGGCGGCAAAGCGGAGAACTGCCCTGTCACGGACGAGCTCAACCAGGTATCGGTAGCCGCAGCCCGCGCGGTGGGTGGGGGCGTCGTGGCCATAGACTTGTTCGAAACCAAGGACGGTCTCCAGGTGAACGAAGTCAACTACACGATGGAGTTTCGAAACTCGATCGACACCACCGGAGTCAACATTCCAGCGAGAATTGTGGATTTCGTCATTAATCTTGGCCGCAGCTGACCGGTCCTGATCCATGGAGTGCGGCGGCCGATAATTGAGAGAATTCGTGATTACTGCATCCATCGTAGGAGGTTCCGGTTACACGGGAGGAGAAGTTCTCAGACTGCTGCTGGGTCATCCTCATATCAAGATTGGCCAAGTGACCTCCGAATCGAATGCTGGGAAGTTCGTGCACGGCGTGCATCCCAATCTTCGGAAGCAAACAGATCTGAGATTCGTAGCCAGCGCAGATCTCAAGAAGGTCGATCTCTTGTTCCTGTGCCTCCCGCATGGAATGGCCATGCAGCGGATCCACTACTTCGACGCCTTGGGCGATCGGCTGGTGGACCTCTCCGCTGATTTTCGATTGCGTGAGCCAAAGGACTACCCGGTCTGGTACGGACACGACCATACCTGTCCGGAGTTGCTGAAGGAATTTGTATATGGAGTTCCAGAACTGCACCGCGATGACATCCGAAATGCCCGGCGGGTCACCGGTGCCGGCTGTCTGGCAACGGCGGCGATCCTGGGGTTGTATCCTCTTTACAAGAGTGGCATCGCCACAGCCGATCAGGTCTTCATCGAAGGAAAGGTCGGATCATCGGCGGCCGGGAACAAGTCTAGCCTAGCTTCTCACCACCCGGAGAGAAGTGGAGCGTTGCGCTCTTTCCAGCCGACACGCCATCGCCACACGGCTGAAATCCAGCAGGAGCTGACTCTCCACGGCGTCTCCACGAAAGTACACTTCTCCGCTACAGCCACCGACGCGGTTCGCGGCATTTTATCCACTGCCCATGTGATGCTGAGGGATCGCCTCGAAGAGAAAGATATCTGGAGACTGTTCCGTAAGGAGTATGCGAACGAGCCTTTCATGAGAATCGTCAAAGAGAAGACGGGCGTCTATCGCTATCCCGAGCCCAAGATCCTGGCCGGCTCGAACTACTGCGACGTCGGGTTTGAATTGGATCCCGTGGAAAATCGACTGGTGGTCCTGTCGGCTCTGGATAATCTGATGAAGGGCGCTGCCGGTAACGCGGTTCAGGCCATGAATGTCATGTACGGCTGGCCAGAGACAACCGGGCTCCAGTTTTCCGGGCTACATCCTGTCTAAACGGCTGCAGCCGGAAATCAAAGGGCACTGTGGATGATTGATCGTGGGACATTCCTACGCCTTTCTCGGCGAGCGATGGTCTTCGCTTGGATCTGCTTGATTGGTTGTGCGTGGACCTCCCAAATTGCGGCTGGCCCGCGCGAGAAGGAACAGCCTTATGCTTTGCTCTACGGCACTTGTGTGACCGACCAGGGGTTTACTCTCCGCGAGGTGAAGGTCCGCGTCGAGCTCCAACAGGAAGGCAAGGCCGGCAAGGGGAAAAAGAAGTGGGAGATGCTTTCCAACTCACGTGGTGAATTCGCGGTGCGCTTGCCCGCGGGAAGGAATACCTATCGAGTCTTGGCCAGTAAGAAAGGCTTTGAATCCACTGAAAAGGTGGTTACCTTTGAAGGAGAGGAAAGACAGGATTTAATTGTGACGTTGGTCGCCAGTCCTGACAAGAAGTGAACAGAGTGCTTATGCCTGAAAAACTTGCCCAAGGTCGGGTCTCTATTGGCTGCGGAAATGGCCGCAGCCTTAGGATGGGGGCTGTGGTCCTGCTCGCCTCACTTTGCCTCCTGCCGGCGGGCAATTCCAAGGAGCGTGAGCCAAAAACCAAGTCGATCCGCGGTCACGTAACGGACCGTAAGAAGTCCGTCTCCGGTGCCAAGGTCTTTATCAAGAACCTCAAGCGCAACACTACGACCGTCGTCCTGACCGATGAGACTGGGATCTATTCCATTTACGGACTGGAGCTGGAGCCCGATTACGAGGTACATGCCGAGCATAAGGGCTTGGCTTCCGAAACCCGAACGGTGAGTAAGTTTCTCAAGCGCTATGACAACGTCGTAAACCTTGAACTTCTCTCAGCTGATTCGGTGAAGGATCAGAGAAGACGAGGCTCCACCACGGAAGAAAATGTGGAGCTTACGACCTCCGACGGCATACGCTTGCAGGCCACTTGGCACCCAGCCGGCCAGCCCCAAGAAGAGAAAAAGGCGGCTGCCGTTCTGTTGATCCACGACGTGGGAGAGGAGTCTCAGGTTTGGCAGGGTTTTGTAGAGAGCAGCCTGTTTAGGCGGAACTACGCGATCTTGAGTCTGGAGCTCCGCAGTCACGGTTCCAGCCGAATGGAAGTTTCTGCCTCGGATGAGAATGCCAGACTGTTTCAGCCGGATGTGGAGGCCGCTTTGAACTGGTTGAAGGGCCGGGACGACGTGGACACCAGCAGGATCGCCGTCTTGGGTTCGGGACTCGGCGGCAGCCTGGCGTTCTGGGCTTCCGGAAAATACGAATTAGTTCGTTCGGCCGTGGTCCTGTCAGGGCGGTTGGGTTCGGCCGAGCAGTTGAAAAGCGGAGTTTCAAACTTCCAGCCGCACTCCATTCTTTACTTGGACGGCAACAGCGGCGCCGAGGGCTTGACCGTCCTGCAGCAGTTCGAGAAGTGGACCGGCTTTCCGGTTCGGATTCAGCAGTTCCAATCCTCCGATTCTCGGGGTGCCCACTTGCTGCTTGATTCCCCCGAAGCAGCCAAGGCCGTACTCGATTGGTTGGAGAACAATCTTTAGGCCAGATCTGGCGGCATCGCCCTAAAAGGGAAGATCTGTCCACATCGGCCAGCGGAAGTATTATGTCCGATATCGTCATCGTCAAAGTAGGAGGCAGCCTCGGCATTGATTATGATGCCGTCTGCGCCGACCTGGCCCAGCTGATCCATCGGGGTCAGAAGGCAATTCTGGTACACGGCGGCTCCGCGGAGACCAATCTTCTCTCGGAAAGACTAGGGAAGCCCCCCAGAATGGTGACGTCGGTGTCCGGCTTCGAGTCCCGTTACACCGACCGCGAAACTCTTGAGATCTTTGAGATGGTTTATTGCGGCAAGATTAATAAGGCAATCGTCGAAAGGCTCCAGAAACACCGAGTCAATGCGGTGGGTCTCTCCGGCCTGGACGGTCGATTGTGGGAGGGACAGCGGAAGTCCGCGATTACGGTCGTCGAGGGGGGGAAAAAGAAAGTTCTTCGTGACGATTACACGGGACGAGTAGAAAAAGTCAACATCCCTCTGCTTCACTTGCTGCTCGAAGCTGGTTACACTCCCGTCCTGACACCGCCGGCAGTCAGCTACGAAGGTGAAGCCATCAACGTGGATGGCGACAGAGCGGCTGCCATTCTGGCTTCAAGCCTCAAGGTGAAGAAGCTGATCATTTTGTCCAATGTGCCGGGCCTGCTCCGAGACATCCATGATGAGAGCAGCACAATCCCGCGGATCCAAGTCTCTGAGATGGACCAATTTGTTGGTTTTGCCAAAGGGCGCATGAAGAAGAAAGTGCTTGGAGCAGTGGAAGCCATTCGCGAAGGTGTCGAAGAGGTGGTGTTTGCCGATGCTCGAGTCAGTCAACCCATCGAGAATGCAATGCTGGGCCACGGAACGGTGATTTCGGCCTGATCTCGTGGCCGCCGTCGGCCGTTTCGAATTCTTTCAACAGGTCCCTGAGCGTGCCTGGGCTTGGCTACTCAAGCTCCCAACTGTGCTCGAGCTTCCGCGTTAACGACCTTCCCATCGACGTTCTTTCCAGACAACCGCGACATCGCTAACTTCATCACTTTTCCCAAGTCCTTCGCCGAGCTCGCCTCAAGCTCCACGATAACCTCCTGAACCACGGCGCGAATCTCTTGCGCACTGGGTGCTGCCGGAAGATAAGATTCCAAGATTGCAAGTTCAGCCTGCTCACGCTCAACCAAGTCCTGGCGCCCACCCTTCGAGAATTGTTCGATCGAATCCTTTCTCTGCTTCGCCAAGGACTGCAGGACCTGGAGCGCCTCGTCGTCCGAGGCCCCTCTACCCCTTTCCACCTCTTTGAGCTTCAAAGCGGTTTTGATCCCCCTCAAGACGTCCAGCCGAAGATTGTCCTTGGACTTCATTGCAGCGACCATATCACGTTGAATTTTTTCACCCATTGACATTGGCAACTCCTATCACGTGAACACTCCCGATGATGAGGTCAGACACTGGAGGGTTTTCCAAAACCATCAGTGCAGAGCTATGCAAGCGACAACCCGATTCTAGCTCAAGTTGATCAGTAGCTGCCTAATCCAAAATCGAGTCGGGGGTACGGACTTGAGGAATCAAGGCCGATTCAAGGTTTTGACACGCCTGAGATATGTCAAAATTTATCATGTTGTTGGCTGGTTAGGTATGTTACGATGTGTGTTCAAATTTTGGCACTCCGGGCCATGGGCAGGAGTTGCCAGATTCCGATCCAAGCTAAGAATTCAGCTCAACTTAGGGTTGTTGTGTGCCGATGAAGTTGGACAAAGCCTCAATCCTTATGCCCGCATAGAGGTGTGGGGATTGAGGTTAATTCCGAGAACTGCTTAGACATGATCTGCTATCCCGTCAAGGTCCTGGTGGTCGAGGACAACGCTGACCAGTTGCTCCTCACGGAGCGGGCCTTAAAACGGTTCAATTCAGAGATGCAAGTTACCTCGGTCCGGACTGGCCGGGAGTGCTTGGATCGGCTGGCCCGAGAATACTTCTCGGTCGTCATCATGGATTACAGCCTTCCAGAGATGAACGGGATGGAGGTCATGGAGAGGATCCGGCAGGGGGGGCGCGACGTCCCCGTGGTGATGGTCACCGGTCAGGGAGATGAGCAAATTGCGGTTCAGGCCATGAAGGCCGGCGCTTACGACTACGTTGTCAAGACCCAGGGATACCTGAAAAGCCTTCCTGGAATCGTCGAGAAGACCATCGAGAAATACGACCTGGAGAGCAAACTCAAGGTCTCGGAAGAGAAGTACAAACGACTCGCAGAAAACGCCAACGACCTGATTTTCACGACCGATGTTCAGCGCAACTTTACCTTTCTGACCCGAAAGGTCAGTGAACTATTGGGGTATTCTGCGGAAGAACTGATCGGCCAGAATGTGGACACCGTTCTCACTGAAGATAGTCGATCCCGCGTGTTGACTCAGTTCAATGTGGATCCCTCCCAGGCTGGAACGCGACTCGTGGAGTTCGATTTTGCCACCAAGAGCGGAGAGCGCAAGAGCTTCGAACTGAGTCTCACGGCCCTGATTCAAGGTGGAAGGCTGGCTGGTTTCGAAGCGATTGGGCGAGATGTTACCCAAAGAAAGCTGCTGGAAGGGCAGCTGGTACAGAAAAACAAGGAACTGACTGCCTTGGTTTCGGCGGCTACGGCGATCGCCCATTCGCTCAACGTTGGAGACATTGCGGCGGCAGGGTTAGAGAAAGTGGTGGAGTTCAGCGGGTTGGAGTTCGGAGCCCTCTTCACTTTGGGGTTTTCAGATGGAGAGCTTACTCTGAGCGCTTCACACAACGCTTCTGAGCCCGTTGCCGAAATGCTTAGGGACAAGGCTCTGTGGGAGGAACTCCTGCCGCTTCTGAGTAGAACCTATGGACCGATGACTGACGGCCCCCAGGAATCCTCTAAGGCCGGGATTCCTGCGCCTTTGGCAGCGGCCTTCAACCAGCGCAGGCTGCGGAGCTGGGTGGTTTTTCCTCTTCGCTTCAAAGAGAAGCTGCTGGGATTCGTGTTCCTGGGAGGGCAAAAGCGGCACCAGTTCTCCGGGCAGGAAATGCAGATTCTGGTCTCCCTTTGCAGCCAGGTCAGCGTCGCCGTCGCAAACGCTCGCCTCTTCACGGCCATTCGCGAAGCAAAGACCGAGTGGGAGACGACTTTCGATGCCATGTCCGAATTGATCTGCATGCAGGACCTCAATGGCAAGATCATTCGGGTCAACCGCGCCTTGGCTCGCAGAATCGGCATCGAGCCGCGCGATCTGGTGAACCGCACCGCCGAGTCCGTGTTTGTCGACAACGACAAGCTCTCCCCCTGGTGTCATCCGCAGAAGGCCGGGCTGTACGAACCCGACAAGATCGTTTCGGTCGAGTATGAGGACCGGATGCTGAACGGGACCTTCGAAGTTTCCACCACCCCGATCTATACCTCCGACGGACGTCATTTCGCGTGGTTGTTCGTTGGGAAGGACATTACCGAGCAGGTACAACTACAAAACCAGTTTGTACAGGTTGAAAGACTCAAGGCCCTGGGCGAAATGGCCAGCGGTGTGGCTCACGATTTCAACAACATACTCGCTGGAATTCTGGGTAAGACGCAGCTGCTGCTGAGCAAACTGGAAAAGTCCGGATCGGTGGACTCCACCTCCTTGAAGCAGGAGTTGAAGGTGATTGAGAGAACTTCTGTCCAGGGCGCGCAGACGGTAAAACGCATTCAGGATTTCACCAGGATTCGCACCGATCAAAAGTTCAGTCCGGTTGACCTGAACCGGATTGTCCAGGAGGCCATCGACGTCCTTCGTCCGTTGTGGAAGGACCAGGCTGAAGCCAGAGGGCTCAAGATCGATCTCGTGTTTCACCCGGGCGAGATCTCGCCGGTGCACGGCATCGATTCGGAATTGAATGAAGTCGTCAGGAATATCATATCGAACGCCATCGACGCCCTGCCGGACGGGGGAATCATCGAGGTGTCCACGTCGCGGACAGACATCAATGGTGAAGAATGCGTCGAGATCAGAATCAGGGACAGCGGTATCGGAATGTCAACCGAGGTCAAGCGCAAGATCTTTGATCCTTTCTTTTCCACCAAAGGGCCCAAAGGCACGGGGCTGGGCATGAGCGTGGTGTATGGCATCATTTCGCGGCACCACGGCAATATCACCGTTGAAAGTGAGCTGGGCAAAGGCACAACATGCCTGGCGTACCTGCCGGTCGTCAAGCAACCCGCCAAAACTGCCCGAGCAAGGACTCCAACCATGGACCAACAAAAAGTCCGGATTCTAGTGATCGACGACGAAGACGTCATTCGGGATTTCCTGGTCGAAATGTTCGTTGCTGCCGGATATGAGTCTGAATCGGCCTCTAACGGTCCCGAGGGCATCCGCCTGTTCGAGAAGAATCGCTACGATCTGGTTTTTTCCGATCTAGGGCTTCCGGAGATGTCGGGTTGGGATGTGGCCCGGGCCCTGAAGGACCGGAGGCCTGATATTCCTATTGTGCTGTTGAGCGGTTGGGGCATTCAGTTGGACGACGTCCGGATCAAAGAGTCAGGAATCGATCTGGTTCTATCCAAACCTTGTCAGATGGAAGAGTTGTTGGGAGCTGTGGATGAAGTGTTGAAGCGCAATCGGCGCCAGAGTGCTTGAGCGAGGCCTGCTGCCGGCGCTCAGGTTAGAAAGACACCCGAATGGAAATCGCGAATCTCGAATCAATTCTCATCGTCGACGACGAAGTCGAACTGCGTCAAGCCGTGGTGGCCTATCTCAGTCAGGAAGGATATGAGGTTCAACAGGCGTCCAGCGGCGAAGAAGCCACAGAGCTTTTGAAGACGACCCCTTTTGACGTGCTCATCACCGATATGAAACTGCCGGGCATCGATGGCGAGCAGGTCTTGGATGCCGCGTTGGATTTGTATCCCGAGATTATCGGCGTCATCATCACCGGATTCGGGACCATTGAAAGCGCTGTGAAGGCCATGAAGAACGGGGCCTACGACTACATCGCCAAGCCCTTCCAACTCGTGGAGATCTCGCTGGTCGTGAAGCAGGCTTTGGAGCGCCGGCGTCTGAAGCAGGAAAACGCCTACCTGAAAACTCAGCTCCAGGAGAAATACAAGTTTGAGAGCATCATTGGCAGCAGCCGCTCGATGCAAGAGATATTTCAGCTGGTCGAGACCATTTCCGGTACCAACAGCACCGTGCTCATCACCGGGGAAACCGGGACCGGAAAAGAACTCATCGCCAAGGCCATTCATTACAATAGCCAGCGTCGCGAGCAGAAGATCGTTAGCATCAACTGTGGGGCTATTCCGGAGACTTTGTTGGAAAGCGAGCTGTTTGGCCACGTCCGAGGTGCCTTTACCGGTGCTCACCAGAGCCGGATGGGCAAGTTCGAGCAGGCTCACAAGGGGACGATTTTCTTGGATGAGATTGGCAACATGAGCTCCACCCTTCAGGTCAAGTTGCTTCGAGTGCTGCAAGAGAGGGAATTCGAGCGAGTCGGCGGCCTGGAGACCGTGAAAGTGGATGTCCGCATCATCGCCGCGACGAGCGCCAACCTTCAGGACATGGTGGATCGGGGTGAGTTTCGGAGCGACCTATTCTACCGCCTGAACGTGATTCCCATTCAGCTGCCGCCTTTGCGCGAACGACGCGAAGACATCCCCCTCCTGACCAAGCACTTCATTCAAAAATACTGTCTGGCCTCAACGCTTGAGCCGAAAACAATTTCACAAGAATCCATGAAGATGCTGATGAACTACAGTTGGCCTGGGAACATCCGGCAACTGGAGAATGCAGTGGAGCGCGCCATTGCTTTGGTAGGCCAGCGGACCATGATTCTCCCCACCGACTTGCCGGGCGAAGTCCAGAAGACCAAAGGCAATCTGTTCCTGTCTGAGATTTATATTCCCGACGAAGGGGTCAACTTCAATACGGAAGTGTCAACGCTGGAGCGAGAACTCATTCTTCAAAGCCTCAAGAAATCGGGTGGGAACAAGAAACAAGCGGCCAAGCTCCTGAATCTGAAACGAACCACGCTGATCGAGAAACTCAAGCGGTTGAACCTGCTGGACCAGGTGAATTGAGTCAGCTTGACGGTTCGACAAGCTCGGCGGACTGGCTGACGAGAGGTGAGGAGTGATTATGGATGTTCGCGAGGGCAGGCATCTGTTGCACCAGCTCAACAACAAAATGGCCCAAGTGTTGGCCTATGCCGAGTTGTTGCAGATGAGCCTGTCCACAGAGAAAGAAAAAGAACGCGTCAAGTACATTATCTCCGGAGCCTTGGAAGCGCGGCAAATCACGGCGCAGCTGATGGCCCAGATGCCCAAGTCAGACGACAGCTCGGCGTCCTAGAGTCAGGACGAAAGCTTCTTCAGCCGACAGGATCTGAGAAGCTTCGCGCCCTGTGAGATCGGAGGCTCCCTGCCGCTCACCCTTCAATCCATACGATCGCTCTGGTTCCAAAAGTAGAGCCACTTTCATCTCGAGTCCGGTATGACCAAAACGCCCAGGCCTTGCAATCGCCATCCCTCCTATCCGCAGAACCACTGATCGTCTATTGATGAAGAGATCAAGGCTCAAATGGAACTTTGAAACGCTTGTTGCGGTCTTCATCTTTGCTATCTTGGCGCTTTATTATGTGGTTCTGTTCTTCCTGTTTCTCCTGGTCAAGTTTCTCTGACGATGGACCTATTGCCTCTTTCAGACGTTGACAGTTTCGAGCTTGAGCCCCTCTTGCGGGAGGAGGAACAGGAATGGCTCCAGCATCTAAGCTGGGACTACTCTTCCTCGACGGCCATTCTGAAGCGGTTGATCGATCAGAAGGCCTTGTCGGGCTTTGTGACGCGCCTCCCCGGCGGAATGGCTGGTTACGCCTTCTATATCCTGGAAGGCTCGGTAGGACTTATTGGGAGTTGTTATGTCCGACGGCGCTTCATGGCCAAGCAACTGGAGCCGGAGCTCCTGACGAGAATTGTTGAGGTGTTGCAGGCAAAGTCGTCGGTGCGCAGAATAGAGGCGCAGATCATGAACTTCAGGAATTGGCCGCTGGGGGCCTTTTTTTCCAGGCTTAAGTTTCAGTTGTTTGATCGGGTTTTCATGATTCAGAAGCCCCTCCGGATGGGGGAAATACGGACAATCCCTGGAGTCCGCTTCAGCCCCTGGCAGTCGGACTCACTGGAACCTGCTGCTCGCCTGACTTGGGAGGCCTACCAAGAGGCCATCGATCGCAGAATCAGCTATCACTACCAGACTCTCGACGGCTGTCGGAGGTTTCTGAATGGATTGGTCTCCAGACCGGGGTGCGGCACATTGGAAGGGGCCGGATCGATCTGTGCCTGGTCCGATTCCGATGAAAGGCTGCTAGGCTATGTGCTGGCCTCGACCATTTCCCCTGGCAGCGGGCACATCCCACAAATCACCGTGTCCTCTCGTTATCGTCAACGAGGGCTCGGCCGTCAACTGCTGGCGCGGGCCAACTCAGAGTTCTCACGTCGAGGATACAGCAGCGTATCGCTTACGGTAAGCGCCAAGAACGTTGCGGCCATGGGCCTGTATCGAAGTCTGAACTTCGTTCAGCACCACTCCATCCAAGCCGCGGTCTGGCAGAGAGCTTCTTGATTACTTGGGTCGATAGGAAGAGTTCCTGAGTTTCATCCGAAGGCGCATCATGGCCTTCGTGTGGAGCTGGGAAACGCGGGATTCGTTCACCCTCAGTACCGCGCCAATCTCTTTCATGGTCAGTTCTTCGAAGTAATAGAGGGATACCACGAGTCTTTCCTTACGACTGAGAGCGTCGACCGCGTCGGCTAGAATCCGCTTCAGTTCTTCTTTCTCAAAACTTCCGTAGGGCCCATCCGAAACCGTGTCCGGATAGTAGTTAATCAGGCATTCAGAATCGCTGTCTTCCTGATCGAACTTCCTCGAGGCGTCGTAGAAGCTCCCGATGCTCAGCCCTTTCAACTGATCCGTCAGATGATACAGTTCGTCAAGGTCGATGCCCATCTCGGCACAGAGTTCCTGATCACTCACTTCTCGGCCCAGCTCCTGCTGAAGCTTCTGCGAGGCTCTGGCCAGTTCCTTGCTTTTCTTGCGGAGAGAACGAGGCGCCCAGTCCAGTTCCCGCAGGCTGTCGAGCATCGCCCCGCGGATTCGCAGCTCGGCGTAGGTCTTAAACTTGACTCCGCGCGAGGGCTCGAATTTCTCGATTGCGTCCATCAAGCCCAGGACGCCTGCATTGATCAAATCGTTGATCTCGATGTTTGGAGGAAGTTGAGTGGCAATCCGATAGGCATGGTACTTGATCAAGGGAACGTGCTCCAGGATCAAGTCCTCCCGCTTTCTTTCGATTTGCGATGCGGTTTGGGAAGTTCTTCTCTGCGTCTGTAGCATTCAGCCCTCCAAAGTGAAGCCCCGCTGGGTTTCAAGACGATTGCCCTGTGCAGGGGAAACAGGTTGTCGATTTGATCGGGGCAGAAGGGCGGCGATTCGTTCCGGCCACCTACCTTCTGCTATGGGAATTCCGTCCAATGTTTTTCTTCCTAAGCTGGCTTGCGTGAACCGCGCTCGACCGGGAGCGGATGCCTTCCTAGTGCAAGTGGTCTTCCAGGTAAAAATGACCGATTGGCTTTTTCCAAGGATGGGGCCAATAAAAATATAAGTCGTTCTTAATAATGAAGATAGATGAGTAGAAAATCCCGCCAGAAGGGATTTTGGGCGGAATAAAGAGAGGTGGGAGGCCTCAGATTGAGCCCTGTAGTGTCAAAAATCCGTCATTGGGCGTCAGGAGAGTGACGTCAGGCGTCAGGTGGCGCGGTTTGCTGGTTGGTAAAGGATGCTACCTGCTGACCCTATTTTTCGTAGGATGTCCGAAAAACTTTATATCCTCAGCTAGATTTTTAGGTGTTTTCATCAACCACGATCGCCTAGCGTCAAGCGGCTGCCGAATAGGCGCGCTATTGGGCCGCCTCCAGAACGGGGATTGGCCGGCCTTCGACGTCGACGGCCACGCAAACGACCTCTGCCTCTGTGACTTTCACGCGGTGATTGCCCTCCGTGATCCGAAAGCGTTCCGCCTCCACTTCGACTTTGACAGTTAATGATGTGCGGCCTATACGAATGGTTCTGGTGTAGAAGCTGACTACGTCTCCTAGATGAACTGGGGCGACGAATTCCACCGCATTCATGGCCTTCGTAACGAAGTTCCGGTTTCCTTGCTGATACGCTTCTACGGCAGCGGCTTGATCGATGTAGCTGAGGATGACACCCCCGAAAATGGTACCCCGAGCGTTCGTATCTTTGGGCATCATGATCACGCGAATCGCGAGGGTTCGGTCTTCATTCGATTTCACTAGCGCTTCCTCACTTGGGGAAATATCTGCTTAGATAATCACGAAGTGCTTGCTCGGTACTGGGGAAGGCCAACTCGGACCAGGGTATTTCGGCCGGGGCAAAGCCCTGCACCGCGAGAGTCTCATCGTTGGCTGCCAGGTGTCCTCCCAGCACCCGCGCGGCATAGACGACGATGATGACGGGACTATCGGAGTAGGAGTAGACATTCAGGCAATGGAGGATCTCGACATCAAGATTGACTTCCTCACGAGTTTCCCGAATGGCAGCCTCCTCCACTGTTTCCCCTCGGTCCACGTAGCCGCCAGGAAATACCCACATTCCGTAGCTTGGCTCAATACCGCGTTTTAACAGGACGATGTTGCCGTCGACTGTAAAGAGTGTGCAGGCAGCGACCTTCGGATCGAGAAAAAAAATGAACGAGCATTCCATACAAACGAGGCGTTGCGGTTCCCTCATCTTCACGGTCTTGAGGGCGAGCCGGCCACCACACTTCGGACAAAAGGAATACTCCATCCCGGGGTCTCCTGCGACGCTGCGAGAGCGCAGGCGTCGGTTCTGATCCGCCATCATTCTCACAGTCACATCTCGATTTGGGAAGCAGAATTTGTGTGGCGATTGTCCCTTCCAACTGCCACCTTGGGTTGTCTTTCAGGAAGAGGAGAACGGGAAGTCAGGGCTAATTCGACTCGGCTGGGGAGGCCAACTCAAAACAGGGGAAGAAACTAGGCGGGACGCTGGCAGGCGACTACATCAGGAGGTCTTCGATGTGGTAGATCATTTCCTTTCGGCTGTAGGCCGCAATCTCCACAATGCCCGTGTCCATGCGGATGGCGTCTTCCGGACAGGCTTCCACACAAAAACCGCAAAACACACAAACGCCCATGTCGATATCGAAGCGCACCGGATACTTCTCGATATGTGGATTGGGATGCTCGCCTGCAACAATGTAGATGCAGCGTGCGGGGCAAGCGGTTTCGCACATCATACAGGCCACGCAACGGGGAGATCCGTCGTCACGTCTGGTGAGTCGGTGACGGCTGCGATAGCGGGGGGAAAAAGGTCGGCGTTCCTCCGGATACTGAAAGGTAACAGCCCCCCTTTCAATCCGGCGCAGTCCCAGCTGCCTAAGCGCGTGCTTACGCAGGTTGCCGAAAAAATGGCGGCTCGTCAGCCACAACCCCTTGAACACTTCGAAAATATAGAGTCGCTCTTTGAATGTCAGATTGCGAGTGTTCATGGTCGTCGGATTGCTACAGCGGCGATCTTCCTTTTAGAGATACAAAATGAATAGGCTGGTCACCAGGAGATTCAGAATCGACAGCGGAAAAATAATCTTCCAGCCCAGGCGCATCAATTGGTCGTAGCGAAAGCGGGGGAGAGTCCAGCGAATCAGCAGCAAAAGCCAGCAGAAGAAGAAGACCTTGAAGCAGTAGGCCAGAACCTGAACAATCGCTACCAAGGCAGGGGCTACGGGCAAGAGCAGCCCGCCCGGCAAGTGGAAACCGTCCGAAGCAAGGTAAGGAACCTGCCATCCGCCGAAAAAGAGCGTCACCACCAGAGCCGAAATCAAGATCGTCTCTACGAAATCGGTCAGCATGAATAAGCCGAACTTCATGCTGCTGTACTCGACGAAATAGCCGATGATCTCGGACTCGCCTTCCGGGAGGTCAAAGGGAATGCGCTTGGTCTCGGCGATGCCGGCTACCAGGAATAAGAGGCAGCCTATGGGCTGCACCACTACACCCCACTTGGGGAGCCAGCCCCAGAGCAGTTCACCTTGGGCCCTGACAATCGCCTGAAGGCTCATCGATTCGTAGATCATCAACACACCCAGAATCGTAGCCCCGATTGTGATTTCGTAGGAGAACATCTGAGAACTGCCCCGCATCCCCCCGAGAAAGGCATAGTTGTTGTTGGATGCCCATCCGGCCAACACCACTCCATAGATTCCGAGTGACATTGCAGCGAAGACGTACAGGATTCCCACGTTGAGATCCACGACCTGCAACTCGATTTGTCTTCCTCCCAGCGTGATCACGTCGCCAAAGGGAATCGCGGCGAACCCTATGAGGGCGAAAAAGGCGGACAGAAAGGGGGCCAGCGTGTGCAGCAGCCGGTGGCCGGCTGGAGGAATGAAGTCTTCCTTGACAAACATCTTCAACCCGTCCGCTAGCACCTGAAACAAACCAAAGGCCCGAATCCCAAAGATTGAAGCCCGGTTGGCTCCGATGCGATCCTGCATGACCGCGCTTTGTTTCCGTTCCATCCAGGTCAGAATCGCTGCGAGATTCAGCACCCCGATCAGTACGGCCAGTACCTTTGCGAGTTCAATTCCCAGTGAGATTGCAGTTTCCATCCCGTTTACACCTTCACTTCCGGGAGACAGGCAAGAAGGGCTCCTCCCTCTCCAATCCGCTCGTAGCTGAGATCCTGGAACTCCACCACCCGCTCCGTGAGATCCCGAAACACATCTTCGACCCTCGCGTGCCGGAAGGGCTTCCCCAGCAGGTCAGCCAGCCGGCCCAGGATCTGCCAGCCTTGCAGGGAATCCCCCAGAGGTTCCAAAGCTTGGTGGATCCGTTGAACGCGCCCTTCAAAGTTCGTAAAAGTGCCGTCGGTCTCGGCGTAGGTGGCGGCGGGAAGAACGATGTGTGCCCGCTGGCTAGTTTCACTGTCAGTGCTGCCCTGGTAGATCACCGTTTCAAATCGCTCCAGCAGCCGTCCAGCACGATCCGCTCCCATCTTGGCGAACAGATCCTGTTCAAATACATAAAGCAGCTCGAGGTGCGAGTCAGAGTTCAGAAAGCTCTCCAGCGAGAATCCTCCCTCGTCGAGGAGGATGACCTCCGCTCCTCGCGTGTTGGGGTTTTTATCCGCCATATTCAGAAAACCATCCCCTTGCAACAGGCGGCTATCGGGCAGACGGAAGTCGAGCTGAGATACTCCCAGATCCTCGCCGAATAACTTCCGGATCAAAAACAGCTCCTCGTTAGTGAGTTGGGCCGATGGAACGGCCAGAATCGAGTTGGGTCCGTCCTTGCTCAGTGCCTCCTGGAGCCGGTCTGCGACCAGGCCGAGGGCGTCGTCCCACGAAACCGCTACCAGCTGCTCCTGCCGGAGGACTTGAGGCTGCACCAATCTGGAGGGAGCATCGATGTAATCGAAACCGTAGCGTCCTTCGTCACAGATCCAGTGTTGATTGACATCGAGGTTGAAGCGGGGCTTGAGCCGCATCACTCGGCGGCCCTCGCCGTGATGGGGGCGCTGTCGGTTCACGTGGATTGAAATATTGCAGCCGCGGCTGCATCCTGGACACACCGATGGGGTGCGGCTCAAGTACCACACTCGGCATTGAAACCGGAAGTCCCGGTCCGTTAGGGCGCCCACCGGGCAGATGTCGACGACATTCCCCGAATAATTGTTGTCCAGCGTTCGGCCGGGAAACAGCTGGACCTCGGACTGACCGCCGCGGTTGAAGATTCCCAGCTCGTAGCTCTTCGAAACCTCTCGCACGAAGCGGGTGCACCGGGAGCAGAGCACACAACGCTCCGTGTCGAGCATGACGTGGGGACCAATCACCTGTGCCTTGTGGCGCTTGATCTTGTTCTCATCCATGCGGCTGTCGTACAGCCCGAACTTCATATAGTATTCCTGAAGGTAGCACTCGCCGGCTTGATCGCAGACTGGGCAGTCAAGGGGATGGTTGATCAAGAGGAATTCCAGCACCCCGCTGACGGCTTTCTGGACTTTGTCGGTGCGCGTGTGTACCACCATTCCCTCAGCCACTCTCGTGTTACAGGCGGGCTGGAGCTTGGGCATCTTTTCGATTTCCACCAAACACATGCGGCAGGACCCCGCCACAGCCAGACCGGGGTGATAGCAGTAGCGAGGAATCTCAACGCCCAACTGGTCGGCTGCCTGGATAACACTGGTGCCTTCGGGCACCGTGATACTCTTGTCGTTGATCGTGATTGTCGGCATAGGAGACTAAGGTGTCATCGGCTGAAGATGGAAGGCAGTCGCTCCTGCGCGGCGACCCGAAAGCATCGTTGCCGGGCCGTCACCGTCTGACCCCCTCCAGGGCCACGTCGCAGGCCTTCTCGCGAACATGAAACTCGAATTCATGCCGGAACTTTTGGATGTAGCTTCGTACCGGCATTGCTGCCGCGTCGGACAGCGCGCAAATGGTCGTCCCCATCATGTTGAAGGCGATGTCCAGCAACTGATCGAGATCCTCTTGGCGACCCTGGCCATCATGGACCCGCTGGAGCACCTTCTTCAGCCAGGTCGTGCCCTCGCGGCATGGAGTGCACTGCCCGCAGGACTCATGGGCGTAGAACTTGGTGATGCGGAGCAGGGACTTCACCATGCAGGTGTCCTCGTTCATGACCACCACACCCCCGGATCCCAGCAGAGAGCCAATGGCCGCCACAGAATCGAAATCCATCTTGACGTCGATTTCGTCGGCAGTCAAAACCGGCACTGAGCTGCCTCCCGGAATCACAGCCTTCAGCGCTTTGCCGTTCTTCATACCGCCGGCGTGGTCGTAGATGATCTCACGGAGCGGCGTACCCATGGGCAGTTCGTAGGTACCGGGCCTCGAGACGTGGCCACTGACGCAAAAGAGCCGTGTGCCCCCGTTCTTAGGGGTTCCCAAGGACGCGTACCAATCGCCGCCCTTTTCCAGAATGGCAGGGAGAGCCGCCAGGGTTTCCACATTGTTAACCACCGTGGGACACCCATAGAGGCCATAAACAGCCGGAAAGGGAGGCTTCAGACGGGGCCAGCCCTTTTTCCCTTCCAGGGATTCCAGTAACCCGGTCTCTTCGCCGCAGATATAAGCACCGGCCCCACGGTGGAGATAGACGTCCAGGTCGTAGCCTGATCCCAGGATATTCTTGCCGAAAAACCCGTGTGCGTAAGCTTCTTCGATGGCACGGTTAAGAATTTGGGCCTGATCGTAGTATTCGCCGCGAATGTAGAGATAACAAGTGTGGGCATGGATCGCGTAGCTGCCGATGGCTAATCCCTCCATCAGCAGGTGGGGATTTCTTTCGAGGATGACGCGATCTTTGCAGGTACCCGGCTCGCTTTCATCCGAATTGACCACCATGTACTTGGGCTTGTCCACGTTCTTGGGGATGAAGCTCCACTTCAACCCAGTGGGGAAGCCGGCACCACCCCGTCCCCGCAGGCCGGATTTCTTAACTTCCTCCACAACTTGGTCCGGCTTGAACTCGGCCAGTACTCGACGCAGGGACCGGTACCCGCCCACTCCGAGATAGTCCTGAATGCTTCGAAGTTCTTTGTCAAGAATGTCCTTCAGAATAACCAGTTCGGGCATAGCTTGTAATCTTGTCTCAGTCTTCAGTAGGCGTGAGTTGAGGCTTCCGGGAACTGACGTTCGCCTGGCACTCGATTCGATCGGCAGACATCAGCGATCCAGTTCACCGGCAATCATGTTGATGGATCCAAAGGTGGGCACAATATCGGCTACCATGTACCCTTCCACCATTTTGTGCAGCCCGGCCATCAAAGGAAGGCAGGGTGGGCGCACGCGCACTCGGTAGGGACGATCCGTTCCGTCGCTGACGACATAAAATCCCAGCTCCCCATTGGCTCCTTCCACCGCTAGGTAGGCTTCACCTTTGGGTGGACGGATCCCCTGTCCCTGCATGATCAGCATGAAATGGTTCATGAGCCCTTCGATGTTTCCGTAGGTGTCCGACTTGGCGGGTAATACCGCTCGCTTCTCCGAAGACATCACCTGGCGGTACATCGACTCGTTCAATCCCTCCAGATTGGGCGACAGCTGCACCAAGGTCTCGCGAACTCCTCTTGTCTGCCCCATTTTGGCCTGATCCACCAGGTCCTTGGCTTCGATGGCCTTGCCCTCTGGATCCACGTTGATGGGCCCCTGGGGCATCTTCTGGAGAGCTTGTTCGGCAATGCGGAGACTCTGTTCCATCTCCTGCATCCGTACATAGTAACGGTCTAGATTGTCGCCGTTGCTTCCCAGCGGCACCTCAAACTCCATTTGGTCATACACCAGATATGGTTGGTGCTTTCTGACGTCGTAACAGATTCCACAGGCACGCAGCAGCGGTCCCGTGAAGCCGTAAGACACCGCGTCCTCCTTCGAGATAACGCCGATGCCCTTGAGACGGTCCACGAAGATGCGATTTCGTGTCAGAAGCTTGTCGACCTCCCGCAGCACCTCGCGAACCTGTTTGAAAACTGGTTTTGCACGCTCGGCGAAGTCCACCGGCAGGTCGCCGCTGACTCCTCCCACGCGACCGTAAGAAATGGTCAGACGAGCGCCAGTCACCGCCTCGACCAATTCCCATAGATACTCCCGGGCTTTGATCATGTACAGGAACACCGTCATGGCCCCCACTTCCATTGCGGAGGCCCCAACACACGTCAGATGATCTGCCACGCGCGAAATCTCGCTCATGATCACTCGGATATACTGGCAGCGCTCGGTCACCTTGATGCCCATCAACTTCTCTACGGCCAGGCAGTATCCGAAATTGTTGATGAGCGGCGACACGTAGTTCAAGCGGTCGGTGTAGGGAATGGGATGGTTGTAGCCTCCCTCCTCGCAACTCTTCTCGAAACCCCGATGGAGGAAGCCGATTTCGGCTTCGGCCTTCACGACGGTTTCACCTTCCAGCTCGGTGATGATGCGAATGACCCCGTGCATCGCAGGATGCGACGGGCCCACGTTCAGCAGCATGGTACGTGGGGTAAGGGTTCTCTCTGTTTCGCTGACTGGAATGGCCATTTGAGGATTCAGATTTACTCGATCAGTTTCTCTCCGTGCGCCTGCTCGTTACCGACTCTCTTCAGGACCCGCTGAATCAATTCCGCCACAAACCGCCGCTTGGCCGCTGGAGAATCGGCTTTGCAGGCGATCTTGGCGCCCGCCATCATTTCGTGGCCGCCCGCAGCGCCCAAGTCTCCCACCGCAGCGCGCATCAGGCTGCCGACGTCGTAGGAACGATCATAGGTCCGGGCTGATATCAGGACGTCCCCGTTGAACGTCCCGAAGCAAAAGCTGTATTTGACCTTTTCAAGACGCATCAGCAGATCGGCCACCTCAGCCACAATGTCAGGATTCATGACATTCTCGAGCGTGGCCACCACCACGTCGTCGTAGATACGGCAGTGCTCCAGGGCAGCGTGGATCACCTGAAAGTACTCCCGGCTGACACGGGCGTTTTCGATGTTGGCTAGAAGCTTTTGGTCAACAAAAGGATACAGATAGTGGCGCAGACGGGCTTCGATCTTTCCCACCTCCCGACCCAAGCCCTCTGTTTCGCTCTTGATGGCATAAAAGAGGGCGGTGGCCAGGTTCGAGTTCATATTCAGATTCGAAGCGATCAGAAACTCGGTGATGATCGAAGCGGTCACATTGTAGCGGGGCCGAATTGTGCGGTAGGGGACCCGTCGGCTGGCCGGTCGCAGGGGATGGTGGTCGAAAACGATTTTTGGAATGAACCCCTCCGGCAAGCAATTGTTCCCGGTTGAAGGTTGTGTATCCACCATGGCCACACAGGAGTAGTCTTGCAGACTGATACGGGACATCGATGAAAGCTTAATCCCCAGATACTTCCGCATCGCCCGGTTCTCAGCCCGACCGACGATCCCAGCATAGCCGATCAGACTGGGCTTGCTGGTCAGTTGCTCGATCAAGTACTGCAGGCCTGCCGCGGAAGCGATGGAATCGGGGTCCGGGTTATCATGCATCAAGATGAGAACCTTGTCCTCATCCTTAACCAGGTCAACCAACTGGTTCAACCTACGACGTGTTTCAACTAGACTCATGGTCTTCGGGAAAGGTCTCAAACACTGAAACTATTCCCACTCAAACGCGCCCTTCTTCCACGCGTAAACGTAACCGGCTCCCAAAACAAGAATAAAGATCGCAATCGTGGCAAAAGCGGGGGCCCCGAGCGACTTGAAGACGACGGCCCAAGGGAACAGGAAAACCACCTCAATGTCGAACAGGATGAAAAGCATCGCCACGAGGTAGAAGCGAACAAAGAACCGTTCTGTCGGCAAGGAGAACGGCTGGCTGCCGCATTCGAAGGGAGCGTCTTTCGCCTTGGAGCGCTTCCGGGGCCCCAGAAGGGTACTGAGGAAAATCATTGCGCCCACGGTAACGGCGCAAACGAAAAACATGATCAGGAGCGGATAATAGGAACTCATGAACTCAATCTGGGGGAATCCGCTTCGCGTTGAAGGGCGCTTCTGCCGCGCTCGCGAACGGCACCAAATGAAAAACCACCTTCAGGCCCGGATGGCTCCAGACCGAAGGTGGTCACCAACAATCCAAACAGCCTTCTCCAAGGACACCACAGCACGAACTTCAACCCGATGGCAATCAATGTCCTGTCAGGATCTTCATTCTCGAAATACGGCGACCCTTCGAGGTCAGCGACACGTCGTAACCGACCCGCAAACCCTTGCGAATATCACGAACTCGGTAGCCCATCGTGTCGACTTCGGGAAGAAAGAAGAAAATCCGTTCTCCTTTCGAATTCGTAATGAAACCATAGCCTTTATCGGGGAAGAAGTTTGTGATCTCACCTTCAGGAAATTGGAGCTTCATGTCCCGGAGAGCCTTGACGACATCGGAGTCTGCCATCTCAACCCCTCCCTGTCTAAAGCTCCCTACCCATCCGCTAGCCTACCCGGGGGTATCTGGGGCTTCCACGTCCCTTTCTCGGTTTTTCCGATCCAGGAACTCACCTCAAGTTTAAGCTGCTCCCTAGCCATCCCGAAAGTCTAAATTTTCACAATTTTTAGATCCAACGACTTACAATCGGGAAGCGGGAGCAAGTTACCTTAATCGCCCAGGGGCGTCAAGGTCTAATTCGTTGGCTCGAAAGGATGCAAGGTGGTGACCCAGGACTCTCTTTTCGTCAAAGGAAAGCTGTTAGGGCAGACTAAGGCCGGTTACCTGACGGTATCCGGGGGCCGGATCCAATCGATCGATTCTGAACCCTCTGCGGCAGCCATGAATTGGATTGGCTCAGCGACCTCTTGGGTATTGCCGGCCTTCTTCGATATCCAAGTCAACGGGTTCTCTGGAGTTGACTTCAATTCAGGCGATTTGGTCTCGGAACAACTTGAGCAATCGGTAGCCGCTCTGAGGAGGAAGGGGGTGCTGTTTTTTTTTGCAACGGTCATCACTCACTCCGAGCAATACCAGAGCGCCTGTCTCAGGTCAATCGATAAGGCCATTCGTGCATCGCAACTTGGGCGTGCCGTCGCGGGTATCCATCTCGAAGGGCCGTTCATCTCTCCGCAGGACGGGCCCAGGGGAGCTCACCCTGCCGAACATGTGCGCCCTCCCAACTTTGACGAGTTCCAACGTCTTCAGGAAAGCGCGGGAGGCCGGATCCGACTGGTCACCGTGGCACCGGAATGGGATGGCGCCATCAGCCTGATCGAGAGGCTCGTAAAGGGTGGCATCGTGGTAGCCATCGGGCACACGGCAGCCAACCGGAGTCAGATTGAAGCCGCTGCAAGCGCTGGCGCGCTCTGCTCGACCCATCTGGGCAACGGATCCCATGCCCTACTTCCCAGGCATGAGAATTACATTTGGGAGCAACTGGCAGACGACCGCCTGTGGGCTAGCTTCATTGTGGATGGTCATCACCTCCCGCCAGCGGTCGTTAAATCGTTCATCCGAGCCAAAGGTGTAGAACGCAGCATTCTCACCAGCGACGCTATTGCTGCGGCCGGGATGCCCCCAGGCTGCTACCGGCTGGGCGATGTGGAGGTGACGGTAAGCCCATCCTACCGGGTCGAACGAACCGATCAAGCCGGCTCGGGATACTTGGCCGGATCAGCTCTGGATTTGGCTCGCGGGGTCGAAAATGCTTGTCGCTTTGCTGGTGTTACTCTGGCCCAAGCCGTTCAAATGGCATCCACCAACCCAGCACGTCTGATGGGGTGTTTAGACAAGGTTGGTACTTTGGTTCCAGGTCAAGAGGCGAACCTTCTGGTTGTGGAGTGGGAGGATCAATCGTGCGCCATGACACTCAAGCATGTTGTGTCAGCCGGCGACGTTGTTTACTCGAACTTCTCCTGAGCGAACGTCGAGAATCAACCGGCTCGCATAAGGCCGTGACATAGATCGCGCACTCACCAGTCCTGTCTTCAGCGAAACGGATTCTACACAGGAGGAATGTCATGACTCATAAGGAACGTCTGTTGACAGCCATCAATCACGAAGAACCCGACCGCGTGCCGATTTGTGCCTGGTACACACCGGAAGCGGAAAGGACAATGCTGCGCCACCTCGGGGTGGATTCTGACCGTACCGAAACCTACAAGGCGGCCGGCGGGCCTCTGCCTGTTCTGATGGAGCACGATTTTCTGATTTCTTGGATCGGTCCGTGCACGAGCTACTATGCGGACCCGAGTGAGGAGTATACCGACGAGTGGGGTATTCGTTGGAGATGGATCAAGAATCCGGTTGGTTCGTACACAGAGATGGTCAGGCACCCGCTGGCGGACCTGACGGATCCGTCCAAGTACTCGCTGCCTGACTTTTCACGAGAAGACCGCTACGCCGGTCTTCGGCACCTCGTGGCTGAGTACGGCACGGAATACGGAATCATGGGAGGTGCTGCATGCACCCTCTTCGAATTGGCCTGGTACCTTATGGGTATCGAAAGAGTTCTGATGGCCCTGGTCTGCGAAAAGGACTTCATGAACGTCTTTCTCGATGACCTGGTGAGGTGGGTGGACGTAGCGGGATCGAGGATGGTTGAGCTGGGAGTGGATATTATCTGGATCGGAGATGATTTCGGAACTCAGGACCGCATGCTGATTGCTCCAGAACTGTTTCGCGAGTTCTTCAAGCCACGCTACGAGAAGCTTTTCTCAAAGTGGAAGCGCATCAATCCCAACGTAAAGACCGCTTTCCACTCCGACGGGAACATTTATCCGATCATCCCAGACCTGGTGGAGATCGGATTGGACATCTTGAACCCCGTGCAGCCCAAATCGATGGATCCCGCCAAGCTGAAGAAGGATTTTGGCAAGCACTTAACGTTCTGGGGAACGGTGGATATCCAGGAAGTGCTTCCTTTCGGCACGACCACTGACGTGGCCAACGAAGTCAAGCTTCGGCTTCAGACCGTGGGGCAGGGGGGTGGTTTGATCATTGCCCCGGCGCATAACATTCAGCCGGACGTACCCCTGGACAATATTCTGGCTTTCTACGAAACCGCCAAGACTTTCGGGCGCTATCCCATCTCGGCGGCCTGAGCGCAAGGCCATGCGACCCCGCTCGGGAGCGCGGGGAGAGCGTTTCTCCCATCTTTGATGCGGGGTCGCAGCGTTCTCCGATGGCCGGAGCGAGTCGGCGCCAACCACCGGCGGCGCCTAGCGAATCGAAAATGTCTGGACCCTCCAAGCCGGCAAGTGGCTGCTGAACTCGTTTCCAGCAGCAGAAAGGGAGCGGCTACCGTCGCCCAGCAGATCGGTCTCGGCCACACGCTTTAACGGCAGGTTCAACGTGATTGTGGCGGTTGTGTGATGGCCTTCAACCTCCACCAGTCTTAGCTCCAATTCCGAACTGGATTTGGCACGAAGGGCAGACAATTGCACCCCGCCAGGCTTCAACGACACAAAACTCTGCCGCTTTGGCAAGGGCCCTTCGACCGGTTTTCCCACGACCACAGTCATTTTCTGTGCGAACTCCGCGGAAGCTTGCAACCGCTGGGCATGAGAAAAGGTGGAGTCATGAGGCCAGAGACCGTGCCGGTACTCTGCATAGCGCGGCCATCCAAACTCGCCGGTGAAAAACGATTCCCATTCGCGCATTACGAGGTTCGAGAAAAGGCCGTCGTCACGGCTGAAGTACTGTGTTCCCGAGTGAAGCAGCAGTAGCCCAGTGTCCTCTGCCAGCAGGTCGACCAGGGTCAGGGCATGAAAGCCCCGGTGGGTCGTGGGCTCAAGGCCAAACGGGAAGTCGCGAAGCACGCTGGACACCGGAAAGGCAGGGGTAAACGACAACCAGTATCCCTCTTTGATCTCTGTCGGAAACCGACCCTTCTCATCAAGCTTGTCCAACGCCGGGGGAATTTCCGCCAGGACCCGACTGGTTACTTCGACATAGCGAGATTCGGAGTGGAGACTGACGTAAGTCTCGAACTTCAATAGTGGCCAGTAATGACTGGCTTTCACAGTCGCCCGAAGCGGACCCTTCTCAATCCAACGTATGCTGGACTTCTGGATCTGGCGCCAGTCGCCATGTTGCTGCGTAGAGTCCCTGGCTTCAAGCGACGTCCCCACCATGCCCGATCGGAAGGAGTTGAACTCAGCAGGAATCTTTAGCTCCTCAGCGGAATACTTGCCTCGGATAAAGGCTCCCCGCAGCGGATACTCTGTGTTCGGGTGCCCACGAAAGACGGGGAAGGGGCCTTGCTGACCTTCTATCATTTCACGCGCCGTCTTCTTCTCCACCAGACTGGCAATTGCTCCGTGACTGGGCCCCAGCCGGAGTTTGAGGTACTCGTTTTCCATCTCCAGATTCTCTTCGTTGTACTTCAAGCCCGTCGTTTGTACCTCGCCGGGCTCCGGCAGAAACTCGAGATAGTAAGTGTCGTAGCCGACTGCGGGCACGTTGGCCGCACGGAACGCCACGTCGGCGAAAACAAGATAACCCTCTGCGTCGGTTTCTTTCCTCACCATCTGAGAAGGCAGGACTCGGCCCGAAACCGTCCTGACCACCACCCCTTTGGCCTTGGCCCGTGGGAAGAGTCTGCCGGTGACAACAACCTCGCTCCGTTCCCAACCACTCGGGTTGAACACGGTGACAGCCAAGTCGCCCGCTTTGTTGGAAGCAGAGTTCACTCTCGCTGAGACCTCCTTCACGGAGTCCTCCAGAATCGGTTGAGCGCGTTTCTGAGCTGCGTCAATGTGGTTGAAGCCGATTACTCCCCAGCTGAAATTGTGAAAGTCTTCGCTGCGGTCCAGGGGGGCCATGCGATCGCTTTGCCATCGCGAGTACTCGCAAAGGGCCACGTCATGGCTTTGCCCAGCCAACAGATCCTTCCAGGCCTTTTGCAGTTCACGTTGCTTGGGCTTGGCCCCCAAGCGCTGGGCGATGGCCTCAAATCGCTCGGCTGCCAGCAGGGTTCCCTCGACCTTGCGGTCGAGAATGCGCAGCTGGTCGCCGCCGATCCCCCAGGGAAGGAGCTTCCTCCAGGCATCCATGTCCAAGTAGATGGTTTCCTTGACAGACGTCCCATGCTTCTCCATGTACTCTCTGAGCGTGACGAACTCGATCGGATACTCCTCGGCCAGTTTCCGGTACTTCTCGGCTTCCACCAGATAAGCTGGCTCGTCGTGCGACTCCCATCCGAATTCTGCCCAATTGATCATTAGCGGTTTTCCGAGTTCCTGCAGTTTTCGCAGTGCCGGAATCGAGGCGGGATTCTGAATGCCGTAAGAGAACAGCGAATTCTTCGGGATGCAAGGAATCGTCGTGCCATCCTTCCCCTGCCACTGAAAGACGTTCATTTCCAGGATCGGGATTCCGGCCTTACCCCAAGTATCGACTTGCGCCAGGCTGGCGTAGCGGAACCCGGTAGCTGCCAGCAGCTGCGGAAGCTGGGGATGCGTGAATTCCTCTTCTTCCAGAAAAGTCACGATCTCGTGGTTTAGCGCCTTGCGAATGGCCTCCTTGCCGCACACGAGTTGGCGGATATTCGATTCGCCGCTGATGTAGGAACCCATCGGCTGGGCAAAGGTTCCGCCAATCAGTTCCACCTTGCCTTGATCGAGATAGCGTTTGAGCTTATTCGACACCTCGGGGAACCTTTGAGCCATGAGTTCATACGCGTGGGCATCCAGATTGATGCAGGTCTTGACACCCGGCGGGCGGTCGGCCATGCCCATAGCATCGATGACCGACAGGACACATGACTCCAGGCCCAGTTGCCAGCCGATTCCGATGTAGCTCCAGTGGCTGGCCAATGCCAGGCAGATTCCTGAGGGTTTCTGAAAACCGTGACTGGAGCGAGCGGGGAGCAAGACCCCCGCACCGCCCAGAACGCCTAGTTTCACGAAGTCTCTGCGTAATAGTTGGGAGTTCTTCATAGGGCCTCCTTCAAGCGGGGACTGGCCGCCCCACAATCGAGTGCAAAGTGAATTCACTCTATTTAGGAAGCCGTGAAGTGCGCGGTCATTGAGTCGCTAAGGACCGAGGCCACCCAATCAGGACGGCCGGCGCGATCATCCGGCCAGTCTCGTTGTCGACTGCTCATTTCTTTCGAAGATGGGCCGAAGATTCAAGCAAGTCCGGCGCCGGAAGCGGGGCTCTTCTGGCTCGGTTGAATCAGTGCGACCGCGCGGCGCTGCGAGGTAAACAAGGCATTGGTTCTTCCTTGGAGCCAAGCTGCCGGACAGAAAAATAGAGCCCGAAGCGGTCCCAGCTACTTCACGAAATCGTGCTCGGGATGTTTAACAGTCAGAACCGGACAGGGTGCCAGCCGAATAATCTTCTCGGCAGTTGAACCAAATACCAGGTGGCTGAGGCCGGTCCGGCCGTGAGTGGCCAGAGTAATCAGATCAATATCAAGTTCTCCGGCCTTCTTGACAATCTCGATGTAGGCACGCCCAGACGAAAACACAGCCTCAGCCTGTATTCCCTTGGCTTTCACTTCTTCAGTAAGTCGATACAGTTGCTCTTTTTCACTGTTTTCGGCCTCGGCCAGGACCTCCGTGGGGAAGGCTTCGGTAGGACCTGCTACGAGAGCGTGCTCCCAGACATGCATGACAAAAAGTTGTGCCTTGAAACTCTGGGCCAGGGCGACGGCATACTTGAGAGCATGCTGGGAATAGGCGGAGAAATCCGTCGGAATGAGGACCCTTCGAATGTCGATCATAGGAACCTCCTGGTCTTAAGATTCGCCGCACTGCAGCTTTGGGCTACAAGACAATATTAGCGCAGGCCGTGACTCTTGGCGAACAGAGAGTCGGAACAACAGGCTGGTAAAAGAGCGCTGAACGAGTTTGGCCGCCAAGGTCTGCCCTCTGAGAGAGAGCCAAAGCCAATCAGCCGGACATGAACATGCCGCATCGTTGTTCGCGGCCCGGGGGCCGTGTGGCTGATGCCTCCGGTGCAACGCAAGGTGCTCAACACGGTATGGGTTCGCTGCGGACTAGCGTGGTTCCTGTCTTTCGGCTGCTTCGCTGAGGACGATCAGATCCACCCTCCGGTTGAGGGCGCGTCCCTCGGCCGTGGCATTCGAGGCAATGGGGCGGTACTCGCCATATCCGGCAGCCGACAGTCGCCGCGGCGAGAAAGGGAAATGAGTGGTTAAATAGGAGATGACATAGGTGGCTCGTGCGGTTGAGAGCTCCCAGTTGGAAGGGAATCGCGGCGTGTTGATGGGAGTCGTGTCGGTGTGACCTTCGACCCTTAGCTGGTTGGGCAGTGTCAAAACGGATTGAGCAATCACGTCCAGAATGGCTAGCGAAGAACCTTTGAGTTCCGCATGTCCCGGATCGAAGAATCCGGCCTCGGTGAGGCTGATCACCAGTCCGCGACGGTCCAGGGTGAAATGAACTTTGTCGATAGACTTATCCCGGATCAACCTTTGTTCCACGGCTTCTCGGATCCTCTTGAAGGCAGGATCGATCATGGGTGGGCTGATCGGTTCCACCAGCTTCTGCTGGTCAATTCCTCTGGTGATTCCATCCGCCAGATTGAGCTTGTCGCTCCGCGCCTCGAACACTCTGCTGTCGAAGGCGCTGTGCATCGAATCTACCAGTTGGCCCAGTTTCTTGGCATCGACCTGGGAGATGGCGTACATCGTCACGAAGAAGGCAAAGAGCAGGGTGATGAAATCCGCGTATGACACGAGCCATCGCTCGTGATTGGCATGTTCCTCCCGTCTTCGTCTACGCCTGGCCATGCAGTTGGTTTGATTGCGGATTCAAAGCACAAACTCGGAAACGGCCGTCATGGCCGACTGAGAGCTTTCCCTAGGCTGCCTTGCGGCTTTTTCCACGACCCGATGCCTCTGGAGTTCCTTGCCGCTTCTGCGCTTCCGAGAGATATCCCTTCAGCTTCTCCTCGATGATTCTGGGATTGATTCCCTCGAGAATTCCGATGACGCCTTCCAGCATCATTTCTCGCGACGCCATGGCCTCGCGGTGACGAAGCTTCAGTTTGTTGGCGCAAGGGAGAAAAATCAGGTTGGCACTGCCCACTCCGTAAACGGTGGCTACGAAGGCCACGGCAATGCCGGCGCCCAGCTTGCTGGGGTCGGAAAGGTTTTCCATCACATGGATCAACCCCAGAACGGCACCGATGATACCGATGGTGGGCGCGAATCCACCGGCAGACTCGTACACTTTGGCGTCCAGTTCACCGCGCTCATCCATGTGGTCCAGTTCAATCTCCATCGTTTCGCGGAGCACCTTCGGATCGGTTCCATCAACGGCCAGAGAGAGGGCTTTTCGCAGGAACGCATCCGAAGCGGTGGGAATCTGATTCTCAAGAGAGATGAGCCCGTCTTTGCGGGCCTTGTTGGCATAACCGATGATCTCGTCAATCAATGCTCGCATTTGGCTGCCGGTATGAAACAGGATCTTCTGAAACGATTTGAGGGCACCGATCACCGCATGCGGTGGAAAACTTACCAGGGTCGCCCCAAATGTGCCTCCCAGGACAATGATGGCGGCGGTGGGCTGTGAGATCGAGCCCATGTGAAGCCCTTCCAGCAGCGCTCCTCCCACCACCGCGCCAATTCCGAGCACGAGTCCAATGACAGATGTGATATCCACGTCGGCTTAACCTCAGGTTCAGGCAGAATGCCGTTCGATGACCATAGGACTGCTACCGATCCGTCGCTTGAATTGCACGATACGCTCGAGAATCTCTTGTGCCGACTCTTTGACCACAAAGGATGAGCCATTCGTCAAGGTGACCACCGTGTCGGCTGTCAGCTCGATATGCTCGATCAGATCGGGGTTTACCAGAATCTCACTATTATTGAGCCTCGTTACCTTGATCATGGGCTCCAGCCGACTGGTCAAAAAGTTGGCCAACTGACAAAAAGATGGCAGGCAAAGATTGCCGGACTCTTCGATTCATCTATTCGATTCAATCACTTACGGTGGAAGTGTAGAGCCTTCCTTCACTTCCCCCTACCGCCGAAGCATCTCTCCTACCAATCCATCAGGCCAACCCGAGCAAGGGCTCGGCGAGCTATAACCGGCTGAAAACTTGCGCTTTACGAGATCCCATTGGATAGACAAACAGTGTCTACAGAGGCGTGCAGAAGAATGCTCAAATGGCGGATGGGCGTCCCTTGTGCCTTAATTTGGTTCCAGAAGCCGGGCGAATGGTATATACCTAACTCCTATCCGTGAAAAAGAAGCGCAAGAGCATCCACAACAGGAGGTGGTTCAATGCCTAGCAAGATCGAAGCGATTCCTGAGAGAGCCAGATGGGAGATGGCAACGAAGGGCTTGACGGGCGCCTACCTGGCCATTTCGAAGGCCTTGAAACTGGCTGTCGGACAGAAGAAATTCGAGGAATTCAATGGGTCGCTCTGGTATGAAGCGGGAAAGGGAGCGAAAGAATTCGCGAATGCCAGTGGTCTAGCCACCGAGAGTCCCGGCGATGTTGAAAGCGTGACCCATTTACTCGCTCAAGCCTCAATGGGACCGGAGTTTGTATTCGAAGTGGTTGAGGCCACCAATGACAGATGCGTGGGAAAGACAACTCAGTGTCCCTGGCACAAAAGGTGGAAAGAGCAAGGTCTTGACTTTGACACCTGCGGTGTAGGGCATCAGAGATGGGGCGATGGAGCTGTCGAAAGTTTGAATCCCAACTTCACGTTCAAACTGACCAAAAATATGGTCCGTGGCGACTCGCACTGCGAGTGGGTCGTAGAGCGAAAGAAATAGAGATCGTCGCGTCGTTCCCGGAGGGTTGCTGCGCCATGCAAAACAGCTCTCAGCCGTCCTCGGACTCCTCTTGACCGGCACCGATCAGAACGTGTGGATGAGAGAGGCCAAAGGATCGACGCCGCCTGAGCGCTTGGTGTCTCACTCGGTGGCAATGTCAAAAAAAGTGACCGCTTGCCCCTGCGAAGTCATTAAGCGCTTGCTGGAGTGACTTGGAAGAGCCGATTCAGGACCTGGAACCACTGCGGTGTTCTGCGGAAGTCCGGATCCGTCGGGTTGTCAGGGGGAGGGTGGACCCGCTTGGGTGAGACGGTTCTATGCGTCGTTGTGTGCTAGCTCTGCTTCCGTGGTTATGGGTGGTGGCCTGTGCCTCGCCGGCCCCCACGTTCGATTTGGTGATTGAGGGCGGTCGAGTGCTGGATCCCGAAACCGGACTCGACGGCGTTCGCAGCGTAGGCGCTCGCGGAGACACGATTTCCGTCGTTTCAACCGAACGGCTCCAAGGTACACGCACGATTGATGCGAGCGGTCTGGTGGTAGCCCCCGGCTTTATTGATTTGCATGACCACGGTCAGAGCCTGGAGGCTTATCGCCTGATGGCGCTGGACGGCGTTACCACCGCGCTCGAGCTCGAGATTGGCGTTCCGGAGATTCGGCGTTTCATTGACGTGCGTCGCGGGCGCAGTCCCATCCATTTCGGCGCTACAGCCAGCTACCTGGGAGCGCGGGTCTTAGCCTGGAACATGCCCCTGCCCCAGAGCATACTAGGACTCGAAGCGGGAGTCATTCCTCCATCCGGTCCTGCCACCAACGACCCGGCCTCTCCCGAGCGCCTTCAGCGGATCCTTGCCGCATTGCGCAGTCAAATCGAAGCGGGTGCGCTCGGGGTGGGTGTGGGTCTCGAGTACGCGCCCGGCGCGACGCGGCACGAAGTGATTGAAGTCTTCAGGCTTGCCGCGACGCTGGGAGTCCCGGTCTTTGTCCACGTTCGTAGCGGAGGGCTTGTCGAACCGGGCTCAAGCATCGAGGCCATTAACGAAGTGATCGGTGCGGCAGCCATCAGCGGGGCGGCACTTCACATCGTGCACCTCAATAGTACGTGTATGAGTGATTCACGGGAGTGCTTGTCTATGATCGCCGGGGCCAGGTCGAGAGGGTTAGACGTGACAACGGAGGCCTATCCATACACCGCGGGAATGACATTGATCAACTCGGCGCTTTTCAATCCGGGCTGGCGCGTAAGGAGAGGACTCAGCTACGGCGATCTTGAGCTGCCCGAATCCGGCGAACGGCTCACACGTGAACGCTTCGAAGCCCTGCACGCTGCGCCTGAGCCCCGGCTGGTGCTCATTCACACGAATCCGGAAAAACTGGTGGATTCAGTCATGGCTGACCCCCTCGTGATCGTCGCGAGTGACGGCCTCATGGATCACCCGAGAGGGGCAGGGACGCACGCTAGAGTGCTGGCACGATATGTCCGGGATCAAAAAACGATCCCGTTGAGCGATGCGATTCGGAAGATGTCTCTTATGCCCGCCCAGCGTCTGGAGAAGGCGACTAGCGAAGCGAAGCGCCTTGGGCGGCTGCAGCAAGGCGCCCGGGCAGACATCGTTGTCTTCGATCCGCAGACTGTTCAGGACCACGCCACCTTCCGCGCCCCCACCGAAGCCAGCGTGGGCGTGCGGTATCTGATCGTGGCGGGCACTGTCGTGATTGAGGAAGGTCACGTCAGGGACGGGATCGCGCCTGGCCAGCCGCTCATGGGCAACGCGAGACCTTAAGGTTACGAAAAGGGTCGCAGGAGCCGGGCTGGTGTTTGCACGAGGTGCCGGATGACGTCGATTCTTCTATTGACCTCACTGCTTCTATGGCCCGCAGGCCTGACATTTAAAGAGCTGTACAGCGTGCCCGAATGGGTGCGCCGCGTAGTGGAACACCCAGATTTCGCGAAAAGATACGAACTCGACGCCCACCTCAATCCCTTCTGCCATCGCGCCGACTTCGATGGCGATGGGAAGGTGGACTTCGTGGTTTTCATTCGAGAACGATCGTCTGGCAAGATCGGTGTCGCATTCGTTCATCGGGCCGGGCCCAGGTTTCACGTCGTTGGAGCCGGCAAAGCAGGGGTGCATGGCGATGACTACAGCTGGGTTGACGCCTGGGCGGTGTTTGATAAGGGAGCAGTTTCCCAGGGAGCCGAGGAAAAGCCTCCTCCCAGGCTCAAGGGAGATGCTTTGCTCTTATTCAAAACCGAAGCGGCAAGTGCGCTCTTGTGGTGGAACGGGAGCGGATACCGTTGGTACCAGCAAGGCGACTAACGCAAACCCAGCGACGACAGCCACACGACGTTCCATGTTGTCTGTTCTCTCAATGGGTAACTGATCCTCTTCTACCTTGAATAGCGGGGGAATTGAGAAGTTTGCATATCGAGGGTTTTTCTCGGGGGGCCCTCGAAGAGCTAGTTGGTATAGCAGCATGCTACGTTGGAGGAACAGGGTGATGCGGCCTACAGACCCCAATGCCACCAGTGACGACCTTTTATTTGGGGAGGCGGTCGGGGCATTGAATGCCGGAGACTTTTCTCGTATTCAGGCTCTTTTCAAGGATCGTGGCTCCCTTGGTCAAAGCCGTTCTCAGATCGAGGAGTGGTACGACGCCGGACGTTTTGACCAGGAGCCGACAGCCCTTGCACAAGCGCTTACCTGTGCCTGCATGTTGGGCCAGACACGGGTCGCTGCCTTTCTGCTGGACCGGGGAGTGGATCCGGTTAGTGGGGCTGAGTCGGGACAGACTGGTTTCCACTATGCCGCCTCAGGCGGGCATCTCGATACGGTCGACCTGTTGATCGAGCGACATGCTCCCCTTGAAGTCAAGAACCGGTTCGGCGGAACGGTGTTGGACCAAGCGCTTTGGTCCGCCGTTAACGAGCCGAAGAGAGACCACGCTTTGATCATCGAGCGGTTGATCAAGGCCGGCGCCAGCCTCGAAGCGGTGGGAGGAAGAGGCGTTGTTGACGAGGTCCTCCGACAGCATGCCGAGAGATTCCGAACGAACGAATGACGCGAACTGAGCTTTTGGGCCGCCGCAGATGAGTCATTCCCTGGCTGTGGCCGCAAGCCAAACACAGTTTCCAGCACCGCTCCGCAGTTGGGATGTGACGTTGGGCGTTGAGCGTCACCCGTTACCGTGGCCTGGCACGGAGAATCTGGTCAGACGTTCGCACCCATTTCGGTGTGTCTTCCAACGCCACCTTCAGTTTACGGTCCTAGGGGCGCTGCTCCAAATCCATCGTTTTCAGTACCTAGACGAGGACACAATCCATGAAGACCAAGGTTGAGACCCCGATCAAGTCAATCGATGAGTACCTCGCAACCGTAAGTGACGCCCAGCGCGCTGCACTGGAAGGGCTGCGAAGGGCGATTCAAACAGTGGCCCCGGGAGCCCAGGAATGCATTAGCTATCGGCTCCCCGCCTTTCGTCTCGACGGAAAGGTGCTTGTGTTGTTTGGTGCCTCCGCGGGGCATTGCGCCTTTTACCCGGGGAGCGGCACCGCGGTGGATGCCCACCAGAGGCAACTGAAGGGTTACAGCACCAGCAAGGGCACGATCCGCTTTCAGCCGGACAAACCACTGCCGGCCGGCCTTGTGCGCAAGATAGTGAAGTATCGAATCGCGGAGAATGCTGGCCAAAAGCGCTAGGTAGTTTCTGCTGCAAAACTCTCCCAGGTGGAGCGGGCGCTCCAGCGCAGGCTTCTTGAACGCGAGACAGATCGTACGTTGCACCTGGTTCTCACATCGCGTGACGTGGTGGAGCCAGAGATACACCGGTTTCACGACAGAAAAGGGCTGATGCTGAGGGAAAGGCAGCTCGTGTGGGACCCCTTGAATCTGGGGCTGACCGCAGGTTGGCCAGAGCACGTCGCTTCTTTTGTTCGCCGGTTGACTATAGTTGTACCAAAGCGCCCGCCAGTTCGTTCGCCGAGACAGCGTGAGTGTGGGGCGTGGAGACAGCAAGGCCGGCGGCCAGATTGGCCAGCCGAGCTGCCTGTTCGATCGGCGCACCGCATGCAGTCGCTGCCGCTAGAACAGCCAACACGGTGTCACCGGCTCCCGACGTATTCCAGGCACCCTGCGAAACGGCGGGATAATTCCACAAGGCGCCGGCACTGGATGCCACCGTCATGCCCTCACTGCCCTGAGTCAGAACGACGCAGCAATTCAGTTTCTGGGACAGAGTCTGCGCAAGGCCTTGAGGAGGCGGCAGGCTCCCGCCCTTCAGGCCCGAGAAGAGCTGTTGTGCTTCCTTGGCGTTTGGAGTGAGCACATCCAGCGGTCCCTTCCAGCTCAATACGCTACTGGGTTTAAGGTCGGCCAGAATCGTCGAGTTCTTGGGACAGCTTCGAGCCAGGACGGGGGAGAGTTTGGCCTGAACAACCCCCTTGGCGTAATCGGAGATAACCACCACCTCGTGTTGGCGCGACCGCTCTTCGATTATTTGCACGAGGCCCTCCCACTCGGACTCACTGAGCGTAGAGGAGCCCTCGTCATCGACACGGAGGTAATAATGACCTTCGGAGAGAATACGAGTCTTGTGCGTGGTCGGCCGCTCTGTCACCAACTCGTGCAGAACGACACCAGAGGCCTTGATCCGAGAACACAGGCTTTCGGCGGCCTGGTCCTGGCCGATCACGCCAATCAACTCAGTGGCCACGCCCAGCGCCGCCAGGTTGCAGGCTACGTTGGCAGCCCCTCCGGGGACATCCTCCTGGCGGAGCGCCTCCAGTAAGGGTACCGGCGCTTCGTTGGCGACCCCTAAAGCACCGCAGTGGAGGTACGTATCCAGCATCAGATCGCCGATTACCAGCACCTGCTTACCACTGAATTGGCGCAGCAGGTTCCCGTAAACTTCGGTTTGGTCGGCCATAGATCAAAGAGAAAAGATGTCTGTGTGGAATCGGGAGTGCGAGATCTTCATTGCTCCAGAAAAACAGTCAAAGATGCCTCGAATCCAGGCTCAAAATCGGCCCGCTTGAACGACCGCCTCCGGCCAGTGTTCAGGGCGACCCGCCGCGTAATCGTAGCGAAAACTCAATGGATTTTCCAATCGCCGCGGCGGGTGCCTTGGAAGATTCAGGGCCTCCGGGTTGTCGCGAACGCCTTCAACTGTGGACCTCTTCAGGCACTTTCGTTGGGTTCGAGGCCTGCAGGCAATCAATCAGCCATGATGCCTCGGGGAGTTTCGATAGTTCTTTCTGAATGATTCGGGCCGCCAGTTCCACTCTGCCCTGGTTCGAATAGCGTTCGACCCGGCCGAAAGTGGGTGTCAATTCAGGGTGCAGCCGGTTCAACTCCAGAAGGCATTCCTCCAGCGTCATGGGGCGCGGTTGCCGGTCGGCTGTCCGGTTGGGCTGACCGGTGGAGGCGATGCCGTCGTGAAAGCTCTTCCAGACCTGACGATAAACCTCGCCGTATTGCCAGGCGCAAGCAGCCAAGGTGTGCTTCGACAGCACTTCATTGCGAGTCCGCTCAGCCATCTTCCTCCTTGTCACCTTGTCGGAGATCAGCTGATCGATAGCCCGGAGCCAGTCCTCAGTAGTGGGTCCTGCCAGCAATCCGGTCTCACCTGGTCTCACTTGTGAGCGATAGGGCGGAAGATCGGAATACACACCCGGAATACCGCAGGCCGAGTATTCCAGCCACTTGATGTGGCTCTTACATCGGTTGAAAGCATTGTCCTGCAGGGGTGCCAAGGCGATGTCCATTGGCGTCTTCTGTAACGTTTCGGCATAAGCTGCGTAGCCCATTTCAAAAGACACAAATTGGAAGCCGGGCAGCTGTGCAATCCGTTCGGTGGCCGATCCCATGAAGCGAAAGGCAACACGATTCTTGTATTTCCCGGCAATTCGGACCAGCGCTTCCTCGATCATGCGAAGGTCAAATAAATGGGTGGCAGTACCCGTGTAACCGACCACGACGGTGTCTTCTGGAGAAACGGGACTCGGCTGTTTCCACAGCGACTCATCGATCAGGTTGGGCAGCACGAAGATGTGCTTGCAGCGAGAGGTGAGGGTTGCTTTCAACTCCGGTGTGGAGACCGTCATGACGGTGGCCTTGGACATGAAGCGTTCCAGGAAATAGCGGCGGTGCATAGCCGGGACATGATGAGGGTTGGTGGGCGGGATCTCAGTCAGCAGATCATCCAGTTCATAGATGATCGGCTTCCCCAGTGCCAGAACGCGGTCGAGTGTCTGTTGACTTTCCGGTCCGGGAAGTGACCTTTGGACGACAATGAGATCAGCCTCCCGAAGGTTTTCTTCCTGGACGATGATGCGGTCCTTTTCAATTTCGAGCCCATAAGTCAGTCGAAGATTCGACTGTCTCGCCAGCGGTTGTTGAATACGCAAGCTGCCGCAGGCGGTGCCGGGAAGATCGTAGGTCAATACCGTCACCGTCAGGGGTTGAGCGGAGAACGGTGGCCTTGCAGATCTCGGGACTGCGGGCCCAGTCACCTGATTGCCTCCCAGCCGTCGACCGGGGATTTCGATCGGACCCGGAACCTCCACGGCAGCCTCATGGGAGGCACGTTTCAATCGGATTTGGTGAAACAGGTCCCGAGCCGGTTGATGATCCGGATGGTCGCTGAGCAGCGCGCGCACAGCTCCCTCGGCGTCGTCGAGTCGGTCCAGCCCGAACCAGCAGCGAGCTTTAGCGTATTGAATCTCGATCACATGACTTTGGGCTGCGGGCAGAGCGTTCAAGACCTCGAGCGCCTCCAGCCATTGTGCGGAATCCATGAGTCGGGCTGCACGGTCCCAAAGCCGTTCCCACTCGCCTGAGCAATCCTGTTTGTTCGAATCTTGAGTCTTGCGAACTCGAAGCATCGTCCTGCCGTGCTGGACCAGAGTCTGAGCACCGGACCGGTCCAGGTCCTGGCTGACAATCCAGTCCAGGAGCTGGTCTCGTGTGGTGGGGGTCATTTCGCCTGCGACATCCAGGAAGAGAAGAGCGTCTGTCTGGTCAAACACCTGGATGCCCGGCTCGACACGGCCTAACAGCACCCCTCGCGGCACGTAGAGGGATCGCTCTCCGGAACGGTAGGCCCTTAGGTTGCGATCCACAAGTCCAGCGTCGGACCTGAGTTGAATTCTCAGCTGGTCCTTCCATTCCCGGTATTCGGCATGAACTCGGGACTCCTCCTCGTCTTGAGCCCGCCGGGTTTCGCCATCCATCTCTCCGGCCTTCCCGCCCGGCAGGTGGAGTCCGACATCCTCATCCTCCATGTAGGCGGTCTGTAGTCCTGCGAACTGCAGTCGATGGCTGAAATCAAAGTCCTCTTCACCGTACAATCCGTAATCCTCGCACCAGAAGCCCAGTTTCTCATGGGTTCTTCGGGGAACCAGGAAACAGGCACCGCCGAGGGTTCCATCTTTGATTCGCACCGTGTGGCCGTTCTGCCGGTGTACCGGATAGCTGACAGGTTCAAAGTTATAGGCGACCGCGCCGAGTTGAGGCAGGTCATCAATGACCTCCACCATCTGGTCCAGCCAATCGGGCTTCTGAATCACGATGTCGTTGTCCAGTTTCAGGTAATAAGCGGCCGCTTCTTCCATTTGCCAGGCGAGATTGGAGGCCTTGGCGACTCCGACATTCTCCGTAAGAAGCACGAGGTTCTTGATGATCCCCTCACGCTTGAGTTGCTTGAGGTACTCAACAGTGCCATCCTGACTATGGTTGTCCACCACCGTCAACACGTAGGGGAATCGCGTGTTTTTGAGCAGGGCCTCGATCGACCGACGCGTGAATTCCAGCCGGTTGTAGGTGACCATGCCAATGTTGACATATCTGCCGGGCTCGACAGGTTCTTTGAAATAAAATCCCGTCGGCAGGTTCGGGGCCGGGGCCGGCAATCGACCCGCATATTTCTCCTGAACACGGCGCGCCTCGCGAAGACTTCTCTCTAAGTTGCCGTTGGAGACCCCATTCGCGTTGTGGAGATAAAGGCCCAGGAACTGAGGGACGTGCTTCATCGGATATCGCAGAGCCAATCGACACCAGAACTCGTAGTCGCCCGATGCCTCGAACGACTCATCGAAGTAACCGATCTCATCATGAATCGAACGTCTCCACATGGGTTGAGGTCCCATGTGGCATCCTGCCAGCATGATGCTGGGGTCGTAATCCGGCTTACGGCTGTAACCCGTGCGGATGTGACTGTCGAGCGTCATGTTCTCCGTGCCGGTAATCAGAAAGTCTGCGTACACCAGCGCGACGTTGGGATTCTGATTAAGCTCTTCGGCAAGCACTTCGAGGGCATCCGAGCGGAGGCGGTCGTCGGTGTTGGCATTGGTGACGTATTGGCCGGAAGCTGCCTTGATGCCGCGGTTCCAGGCTTGATAGACGTTCTCCCGAACATCCGTGCGGAGGTATTGAATATTGGGATGGCGCCGGCAATAGCGTTCAACGATGGCCCGCTCGATTTCCGGGGAGTTGCTGTCTACCACGATGATTTCCAGACGCTCTCCCAGAGACTGCTGCAGCAGATCCTGCAAGCGTCCTTCGATAAATCGCTCCGCACGATAAGTGGAAACAATCGCCGAAACCAGATATCCCTGAGGTTTGGCATCGCGTGACTTCGGAGCGGAACTCGAGGGCCCAGGATGAGATGGGGGCTGACCGGTTAGCGGAGGTTCGGACGGGTCTGTGTCACCCCGGCTTTGAAGAGCATTACTCGAGGTGCCGATTTGGCTCGTAGTGGCCGGACAGGCCTCGTCTCGGTTCCTAGGGGCGGCTGGGGAAAGGTCCAGAAAAAACAGCGGACGGAGCCTGCCTTCGCTATGCCCGAGAAAGCGGTATTCAAGACCGAAACTCTGAAACAGCCACTCGTAGTATTCCAGCGTGTCGATCTTGGGGTGGGCGTGTCCCTCGAAGAAGATGCCTTTCCTAGTTTTGTGGCGGATGTAGCGGAACAGCCGATCGCGGTCCACCAGCTCCTTGGTGCGGTAGACGGAAAAGAAGAAAGAGTAGTCTGCCTGATCAGGTAGCTGCGCATCGATTGTTCGATCGAACTCGGGATCATTGAAGTCGACATTGAGATAATGCAGATTCTGGAGTCCGCTAAGCTGCTGGATCTCGCAGGCGAGGCGATAGGTGTCGGGCATGCCCTCTATCCCGAGCACCTGTCTGGCCCCTGCCAGGGCGGCTTTGAGACTGGACTGACCCAGGTTGCAGCCGAAATCGACCACGACCTGGTCTTGCAACAACGACAAGTCCATCAGGCCGAACCGCTGCAGCGTCCGCTCACCGTTCAAACCAACCAGAGGAATGGACTGGTAGTTCTTGAACCAGCCCAGGGAATTCACGCGCTCCTGTAATCCGGAGCGCAGCTCCTGGCGGAGAAGTGCACCATACTCCTCCTCGTGCATCAGAAGCCAGGCGGGGATGTTAAGCCAACCGTTGAGCGCAGCGGCCACCAGCCGACGGGCGCCGTCCATCATGTAGAGCGACTTCGGGTCGGTCTTACCCCCCAATTCATTCAGCACGGCTCCGGTCACGAACAAGGCCGGACCTAGGTTCTCGCCGCCAGCTAGACGTGCCGCGTAGCGTTCTATATCGGCTACCCGCTGCGGCCCTTCGCTCTGGGCGAAATCGGAGTGGATATCTCGAACCGCCCTTGTTCTGGCTCGATCGAAGGTTTGTCCGGTGATTCGATGCCAGATGTGGCTCCGGACCGGCAACAACACCGTGGTGTTCCACAAACCGGCGGTGGGTTGCCATGTTCGGCGAAGCGTATGTTCGATGATGTGCTTTAGAATGGCTTCCGCCGCCGGCAGGCCTTTTCCAAAATCTCGAATGACGTAGTCCCTGAGGCCTTGATGGGTTGGCACGGGGTCACCGATCACGTCAGAGAGCTGAAGCTGAATGTACTTCTCGGTGTTCCCGACTGGGGGCTGAGAATAGAGGCTCAAGGCTGCGGGATCGTAACGATCCATCTTCTTTGTACTGGTCACTCCTCCAGCAGACAGCCTTTCCTTGTGCTCGGCTGTTTCCCGTGTTCTTCCAAGAGTCTTGACCCGAAGGCGATGAAACAGTCTGCGCGCTTCAAGGTGGTTCGGCTGGAGTTCCAGCTCTTTCCGGACGGCTGCTTGAGCGCCGTCGAGCTGACCCAGCGCTTCGAGAGCCACTGCACGAAGGTAGTGCAGTTCGGGTTGGCTGCTTTGCCGACTCATTACCTCGTCCGCGAGGGTTAACGCCTTATCGAACTGTCGGCTGTCCAACTGCGTCCTAATGCTAGCCTGCCACCCGGTCGCAGCGGCTTGTGCAGACGACTCTTCATTGCGAGGCAGTCTCTGCAGCAGAGCCAAGGCATCCGGATGGCCGGGCTGAACGGCCAGTTCCGCTCGCGCCGCAGCGAGGGCTTCATTCAGCCGCCCTAGTTGCTCCAGGCAGCGAGCCCGCAGGAACTGGATTCCCTGCTTTTCAGGTGTTTGTTTCAGAACGGAATCTAGAGAGTCGAGGGCCAGAGACCACGCGCCGTTTTCGAAATGATGGAAAGCCTCGAGAGTCACTTGCCCAACCGATGGAGAGGTGTGGGGTTGGGTTGAGCCGTTCCTGGCGGCCGCCCAGTCGGATCCGACCTTTGCGCGAGACACGGCCGTCGCGGTGGGACTTTTACAAGCGCTCTCGGGGGTTCGGGCCGTGATCCACAGCCAGGGGCTGGAATGCTCGGTCTCGATGATGTCGTAGCCGTGTTCGGTCAAGAGCGTGCACAGTTCTTCGACGGAGTAGCCGTTTCCAGTCATGCCGTGCTGAACGTTTGGCAGGGCTTCCTCGTCATAGCTTCCCAGAGATGGATTGGTTTTGTCGTAAACTTGAAGCCGGAAGTATCCACCCGGCTTCAACACCCGTGCGATTTCGCGCAGATAGCTGCGTACCACCGAAATGGAACGGATGTGTTGAAACACGATGATCGAATAGACTAAGTCGTATTGGCTGTCGGCCAATGGCTTCAGGTCACAACCGTTGTTCAGGAACAGAGCGCCGTTTTGCGCGTCATCTGCCAGATACCGGCTGGCAAACTGGATCATCTTTTCGGAGATATCGACTCCGTCAACCCGCTCGAATCTTTTCCGCAACGGCTTGATCACACGGCCGATGCCGCAGCCCAGTTCCAGGATGCTCCAGTCGGGGCGCGCCGGAAGGTTCTTCAGGACGGCTTCCACAGACTTCTCTCCGGAAAGTTTCAAAGCCTGCCAGCGTTCCTCAGGCGAGAGATTCTCCAAACGCCTGTCACAATAGACCCTTTCGAAAGCGGCCTCCTCGATGGTGGCCACGTTCCAAAATTCTCGTTGTCGGTCCAAAAAAGCGTGATTGACCACCGGGGCGGCAGATCCGGTTTGAGTGCGATGGCTGCATGAATCGGGAGACAGAGAGTCTTCCGCCTGGACAGTGCTTCCTGCGGGCTGTGAATCGAGAAATGCGGCGGTCCTGATGGTCTTTGGAACCTGCCACCCGGTCGCAGCGGCTTGTGCAGACGACTCTTCATTGCGAGGCAGTCTCTGCAGCAGAGCTAAGGCATCCGGATGGCCGGGCTGAACGGCCAGTTCCGCTCGCGCCGCCGCGGCGGCTTCATTCAGCCGCCCTAGTTGCTCCAGGCAGCGAGCCCGCAGGAACTGGATTCCCTGCTTCGTTGGGGCCTGCTCCAGAACAGCATCCAGGCAGTCCAAGGCTTGTTGCCACAACCCATTCTCGGCATGACGAAAGGCCTCCAAAGTCAACCGCCGGACGGACCGGACCGGACGACCAGGTGTCGCCAGGGATTCAGTAACTTCGACCGTGTGACCCCGGCCGGAAGGTATATCCGTTGACACCGGCTTTGCGCGGAGTGTGCTAACTGAGTAACCGTGTCCGTTCATCTCGTGCTGGAGGTTTGACTGGATTTCTTCATCGCAGCGTTCCAATGACGGATTGCCCTTCTCATAAGCCTGCAGCCGAAGATTCCGTTCCGGTCTCAGATCATTGGCACCCTCCTTTCTCGCACCGGGGCTACGACGAGAACTCAAGAAGGGACGAAGGGACTCCAAGAACCTTTGAGCTTCGTCAAAATAAGGTGCGGCCGCTATGACATCGAGAACTGACTTCTCGGCCAGCAGATAGTCTCCAGAGGCCTGCGCGGCCTGAGCTAAATACCACCGTGTCCTCCAGTGATTGAGGCCCAGGTCAATCGCTGAGGCAAATTCAGTGCAGGCATCCTTGGGTTTCCCGGAATGCTGAAGAACCAGTCCACACCAGAGGCGGAGATGAGGATCATGGGTATAGAAGTTGCGGTACGGACGAACGCCGGAAGAATACAATAACTCAGAAGACGTTGCGATCTTAGCTTCTGCCTTGAGTTGGAGGTCCGGCTGTGTACCCCGTAAGCTGATCTCGAAATCCGTTCCCATTCCTCCCAGCGATTCGATGAAACGTTCTGCTCCGGTCGAGCGCTCACCTGTCAGATCCCGCATGGTGATTGGCTGGTCAAGCAAAGAGATACCCGGTCTTCTTCCCCAAAATCGTAGCTGTTTGGGGTGGGACAAGATCCGTCCATACAGGAGGTGGAGCTTCTGAGCAGCGTTTTCCGCTCCAAAAATCTGACGAGCGTATTCGCGCGCATTGCTCCCCAGACGCTCCCGCTCCCTGGGATTGTGATAGAGGTACTCAAGAGCGTCTCTATACTCAGTCGTGCTCTCTACCACCAACCCTGTGTACTCGTTAATGACCAGTTGCTTGACGCCACCGTAGGGAAATACAACCGGAGGAATGCCACAGGCCATGACCTCCTGTAGGTTGAGTTCGCCTGAAGCATAGGTCTTCTCGCACAGGGGATAACCATAGACATCCATCACTTCAAGCACTGGCCGGATGTCTTTAACGTAGCCATGGAACTGAAACTTGTCTACCGATCCCAGTCGTACAGCCTGCTCTCTTAGCGTTGCTTCCACTCCGCCCCCACAAACAACAAACCGGACATCCGGGATTCGAACTGTGGAACTCATGGCGACAAATTCCGGATGCATCTTGACGAAGCTGACCGTACCGATGTAGCCGACGTTGAACTGCAAGTGTGGTTGACGCCGGATGTCGCGCACACGCTCAAGGTCCGCAGCATCATAGATCATTGCGACCCGCTGTGACTTAGCGTCTCGGGAGAGGTTCTTGAACACCGGAAGATTGCCATACGTCCATGGATTGGTAGCAACCGTAACATCCGAGAAATCCACCAGGGTGTTCGTTATGATCTGTGGCTCCCCATCACCCGCGACGTGACACCATACTACCAGCCTGGCTGGTGGCAGCTCACTTCGCATAAGGTCGTCCATCTCAGGCGTGTTCCACCAGTTCAGTTGAACCAGGTCTGCATTTGCGATCTCCTTCCTTAGAAGGGCTCGGGATGGAGCTTCGATAATCTCCAGTCCAGCTTCGCTGGCCAGCTTGACCGCTTCCCGATCAGCGGCAAGAAGGGATGCCACCCTGCAGCGATAATGCCCCCCACGCATGAGGTACTTGGCAATCGCAATCAAGGATCGACTGGCGCCGCCTAGGGAGAGCTGTTGAATAATGTTGAGTACCTGTGCCATCACTTTATCGCCTGATCGATCGAATTGAGGTAACAGCTGAGCTCAGGGCCCAGCTCTTGGAGCAGGAGGCCTGCCTTAGGGTGGTTGGGCATCAAAGCCAAGAGATCCCGGAGCACGCTAATAGCTTGACTGGCCATTCCTTGTCGAGCCAGTGCCAGCGCTCGCCCGTACTGGAGGGATGGCAGATTAGGATTCGCCCTGACCGCGGCATCCAGGGCACCCAGAGCTGCCTCATCGCGGTGTGAATTCAGCAGATCCAATACCTTTCCGAGTTGAGGCAGGTTCTCACTAGATAGTCCATGAACACAGGATGGTAGCTTCCGAAAGGTTTCAGACTGCCATGCGTAAACGGTCACAATGTACTTATCCGTGGAGGCAGCAGAGAATGGAATTCTCTCACTCGATTGGAGCCAATTGGCTGCGTGGAGGTCGCCGAGGACATACCTGAAGTTATTCCTCTCCAATGCGGACAACACATCCCCCAGTCGACCATCTTCTTCCCGAAATTGATGGACCTCAACCACAATTGCTTCAACATTCCTAAGGGCACCATCGCAATCGTTGATGACGGCATGCTCACTTCCCTCAATGTCCAGCTTCAGCAGGTCTATGGGCCCTTGGTTGAGCAGATCGCGAAGTCTCACTGTAGGGACGTGGTGTTTCAGATCGTTCCCATTCGACTTGACATGCCCGGAATCATCTCCGGAAGCTTTAAATCCTATCCCACGATCATGCGTCCAGACGGCACAATGGTGAGCTGAGACTTGCCTCAGACTCAAAGATTCAACGTTGTTCTTCAGCATTTGAGCGATCTCGGGATCCGCCTCGAATGCCCGAATAGTAGCCTGAGGGAAACGTAGCGCGAAGAAGAGCGAAGCCAGCCCGATATGGGCACCACAATCCAGAATTACAGGCGTATCAGTCCTTGGTGTGAAGTCATAGAGTCGGCCCTGAAAGATCTGCCTTGCCTGGTGGTAGAAACTGTGAAGGTCCGCGAACGCAATCGGTCTGCCCTCGATCTCTAGGTAGCCCGGCACCCGCCTGGGACGACTTGAAACGATCCTGCCAACTGCATCGATCAGCCGGTCGATGGAACGGATCGTAGGTGGTTTGTGGGATCTATTGTCGACAGGCTTCCCGCGCTGGAAAAGATCCTCTGCTGCCTGGAGAGTCGCCTTCAGTTGGTCGGGTGTTTTGTGGTCATCAAAGCCCCAATAGCGTGCAACCAAGCTTTTCTGCTTCGGGGTTATCTCACCCTGAGGCTCGACAAACGCCGCGCTGATTTCGGTCAGTGCCTGGGGAGCGTTGGCCGGGTCGATGCACTCAGCCAGCATCCGGGAATCGTTGGCTGATCTTCTTAGGTTGAAGGGAGTCAGAAAGTGGGGTTTTTTCATCCAAATGCAGTACCCAATATGAGTCCCGACCTGATTGGAGGTTGTGACACTTGACAGTTCGATGAATCGTTTCAGGCGCGGCAAAAACAACGGATCAAACATGTGGCCGGCCGTGACACACTGAAAGCCGTGTTGCAGATAAGGTTGGGCCAGGCCTCGGAGGATGTCTTTCCAGTAAAGGCAAACGCGGATTACATCGAACCCCTTTCCCATCTGCTCTAAAGCCGCGCAATATCTGTGAATGTCGAAATCGGTGTCTACGTGATGCGTCGAATGGGCTGGAAAGACCAGCAGGCATTTGCCCAGTCGGTTACTCTCCTCGACAAGTTGTTGTGCACTCAGGTCATGGCTGGCATAGGCCAGAATAGGCCCCAGCGCGAATAGATGCTTGCGTGAGTGCTCACGGAGTGTCGGAAAGCGGGCGGAACTGATGGTAAAGACAGAGGGTAGAGAGCTAGCCAAGTCGGTAGACCAGACCCTGCCGGGAAGATACATCCCGTGTTCGATAGCGGCTTTGATTTGATAGTCGAGTGGAACGCCGCAGTATTTCTTGATGATTGTGGCATGTCCATAAAAGTCGTTAGGCTTATGAATCTCCACAGTAGTCAGCGGCCGATCAGACGCCAGTTGGTGCAGTTCGTCGGTTGTAGAGTCAGTTGCTAACATGCTGGTTCGCGGTCCCCTGCAAATTGGCGATCCATCCTGGCTTCGATCAGGCCTGCTGCTCGCAGCTGTTCCAGGAAGCCACGTACTTCATAGAACGAAATGTCTAGTCTCTCAGCAATGTGAGCACTTGAATGGCTGCCATCGATCAGATCCATAATCTTCAATCGGTTTCGATGAACATCGAGGTTGCGATGGCGGTCGGTGGCCAGGTCGTACCCGGCCAGGAAGACCTCTCCCTTGAAGCGATTGACGGGGTAGTAGTTGTCATCCCAGGCCTGAACCATCGCGAGAACGGTCTGCAGGGACTGGTTCAGTCTGTTGACTCCGGTAATCTCCAGCGTATCCGCAGAAGAGTGGTATTCGCGATAGGGGCGAAGGGGGTGTCCCCACGGGAGGGCCCGAGAGTAGGAAAGCATGGGAATGCGCACTCCCGGTGCATTGAATTGCCTCTCATCGTTGCCCACCACTCCCCGATAGGACGCAGTCCAGGCGCCCTCTTCGCTGCTCTGATGAATATAGCGAAGGCAGGCATCGGCCGAGGTGTTGCCGAAGTAGGAGAGTTGCAACGCCGGAGGGAGATCCACTCCGGTCATGTCCAAGAAGAGGCCGGCCTTGATTCGAGGGATAAGCGATTCGTTGTGACTCAGCCAGGCCACGCTGCCGATGGTTTCAGGAAGAATCAGCAAACGGTAGGTGTAACGTCGCCTTGGCAACCGCGCCAATTCTTCCATGACAGCCAGTCCCGTGACAACACCGCTCAGGCCATCGTTGACCTGACCGGGGTGGCAAAGATGGCCACACAACACGAAACAGTCTTCCGTGTCGCCTTCCAACACTAGCTCGCCTACCTTGAGATATCCGGGCTCAAAGCGGCTTCGGATGACAACCCGGTAACGACCTTGGGTCAGGTTGTCCCGTACTTGGTGGCCACAGCCAAAGCCCCAGTCTTTCTGGTAGTAGTGAAAGATGAAGGGGACGTGGGCCGGCAGATGAGGATGAGTGTGCAGATGCGTCGACAGCTCATCTCGGGTCAGGATCTGATCCAGAGCGATCGAATAGGAAGCGATCTGTAGAGGGTGCCATGTCTGGTCGATTAAGCGCTCTCCGGCCAAGGTTTCTACAAAGGCCTCGTCACAGGACCACTTGGCCGGCACCCGCCAGGTCCAACACGGGGTCCCGGTGGCATATTCGTGGACCTTCAATGGGAAGTCTTGTCCGAGGAGTTTCAGGGCCTGGTCGAACCCATCTGAGACAATGTCTCGCCGCAGGGGCCCCAGTTTTTGCAAAAGCGCCAGCTGGTTTACGCCCATGGGGTCTTAACGCACTCCACTCTCCAAAAAGCGTTCACTGCCCTAGGGGATCCGAGATGATTCTCCTCTATCGTATGCACAAGCGAGCTGATGCTGAAGCGACTGCCGAAGAGTTCGTCGATCTCCTCCCGGGTACAAAAGTGGGTCGTTCCCAAACCGAAGAAGTACCCGCCCCTAAAGTTGTCGTAAGTGTTGTCTCCGAGGCTGTACCCGAAGATGCGACCAGGGTGATCGTAGCTGTAAATTACGGAAAGGAGCTTTCCATTGGGCTTGAGCACACGTCGGCTCTCATTCAATGCCGACTCGATAGTGTGTCGTGTGGTACAGGCCAACGCGCAGCGGTCCAGGACCACGTCAAAGGACTCATCGGACCAGGGCAGGTTCGAGAAGTCGCCGACACGGATATCGCCTTGCAGGTGTTCAATTGAGAACCGCTGGCGCGCGTACTCGACGGCGGAGGCGGAACCTTCGATTCCAGCTACACTGAAGCCCTCACGAGCAGCGAACCACAGATTGTTTCCGGCGCCACAGCCCAGTTCAAGGATCCTGACCTGGAATCGATCCGGGCGTTGGCCGAAGTTCGACAGGACAAACCCGACCACGGCATGGTAGGGGTAACGGTTCAGATGTCTGCCCTTGCCGTAGACGTTTTCTTCCCACCCCGGATGCCAACCCTGACTGGGACCGAATTCCGTGACTGCTTGCGTCATCAATTTCCTCCAAGGTCCAGAACCCGGCCGTTTGCGGCAAGGCCGAAAGTTCAGGATGAAGCCACAACCTCTCGTTCCGCCAGGAAGTCAACGATGCGGGGAACGGACAAGAGACTCTGAATGATTTCGCTGTTCATTTCGACGTTAAAGCGGGCCTCCAAAGCCAGCATCACCGAGATATGTCCCAAAGAATCCCAGGCTTCGAACTGGCCGAGCTGCGCATTGTCGGGAATCGAATCAGGAGAGAGGTTCCACTCCTGCCCCAAAAGCTCTTTCACTTTGCTGAGCAGGTCTTCTTTCAACATGTTTGCTGTCCTCCATAAACGGGATCCGACTTGCCATCGTTCGCGACCAATTCCACCAGCAGCCCGCCGGTCTCGACCGGCGACAAAAAAACGACGCGCTCATAGGGCGTGGGTCCGAAATGGAACTGCCCGTCCAAAGCTTCGTAACCGTGGCTGCGGAAGAAGGCGACGGCATCCTCCAGCCGATCTACCTCGAAGGCGATGTGATGGAGCGGGCAGGTGGGATTCTTCCGGCTGTGGCGAGAGACCTGGCTGCCATCATGTAACGGCTCAACCAGCTCGATCCTGATGTCGAGTCCGGTAAAATACCGGCAATTGACACCAATCTCGGGCACGACGCCTTCAAAAGCCAGATCGCAGGAGAGGGTTTCAAGAAATGATCGGATCTTGTCGGAGTATCGCGACACGACGCCTATGTGATGAATTCTCTTCACGGGGGATGATGGGACCGCTGGAATGGGTGCCGACGCCAGCAAGAGCGAGGGATTGGCGGAGAATCGCGGCTTGAAGTAAGCCGAGAAATCGCTGAGCCGGAAGGAGCGGATTCTGCAGAATCCCACCTCCGCGTGGCGAACCAACCCTGTCTGCTCGAACTGAAGCCCAAGTGGGTCGGCATTGAGGAGAACATTATGCACTTCCCGGCGGGCGTACATGAAAAACGCCCGTCGTTGGGCGGTCCCGTTGCGAATCACAGTGCCTTCAAACTTCTTGAAGTAGCGATAGGGCACGCCACACAACTCCTCGATCCAATGAAAATGAGCCACGCCTTCCTGATACCCGCAGCCGATCAAAAGGTGCTTTGCACCCATATCGACCAGGTGCTGGAATACCGAGTCAGAACCGAAAGAGGTCAACGCCTCAAGCTCGGTTATTTCTCGAGCTCTTGGACCAGCTGCGCAAACGCTGTGGTAAGGCGGCGCCCAGGATCGGACTACGCCTGGCAGTCCTCGGAATGCTTCCGACAGGACCCCACACTGCGACGGTGTTCTCTCGCAGTCGAAAGGTTCTCCTTTGCAGAATCCGAAGTTGAAGGCAGGCATCACCAGCGTACCCTCCGGCCCCACCGCCTCGCGCAAAGCCGAAAGCGTATCCATCACCGGATTGGGCATCAGGCCCAGAGCTGCCAATGAGGAAGCGACATACACCACGTCTCCACGCTCCAGTCCTACATTCCGGAATCCTCCAAGCAACTGTTCGCTCGAAATTCGGGGCGACGTCATGATCGTGCCTCCCCCTGGCTTCGCACTGAGGAGACCAGATGCTGCAAGGTCTCAGGCCAGGAGTCCGGATCGAGGCCATGCTGGGCAAAAATGGCGAAGCACCAGCGATCGATCCCAAAACCCAGACAACAGCTCTCAGCCGTTTCACCGGAGGCCTGACGAATACCGAACGCTTTTCCGAAGTGATCCTGGTGGTAATTGACCGATCCGATGGCCAACCAGGTATCGTCCTCTGGAAGGTAGGCTTGAACCTCGTACTTCAGGTCGAAGCTCATCTGAAAGAGGCGTCTCTTATCGTATGTGTCCAGGAAGAAGGGGTCGGATGCGGTCTGGATGGTGGCTTGGAGGTGACACCGCTGAAGCATCTCCTTTTGAAGTTCCAGAAGAGCTTGACGGCGAACCAACACCTCATCAGGCGAGCCGAGAAAGATGATCTCTCGCATGTTGAACTCGCGCAACCGACGCAGGCCTTGCATCGCTTTACCCTCAAACCGGTAGCAGGGCGAAACGGCCGTGGCGCCTACCAGGTTTGCGGGCAACGTCTGGTTCTGATGAACCTGGTAGAAGTGGTAGCAAACCGTTGGGGACAGGGCATGGCTTGGAGCGAGCCATACTCCGTCTGACGCCACAGCTCCTTGGCTGTTTTGTTTGATGGCCTGCTTGAACCGGTCGATCACCTCGGCCTGCTCCGGCAGATGGGTGATCAGGTTTGCATTGTGCGGAAAGCTTTCCAGGTAACCGGTTCGGGCCAGGGTGGCCAGGTCCATTAGGGCCGGAAGCTTGCACTCTTCCACCCGCAGGGCCAGAGCTTCGCGCCGGAAGGCGGCATCGAGGGCTTGATACAGGTCGTACATCAGGCCCCGATACGCGTGCATTCCGTTGGAGGTTGGGGTCACCCATCCCTTCCGCACAAGGTTCTCGTAGGGAGCGGTGCAGCCCTTGAGGGATCGGATCGGAGTGCTGTAGTAGACCTTCTCGGGCAGAACCTTGAGCGAGCGAGCCAGACGGTCCGCCGTCTCTTTGAGGCGATGGTTTACGTCCTCCACTGGCGTGTTGCCTCGGTATTTGAAACAAAGCAAACGATCGTCATGGGTATCGAAGTGCAAGCTTTCCAGACCTGAGTCCACCCAATACAGGTTCTTGAGCAGATCGTCTTGTAGCTTCCGCGGAACTGGCAGATCAAGTTGAACGGAATTCATGCTTTCCTTTGGTTGCCTTGGAGCAGGCCTGACCTGACCTGATTCATGGATTGAGGCTCATAACATCCGACTGGCTCGAGCGCGCCGACAAACGTCCGGGTCGTTTTTCAAGCTCCGCCTCCAACTCTTGCAAGACGCGTTCACTACCTCTCGAATCGACGAGGCCTTTGCAGCGCACGTGCATCTCCCGAAGCCGGTTGCGATTATCATTGAGGTATTGGACGGTGCGAACCATCGTGTCCAGGGATCTTTCGGAGAAGAGACCCCCGTTGACGCAGACACCGAGTTCAAACAGCTCCTGGGTCATGGTGTCCAGGTGTTCCTGTCGCTCGAACAGGTTGACCGTGGGCAAACCTGCGTAGATGGCTTCGATTGTGGTGAGGCCGCCGGCCAGGATCCCCAGGCTGCACTGCCCCATAATGCGCCACATGGAACGGTTGGTTTTGGCCAGGATGACCTCGTGACGGCGGCTTCCGCGCACGGTGTCGACCAGCTCGTTGTATGAATGAGAATAGCCCTCTCCGAGCAAGGCCCAGATGGTGAGGTTGCTGTTGATCCTCATGAGGGCCTGGAGAACCGCAAGAGTTTTGTTAGCTGCGTCACCGCCACCCATACACACAGCGATCGTGAAGTCAGGGAGCGACAAGTTGCGTTCATAGCGATCATCTTCGATCCAGGTGCAGTTTTCGTTGAAGATGGCATAGCGCAGGCCTCCAAAGATTTGCACCCCGTCGAGCTGTGGCGCTTGAGCCGTTCGGGTAAAGACAATGTTCAGCCTGGCCATGTGCTCGAATACCGGAGAAAGGGATGCCGTCAGTCGGGGCGTTCCGATTGCCTCTTCGAAGATCTCACGATCCAGTCGTGTCAGATCGAACAGCAGGACCTCTGCGTCGAAGTCCTGGAGGTAAGCCAAAGCGGCGCGGTCGTTTCGGGCAAATCGCACCGAGCAGTTCAGTTCGCCGAACAGCAACTCCAATTCGGGTTCCAGGATGGCCACGATCTCGACGTCGTGGAAATACTGGGCCGTCTTGGCGAACGTTCGTGCTCGAAACAGGTGGCCCAATCCTTCCTTTGTCGATCCCCGGCAGACGATTTGAAGTCTCATAGGCAAAGGGTTAGACTCCCCGCAGAGTTCGTTCAAAGCTCCAACGCCGCCAGCGAAAAAGCTTGGTACTGACAAACGGCCAGGCGCAGTCGACGCCCTACAATGAGGTCGATTTGATTGGGAGCCAGCTCGGCTTCAGGCCGCACTACCAAGACGTCGGTGGCTTCGACCACTTCCCCGGCGTTAACATCACGTGCTGCGTAAAGACCGCGACGTGCTCTCTGTCGGGTGATTCTTTCTGATTCACCGAGCTTCTCGATCTGATGGCGACAGCCGATTTCGCAGGCCCGGACATCCCGGATGAATCCGGCGAACGACTCTGGTTCCATGGCGTAAGCGTGGTCAAAACCGTCGGACATGCGATCCAGTGTGAAGTGCTTCTCAATCCAACTGACTCCCTTTGCGACCGCCACTGCCGCGGCCAGGCTGCTCTCCGTGTGGTCCGATAGCCCCACCTGGCAGCCGAAAGCGCTCTTCAACAAGTCGAGGAAGGCCAGGTTCATGCGGTCTGTGGGGCAGGGATACACGGAGACGCAATGCATCAGCGTCAGAAGGTTATTCCCGGTCGAAAGGATCGCTGAGACGGCGTGTTCGATCTCGCCGAGGCTCGCCATGCCCGTTGAAACAACAAGCGGCCGGCCTGTCTCTGCGGCCATTTTGAGGAGGCGTGAATTGTTTAAATCGCAGGACGCCAGCTTGATGTAGGGGACGTCCAGCTCCTCCAGAAGCCGGAGACCTCGCTCGTCAAACACCGAGGCGCTGAAGGCGATACCTTGATGGCGACAATGATCCGACAAGCGACGGTAGTCGTCATCGCTGAGCATTCCAGACAACCGCTTCTGAAAGACTTCGTTTGGCACATAGCGTCCGCTTTGCCAGAATCGGGGAAGGTACAGTCCCTCCGGATAGATGATTTGGAATTTCACGGAGTCGGCGCCCGCAGAAACAGCGGTGTCCACCAGCGTCTTGGCCGTTTCCAGCTTGGCGTTGTGATTGGTACCGGCTTCTGCAATGACGTGAATTGTGGGCTTCATCCGTTCACCATTTCGCATGCCGGTTGGGCTTGCTCGTGGCAGGCCCGCACCTTTGCTGCAAACTGCCGAAAGGTCCCAAGCATGGATTCGTAAAACCCGTTCCACACAGGCAGAGCACTGGCGCGCAGCGATTTGAGTTCATCCAGTCGGAAATAGCGTCTGGTCACCGCTCGAATCACGTCGTCGCAGTTGATCATGTCGATGTTCCAGGCTTCCATGCCAATTGTTTCAGTCAGGCTCATGGCCCGCTCGTCGTAACTGAGCTTGATGGTCGGAGTCCCGAACGCCAAGCATGGTAAGAACGAATGAAGGCGGTAAGTGATGTTCAGTTCGCAGGCACGGAGCAACGACAGGTAGCTATAGACATCGCCCGTATAAACGTATTCGAGACCGGGAAAGGAAGCGGCGAAAGCAATGTCCCGATGATCGTGGCATAAGAGGCGAATCCGCCGATGTCCTTCGCCGTGGAGGAACTCCACCACCTTATTGATGTCGCGATAAACCTGAGACTGCTTTTGAAGAGGAATGTTCATCAGCGAGGGGTTGCGTACCGAGATCAAAACGCCGGGCGTCTCGTTCTCCGGCAGACTAGGCAGACGGTGAAGCATGCGGTCCAGAAACAGAGTCGGACACCCCCCCAGCTGGGCGCCTGTGCAGCCGATGCTATGCAAGTAGGCCAGCGTGGCTTTGTCGCGCGCCAGCGAGTGACTGGCCTTCAGATTCAAAGCCCTAATGACGCGATCGGGCATGGCATCGGTTCGGTTGACCATACGGTGCTGCCGGTTATAGATCCGGCCACGTGACAGGCTGAACAGAACCATTGGAACTTCCAGGGATTCCAGCGAATCCAGTCCGACCTGCAGCTCACCGTTTTCATAGAGGTTGCCACCCCCAACGATCACTCCGTGCCCATATTGGTTGATCTCATGGATGGTTTGAGCGGTTAGACCGGCTTTGGCCTGACTCTCGTACCGGGAAGTAGCTGGAAGCGAGATCAGGTTGACCACCTCGCCGAAGGCCTCGTTGATGAAGTGCTGCATTCCGATAAAGATGGTGTCGTTGCCGACGTTGAAGCCCTTCGGACGAATGCAAAAGAGCGTAATCATGTGGTTAGGAGTTCCTTCCTGTAGCATTCAACCGCCTGGAGGTAGGAAATTTTTGCCCAGGGTTCGGTTCGGGTCCGAACGAATTGATCAAAGTGAGCCAGGTCTTCAGGAGTGTCGATCGTGAGGCGTACGGAACTGAGATCCTGCTCTCGGCGAGTGATGTTGAAAAACCGATAGCGGTCGATCTGCTCGTACAAGACGCGGGTGACATGCTCACGATGAAAGGCGCTGTCCATTCGAGCGCAAGCCTCTTCAAAGGTGTCGGTCTTCATCACCTCAACACTCACTCCGTAGGGGAAGGAACGGGGATAGAGATTCGTAACGAACTCGTATCCTTCGTTCCTTACCAGATGGCAGGCCTCCTCAAGCAGTGCGGGCTCCAGAAACGGACTGTCGGCGTTGACTCGGGCGATGCAGTCAAAACCGAAATGGGTCGCACACTCCAAGACACGCCTGGCAACATCGATTTCGGGACCACGAAAGCAAGCGACGCCAGCCTGATCGCAGTAGTCTGCAATAGGATCGTCGACTGACCGGGAAGATGTGGCCACGACAACCTTTTTCCCTTCGACCTTGATCTGGCCACAACGGGCCAACACATAAGCCAGGAGCGGCTCCCCATGTATGGAGCGCAACACCTTCCCAGGCAGTCGACTGGAATCCAATCGGCCCACTACGATGGCACCAAACCGCACGAATCACTCCCGTCCCCAGGACCCACGGTAGGTTTTCCCCGCTCCGGGTATTGCAGTTGCGATGCCAAGGGAGAGAGGGAACTCGGGGAGGCAGTCCGCGGACACGAGAGGCTTTCTTGAAGACCTCGTGAGGCTGGTTAATAGATGTAAAATGAATTACTTATGAGGAACCGAGAGCGAGTTAGCGGAAGGCCCGCTGGAGATTTTCCGTTGGTGCGTTCTCGACGAGCACCATGGGCATCACGGGCTCGATGTTGTTTTTTTGACCCCTCTGTCAGAAATGACCTAGTACGAAGGGTTTCTAGAATTGGACCCCCTAGCAAACCGTTTGCAAGAGACGGTCATTTCGAGAAAGCCGACGACTCCGGGCGAGCAAGCCATTCTGACAGTGTTTGAGCTTTGGCATCCTTGCCTGAAAGGATCGGGTTGGTAATGGGCCATTCAATTCCGAGTTCCGGATCATCCCAGCGAATTCCCGACTCGGCTTTAGGATTGTAGGTACCGGTGCACTTATACTGGATTTCAGCAAAATCAGACAGAACGCAAAACCCGCGCGCGAATCCAGCGGGGGCAAATACCTGCAGCTTGTTTTGAGCCGAGACTTCCAGGCCGATCCACTGGCCTAGGCTGGGAGAGTTCTTGCGAATGTCGACGGCGACGAGAAAGGCAGTCCCAACCGTCACCCGCATCAGTTTGGCCATAGGCGGATCCCACTGAAAATGGAGCCCGCGCAGCACGCCTCGGGCCGACCGGGAATGGTTGTCCTGCGGGAAATCAGTGGGTAACCCCAGCTGGGTGAACTGATCTTTTCGATATGTCTCCATGAAAAAGCCACGTTCGTCCTCGAAAACGTCCGGTTTGAGGACGACCACATCTCCTAGATGGCGTGCATGAACGTGAATTGCCATGGTGAAAGAATGACCTCGATCGGTGTTTTTGAAATTAGAAGGGAGTTGGAGTCTTGCCCAACAGAAGGGTCACCCGTCGCGAATGGTTTGTGACTTTTGATGCCAGCCCCAGGCTGTCTCGATAATCCTGTCAAGCGATGCCAAACGAGGCTGCCAGCGCAAAACCTTGATTGCCTTTTCGGAGCTGCCAACCAGAACGGGCGGATCGCCCGGTCGGCGTGCCGTCTCAATCGTGGGGATGTCTCGACGGGTCACCTGATGCGCCGTGGAGATCACCTCCCGTACGGAAAAACCGGTGCCGTTACCGAGATTGAATACTTCGGACCGATTGTGCTGCTGCAGAAAGTGGAAGCCAAGGATGTGCGCATCCGCCAAGTCTGTCACGTGAATGTAGTCACGAATGCAGGTCCCGTCCGATGTCGGATAGTCGGTCCCGAAAATCCGAACATTGGCTCTTCGTCCGGATGCGGCATCCAGAACCAGCGGGATCAAATGTGTTTCGGGCTCATGCCACTCGCCCACCTCGCCATCGGGGTCAGCGCCCGCGGCATTGAAGTAGCGGAAAACGACCGATTTTAATCCGTAGGCCTGATCAAAATCCCTCAGTATCCGTTCCACCATCAGCTTGCTTGCACCATAGGGGTTTATGGGTTGCTGGGGGTGATCTTCCGTGATGGGGATTTCAATCGGGTTTCCGTAGGTGGCGCAGGTTGACGAGAAGATGAACTGCCGGACTCCGGCTTTCACCAGGACCCGCAACAGATTGAGGGTTGAGGCGACGTTGTTCTGGTAGTATTTCCCCGGATCTGTGACCGACTCTCCAACGTAAGCGTAAGCCGCAAAATGCATCACGGCCTGGATGGCATAAGAGGAGAAGACTTCCTTTAGAAAGGATTCGTTTGCCAGGTCGCAGTGAATGAACTCTGCGTTCCCCACGGACTCGCGGTGTCCATAAACCAGGTTGTCGAGAACCAGGACAGAGTAATTCCTTCGAACCAGCTCCTTGACCGCGTGGGAACCGATATATCCAGCACCTCCCGTGACTAGAATCTTCTTCATAAGAAACGCAGTTGCGAGCCAGGCTTCAATAAGTTGCCAAGAATGTCTTCGGCTGCGACGACCAGGCTAGCCACGGCCAATCGCCTCTGACATCACTAAGGATTGTCATTGCCCGACGCAATGACCTTCCGGTTCTCGCGAACCAGCCGCTCCTTGCGCGCCAGCTGCCAGTCCGCTTCTACCATCATCTCTACCAAGTTCTGGAAAGCCACCTTGGGCTGCCATCCTAGAACCTGCCGGGCCTTGCTGCTATCACCCAGCAACAGGTCCACCTCGGTTGGACGAAAATACCGGGGGTCGATTTTCACGTGCTTCTGCCAGTCGAGCTTCAACCAGGAGAAGGTCGCCTCCACGAATTCCCTGACGGAATGGGTTTCACCAGTCGCGATCACAAAATCGCCGGGCTGGTCTTGCTGCATCATGAGCCACATGGCCTCAACGTAATCCCCCGCAAAACCCCAGTCCCGCTTCGCATCGAGGTTGCCGAGGTAAAGCGTGTCCTGCAAGCCCTCTTTGATCCGGGTGGCGGCTCGCGTGATCTTGCGGGTCACAAACGTTTCTCCGCGTCGGGGAGACTCATGATTGAAAAGGATCCCGTTGCAGCCGAACAGTCCATACGCCTCCCGATAGTTCACGGTTTGCCAGTGTGAAAAAACCTTGGCGCATCCGTAAGGGCTGCGGGGATAGAACGGCGTAGCTTCGTTTTGGGGAACCTGTTGAACCTTTCCAAACATCTCGCTGCTTCCGGCCTGATAGTAACGCGCGTTTGGACAAATATCCCGAATGGCCTCCAGCAGGATCAATGTTCCGATTGCGTCAGTCTCCACGGTGTAGACCGGCTGGTCGAAACTAACGCGCACATGAGACTGCGCCCCCAGGTTATAAATCTCTTCAGGCTGGACTCTCGCAATGACAGACCTCAGGCTGGCTCCGTCGGTCAAGTCACCGTAATGGAGGAAGAGCGGAACTCTGGCCTCGTGAGGATCCGAGTATATGTGCTCGATTCGCTCAGTGTTGAAACTGCTGGATCGACGAATGATTCCATGAATCTCGTAGCCTTTGGACAGGAGAAGCTCCGACAGATAGGACCCGTCCTGACCTGTGATACCTGTAATGAGAGCCCTCTTACTCAAGCCGAACCTCCCGATCGCGTCAGGAGCTTACACCAATCCAGACGACACCAGCAAAGCAAAACCTGGGTTGGATCTTTTTCAGAGATGTCGCCGCGCGGGTCCCTAAGGTGTTCGAGAAGCGGACCCTCTTCAGCCTTAAGAATCTAAGAGAGGCACTCCTGCATGACTAATCCTGGAACTGGAGAGCGCACCTCAGCCATCACTGTGTCCTGAACCCAAAAGATTCGGGCTCCCTGTCCCATCAGTGTCGCGAGCCACTCAGACCAATCTCGGGGTACTTCTGAGAGTCCTGATTCGAGGCAGTCCCAATTCGCCATCGCGCAGGCCGCAGGTAAGGCATCCATCGCTCGATACTGGCCGCGTTCTGATCGCCACACCGATCGGGCGAACCGCTGAAATGCGAATTCGTCCGGGAAGGAGTCAAAGGATAGGTAGTTCTTGGCCCCCTCCAGGTTGACGGAAGGGCAGAGGATTCTAGTTGGGGCGCCGCACTCGTTTCCGACGCTCAGTAGCTGCGAAAACCACTGCTTCGAGAACAGGAGGGGGGCCGTCACCAGGACCAAGTATTTTGCGCCAACCTGGCTTCGGATAGCGTGCAGACAGCCCTCAAACGTGTGGTCCGGCAGCGTGCTCACCTCGGGAAAATCTGCGAGCCACTTATCTGACTTACCTCTGAAGAACACTTTCAGCTTGACGTATGAGTTTTGCCTCAGGGAAATCAGCGAGGCTCTAGCGGCCTCTGCAGACACGTCTGGACTGCCACTAAAATCGAACAGAACGGCTCCCTCCACCTGTTGGAGGAAGCGGCGTACCGGTTTGCGGCGCAGCTCTTCGATGCGCTTGAGCGCCAGGTCGGCCGCGTGGTTCCATGTCCATCCTTCAACGACTCTGCGTCTACCGGCCTGCCCTTTCTCCAGGGCTTCTTCCCGGTTTTGGCAGGCGTGCTGAAGTGCGGAGGCGAGAGCAGTCGGGTCTGGCTCCAACATCCACAAATCGCCCGTTGTGTGAAGCCCTCCAATCTCACGGTTTCCAAAAACCTGGGGAGTGGAAGAGACCAGATAACCGACGGAACTATCCACAAAGTCATCGGTTGCTCCTCCTTCGGTGACGATGACCGGCAGCGCGCAGGACATGGCCTCCAGCACGGGCAGGCCGAATCCTTCACCTCGATACGGATGAACCAGACATTGGCAGGCATTGTACAGCGCAGCGATCTCGCGGTCCGAAAGGTCCTGGTCCAGGTACTCAATAGCTGCGACCTTGGGGTCCTGCTGCAGCTGAGTGATCTGCTGCCCCATTCCTTGTCCCTGATACAGTCCACGGGTGCCCATATCCTTGATGATCAGCGCCACGTCATCATCGCGGCTAAAGCTTTTGAGGTAGGCTTGCAGCAACAAGTCCACCCCCTTGCGATGAATGGTTCCGCCCAGGAAAAGAAACTTGAAGCGCTTCTTCGTGCGCAGCGAAAAAGGAGCCAAGCCCGGCCGAAAACAGTCCGTATCCACGCCGTTCGGCACGACGTGTACCCGGCAGGGTGGCACGCCGGATTCCATATAGAGGCGCCGCACAAAGCTTGAGGGCACCCAGACTTCATCGACTGCCTGATTAATATTCTCAACCCATTCCAACGGTAGGTTTCCATACTCCCAAGGCTGAATGAGTACCCAGCGTCCTTCCGCGGGGGGTGTCCAATTGGGAGGCCACTGGTGCCGGACGTGGACGTCTACCCGATCGAGAGGACGAAAGTAGCGCGATGGGAGGGAGCGAAACCTGTTGTGTAGCGTTGTTGAGAAGGAGTCTGCCCCGACCGGCTGGACGCTCAATTGCACTTTGTGGGAATCATCCAGAGCCAACTCCATTTCACGATTGACGAGAGCCAGGCTGTGATTCACGAGCTGCGGTCCTTCCCAAATGACAGAAGGCCGTCCCAGACTCTGTCCACTTTCGGTTGTGGTGGTTGGTGCATTTCGGGCCGTCCACACAAGTTCTCGGATCCGTTGGAGAGCGCTCTGGGGCGGGCTCGCGGACTGAACATCCAACCGTCCCTTTGACGCTCGGGCCCTTGCTTCACGGGAGTTGAGCAGCACATACCGCATCAGCCGCCGCAGATGCTCGACAGATGGCTCGGCCCAGCGACGCCCGCTGTAATCGCGAGCATTCCGCCTCATCCGATCAGGCACATCGACCAGCTGATGGGGAACCAGGAACGCATTGGATTCGTTGATCCGATCCGACTGCCCGCCCCAGTTTGTACAAATCAGAGGTAGTTCCGCTGCCATGGCCTTGAACAGAGACCTGCCAGTTGCTTCTGCCCGACTGGGAAGGACGAAAGCTTGACAAGCCCTATAGAGCTGAAGGGTCTGCCGAGCGGTCAGATCCTGAAGGACCAAGAGAACATGGGTCAGGCTGGCCGGATCACGGCCCAGACGGGAACGGACGAAGGCAGCCAGCTCGTTTGTGACGTTGGCGGGCCTTTCAAGGTTCTGATCTACACAAACGTTAAGCACCAATGCCACGTCTTCGTCAGGCTGGAATTCCTCCAGAAAAGCTCGCAGCAGAACATCCCAGCCTTTGCGGAAGGTCCAGGGAAAAATCGAGAGAAAGTTGAAGCTCCTGGCACCGGCGATCGGCAGAGGCGACAAGTCTTTTCTGAAGGCCTCTGCAGTGATTACCTCTGGGATGACCAGCAGTTTCTCGGGGGCAATGCCCGCCTCAAGACAGACCTGCTGGTGAAAAGAACTCGGAATCAGACAGAGACGACCAGTCTCCAGACTTTGCTTTGTCTTCTCCAGCATTCTGTCGCCGGGGAGGGCGTAGCGGGTCAATCTCACAGCGTTCGTTTCGATATCCGTTGCCGAAGCGGTTGCATCGAGATTCACGACCGTTGAGTCCGGAAGCGGAGTTACTTCGAGCTGCCTTAGACGCAGCAAAGTTGGTCCGTCCAAAAGTCCCTCATGCACAGTGGTGTTCTCAATCTGAACGGGACTGTCTCCCAACGCCCAGGCCAGGGCCAATGACCGCGATGACTCAGCTTGACTTCCCCGTCCATAGAAGTCGCCTCGGAGAAGCCATGCCTCTCTGGTGCAGTTGCGCCGGGAGGATACGCCGCGACTCGACTCCTGTACTCCCGACACGCAGGGATGGATTCGAATGAGGCCACACCCATCCTCGAGTGCGGTGAGCTCAACTTCGAGATGGCCTCTCAGGAGGGAGTTCAGCTTGTCTTGCACTGCGCTTGGCCTGGACGCCAAAATCAAGATCCTTTGGTTCTCTTCGAGATGCGGCGCCAATGAGAGCACCAGGGAGGCACAACGGTCGCTGCCATCGTCAGTATGAAGGATGATTGTGTTGAAAACCTGACTGGCCATGCTGGAACCAGAAAAGTCGTCGATCGATTGCACCGGGATGGGCATCCCCTGATCGATGCTGATGTCACGCCGAGAGGGATTCTCCCTGACCGACACGGTGGGACGAAGGAGACGAGTGAAAGGCAGGCTCTGGCTACCGAATTCGATGATGCTCCCTTCGAGGTGGGGGGCGATCTGATCGAAGACTTCCGTCACGGCCTGAGCTGCACTGCCTTCGGACTCCTCTGCTTGTAACGGCCATGGGGTCATCGCTTCCGGACGGGAGTTCTCCGCCAATGTGCGGTAGAGGTGCCAGTGCCGATCCGCTGCCTTCTTCCAGGTGTGTTGTTGGCAGAATCGGAGAGCCTGGCGAGAGAGTTCATCCGACAGGGCCGAATTGGTCAGCACGCGGGAGATGGCCTGGGCCAACGAACATGAAGAGTCAACCCTCATGACTGCGTTTCGAAAGGGCTCGAACATGGGACTCATCGAAGTGACCACGGGACGGCCGCAGGACAGCGCATAGGCTGCCGCGCTGGACCAGGCGTGGATCTGGCTCTGGTAGGGCAAAACAATGGCGTTGGCTGCGCTCAAATGGAGCCTCAACTCCCGATCTTCCAGATAGTCCTCGAAAAACCAGACCTGCTTTTCCAGGTGATGCTGCCTGACGGCGGTTCTACAAGTCTCAAGATATGCAGCGGCCTCGTCGTTCAGCTCCGCAGCACCGCCCAGCACCATGAGGCAAAGATCAAGCTCAGTCTTGAGTTGCGCGACAGCTTCGATCAACGGCAACAACCCCTTGCGTGGCTCGACAAATCCAGGGATGGCAACCAGCCTTGGACTGAGAGGAAGGCCGAGCGCCCGGCGAGCCTGCACAAGGTCAATGCCGGCCGGGTGGGGCGCTCCCGGCTCAATCACGGCCACTTTGGATGGAGCGCAGCCGGCCATGATCAGCTCTAGTCTATTGGTTTCGGAATGGACGACGATGGCGTCACTGTGGTCGGCCAGCTCACGCAGCCTTTCAGGCGGCTCGCAGGTCTTGTGAAGGGTTAGTGTGATTTTTTTGCCATGGTTCCTGAGGTCCTTGAGATAGTTCAGCAGACCGGTCGGGAACAGGTTGGCATCGTAGTTGACGTGGATGACGTCAAAATCGAGGGAAAGGCTCCACCGCAGCAGGGGATAGTACCAGTCTCCTCGGCGATTCCAGGCCCGGATAACCCACGGAGGATCCGGACAGCCTTTGTGATCGCAAATGGCACTTTCACTTAGAACGGTGAAGGTGTCTTCTGAGAATTCGGCAAGGAGTTGCTCCCCGTAGGCGGAAAGACGGCAACGCTGATTGAAGGTCGAAACGAAGCCAACACGGACTGGAGGCCGTCGCTCACGCGAGGGACATAAACCGACCTCCGCATAGCACTCAGGTTCGCTGGAAGTCAGCTGCCCCGACCATTTGTTGCGCAACCGCTGGAGATTCGCCATTTCCCGATCAAAACGCCCCTCGGTGCTTGACACGAAGTGAACGATGACGCTCTTGGGCGTGTAGACAACACGGTGCCCCAGTTCACGGGCCCGCAAACACAGGTCGGTCTCTTCGTGCCCGTTCTGGAATTGATCGTCGAAGCCGCCCAACTTCTGGAACAGAGCCCTTCGGATCAGAAAGCACGAGCCGATGACAGCTGGATAATCGCGTTGCTGGTTGACAAGCGGGTGGTCGGAGGTAAATCCGTAGTAGATCTGTAACGGCGCCCGATCCGGTGTCAGGATGATACCGGCATGCCAGACTCGATTTGGGTAGACTGGATGGTTTGGCGGAAACAGTTGTTTGTTGCCCACAATACCGATTTGCTCGGATTGGTTCAAGACTTCCACCATGGCCTCTAACCAGCCCTCGGTCACCACTGTGTCATTGTTGAGGAACAAGAGATTTTCGCCGCGCGAGGCCCACGCCCCGCGGTTGCAGCCCCTGGCGAAAAAGAGATTGCTGAGATTTCGGATGTAACGGATGGACGGTTCCAGGCCTGCCAAGTACCCGCGGCTGCCGTCGGTCGAGCCGTTATCCACAACAACGATTTCATAGGATCCAGGTCTGGTGTGTTCGAAGATCGACTCGAGGCACGCTTTGGTATAGGGCAGGTTGTTGTATACCGGGACGATAATCGACACCAAGGGAACCGACCGGAGAGCTGGATCAGGTGGGATTTCCTGGCCCGGCTCAATGGAGGCGTCGGCCTCGGTGAGGCTGCGGGCCGGCCTGAACGTGATTGTATCCTCCAGGAAGCAAGGTTGTGCTGACTCCCATGCCCAACCCTCTCGTTGCAGGCGCAGCCAGGTACCTCGAGTACAGGCCCAAGGATAGTCGGCATCCGGTCTGAAGGCTCGTCGCAAAGGAGAAATTTGCTGGAACCGGCGACCACGGTGTTGCTCGAATAAGAGCCGCCGGGTCTCGGGGCCTGTGCTCTCGTCGATGGCCAGCTGTCGTCCCACGAGAAGACATTCGGGCATTCTCTCGAGGGCCAGTTGAAAGCCTTCAACCCAATCGCCTGAGAAAGCCCCTCCGTCATCGAGGAAAAGCAGGTTGGTGCCCTCACAGGCCGCAACCGCCCGCTCGAAGCAGACCATGTCGGGGCCGTTGCGATCGTTCCGCTCCACCACCTTCACTGCCGGACGGGACCGCAACCTCTTAATCGTGTCACGTTGGTCTGCAGGCAGACACGCTACCAGCTCGATGTCAGCGGGAGCTGTTTCGGCCAGGTTCTCGAGCACCCTTTGCACGTGTTCAATAGGCGAGCGGATGTTCAGAATGAGGCTGACCTCAGGCTTTGAACGGGGTTCGATCCCGGCAACGAGGTCTTTCACATAAGGGTGATCGCCCAGGACCTCGGGCAGTCCCAACGGATTGATCCGAACTGCTGATTTGAAGCGGTTCGGATCGATTGGATGAAGGCTACGCAGGGACCTCTGGGTGTCCCAGGTTTCCCAGACGGAAGCCTTCCACTGGTTCAGCCTTTCCGAGGCACAATGCCGGGCGATCAACCAGTTCTTGAGAACGGGCCAGCGAGTGGCAAAGCGAAACGAGTGAAACCGGGCTATTTCCGGTGGCACCAAGGCCGCAGGGGTGGCATTGGAGATTCGGCCTGCCGCAAATCGAATGTTGAGGCCGATTCGCGTCAGAATCGCTACCGGTTGGGTATCCGGCGGGTCGATGCGGTAGGCAGGGCTCTTCCAATAGGAGTGTCCCAACAAGTGGAACTGGCCAGTGTCGGGGTTCCCTCTAACCCATTCGAGAAGCCTGTGAAGGTCCTTGCCTGGAAAGACATCCGCCGGGTCCCATAGGAGAGCATGCGTGAATCCGTCGTGCGCCAGCAGCCTGGACAGTTCCCCGAATGCCTCTTCCTCACTTCGCCAGTTACCTTCCAGCAGCTGGATCGTTTCCTGGAACCGGGCTCGAAGTTGCTTTGCTGATGAGACCACTCGGTCGCGACGAGGCACTGCAATCGCAACTCGCTCGACGTGTCCCATCACTGAGCGCAGCGAGGCCTCCAGGTACTCCTCTTCACCTGTGAGCCAGCCAATGGCGCATACCTTGAATGCTTTCAATGTCGTGTCAACCTGGCAGTCATTCCGTTTGCGATCGCAGAAAGACCGTGATCAGCGCCCTAGACGGCTCCCAGCGTTTGCCTGTAGACCTGGATAGTCCGTTCGAAGGCGCTCAGGTTGGTGAGGAGCTCGAATTCGAGGATGTCGGATACCAGGATCCAGTCCTTTTGAGTTTGAGCCTCGACCAGACTTTCCAAGGTCGGTCTCATTTCGACTAGCTGTTGCTCGACGATCGTCGTGCCGGTCTGATATTGGCTGGTGAGTTGAAGCTCGATGCCTTGGAGCAGCGCCACAAACATCTTGATCCCTTCGAGCACCTGACTGAGCTTGCTATTTGCCTGATCGATCAGCTGGTGGCGAAATGTTTCTGCAACTTCTGCAAGGGACGTCTGGAGACTCAACAAATAGGTTTCCGCCTCCTTGAGAGCTTCTCCGACCATCTCTTCCATTGGCACCGCTTTGACCTGGACCTCGCCGATGGAATGCAGAGGGCGATTCAGTTGTTCCAGGTCTCGGAACGTTTCTATGAGATGACCATCGAAGTGAACGGTCGAGATCACCTTGCCTCGACCGAGATGCTTCTGCTCAAGAGACTCCAGCAGTTCTTGCCAGGTGTGAAGGGCCGGATCGACAGGAAGATTGACACCATTGATTTCAATTTGTGACATAGATGGTCTCCTCTAATGACTGAATCGATGACATATCTAGTTTCACGCCAGCTTCGCCCAGCGTGCTGCCAACGCCTGGTGTACCCAGGCCTGGTACGATCAGCCGTTCACTGCGGTCAGCTGGGCCTCCAGGCGAAGAAGTTTTTGTTTAGCCAGCGCGGCCAAGCGAGAATCGCTGCCATGGATGTGGCGATAGAGCTCCAATGCTGCATGGGATTGGCCGTGCTTTTCATACAGGTGGCCGAGCAGGATGAGGCACTCCGCGTCTTGAGGATTCAGCTCCCGGGCCCTCTTCATCGCTTCCAGCGCCTCCAGGTTTTGGGACTGCCGAGTCAACGCCACAGCCAGCTTCTTAGCGGCAGCCGGATGGCTGGGATGTTCGGTCAACAGGGACTTCAAGTAGGCAGCCATACCGATTGCGTCGTTCTGGTGCTCAGCAATCAACGCCAAGTTCATGAGGCTATCGAGGTGGCCCGGGTGTCGATTGAGAACCTGCTGATAGGCGTCCGCAGCCTCGGCCAGCCTCCCGACTGAAAAAGCACAGTGGGCACGAAGAACCATCAGCGAGGTCTGCTCGGGGTGCAATGTAAGGGCCTTCTCAACCCAAGCCGTCGCTTGATCGAATTGCTTCAATTTGAAGTACATCTCGGCCAGCAAACCGGGAATGACCTGGTTTTGTGGATGCCTGCCGAGGAACTGCTCCAACAATTGAATGGCTTCCTCCAGGCAGTGTCCCTGTGCGGCCAGGCATCCGAAGCTTTCAAAGAAATGCTCGTTGTCGGGATTTAGTTTGAGGGCTCGTTTCATCAATCCGAACCCTTCCTCTGACTTTCCCAGGCGGAGATAAACCCCACCCCAGTTGAACATCGCCAGAGCGTGCTTGGGATTGATTTCCAGACATTTCCGGTAGAGTTTCAAGGCCGACTTCAACTGGCCCTGGTCACGGCGAAAATTGGCGACCTCAAACAACACCCGGTCGTCATTGCCAGCCACTTCCAGACATTTGTCGTAGTAGCGGTTTGCCTCGGCCATTCGCTCCATGGCATGGTAAGCCTTGGCGATGTAGAGTAACGCCAGGTCGAAGCGCCGGGGATTGATGGAGTACGCTTTTTCAAGAGGAGGGATGGCATCAACGTACTGTTTCAGTTCAAAAAACTGGGTTCCGAGCTCAAATTGGGCCATTCCATCCTGAGGATTATCCTGTACCTTCCTGCGACCAAGCTCGAGGTAGAGCTTCTTCTTATTTTCGACGTGCAGGGCATCAACGACCTTCCCGTAGTGATGAATGACCAACTTGGTCTGTTCCCAGGCAAAACCCTTCGCTTCAAAGACGGGTTCGACCAGCTCGTGGACGCGTCCCACATACCGGATAGCGGGATCGTTTCGGAAGAGCCGGATGACTGGAATGTCAACGCAGTCGGTGAACTCAGTTCCTTCCTTGTAGTCCCGCGGGTTTCGGATGGAGGAGACAAAGTTAGCTACCCGCAGATAGTTCCTCTGAACCAACTTCAGCCCTCGACCATGGGTTTCCCCCATCCAATATCCAAGTTGGGCCGCATCTCGGTTCGCCAGACACTCGTCCGCGTCCAGGACGAGGATCCACTCGCAGGTGGCTTTGTCTAAAGAATGATTTCGAGCTTCGCTGAAGTCGTTCGTCCAGGCGTGACTGTAAATCTTGCTTCCGAAGGAACGGGCAATTTCAACGGTTCTATCATCGCAACCGGTGTCAACAACGATGATCTCATCCACGAAGTCTTTGACACTGAGGAGACACTGACCGATCATGCGTTCCTCGTTCCGAACAATCATGCATAAACTCAAGCTGGGATGCCGTTTAGTCATAGGCATCTGCACCCATCGACGAGAAGCTCATTGATGCCCCCCGGCCAGAATTTACAGCGGTAGCTTTTTCCCATCTGTCAATGCCTTGGCTCAACACATACCGGTTGGCGGATCACGGAGCACGCTGTATCAAGAGACCAATCAATGCCTTAGCCCATTTTAAGTGACAGCGTGACCGCTGCGCTTGTTCGGTCTTGGCGAAACCCGCCGCATGCAGGGGTGCACGGAAACGGCCAAGTTTGTTTGAAAAGGAGGAACTGGTTGAAACCGGTGACGCCGATCATTCTGAGGACAGTGAGCATGACTGATGCCTGCAGTTCGACTGACACTTCCGGCTGGCCTCAAATAAATATGCCTCGTAGGTCAACTGCTTGGTCGGATGTTGGTTAGAGCGCTCGCAAAGATGAACTAAATGGATCCCCTATAAAGTTTTCAAGGGCACTAACGATAAGAGTGCCAAGTCCGAGAGGGCGGGTGAGGTTCAAGCTCACAAATTCATCTCCAGCATGGATGCTGGGAATCACGATTTCACGGAGGAAATCACCATGGCTAGTTTTTCAGTTGTCAACAACATTGCCTCAGTCAACGCGCAGGCGAGGTTGTATGAGACCAATGTTGGGTTGCAGAGGACCCTGGGCCGATTGTCAAGCGGCTTGCGGATTAACCAATCCGCTGACGATGCTGCCGGCCTGGCCGTCGCGAACAAGTTCCGCTCAGACATTGCAATCCTGAACGTCGGCGTCCGAAATGCCAACGACGCCATCAGCCGTTTGCAGATCATTGACGGCGCGACCAACAACATTTCGCAGCTGCTCGATCGAGCCGCCGTGCTGGCCACTCAGGCTGCTTCCGAGGGCAATGAAGGACTGAATCGTACTGTTCTAAACGACGAGTTCCAGAAGGTGCTGGCTGAGATCGACCGTGAAGCCGGCGTGGCGAAACTCAACGTCACCACCAACTTCACCGTTTACGTGAGCAGCGAAGCCACTCAGTCCGATGGAACGATTCACGTCAGCTTCTCCAACCAGGCGACAGCAAGTGCCTTGGGTGTGACCGCAGCGACCACCAATATTTCCACGGTGGCTGCAGCTCAGTCGGCGATCACCGCATTGTCGGCTGCGATCAGTACGTTGGGTACCCTGCAAGGTGCGGTGGGTTCAGCTCAGAACCGACTCCAGTTTGCCGTCAGCCTTGCCAACTCCCAGATCGTCAACAAGTCTGCCGCGGAGAGCCGACTTCGGGATGCCAACATCGCCGAGGAAAGCGCCAACCTGACTCGCTACAACATTCTGACCCAGAGCGGCTTGGCTTCGCTGGCTCAGGCGAACCAGACGACTGCGTCGGTGTTGTCACTCCTCAGATAGTCTAGGTTGAGTGTGAGCTTCTCGTTTGGGTTGGGTGAGGAATTCTCGGGCTTGGATTCCTCGCCCTTCTCTTGAGAAGTAAGTTGATTTGGCTGTCCGATCTGTAAGGAAGGAGGTGCAGCAGCATGGGTGTTTCGGCAATCATTTCGCCTTCGCCCGATCCTGCACTCGCTTTTCCGGATGCCGCGGCCGAGACCAAGAGGTTGAATCCCATTGAGCACGTTGAGAGAACGTCTCGCAAAGAGGAATCGAATCCAGATCCTTCGTCGCAGGATCCCTCAAGAAAGAATCTGCAGGAGAGTGAAGGTCCTTTTGATTCGTTGAGTCGCAAACTCAATTTGCAGCCGGCCAGTGAACTATCGATTTCCGTGGACCGCGAAACAAAAAAGATCGTCGTGAAGGTCCTGAATTCGGCGACAAAAGAGGTGATTCGGCAGATCCCGCCTGAAGAACTGGTTGAACTGTCAGCCAAGCTCGGCCGGCTAAACGGATCTCTCTTTGATGAAGTGGCCTGAGCAGTCGCTTTGCACACAGTGGTCGATCGTGGGAGACTCGGCCAGCTAACCTACCGGACCCGAGGAGAATGCACAGATGGGATCTCCCATCACTTTCAGCGGCTTCAACAACATTGACTTCAACGCGGTCGTCAACATCTTAATTCAGGCCGAGCGCCAGCCTATCACGAGACTCCAGTCGCAGAAATCCGCGGAGCAGGATCGACTGACTGCATTCAGTTCTCTGAGTTCAACCCTGTCCAGCGTAAAATCCGCGTTCGATTCTCTGGAATCCTCGGCGCTATTCTCGGGGCTCAAAGCCAATTCTTCCGACACAACTGTTCTGACGGCCACCGCCACCTCAGCTGCCACCAGGGGCACGTTCACGATCAATGTCACTTCTCTCGCCCGTGCTCAGGTCACTTCCAGTGGGGCAGGGCAGTTCAGCGATGTGGCCGCCTCCATCATAGACGGCGGGAGCTTCTCCATCACCCAGAGCGGTGTTACCACGAACATCGATTTGACGGATGTGGACTCGTTGACTGAGCTGCGCGACGCGATCAACAGTCAGCAAACGGGCGTGCGAGCCTCGATCATCAACGATGGGCACGCCACAAGCCCTTTTCGACTCGTTCTGACGAGTACGACTCCCGGAGAAGCTTATGCCTTCACGGTCAACGACCAGACAACCTTCGGCGGGTCCGCTCCGGGAAGCGTGCTTAATCTCAGTACTGACCCGATCAACGGCGTCGCCACCAATACGGTCTTCACCTACAACGGTATCACCATCAATAGCTCCAAGACTAACATCTCCGATGCCGTGCCCGGTTTAACGCTGAATCTTCTCAAAGCCGGTGCCTCGACGATTACCGTCGCCGATGACAACTCGGCTTTGAAGGACAAGATCAAATCGGCGGTGAACGCCTTCAACAGCTTCAATGACTTTTTCAAGGCCCAGACCAAATTGGCTCCATCGGGATCCAGCCGGCCTCCCCTGGCGACCGATCCCCTGCTTCGATCAATTAACCGGCAACTTCGCAGCTTCGTGACCACCAACCATGCCAACTCGGGCAGCTACAAAAACCTTCCGGAACTGGGGATCACTCTGAGTCGGGATGGCAAGTTGCAAGTCGACGACGCAGTGTTGGATAAAGCTTTGGCTGAAAAGCGGTCCGATGTCGAGGCTTTCTTTGCGGGAGCAAGCGGCTTTGCTACCAAGTTCACGGACTTGATTGAAGGCTATACGAAATCGGGGGGATCCCTCTATCAACTCACGGATCGGCTGCAGAAAACGATCAGCTCCTACGACAGCCGGATAGCCGACCTCGAATCTCAGCTCATCATTCGCGAAAAGGCCCTTCGAGTTCAGTTTACAGCTGCTGACCAAGCCATCAGCCAACTGAACCAGCAGGTCAACTCTCTGTCAAGTCTGAGCGGCCAATATCGACTTTTCTAAGCTCCAGCTGTGAGATTGAAATCGCCTGTGCACATCCTCTGAGAGAAGAATGACATGCTATCGACCTACAGCAACACCTACCAGCAGATCGAAGTCGTAACAGCCAGCCAACTTCAGCTAGTTGTGATGCTCTACGAAGGCGCCATTCGGTTCCTGGGTACAGCCCAAGAAGCGATCCGAACTCGAGACTTAATTGGCAAGAACGCCGGCACTGACCGAGCCCTGGCGATCATCGGCGAACTCCAGAGCACCTTGAAGATCGAAGAGGGCGGCGAGATCGCCGCAACGTTGGACAAGCTGTACAGCTACATGAACGAAAGGATCCTCGAGGCCAGTGCTAAGTTGGATGTGACTCCTCTGGATGAGGTCATCAAGCTTCTGAGAATCCTTCTCTCTGCCTGGAACGAGATCGCCGGAAAGGCCGAAGCACGACCTGAGTCGGTGGAGGCGCAGAGCGTGCCTGCACTCGCCGACAAATCGTTGTCTGCCGGACAGCCACGCGGTCTCGAAGTCTTCGGTTAGGTTACAGGAACGTAGGATCGCTTGTATATCCGGCTCACATGACTCCGTTGCCCAACAACCCCACTGCAGGTGAATCCCGTGGCGGATCCAGTCCAGGACGTGAGGCCAACTCTTGGGTTCTGAAACTGAAATTGGAAGTCTCTCTCCTGCACCAGCTGTACGTGCTAGCCCAGACAGAAAGCCTCATTCTCGAGGAAAAAGAGTTCTCAGAACTGGAGAAAGTTGTTTCGCGAAAGAAGGCTATCGTAGAGGACTTGGGCCGTCAGCCCGATTTCAGCCAGCTTTCCGAGCCAGAGCGAAGACTCGAACTATCTGAAATGAGCGTACAAGATAGAGAAACCCTGGCGGGTCTGAAGCGGGAAGCACAGCACCTGCTCAAGGCGCTGGAAAGAGTTGAGGAGCGAAACCTCCAGACCCTGAAAGACCTCCGAGCTGGATCGCTTGCTTCGCTGCAAGACCTCAGCTTGCTGAAGGGTTTGAGTCAAGCCTACCAGCCAACAAGATTCAGTTCCAGTCAGGTTTTCGATCGAACGGAGTAAGGATTCTTCAAGGCTGGCGTGGGCAGGGCAGACCAGCCATTTCCATTCGGCAAACATCTGCCAAGTCTCTGAAGACGCATGGCAAATGTGAGTACTACCATTCCTTTCCTCCTTAGTAGCGATAGTCAGCAAACCTTGGGGGTTGCTTCCCTTGAGCTCCCTCGAAGAGGCGATCCCCGGCACTATGTGATTGAGGGACAAGGAGTCCCAGGCGTTTCCCGGCTCTGCTGTGAAATCGGGTAGATTCTGGCAAATATCGTGCAATAATCACGGTGTGCAATGAAGGGGTCGAGATTCGCCAGCGCTTCTCGGCCGGTTCCCAGAAATCAGGTTCGCTGCACGTCGGGATGAAATGGGGAGGAGAAGCCATGCTAGGAAAGCTGCTTAGAAGAGCTTGGCTGCAGATTCAGATCGCCTTTGACGACAACTTTACGATAGAGGGTTTTGAGAAAACCGGGCGGAAGTTTAATTTGCCCGAGGACCTTCGGGACCTCGATGCCGGTACAAAGCGGAAGGTGACTATTTGCAACCTGTTCGCGAATCAGCAGCAGTCCATGTGGGACATCGCTCGCGTTCTGGACATCCGCATCGCTGAAGTTGTCACAACCCTGATTGAAAACGAACTGGTCAAAGAGCGCCGCCGCAAGGCCAAGAGTCGACGGCACGAAAGACGTGAGATCCATCGAGCTTCAAGCGATGTTGGTCAGTCACAAATTGTTTCAGGCACGGAGCTGTCACAAGATCCACCCTCTCCAGGGGGCAGCGGGGACACTAAGAGTTTGACCGCGGCGGCCGGTGCGTCCTCCGTACAACCAAAACCGCAAAGCCGGGGGGGAATTACGACGTTAGGTCTGAACAACAAGACCATGTCGGCCAAGACTTCGTGACCCTCCGGTGAGCGAGATTAGTGCGGCTCAAAGAGACTCAGCTGCATCAACTCATAGGTTTCCTGCTCGTCCAAAACCTCCAGTTGCCCGTAAGATCCATCATATCCGGGGATGATTCGCAGTCGCGATTCGCGGACACGAAGGATTCCCTCGGCCACCAGCGGATCCAGGTAGGAGCGCAGGTCCGATTCGGCCATTTCCAGTAGAATCTCTCGTTCGGAACAGCCCCTGTCCATAACCTCCTTGTACAACCGGTCTGTCTTGGCGCTTTCCTTCCCCCTAATTCGGTGGCTCGACAGGATAATCTCTCGAAGCGGAACCAGGTTCCTGTAGGCCGGGCGCCTGAGAAAACGCGATTGAATCCATCCGCGCTCCACGCCCAGATCCAGCGCCTCAATGGGACGGGTGGTCAGTTCCTGGGCTCGCTGGAGGCTTCCAATAGTCAATTCCCGGTGACACACCGGGCAGCACCTTCCTTCAAAACGGGTTTCGATAGGGGATTGAATCACTCCGCACAGCTGATGCCCATTGAAGTAATCCGGCCCAAGTTCTGAGAAATACTCGATCGTGGACACAATGCGGGAGTCCCCATGACCGGTGAGGGCTCCTCTCAGCCCGGCGTAGCAGATCTCGCCTTCGAACATGGTGAACTCCCGTCCGCAACCTTGAGGAGTGTGTGCGTCCGAGAAACTGACGATGCGCTGGGCGTCCAAGTCTTCAACTCGCCAACAGACCCCGGGATCGCCAGACAGTCCCGTCTCGACCGCAGTCAGTTCAGTGGCCAACGGGCCGAAACATTCACCCAGCGAGGAAAACCGGTTCGCAGACCCCAAGACGGAGTTCTCAGGTGTCCAGATGTGCGCTGGGATGACCAAGGCTTCTGGACACTCCAACCAGATGCGGTCCAAAAATTCGTTGGGCCGCATACACAAACGGGGCAGGCGGCCTTCCTTGAAACTCAGATTTGGCAAGAGTCGGGACAGCAGGGGATTGACAAAGTCCAGAGAAGGGAGGCTCAACAGGACATGCACCCGATGAAGCCGCGTCCCGTGGTCGAATTCCAGTTCGACTTCCGTCGTTGGCACAAAGAGACATCTCCACCCGGGGACTCGCAGCAAACCCGAGGAGTCGTCGATTTCCGTTTGATCTTGAATGGCCCTGTAATAGGAAGGTGTCAGGAAATCGCCGGTTCCGACGATGTCAATGCCTTTCCGGTCGGCCCAGTAAGCAAAATCCGCCAGACCGCGGGCAGCCCACCTGCCGCTCAGTTGTGGATGGGTGTGGAGATCCGCCGTGAAGCAAGGCATGTCAATGTCCGAAGGAGAGCTGGCTGAGAGTTAATGCGGCAGCCTCGTCCGTAACTTGCTGGATGTCGGAGAGCAACGTTCCATGGTTCACCGAGTGAAGGCCGCTGTTTAGGATCGCTGACAGGGAAGTAAACTCCTTCCACGCCACGTCGTGTTCACCGGGATGAACCATCCACAAACTTCGGATCACCGGAGAGGTTTGGTTGGGCTGAAGGACGCCGACACAGTCGCTCTCCATCCAGACCTCCAGTCGTTCGTCCGAAGAGACTTCCAAGGCCACTGACTGCACTGGGCAGTGCTCCGATATGTCTGCAAAAAGCATTCCCATGACGGGCGTCCACAGGTCCAGGGCGGGATGGAACTCCACACCGGAGGGTGAAGAATAGCGCGATTTGAAGTTGGGTTGTCGGATTTCTATGGACTGAGGTCTCCCACCATCAAATTCTTGAAATAACCGAAACTGAAAGGAACGAACGGCGGAATCCAACCGTTTGGCATCCAGTCTGAAAAAACTGTTTGTGGCGGTCGAAACCACCGCGGTGCGGTCCTTGTCGACATTTCGATAAGAGACCGATACTACGGCTATGGTCGGATGGTCCTGGTAGAGTTCCACCGCGACCCTCTTTTCAAGGATCGCCCCGCCCGCTGTTTTAGCATAGCCACGCAGATGGAGGCGTTTTCCGAAGCCCAGCTGGGTCCTGAAGTCCACGGTGCCAACGTTTCTGTAGTCGACCCTGAAGTTCAGGACTTCGACATTCCCGATGGATAGGTAAAAGGGTGGCTTGGCCCTCGATTCGTCGGGCGGAATATCATTCATCGAAAGGAGCTTGCCGTCCCTGCGGAGGAAGATCCGGCAATACATCTCGCTGTCGAAGCGAATCTGAATTCCGGAGTTTCGAAACCAGATTTCTCCTTCCTCGAATGCGCTGTAGCTAATTTCCGAAAAAAGGTCAGACTCGGATGAGGGGGGCCGGGTACTGCAACCGGCGCACAACAGCCAACAGGCAACACCAGTCAGAACGAGAACGGCTCGGCGGAATTGGGCACTGCAAAGCCCCATCCAGTTGGGGCCAGTCCGAAGTCGCCATCGTCGGATGGCATCAAGAAGGTTCGCATTAGACCAGAGAAAGCTTCGCAGGTTCGCGTCTTTCACAGATTGACCTTGATTGGAATTTGGGAATTGCGCGACTCGACCGTTTTGCCCAGCCTTTCTTATTGAAAGAATCCAGGAAGTAAAGATGGCGGTCTATCTGCCTTGAAAGGTCGGCTGACGCTTATCAAGGAAGGCCTTCATCCCTTCCTTTTGGTCCTCCGAAGCGAACAGAAGGCAGAAGCAATTGCGTTCAAACTCCACGCCGGTCTGCAGGGAGGTGTCAAAAGCCGCAAGCACCGTCTGCTTCGCAAGCTTGAGCGCCAAGGGAGATTTCAGGCAGATCTCACCAGCCAGCTTCCTGGCCTCCTCAAGGTAGCCAGCCACCGGTACCACACGGTTCACCAGACCCATCTCCTTGGCTTCCTGTGCGCCGACCATTCGCCCCGTCAGGATCAGTTCCATGGCGCGGTGCTTGCCCACCAGACGGGCGAGTCGCTGTGTTCCTCCAGCCCCTGGGATCACTCCGATGCTGATTTCCGGCTGGCCAAAGCGCGCCGTTTCAGAAGCCACCACCAAGTCACAGGCCAGCGCCAGTTCGCAGCCTCCGCCCAGGGCGTAGCCACTGACCGCGGCGATCAACGGTTTGGACAGTGCCGCGACCCGATCCCAGCAGGAGAGCCAATTACGCTGCATCATGTCTACAGCCGTGGCGCTCACCATCTCCCCAATGTCTGCCCCCGCCGCGAAGGCCTTCTCGTTCCCCGTTAGGACGATGCAACGGATTGCCTCATCCCCATCCAAGCTTTCCAACGCGTCGGCTAGCTCTCGCATCAGAGCCGCATTGAGGGCGTTGAGGACCTTGGGCCGATTCAGAGTAACCACCGCCGTTGCGCCTTCCGTGACAACAAGAATGTTCTCAAATTCCATAAATCCTCCCTTGAAGTTGATGCCCCAGAGTTGTGACACAACCACGCTTTCTTCTCAGACCACAGGCAGTGCCTTCTCCAGCTGATCCAGGTGGTCCAGACAGAACTGGGACCATGACTCGAGCTGAGCCCGCCGGGTCTCAAGCTCGGTCCGAGTCAGAAACTGAAGCTCGGTGATTTGAGCTTCCCGTTTGGAGACTTCGCCGTCGCCGAGGTCACACACATGAACCACGCCGAGATGGACTTGGCCAACGGGAGTGGAATCGTCATTCAGCAAGGCCACAGCGTGTGTTGCCGGTGTCTGTGACAGCCTCAACTCCTCGTGAAGTTCGCGCTCCACGGCCGCGTCGTAGAACTCCCGCCCCACGACAAACAAATTCTCGTCGCCAAGGTTGATGTGTCCGCCAATTCCGATGGATCCTTTGGCCACCAGCCTCTTCTCCCCACTCTTCTTGCCCCGGACGTAATGTAACCAGCGCCCCTTCCGGCGGATCAGGATATAGGGAATGATCTGCTTGAACCGCGGGTCATGCTCCGCCTCAGTTCGTGGTAGAAAGCGGCTGTTTCGGGCATCCAAGATGTGATCGAGATAACGACCGGCCTGCAGGCAAATACCTTGAAAGGATCCCAGTTCATCCAGAATACTGCGTGGGAAAGAGAGTACCAATTCTTCAGCCATTTCGTTTCACCTTGTCCCTGCATCTCGTTCGCAAGAGTATGGGAGAAGACTGAAAAAGACAATGCCAAGATCGGATCTGGCCCCCCCGACGAAATTGCGCTTCGCGATTGCCGAAGGACGTCCACGACTGGCTTCGGGACCTTCGACTCTGCTGGGGCAGGCTGGATTTCAGTCTCGGACCAAAGGGGTGGCGCTTGTGGAGCGGAAATCGCTGGACATCCCGGACGAAGGTCTCTACAGTGCGTTTCGTCGGCAGGAATCACGGAGGCGCATGGGGTCTGGTGACTCTCCTGGTCTTCAAAACCAGCGTGTCCCAGCTCCGCTGGGATGGGTGGGTTCGATTCCCACTCGCCTCCGCCACTCTCCTTTTCTCAGAAGCTCAACACCCCCGCCAAGACTTCTCCGTCGACGTCCGACGCTGGGCGAACGTCTTCTGCCGAGAAGCCCAACGGTTCCAGGGACCTCCATGAATGCCATCCAGAGGTGAAACTTGCTGGGTGGCGGTCAAGAAACAGGCGGTCATAACAAGTCGTTTTGATTTCCTCCTTTAGCCCTGGGTTGTGAACCGAAGGCAGGCCTTGTGATACCGGTTCGGAATGAGCTTCAATCAGACAGCCTTCTTGGGAGAAAGATGTTGACTCATGAGTCCCCTTCGGTCGTTGTTGAGATGAAGGCCGACTCGCACTCTGCTTGAATTGAAGCCGGGTTCGTTACGGGTTTCTTTTACGCGTTGGAGCTAACACGCACTGGTGGCCGGGCGGCCTGGGCACGAGTTCTTGACAGCAGAGGAGCCCCTTGGCCATAATGACTGTTCTTCATCTTATAGTTGAATGTGATGAACTTGGTTCATTCTAAAACGTGTTCTACTGACCGCGGTGCCTTGGGGCTTGGCGCCTGCCTGTTCCTGGCGATGCTGGCTGCCGCTGCTCAGGCCGCCGAAGCCGGACGACTTGAGCAGGCTGGAGCGCAGATGCGAAGTGGGAATCTCCAGGCTGCCGAGAAGATCCTCATCCAGATTGTGGCCGAGGGCGGAGGCCAGTCTGAAGTACATAGCCTGCTGGGGTTCATCTACGATGAGACCGGCCGGGGACCCCAGGCCCGGAGCGAGTTTCTAAGAGCTTTGGAACTGGATCCTGGTTCCCACCGGGCCCGCAACAATCTGGGTGCACATTTCCTGCGGCATGGCGAACTCGCCAAGGCGACCGAGCAGTTTCGACTGGTCCTTCAATCAAATCCGGACGACGTCACAGCCAACCATAATTGCGGCCTGATCTATCTCCAGCAGTCTGATCTTCAGAATGCCGTGTCGTTTCTCGAAAAAGCTCACTCTCTCAAGCCGGACGACCTGGGAATCCTCTTCAACCTGGCTCGTTGTTACTTCGGGCTGAACCGAATTGAAGAAGGTTTACGCTCCGTGGACACGATTCTGAATCGAACTCCCAAGGACGATGGTCCCACTCTCTATGCATTGGGAGCGTTGCTCCTTGAGAATCGCCAGTATGGACCCGCGGCTGATGCCTTGGAACGGGCACGCAAGGTCTCTCCTGACAACCTGGCGGCATTGGCCTTACTTGCTGAGGCTCAAATCCGCGCTGGCCACACTGCGGAAGCCTGGCGCTTTGTTGATGAATTTATTGCTGCGCTCAAGCGGCAGGCTGGAGGCGGTGAACGAGCAGGCCCCTTCGTTGCTCAAGCTGTGAGGATCGCTAAAGAGTTGTATAGGCAGGACCCAGGTTCTTTCGAGAGGGGGAGGCTGCTGGCAGAGCTTCTTTATCTCGACAAAGAGTATGCCGAGTCTCTGGAAGTACTGCAAAGCTTGAAGTCCAAAGGCAGTCGTGACCCCGACTACTTCAACCTGGTCGGCATGGTCTACGGCGGCTTGAACCGGCTTCCGGAGGCTGCTCAGGCCGTCATCCAGGCCATTCAGCTGGCGCCGGAGCGGTCGGATCTGGTGTTTAACTTGGCCGGTCTTTACCAGAAAGCAAGCGACAATGCGTCCGCCATCCAGGTTCTGAGGAGAGCGCTTGACCAGGGCCAGGTTTCGCCCGACATCTATTTTGCGTTGGGGTTGAGCTACTTCAACTTGGGCAATTTCTCCCAAGCCATCGAGAGTTTCCAAAGCGCGGTGCGTCTGGCTCCCGCATTTCACCGTGCCCATTTCGACCTTGGTCGCTCGCTGGCTCGACTGTCTAGAACGAACGAAGCCAAAAAGGCGTTTGAGCAGTCGCTTGCCTTGAATCCGCAGTTCTACCCGGCCCACTACGAACTCGCCTTGCTTCAACTGGAGCAACAGCAAATTGCGGCTGCGACTGAGCACTTGCGCGACGTGCTCCGGCTTCATCCAACCCACGCCGAAGCCCACTACCAGCTCGGCAAGATCTTGTCGCAGCAAAAGCAGACGAAAGAGGCTGTCGACGAACTGGAAAGGGCCATCCAGTGCAACCCGGATCATGATGGAGCCTACAACCTGCTGGCACGCATCCAGCTGCAACTCGGGAACAAAACAGAGGCGAAGCGCCTGCTCGAGGCCCTCAACGAGAGAAAGCAGAAGCGAAAGGATGCCTTTGAGAAAAAGGTCTCCGGGGATGATTAGACCGTGTTTGACCGGCCGCGGCGAGGGATTGAGGTTGCACCGCTGGAAACAGCAAGGCCCGCATGCGGCAAGCCACACCGTATTCGTTGGCTGCAAACGAACCAGGGCCCGTCGGAATAGGCGGGGAATTGAGTGAGGGCACAATGATCATTGTCGATCGAGCCAGGACGCTCCTAGTGGGCGGGAGCCTTGCGGGCATTCTGCTGATGGGGTGGCTTTGCCAGGTCCTCGCCTCTGATTGCGACGAGCAGGTGACAGCCGAAATCCGACTGGCTGCAGAGCACCCGTGGCGACCACCATTTGGCCTGGCTCGGATTGGGCGACCGATCACTATCACCGTCGACCTCTCCAGTCAGGAGAGACCCTACCGCGAGTATTGGCTATCGGCCAAAGTAAGTGGAGAGGAGGTAGCACGTCAGATCCTGAACCTGGTCGCGACCAGCAGAGAAGGTAAAGTCGTCTTCAGGGGGCAGGGAACATTTGCCGTTCACCCTGATGAAGTGGCTTTGCTGGCCCGTTGCCGGTTTGAGGGCGAAACGGTCGAAGTCGCGCGGCAGCGATTCAGCCGTCCCGGGTTGGAAGCGGAAGCCATTGCCACCCCTGAGCAAAGGATCCACCCCGTGGATTTGGGAACGATCCTGGTTCCACATGATTGGCTCCTGCTTGCCAGGGGACAAAAAACCACGGTCGCTGTTGCCGCCATCCATCACTCCGCCGCCCTTCACGGTTCCAAGCTGTCCGCCTGGTATGAGTCTTCCGTTCGAGAAAAAGCCTCGATCCCATTCGAGCTGAAGCTGGGACAGAGAAGACAAGAAGCACTCCATCTCCCCGCTGCTTCCGGATCCGTGAAGCGCGACGCCGTGCACGTCTCGCTGAGCGGCGCCGACGGCCAGGAACTGTGGCGCAAGACAATTCCAGTCATGGTTGTTCCGCAGCCGCCTGAAGTGCCAAAGTTCGGCGCCATCGAGACAAAACTGCGTTACGACGCACCCATCTCCGTTCGCAACCCGAGAACCGGTGCGCTGTCGACGATAGACTACGAAACGGCCTGGAAGCCGGAGTTGAAGGACGTTGTGGTCTTTCTGCCCAATGGGTCACGTTATGTGTTTTGGCGAGGGTCGAGCTACATTCCGTTCTGGGCCGGCAGGAATAACACCGGTATCTGCTACGAATGGGCCGAAACGATCCCGCCTGCCGACGGCTTCACGGATTCGGTTGAACCGTTGATGGACAAAGAGCTGCGCTACGGCAGCGTGGAAATCGTCGAATCCACTCCAGCGCGAATTCACGTTCGCTGGATCTACCAGTCCAACGACTTCAACTACAAAGTCTGGGGCGACGCGCCGGTGGAGGATTTCTATTTCTATCCGGATGGCTATGGGACGCGTGTGCTGACCCTGCGCAGCTCACCCGGATCCCGCTATGAAGTGTTGGAGTTCATCCTTCTCACACCTCAGGGGGCATTCCCCTATGATGTCTTGAATCCCCGAACGGCCGACATCCTCTTTCTGGATGGTCACAAGCGCCAGGTTACCTTTCCCCCACCGAAGGCCAAGCCGTCTTCAACCAGCTCATTCGCCCGCTCGGAGGACTTGGGACCACCGCGCGACGTGCCGGCTGTTTACCGAATGCGCTTCCACAAGGACGACGACTCCGGAGCCATTTCCTTCAACCCAGTCGATACGCATCTGCCGGTCTATCTGTTCTCGCCCTTCTACGATCGGGGGGTGATGGTGACTCCGTTCTACTGGGGAAGCCACTGGCCTCTCGCGCGAGGGAACTCCACCGGCTGGGCCATTGATGACCGCATTGCTCTAACACCTGCCCACAACAGCGTCATTGGGTGGGGGCTAAACCGCCAAACTCCGGTCAGTTCTTTTGACTTGCAGTCCATTGACACTCTGGGACAGTCGAAGCTGATGAATGTGCAACGCTGGGTCTGGCTCATCGGTGCCAACGACGATTCGGACGAGCGTTTGCTCGAATGGGCCGCCAGCTTCAGCAAGCCTCCTTCGGTGGAATTGCAGGGCGGGCGGCTGGCGCCGGAGTCTTACTCCACTGAGCGAAGAGCGATCCGAGTCCTCGTGGACGAGATCACCCTGCAGCTTACGTTGATACCGGTGGTGCGATGCGTCAATCCCGTCTTCGAATTGATGAAGGCTCCCCGAAACCTTGTGTCTATTCAGCTCGACAATCGTCCACTTCCGCCTCAAAAGTACGTCTGGGACGGGCAGACGCTTTGGCTCGATGTGACCCTTCGCGAGACCGCGCAGCTCCGAGTTGAGTTCGCCGCCGCCAAGAAGAGCAATTAGAAGAAGAAGTTGGACGGGAACACCCCGGTTTGGCTGAGACAACTTCCCATTTGAGCCCTCTTGAAGGGAGGAGGAAACCGCTGTGAAAACGACTGGCTTATCTCGCGTGATGAATTGGACCAGCAGCCTCATCACCATACTATGGATCTGTCTCGCGGCTCCGACGTTTGCCAATGAATGTCCTGAACAGGTGACGGCACAGATCAGATTGGAGACGCATCACCCTTGGAGGCCTCCCTTTGGCGTAGAGCGGGTCGGGCAGGGATTCACGGCTGTGGCGGAAGTTCAGTCAGAGACCCGGCCTTTGCGTGAGTACTGGCTGGCGTCCTATTCCCGGGGCAATGAGCAGGAACGGAAGATCGTAGCCCTGGCGGGGATTTTTTCCAAGCCGCCGTTCGTCGGCAAAGCCGTCTTTACCCAGCCGTTCGACGAGCTGGTGCTCTTTGCCAAGTGTCGTTTCGAGGGCAGTCCGCTTGAAATTTCACGCTTGAAGGTCGACTTGCCGGACCTTGAGGCGGAGGCGATGGCACGCCCCGAGCCGATCGTCAATCCGGTTGATTTGGGCGCTATTCTGGTCCCTCACGACTGGTTGCTGGCCGGCAGCAGCCAAAAGGGTGTCATTGAAGTGGCCGCGGTTTCTTATCGAGACGCGCCAATCCCTGCCAAGGTCTCGGCCTGGTTCGAATCCGATCGCAAGACGAGCACCACCCAAAACCTTGAGCTTGGGCCGGGAAAGAAAGCTAAGGTCAGGCTGCCTTTGCCTGTCTCCACCAGCCGAGCCGAAAAGGACTCGCTCCACGTGGTCCTCACCGGCGAAGACGGACGCGAGCTTTGGAGCAAGAAGATTCCAACAATGCGTGTCACGCAGCCTCCCCGCCTTCCAGATTTCGGTGCCACCGCGCTCAAGCTGCGCTACGACGCGCCGATTTCTGTGCGCAATCCCGAAACCGGCGAGTTCTCGTCAATGGACTATGGGTCAGCTTGGGACTCGAGCTTGGATGATGTGGTCGTTTCCCTGCCTAACGGGTCGCGCTTTGCCTTCTGGCGCGGATCCAGCTACATCCCTTTCTGGGCCGGTCAGCACAACACCGGATTAAGCTATGAATGGGCGGAGACCTTGCCCCCCGCGGACGGCTTCGTCGATTGTGTTGAGCCCTTGATGGACAAGGAACTCCGCTACTCACGGGTCGAGATTGTGGAATCGACACCGGCAAGAGTCCACGTTCGATGGCGTTACCAATCCAACGACTTCCTCTACAAGGTGTGGGGCGACATGCCGGTGGAGGATTACATCTTTTATCGCGATGGCTTCGGGACACGCACATTGACTTTGAAGAGCGCTCCCGGCGCTACCTACGAAGTTCAGGAGTTCATCATTCTGGCGCCGCAGTCGGGATTTCCTTTCCAGGTCTTGGACCCCAAAATAGCCGATGTATTGTTCCTGGATGGTCATAAGCAGGAGATTCGTTTCCCGGCTAAAGGTGAGCAGTCAGTTCCTGGCGGAATCGCCAGGCCCGGTGGAGGCGTCGACCCCCGTCAGGTTCCGGCGGTCTACCGCGTGCGCCTGCATCCCGAGGACTCGGCAGCGGCCGTATCTTTCTCCCCTCACAACACCCTGGTCCCCAAACTGTTTGGCCCGTTCTATGACCGCGGAGAGATGGTCACGCCGTTTTACTGGGGAAGTCACTGGCCTCTGGCCCGGGGTAACATGACCGGATTGGCCATCGACGACCGCATCTACCTGAGCCCGTCCCACAACAGCATCATGACGTTCGGCATGAACAATCATACGCCGGCCCTTTCGGCCAGCATCCAGACTCACGACACGCTGGGGCATGCGCGGACTATGGATTTGCGACGTTGGTATTGGCTCATCGGCCTAACCGACGCGTCCGACCAACGACTCTTGGACTGGGCCCAAAGCTTCCGCAACCCGCCTTCGCTGGAGGTCAAGGGAGGGCGGTTGGACTTGCATTCCTACGTAGCCGAGCGCCGCGCCATGCGCGTGGTGACTGAACAACCGGTTCTGCAAATCACCATCACTCCGTCAGTGAGATTGATCAACCCGGTGTTTGAATTTGTCGACGCCCCCAAAGCTCTGGCCAAGATCAGCCTGGAGGGTCGCACACTTCAGCCGAAGGAGTACGCCTGGGATGGTGCCACGCTGTGGGTGAGCGCTGACATAGATTCTCCCAAAACGTTACGGGTTGAATTTGGCTCAACACACTAAGCAGCATCTGTCTGGACCGAGAGCCCTGGATCCCCCGGATAGCTCCGTGCCCGCAAATCGCTCACCAATGACGGCCTAGTCAGCCCAGGTCCTTCATTTCGTGTCGAAAGTGGAGTGGTTGAGGGCAGCTCTAACCAGCGGCCACGAGCCGCAGACGTCACAAAAGTGGTGGTCAATCTGGCGAGAATCAGCAGACCTGTGAGCGATCAAAACTCGATCCCAGCGCTTAACTCAGAAGGTCCTCGCGGGACGTCAATGCCGCACTGCAAAGGCGATACAGGATTCATCTCCGGTTGTAGAATGTGAACAAAATTCAAGAAATCCTTGACAAGTGAGCGTGCTAATGACACTCTTGTGACAATTGATAATGAAGATGTCTAGGGGGGGACTCGATGCGCGGTTACGCCCTTTAATCCGTGTTTCGGAGCATCCTGGCACCCAAACGATTCGATTGAGCGGTTTAGTTTGCCCACGTTGGCAAAGGAGGGTTCCCTGATGAACAGGTTTGTGAAGTTTGGAGTGGCGGCGGGTCTGGCGGTGTTTCTTTTCTCAACAGGAACTGCTTACAGTCAGACCGGCGCCGGGACGTTTGGAACAATCCTCGGTACGGTCAGCGACGAAACCGGGGCCGTTTTGCCCAAGGTCTCGGTAACAGTTACCAATGAGAAGACCGGATTGGTTCGGACTGTCGCCACGAACGAGCAAGGCTCGTTTCAAGTTCCAGCGCTGCTTCCCGGGATCTACCGTGTCGAGTTGGAAGCCAGCGGGTTTAAGAAACACCAGCAGGGCGGCGTCGAGCTGCGAGTCAATGAGAGCGTCAGGGTTGACGTGACGATGCAGATTGGAGAGTTGACCCAGACAATTGAGGTGGAGGGAGGGGCGCCCCTGCTCACGACCTCCAGTGGCACAGTCGGCCATGTCATCGAGAACAAGTCCATTGTGGAGCTGCCCCTGAACGGCCGGGACTTTACCCAGCTTACTTTGCTGGTTCCGGGTGCTACCGGTGGCAACAACCCCGGTGGGTTCTTCGTGATTGGAGGCAACAACGTCTCCGTGACGGGCAACCGCAGCGATTCGAACAACTACACGCTGGACGGGGTTGATAATAACGAGAACTTCTTCAAGTTTCATGGCATCAAGCCTTCCATCGATGCCGTGGAGGAGTTTAAGATCCAGACCAACATCACCTCCGCTCAGTTCGGCGCGGCAGCCGGGGCCAACGTCAACGTGGCCACCCGGTCGGGCAGCAACGAGATTCACGGAACGGCCTTCGAGTTTCTGCGAAACAATGTTCTCGATTCGCGCGAAGTGTTTGCCTCAACGCGCCCCCAGTTTCGGTTCAACGATTTTGGCGGTACCATCGGTGGTCCGATTAAGAAAGATAAGACCTTCTGGATGTTCAACTACGAGGGAACCCGGACGCGCCGGGAGCAAACCATCCTGGGGACCGTTCCAACCCCTGCGATGCTCGGTGGGGACCTCTCTTTGAATGTGGAGGGCGCGCCGGCTCCGATCATCTATGATCCGGCCACCACGCGGATGGAAAACGGTGTGCTGGTCCGAGATCCGTTTCCCGGAAACCGGATTCCCTCCAACAGGATCAATCCGATCACCAAAGCCTATCTCGACATCTTCTACACGCCGTTGCAGCCCAATCGGACGGGAGCCTTCAACCTGATCAACAACAAGCCCAATGCGTTGGACACCGACCAGTTCACGGTTCGGGTGGACCACCGCTTCTCGGCTAACACCAGTGTTTTTGGAAGGTTCTCGCTTTCAGATCTGACGCTAACTGAGCCCCAGACCCTGCCTACCAACACCCGAGAGAGGTTCAACACGTTTCGCAACATCGGGGTCACGGTGACTCACCTCTTCACTCCGACGACCATTCTCGACGTTCGCTACGGCTACAACCGAAACAACATCGCCTTTGGGACGCCGAATCTGTCGCTGACCGGTCCGCTGGTCTCAGCCGGGTTGACGGGAATTCCCGACAAGTTCCGCGACTATGACTACCCGATCAACCTGGATTTCAGTGGGTTCTCGGGTGTCGGGAATTTCGCTTTCCAGAACGGGCCCGATGTTAACCACCAGTTTCTGCCTAACTTGCTGATGATCCGGGGCAAGCACACCATCTCGGTTGGAGCCGACATCAAGCATGAACAGATCTTTCATGACGGCGTCTTCTCCAACTGGGCCTTCACAAACGTTCCAACGGCCGACCCCCAGAACGTCGGAAACACAGGTCAAGGCCTGGCTAGTTTCCTGTTGGGTCTCCCCTCGACAGCTTCGCGACTGCTCGGTGACCCGTCTCTGGATGCCAGCCGCTATCTGGTCCACTATTACGTTCAGGACGATATCAAGCTGACCCCGAAGCTGACCCTCAACCTTGGACTGCGCTATGAGGACTCCCATTGGTTCCACCACAACGAGGGGAGGCTCTCGGGTTATGACACCGAGACTGGAACTTATATGTGGGCCAGCACCAATCCGATCACCGGGCAGCCGGCAAACGTTCCCAGAACTCTGGTGGATCCGGATCGGAACAATTTTGCCCCTCGCTTTGGGTTAGCTTACCTTCTGACTCCGAAGACTACCGTTCGAGCCGGCTATGGCATCTTCTACAATTCCAACTTCACGTGGGAAACTAGCTCAGCTCGTGGCAACTGGCCCTATTCAGTGTCCCAATCCAAAGAGGGTATGAACCGAGATTTTCCTGACACTCCGGTCAGTAACGTGTTCCCGGGAACTCTCGATCTCGCGACAGTGCCACCGGATGTCCAGCACAGCATGAGCCGTCACCAGCGGGTAGGTTACATGCAGCAGTGGAACCTGCACGTTCAGCGGGAATTGAGCACTGGATTGGTACTGGAGGTCGGCTATGTAGGCACTAAGGGGACCAAGCTGTCGTCCTTCTTTAACGCCAACGTGGCCACCCCGGGGCCGGGGCCGGTTCAGCCTCGGCGGCCTTTCCAGAACGTGGGAGGCTTCTCCGAGGATAAGTCGATTGCCAACTCCAGCTACCACGGTGGAACCATCAAACTGGAGAAGCGGCTTTCCAACAACGTCAACTTCGTTGCCAACTACTCCTATTCCAGGTTCATCGACCTGTGCTCCGTGTTCGGCTGCGCCTCCCCTCAAAACTCGTTCAACATCAAGGCAGATTACGGTCCTTCTGACCTCCACAACAAGCACATCTTCAGCTGGGGTTACGTGACCAACCTACCGTTCGGTCCAGGTCAGCGCTGGGGTTCCGATCTGAAAGGTGTCTCGGCCGCCGTCGTGGGAGGATGGCAGGTCAATGGCATCACAACTATGAGGAGTGGCAGGCCCTTCAATGTCGTCTTGAATTTCGACAACCAAAACGACGGGCAGCGCTCCCAGCACCAGCGGCCCAACGTGATTCGTGATCCACAGCCGTCGGGCTTTAATGGGACTCAGGGCAAGTGGTTCGACACGAGTGCCTTCGCCATCCCGACTCCTTTCACTTACGGAAACTTGGGCCGCAATGCACTTTACGGTCCGGGTTTGCAGACTTGGGATTTCGGCTTGTTCAAGAATATTCCGGTCTCTGAGGGTACGCGCTTGCAGTTCCGAGCTGAGATGTTCAATGCCTTCAACAATGTGAACTTTGCGAATCCCAATGCTTCCATTGGTCAGCAGGGAGCTGACACTCCTGGATTTGGCCAGATTAGCGGCGTGGCAACCAACCAGCGTCAAATCCAGTTCGGCCTGAAGTACATCTTCTAGTCGGGCTGTTGTCCGGAGTAGTAGAGCCGTTTCTGAACAGCCGAGCCACCGCGAGTCTGTGAAGTCCTCGCGGTGGCTTTTTTATTGGTCCGGTGTTGCTCGAAATGCGAGAATGAATTCGATCCGGCTGGATAAGCTGTTTCATGACCCATCATGGCCTTCCACATTGACGTCGATGCACCTCGGTGGAGTTCCTCCCATCGAGTCTTGCTCGCTTCGTTTGTAGCCTGCTTTGTCCTTGCTTCAATTTCTTTTCTGGCGGCTGCGCCACGGCCCCAAGATGTGGCCGGTGCCAGGGCTCACCTGGAAGCGGCACTTAACGCGCAGAAACGAGGCCAGCTGGTGAAAGCTGCCGAGGAGTATCGGGCCGCGCTGAAGATCATCCCTGGTTCTGCCGAAATCCACCAAAACCTGGGGTTGGTCTACCACCTGCAGAACCGCTTTCAGGATGCTATCCTGAGTTTTGAAAAGGCCCTCTCACTGGAACCGGCGCTTTGGGCTTCCAATTTGTTCCTTGGGATCGCCTGCTACAAGACCAATCAGTTCGATCGCGCTGTGGGAGCCTTGAGTAAAGCTCTGGAACTGAATTCTGAGGCGGCGGAGCTGGAGGGACGCTTTTGGCTGGGAGTCACCTATAAGGCCTTGGGCCGTCCTCAGGACGCGGCCCGCGAACTGGAAAAGCGGCTGGCGCGCTCGCCGGAAGATATCGAGGTGCTTTACAACCTGTCGGATGCCTATCGAACGTTTGCACCGGAAAAATCGGTGGAGCTTCTGCGCAGAATGCTGGCACTGGACCCTCAATCCTATCGGGTCAAACAAATGGAAGGCGAGGTCTTCGAGCAGCAGGAGAAATATCCCCAAGCTCTGGCGGCCTACCAGGAAGCCCATCGCCTGAAGCCGGATCTGCCGGGCATCCGGTTTGCGCTCGGAAGTGTCTATTGGAAGATGCGGCAATTCAACGATGCCCAGAAATGGCTTCGCGAGGAACTGGACTCCAATCCTTATCACGCCGTCTCCCACTACGAGTTGGGTAACATCTACGTCTACCAGAACCAGCCGGGGGAGGCGATCTTCCACCTGCAGAAGGCTCTTGAAGCCAAGGTTCTCATCAACGATGTCCGCCGTGACCTGGGTAAAGCTTATCTTCAGCAGGGTCGATTCGAGGAAGCTGTTGAACAGTTCAGCCTGGTGGCTGCGGCGGAGCCCAACGATGACGCCATTCACGCCCTGCTGGCGAGCGCCTATCGCAAGCAGGGCAAACATGACGAGGAAAAACGGGAGTTGGAGCTGTTTCAGGAACTGAATCAGAAGAAGCTGGAACGGGTTCAAAGACAAACGCAGAACCTGCCATGAGAATCAGCTCGCAAGCAACCATCGCACTGACCTTGTCCGCTCTCCTATACGCGGCATTTCTCTCAGAGGTTTCCTTGGGTCAGGAGAGTGCAACAGAGGATCCCCTTCAGCGAGGCGTTTACTTCCTGGAGCAGAACCAACCCGAGCAAGCTGCCGCCGAGCTACAAAAAGCCGTCCAACAGGATCCCAAGTCCTACCCGGCCCTCTATAACCTCGGTCTCGCCTATTGGAACCTCAGAAAACTCGATGCCTCACTGGCTTCTTTTCAACAGGCTCATCGCCTGCAACCGGCTGAAGCCAACGCGCGCTACTATCTCGGTCGTATTCATCTGGCCCGAGGGGAAGCGACTCAGGCGATTCAATTTCTTAAAGGACTGGTTGAAAATCAAATAACTCCTCTGGCTGACGAGCACTACCAGTTGGGGCTGGCGTACTTGAAAGCAGGTCAAGGGCAGGCCGCGGTTGAGGTATTGCAGGCCGCTTCCAAACGGCGGCCTGAAGACTCCAGCGTTCACGAGGCCCTGGGCCGGGCCTATCAAGCGGCGGGTCGTCAAGCCGATGCGGAGAAGTCGTTCGCCCGGTCCTCGCAGCTGAAAGACGCAGACCTGGAGGCCTCACGGCTCCTGCATCTCTGCCGACAGCATCTCGAAGCCAAAGACGTCCAGCAGGCCGTGGAGGCGGGGCACCAACTGGTCAGACTATCCAGTGTCGAACACCTGGTTGAATTGGGAGTACTCTATGGACAGAGCGGGCTTCTTGAGCAGGCGACGGAGCCACTGCAGCGCGCCGTTTCGCTGGACCCCGACCGGTTCGAGGCCCAATTCAATCTGGGCCTCACGTTCTTGAATCTCGGCAAGAACGATCAAGCTGAGGGTTGCTTCGCACAAGCCGCCAGGATTGCCCCGGAGTCGTTCGAGGCTCACTCGCTGCTGGGAGTGGTCCGAGGGCAGTTAGGACGCAATCTTCAGTCGATCGAGAGCTTCCGACGAGCGGTGTCCTTGCAGCCGAACAATCTCAGAGTGGTATCCTTGCTGGCATTGCAGTACATCGAGGGAAGCTACTATGAAGAGGCCATTCGGCTGCTGTCAGCGCTGGTCCAGTCGAATCCGTCCGAAGCCACGCTCCGATTTCTGCTGATCCAGGCCCACCACAAGAACCAGGATTCCGTGAAGGCCCTGGAGCTGGCCAAAACGACGACACAAGACTTTCCAGGCCTGGCCGAGGCGCATTACAACCTGGGATTTCAGCTGGCGAGTTTCGGGCGCTTCCAAGAGTCCAAAGGAGCCTTCGAGCAAGCCTTGCGACTCAACCCCGACTACGCCGAGGCTCACTACTCGCTGGGCGACATTCTGTTGAAGGAGGGCCAACCGGAGGCGGCCCTGGCTCATTTCCGGCAGGCCGTGTCCATGACCCCGAAAATGATCGATGCGCGAGTCAGCCTCGGCAAGGCGTTGCTGGCATTGCAGCGGAACGAGGAAGTGGTCAAAGCGATGGAGGAAGCCATCGCACTTGATCCCTCGGAGCCACAGCTGCATTTCAATCTGGCTCAGGCTTATCGCGGATTGGGACAAACAGAAAAGACGCAGCAGGAGCTGAAGATTTTCAATCGGTTGAACCAGGAGAGGATGAAGCAGAAAGATCGCGAAGTACCCAAGAAGTTTCCGCGATAGAAGACCGTGGTCCTGCCGGAACAAACGGAATGAATTGGAGATTATTGGTTGTTGCGCTGGCGGCCTGGGCTCCGGTGTTTCCAGTCTACGAAAACGTCGCGCCTCAGGCCGGACTTGCCTTCAAACTTACTTCGGGCACCCCTTCCAAGGCATACATTCTGGAGTCCATGGGGGGTGGTGTGGGCTTCATCGACTACGACGGGGATGGTTGGGTAGATGTGTTTCTGGTCAATGGGTCAACCCTGGAGGCAGAAAGGGACGGGAACAACCGGGCCACCAGCCGTCTCTTTCGTAACAAGGGAGATGGCACGTTCGAGGATGTCACCCACAAAGCGGGCGTGCACACCACTCGGTGGGGTATGGGTGTTTGCGTCGGGGATGTCAACAATGACGGGTTTGAAGACCTTTACCTGACCAACTTCGGCCCCAACATGCTGCTGTTGAATAAAGGAGATGGAACATTCCAGGACTTCAGCGAAGATTCACACGCTCAGGGCTCCGAGTGGAGTTCGTCTTGCGCTTTTGCCGACTACGATCAGGACGGCGATCTGGATCTCTACGTTTCGAATTACCTGGAGTTTGATGTGCACCGGCTACCGCAAGACAGTCCGCTGTGCCGGTTTCGGGGATTCCGGGTCCAGTGCGGCCCTCGCGGATTGACACCGGCTCAGGGCCGGCTCTACAGCAACGACGGCACGGGGCGGTTTACAGATGTCACGGAAAGAGCCGGCCTATCGAAGGTCCGGCCTTACTACAGCCTCGGCGTGGAGTGGGCCGACTATGACAACGACGGAGATGCTGATCTGTTTGTGGCGAATGACTCCACTCCCAACTACCTGTTCCGAAATAACGGCGACAAGACGTTTTCCGAGGTGGCTCTGCTGGCAGGCGTGGCGGTGAGCGACGATGGCCGGGAGCAGGCGGGGATGGGTGTCGATTTCGGCGATTATGACAACGACGGCGACCTGGACTTGATCGTGACCAACTTTTCGGAGGACTACCATACTCTCTACCGCAACGATGGGCAGGGGCGCTTCAGCGATGTTTCATTCGCAGCGGGCATTGCCGAACCCAGCTGGCAGTACCTGGGATGGGGAGTGCAGTTTGTCGACCTTGATTTGGATGGATCCCTGGATGTGGTTGCCGCCAGCGGTCATGTCTATCCGGAGGTTGATGTGCATCAAATCGGCTCTTACCGGCAACACAATCAGGTCTACAAGAATCTCGGAAATGGAAGGTTTCAAGAGATGTCTTCCCAATCAGGTCCGGGATTCCAGGAACTCCGGGCGAGCCGAGGGCTTGCCGTTGGCGACATCAACAATGATGGTCGAATGGACCTGCTGATTGCTAACCTCGATGAGGCCCCTTCCTTGCTTCAGTCCAAGGCAGCCACCGGAAACTGGCTGTTGCTTAAGCTGAAAGGCACACGATCGAACCACAGCGCGATTGGCGCCCGAGTGACCATCAAAACAGGCTCCCTGTCGCAGATGCGAGAGGTGAAGAGCGGAGGCAGTTACCAGTCCCAAAATGACCTACGGCTGCATTTCGGGCTGGGAAGCGCCAGCGAGGTCGACGAGATCGTTGTACGCTGGCCCAGCGGAGGGCTTCAGACGCTGCGAAAAGTGCCGGCGAACCGAATTCTGACCCTCGAGGAGAAAGAAGAATGAGGGGCTCCTCTTGGTGGCCAAGGCCGGCAGGGGATGCGCTTGTCGTATGCGATCGGGTGGCTGACACCGCGGATGCAACACGCCGCGTTCCTTTGCGCAGGCCTGGATTGAACTGGTCTCGAAATCGCACCTGTAGCGACGTTAACCGTCACCGCCTCCATAGGGGCCGCCTTCCTGTCCGCTGCCTGTTGCTAGCTCTGATGGCTGGTTGCTTTTCGGGTGCGACCTACGCGCAGGATGAAGTCACGCCTGACTGGGAAACGGAGGTAAAAGCGGCCCTTGAGAAGGGTGACCTTGGTGCGGCACGCGTCCTGGCGGAACGACGACTTGGCGATCCGTCCTCCACAGCGGCGGCTCACGCCTTCCTGGGAACGATCGATTTCCGACAGCAACGCTATGGGGAAGCGGCCGGCCATTTTCAAGCGGCGAGGGAGGCGGGCGCCTGGGGACCAGACCTGCTGGAGCGATGGTCCGAATCTCTGCAGACACAGGGCCGCATTTCAGAGGCAATCCAATTGTTGGAAGATGCCCTCCGTCGCGATCCTTCTTTCAGAGCTGTTCGCCTGCGCCTGGCGGATTTGTACATCAGCACAGGTCAGCTTCAAAACGCTCTTCCCCAGCTGGAGCAGGTCTATGATGAGGGGCTGAGGAACGTACGAGTGGTCCTGGAACTGGCTTCGGCGCGCTTCACAGTCGGAAAGGATTACTTAGCCGTGGACCTCCTCGCTCCGCTGACCGAGTCCACGTCCTCCCCCAACTTGCTTTTGCAGATTGGGAAGCTCTATTTCCGGAATCTCTTGTACCGCGAAGCAGCTGCTCCCCTGGAGCGGGCCTGGAGTCTGGGGGGGCCGTCCTACGAGGCTGGAATGTACCTTTCGCTGACCTATCACCAACTGGAGCGGTATGCGGATTGTGCACGAATCCTCAACCAGATCCAGCCCGACGCGGACAAGGCACTCGAATATCACATCCTGAGAGGGTCGGCCCTGGCGAGGCTGGAGCGCTGGAGCGAAGCTCAGGATCAACTGGAGCGGGCGGTGGCTTCCTCGCCGGATAGGGCGGATGGGTATTTGAACCTCGGTCTCTTCTTCATGGAGCGCGGCGATCGCCAGAAGGGATGGGAGATGCTGGAAAAGGGGTCGAGGCGCATGGTTCCCGGTAGCAAGATCCTATACAGCCTCTCGACCCGGCAGAACTGTGACGGCCTGATTCCTCCAGCCGTTGGGAAAGTAAAGAACGCGGAGAAAGCGGTGTTCTACACCAATCTGGCCGAGAGTTTTCACAAAATGCATCATTGGGTTTCGGCACTGGAGATCTTCCTGCTGGCATTGGACGAAGATCCGGAATTACCGGAGCCATATGGAGGGATCGGCCTGATCTGCCAGGAACTGGGCAGCCCTGAAGTAGGGCGGGCATTCTTGCAGCAGGGGATCGATTTGCATCCGGGGGCAGCCGACCTCCACTTCTACCTCGGCACGATTTATTACGCTTTGGGCCGCCATGCAGAAGCCATCGCAAGCTACCAGCAGGCGTTGCGACTTGACGGACCCAGCCCTCCGGCCAGACACTGGCTGTTCCTGGGGATCGCCCAGTCGGGAGAGGGAAAGGAGTCTCAGGAACAGGCCAAGTCGTCCTTCCTTCGGGCGCGGGAGATCGATCCGCAGTTGGCCTTGGCCCACTACGAGTTGGGAAAGTGGTACTTGAAGAATGGACAGCCGGCCTTGGCGGAGTCCTCCCTGGAGAGGGCTCTGGAATTGGATCCTCAGTTATTGGGCGCCTACTATCAGGCCGCTCTGGCCTGTCTTCGCAATGGCAAGAAAGACAAAGGCCGGGCGTTGATGGAGGCCTTTCAAAAGAAAAGAGCCTTGCGTGGCCAAGCGGCTCGACCCCATTCGGAGAAGGATTATGCGGCTCCGGAGGGACCGTGAATTGGACAAGGCTTGTCAGGGAGGAGTGATTCGAACTTGAAACCACAACGCCCAACAGTCAATGGACCGAGGCGTGGCTGGAAGTGTTTTTCTACTTTCACCGTGGGGGCGATCATGCTGTTCTGCTGGTCACGACCGTTCACTTCCTCGGACAGGTCACCCCACCCGGTGCTCGTGGACGTCACCGAGGCCGCTGGACTGGCGCGCTTCAAGAATACTCAGGGAAGCCTCGCGAAAGAGCACATCATCGAGACAATGGGGGGAGGGGCAGCCTTCTTTGACTACAACCGGGACGGAAATCTGGATGTGCTCCTGATCCGAGGTTCCACCGTGGAGGAATTCCTCAAAGGGGGAAGTCCGGTTTGTGCTTTGTTTCGCGGGGACGGGCACGGAAATTTCCAGGATGTCAGCGAGGCTGTGGGCCTCCGAAGCAAAGGCTGGGGAATGGGTGTGGCAATAGGAGACTTTGACAACGACGGCTGGGAAGATGTTTTCATCGCGGGCTACGGGTCCAACGTCCTGCTGCGCAATCGAGGTGACGGAACGTTCTTGGACGTCACCCTTGAGTCGGGATTGGCCAGCACCCGCTGGAGTGTGGCCGCCTCCTTTGCCGACTTCGATCGCGATGGTGATCTGGATCTCTATGTGGCCAACTACCTGGACTATGACCTGAACCGATTGCCGCAGCGGGGAGCCGGCTGCACCTATCGTGGCTTCGATGTCTTCTGTGGCCCGCGCGGTTTGCCGGGCTCCCGGGACTATCTTTATTTCAACGACGGCAAGGGTCACTTTCAGGAAATGTCCCAGATCAAGTCCATCGATCCCGAGGATCTGTACGGGATGGGCGTCGTGGTGACCGACTACGACAATGACGGATGGCCGGATATCTTCGTGGCCAACGATCTGACGCCGAACCTCCTCTATCACAACCGGGGCAAGGGGGAGTTTGAGGAGGTGGCCGTGTTGTCAGGGGTGGCTTTCGACGAAAACGGAGTGGAAGAAGGATCCATGGGCGCTGACTTCGGGGACTTCAACAACGACGGCTGGCCCGATCTCTACTACACCAATTCCTCGTATCAAACCAATCAACTGGCCCTCAACCTCGGAAACGGCAACTTCAGTCTGAAGAGCTATGCGTTGGGCCATGGTGAAACCACCTGGCTCTACGTGGGTTGGGGAACGTTCTTTGCGGACTTGGACAACGACGGTTGGGAGGACATTTTTGTGGCCAATGGGCATCTCTATTCCCAGGCCGACCACTTTGACATGGGGCTGAAGTATCGCCAAAGGAAACTGCTGTTCCTCAATCAACAGGGGAAAACGTTTGTGGAAGCGAAGGGGAGTTGGGGACCGGCTTTGGATCACCCGGACTTGGGGCGGGGCGCGGTTTATGGCGACTACGATAATGACGGTGACCTGGATGTCTTGATCAACAATCTTGACGGTCCGCCCACCCTCCTGCGCAACGAAGGAGGAAACCGAGGATCATGGCTGTTGGTCCAATGCCAGGGCACTCAGTCCAACCGGTCTGCCATTGGGACCCGTTTGAGCCTCCGCGACGGAACATTTCGGCAGATCCGAGAAGTGAAGGCCGGCAGCAGTTATGGGTCGCACTGCGATCTGCGGGTTCACTTCGGACTGGGCTCGCGATCGGCCATCGAAGAACTGGAAGTCCGCTGGCCGTCCGGACGGATCGAAAAGCTGGCCAACGTCAAAGCCAATCAAATCCTGCGCCTCAAAGAACCCGCCCAGTAGGCGTGCAGACATAGAGCCGAACACCTTCTCGCTTATCGTTAACTCGCTAAGAAGATCACTGAGAGGAAGAAGGGCCGCGCCTGCGGTCTTGGGCCGAAGTCGTCGATTAGGAAGGGCCGGAACTGCCGGCAGACAATCCACACTGTCTTGGGGATCATGACATCGACCGCTACCTCGTTCAGCGCGTTTTCTTTTTTCCGGTGTCCAGTTGCTCGAGACGTTTGAATTCCGCATAGGCCTTTTCGGCCAGATCGTGCTGATTGGTGGCGGTGTAGAGACGGCCCAGCAGATAGTGGACCTGTTTCTCTCCCGGATCCGATCGGGCGGCGGCTTTCAGAATAGTGAGGGCTTCGTCAAATTTTCTGAGGCTCACGTAAAGACGCCCAAGCTTGAGCTGAATGCGACTGTCGTCCGGCTTCTTCTGAATTGCTTTCTCCAGAAAGGATGCCGCCTCTCGATTCTTTCCGCGCTCCACCAGGGCGTCGGCCATGGCCAGGTTTGCCGGCAACAGCTCCGGATCCAGATGCAGAGCTGTGCGCAGCGCGTGTTCCCCCTCTGCTGCCTTCCCCATTTCCAGATGAGCGCTACCCACTAAGTAGTGGGCGCGGGCCGATTGGGGATGGAGGGAGGCCAACAGCTGGTATTGTTTGAGCGCCTCCGGATATCTAGCCTGATCCCAGTAAGCCGAACCCAGCAACATGCGGAAAATCTCAGATGCCGGTTGTTGGCTCACCTTGGCCTCGAAAAGCTCCACGGCCGCGTCGAAATGGCGGTGGGAGGAAAGGGTCTTGCCAAGCTTTTCCCAGGCTTCGTCGTTCGAACTCAACTCAGCCGCTTGGCGCAAAACCTCGATGGCCCGGGGATCATTCGCTGCCAGGTAAGCGGCTCCCAACAAGTTGAGAAGCTCCGGGGACGGTTCCAGAAGACGGCTGGCTTGCTCAAGCTCGGCGATGGCCGACCTGACCTCGTTTCGTTCTGAATAAAGTGCGGCCCGTTTCAGCCGAAGGAGACCCAGCTGTTTCCTGGCCTGCAGCGAGACATGCGATGTCTTTACTCCAAGCTGAAGAGCCTGTTCATATGCGGCCAGGGCTTCGTGGTCTTTTTGCAGACCCTCCAAGGCCAGTCCCAGGTGCAGGTAGGTCAGCGGATCCTTGGCGTTCAACTCCAGAGCTTTGGAAAGCGAGCCTCTGGCCTTCTCGAGCTGGTTCTGCTGGTGTTGGATCATCCCGAGGAAGCGCCAGGCGTCGAAGAAGTCGGGCTTCAGCTCAAGAGACTGGTGAAGTGATCGCTCGGCCTCTTCCAATCGGTTGGTTTCCCCTTGAATGCGTCCCAGCAAATAAAGCGCCTCGGGAAATTGAGGCGAACCCTTGTCGATCTGGAGCAAGATCTTTTCGGACTGTGCATGCTGACCGGCTGCGAAGAGTTGCGCGGCCTTCTGATAGGAAAGGTCATGGCTGTCGTCGGGTAAGACCTGAGTGGCCAAGCCAACGAACAGCAGGAGACTCCTGCAGGAAGCGAGATTGAAACCTTGCATTTCGGTCTGCAGTTCTGCAGCGGAGCAATCATCTATGCCGGATCAGTCCCGGCCGGCAAAGCCAGGCCGATTCCGAAGACTGGCGTGGGTCGCGTATCCAATCCAACCCTGGGCCTCAACCTGAAGGACGAGTCTGCCAATTGGTTTGCCGCGAAGGCCATATGAATTCTACTTGAAAAGTCCCAGCTTGGGGGAGCCGACGACTCGTCAAGGCAGGAACGTTCAACTTGAAACAGATCGACTGGAGGGAGCGGAGGCGGGGCCCTCGTTTCCCCGCGGGCCCATTGGCGGGATTCTTCCACGCTTTGCTCAGTGATGCCCTTGACAAAACTGATCTAGTGATTGATATTTATTCGTCTGGTCCAAGTTTTCGATGAAGAATATTCACAAGGGACGAATGTGGATTCACGCTTTGGCGGGAGGCAGAAGGTGACCGCCGGAGATCCGATTCGTTGAAAACGGTGAGGAGCACTCGATGAATCTTTCAGGGCAGTTGTCGCGTCGCCGGTATCTCCAGGCCTCAGCGGGCATCAGCCTGGCGTGGGGCGGATTGCGTCTGCTGGCCGATTCCGGGCCTTCCGCGGCGATGCGGAATCCTATCGGGAAGGAGTTCTTTTACGGAACGGCTTTCTATCGACCACCAAATCCCCCGCGCCGCCAGCGGCGGGACATGCTGAAGTCCATCGCCCAAGACCACGGCTTCAACATCATTCGGATTTATCCAGGCTGGGATTATTACAATCCGGCTCCGGATCGCTTCGTGTTTGACGATGTCGACGAGGTTCTTGGTTGGTGCGATGAGTTTAAGATCAAGGTCCTGATGGGACTGGTCCTGGAAACAGCTCCCTGGTGGCTGGAACAGGCGCACCCGGAGGCGCGCTACGTGGATGCCAAAGGCAGTGTACAAAGGCTCCAGGGAAGCGGTAACAATATGACGGGAGGCTGGCCAGGCTTATGTCTGGACTGGCCGGTGGTTCGGGATGCGGCCGGCCGCTACATTCAGGCGCTCGCGAGGCTTTGCTCGTCTCACGCGTCCTTCTATGCCTACGATTGTTGGAACGAACCGCACATTGAACCCGCCTGGCAACGGAACATCTGGGCGCTGCCCCAGGAAAGGCTTTTCTGCTACTGCGACCGGACCGTTGAAGCCTTCCACTCATGGCTGCAAAAGCGCTATGGTTCCCTCGATCGCCTGAACGAAGTGTGGATTCGTCGTTACCCTAGCTGGAAGGCCATCGACCCACCCCGCGCCATGGGCACCTACATGGACTGGGTCGACTGGCGTCGTTTCATCATCGACAGAAGCACTGAGGAACTGCGTTTCCGGGTGCAACAGCTCCGAGCCGCCGATCCTTCGCATGTGATGGAAGATCACGCGGCCCATCATCCGCCGATCGATGCGATTGCCGTCAACGGTGTCAATTGCTGGCGCCTGGCGGAGGTGGTGGAGACCTGGGGGCTCTCTTTGTTCCCTCGATGGTTTGACCTACCGGTCTTTGAAGGCGCCGCAAAATTCGAAATTACCCGCTCCTGTGCTGCAGGCAAAGAGTTCTGGATGACGGAATTGCAGGGCGGCCATGGCAACAAGGGACTGTGGCGGAGCCCCAAAATGCGCCCGCGCGATATTCGCTTGTGGAACTGGCTGGCGGCTGCTTCCGGCGCCAAAGGGGTCATCTACTGGACTTACCACGCCGAGGGCACTGGCAGTGAGGCTTCCGGGTTCGGCTTGGTGGACCGCAGCGGCGCTCCCACGGAGCGCGTGGAAGAGGCCTCCCGCAACCGGGCCTTGATCCAAGCGCATTGGAACATCATCAAAGATCATCTCCCCAAGCCCGAAGTGGCCCTTCTGACGGACCAGGACTCGGCCCTGCTGACGTTTGCCATGAACGGTCAGGAAGGGCCCTCCACTGAGTCGTTCAAAGGATATTACAGGGCTCTTTGGAACCTGGATCTCTGGGCAGATTTCATCGAGCCTGAGGAACTGAAGACGGCGTCTTACAAGGTCATCATTGCTCCCTGGCACCTCATGGGTAAAGAAAGCACTTGCCGCAATCTGGCATTGTTTGTGGAACGGGGAGGAATACTGGTCCTGGAGACGGCATTTGGCCTGTTCGATGAGGGCTGCTTCTATAATCCCGTGGTTCCTCCTCACGGCCTTGCTGAAATGTTCGGATATCGGGAACAGGAGAGTTTTTACCTGACTCCACAGACCAACGATGCCGTCATGATCAGCAGCAACGCTTCGGCCTCGAGAGGCGTGAATGCGGTTGCGGAGGAGGATCAGGTCTACCGCGGAGCTGAGATCGAAGTACTCGAGCCCATTCGCGTTCGCATTCCCGCCCACACCTTCCTGACCCCCATCACTGTCACCTCTGCTCAACCGATTGCTCGCTATCGCGATCTGCACGTGGGCGCGAGAAAAGCGGTGGGCAAAGGAACCGTTTACTACCTGGGTACGAACTTCGGAGCTTCGCTGGCAGCGGGTGGCACAGAAGGGATTGAGTTGTTGAGGGCAATATTGTATCCCGCCGTCAAACCCAAGGTTAGCGGGGAACACCTCCGTCCCAGGCTCATCGAGGGCCAAAGCAACAGCTTGCTGGCCGTGTTCAATGATCGGGTTGAGGAGCAGATGGGTCGAATCGAACTCCCGAAATCCGTCCGCCGAGTCAAGGACATCCATACGCAACAGGAGATCGGCGTTGAGGCCAATGCCATTCGAATCGTGGTGCCTCACCAAGACGTCAGAGTATTTCTGCTGGAATAGGAATACGCCGTTAACCGGGTTGCCTGCCGGACGATGGGGAGTCCGGCATCTTTCCAAGTTGATCGGAATCTCTGATGAATGCGGTGAATTCAGCTTCTCAGGGGGAGAGGAAATCGATGAAATGGTTGAGCCTTAGCTTTTGCCTCATGCTATCGGTCAATGCCTCTTACGCCGCAGACTGCGACGAGAAAGTCACGGGATCGATCCGGATCGATCCCGGCCACCCGTGGCGACCACCGTTCGGATTGGAGCGCATTGGCCGACCTTTGGAGGCGGTCGTGGAAATTGCTGCGGAAGAACGCCCCTATCGCGAGTACTGGCTTGAAGGCCGCCGCGAGGGTCGGGAACTGGATCGCCAGATGTTCCACCTCACCGGATCCCACCTGACGGGTAAGTCTCCCTATACAGGAAGGGCCTCTTTTCCAGACTACCCGGACGAACTGGTCTTGTACGCTCGTTGTCGCTTCCAGGGCGAGCCCACCGAAATTGCCCGGGTGAAAGTCGACATCCCCGGCCTGGAAGCTGAGGCCGCGGCGCGGCCCGAAGCGGTAGTGAATCCCACCGATCTCGGAGCGGTACTGGTGCCTGCAGACTGGCTGCTGGTGGAAGGGAGTCAAAAAGCCCAGGTGCAAATCGCGGCCCTAGATCGGACGGGTGTTTTGGACCGGGTAAAGGTGGAGGCCTGGTACGACTCAGCCCCCTTAGCCAGAGTAGCTGGCGATTTCTCTTTGCGTGATGGAAAGCGGGCCGAGGTGGCGTTGTGGCTTCCGGCAGCTGGAGGGGGGCCCGATCGAGACGTTGTTCACGTGAGCCTGACCGCGAACAACCGGGAACTCTGGCACAAGAAAATCCCAGCAATGCGAGTGAATCGGCGTCCACAGCTCCCGGTGTTTGGGGCCACCTCGCTCAAGCTTCGATACGGTGCTCCCATTTCCGTGCGCGACCCCAAGTCTGGTGCTCTGTCGTCGCTGGATTACAACACAGGCTGGTCACCGGAACTGAACGATGTGCTGGTGACCCTGCCAAACGGCTCCCGCTTTGTTTTCTGGCGGGGTTCCAGCTACATCCCGTTCTGGGCCGGGAAGCACAACACGGGGCTCAGCTACGAGTGGGCCGAGACCTCTCCTCCTCCAGACGGCTTCGTGGATTCGGTCGAGCCCCTGATGGACAAGGAGTTGCGTTACAGCCGGGTTGAGATCGTTGAATCGAGCTCCTCCCGCGTGCACGTGCGGTGGACCTATCAGTCGACCGATTTCACCTACAAGGTGTGGGGAGACGCCCCGACGGAGGACTTCTACTTCTATCCGGATGGATTCGGTACGCGAGTGCTGAACCTGCGAAGCGCTCCCGAAGGAGACTATGAACTGAGCGAATTCATTCTCCTGGCGCCTCAGGAGGCCTATCCTTTTTCCTTCATGCCCCGCAAGCTGATCGATGTGCTGGAACTTGATGGACAGAAGCGCATCCTGGAATTTCCCGGCTTTGAAAGCCGCAAGCCCGACGCCGAGGTGGAATCGGCCGGCCGCATCGAGCGGAGGCCGAAAGTGTACCGCGTTCGCCTCCACAAGGACGATCCGGCCACGGCCGTGTACTTCAACTTCAACGATGTTTTTCTTCCGGAAGAACTGGTGGCCTTCCGTCCCTTCTACGACCGGGGCGTCATGGTGACCCCGGCCTACTGGGGAAGCCACTGGCCCCTGGCACGCGGCAACACCACTGGAAGGGTCATCGACGATCGGATCCACCTCAGTCCCTCCCACAACAGCCTTATCAGCTGGGCCCGCAACCGGCCGAAGCCAATTCGAACGGGAGCTTTCGAAAGTCTCGACACGCTGGGTCGCTCCAAACCCATGGTTGAAAACCGCTGGGTCTGGATGATCGGCATGAGTGAAGCCTCCGATGGTGACCTGCTGGACCGTGCCCGGACGTTTATGCACCCCCCCTCGGTCGAAGTCCGGGGAGCGATTCTGGACCACGAAGCCTATTCACCGGAGCGACGTGCTATTCGCATCAAGGTGGAGAAGAATGAAGTCGAAGTCGTCTTTAAACCCGTGTTCCCCTGTCTCAATCCCGTGCTGGAGCTTCTCAACGCCCCAAAAGAACTGGCTGAAGTCAGATTGGAAGGCCGCCTTTTGGCAACCAAGGACTACGCATGGGATGGCCAGACGCTCTGGCTTAACGTTCGGGTGGAATCGGTCACGCCCCTTCGACTGAAGTTCCGATAGACGTGAATTCAGGTCATGGGTGGCGGCAATCCTGGATTCCATGCCCCTGTCCCGCTCCTTCAGAATTGGTGAATGGGCTGGAGCAGGAACGGCGAGATGGTCGGTGTTGTCCGATACGGTTGAATTCCCCATTTTTTTGAGATGAGCATAAGTCGGAAGGTCTCCTTACTGGCATTCATAACTTTGCTGTTGAACAGCTCTGCGCATCAGGCCGGTACCCAGGCTGAGGCCGCGGCCAAGCCGAATGTGATCGTGATTTTGGCGGATGACCTGGGTTTGGGCGACCTCAGATGCTTCGGCAACAAAATCGTGGAGACCCCGCGCCTGGACCGCATGGCCCGGGAGGGGATAAGGCTGACCCAGTTTTACAGTCCCGTTCCCTACTGCGCTCCTTCTCGAGCCTCACTGCTTACCGGACGCTATCCGTTTCGCACCGGGCTGGTCGGCAATCCGGCTCCGGACGCCGGAATCAACGACATCGGCATCGCTGACTCGGAGCTCACTCTCGGCGAGGTCTTTCAAGCGGCCGGCTATCGCACCACCTGCATCGGCAAGTGGCACCTCGGCCACAAACCGGAGTTCTATCCCACTCGCCACGGGTTTCACGAATACCTGGGAATTCTCTACAGCAACGACATGCGTCCCGTGGAGTTGTTCGAGAATGAGAAAGTCATCGAGTATCCGGTGGTTCAGGCCACGCTGACGAAACGGTACACCGAACGCGCCTTGGATTTCATCGAACGTAACCGGGCTAATCCATTCCTCTTGTACCTTCCGCATGCCATGCCTCACAAACCGCTGGCCGCATCCGAGAAGTTCTACAGGAGCACCGGCACAGGTCTTTACAGTGATGTTTTGGCCGAATTGGACTGGAGCGTGGGCCGAATTCTGGACAAGCTCCAAGAACTGAATCTGGAGAAGAACACGCTCGTGATCTTCACTAGTGACAATGGGCCGTGGTTTGGCGGGAGCACGGCCGGCCTGAGGGGAATGAAACTCACCAACTGGGAAGGCGGCCTTCGCGTTCCTTTTCTGGCCCGCTGGCCCGGAAGAATCCGCGCCGGTCAAATCAGTGATGCTCCGGCCATCATGATGGATATCTTTGCAACCTGTCTGAGCGCTGCTGGAATCGCAACGCCCTCTGATCGTATGATCGATGGCAAGAACCTCTTGCCGCTGCTGCAGGGAGGGTCAGAACGTCCCCATGAGGTTCTGTTCAGTCTGTCTCGAGAGCGTATTGTCACCGTGCGCAGCGGAAGATGGAAGTTACACCTGCGTCCCCCCGATGAGTCCGGCCTTCCCCAGCCCGGCACGAATTGGGTCGATCCCCGCGGCCCCGACGGGGTGACCATTCTAGCCCCATACGAGCAGTCGCAACCAGACCAGTACCCGGGCTTGAAAACTGGAGACCACTCAAAAAGCGAAATGCTGTTCGACCTTGAGTCCGATCCTGCCGAGCAGCACAATCTGACCGCTCGCCGGCCCGAACTGGTTCAGAAGCTTAAACTGCTGGCTGCTGAAGCTCAGCCGAGAAACGCCCCAACTCCGGGCGCCAGGTAGGCCCACGACAATCTCCTCCATCTCTTTGTTTGGCTTCGTCCGGAAAGCCGTACCCCGCCAGGGTTACGTCGAAAAGGCTTGACAAGCCCCCTCCCGTGTCATATGAACTGAGTTCAGGAGTGTAATATACAACTGAATCCGATTCATCGCGAGCAGGGTCGGGTCGGAGTGAGTCTGGCGGCACCTGGCGTCAAGGTGAGGCCGTGACTTGATTGCAGGAGCAGATGACCAACGTCTCGCTCGCTTCGTCCCGGCGTCCCAGGGATTGCAGGTAAACCTCCTCGGGAGGTATTGGCCTTGACTCAAAGCGACTGGCGGTTGTTCAGGAGAATCCTGAGGCGAGTGGTTTTGGCGGCGCTAATTGCGCTGTCGGGGCAGACAGGGGGGCTCCTCGTGGCCAGGCAAGTTTCCGGGTTGACCTATACTTATCCGGTGGAACGCCTGAAGGAAGGGCATTCCTTTGGAAACCAGTACTGTTACGTCACGCTGGACGGCAAGTCGGATATTCCCAGCGACCGCTCCACTGCAAGATTCGGCCTGAGAGAGTCCTTCGACCAGAAGTATTACCTGTTGGGGTGGGACGTGCAGGTTGCGGAGTCGTTGGGTGGCCGCCTGACTCCCCAGACCACGACATTTACTCCCGCCTACCAGCAGACGGAACTGCGCTCCGGAAATCTGCTGGTTCAGAAGACATTCTTCCTCCCGTTCGAAAACAACTATCGCCGTTCTGCCCACTTTCTTTTCAATTCTTCCGAGCCGGCTGACGTCACCCTGGAAGTTCGGTCTCGCTGGCTCCTGCCCGCGGGCACGACGGTCACCTCCAGCGATTTTCGCGGTCGCCAATATCTGGTCGTTCGTTATGCCCACCGGCCTCGTGCGGTGATCTGGAGCAGCGGCGATCTGACCCGTTTTGCATCCCGCAAGGTGGTGGCGGAGGAAGAGAAATTCGGCGACATGGGTCCGGCCGGCGGCTCGCGACTCGTTCGTGTGGAGAATGTTGAGCTGAGTGCGGAGTATGCGTGGAGTGCAGGTTCCCAGGAGCAGTCCTTCGGCCTCTCGTTCGCTTACACTCTCGAAGAAAGCGAGAATGCCAGCACGGCGCTGCTGAATGGCCTCTTCGATATTTTCAGCCCAGAGGCAGGCACTGCCCAGGCGCACATCAAGCGCCTTCGCCGGATGCTGTCTGAAAGCCAGACCGCGTTGAACCATTACCTGGAAACGGCCCGGTTGTGGACTCCGGAGCCGCTTCTCAATCGCGCTTCGCAGTGGGCCAAGGTAAACCAGTTGCGCCTGCAGCAGGAGGTCGCACGGGGAGCGAGCTTCACCAACAATCCTCCATCCGACATTGTGGTGGGCCGCGACACGGTCTGGTATGTCATGGGCAGCAGCTATTACGCTCAGGCGTGGTCGCGGAAACTGCTGGACCTGTGGTTTCGGTACGGGTTGGAGCCGAGCGGAAAGTTCGTGGAGTACTTCGCGGCCTCGCGCGAGCCGATCTTCAAGGATGATTACGGCCTCAACATCGCGGACAACACGCCCCTCATGCTCATGGCCGTTCATCAGTACTATTCCTTGACAGGCGACCAGGGATTCCTGCGGGAGGTCTATCCGCGTTTGCTGGACTCGGCAAACTACATCCTGTCTCAGCGGGAAGTCGGATCGAAGAACCGCTTCGGTCTGGTGTGGTGTACTTCTGAGGACACATTCGTGCGGGGGCTGCCTGTCTGGCGAAACGCGGTGCCCGGGTACAATCTCTGCGGTGCTCCCACGGAGTTGAATGCCGAGTGTGTCCAGAGTCTGCTCCTGGTGGCGGAACTGGCGGGAGCCCTGGGAGACGATGCCAACCGATCTCGACTGGAATCCGCAGCCGAATCCCTGAAAGCGGCCATCAATCAGCATCTGAGGTCAAGCACCGCCACCAATCCCTACTACTATCTCCACATCAATACCTCCGGCGAGCCGGTGGATGACCTCACTGGTGACCTGCTTTTTCCCGTGCTCTGCGACATAGCGGAGGCCTCAACGGCTGCCAAGATTCTGGCAGAGCTTTTCGGCGAACACTTCTGGGCTGAGACGGAGGATGGTGCCGGAGGCATTCGTACCGTCAGTGCGCGGCAGGGTGGAAGGTGGGGCTATCAGGCCCAGGCCAAGGCTCCCGGCACCGATCCTAACTGGAACTACGGTTTGTTGGGCGGCGTGTGGCCCAATCTGGCCATGTGGGCCGGACGGGCCGCTGCCAAGCAGGGCTTGCCCGATCTCAGCCTGAAAGCCTTGCGCGGCACCTACCTGCTCTCGGAAAGAGAAAACCCAGAAGCGTACAACGTGGTGCCGGGCGAAATCTCGGGCTATTGCAACGGCGATGATCTGGTCCAGAAGGAAATGCCCATGAGTCCCTTTCTGCCCGGCATCTTCATTTGGTCCTCGCTGGAGAGCTTTCTGGGCATGACGCCGCGAGCCAGCGGTCTGGTGCTCAATCCCGAGCTTCCCACCAATTGGGGTTGGGTTGGAGTCTCCAACCTACCTTACCGGGGGCATCGCATCACCCTCCTGGCTGACCGGCAGAATCGCAGGATCTATAGCACGATGCTCCTCAAGTCAGGTTGGGAAGTAGTCACGGTTCCGGTTTCTTTGCAGGAGCGATTCAGGTTTGAAGCGGAAGGAGAGGCTTTCTGGCTGGTGATTCCAGCCGCAAAAGGGCTGGACGTGGTGGTGGCTTCGACGGAGACGACGCAGGGAAAGCTGATAGAGAAAGTCAGTGGACGAGTATTGGGGAACATCTCGATTCCCGCCGGCAGCTTGGTGCGGAAGGAGTTGAATGTTCCGTGAGGAGGTCTTCGCCATGTCGCTATTCACGCTTCGACCGGTGAAACAGTTCGAAGGGAACTCTGCGAAGGATGGTAGTCAGCGAAATCGTTGTTGTCTTTGTCTCACCCTATCCGCAGTCCTATTCTGGTTTGCCACCCAGGGAAGACTCTGGGCCGTACAGCCGGCCTCTGCCCAGCCACCTGTAACCAAAACGACCACGCTTGTTTTGAGCGACGAAGACTGGAAACTGGGATCGTTCGCTTTCGACGAGGGAGAGCGTCAAGGAGCCTTTGAGCCAGGCTTTAACGATCGTGGATTCAGGACCGTCAAAGTGCCCGGAGAAGTCCAACTGCAGATTGGCCTCCAAGGCATGGACCTGTACTATCAGAGCAAAGAACTGACCCTCGTGAACGAAAAGGAGTGGTGGTACCGAAAGCAGTTCAGGGTGCCTGCGAACACGCGCGGACAGCTGGTCCGTGTGGTCTTTGAAGGCGTCGATTACTTTGCCTCGGTTTGGCTGAACGGGGAGAAGCTGGGTGACCACGAAGGCTGTTTTGTGCCCTTCGAATATGAGGTCAGTGCGAGACTGAAATACGGAGGCGAAAATCATCTGGCCGTCAAAGTCACTTGTCCCTGGCTGCCCAAGGGGAGGGGCTTCCTGGAATATATGAAAGGAGAGTTGGCGGAGGTGGTGCCAGGGGGGTGGGTCACCAAGTTTCCCTTTGCGCCCTATGTTCTGGGTCCCAATTGGGATGGGCTTCCGGCGGGAGGCAACGCAGTCTTTCCCATGGGGCTGCATCGCGACGTCAAGCTTGTCGCATCAGGGCATGTCGTCATCGATGACCTTTTTGTGGGGACCCGATCGTTGAACCCCGACGGCAGCGCTACGGTGGACATTTCCGGCAAGCTCCGGAATTACGGGCCGGGAAACGTAACTGTGACGCTCGATCTGAAGATCGAGCCAGACAATTTCACCGGTGAATCAGTGAACGTTCCGCGGCGGAGGCTCGAACTTCGTCCTGGGGAGACGATCTTTCAGGAAAAGATCAGCATCAGGAAACCGCAGCTATGGTGGACCTGGGACACGGGAGATCAGAATCTTTACAAGGTCACCGCAACGATTGCTTCACCGTCCTCGCAGGGGTCAGACAGTCGTGAAACGGTCTCGGGAATCCGCACGATTGCCCGCAAGGACGACATGAGCTACTGGCTGAATGGCAGGCGCCTGTTTCTGAAGGGCGCCTGGTATCCCATCGGGGATTACTTCGCCTCCAAGCCTACCCGCCAGACCTACGAGAAGGACTTGGAGTTGTACCGGGCCGCCAACCTGAATCACCTGGTGAATTTTACGGTGGTCGAGAAGCCGGATTTCTACGACCTTTGCGACCGGCTGGGTATCCTGAACTTCTTCGAGTTTCCCTTCGCTCAGTTCGGTCCCATGCAGGTCCTGGATCGCGCCAATCCCAGGCGAGAGATCTTTGTCCAGCAAGCTCTCTCTCAAGTTCGACAGATCGTTGTTGGGCTCAGAAACCACCCCTCTATTGTCGTGTGGGCGCCCTTTGCCGAAGCGCGGATGGGAGGTAAAGGCTGGGGCGCTGTGGGTGATGACTTTGAGCAGTACGGCTACCAGGAGTTTGCCGAATCGATCGGGCAGATCGTCGCGAACCTGGCGCCAGGCAGTGTTTACCACACGAGTTATTGCGATGCCGGGGAGCAGCATTTCTGGATGGGCAATGCGGGGATGGGGAGGACCACTGCTTACCACGAACACTTCAACGCCAATACCGGCTTCGTCTCGGAGTACGGGAGCATCGCGCTGCCGGTCTTGGAGACCCTGCAAAAAATGCTCACGCCTGAGGAAATGTGGTCTGAGCAGAACGGCCGGCTTCCACGCTGGTACGACCTTCCCATCGATGTGAGTGCCTATTCCTATCAAACCAGCTTCGACTACAGTGGTTTTGAAGGTGTCCTGCACCGAATCCATCAGTTTGTGGACAAGGACATCAAATCGGTCAAGGAGCTTGTCGAAGACTCGCAACTCTACCAGGCTTCTATCTTCAGGTACGCCACGGAAGCCTATCGCCGCAAGAAATACCACTCGATCAATGGCACACGGATTTGGGCCTATGGCGAGGTGACTCCCGGGATTCGATTCAACTTCCTGGACTATTACCGGACCCCAAAGATGGGCTACTACTACCTGAAGAACGCCCAGGAGCGCTTCGCAGTGAACTTTGCCTATGAGGAAGCTCTGGAATCGCAGGTTTCGGGAAAGCGGCTTCAAATACCCGTATGGATCATCAACGACTATCTCCGCGCTATCCCGGTCGAAGTCCGGTGTGAGATCACAGATCTTGAGGGCCACAAGAGCTGGAGCCGCAGTTTCTCCAGTGAAATTGGCTCTGATGAAAGCCGCCAAATCGGCTTGGTGGACTGGACAGCGCCCACGACACCGGGCATCTATGTCCTGAGTGCTGAGGCTACTGAGAAAGGCGGGCACCTTACAGCCCGGAACAGAACATTCATCAAAGTGACGCCTGCTCTGTTCTCCCAGCGGGTTCGCGCCTTGCTGATCGGGCAGAGAAAGTACAGTCTGCCGATTTCAAAGATGCTGGAAGCGATGGGGCTGCAGGTGGAGGTCATTGAAGAACAGTCCATCCGCGATCTGGCCAAACTCCGAAATGCGGACGAGATCCACCAAAACTATGACCTGGTGTGGCTGGCTTCCTTCGATTCCTTGTGGAAGCTCCTTGACGCTCAGGCGGCAGAGGGACTCAAAGAGGCCGTCAGCCGGGGACTCGCCTTTATTCACTCCGGCGGCCCCGGAAGCTTCCACGGCGGTTCAATCCGGGCGGCACTTCTCGACTTCACTCCCCTGAGCGAAGCGTTCCCCGTCAGCCTTTCTGCCCGCGACGACTTGTACCTGGTCCAGCCCACCGACAGCGGATTTGGCGGTCTGCCGAGCACTCCGATTCGTGGCATCCAGCCGGCCTCAGGCGCCGGCCAGGATTGGGACCCGACAGCGCTAAACCAGCACGGACTACCCGGCTTCAACCGCGTTGAACCGAAGAGAGACAGCCAAACGGTCTTGATGATTGCAGGCCATCCGCTCCTGGTCACGGGCCGCTTCGGGAAGGGACGAACCCTGGCCTTCACCGGCTTCACTCCGGAATACGCCGAGAGAAGTGCCGACTGGGATCCAAAGATTGTCTTTCCTTACTTGCTGGACCAGGAGTTCGTTTTCCGTCCCGAAACGGTGGCCTACTTCGCGCTGTTCATGAAAATGATCGTGGCTGCCACGGGTCAGAGGCCTGCCAACCCTTACACCGAAATCATGGCTGCCAGGACCAGGCCGCTCTTCGAGACTCTGCAAGACCAGCCCGCGGCCGTCCTCAACTTTCCCGGGAGCGTGCAGGGTGTGATCTCGCAGGGAAGGGCCAAAGTGGCGTTCGGCCTCACCAACACCTCTCGCTACGCTCGCCTTGTGAGCGTCAAGACGACATGGAATGCTCCCGAGTCCCAGGCGCCCTACCTGACAATGTATAACGACAACTATTTCGACCTGGCGCCGGGGGAAACTAAAGACGTCTCACTTGGGTTGCGGCTCCCGCCAGGCGTGACCGGGCCCGTGCAGGGACGCTTGATCATTGAAGGCAGCAATGTCGCAGCCGTGGAGGTCCCCATCACGCTCCTGGCGCGTTAAGCCTTGAAGTCACGCCACCACGACTTCATGCTGCGGTGCCCGACGAGAGTCGGTGCAGGCCGCCGGCAGTGAAGACCGTGGCGGACCGACTTGAGGACAAATGGGTGGCCTGTTCCCACCACCCTGAGCACCCGTCAGCTGGTTGCTCTGCTGGCTGGGACAGGTGACCGCCACGAGCTTATCGTGGGCGAGGTGCGAGTTCCCTGGACAAAGTACCGTTCGGGCTCTTTCCGAAACGTCGAAAAGACTTGACAGAGAGCGCCACGCGGTTATGATATGAAATCAATTCATGTACCCAGAGATGCACTGAATCTGATTCAGCACTCAGTTCCATCGCCCCTGAGTATGCTTTCAGAGGTGCCGGCATAACAACACGAGCCACCATCAGCCGGCAGAAGTGAATCTCTTGCCAAGAACCGAGGTCGAGCGTTCAGAGCCTGACGCTCAGCGGTTCAGTCTCGGGTAATCAGTTTCACGCACGACGGTGTGAACTGATTTCAAGGTGACCACGATGTCAGAGCTGAAACCCTCAGGAGGGGAGAAAAACATGAAAAAGAGGCATCTGTGCTACGAAGCCGCGCTTGCTCGTAGGCTTGGACTTTTCGTTCTTCTGATTGTGCTGACTGGTGTTTCAACGCTGCACGCCCAGGTAGAGCGCGGAACGATTGCCGGGACGGTGCATGATCCGTCCGGTGCTGCCGCGCCCAATGTGTCGATTACCGTAACCAATATCGCCACCGGTGTAGACTCCAAGACGACCACTGCCGCCAATGGAGAATTCGTGGTGCCGAACCTGATTCCCGGCGAGTATTCCATTACGGCGAGTCTATCAGGGTTCAAAACCCTTCAGAGGCGGGGAATCATTTTGCAGGTCAATGCCCGCGTGGCGGTCGAGCTCACCTTGGAGGTCGGGGAGGTGACTCAGACGATTGAGGTAGATGCCGCCGCCCCGCTGCTGCAAAGCGAATCCTCGGCGGTGGGAACCGTCATTTCACGCAAGGCTGTTTCGGAGCTGCCACTGAACGGCCGCACGGTCTTTCAGCTGGCGCCGTTGACTGCCGGTGTGACCAACGGGATGTCGACCATCAACGCCAACAACGTCGACATTCCCGACAATGCCCGTGCCCGGCAGGGCCTCTCCGTCAACGGCCAGATGCAGGCGGCCAACACCTACGTTCTGGACGGTGTGTACAACAACCAGATCAATCAGGGCCTGATCGCCATCTTGCCGCCGTTGGAAGCCATCCAGGAGTTCACCGTGGAGACCAGCAATTTCAATCCGGAAATCGGGCGAGGGGGCGGTGTCGTCAACGTCACCCTCAAATCCGGGACCAACGAAATCCACGGGCAACTTTTCGAGTTCCACCGCAACTCGGCCCTGGATGCTCGCAACTTTTTTGATCAACCGCGTGGCGGCCGGCGCCTGCCCAACTTCGTGCAGAACCAGTTTGGAGGTGCGGTAGGCGGACCGATCATCAAAAACAAGACGTTTTGGTTTTTCGACTACCAGGGATTCCGTCAAAGAAAAGGTCAAACCTTCATCACCACGGTTCCAGGCAAGAACATCAGGAACGGTGATTTCCGCGGCACAGGCCGTCCTATCCTCGACCCGGCCACCTACGACGCAGCAACCAACACACGCAAGCCATTTCCCACCGACATGGTGATCGATCCGTCCCGTTTCAATCCGGCAGCCGTAAACGTTTTGAAGTTTATTCCTCCCTCCAATGATCCTTCGGGCAGGATCCTGGCTAATGGAGAAGCCCTTTACTTCAGCGGAGCTTCCAGGCAGAACGATCAGAACTCGTTCGACATTAAGATTGATCATCGCTTCAGTGACAAGGATTCCTTCTCCGGCCGTTACAGCTACGGTAGTTCCCATACGATCCTCCCTGGCGCTTTCGCCGACGAGCCGCAGTTTGCTCCCTCGGTGGGTGGAGCGTTGGGCTCCGGCGGCGCTGGATTCTTGAACGGCATCGTTTCCAACCCAGCCCAGAACCTGGGTCTGCAGGAAATCCATAACTTCAATCCGACGACGATTAACGAGTTCAGGGCAGCCTACATTCGTGCCGGCGCCGATGCGGTTCAGTTAGGTTTTGGAAACAACTATGCGGACGAGTTGGGCATCCCGGGAGTCAACGTAACAGACAACAACAGCGGATTCCCAGGGATCACCATTAGTGGAATGGGGAACCTTGGAGACTCTCCGTTCTTTCCACTCAAGGAACTGGAGAACATCTACCAGGTTCTGGACAATGTGACCTTCATCCGAGGGGCGCACACGTTCAAGGCAGGGGTGGATTACCGGAGGGTCCAGCGGAACTTTACCCAGATCTTGGGCTCCCCTGCAGGGGCTTTCAGTTTCGGTGGGGCCTTTACCTCAGATCCCGCCAGTCCGTCCACCACGGGCAATGGTTTCGCGGATTTTCTGCTGGGGATTCCTTCTGCCGGTAGTCTGATCCGCAACTCCGGTTTGGCGGGCTTGCGGAATACGGAATTTGGAGCGTATTGGCAGGATACCTGGAAAGTCACTGCAAAACTGACGCTGAACTACGGCGTCCGTTACGACTTGTTTACGCCCCAATACGAGACCTACGATCGTCAGACCAACTTCGACCCGGTGCAAGGGGTTCTGGTGAGGCCGGAGCAAGGTGGAAGTCAGCCGGCCTTTTCTTCCCGTGCTCTTTACGCCACCGACAAGAATAACTTCGCCCCGCGCTTCGGATTCGCGTACAAGGTCGATGAAAAAACCGTCCTTCGCTCCTCCTACGGTATGTTCTTCTTAGGACAAGGGCAAGCCGGATTCCAGTTGACGCTCAACCCGCCTTTCGTCGGAGGCACCAATTACACCAATACAGCTACGCCCCAGACGATCAACCGCACCCTGGATCAGGGTATCCCAACCACGGATCCATTCGTTCCCATTGATCGGCCGGTAGGGAGTGTCAACGCGTTTGAGGCCAAAAATCCAACCGGCTACAGTCAGCAGTGGTCTCTGGGAATTCAGAGGCAGCTTTCGGACACTCTCGTTTTCGAATCGGTTTACGTGGGAAACAACTCGATTCATGTTCTGGATCTCTGGAATCCCCAACAACCCGTGCTGGGGACTGGTCCTGTGGAGCCCAGACGCCGATACTTTTCCACCATTCCCAACGTCACAGACATCCGCTATCAGGAAAGCCGCGGGACGGGAGGATACCACAGCTGGCAAAACACGCTGACCAAGAGGTTTGCCAACGGGTTCTCCTTCCTCGGTAATTACACTTGGTCTCATGCCATGGCTCAGGGGAGCGGTATCTTCGGACCTGGCGCGGGACACCAGGACTCCAGCAACCTCAACGCCGATCGTGGCCTCTCCGCCACCGACGTTCGGCATCGATTTGTGGCCAACTGGCTTTATGAGCTTCCCTTTGGGGCCGGTAAAAGAATGGGCGCCAACGCTTCGGGGGTGCTTCAGCAACTTATCGGGAACTGGCAGTTCGGCGGAGTGGTGGGCATCCAAAGCGGTTCGCCACTCACCGTGTCGGGTGGAGCCGGGAGACCCAATCGGACCTGTGACGGGAACCTGCCTCGCAGTCAGCGAACCGTGGACAAGTGGTTCGATGGAAACTGCTTCCCGATTCCCACGCCGGTGGCCGATCCGGTTCGGGGCGGCGTCTATATTCCATTTGGCAATGCCGGCGGGATGGTCATTATCGGGCCTGGCTTTGTCAACTTCGACCTGTCGTTGTTCAAGCGCTTCAAACTCGACGATCACCGGCAGTTTGAATTTCGGTCCGAATTCTTCAACGCTTTCAATCACACCCAATTCGGTAACCCGCAGATGGGTGCCAATTCTCCCCTCACGGGGCGGATCTTGACTGCCAAGGACGCAAGACAGGTTCAGATTGCGCTGAAGTTCATCTTCTAGCACAGCGCCGCCAGGATCGAAGTTCCTGGCTCCTGTTCTTCCTTCTCTCGGGTGAATGCCCGAATCGGATCCCGGGTGTTGGTGGGTTTGTCCGACGCCCGGGATGCCTATCCCTCTCTCAGAAGCCTCCCGTGTAGAGTTTCGAACGGATCGGATGTGGGGGAAATGACTGCCGGCGTGACCCCCGCGGCCTCTGCGTGAAAAAGAGCATCATCTCACCTGCGGACACGAGAAAGTGCTTGACAAAAGATAACCTGTGGCTATCATGTGAATCCAATTCAGTGATATAGAAGTGTAGTGAATTGGATTCATCTTAGTCCAAGCGTCCCTTAGTCTAAAGCCAGAGTCAGTGTCCATCATAGGGCCGGAAGGATCCCGGGCTGTGACTTTGAGCTGAGCAGGCAGTAAATCATTGACCATCAGGGGGTTAGGCTTCCGCAGCAGGTGGCTGTCGTCGTCCTGTGGAGGGGGAGGTATGTATTGGCGGAAGTGGCGACGGTTCTTGCGGTCATGTTCCGTGACTTAAGATGTCAAGTTAAGATTCCTTACGTAAGGAGACGAGCACCCATGAGGACACGAAAGGCCTCTCATCGAACCAAGCCCGTTCGAGAAACCGTGATGTCAGTTGTCTGGGCGTTTCTGTTTTGTGTTTCCAGTTCCTATGCGCAGGTAGAACGAGGCACCATCGCCGGCACAGTGCATGATCCGTCGGGAGCAGCGGCCCCGAACGTGGCTATCGCCGTCACGAATGTGGCAACCGGCGTTGACTACAAGACCCGTACCAACGAGAGCGGAGAATTCGTCGCTCCCAACCTCATTCCCGGTGAGTATGCCATTACCGCCGCGCTGACCGGTTTCAAGACGCTACAGCGGCGAGGCATTGTGCTTCAGGTTAACGGCCGGGTGGCTGTGGCCTTGACATTGGAAGTTGGTGAGGTCACGCAGGAAGTCGAAGTGACCGCTGCGGCGCCTTTGCTGCAAAGCGAGGCCTCAGCGCTCGGTACCGTGATTGCTCGCCGAGATATTTCGGAACTGCCTTTGAACGGTCGCTCTGTCTTCAATTTGGCGCCCCTTACAGCCGGGGTTACCACCGGAATCGCCAGCATCAACGCCAACAACGCCAACATCCCCGATAATGCTCGAGCATCCCAGGGATTGTCGGTCAATGGACAGGCGCAGTCTGCCAACACCTATATTCTGGATGGGGTTTACAACAACCAGATCAATCAGGGGTTGATTGCCATCCTTCCGCCTTTGGAGGCGATCCAGGAGTTCACGGTTGAGACGAGCAACTTCAACGCCGAGATTGGTCGCGGCGGTGGCGTGGTGAACGTGACGCTGAAGTCGGGTACCAACGAGATTCACGGTCAGATGTTTGAGTTCCATCGCAATGCGGCCTTGGACGCTCGCAATTTCTTCGACCGGAGAACCGCGGCGAGCAGTCGTCGTCTGCCCAACTTCGTGCAAAACCAGTATGGATTTGCATTGGGAGGGCCGTTGATCAAAAACCGGACCTTCTGGTTTGGCGACTATCAAGGCACGCGCTCGGTCAAGGGCAACTCATTCGTGACAACGGTTCCTGGCCCAAACATTCGCAATGGCGACTTTCGTGGCCTGGCGCGGCCGATTTTCGATCCCACAACCTATGATCCGGTCACCCGAACCCGTTCGCGATTTGCAACGGACGGAGTCATTGACCCATCGCGCTTCAGCAACGCGGCCAAGAATATTCTGCGGCTGCTTCCTCCTTCAAATGATCCCACGGGAGCTATCTTGGCCAATGGTGAAGCTCTGTTCTTCAGTGATGCGCCTCGAGTCCAGTACCAGGATTCATTTGATATCAAGATCGATCATCGGTTCAGCGACAAGGACTCCTTCTCAGGACGGTTCAGTTACGGCCGTTCGGACACTACGCTGCCTGGGCCGTTTCTCAATGTTCCGGGATCCGAGCCCCTCATCGGCCAGGCGGCGGGGACCGGTGGTGCCGGCAGCCTGAATGGGCAGGTGAGCAATCCGTCCAGAAGTCTGGCGCTCCAGGAGATCCACAACTTCAGTCCGACTACCCTCAACGAATTCCGGGCCGCCTATATCCGTGCCGGCAGCGACGCCCTGCAGCTGAACTTTGGAAAGAACTTCGCCGACGAGGTGGGGATACCTGGCGTCAATGTCACGGATAACAACTCCGGTTTTCCTGGCATCAACATTTCGGGATACTCGCCCCTGGGAGATTCGGCTTTTTTCCCGTTGATCGAGTTGGAGAACATCTATCAGGTTCTCGACAACGCCACCTTCATTCGGGGGTCCCACACCTACAAGGTGGGAGTGGACTATAAAAGAATCCAGAGAAACTTCACCCAAATTCTCGGTGCCCCGGCAGGCTCGTTCGTTTTTGGAGGGGGGTTCACCGCCAATCCCGCCCAGCCTGGTGGCGTGACCGGAAACGCCTTCGCTGATTTTCTTATGGGCCTGACCACTTCGGGTAACCTGATTCGCAATTCAGGCTTGGCGGGTCTGAGGCAATCGGAGTTTTCAACCTACTGGCAGGATACCTGGAAGGTCAATCAGAAGCTAACCCTGAATTATGGGATTCGCTACGATCTGATCACGCCTCAAACAGAAGCCTATGATCGCCAGACGAACTTTGACCGAGGGACCGGAAAACTGGTCCTGCCGAATGGAGGAGGAAGCCATCCGGGCTTTTCCACCCGTGCGTTGGCCCTAACCGACAAGAACAACTTTGCGCCTCGCTTTGGGTTTGCTTACAAGTTGAGCGAGAACACCGTGATTCGATCTTCCTATGGAGTATTTTTCCTGGCGCAGGGACAGGTTGGGTTTCAGCTGACCTTGAATGCGCCTTTTGTGGGTGGTTTGAATTACGTCAACACGCCGGACCGAAATATCGTTGTCCGAACGCTTGATCAGGGGATTCCAATCAGCGACCCGTTCTCGCCGATTACCAATCCTCAGGGAACACTCAATGGCTTAGACCCGGAGAATCGGACCGGATACGCTCAGCAGTACTCACTGAGCATCCAGAGGCAGCTCAGTCCGACGGTACTTTTTGACGTGAGCTACGTGGGTAACTCCTCCTTCCATCTACAGGACCAATACAACCTTCAGCAGCCGTTTCCGGGGACTGCGCCCGTCGCGACGCGACGGCCGTACTTTGCCACCATCCCCAACGTCTCCGGGTTTAACTACCTGGAGAACCGCCTCAACTCCAGCTACCACGCGTTGCAGGCAACCCTGACCAAGCGGTTTTCAGGCGGGCTGTCTTTTATGACCAACTACACCTGGTCGCACGGGATCGGGTTCATTTCGGGGCCTTTCGGCGCAGGTGGCGGCCATCAAAACGCCCGGGACCTGAATGCAGACCGGGGAAATTCCCTGACCGATGTCCGCCATCGTTACATTGCGAACTGGCTGTACGAGCTGCCCTTTGGAAAGGGCAAGCCGTTCCTGTCCAATAGTCACGCCGTTGTGAATGGGATCCTGGGCGACTGGCAACTCGGCGGGGTGGTGACCATCCAGAGCGGGTCGCCATTCACTGTGTCGGGTGGCCTGGGCCGACCCAACCGCACCTGCGACGGCAAGCTGCCCAGGGGAGAGCGCGGTCCCGATCGCTGGTTCGATGCCGGCTGTTTCCCGTTGCCGGCGCCGGTCGCAGACCCGGTAGCGGGGGGCGTCTTCACGCCCTTCGGCAATTCCGGAACAGCGATTTTGGCAGGGCCCGGAATCTCGAACGTGGATATTTCTTTTTTCAAGAGCATCCCCGTCTCGGAAGGCAAGAAATTCGAGTTCCGATCTGAGTTTTTCAACGCATTCAACAATTCGCAGTTCCTAAATCCCAATGGTGCCATCCTGCAAGGGACGACGGCCCGAATCCTGGCGGCCCGCCCCTCGCGGCAAATTCAAATGGTGCTGAAGTTCATCTTCTGATAGGGCTTGGCAGTCCTTCTGGGTCGGTCCCAGCTTCTTCGGGCCTCGGTGTTGTTGAGCCGAGGCCTGCGGATGTCCTGTTGCTCCCTTTCGGCTCGTTTCATTCGCCAGTCTAATCTTGCCCCTGCTGAGTGAAGATGCATGGGGTGTCTTTGTCGGCGGAGAAGGACCGGACGTAGCGGCCAGGAATTTCATATTTTCCGGGAAAGGCCGGGTGGATTGTCCGTAACAGGAAGCAAAGGAAGATCCTTGCGGATGTTTGAGCTGGACCATAAGGTGGCCCTGGTAACTGGAGCCGGGGCTGGTCTGGGCCAGGCCATCGCTTGCGGGCTGGCGGAGGCTGGAGCCCGCGTGGTGGTGACAGCGCGCTCAATGGCGAAGTGCCGAGAGACTGTCGCACAGATCCAAGACAAAGGCCAGTCTGCACTGGCTGTAGTGTTGGATGTCAGCCAGCGGTCTTCGGTCGAAGCGGCCTGCACGGAGGTGGTTGTGCGGTGGGGCGCCCTGGATATTCTGGTCAATTCCGCCGGCATCGCTGCTCGCGGCGCAGCCCTCGACTACCCGGAGTCGGAGTGGGATCGGATCATTGCCACCAATCTTAAAGGGACCTTTCTGTGCTGTCAGGTGGCCGGGCGGCAGATGGCCAGGCAGATGAGAGGTAAGATCATCAACATTGCCTCTATCGGGTCGATGATCGCCTATCCTGGAAGTATTGCCTATTTGGCCAGCAAGGGTGGAGTGGCCCAACTAACAAAAGGTTTTGCCGTGGAACTGGCCTCTTTCAATATCCAGGTCAATGCCATCGCTCCTTCGCTGTTTGATACGGGGATGGCAGCGCGGACGCGGCCGGATCCGGGAGCTCGAGAGTACTTCATGACACGAACTCCGGTAGGTCGGCTGGGACAACCGGATGAAGTGGTGGGTGCGGCCGTCTTTCTAGCCTCAGAGGCCTCCAATATGGTGACCGGCCATATTCTGGCCGTTGACGGTGGGTATCTAGCCAACTAGGAACGAATGACGCCCTCGAGATCGCCGTCTCGCCTTTCGGGTCCCGTGCGCAGAAGTGCCGACTCCAGGTAAAGCGAGAACCGGATTCTGGTTTCTTAGAGACTTGTGCCCGGTAACCTGGCCGTTGCGATCGCAGTGGCCAATCAGCCGGGGGCGGTAGTTCCAGACCGGTACATGACTCGTAGTGCGATGAGTTCCGGTATCCCATTGACTTGGAATCCAAGCCGCCCGGATTTTGATGACCATTTGGCACGTCTGATTCTCGAAGAGGTTCTAGCTGTCAGACACTACTACGAGGGTGATTTCTATCCCTTAACCCGAATCACTGCCGACGAAGACTGCTGGCTGGCCTATCAATACGACCGGCCAGATTTGGGTGAAGGAATCATCATGGCCTTTCGAAGGCCGATGGCCCTTGAACGGTCCATCGTCGTCAGGCTGGAAGGGTTGGACCCTGGCACAGCTTATGAGCTTAAGAATTTGGACTCCGGCGAGCGGCGGACGGCGACTGGAAAGGAGTTGTGTGCCCAGCTTCGGCTGACAAGCGAGTCGAAGCCTCAATCTCTGCTGTTCACATATAAACGCCGAAACACGGGGATCCGTTCGCCGGGGCATGGGTGAAAGACCACGAATCCTGCTTCGATCTTGCTGACTGCGGCCCGGGAACCACGGGATGACTTTGAACGAACCGGTGGCTCTCCGGAATCGAAAGGAAGAAGAATGAACTTTGAGGGAAAAGTAGCCGTTGTGACGGGCGCGGCCGCGGGAATTGGACGTGGCACAGCCGTGGCTTTTGCCAAACACCAGGCCTCGGTGGCGTTGCTGGACATTGACTTGGCGGGCGTTGAGGAGACCGCACGGCTGGTCGAAGAGATGGGTGGCCGGGCCCTTCCTGTGCGAGCCGATGTTGCAGTTGAAAGCGAAGTGGCCGCGGCCTTTGAGCAAATCGGCACAAGCCTTGAACGAATCGATATTCTAGTTAACAATGCAGGCGTAGAGCTTTACAGAGACTTTCTCGACTACACCAGTTCCGAGTGGGACCGTCTTTTGGCTGTCAATCTGAACAGTGTGTTCCACTGCTCCAAGCAGGCCATCCCCTTCATGATTCGTTCCGGAGAGGGAAGCATCGTCAACATTTCGTCGGTCCAAGCCTTGGCCACCACGGGTCAGGTTTCTCCGTACGCCGCCGCCAAAGGGGGCATCTTGTCCCTGACGCGGAATATGGCTCGCGAGCTAGGCAGACATCGAATCCGGATCAATTCGGTCTGTCCAGGATGCATTGACACGCCAATGATGGATCGCACGCTCGAGACGATGCCCGACGCGGCCGCGGTGGTCAAAAAGATGAGTCAGGCGATTCCGCTGCAGAGACTTGGAAAACCACGAGACATTGCCCACGCGGTTCTGTTCCTGGCTTCCTCCTACGCGGACTATGTCTCCGGGACACTGCTGACCGTCGATGGAGGTCTCATGTCGAAACTGCCTTTGCCCGAGTATTGGTAGCGGGATGGGCACTCTAGTGATCGTTTTCGGCGATCGTCGAAAGCGGTCGAACATTAAAGGAGGTCATCATGCCGGCAACGCAAACCGTTAAAATCTCAGCGGCCGTGGAGTCCTTTCTCTCGGCCGGGCCTCATCAGTTGTACATAGGAGGCCAGTGGGAGCCCTCAACTGGAGGCCAAACCTTTCAGACTCTTGACCCGGGTAGCGGTTCACTCCTGGCTGAGGTGCATGACGCCACCAGTGAGGATGTGGACAGGGCCGTGCAAACCGCACGGAAAGCATTTCGTAAGACGGGCTGGGCCCAGTTGAAGCCAAACGAGCGCGGCGTTTACCTGCATCGCTTGGCCGACCTGGTTGAAAAGAACAAGGAAACGCTGGCAGAAATCGAATCGCTGGATGTGGGCAAGCCCTTTCCGCAAGCCGGCTGGGATATCGAGAACTTCTCGGCGACGTTGCGTTACTACACCGATCTGGCGGTTCACGTTCAATACAAGACGCCGATTGCCGCATCGAAGCACGAAGCTCGTGTTGTGCGCCAGCCTTACGGTGCCTGTGGATTCATCTTTCCCTGGAACTTCCCATTTCTGCTGGTGGGCTGGGGCATCTCTCCGGCTCTGGCGGCGGGAAACACGGTGGTCATCAAACCCGCCGAGGACACGCCGCTCTCGACGCTCTACTTGATGCGGCTGGTCAAAGAGGCGGGAATTCCGGATGGTGTGGTCAACGTCGTGCCGGGTTTGGGCCCCACGGCCGGAGCTGCACTGGCCGGTCATCCCGGGCTGAGCCGAATGTCGTTTACAGGATCGCCGGAAGTGGGCCGCCTGGTGGCTGAAGCCTGTGGGCGGAACCTGGTGCCTGTGAAATTGGAGTTGGGTGGAAAAGGGGCAGCGGTCATTTTCGATGATGTCGATGTCCCGGCCGCGGTGGACTCGCTTTGTAGCGCAGTGACGCTGAACACCGGCCAAGTCTGTTGCACCGCCACGCGCTGGCTGGTCCATGAGAAGATTTACGATCAGTTCGTGGAACAGACCAAAGCCCGTATGGCCCGCGTTCGGATTGGCTACTGGAATGATCCGCAAACCCAAATGGGACCGGTGGTCAGCCAGAAGCAAAAGGAGCGGGTGCTGGGCTACCTGGATAAGGCCCGCAAAGAGGGTGCTGAAGCCGTGGTGGCGGGAGGCGAGGCGGAAGTAGCCGGGAAAAAAGGTGGCTTCTACGTCAAGCCGGCCGTGTTGGCCGGGGCTCCCGAAAACGTGGCGGCACGAGAGGAGATCTTCGGGCCTGTTCCCTACCTGCTTCGATTTAAGGAAGAAGATGAGGCGGTGGACTTGGTTAATCGCTCGATTTATGGGCTGGCCAACAGCGTCTGGAGCCAGAACCTGGAGCGGGCCAATCGGGTGGCCGAATCCCTGGTGGCCGGCAACGGATGGATCAACGCTCACAACGTTTTCGTTCACGGAGTTCCTTACGGAGGCGTCAATCTGAGTGGCCTGGGTGGTGGAGTACTCGGGCCGGAGACCTTGTTCGACTACTTGCGCAGCCAGTCGATCGTGCGGCCGCTCTAGCGAAAGGTCCAGTTTTGAAGCCGTCCAGGAAGAGACATTCATGAAAACATGGCGGTTTTACGGATTTAATGACTTGCGGCTGGATGACACTGCAGCCCCGGCAGCCAAGCCGGGGCATGTGGTGGTGAAAGTCTTGTGCGTTCAGCCCAGCGTGACCGAAGCGCAGTTGGCAAGGGGCATCAAGACTCTGGCCTACGACCGCATCAAGAAGCGACTGGAGACAGAAGCTCCCGTTCAGCTGTTCGGTCATGAGTTTTGTGCCCAGATCGTCGAAGTCGGCGAGGGTGTTTCCGAGTTCAAGGTGGGTGATCGCGTGGCGGCTCGGGCCAAGCTTCCCTGTGGCAACTGTCCCCTCTGTCGTTCGGACCGCAGTACGCTCTGCAGGAAAGGACCGGTCATTGGCTTCGATCTACCCGGGTGCTTTTCCGAGCTGGCTCTGCTGCCCGAGATCGCCCTGGTCCATGTGGATGACCGCATTTCCGACAGCGAAGCGGCCTGCCTCCAGTCTCTCAGCGATAGCGTGGCTGCGGTGGAAACCGCTGGAATTCAGGTGGGCGACGCCGTGGCGATCTTCGGGCAGGGAAGCATGGGATTTGAATGCATGCAGGTGGTCCGAAACTGCGGGGCGGGCCGAATCATCACTGTGGATGTTCGCGATGAAGCCTGCCAGAAGTCTGTGGAGCTCGGGGCCGACACTGCGATCAATGCCAAACATCAAGATCCGGTGGCGGCCATCCGCGACCTGACCGAAGGCAACGGGGCGGACGTGGTGTTTGAATGTGCCGGCGGCAGCCCACGGCAAGGCCTTTCGGGAAACCAGACCCTGGAACAAGCGATCGACTCGGTGCGCTCCGGCGGCAAGATCATCGGTGTTGCCTGGTATGGAGAACCTTTTCCAGTGAACATCGATGTGCTGAGGGAACGCAGCCTGCGTTATTTGTTCCCCGATATCAGCACCTCGGCGCACCTCGAATACACGGTCCGCTTGGTCGCATCAGGACGGGTGAAGGTCAAGCCCATGATCACTCATGTTCTCTCCGGTCTGGAAGCAGTGCCTCAGGCTTTCGAGATCACGGCGAACAAAGGAAAGTACAAAGCCATCAGTCCGGCCCAGGTGATGCTATGAGAAAAGAACGACCCCACACCGCGTCCAAACAGACAGGCCTCTCCCGAGACTTGAAAGTCATCCGGACGTCGCTTCTGTCCGACGCTCTCGGAAAGGGCGGTGCCATGGATCACGATGTGCAGTGTCTTTCTGCGAACTGTCGGATGGCTGGCCCCGCCTTTACGGTTCGCATCCACACGGCAGATATCCTCATGGTGGGCATCGCTCTTTCCGAATGCCCGGCCGGCTGCGTGCTGGTTGTAGACGGGCAGGGAGACCTCAACACGGCGCTCTGGGGCGAAGTCACGACTCTGGCCGCCCGACTGAAAGGACTGGCGGGCGTGGTGATCGATGGGGCGGTGCGGGACCTGTACAAGATCCGACGCGACAGACTGCCGGTCTTTGCCAGGGCCGTCGTGCCGAATGCCGGTGGAGCTCAATACGCAGGCCAGATGGGTGTGCCGATCCAGTGCGGGGGAGCGGTTGTGCATCCCGGGGATTGGGTTGTGGGAGATGAGGACGGTGTCGTGGTGGTGCCGGCGGACCAAGCCAAAGCGGTTGTGGAGGCAGCCAAACGGCTTTCGGTGGTGGAGAAGAAAATAGAACGCGAGGTGGCCAAGGGAAAGGATCTGGCTTCGCTGCTTCGCTATCGGGAGGTGCTGGACAAAAAGTCCAAGGAAGGCATCTTGCCTCAGATGAGATTCCGGGAGAAGCAAAAGAAATGATCCCACGGAAGGAACGGATAACACGCGTGGCTGGCGAGACGCCGCTGGAGCTGGCCGAAGGGGTTACGGTCGTCTTCTTTTCGAACGCGGACATCGGAGCGATCGGCTTCAGTACCGGGCTCGGCCGCTTTGCGCCGGGTGTGTCTATGCCTTACCACACTCATGAATGTGGCGAGTCCATCACGTCCCTAAGAGGCTCTTGTCAAGTTGCTGTCGAGGGTCGAACCTATCACCTTTCGCCCTTCGACTCGATTCACGTTCCTCCCGGGTTGGCCCATGCCGTGAAGAGCCTGGACGAGTCGAGCGAAATGCTGGTTCACGTCGCTTTTTCTTCGAGCAATGTAACCCGCAGCCTCGTGGCGGACACTTTTACGGTTCGCGACCTGAAAGACGCGATGACCTCAGAGGACGGGCCAGAGAGACTTGTTCGGTTCTCAAAGGTGGAGCCCTATGAGCTCTCAGAGCACGCCTGGTTCCGCGATCTCTTCGCCAGGCGGCTGGGTGCCAGGGGAATCTGTGGAGGCTACGGAAGGTTTGCGCCCGGCGCTTCGCTGCCATGTCATACCCATCTGTATGACGAATCCATCACGATCGTAGAAGGTCAGGCCACCTGCCTGGTGGCCGGCAGGCGGTACACGCTGGGTGGCTGCGACACGGCACTGGTTCCCCAAGGCCTGCCGCACCGCTTTATCAATGATACCGATCAGTTCATGGCGATGATCTGGGTTTACGCGGGCGACGAGCCCGAGCGCGTCATCGTCAGCAATACGATCTGCGCGGGCGAAGCTCCACGTGATGGTCAATAACCATCAAGCTCCACTGTCGTCCGCATTCATCCTTAAACGAGGAGCAGCCTTGTGAAATCTTCGCTCTCGTCACCCGTCACCGTGGAGCCTCCTCCTGTCGGTAAGCGAGAGGTGAGCCGCCTGCAGGACCTTTCGCCCCAGCAGTGGAAGTCCGGCATCGCAGCCTGGCTAGGCTGGCTGTTTGATGGCCTCGACATGCACTTGTATACGCTGGTAGCTGCCCCGTTCGTGATGCAGCTGCTGCTGGCGGAGAGCCCCGCAGACCCTCTGGTGAAGCGCTACAGTTCGTGGATCCAGGCCGCCTTTCTCATCGGGTGGGCCTTGGGCGGTGGATTCTTTGGACGGGTCGGCGACCTGTTGGGACGCAGTCGGGCCCTGAGTTTAACCATCGTGACCTATGCCGTGTTCACAGGCTTGTCCTCTTTTGCGCAGACCTGGTGGCATTTGCTCATCTTTCGCTTTCTGGCCGCTCTCGGGATCGGCGGAGAGTGGGCTGTGGGTTCTTCCTTGCTGTCCGAAACCTGGCCCAAGCGCTGGGGACCCTGGATCGCGGCCGTGCTGCAGACCGGCGTGAATATCGGTGTGTTGCTGGCCTGCGTGACCACCTATGTGATGGCCGACCAAAATCCTCGTTGGGTGTTCCTGGTGGGAATCCTACCCGCGTTGCTGGTTTTCTGGATCCGGCGCGCTGTCCCGGAAACCGAGGAGTGGCACCAGGCCAAGGCCGAGGCCGGCCGGAATCAACCCAAGATAGGAGACCTGTTCCGCGGAGAGGTGTTGCCCATCACGATCAAGACGATCCTGGTGTGCTCCCTGACCCTCACCGCCTGGTGGGCCTTCCAGTTCTGGAATCAGCAGCATTTGCGCAACCTCCCGGAACTGGCTTCCTGGACGGTGCCGCAACGGGAGCAGCTGGTCAGCAAGTCGTTCTTTCTGGTGATCGCGGCGGCCATGTTCGGCAACTTCTTTGCCGGATGGTTGGCGACATTCCTGGGCTACCGCCGGGCCATTGCGGTGATGTGCCTCGGCTTCTTTCTGTCATATATTGGGGCCTTTGCGGTGCCGCGCGACTATCATTCGTTGATTGTCTGGATCGTGGTGATCGGTCTTTTTTCAGGCGTCTTCGGTCTGTTCACCATGTACTTGCCGCCTCTGTTCCCCACGCTTTTGCGTACCACGGGGGCGGGCTTCTGCTACAACATTGGGCGGATTGCCGCAGCCTTTGGAACGGTGTTTTTCGGACTGTTCTCCCAGGTGGGAGATTTTCGAATGGCGCTGTTCTATGTGGGCTTTTTGATCCCACCGGCCATGGTCTTTGCCTGGATCCTGCCTGATTTGAAATCCCCGAAACACTGAACGGCTTCGAACCCCGTCAGACGCGGAAGGTGGGTGCCTATCAAAACCATCGCAAACATCTTGCTGCCACTCGTGCCGAATGTTTTGCGGGTCACGTTGGAGGGCAGAACCGCAGATTAAGGGGTGGAAATGGGGCAGGGATGAGGTTGGATCTGGGGCAAAGACGAAGAATCAGGAGCTTCCTGAATGCTATGACGCCCCAGACGGTTCTGGCTGCCTCGAGCTGGTGGAGGAAGGTTAAGTATACGATCCGGGCATCAGCTGTGACCGTACCTCGTTCAAAATGGCCCCATTCTCCTGGTGAGGCCATGTGTTTCCGTACAGTCTTGTTACATCGTCTCTATCAAGAAGATCAAGAGGGTGGCGGCAGGATTTGTTCTGCGACCCGTCGGCCTGCGCTGAGGCGCGGTTGTTTGGGGAGATGGATCTGTGCTGGTGGTGCGGGTTCCACTTTGCCGATCATGCACAAATCGTGCTAGCGAGCCGCGCTTAAGGTGTTGGGCATGGCCCGCCTGTCCTTGACTCGCCTTAGGGAGAACCGTTATGTCGCGTTTCGTGCGGATCGTCAGTCTGATCCTGTGTCTTAAGGCATTCCTATTGGCCCAACCTCCCCGCGTGACGATCCCGGACGATGTGATCTGGGAACCTGCGCTGGAGTATGCGGCGGCCGGCGCCAAGACGGTTCACCTGATGATGGATGTTGTCCGCCCCCGGGGTGGGGGGCCCCATCCAGGAGTGGTCTGCATACACGGTGGAGGGTTTCGGCGGGGCACGCGAGACAGCTACCTGCCTCTTTGCATTCGTCTGGCTCAGCACGGCTATGTGGCTGCCACGGTCAGCTATCGCCTGGCGCCGCTGGACCAGTTTCCGGCTCCAGTCCACGATGTCAAAACTGCGGTACGTTGGTTGCGGGCTCATGCAGTGCGCTTCGGACTGGATCCGGATCGGATCGGCGTGACAGGCGGGTCAGCTGGTGGGCACCTGGCTTTGTTCCTGGGATTGACAGCGAGTGTTCCGGCGTTTGAAGGCAGCGGTCCACATCTGGACCAATCCAGCCGCGTCTCCTGTGTCGTCAACTTATATGGTCCCACCGACTTCACCAAGTCCTACGGCAAGAGCGTGGATGCGGCTGAGGTCCTGCCCTTGTTTCTGGGTGGCGACCTGGAACACGAGCCCCTGGCCCATATTCAAGCCAGCCCGCTCAATTGGGTCACGCCGCAGGCAGCTCCCGTCCTAACCATTCATGGAACCGAGGATCGTTACGTGGCCTATGAACAGGTGGTGTGGCTCACCGATCGCTTAAAAGCTGCGGGCGTGGAGGCGGAACTGGAGACACTGCCCGGAGCGGGCCATGGTTTCAAAGGTGCAGATGCCGAGCGAGCAGAGAAGCGGATGATGGAGTTCTTCGATAAACACCTGTCGCCTCGCCGGGAAGAACGCACGCTTCTGGTGGCGGACCACGGTCTTGGAGGAGAGATCTTGGCCTTGTCATGGCCCTCTGGTCGCATCTTGTGGCGGACTCCGAACAACCGGGGCCGCGACGTGCAGGCGCTGCCGAACGGTCATGTCCTCATGACCCTCGATGTGATGCACCGGGTGGTCGAGTTGGACCGGCAACATCGGGTCGTGTGGACTTACGGAGCAGCCGAGGGCCTCGAGACTCCGGTAGCGGCGCAGCGTCTCGAGAGCGGAAATACCCTGATCGCGGACTCCAAGCTGGGGAAAGTGATAGAAGTTGACCCCAAGGGACGGCTCGTCTGGAGCTACTCAAGTCCGGATATCGGCAACATGCGGATGCGAAGCTGCCGCCGCACAGACTCCGATACGATCCTGATTGCGGTGGAAGCGGCCGGCAAAGTGATCGAGGTCAATCGCTCCGGGGAAGTGATCTGGGGTTACGAAGCGGAGGATGCCGCCAATCGGTTTCCATACCAGGCGCATCGCCTGGCGAACGGCAATACCTTGATCAGCCTTGCCAACCCTGGAGAACTGGTCGAAGTCCACCGATCCGGTCGGACGGTGCGCTCGATTGCGGGGAAGCGCACGGATGTCTGCCTGGGGTGGGTTACAGGAACGCAACCGTTGCCCGATGGAGGTGTATTGCTCGCGGACTACACCGGCCGGCGAATCCTGGAGATTGACGCTTCCGGAAAAGTCGTTCACCAGCTCAAGACCACTGATTGGAACATCGCCAGCATCTCTCTGATCCCCTGAAGGGGCAGGGTTGGGTGATCCCTCCACTCCGGGCCGTCAGATATGTCATCGCAACTCATGAAATGTGGATTCGACCTGCCATGAAACTCAACCGGCTTCTCCTCGGCAGTACCTTGGTCGCCGCTCTAGGCGGTTTCCTGTTTGGCTTCGATACGGCGGTCATCTCAGGCACCACTGAAGCGTTGCGCCACGTCTACCAGCTCACCAGCGGCCAGCTGGGGTTTACCGTGGCCAGCGCCCTGATCGGGACCATCCTGGGTTCCCTCGCTGCCGGCACACCGGCGGAGCAGTTGGGCCGCAGGCGTACCTTGCTGGTGCTGGGAATACTGTTCTTCGTGTCCGCCTTGGGCTGCGGGGTAGCTTGGGACTGGTTCTCGCTGATGTTCTTTCGGTTCATCGGGGGACTGGCCATCGGTGGCGCTTCCGTCGTGTCCCCGATGTACATTGCCGAGATCGCCCCGCCCCAATCTCGCGGTCGCCTGGTGGCCGTCAGCCAGTTCAACACAGTTCTGGGCATTCTGGCCGCCTATTTCACGAACTATGTAATCGCAGCCATTTTCTCCGCCCAGGCTGGCGACGGCGGCTCCGTTGCCTGGCGCTGGATGTTTGGGATCGAAGCGGTGCCCGCCGTGTTCTTCTTCTTTCTGGTGCTTCAGATCCCGGAGAGCCCACGCTGGCTGGTGAAACGTCATCGGCGTCAAGAGGCTCTCAAGGTCCTGAGTCAGCTTGGGAACGAGAACCCAGAAAAGCTCTTCAGCGAAATTGTCGAATCCTTGCACGAAGAGACGGTCAGCGTCGCGGAACCCTTTTTCATCGCGAAGTACCGCAAGCCGATCCTCCTGGCCGTCATGGTCGCCAGCTTCAACCAGCTGTCCGGCATCAACGCTGTGATCTACTACACCGCCGACATCTTTCGCATGGCGGGAGCGGAGCAGGCGAGCGCACTGTTCCAGTCCGTCATGATCGGAGTGGCCTGCTTGGTATCCACGGTTCTGGCCATGACCGTGATTGATCGGTTCGGCCGCAAAAGCCTGCTGCTGATCGGCGCCTCCGGGATGACGCTGTGCTTGGGCCTGACGGCCTACGCGTTTTACGAGAAAATCGGAGGAGCTTGGGTGCTGCTCAGTTTGATCGGATACATTGCCTTTTTTGCCTTTTCGCAGGGCTCGGTCATTTGGGTGTTCCTGAGCGAAATCTTCCCGAACCGGGTCCGTGCCCGCGGCCAGGCATTGGGCAGCTTTACTCACTGGGGCTGGTGTGCTGTGGTGAGCTGGAGTTTTCCGGTCGTCGCCGAGCAATCCGGCGGACACGCCTTCTTGTTCTTCGCCTTGATGATGGTTGTGCAGCTGGTGATGGTCTTGAAGCTGCTGCCGGAGACCAAGGGAGTTTCTCTGGAACAGATACAGCTCAAACTGGGGATAGAATAAGGCGCGTCAGCAACCGGGCTTGTCCCGCAGACTACTGGGGCATTCTCCACCCCCCACCCACGAACAGGAGCTGGCCTGTCAGCCAGTGGGCTTGTTCGGAAGCCAGAAACACAATGACGTCGGCTACGTCTTGGGGTTGACCCACACGCCTGAGTGGCGTGCGCGCAGCGATCTCAGCTTCCTGTCCGGGAGTGATATAACCGGTCTGAATCGGACCCGGGGCCACGACATTGACGGTGATTCCGTACTGACCGACCTCGAGAGCCGCCGAGCGGGAGTAGGATTCGATGGCATGTTTGGAGGCCGCGTAGCTCACGTTGGCTTCATGGGCGTGTGCGGCATCCGTGCTGAGGTTGATGATCCGGCCCCACTTGGCCTTCCTGGCCAGGAAACGGCGGATGTACTCCGACATCATCAGGGCGTAAGCCCGGGTATTGACCGAGAAGGTAGCATCAATGTTCTCGACCGTGGTCAAGCGAATGCCGAAGCCTTCCTCTGTCACGAGTCCGGGATCGAAGGTATCCAACCTGCAGTACGTGTGATTGTTAACCAGGACATCGACCGGCCCCAAACTGGCCTCGCACTGATCGAACAAGAGAGGGATGTTAGCGGCATCACCAAGGTCGGCCTCCCAACTGGCGGCTTGTCCTCCTTGGGAACGAATCTCCTCCACCACCGATTCCGGTGGCAGTTGGTGCATGGCCTCGTGCAAAGAAGGTCCACCTTGGGCGGAACGTCGCGCTTGCTCGATCTGGGCCTGGCTGCGGCGCGTCGGCTCCCGGTAGCACGCTACAAACACCCTTGCACCTTGAGCCGCGAAAGATCTGGCTGTGGCGGCGCCAATACCGTGATTGGCTCCCGTGATCAGAGCAACCTTCTGGCTGAGTTGGGGATCGATCATCGTCCTTTCCACAATGCCTGGTCGTTTGAACGGAGATCCGCGGCCTTTGGTTTATTCCACCTCTACGATCATTTCGATTTCTACGGCAATGTTCATGGGGAGAGCGGCCATTCCCACGGCGGCACGGGCATGCTTCCCGCGGGGGCCAAAGATTTCCACCATCAGATCGGAAAAGCCATTGATGACCTTGGGTTGGTCGGTGAACGACGGTGTGGAGTTGACCATGCCCAGCACTTTAACAATGCGTTTCACACGATTTAGATTCCCGATCTCTGCTTTCAACGCCGCCAGTTGGTTGATTCCGGTCAGACGGGCGGCTTCGTATCCTTGTTCGATCTTCAGGTCCTCACCCAAACGTCCAGTCATATAGCTGCCATCTTCTTTCCGCGGTCCCGCCCCGGCCAGGAAGACCAGGTTTCCTGTTCGCACGGCACTCACATAGTTAGCAACCGGCTTGGCCGGTTCCGGAAGTTTGATGTTCATCTGTTTCAGCTTGGCTTCCGCGTCCACCGACTTGTCCGCGCCACCCTGTTCGGCGCGCAGATTTGGAGAGCACAGCAGGAGGCCGGTCAGCAGCAGGAGGGTCGTTTTCATAGGAATCGCCTTTCACTCAAGTTTCGGACTTCATCTTAGTTTACCTCAGATACGCTTTAGCCGTGCACTGATCGCCGACACAGCCTCTTCGATCGTCGGGTGCGAGGTGTCAATCCCTGGCTGGTGCCACCCCGGATGGCCTCTTTTCCAGTCTGCCCAACGCTCCCATTTCATTCCCGGATGACTTAAGGGCACCAGGTCGGGTCCAGCGAGTGAATGCGCATCCAGGCTGACAAAGGCCTGGCTGCGACAGGCACTCAGCAATCAAAAAGGGAAATGAGACTGATGCCCGCCCGCACCGAGGAGTGTGCCCGAGGAATGGGGAGGCGTCGCATCATCCGGGAAAACGACTGTCAAGACCTCGGCAAGGGACGGGCCTTAAGTTTGAACGTCTTGATTTCGTAGCCACGCAAGTCGAATTGAAAACGGTTGTTTCGTACATCGATTGGCCGAAGATCATCCTCCATGAGGTTTACTTCGGTGGCGACAGCTAAGCCCGGCGTGAGCTTGACGGTCACACCGGTGGCGGGGCTTCCCGTGGCCTCGTAAAGTCTCAGGATGAGGGTGCCGTCGCGTCTTGGCTTGAGGGCTGTCACAACCACGTTTGGATGGGAAATTTCCAAGAGCCCCCAACGTTTGCCCAAAGGCCCCGGGTGCGAGGTGGCCTTGCGAAGGATGAGCGGATGATTCAGTTCCATGCCGTCGCGATAGGTGCGCGCTTCTTGCCAGTCCCCGGCGTGAGGAACCAGGGAGTACTGAAAACGAAGCTTCTTGTCGAGTTCCAGTCCTGTGTCGGATGATACAGAGGGATCGAAGCCGCCGACCGTTGGATAGAGGAGCAGTTTGGCGGATCGCATCAGCGACAGCATCATCGTGCCGTCAACCACGTTATTTCCAGGCAGCCCACGGTTCAAAAGAGTCAGCCCTCGCTGCCCATCTCCATAGTCAATCCAGTTTTGGGCGGGATATTCGATTCCCAGCTTGCGCTCGATGGCACCAAAAGGGATCTCGTGAACCGACTTTCCAGCACGGATCGAAGTTGGAAACAGAACGCGATAGCGCAGGAAGCGATCTTTGTTCAGGATTTGGGTCGTGATGTCGATCCGGCGGAGTCCGGTATACAGGCGCACAACAGTTTCGAAGTTGTTGTTGCCGAGAGGGTGCGTCACGCTGTATTCGGAGATGACCGGGCCGCTCCTCACGGCGCCGTTGCCTCCCACCCATTGATTGCTGAACTGGGCCTTGGTCGGAACGCCGTGAAGGGTGCTCATGGCCAGGGCTCTGCCACCGTTGAGCAGTCCATACAGTTCCCAAAAATCTCCACCATCATGCTCGGCGGCAACCACGTTCCCCGGCCCAGAGAGGACTTCCCAGTTTCCTTGCTTCATCACGAGGCTTGTGATCTCGCCCGTCCAAAGGTTGAACGTCAGGCGGTAAAAGTCGTTCTCGATCGATTGCACATCCTGGTGCGAGGCCGAGTAGCGAGCGAGATTCCCCGTCGCAGGCGGGATACCACCGACTGACGGTCGTTCTCGCTTCGGAACCAGGTGATGAACGGCATGCCCCAGAGCGGGGATGTCTCGTGCAACGAAGGCGACTCGGGCGGTCTTCAGGCTGCCATCGCCGTTGCGTTGAGCCTCCAGGATTTGAACCGGAACCACCTTGCCGAGGTCGTTCTGCAACTGGATATCCGTCACGCCGCGCTCCGAAAAGGACACATCCGTTTCAACGATATCGGATCGAGGCCATGCCAGGGGGTTGAACACTACCAACGCCAGGCCTTCGCCGCGGGTGTCGATTCGTCCCACCAGCTGGTCCAGCTGGTGATGAATCAGAGTGTCACCCCGACGTTTGGCGTATTCAAAATCTCTGAGAGAATCGGCGTACACCGAATCCGCCATGACACCCGATGCGAGGTCGTGGGCCTGGTTGAAAAGCACCGGTTCCCAGGCATCGTCGAAATCGGGGATTTGTTCGGCAAAGCCTAGCCCTTGATTGATGGCCGCCAGCTTTTCCGCCGCACTCAGCAACCCTTCCATCAATCGGGTCCGCTGTTTGATCTCGATGCGCGAACTGTAGATGCCTTGGAACACCGGATTGAATTCGCCGCTGACCGAGGGGCGGTTGCCGCGCTTCTCCGCAACCGCTTCAAACTCGGTTGGGACCGCGAAACGGATGGAAAACGGTGCATCCTGAGCGGCATTGAATTCCGATACCAGAGGCGGCAGGTGCTCTTCGGGTTCCGACACATCAGCCCCAGCTAACCCAACCCGGTCTACGCCGCGAGCACGGGCAGTTAAAGCGTTGTACCGCTCCTTGAAGAAGCCTGTGAATTCGAGAAGATTCCGCGGTGAGCCCCAGAAGAGACCATAGCTATATGCCATCCAGAAAGCCGGAATCTCCGTACCGTCGATGCCCTTCCAGAGGAACTCGGCCGGTAGATCCATAGTTGGAACCCCGCGTCGAAACCAGTAGGATCGATAGCCGCCCAGCTTCAGTAGCTGAGGCATCTGGGCGTTGTGGCCGAACGTGTCCAGGGCCCAGCCCACCGTCACATCCACGCCCAGCTTCTCGCGATAGTAGCCTTTTCCGTAAAGGATCTGATGGACGATGGATTCGCCTCCGGGCATATTGTTGTCGTGCATGGTATCCACCCCGCCCACCAGTTGAAGTCGACCTTCCGCCACAAATTGGCGGAAGGCTGCCTCTTCCTCCGGATAGCGCTCCAGGAACGGCTTCACATAGCAGACTTGGTCTAAGGTAAAGCGATATTGTGGATGAGACTTAAGCAGTGTCAGGGCCCGAACGATATGGGGCAGGCCAATCTCCAGATACTCCTCCCGTGTCTTGAACACGGCGCCCTCCCAGTGGGTATGCGGAACCAACCAGAGTGTTTCCTGAGGGGCGGCCTGTGCTGGCCCCACAAAGCCCGGCGGAAGGCAGAACAGTATGAGAACCACGAATCGTCGCAATAGCATGAGCATTCTCCTGATTCAGAACCGACGCAAAGGTGCACCGCGGCGCGTTCCACAAGAGGACAAGGTCCGACCGCCGGTCCCGGTTCGGATCTTCTTCTCCTTGAACTGGGAATTCCAGACAGACTAGGAAAGTTGAGAAATCACGTTGCCCGCCACATCCGTCAATCGATGCATCCGGCCATTGTGGAAGAAAGTGAGATCAGTATGCTCCAGGCCCAGCAGGTGGAGAATTGAGGCATGCAGATCGTTAATCGGATGAGGATCGACGACCGCGCGATAACCGAATTCATCGGTCGCGCCAATGACCTGTCCGCCTTTGACACCTCCTCCAGCCAGCCATACGGAGAATCCATAGGGGCTGTGATCTCTGCCTGAGACGGATTGAGAAATCGGCAGCCGCCCGAATTCTGTGTGCCAC
>JBFMEW010000007.1:0-245423 GCA_040753175.1 Acidobacteriota bacterium | reverse complement strand
AAGCGGCTGGCTCAAAAGCCCGCCCAAGCCTGATACACCAGCCTTCCGCGGGTTCTGCCGAGGCCCGGACCGATACGAGAAAATGGAGCTTCCCCAAAAACCGATTTTTGCACCGAGAATTAGCTAGAGCCATGCTTCCTTTCTTAACTAGCTACGACCCACCTGGCACAAGTGAGGGCACGCTCGATCCGCTTGGGCTCTATCAGATTGCCGACCAGCTCGCCGTGAAGTTAGTCCCCGCGGTGCGAGAAAGGATGCAGCGAATCCGGTTTCTGACGGCAATGGCTGTGGGAGCGATAGTGACTGAAGGCCTGGAGGACAATTTGGCGCAGCGCGATTCGTCGCCGTACCTGGTGTGGGAGTGGCTGGTGGTCGAGGCAATGATCCGGGAATTGGGCGAGGATCCTTCGATGTGGGGCGTACCGGGAACCCTGGTTGCCCGACGAGCGCTTCAACAGCATGGCTATCTGGATGCTCGCAGCTACCTGAAGACCCCGCGGATTTTTGGGTTTCACGGTGTTTACAAACGCCTAGCCCCTTCAACTTGGACTCATAGACGTTCATCTCGGGTCAGGTCCGAACGCCGAGGGTCTGGTGGATGCCTGGGCGCGAGGGCAAGGTGTTGGTGGCCTCGAAGGTGCCAGACCAATCTTCGCCCGTTGGTCAGGGGCGGTGCGCCGCAGTCTGGGTGAAAAACCTCCGCGAACAAAACCCGGCTGGGGCAAGGAAGCGTGGGCTGAACTGGCGGGAGCGTTTGCTCCCAAGGCAGGCAAGGCCCGGGAAAAGCGATTTCTGTATGACCTTCTGCATGGTGCGGATGATCGGCGGCTGGGGGCGTTTCCGACAATTTGGCAACTGCAGGCCGAGTTCGACGATGACGGGTTCAGCGAAGAACTGTTGCACCGTCGACTGGAGAAACGGGAGCCAGATTACGGATCGTTGCTTCAGGCAATCCGAGCCTATGAAACATTCGCCCGCAGCCTGCAAGACGCATTCGACGTGTTGAAAGCCGAGGCTGCAGGGCGGGAGGCGCAGGGCTTCGCTCTCGCAGGGATTGCCCGCGATGACGAGTTCAAGCGCAGTGTGAAGGGATTGCACGAGCACTTCGAGGCGGCGCACCAAGCACTTGGAGAGGTGACCCTTACCAGTGTCTCGGTTCAGAATCTGTTCAGCCAACGGTTCCGCGCTTTCGCCGAGCCGATGGAACCTGCAGTTTGCGCGCTCGCCCTGCAACTGTCACATAATTACAGCGCACCTCTAGTGGAACTAATGCAGGCTGTAAAGATGTCTTCCATGTTGGTTCTTCGAGTCGCGCTCGCTGCAATCACAGCGATCCTTTGGCGGAACGGAGTCGGACTGTAAGAACGATCTTCATTTTTTGCTTGTTCGATCTTTCCCCCCAAATTCATTGCTCTTACAGTCATCCTTTCGGGAAACGAGTGCAGACTGTAAAAATCCCTTCATTTTTCTTCTGTGCTTAGGCGAATCCTTCTTTCAGATCTCGTTCCTTTTGATGGGGGCTTCAGAGGATCGGTCAACTCATGTTCACGCCAGATGCCAACTCTTGCACTGTCCCTCCAGAAAATTCCTTAACGGCGTCGAGGTCATGTGGTATTGTCGTGGACAGAACACCTTGCTTCCCGACAACCTTGAGGTATCGTTCCCTCAGGCACTCCGGCTATCTGATACCTCAAGCCGCTGGCTGTTGGCTCGGCATATGCTTCACGGATCCGCCCGCCGCTTGTTTCTTGTCCTACTGAGATTATTGAAATCGCGAGACGGTGCTGTTGGTTTCCTGCTCATGGTGACGGGTTTCGTGTGCCTTTTTGATTTGCTGGGCGCAGAACCGGCAAGGATGAAATCACAGGGTTACAAGACGTTTGAATTCACTGCCAAAGGATACGCAGCCACCGGTTCCAAGGAAAACCCAGAAATCAAAGATGGTGCGACCAAGCCTGACCGTCAACAGCAAATAGCCAGAGGAACTGAATCGGACCCGGCCAGGTTTCGTAACTTCTTCTTCAAGATTGGTCCATGGGTGATCGGTTCCTTACTGGCTATTCGATTTGGCTGCTTCAGTTCAATAAAGAAGCTGGGGAAGCTAATTCTTGTTTTGCTTGGTGCCGTGACCGTCATTGTCGGGGTTGGATCTGAAGTGATTGGCAGGACTTTGAAATCGCTAGGGGCAGGGAACACACAGCCAGTCGAGATAGTCATCATTATTTGTACGGTGTTGGTCTGGCTGATGATCACGGCTCGGATCGTAGTTGCCAAATCCAGGACCAGGCAGGCAATCGCCGCCTATGGCCCGTCTGACCTGCTGAACCGAGGGCGTCGACCAACGATTCGATTTAGCAATGTGGGTGGCATGGATAGTGCCAAGGAGCAGATCCGAAGAGTGGTTCAGACGCGCCTGAAGGGAAAGAACTACCGCCGTTACGGCGTGGTACAGAACGGAATCTTATTAAATGGCCCGCGCGGCAGCGGAAAGACCTTTCTTGCGGAAGCCACGGCGGGGGAATTTGACCTCAATTACTTCTATGTGTCCCCGACAACGGTCCTAAATATGTGGATGGGGCGTACGGAGGAGAATATCCGCAACTGCTTCTCGGCCGCTTTAGCGAAGAGACCCGTTCTGCTTTTTATTGATGAAATCGATACGCTGGGTTCGTCGCGGCAGAATACGAACGGTGACCAGGGAGGCGCGCGTCAGGCTTACAACAATCAGGTTCTTCAGCTCATGCAGTGTATCGACGAATATCGAAGCACCCCAGGGTTCGTCTTGATGGCTGCGACCAATCTGCTCGATAACCTCGATCCCGCGCTGATACGCGAGGGCCGGTTCGATTTGAAGGTGCGGGTGGACCTGCCGGACCAGGCCGCACGAGAGAAGATTCTGGAGTCTCAGCTGTCTAAAAGGCCGTGGAGCCCATTTGATCTGCGACCGCTTGCCGCCAGAACGCCCGGTTGCAGCGCCGCAAAGCTGCAAGCGCTGGTGGATCGGGCTGCCGCCATCGCCGTCGATGAGAAACGCAGGATCAATGCGCAAGACTTGAACTGTGCTTTGGCCAGAATGGGAGGGGAAGATCGCCCGTTGGTCGAGCCTGTCGAGTGGGAAGACGTGATTCTGGAAGCAGACGTGGAGCAAGATCTGAAGGACTTGATCAATCTGCTCAATGACGCCGGGTTGGCGAACAAATGGAAAGTTCGTCCGCCCGCGGGAGTGTTGTTGATTGGACCTCCAGGAACGGGCAAGAGCTTGCTGGCCCGGTTGATTGCCACCCAGACAAGGAGAAGCTTCTATCCGGTTGTGGCATCGGATATTCTGGGTGGTAACGTCGGAGATTCGGTCAAGACGCTGAGAGCCCTTTTTGAGCGCGCCAAGGAAAACAGCCCTTCGATTATCTTCTTTGATGAGATGGACGGCTTGCTGCCGCGTATCCAGGGAGGTCATCTAAACCAGCACGATATCCAGCTCGTCGAGGAGTTCCTGACCCAGACTGGCAAGCTAGTGGCAGAAAACCAGGTATTCCTTATTGGTGCTTCCAACCTTCTGGACCGGATCGACCTGCGCGCGCTCAGAGGCGGAAGATTCTCTGAAAAGATCCAGATCAACCTACCCGGTCACTCCTTGCGAAAACGACTGTTCCCTAAATTCCTCGATGGCGTGCCGCTCGACCCAAATGCAACCCTCGAACTTCTGGCTAACCGCTCTGAAGGGCTTTCCAGTGCTGACATCCAGGCAGTGTGCGAAACGGCCAAGCGGTTTGCCTACCACCGCGTCAGAGACAACAACATGAGTCTACTCACATTGACTGAGGAAGACTTCGAAAAAGCCATCGGACGCGTTCGCGTCAGCCCCTAGTTTAGACCCCGCCTTCTTTCACCTTCAATCGCTTCACGGCAATTTGCGAAGAATTTCATTCGAGACTAATTTTCCTCCGCATTGGCGAACACACTTGCCGGCATTGTTGCCGGCAGATTCTTAACTCAGGAGGAATGATGTCCATGATCAAACTCACCCCATCCCAAAAAAACCTGCTTTGTTTCTTCGCCCTCGGCATGAGCCTCTTCTATGCAACGTTTCCAATGCTGGGGCAGAACCTCGGGACTGCTCCACAAACCGCCATTGCGATACAGGGACAGACCGGAGCGCAGCCAGAAGGTGCGTTTCTAAACTTTGTTAACTGGATCGGTAATGTGATCGCTCCGGTAGGCGCCGGTGTGGCGGTCCTGGGAGCCATCGTCAACTACGCCGCCGGCCGCGCGTTCATGCGTTACGGTGTGGTAGCCCTTGGGCTTCTGGCGGTGTCGGGACTCACCCGGCTGCTTGAGTTCTGGATCCAGCAAGGTACTGGAGGAGTTTCTTAAAGCAGTGACAAGTGGCGAGTGGCGAGCGGAAGGCTTCTCTAAAGCAGCTGAGTTGTGAACTCTAAACACCGTTACTGGCCACTAATCAGCGACTAACCACGATCGTCCAATGCCCATTCCAGAATTGTTAAAAGATCTTGTCCGGCTCTTGTTGAACCTGGCTCCAGTGGCGGCGCTGGGCTGTCTGGTACTGGCTGGGATCAGCTTGCGCCGCGAGGGCGGGATCAATTTTTACATCGGGGGAGGATTCAGCAAGTGGATGTTTTGGGCGGTAGCCTTCGTGACGCTTCCCCAGACCCTCAATTTCCTGGTTTCCCGAGGAGTCAGTATCCCGCTCCCCGGAGGTGTGGCAGTCACGACAGACTGGCTGCGAACCATCGAGGACGGCATTGCTGTCTTCATGAACGACCTTGTCGTACCGAGATTGGTTCCGACCCTGGCAGCATTCTTTGTTTTGCGTGCAATTTTGGATTCAGCAGAGGGCAACAGCCCGCTAAGGTCCATTATGACCGCCATGTTTCTATTGGCTGTCTCAACAACCTTCGGTCTCATCTGGAGTTTCAACAGTGGCAGTGACCTGGCCTTGGCCGATGTGCTCGACAGCCTGTGGAACCATCTTGCCGGGACAATCATGCCTATTGCAGGAGGTTTGGCCATTGTCGGGGCTATCTTCAACTTTGCCACGGCGCGGCCCTGGCTCCGGCTGGTAGCCTGTTCGATGGGATTCCTCACTGTCTCGGCGCTATGGCGTCTGGTCGTGGCCATGATGTGAGAAAGGCAGTGACGAGTGACAAGCGACAAGTGACAAGTGACAAGTGACGAGTGGAAGGCACAAGAGTTGGGTCGGAGCCTTCCCTATGCTCGTCACTCGTCACTGACCCACTAATCGCGGAGCGACCTATGGACTTCTATACGGGTCTTCTCAATCTGACGAACTGGGCCGGCAACGTCATCCTGCCTACCATGGCTGGATTGTTCCTATCCTTCGCTGTGGTGTGTTTTTCCAAAGGAAGAGACTACCACCACTGGATGTATGGCGGGTTCATGTCCCTCATGGCTTCCGGGCTGTTACGGATGATGGAGACATTCACTTCTCAGCTTACCTGGAGTAACCCTGACCTCTACTGGAATTCGCTTCTGAATTTGACCAACTGGGTTGCGAATGTCCTTCTTCCACTCTACGGGGCCCTGCAGGTGGCCCTTGGAGTCCTGCATTTTGGAGGCATTTTAGAGCGAGTGCATATCGGCCACAGTTACCTGCGCAACTTTGTCTCGGCCGGCTGTTGTTTCATGATCTCCGGTCTATTGCGTCTGGCTGAGTTCTTTGTTGACCAGGGAACGGGGGGAGTCTCTTGATTGCCGATTGGCGATTATGGATTGCCGATTGATCAAGATCATTTCTTGTGAGTCGAAATCGAAAATCGGCAATCGCCACTTGTAAGTTTCATGCTCGTGACTTTGACTTTTTGGGGTCGTTACTGCCGGGGGGTTTTCGCATGTCTGTCCCTACCACACCCGTCTATCGCAATCTGCAAACACGCGTGACCTTTCTTTACCTGGAATTTGAAGACTTGGTCGTCGTGGTGATCCTTGCCGTGCTCTTCAATATCCTGGGACGTCTCCTCGACCGGGAGATGTTCGGAGTGCCGATGAGCTTAGTGCTTGAATACGGAGCACCCATCTTAAGCATCCCGTTCCTGATCCTTTTCAAATACGGCAAGCCGGGAGGTTACCTGATGGACTGGTTGTCTTTTCACTTCAAACCTCGGCTCTACTGTTGTCTTGAGACAGATTCAGAGCAAACACGCCCATACCTCAAAAGCGGGGAGTCAGGATTATGGCGGCAATGACAAGAGCCAGATATGAAGACTCGCTGCGCACTCCGGCTTTCTGCGAGCTTCTGCCCATACGGGACTTTTTGGATGATGTCATGATCCGAGCCAACGGCGCTTATGTGGCGGGTTATGAACTGAGCGGTCTTCATTCCTATTACGATTCCGACCAGCAGCGCCAGCACTTGAAGATGCTGCTGGAAGCCCTGCTGCGGACGCTGCCGGAACTGTCCATGCGTCTCCAAATGCGGTTTGAGATTATCGAGGGTGTGGGCGACCTGCTAAGCCACTACACCCAGGCTCAACGCAACCCCAATCCGAACGTTCAAGCTCTGGATCGAATCCGCATGGAGGCCTGGCAACACAAGAACGAAGAAGGGTCTTATCTGGAGCATCGGCTTCACGCTTATCTCATTTGGAACCCTCTGCGGCGGCCAGTCTCGGAAGGCATCTCGCCTCGAGCGGCATTGTCCTTGCCGGGGGTCTGGAGCCTTTCGACAGACAAATGCATTCAGCGCACTCACCAGGAGCATGAAAACCTTCTCTCCGAATTTAACAGCCTGTTGGCCGGTGTAGAGGCATCCTTCATGGCTACCGGTTGTGAGATGCGACGCCTTAGCGACAATGAACTCTTCCTGGAAGTCAAGCGAGCCTTAAACCCAACTGCGAAAGACGTCCTTCCCTATCGGCGGTATGAACAATCCCTCAGTTACACGAGCGCTCGAAGCCAGATCGCTAGTGTCAGTATCGAAGAGGAGGGAGATGACTTTCTCAAAATCAATGGGCTGCTTTACTCATGGCTGAGCCTAAAGGAACTTCCCGACACCACCTTTGCTGGCATGCTGCGAGAGCTGATGATCCAGGACTTTCCAATCGCGGTCAGCGCCGAGTTCATGATCCCCGACCAAACCAAGGTGGTGCGCGCCTACAAGAGCCGGCTGCGCAAGATGCAGGCTGCCCAGCGCGACATCAACGGCGGGTACCGCTTCAATGTGGATGCCCATATTGCCGAGAGCCAGTTGGCCGGGATTCTAGAGCAGGTGATTTCCAGTTCCCTCAAGACCTGCCAGGTGAGTCTTCAGATCGGCTGTCGTGCTTCAACGCCGACCAATGATGACAAGGAGTACCAGGCAGCCCGAGGTCTTCTCGCAGAGCGCAGGCAGAAAGTCCTCCAGGCTGTAGCTCGCATGGCTGGAGCCCGGGCAATGACCGAAACCCTGGCCAAGAAGAGAATTTTCATCGGGACACTGCCCGGGATGGCCGAACCGAACAAACGGGAGCATGACTGTCTGACGCTGAATGGGGCTGATCTAATGCCTCTGGAGACTCCCTGGCGCGGCACAACCAGGTCCCCACTGATTTTGGTGGAGAGCCCCTTTCGCCAGTTGATTCCGTTCTCGATGTTCGATCCAGGGTTGGGGGATTCCAATCTTCTTATCATGGCCAAGAGCGGTGCCGGCAAGACCTTTCTGGCCCAGCAGTTCTTGCTCATGGCAGCTCGCTCTAACCCCCGGATCAGCATTATCGAACGCGGCGATTCCTATCAGCCGCTGGTGGAACTGATGGGCGGACGGGTGATCGAGATGAACCTGGAATCCTCCGAAACCATAAATCCCTGGGACCTGGAACAGGGAGAGACCAAGCCCACCAAGGAAAAGGTTGCGTTTCTTAGAAATCTTACCCGCTACATGATTGGAGATAACCTGAATTCGGATTCAGAGCTGCTGGACAACATTATCACCGAGGCCATCTACAGCACCTACAAACGGAGGTCTTCTCGCCCCTCCAATCCCATCCCGACCTTTACGGATTTGGCTCAGACACTCTCCACCTGGAACGACAAGGTAGAGCGCAGCAGGGACGAGGCGCATCTGGCTGCCATCAAGTTGCGCACCTGGATTGGAGACACCGGGGTCTATGCCCGATTGCTTGACCGCCACACCACAGCTCGGTTGGACAACAACTGGCTGTACTTCAATATCGAGGGTTTGAGCGACGATCCCAGGCTTGAAACCGCCATGAGCTTGCTGATTGCCCATGCTATGTCCGAGCGGTCTTCCGGAAAAACAGGGCAGCCAAGCATCGTAGTGCTGGACGAAGCCTGGGCGTTATTGGATTCCAAAGTTCTGGCTGCGCAGGTTGTGGAGCTTTTCAGGACGGCCCGCAAGCGCCAGTGCTCGGTCTGGGGGATTTCTCAGACGCCGGAAGACTTCGTAGGAACTCCCACGACTCCCCGTCCACATGGCCCCGGGATCTTCAAGAATGTGACCACCAAGCTGATTGGCCAGCAGCCAGGCGATCTGTCGGCCCTGGTCACTCATCTCCATTTGAACGAAGTTTGCCTGGGACAAATCAAGCACTTCAGTGCTCCCAAGAAGGGTCAGAGTAGTGAAGTTTTGCTCGTCATCGGCGAGAAAGCTGAGACCACACAGGTGTTAAAGCTCTTTCCCACAGCGTTGGATTATTGGGTGTGCACCACTTTCCCCCGCGAGCGTTACTACCGCAATTGGTTTTTGCGCAAGAACGCCCACGGGCCGTTGCTGGAGCTCTATCAGGAACTTGCCTCCAAGTTCCCTCAGGGGTTGGCGGATCTTCCCTTGTTGCCGGAAGAACTGTCCGGAGAAGTCAACGCAATTGCCAATTGCCGATTTTCGATTGACGAATCAATGAATATGAACGCTGTCAATCGCCAATCGGCAATCGCAAATCGACAATCAACAGGGGTTTCATCATGAAACACATTGCGCTGGCCATTCTAAATGCCCTGTTACTCCGCAAGGTGGTCGCAGTCTGCCTAGTGGTCATTCTGATCATCACAGTGGTTTTCCCCAGGCCTGTCCAGGGCCAGCTATTTCTGGTGCAGTTGGCCAATCTGCTTAAAACCATTTACGAAATTATCAAGGACGATCTGGGAAAAGTGCTCGACCAGATCACGGAACTCACTCAGTGGTTCAACGACTATTACCAACTCGTTCTTTTTCCGAAGAAAGCCATCGAAGCCTTTAGGGGATTCGTGGATTGGATGTCTGGTTATTTCCAATCCCTCATCAGCCAAGTACTGAGATTCCCCATCATGAGCTCGACACTGCCAGCCACTCAGCCACTGGAAGCTCTGGTACGTAATGGCAGCCTGGATTTCAACCAATTGTCGCAAGCTTACCGCAACGTCTATGGAAGCATCCCACCGATTGCTGATGCCAGCCCACTGGACCGAAACCTGATCGACGTTGATGATGCTCTGGCGTTGAACAGCCTAAAGAGCCTTGGAATCCACGAGGCCTCGCTCACTTTGTCGCTGGGGACCGCCAGCGAGATCGAAGACAAAATCAAAGATCCCGAATCCGCTCCCGGAGCGGCTCCTTTCCTTTCGACTGCCGGAACTTTAGCCAGCCTTCAGACCCAGGCGATGATTCAGAAAATGATTGCCGCACAGCTCCGTCAGGAAGCGGCCCTGCTGGCCCACCGCAATACGCTCCTAAAGCGCGACGTCATCCTCGCGAGCCAGATGCGCGGCCACATCACGAACTTATTGAAGCAGAAGTAAACGCGGAGAGGTCATGAGAAAGCCTATTAGAAACTGCATAAGCTGGACCAGGCAGCACAAGATCTTGGCATCTCTTGTTCTGTTCCTTATCTTAGTACTGGCACCTCATCGGACCCATAGTCAGCTCCTACCTGATCCTTGCTGCCCCATACTGAGTGCCGGGCTATCTGCAATCGCTGACCTCTTGAAGACAGTGGTAGGTGTTCCTCTGGCCGAGATCCAGAGGATCCAGGACGAGATCAATAAATATCAGCGTGAAGTCATCTGGCCCCTAGAAGCCATCAATAGAGCCAAGCAATTGGCCGGCAGGGTCAGCGGGATGGTCTCCACTCTCAAGGGTTACATCCAGATGACCGTTAACAGTGCGACGCTGGTGCAGCCGCTACAACTTGAGAAAACGCTGCTGTCCAGAGCCCCCAATTTGGTCAACCAGGTCACAACCGACTATGCGGCTGTCTACCAGACATTGCCGCCACCCGAAGATGCTCCGATCGAAATGCGCAATCTGATTGACATGAATGACGCCATTGCCATGGGGGCCATGAAGCGGGCCATTCAGATCGACGCCATGGTTGAGGTGCAACTGCAGGCTGCCGACACCATCGCTGGAGAGTTGAGCAGGGCGACGGCGGGTACGGCTCCGATGATCGAGGCTCAGGCCACAGCCTGGCTGGTGCGCTCCAATGCCTACACCCAGTGGGCCCTGTCGGAACTGATGCGGGTGCGCTCGGCGCAACTGGCCAGTGAAGGAGCAGAGATGAAGTTTGGAGTCTCGACCACGAGAGACAAGCGGCAAGATGTTCAGCAGATGCTCAAAGAGAAGTAGAAAGTGAGAGAGCCATGTTTTTTTACGAAACCACACTCGAGCGGGCGTTGAATGGCATCGACGGCACGGCCATGCTTCCCACTATCCTCAACGTTTCTTATTCAGTTCTCCTCGTGTGTTTCCTGTTCGGAGTCTATCAGGCCTTTGCCCGAGGAGGGGACACTCGTTTGTTGGGAATTACCTGCATGAAGTATCTGGCAATGGGACTTGGATTGATTGCTTACTCAACCGTCTTCCGTTCCGTCAATGACATGTTCAATCAATTGGCCCACTTCATCGATAGTAGCGCAGGTGCAGGAGATGCTTTCAGGAGCTGGTTCAGTCAGCTCTCGGCTTATTGGACTGACAATGGTTCGCCAATCACCTGGCAGTTGCTGACTACGACTCTCGCTGCCTTGTTGAACCTTCTCTTGATGATCGCGGGGTATGTCATTTACCCCATCACCTACACCCTGTTCGCATTCTTCTATGCCATGTATGGATCCATCCTCTACGCCGTGGGGCCTCTTGTACTCGCTCTCTATCCGGTGATCGGGATCGGTCAGATGGCTAGGACCTATTTGATCAATCTCATGATTTTCAATGGCTGGGGAGTGATCTACACGATCCTGGGAAGTCTCATTGCGGTCATTAATGTCAACCAGGTCTCCGATTTAATGGCAGACCAGAGCTTCTTGGGACAGTTTTTTGGGCTGGGGGCCAATACCCTGATTGGACTGGTGAGTGTCATTTATGCTTTGGCCATTGCTTTGATCCCCTTCATCGCCGGCCGAATCGTCAAGGGTGACGTGGGCGGGACCATGTTAACCCTGATTGCCACTGCCTATACTGCAGCGAAGACGGTTCCTGCGGCAGCCTCGGGAGCAGCCGGCGGTTACAACGCTGGCATGAATTCTGGCACTCCGAGCAGTGGGCCGGCACAGACGCCAAGTCAGGTTGCACCCGGCCGTTACCCCGGATTCAACATCGCCCATGGGACCGGATATGCCGTCGGCAGAGGTGTGGGAGCCATTGTTAAGAAGTTCAAAGGGTAAGGAAAGGAACACCTCCAATGAAAGGATCGGAGCTGACTCCGGGCCTGCCTGAAAAGCTCGGCTACACAAAATATTACGAACATGACGGCCTTCTTCGAGCCTATGCAAACCGAGTCATGCTGCTGGCCATCATCTTCGGTTTGATAGCCATGACGTCACTCGGATTCGCCATCTATGTCCGGCTACAGCCGCCAACCGTTGTTCGTGTCGATCCCACTGGTGAATCCAGCGCCATCAATCCGGGGTCTGAAGGACAAGAAGGCTTATCCAAGAAGTCATTCCACGTGGCGGCAACGGCGGAGACCGAGCCCACCGAACTGGAGGCCAGGGCCCTGACCCGACGGTTTCTCAACTGCTACCTGAACTATAGCCCTGCGGTGGTGGACCGGAATTTCGCTGACGCGTTGAATCTGATGACAGGCAATTTGAAGACCTACACACTCAACAAGCTTCGCGAGGCTGAGATAGCGCAGAAGATCAAAGATGGGAACATGGTCTCTACTTTCAAGCTTCGGGACATAGAACCGATCAAGGGGGCGCCTTATACATTCATGGCATTCGGAGTCAGGGAAGTGCATCAGACTAGAGATGGGGTGGAAAGCACGGACCGCATCGTCAGCCGCCACAAAGTCCGCCTCGCGGTCACAAGACGTTCCGAGTACAACCCTAGTGGCCTGTTGGTGGCGGAATACTGGGAGCAGCAGATCGTGGGGGCTCGCAATAGTGGTCCATTGCAGGAAAGCCTATTTGGAAAGTGATAAAGGTAGTGACGAATGATAAGTGACAAGTGATGAGTGCGGTTTGGTTATCTCTCCCTTGTTCACTCGTCACTAATCACTGCTTTTCATGAAAGGAGAGATTCTATGAGCGCCTTGGCTGAGACCTCGCCTCCGAAGAGCGGCGAAACTTCCAAGACTATTTCACCTGTCGCGAAACGGAAATCCGTACGCATGCCTGAAACCAACGAATCGGTGCGTTACTTCCTGGCCAGGGAGGGTGCCGCCGGAGATCTCCCTCAGTTGGGAAAGGAGTTCTCAAAAGAAAACGAGGTCCTGATCGAAGCCATGCGAACAGGGCTCAATTACTACACGGTCTCCGAATGGAAAGCCATACCCGACTTCTCTGGCAAGAATCCTCGGATCCTCAAGCAGGCAGTCACATCAAGGCAACCGCATTCATAACGTCTTCATTGAGTCGTCGCTTGGCGACTGATTGAGGGGCGCCCACGACCTGCGTGGGAAAATGCGGCCTGGCCTTTCGCCTGGTCGAAACTCTTATCATTTCGGCACAGGACAGAAAGGACCAGACGCAGCCCTTTCTGTTTTGTCTTACCGACAGAAAGGAGAAACATCATGAAAAAGATCAGCTTGGTTCTGATCGCCATGTTGTTGCCCTGTCTTACAGGCAACACACAAAACAAACGGGAGCCAACCAGAATCGCAATGCTTCCGTTTGAAGACATCCTGGGGAATGGCAACACCAACACCCTGGCATTCACACAGTTGATGCTGTCACGCCTGTCCCGGGAAGAAACGCTGGTTGCCCGGTTAGCCAAACCTCAGAAACCAGGGCTAATGGATCGGGAGACAGCCATCGAGTTGGGAAGAAAGCAAAATGCTTCCTTGTTGCTTGCAGGGCGCATCATCGATGCTTCGACCAACCAGGGCAGTACCGGGTTACCGATTCCAACCCTCGGCCGTGTGAACAGCCAATCGGTTACTGCCAAAGTTGTGGCGGAACTGGAAGTCATCTCCGTCGCTACCGGGAAGACTCTCCAGGTGATCAGAGCGGAAGGCAAGAAGACCGTGCGGTCAAATCAGACCTGGGTGAATAGCCGTCTGGGAGGTATCAATCTAGGCGGCAATCCAGCCAATGCGTCACCCATGGGTCAAGCCATGAACGAGTGTGCGGAAACGCTAGTCAAGAGACTGGGGGAGAGGTCAATCGAGAAGAACTAGCCTCTAACAACTTAATCATGTAATCGGCCCAGGCGTTCCTTCGTCGGCCGGAAACTTTAGTGAACTTTTTGGGTTTTCGGCACGGATAGGAAGGACGCGCGGCGAGCGTTCTCTTTCTGTTCGTGTCGAGAACAGAAAGAGGAGAACATGAAAGTGAAAATCCTGGAAATCAACAAAGAAGGACAGATCACTCAGAAGACGATGGCCGAACAGATGTCATCGCTCAAGTGCAGCCTGATTGAAGCCTTGTACCCCAGCATCCAGTTGGCCAGAGTGCAGGTTCCCTTAGAACCTCTCGATTCCTTCCAGCAGGCCCTGGTGGAGCAGGCTTTGGGAAACCTCATCGTGGATGGGAAGACCTACCGTTTAGTGGGAGCCTCTGGCTCAGCCAAAAGCGGGAAGTTTTATGCGGTCGAGGCCAGCCACGAGAAGAAGATTGCCGAGCGCTTGCAGCACTGGCCTGAAGCCGCTGTCAGCTACTTTGGCATCCTGGTTTCGGAATGCCGATACGGGATGTTCTCAGAACCCAACCTGGCGGTCTTGGTGGTGCCGGATCATCAGATGGGAACCAACGATTGTCGTGGTTGGATCTCTCAATCGCTGTTTAGCAAGTTGAAGGATCCTGCTGGAAAGCGTCTTCCTGCCGGTCGGTTTTACCAGTTCCGAATGGCTTTCGATGTCTTTAACACCAAAGGATCATTCAAAGTCATGGGAGACGAAGTGGCTCGGGTGCTCAAGGCCGAGGTCATCCTTCCCGAAAGCTGCCTCAAGCCAGCAACCAAAGAAAGAAACTTCCTACAGAAAATGTTGTCGCCTGAGGGCCGAAGGTTCAATTGTCCGGCCGTGCTGGGAATCCGGGAGATCTCGCAAAACGTGGAGTATAAGTCCAGCTACACGTTGACTGTTCACGCACCGGAAGATTCCCTTCAACTGGAAATTCTGCCAGCGGCGCTCAAAGAGGTAGGCAAGATCACTCGGGCCGCCAAGGATGGGGACTACGAGGGGCTACTCCAGCTTCTCGGAGCCTCGGATACTTTGGCTGGAAACGGTGAAACGGAAGAAGACTGCACCAGTGTTGAAACTCAGGTGTGCAGTGCGGTCTTGAAAGCCGATGCCAGCGGCATGATGATTAAGCATCCCTACATTAACGGACGTCTGCAGAATCTGCTGGCACGCTGGGCGTTCAAAGCCTGTACCTCGGGTGGATTCAAACTGCCCGGGTTTGCCCTGTCCGATGATGGATTTCTATTTGTCCATCAAGGCAAGGTGATTTCGGGAAGTGACTGGATTCCAGAGAACACAGCGCTTTCGTCACTAGCTTGCAAGACCGGGCTGGTGGTGAGATACCCCATCCGCATGAAGGAAGATCTGTTACCGGTTCATTGTCTCTCCACCGGTGAATCGGTCGCTTTGCTTTCCCAATACCTTGGCGCTGCGGGGATCCACATCGAGGCCTGGCAAGCTGGCCAAGTCGTCGATATCGTCCAGCAGCAGTTGCGGCTGGAAGGGACGCTCACACTTAACTCAAAGACAGCCAGTAGAAACGGGGGCGACTTCGACTTCGATTATGTCTGTGTCATAGAAAGCACGCGTTTCCCTCGGTGGGTGCAGTCGCGGTTTGACGATTGCGGCAGGCCAGCTCAGGAAAAGAAGAAGCTCTCGAAGAAGAAAAGCCCGTGGTGGAATCTTCCTCAGGTCGCCATGAGTTCGCGGGGCAATCAGATTGGTTCCATCACCGATCTGATCACTTCCTGTCTGGCAGCCGGAAAGCCGGACCTGGCTTACACGTTGGTGGAAGAACTGCAAGCGGCGCTTGACGGACTCAAGCACGGTACCGAGCCAGATCCGAAAGTCATCGCAGGCATTCGCAAGCAGGTTCCTCGGGCGCCATGGCTGGAGTTCAAAAAAGTCAAGAAAGCTTCCGATTTGCCATTGCATCTGGAGGTTTCTGAAGCGGACAAGGTTGGCAAACTCTACAACCTGATCCGAAAGGAAGTCGAGGATCTCTTTGGTGAATCGGCACCGCTCACGCATTTCAAAGGGCTCATCTCTGGCAATCCGTTTTCACGGGAAATGTTTGAAGAGTGCCAGCTGGTCAACAAATGCTGGGCGGCTGCGGTGACTGCCATTCTGGAAACACAGCAGCGGCTCAACGAAGCGGCCAACTTGGCACAGATGGAATACGTTGCGGCGCAGGACAAGGACTCAGCAGTGAGAAACCAGGCCTTCCTCCGCCGTAATCAGGCCTATGCGGCTCTTCGACAGTTCGAAGACAAATCCATTGAAGAGTTCCGTGAGCTGATTTATTTCGCGCAGAAGTGGGCATCGGCAAAGAAAGAGAACCGCTCCGGCTGGGCCCAGGCGTTGTTGAATATCGTCAGCAATGGCAAAGGGCGGGGAGCTCTTCTTTTTCAGACCTTCGCTCAGGAGCTCGTAGACTCTCTGGTGGAAAAGACGGGTGGCCGGCCTGTCATGATTGAGGTGCCTGAACTGCCGGACGGCCAGGTTGCCATCGAAGAGGATGGCGACACGTCCCGCATCTTTCTCAAAGAGGGTGACCGCAAGACCTTGTTGATGGAGGTCACCTCCGAAGGGGATGTGATCATGGATGGGCGAAGGATCAAACTGATCAAACCTTTTCCCATGAAGTCGGGGAATGGAGAGATCCGGGACGGGAAGTTGATCTTCACTGAGATCCCACAACGTCCATGCGTGAGAGCTTCTAAGTTTGTTCATTAGCTGCAATGTTTCAGTTGCAGCTTCTCCGGGGACGCCAGGATGGGTCCCCGGTTTTTTGGTTCCGGCCAATCGAAAGAAGGAGATAAAAATGACGCTTACTCGCCAAGCAGCTCTCATTCCAATCCTAATGCTTACTATCAGCATGCCTCGCTGCTTCGCTCAAAAGATCGAGAGCAGCCGGGCCAGTCGTGAGCAAATCATTCACCTCGAGACATCGCTCAACCATCTGACCGTTATTGAAGTCTCCGAGCCGGTGACGATGGTGGCCGTCGGCAGTCCGTCCTTCAAGGTGGAGCGAAGGGACAACAAGGTGTTCATCCAGCCGATGGAGGAACGACAAAGCACGAACCTCTTCATCTGGACTGTCAATACCCGTTACAACTACGAGCTGGCACCGGCCGGGGATGTAGCAGGAATGCATTTCGCCATTGACCACACCGCACCGGACACTCCAGTAACCCAGGGTGCCCTCGATACACTTCGCCAGGCAGCCAGCGCAATTGATTTCCATGCATCCGTTTCTCGCACCCTGGTTGAGAGTGTCCCAGTCAAAACGGACGGGACAGCCTCATTAAGCGATCGGGTCGGTGTTACGATCAAGGATGTTTTCAAGATGCAGGACCGGTTGTTGATTCGTTACAGCATTCAGAATCGTGGCAGCGCCACATATCATGTGGAGACTCCCGAGGTAATCCTGCTGAGAGAACCCAGTTCACAGCGTTCTTTAGTTCCACGGTCCCTCACACAGCTCAATGAGAAGGAGGCGGATAGGCTTGCCAACAAGGGAGAGACAGAGCTCGAGATTATTCAAACAGAAGTAACAACAACAAGTATTAAGCCTGGAGAAGAAACCGTTGGCGTGGTCAGCATCAAGTCGATAAGCGGGAGCAACGATCGCGCCGTCATTCAACTGCGGTTTCCCGCAGACCAGAAAGGCTTGGTAAGGGCAACAATGGTGTTGTAGATGAGAGAACTGGTTAGCCAACAAGAGATGCACGAACGAGCCATGTTGGCATTTCGGAAACGGATCGACATCGGACTCGGGAATGGCATCGCAAGCTCACTACTCGAGCCTCCCAATCCGTTTCAGCCGGAAGAGAGGCGCCGACCCAAGCGGGGATTTGTTCTCGTCCTATTGATGAGCGTCCTAATAGTCGGCACCTTTGTGTACTTTAGTGTCCTGTCTTGAGTTCCTTCAATTGTCGATTGCGTCCCCTTTTCATGATGTGAATCGCCAATCGTCAATCGAAAATCGCCAACAGTTCTGATCCGCAATCCGAAATCCGCATTCCGCAATCACAATGAAGTACTCTCCACAGCGATACCACGATACCGATCCTGGTCCCTGGGACAGCCCTGGTTTAGTGTTAGTCGTACTGACAGCGCTGGCAATCGGCCTCGGCTGGTACATTGCCCACAGCCGCTTTTATCTGAGCCACCGCGAAATCACCGAAATCAGTCTCTATTTCTGCATGGCATTCACTGCCATGATCATGGTCATTCTGCTGCCGGCCACTGCAAGGAGGCGTCGTGAAAAGCAATGGCCACATTCCCCCTTGGTGATTTCTCCGGTCAGAATTGAACGGGAGATGGAGAAAGCCTGGGACCGGGAATCGGTAATCCTGGGCTATGACGTCCATGGTGAGCCCTGGCTCTGGCCTGATCGAATTCGAGTCATGCAGGCAGTGCTCCTTGGTATGACCGGCAGCGGAAAGACCACGGTTCTTCGAAGCATCATCACCCAGGACGTCTATCGGAAAGTGGGAGTGGAAGAAGACCGGCATCACTTGCCAATGATCGTTCTCGACGGGAAAGGTGACCTGGAATTCTTCTACGAATTGCTGCCTCACATCCACCGTGCCGGACGTCTGCACCAACTTCGAGTGCTTAGCCCTTCGCGGCCGGAAGAGTCCGTCCGTTACAACCCTTTCTACACCGACGACGACAACTACATGGCACAGGTCAATATGATCTTTGGGTCTTTTCATCTGCGCGACGAGTTCTTCGCCAAACATCAGCTGAATTACCTGGCCGACATTGTTCGTGTGTTGGTGTACACGGGCTGCCGCTTTAACTTTTATGACGTCATTGTCATGGCACTCGATGCTGAAGTGCTCAAAGAGCAGGTTGAGAAAGCCACGAAACGAATTGAGCGGGATTCTTCGATCAGCGCTCAACGAAAACTCAATTTCCAGATGAGCGTTAAGAACTTGTACCAGTCGTTTGGGGACCGTGAACGAGTGCCGAAGATCCAGGGACTCTTGAATGAATGCATGACGTTCCTTGATGATGAACTGTCGGTCATCACCGGTCCTTACGAAGACTTGCTCTCGATTGATGAGGTCATCAAGAATGAGCTGATTCTGTTTGTTTCGCTGAACACCAACAAGAACACTGAGCCCGTCAGGGCGCTCGGCAAGATGCTGCTGCAGAATTTGCAACTCGTTGTTGGAAAGAGGTACGAGAGTGAAGAAGAACGTCAACGATCCAATCGCCCGCTCTTCAGTGTGGTGCTGGATGAGTTTGCGCCGTTTGGGTACCGCAACTTCCCCCAGATTCTCCAGACTGCACGTGGTACCCACACGGCATTTCTGTTTTCCATGCAAAGTCTCCCTCAGTTGGACAGTGTCGGTCGTGGCTTCAAGGAAGATGTCACCTCGGCACCCAACACCACGATGTGCATGCGCACCCGTGATGAAAGCTCAGCCCAGTATTTCATCAAGGCCTCTTCCCAGCACCGGGTGCCTCGTCGCAGTTTGTCGGTCCGTCGCCAAAAGCTGTTTACCTGGGAACAGTATGAGGAAACCGGCATCGGCACGATGACGGATGCCAAGGAGGCCCGTGCGCTGGACGAACACATCAAGAATCTTCCCAAGGGACAGATGGAAATCCTGATGTCGGATGACACCCGGGGTACATTGCACGGGCTGCTCCACGTGGTCCCGATCCCGCCGGTGAGTCTACCGGGATACGAAGCTCACCTGCCGAAGCGTCTGTTGTCCTCGCGTGAAACGACCAAAGGAGCCTCCTTGCGATTCAAAGACGCCTCACTCGCACGCGGTCTCAAACTTCCTCGCACAAGGCAAATAGGAAGATGAAGCATATTGGCATAATCGCGCTCTCTTTCTGCCTCGTTGGGTTGAACCACCAAGCCAACAGCGATATACACAGCGTCGTTAATTCGATCGCACCCTCACCCGGCCTTCGGCAACCCTCTCCGGTGGGGTGTGGGGTTGGGGGTGTGGGGGCAGCCGCAGGTGGGCCGCGGTCATGCGAATTTACTTATATCGCCCTGTTTAGTCATGGCGGACAGTTAGCAGATCAGATCGCTCAATCCCCACGCGACAATCAGAAGACGAAATTGCCTGAACCCACGATCGGTAATCCGCAATCGCCAGTCGCCAACCAACCAGAGCCCTGGTACGAACGCGTGCTGCGCCGCATCAACCCATCCAACTTCGATTACGGCACCTGGCTGGAACAACGCCGGGCCGCGTTTCTTGAGGCGACAATCATCAATCCTTATTTTTGGTACAGCTTGTGGGTGACGGTGGGTTTCCTTATGACGATCCTGGCCTACGCCAAACACCGTTCTGATTTTCACAAGTTCACCTGGATGTCCGCAGGTTGGTTGGCCGATTTTTACAACGAAACCCAATTTGCTCGCGATCATGCCGACGCTGCCATTGAGAAATATAACCAGCACATCGAAAAATGCAATCGCGCCATCGAATCGGAATTGGACGGAAGCTGGAAGCAGCGGCAAACGAATGAAGAAGCGGTGATGTGGCGGCAAAAGTATGAAGAGCTGGCTCGGCTCTTGGACGAGTCAATCACAGAAAAGAAGAAACTTTCGGTTACTTTAAGTGAACGGGAACGAACGCTAACCGATCTGGCTGGCCGGCTCGAAGACCTTGAGCAAAAGGTTAAGGGCGGGCCGTTCACCATCTCAGGGCAGCCACTCACGATCAACGATTCGAACAAGCTGATGATGAACCGCATCAACGTGCTGGAACGGCAATTACGGGAAGTGCAAAAGAAAGCGAAGGCGGACTCTCAGGCGACAGTTAGAGCCTGATTGTTGAAGAGGGAGTTGCGATGGCTTATCTCAAGGGCTCGCTCGGAATCAATCCCTGGCGCGACATTCCTTTGCTTCGCCAAATCCTCCACTCAACCGTGATTTCTCACATCCAACTCTTCCGATTTTTGAGCCTGGGACATTACGAGACCCGGCGCGACGTGTTCAATTGGCGCTTACGCCGACTGGTCGAGCATGGGATAGTGAAGCGCCACCTCATTTCGTCAGTCTGTGCTGATCACCTCTACACCATCACAAGCCGTGGCGCCCTCTGCCTGGAGCGTCACGGAGACTTTTATCTTCCGGTTTCCCCGTTTGTGCAGAACCAAGACAAGGTGGAAGCCTTGCACCTGATCCACTATCTGGAGCTCAACGACATCCACCTGGCGGTGCTTCGGTCTCGGCTTTTGTCGAACTGGATTCCCGAAAGTCGATTGCGAAATCTAATCGCTCAAGGAGCCTCTCCTTACGTCAAGGCCTACGATGCGATTGTTGAGCTGAATCTGGAAGGGCACGGATTACGAATTGCCCTCGAATATGAGCGGACACAGAAGAATGCGAAAGAGTACGCTGAAATCCGGGAAACCATCGAGCAGGAGCAAAACGTCAGCGCGGTCCTTTACCTTCTGCCATCATCCAGTCTGCTGGTGAATGTCGCCCAGCATTTCCGGGGCTCTGAGTTTCCAGTCTTGTTCGGTCTGGTCGACGAATTCAAACAGGCTTTCCTGGAAACCCCGGTTTCAGAAAATGGCAGGAGTCGCACTCAAACCCTCCATGAGGCTTTGATGCAGCCTGAGAAAGCCTCTTCCCCACGCCGTCTCCACGTCGTCTTGACCCCGTCTTGACGGCACCTTCACGCCGTCTCACACCCTGCGGTAAGTGCCTAGCATGCAAGTGCTTGGTGATTGAGTCCGAACCTGTCAAGGCTTAGCCACTTTTGTCTTCATAAGGCGAAACATCTCTGCCTGTTCGATCGCGTCGTCGAGGGCGTTGTGAGTGTGGCGCGACGTGCCTTTGAACTCGGCCTGAATACGGCTTGACCGCGTATCGTCCCAATTGCAGCCCATCATGCCCATGTAATAGGACTTGATATCGACGCCGCCGAACCCGAAAGGGTTTTCACTGAGATACCGGTGGAAGTAAAAGTTCACAAAGGCCCAATCAAAAGTTGCGTTGAAGCCCACGAACACAAGCCTTGACGCCTCCGCAACTTTCGCAAGCCAGTCCCGAAAGGCGACCATCGCTTCTTTGGGATCGCTCCCGGTGCGAATGAAGTCCGCCAATGTCCGGCCGATGACCTTGATCGCGTCAGGCACGAGATTATCGTTCACCGGCTTCAGTTCAACATAGAAAGTCTGTTTCGGGTCATCTACTGCCGTAGCGCCTAGCGAGAGCATGCTGTAAGTTCCTGGAACTGGCCCAGCCGCTTCGACATCAACCGAGATGTAGACTTCTCTCACTTATGCCTCCCGCCTAGTCAGGCCTCACGATGGGCGGCCTGCTAATGTTCCTCTCCCAAAAGTCAATCAGCGCCTTCTTTCTGTCGGCAACAGGGTCGGCCGGCTTCCAGAAATGACACGGTATCATCTCCTGGTCAAACGGCAGTTTAGTCCCCTCCTCTGCCGTGACCAGTACGCGATTCTGAGTTCCAAGCGCATAGCCAAGCTCGATAAAACAGTTCGGCCGCTCGCCCGTTACATCCACAACGGCCATCGAAGAGAAATGCAGACTCTCGAAAATGGCGACATTCATAAAGGCGTGCTCGCTCTTGTTGGTGCCGATCTCCACGCGGCTAATGCCCGCATCCTGAACAACGGGATCAACAATGTCACGGAAGAACGATTCAACCGCGTTGAATTTAGGATGTGCGGGATTCAGTAGGCGGACGTAAAAAGCGGTGGGCCGCGCAATCTTGGAAAGCAGGTCCGCTATCCTACACGCGATGTCGGCCGACGCGACGGTGCCGCTTCGTGTTGCGATAGCGGCAAGAGCAGCGCTTTCCGTATTCGCAAACGCGAGATCGAAGCGGAAAAAACGGGAAGGATCGCTGCGTGCTTCTTTCCAGAGACGGAGCGCCCCGCCAGTTCCGTCGTTACGACTGCCCCCTAAGGGCAGATCAAGGGGTACCACGGGCTTGTGCCGCTGCAAGAACAGATTCGCTGAGTGTTCAACCCCTGTGCCCCCGCCCAGAATAACCAGCGCGTCGCCGAACGTTGCCTGCCGCTGGCGGAGAAGGACGGCGGCCCTGGATCCAGGCATTATCGACTCAACCTGCAACAGACCGCTTTTGAGCAACGATTCATACAACCCCCGCCGATTTTCGGGAATCTCTGATTCGGCCTTCTCTGATGTTGCGGCAACAATGGGTAAGCCGAACTTCGACGGCCAGATGCTGAATCCCGACTTTATACACTCTGCCGCCGTTTCGAGGGCGGTCCAGTCGAAGAGCAGACTGGGTCCATTGAGATCGACACTTTCGGGACGAGGCTCCTTACCGAGGCCAACGACGATGCCGCCGCCTGCGGTCATCACTTCTTTTACCAGCCCGCGCACTATTTCATGGGCATATGCGATGAGTACCGGATCGGTCTTCGCGTTAGCTGATCCCGCAATCTGCACGCGCCGACCGAACATCCTTTCGCCTGAAGACATGGTCATAATCCATTACTCACTGCCGGAGACGGCCGCACATCCTTAGCCGCCTGTATGAGATCCTCTCCGGTCAGCGCCCGGCCTGGAAAGGCTCGGCAAAGTGCATCGGGCAGGAGCTTGGAACGTACGTCGGAAAAGGTGAAGCCAGGCTGCCCGTCTTTGGCACCTGTCAGGCGCACAAGTTCGTGAATGGTCTGGTTGTTGATACTTATTCCCTGCAGATCCATGCGGAGTAGTTCTTCGCGCTCCCGCTCATTCGGCCGCTTGAAATCTTCGGTTCGCGCTGCGCGCCGGACGATTGCGGGGTCCAGAGCGACGGCTCTGTTGGTGCAAAGGAACACAAGTATGCGTCCGTTGTGTCGACGGAGATCATCGACTTTCTGAATGATGGTATTGACCGCTACTCTATCCTCGTGGTGGCTTTGGGCCGTTTCCCTTGTTGAGGCAAGTGAGTCCGCTTCATCAATGATGAGGAAGGCCTGGCGCGCCTTGCCTGCCTGGTTGGCGACAATGTTGAATGCTTCATTGAGAAGCGTGCTCATCTGTCCGACTTTTCCGGAGCCGCGGACGCGTGTGCTGAGCTTGAACAACATCGCTTCCTTCTTGCCCTCGCGCGCCAGTCGGTCGCACGCGCCTTCAGCTGTTGCGGTCTTTCCCGTACCCACGTCGCCAGCAAAGATTACGAGCGGGTACCTCTCCGATACTGCTGCGCAGATTGCTAGCGCTTTGTGATGATACTTCTTACTCCAGTCCGCAAGGGCCTGTGGGTCTGCGAGGAGGCGCAAATCCCGGTGGAGCCTCTCGTAACGATTTTCAAAACCTACGAGCCGCCTTGTTGCGGCTTCGATTTTGTCGTTGGGCAGATCGAGTTCCAACTCAAACAGCGTACCCTTTTCGATTAGTTCGGTCATTTTGGCCTGTCCTTGAATCATTGATAAAGGCTCTTTGTGACGCCCCATCCGTTGCTGACGTATGCGCGATCAGCTGACCGCGTCAACCTGGGAAATGACAAGTCAGTATGCGAGGGCATCCATGCGATATTCAGGGTCTGGCTGAACGCAGTCCGCTGTCCATCCGTCAGATCGCGCCACTTCTGGCTGTAGCGGACTACGATAGCTAGTTCGCCGAAAGGAGTTCGGGGCCACAGATTATTGCCAGGGCGTTGCGCCTTAAGCAAAGAACCGTCCGTCGAAACTTCGTATTTCGCAGCACGTATCGGCTCACCCGATGAATCGTAAAGCACAATGTTTGCCTCAAGGAGATAGCCATTCTGTGCGAATGCTCTTACGTCGGCGGCATAGGATTTCACTTGTTCTCGCGTGAGCAGCCCCGTTGATTGAGAGCTCATATCCAGGTCGGCCGCAATGCAGTCGATGACCTTGCGGATATCAGCAATGGTAAAGGTTTGGGTTACGGATTCCGTGTACATGCTTTAATCCTCGATTGCGAATGACCGGCCAAATACTTCTTTCCAGAGTTCAATGGTCTGTGTCTTTCCCTCATAATTGCGTGCATAGCTGAGCGTCTCCCATGCGGTGAGGCATTTGTCAACAATGGCCTTGCAGTCCTGATCCGTGATTTTTCGGGCGACATTGTTATCCCCATTGCAGGGATCGAGTATCACGACCCGGTCCTTCGGAACCGATTTCGGAGCGCCGCATTCCTTGAAGCAGACAGGGGTCTTCAGCTGAGATTGCGCCACGTAACGGAAAAAGCGTAGCACGCCTTCTTCGAGGGAAGCAGGTACGCCCTCTGTATCCTGCAGGTGGCATAGGATCAGCTCAATCGTAAAAGAGCGCAGACTATCGTCAAGCTCTTGGAAATTTCGCCAGAACTTGATCGTCCGCACAAGCGCAGTGAAGTTAGCGTAGGCGTCTTTACGCGCGCGGATGAATTCGAGCTGTTTGGTTACGCTGGTCTTGACTGGATTATCATCCCGCGATGACGGTTGCCATCCGTAGTCGCCTGGCCCGTCAATCACTATTAAAGGCACTAGGTCCATTTCGAGGCCGGAGTCTCTAAACACAATACCGAGCGTGCGGGGCTGGATCGTGAAATCCTCCGGCTTCTTGGATGGGTAGATTTTTGCCAGCATCCGCCGGATGCGGCTATGCAGATTCGCGAGATCGTAGCCCGACATCCCATTGCGATTCAGAAAGACTGCAACGTCGGCATCCACGCCGTGATCGCCGCGTGGCCGGAGCACAGTGCCCTTGCGAAGGGAACCGGTCTTCAGAAACTTCTTGATGTTAATCAAGCTGTCGCCGTTAGCGGCCGCGTTGAACCGCTGAATCAGGTGATCCACCTGCGCGAGATACTCGCTTCGTTTTCCCTTCTGCAGCTTTAGTCGGTTATTGATGAAATAGTTCAGCTGAGTGTCAGTTAATTCCATAGCTCCACCTGATTCTGCCTTGCTGATCTGACCTCGACCGCCAGGCACCCGAATGTGCGGCTAAATATTAAACAATTCACGGCTGGTTGCATCGACAAGGGACTTAACCATCCCAAGGATTCGAACAACCCAAATCGAACGGCTACCGTTCCGCATCTCGGTCTTCATGTCCCGGGAACGGTGCGCCTGATACAAATTCTAATGGTGATCGCTATTTCTGACGACGGCGGCGGTGTGTCAGAAACTCCTCGGAGTTTCCTTCAGACTTTCTTGATACGGATGGGGCTTGACTCTGAAGCTGCCTGGCAAGTTTAGATATTGTCTTGTCGTCAATCTTAAGTAGGTTGTCAACGGAACATTCACCAACTGTCCACCCAAAATAGAAATGTCCTCTTCTTACCAAAGTAGAAATGTCCGGTTTGGTGGATAGCAACAATCATCAGGGTTTACCGCAAGCCTCAGGCAGTTCAGGAAAGTTTGGGAAAGGGCGGCAGAGCACCCCTGGCGAGAGTGCGAATCGGAGCCCTGGAGTGCCGCTCAGGCCTCAGTCGTTTGTAGGAGCCTCGCCAGGGGTGCTTTGCCGCCGGGCGATGGGTTGTCCTGGCAAGCACCGGCTTCACCCTGGGTTGCGCTTTCGGCGGTCGTTGCGGCAGCAATCGATAACTCAGCGCGCGGTGGTGGCAGCGCAGATGGATCGTTCCATCCAGATGCTGGTGGACCGTCACCGTTTGCGCTTTGAGGCGATTTTCGACCAGATAGACTTGGCCGTCGTGCTGGACCGTGGAGTCGGCATTGAGCCGCCGTTGGGTTTTCAGGCAAAGCACCGTATGAAGATCCAATCCTGACGGCACCCGGCGATGCAGATCGGTCGGCTGAGCCGCCTGGACCCGAAAGCGCTGGTTGTAGAGCGGTAGATAGCGTTGGAGAACCTGGTTGGCCGCCGTTAGGGTCGAAGCCCCGGCCAGACGCAGTTCCTTGACCAGTCGGTCCTGCAGGGTCTGAAACAATCGCTCGATCCGCCCCTTGGCCGCCGGCGAATGGGCATGGATCACTTCCACTCCCAGCTCACTCATCGCCCGCTGAAACTGGCTCTGTGACTGCTCCAGCCCCTGCAGTTGTTCCTCCACGGTGGGCGTTTGGGGGGATCGATAGGTCGTGTGTTTGTCCAGATACACACTGCAGGGAATTCCGTAGCGCTCGACCCAGCTCCGAAAACTGTCCAGAGCCGGTACCGTACCCTCATGATCATAGAAACGCGCCTCGACCGTGCTGGTCGCATCATCGATGTAGCCCATCAAGACCAGCTTCGGCCCTCGCCCTTCCAGCCAGTCATGATGCGATCCGTCCAGCTGCACCATCTCGCCAAAGCAACTCCGCCGCGGCCGCCACTGCCGGTGCAGTCTGGCTTTCCGCTGTTTATAGGGCAATCGCGCTTGGCGCAGCCATAACCTCAGGGTTTCGGGATGAATCTCCATCTGATGACGCTCCTGCAACTTCTCACTGGCCAAGGTCGGCCCATAATCGGCGTAATGCTTCTCAAACAGCGCCAACACCTTCTGCTTGGTCTTGTCGGCTATCCGCCGGTTCGAGGGCTGTCCTCGTCGACGATGCACTATGCCTCGATCGCCCTCGCTCTCCACTCGTTTCATCAGCCGCCGCATCTGTCGCGCGCTCAAACCCGCCACTTCGGCCGCTTGCGTTTGACTGATCTTTTGTTCCAAGGCTTGACCAATCAGGTGGAGTCGCTTGATCTCGTGCGGTTTCATCCTCAGTAGCTCCTCTCGGTCCACCCTGTTCTCCTTTCGAAAAAGAGAACACAGTAGACTCTTCTAAGAGGACATTTCTACTTTGGTCAAACCGGTCATTATCATTTTGGGACGACACGGAACATTCACCAACTGTCACATTGTGCGCGAAGGTGTAGTTGCCCTGATAATCGTTCTTGATGATGTTGATGCCACCCAAAACTAGCTTTAGCTCATTGCGCAGTGTGGAAATGCCCTTGAAGCCTTGGTCAGCTGTCGCGCCCAAGTCGATCTTATGCACTGACTTTGTTTTTCGTTGAGCGACCATCAGATGCAAGAGCACTCTGAGTGAAGCGTCAGGGAGATCTACTAGCTTTGACGCGATTGTTACGCGGGTGCGTCGGCCAATCCTGTCTCCGGGAATCGCGATCACGACCCCGTCTTTCAAGTTCGGAAACTGTGTTGGCGGTGGTTCGTGGCACCGCTCGTGAGTTTGGCGCCCACTGGCTTGGAGGGCGTGGCGTATCCGTTCGGATACTGGTTGACTGTCGAGCGGCTTCTGGATGATATCACTCGCTCCGTCTCTCATTACGTCGACGGCTTCATTGACCTCGCGCGCAAATCCACTGACAATGACCACGGGCAACCAGAATGAGGTTCCACTGTGGGCACCGTTCTGCTCTCGAATCTTGCGCAGAAGGGCCTTGCCGTGTTCGACGTGACCTTTGATCGAGTCCGCCGCACCTTTAATCTGCAAGTCCAACAGAACCAAACAGAACGACTTATTCTGAAGTTGGATTAGCGCATCTTCGCGATTGTCCGCCACGACGCTATCACAGTCGATCGACAGTAGGATTTCGCGGAGGTCTTCTGCTGTTTCGCTGTCGTCCTCGATGATCAGCGCAATATGCCGTTGCTTCATGCCTGATTCACTCGGCGGTGCTTGGGGATCATGATGCGAACGATGGTTCCGTGGCCTTTCACACTGTCAATGCTCAGCCGCCCCCCGTGTTCAGACTCGACGATCTTCACTGCGAGCGGTAGACCAAAGCCAGTGCCATTGGGCTTGCTGGTCGCGAATAGAGTGAGGGCATCGCGTTGTGCTTCGGCGGACATGCCGCATCCTGAGTCTTCCACTGTTATTGCGACGAGGCCCTCCTGAAGATCGCCACTGACTTTAATTGGTTTTAGAGAATCCACATCTTGATAGGACTCAATCGCATTCAGCAAGATATTCGTAAAAGCCTGAACCATGCGCGCTCGCGCCATCTCAAGGACAATAGTTGATGGCACGTTAATGTCGATCCCCGGCCGTCGCGCTTTGCCTTCGTCACTTTCGAGTACCACGCTAGTGGCCTCTTCAATGACTTCTCGCAGAACCTGTGCATTGAAATTAAGTTGCGGTTGCGCAGTATAGGCGCGCATCGCGTCCAACACAGCACGAAGCTGTTTCACACGGCGACCAATGCGCTGGGCCTCCTCCGCAAGTACTTCCGCTGGCACATCTGCCGAAAGCTGCGCGCGAAGACGATCGGCTGAAGCAGCGAGCGGCGATAAGAGCTTGATCACCTCGTGGTAGAGTTCGCGAGCAAAGGTATCGGCAATTTGTTCGGCGGCACGTTTTACGGCATCCCGACCCTTTGGGCCAAAACGGGCTTCGATATCGTCGAGCGTTGAATTGATACGATCTTCGTGTTGTTTTCCCAGCGCGCTTGCATGACGGGAGTCACGGCGTCGGAGAGAAGCCTGTTCCGCAGCCTGCCGAACGCGACTATTGTCGTCGATGGCAAGCTTCGCTAACACACTCTCGAAAATTGGGTGAGGCGCGTGCGCGGCCACGTTTGCTACCGCCCGACGAACTTCCCACTTCGTGTGACTGACAAGCGCGGCGAGTTTCCCGACAACCTCTCCGATTTTAGGATCGCCGACTATCGAGCCCCGTATGAATGTATCGGCAACGGCGACCGCCTTCAGTGTGACAGACCAGTCAACTGCGTCTAATGCAGCCAGCAACTCAGAGTGCGTCAACGCCTCGTCAGTGGCCATAGCGCGCTTTCCTTAGCAGAAACGCCTCACGCCCGCCTTCCAGAATTCTCTCGATCTGCTCCCTGCATTCATCGACTGTTCCGACTTGCTTAAGAGTGGAGTGTTGGCCGTCGGAGGAGAACACAAAAATACGTTCGGCTTCGCCAAGGACGGGTATATTCGGATTGTGCGTCACAAAAATCACCTGGCGGCTGCCTTTGATCGTTCCCAGCGCTCGAACGATCGTTTCGTAAACGAAAGCGTTGTCAAGGTTGTCTTCAGGCTGATCGATCAACAGGGGCCGTTCGCTTTGAGTCAACAAGATCGGCAAGATCGTTGTACATCGCTGCCCCGTCGATAGATGTGTCGATTCTTTGAAAGTGTCTCCGTCGAGAAGTTCGATGCAAGGTCGATCATCAAGCGCAACAGTCTCTATCGTGTAGTGAATACCTCCGCTGCGCAATCCGTTCAGGATCTTCTTGGAGCGGTCTTCGTCGAACCCCGACCGCTGCATGAGCGTGTTGAGATCGTTTTTTGACACCACATCGGCCAACTCGCTTGGCAAAAATACGTGACACAATCGTTCTGCCGCCGCACCCTGCTTAACGCCGGAGCCTTTGAGCGCTTCGGTCACAAGCTCTTGATAGTCATGCAAATCGGCTGCCTGCGTCACGGTGACACGAATGCTCGGAAATTGACTTGAGAGTCGCTCGGCGATCTTTTTTCTCAGTGCGAACCGTTGGTCGCTCAACTCCGAAGCTCGCTTCATCAGTTCAGCACGGGCCTTAATCAAGCCCCGCCGCTGTTGTTCTTTGGCCTGTTGTTCATTTGTGGCAGATTGTGCATTCGCAAGCGCGGTTTGCAGGGCCAGCCGCTCAGCGGCGCGCTCGCCCTGTTCTTCTGAAGCTGCGATGACGGTTCGGTACTCAGCCTCCTGCCTAGCATGTTGCCCAGCTAGCACAGCCGCGTGTGCACTGATGCGTTGCGCGAGGGCTTGAGCGTCCTTCTCGATGGATCGTACGATCGCCGCAAGGTGGTCTGTAAAGGCTTCGACTTCCGACTGAAGTGCTTGAAAGAGTTCGCGATTGGCGCCATGTCGAATTTGACCGTCGAGTTGCGCCTCCACACCCGTTTGAAACGCCGATTGACTCGAAGCGGTGTCTCGTACGAGCTTTTGCAAGGCGGCGATTATTAGCCCTGGCACCTTCTCCTCTCGGGCGCGCTGGGTCTTCGCTGTGTGTGCCGTGTTGATTCGCCCGGCGTCGGGGCCAGCGACCTCAGCGAGACCTTTCAGCTTTTCCTGGATCACGGGCAGCTCTGATGCCCGAACGCGGGCGTCATCGACATCTTGATCGATGCGACGGAGGTCAAGACTCGATTGATCGAGCTGCCGTTGCAGCTGCTCAAACTCACGTCCAATTGCTACGGTCTCCTGTTCTTGAAACCGGTCGAGAAGATCTAACTGCGCCGCGGGACTGGATGCGATCTCCTCGATCTCGTTCTGGCTAAAGACATCTGCACCGAATATTTGATCGCGATCTAGCGAAATCGGAACGGCTATGCCTACTTCGTTTAGGACTTGGACATTTTCGTGAGCGCTACGGCCGGCTGTATACAGCATATCCGTCTTCGTGCGCAGTTGGATCCTAAGCCGCCCGTTTCCAAGGTTTGCTTTGACCAACGCGTCGATGACCCGATGCCGCTGCGGATTCGCCTTTTGGTCAGGCATGAGTCCGAGACCGAAGCGAAGAAACTCAAGGGCAGTTGTCTTTCCAGCCCCTCGGCCTCCGATCAAGCAGTTCAGGCCATCGGCGAACTCCAATTGGGCGCCTGCCAAAAAACCACCCGTCACATTGAGACTTAGCACCACGTGGTGCGGAGATTGGTTTTGACCCTGGTTCCTCATTTCGTCACATAAGCGAAACGCGTCGTAACGACGACGTCTGACGCGTTGCGCACCTCCCTTTGGGAAACGGGATTCTCAGTCCGAGCTCCCGAGAATATCTCCAAGGTTCGGGTTTTATGAAGGCTTGGGACCTACACCAATTTCCCTTGATTGGCACTAGTACATCGTCCAGATAATGCTTTGTATTATTAAGAACCTTTGCTATGCTTGGGCATGCCAAGAATAGCGCCTGCCATTAAATTGGACTCTCAAACCCGTAGGCAGCTGCAATTGATGCTTCGCTCCCCTTCGACCCCGCAAGTGCTGGCCAGCCGAAGCCGCATCGTGCTGGGAGCGGCCGCAGGCCAGTCCAACCAGGAGATTGCTCGCACGTTGGGAATTCCCGAGGTGACCGTCGGCAAGTGGCGACGGTCGTTTGTAAGCCTGGGGCTGGAAGGACTGAAGGATCTTCCCCGGTCTGGCCGACCGGTTAAGCATGAGCCGGAGGTTTGGCAGCGGGTGCAACATCGGGTCTGTCAACAGCCGGAGTTTCAAAGCCGTTGGAGCGTCCGCACCCTGGCTCGTGAGCTCGGACTGCCCCGCAGCACTGTGCACCACATGCTGGTGGAATCGCAGCTGCAGCCGCACCGGGTGCGAACTTTTACCTTCAGTCCAGATCCGGACTTTAAAGCCAAGCTGCTGGACGTCGTCGGTCTGTATTTGAATCCTCCCGATAACGCCTTGGTGCTGTGTGTGGATGAAAAGACCGGCATCCAGGCCCTGGACCGCACCCAGCCCCTGCTGCCGTTGCGAGCCAAAAAGCCCAGGAGCTGGACCAACGAATATGTTCGTCACGGGACCCAGTCCCTGCTGGCGGCTCTGGAGATTGCGACCGGCAAAGTCGTGGCCCGCGTCAAGCAACGGCGCACCTCGGTCAATTTCCTGCGCTTCATGGAGGAAGTGGTGGCGGGCTATCCCGACAAGGATCTGCACGTCGTGTTGGATAATCTCAACATTCATAAAAATGAGGCAGCTCAAAAGTGGCTGCAGCGTCACCCGCGTGTCCATTTCCACTATGTCCCGACGCACGCCTCATGGGTGAACCTCATTGAGTGCTTCTTCAGCATTCTGACTCGGCAAGGTTTATCTCAAAGTGTTCATCAGTCCAAGCGCCAGCTCAAGGATTTCCTCTTGGACTACATTGGCAACTACAACCAACACTGCACTCCCTTTGTCTGGACCAAGGGACCCGAGAAGCTGCAGCGCATCATCGAGGCGACCCAACAGTACCAAGCGGCCCATCCGCCCAAACCGAGGAAGCGCAGGAAGAAATCTAATAATAAAAAGAACTAACTGGACGATGTACTAGTGTCGGCAACCCCGCCAGAACCAGCGAAAGCCAGCCCGAGGGCAGGCGACCACGGCTTTTGGCCTGACGATGACCAGGACGTTCCTCCATGCAGGCCAAAGGCGGCGGAGCAGAATCCAAGAAATTCGATCCTAGACTCGCCGCCGGAAGAGCCTGTTTTCGCTTGAGGACGCCCACCTGCTGACGAAGGGCGAGGATCTCGAGGCTGGGGTTGTAGCGGAAACGGAAGAAAGCGCTAAAACCGCTCAGTAAGTCGAGGAACAATCGAATCATCGGACAGGATTTATAGCACAGGAATCCGTTGTGGTGCCGCACTATTTGCTTGATCTGGCCGCCTCACAGAGTTTTGACGGATGCACAGGTGGTATCCGTTTTGCCGTGATACGCCCAAATGGACTTGCAGAGCGACCTGAATCCGATTCCTGGATACATTTCGGCGCGTCGCGCGTCCTGTATCGAGCCGATGATCGATCTGCGCATCCAGTAAGGACAAGCTCAAGGTTCTTCGTCAAACCGGAAAACCTTCCGGCGCCGAAAGGTGCGAGCGGCACATTACTCGCGAAAAACTCAGAAAAACCGGCCAATCAGTTTGCTTCGCAATTGCAGCGTAAGCGACTCAGAATCAAAGAGATTGGCCGGATAAACGCCGCACTGTTTACGAAACCACTTGGACGGATTGTCGGCAAGTCATAGAAGTGCCAGGTCACGATTGTGGGCGGCTGACGGGCATAACTGGCCAATCGTGATGCCCGCCCTGGCGTAAGTCGAGCTGAATCTGAAGATTAAGGACGCGTGCACAGATTGGACCAGTTATACCGAAAATAACCGGCCAAACTGCTTGATTATTAAGGCGCTTACGCTTAACCAGAGGTGCAAGCAGATTTGGACCGGTTATTTTTAGCAAACCGGAAGCTGCCAACAATCGAACACATAAACCGCAGGCACGTCCGGCTTTGATTAGGCCAAACCTGATTTCGAGGGTACGCTGCGCCAGAGAATTGCATATTAGGAAGGACTTCCGCCGATTTGCGCAGGATTGAATTCCGGTTTACAAATGTGGCCGTCGGGAGGGAAGTATGGAAGCAGCTTTCGTTACCCGAAAACTCGTTAAAGATTATTGCCAGCTGTTTGTGAATCGGCGGGCATACACGGTGCAGTCGCCTCGGCCGCATAGGGAAAGCGGAAGACATTATTACTACCGTCCGAGACCCAATGGCGGTGCGATGGCCCTCAGCAACGAAATGATTGCCCAGCACCTTAGAGGCAACGTCACTATTGGGCTTTACGCCATTAACCCGCAGACCCAGCGCTGCAAGTGGGTGGCGATTGACGCCGATTATGGGAATTCACTGGAACACCTGATCAAACTGCAGTGGGAGCTCAAAAACGATGGCATCGAGGCTGCATTGGAAAAAAGCCGGCGTGGAGGCCACCTTTGGATTCTGGGCGAAACACCCCTCCTGGCCAGGGATTGCCGGGTCTACATCTATAACCTCGCTTTGAGGCTAAAGCTGACGGTGAAAGGCTCAGCCTTGCCGGAAGGGATCGAGATCTTTCCGCGGCACAACTCCATCAAGCCCACGGAATTTGGCAACGCGATTCGTGGCCCGCTCGGCATCCATCAAGCCACGAAGAAACGCTACTTCTTCTATGGCGCGGATTACACGCTGCAGGAGCAAATGGATTATTTGAAGGACCTGGGAAGGCTCAACGAACAAAAGTTGAAGTCTTTGGTTGAAAGAATGACTGTGCCAGAGGAATTGTCTGAATCCGGTGATCGGATTCCGACCGTCTTCCTTCGTCCGAGTGGAAACGAGTTTCGCATTCTGGATCACATCCAGGTACGGAGAAAGGGTGGGAGGAACTTTTGGGCGCGGTGTCCCTCTTGTGCACTGTATGGGCACGACCGCAGCGGCGATAATCTGGCCATTTCGGTTGATGACCCGCGCAAATACAAGTGCTGGGCCGGCTGCACGCGCGAGATGATTCGCGAAGCCCTGGGATACCCTGTCAAAACAGCGTTCGGGAATCAGCCATCGGCTTTCAGCGTATAGGATGAGAAAGCGAGGGCTTGAGAGTCAAGCCCTACGGCTGGGGTTGTCGGCCCTACGGAGATGTGCCCAAAGCTAAGCGCTCAATGCTGATCGCTAATCTGTCAGCAAAAAGGAGAATCAGCATGGAAGATCCAAGGCCATCCCTTCCTTCTTTACACCTGAAACTTCCCAAGCGTGCCCTAAGACGCCTGCAGGAAGTAGGCATTTACTGCCGCACCGAAGTAAGAATGGAGTATCAGCAATCAGCTAAGAGGTATGTTGTTCACGGCACCGAGTCGGGTGGGGCGATCCGTGAACTAGGTCGCTATGTCACCTTTGCTGGTCCTGAAGGCGAACCCCTTGAGCAGCTCCATCCCGTGGACTCGTTAGGGGCAAACGGAGTTCATGCCGTGGTGGTGGCACAGGTTCTGATCAAGGTGGATATGTTTCGTTACGGAAGAACCTATCAGCTCTTAATCTCGAAGCATCAACCTTCCGAAACTTCAAACGGAAAACGGCCGAGCCTCATCAGCAACGAGATCTTCAGAGGAATGGACGGCTATCTCGGCCTGGAACTCTCTGGAAAGGACAAAGACAAAGCAGGCAGCGTGATTCCCGAATTCTATTCTCGCTCTGGTGAGAGGCTGGACATTCCAGCGCAATTTCAGGCTGTGGTTCAGGCAATAACGTTGGCCGTCTGGTGTCCGAGCTGTGTCCATTCTCACTACTTGATGAGCTGTTCTTCTGGTGCTGTTGTGACTTGAGCGATAGTGTTGCAGAATTGGCAGCATAGTTTGGCAACGGGCAGCTGTGTCCTCTTCTTAGGTTGTGCGGCGGCTTGCTCCCCGGTTCATGGCTGTACCAAATTCGAGTTGCGAATCCGGTTGGACAATGCCCGAGTGGGTTGAAACTGGATCGATCGAATACGTAGGTCTGACAGCGTCAGCAAGATTCAAACGCTGGATAGAAAATCGTTGGAGATAAGAGAAATGTGGATCTTAGCCGTTCTCATGCAAGAAAATGAGCCGTCTCCGGTTGGCTACGCGACTGTCCACCTTGAACAGGAAGCCCTAGCTGAGATCCTGCGCAGGATGCAGGCATTCCGTGAATTAATCAAGACCGACGATGCGCTGGAATACATTGTTTATCAGAGCGATGCCGCGACATTTTATCGATGCCTCGCTGGTGATGATGTTCTGTTGGAGGAGTCAGCCGAGACGCTTGACGCTTTCCTGGGAGCCAACGAAGCTCGCGTCCTGCGCCAGGGTTCGACGATTCATGAGGAGCTTGAAGAGTTTGAGGAGATTGGTGACTCGGGTCATATGATGGTGCGGCGGGGAACTGTGGAATTCGCCGGCACGTGCGCGGGCGTCACTTACAGGACAGGACGAATCAGCAGGACCCTGTTGGAAGAATCCGCCGCTGCGGCTATGACGCCTTAGATATAGTTTCCTCCGTGCTACGGCCACCTTCCTGAACTGGCTGGCGGATCTAAAGTAAGAGTACTGACTCAGGGCGGACACTCTGCTGCGAGGTCCATAACTCTCGCGACACCGAAGGGTCGATACACGGGCGCGACCGTAGAAGCGCCACCAGCCGGCCGCAGTGCATGGCCTACGCAAATGCAAACGAATTGGCGGGAATTCAGGAAGGCCGCGAAGGTCGGTTATATGTGAGGTATGAGGGGCGAGCTGTCCGGGGCTGCGTTTTTTGAGTATAGCGGCTAAGGTTCGCTAAGCAAGGTGGGCCCAAGAGGATCGCTCGATTCTAGAGCTCGTACCTTAGCCTTGATCAGGTTTGCCCAAAAGGGTCGCGGGTGGCGTGCGGCTGCGACCTCTTCTTTTCTGGGTTGGACTTTGGATGCAAGAACCTGACGGTCTCATTCCCATTGAACGAATTGAGAGTTCGATTCTGCTGATTCGCAGCCACAGGGTGATGCTGGATGCGGATTTGGCGGTGATTTACGGCGTGACGACTAAGCGTCTTAACGAGCAGGTGAAACGCAATCTGAAGCGCTTCCCGCCGGATTTCATGTTCCAGCTCAGCGAAAGTGAGAAGGCCAAGGTGGTCGCAAATTGCGACCACCTCGCTCGCCTCAGATTCTCGCCTTATCTTCCCTACGCTTTTACAGAACATGGAGCCCTCATGCTGGCAAACGTTCTGAACAGCGACCGGGCGGTGGAGGCCAGTGTTCAAGTGGTGCGCGCTTTTGTTCGGCTGCGGAGCCTACTGGCTTCCCATGCGGAATTGGCTCGAAAGCTGGAGGCTCTGGAAAGGAAATACGACGCTCAATTCAAAGTCGTCTTCGATGCCATTCGTCAGCTCATGAATCCTCCAGAACCCACGCGCCGCGCGATCGGGTATGTGAAGAGCCAGAAAAAATAGCATCCCATTGAGCGGGTAGTGCGCCTGACCGGTGAGCCCCAACTCTACGAAGTCGTCAGGACCAGAACCGCCTATTTTTGGAACATTCTGAGTGCATCCGCGCCGGCCGAAGCGCCACAGATGACACGACCATTGCCGAAGCTCGTAGCGGGTACTTCAACATAACCGAACTACCGCAGCTCTCCCAACCATCTACGCAAATCGCCTAGCCAACTTCGCTGGTGGCTCCCGTGAACGATTCTCGCCAGGAATCCTAACCGCTCGGCACAATTAGCTTGGTCTGCGACCGCCCGCAAAAGTAATTTCCTTTAGGTAAACCCCCAGCTTTGCTGGGGGACTCCAGGAGTTTGACAATTCCAGGGTGAAAAGAAGTCTCCGATCCGTGAACCGCTCAAAGTCACACGGAAAGGAGACTTTTAGTGAGCGAGGTTGAGGTCCTAAGCCATACCAAGTGGGAGTGCAAAAACCACATTGTGTTCATTCCGAAATATTGCAAAAAAGCGTTGTACGGTGCGTTCCGCCAACAACTGGGAGAGGTGCTCAAGCAGTTGGCAATGCAACGAGAGAGCCGGATCGAAGAAGGGCACCTGATGCGTGACCATGTGCACATGCTCGTGTCGATTGCGCCTCAGTACTGTGTCTCGACGGTAGGACGAGATGAGAAGCAGGTCCGTGAATACCTACAGAAACAAGAGCAGGCAGCCCAACGCATCGATCAACTGACGATGTTCAACAAGTAGCCACTTCGAGTGGCTCCAAAACAAACCGCTTTGAGCGGTTCACAAAATCAAGCCTCCGGCTTTGCCGGAGGTCTCTTGACTTCCACAGCATCGGACTGCTGTCACTTTTGTGTAACAAGCTCGCCTTGTCCGCTCGCAGGAAGCGCAGCGTTCATAGGTCTGCCCCGGCCTGGGCCGATCCTAGCACCTGCATGGGCTCCCCGCAAATCAGCCAGAACTGTACCTGTTCATCGATTGCGCGGGCCGATTTGCTGGGTTCTAAGTTTCGGCTTAGAGTCCTCCCGTCGTAGTCCACGGTGGAAAAGAATGTCATGCACGCCCTCCCGATTCATCCCGCCTGTCAGCCTACCCTATGAATCCTGCCAACACTTCCAGTGACCATCTCCCAAAGATGGTCACTGGAAGCTTGCCTTTGGGCTAATGATCACGATTTGAGATCAAGCCTGGGGTCGCGAGCTGCTGGCTAGGTTTGAAGGATCTCCGAATTGAACAATTCAAACAGGAGAAAGGAGGTGATGCAGTCACGACAGTCTAGTATTGAAGCATGGGTGTTCAGCCCACCTCGGGGTTCCCGTCTGGGCATTACAACGCCCCCCGAGGTGGGCCTGCTCAGTACACCCCTTGGAAGAGCTACGGTCAGAGTCTGGACCCCAGATTTTCTTTGTCTCGATTTGTGCCTCCGACGGCTCTTTACCTCATACAGAGTCTTTCTTGCGTTGACCCAACATCCAGGTGAGTTTGGGGCACCGCGGAGGTCGACCTTGGAGAGATACAAACAGGCACGATACGTCTGGACGGAGGAGTTGAATCGGATCTTACGGGAAGGCTACAGACATGGCGGAGAGGGGCAATTGTCAGCGGTCGAGAAAATACAACGTCTGACTGGCTGGCCAAAGCACGTCTGCTACAGACAGGCTGGCTCCCTTGGATTAACACAGCAGCATATGCAGTACAACTGGACCGCTGAACTGGATGCGATGTTGGCCGAGGGATACAGAGAAGGTGGACGAGCCAAGGTAGCAGCCATTCGAAGAATGCAAGCCCAGACTGAATGGCCTCGTTACGTGTTTTGGAACCGTGCCCGCAAACTGCAGCTTACTCCTAATCGCTGCAATGGGAATAGGTCATGGTCTGAAGCCGAGGACAAGTACCTGCTCGATTTTGTTGGAAGCAAGAACCCGCGCGAAATCGCCAAGCGCTTAAAGCGATCCGTCAGCGCCATTCGCGCCAGGCTGCGCTTTCTAGGAAAGGATCGAAGAATCAGCATGCGTGTCCAGGACGGACACACCAAAGAGGAACTGGCCAAATACCTGGGACGGAGCAAAAAGAGCATTCAGAATTGGCTCGATCAGGGCTGGCTCAAAGCGCGTTATGAGGGCAAGAACCGCAAAGATGACACTCTTCGAGTTACGGATGCGGACTTTCGGAGCTTCTGGAAGCAGCACCCCTGGGAAGTTCCCTTCTACAAATTGAGCCATGAGGGGCTGCTGTGGTTCTGCAGTGTCATGTATGACGTTCCCCCAGCCTTTACCTTTGGTGATCCTCTGGATCGGAAGCAAAGACGGGAGGAAGAGCAGGAGCAAGACACACCTGATGAGGAGCCTCTGGATCCTTGATTTGTGGCCCATGGAAGATTCAGGACGGGCAGACTGTAGACTTTCGATCGAGGATCAGCGTGTTGATCGCGGTTCCCTTGCCCCAATTTACCGCAAGCTTCCAGAGGATCGTCAGAGTTCGCACGGACAAGCAGTCTCATTTTCCCTGGAGGTAAAAATGGTGAAGACAGCCGGCGTGTTTCCAAAGGTTTATTACCACGGTCTCTTGGTTCAGGTCCAAGCTAGGTTGGACATATTGGCTTTGGTAAGGTTTGATGACATTTGACAGGTTGTCCATAGTACCAGCCGAGGACCTGAAGGAAGTGCCCTCCGAAGTTGCAGCGGCAGCAAGTGCCGGAGCTTCTGCCGCAGTTTCGTGGCAGCGCTCTCAATTCATTCACGGAGTTCTTTATGGAAAACGTCCTTTTGGATATCACCTTTGCCAGCGGCCAGAGGCGCGGCCCGGGTATGGAGCGTTTCTTTAGTGTCGCCGGGGTTGACCCACTCGATCAAATCGAATGGGAGACCCGAAAGGCGCTGATCAGCAATGAAAAAGGAGAAGTCCTGTTTGAACAGGATAACGTTGAAGTCCCCAAGTACTGGTCCATGCTGGCCACCAACATTGTCGCTTCCAAGTACTTTCGGAAGGCGCCGGATGAGCAACGGGAAACCAGCGTTCGGCAATTGGTCAGGCGCGTTGCGAATACGATTGCGACCTGGGGCGTTAAGGATGGCTACTTTGCCAGCAATGAAGAAGCAGAAGCTTTTCACGCCGAGTTGACACACCTTTTAGTGCACCAAAAAGCGGCCTTCAATAGCCCGGTCTATTTCAATGTGGGGATCGAAGCCAAGCCGCAGTGTTCGGCCTGCTTCATCAACTCTGTCGAGGACACGATGAGTTCGATTCTGGACCTGGCTAAGACCGAGGGTATGTTGTTCAAGTATGGTAGTGGGACTGGAACCAATCTCTCCTCAATCCGTTCTTCAAAGGAAGGGCTCTCTGGAGGCGGTCTGGCCTCCGGGCCGGTTTCTTTCATGAAGGGCTACGACGCGTTTGCCGGAGTTATCAAAAGCGGAGGCAAAACCCGGCGAGCAGCCAAAATGGTGATCCTCAACGCCGATCATCCAGATATCGTGGAATTCATCCAGTGCAAAGCAGAAGAGGAAAAGAAAGCGTGGGCACTTATCAGGAGCGGTTATGAGGGTTCTTTGAATGGCCCAGCTTATGGATCGGTCTTTTATCAAAATTCCAATAACAGTGTACGAGCGACCGACGACTTTATGAAGGCAGTCCTAAGCGATGGAGTCTGGCAAACGCACAAGGTAACAACAGGAGAAGTCGCGGATACTCATAAAGCCAGAGATTTGCTTCGGATGATCGCCCAGTCGGCTCATATCTGTGGGGATCCAGGCATGCAATTCGACAGCACCATCAATGGCTGGCATACCTGTCCCAACGCAGCCCGAATCAATGCTTCGAATCCTTGCAGCGAATACATGTTCCTCGACGACTCGGCTTGCAATCTGGCTTCAATCAACCTGATGAAATTCCGGAAGCCGGATGGGGAACTCGAGGTGGAGGGCTTCAGACACACCGTTCGCGTGATGATCACCGCCATGGAAGTCATTGTTGAGAACAGCAGCTATCCGACGCCGGCGATTGCTCAGACAAGTCATGGTTACCGGCCCTTGGGATTAGGCTACGCCAACCTGGGAGCTTTGTTGATGTCTTTGGGGCTACCTTACGATAGTGAGGCGGGCCGTGCCTATGGCGCCACAGTCACGGCGTTAATGGGCGGCGAAGCACACTGTCAATCGGCTCTTCTGGCTTGTCAGAAAGGGCCGTTTGCAGGTTACTCAACCAACCGCAAACCGATGTTGGATATCATCCGCAAGCATAGCTCGGCAGTCGCTGCCATTCCTGCCGGTCTTGTTCCCAGTGACTTAGTATCGGCCGCGCGGAAGTCTTGGGAAGAAGCCCTGCAATTGGGCGAACAGCATGGTTACCGCAATTCACAGGTGACCGTTCTGGCACCCACGGGGACCATCGCTTTCATGATGGATTGCGATACGACCGGCGTAGAGCCGGACATCGCGCTCGTGAAATATAAAAAGCTGGTGGGCGGAGGAACTCTTAAGATCGTCAACCAGACTGTTCCTGAGGCCTTATGCCGTCTGGAATACACAAGTTCACAGGTGGACGCGATCCTGAAGTTCATCGGAGAAAAAGAAACGATTGAAGGTGCTCCGCACTTGAGGGCTAAACACTTGTCAGTCTTCGACTGTGCCTTCAAGCCGCTGAATGGTTCCCGCTCGATTCACTATATGGGTCATCTCAAGATGGCGGCTGCCGTACAGCCTTTTCTCTCCGGGGCCATTTCCAAAACCGTAAACATGCCTCATGAAGTGGCAGTGGAAGAGATTGAACAAGCCTACGTTAAAGCCTGGGAAATGGGACTCAAGGCGCTTGCCATCTATCGCGATGGGTCTAAGCGTTCGCAGCCGGTCAACACAGGTCTACGGGATACGAGGACAGCGGGACCGGTCCGGCGCCGGTTGCCGGATGAACGCCAATCAATCACTCATCATTTCAGTGTGGCCGGCCATGAGGGTTACCTCACAGCCGGGATGTATGAGGACCGTACCCTTGGGGAGGTGTTCGTTAAAATGGCGAAGCAGGGGTCGGTCGTCGCTGGATTAATGGACACTATTGGAACAGTAGTTTCGGTCGCCTTGCAATACGGGGTGCCGCTCCAGGTTCTGGTAGACAAGTTCAGCCATGTCCGTTTTGAACCTTCCGGGTTTACCGGTAACAAGGACATACCGATTGCCAAATCCATCGTCGACTACGTCTTCCGCTGGCTGGCCGTGAAATTCCTAACACAACAAGGGAAACAAGAAGCCAGCTCCCCTGCGGCCTCGTTCAATGACAATGAGATTGGTAAGGGGAGTTCAGTGCCCACAAGGCAAGAAATGGCAACCAAGGAAGCGCTGGTCTTCCAAACTCAGGCCGATGCCCCTCCCTGCCCGGACTGTGGATCGATCATGGTTCGCAATGGCGCGTGCCATAAATGTCTGAACTGTGGCGCTACCAGCGGTTGTAGTTAGCTTACTTTATATCATGCTAGTGGGTGCGGATGTCAGTCTGCACCCTTCTTCGAGCGGGGCACAGAGCCTCCAGAAGTGAGGCTTTTAGCGAGAGCAAAGCTGAGAGGAAGATAAACTCTCGCCTTGGAGGCTGAAGTTGTTGCTGAAAGAGATGGTTCGGTCCAGGGAGAATTGGAATCCGGCTTGCAGCTTCATGATCCAGACTTCGAGCCCAGCAGGAGTAACAAGAGCCGGACGAAACGGACCTTCTCGTCTTGCAGGAAGACGTCAAAGGCGCGGCCTTCAAACGGGATAATGTCGCTCGAATGCTGCTACATCTGACCGCGCCGGAGCAATTGGCGGTAGAAGAAGAAAAGCGGCTGAACCAGCGCGGCCTGAGACTCGCCGCGGCACGCGAGCGATTGGGTTCCTATGTCCTGCTTGTGATGAGACGTTTCGGCCACAACAAGCTCGAGGGAGAACTCTTTACGCTGAGGATGCACCAAAACCCGCCCTCCGTTGAAATCAGGGACGAACTCTTGATTCCCCCTGAGTACCTTGTCGAAAAACCTCCCCCACCGCCACGGATCGACCAAAAAAGGTATTCTGGATGCAATCAAAGCGGGCAAAGAAGTCCCAGGTGCCCGTCTCGTGACAGGGAGCTCCCGACTGAAAATCGAGTGAGCAAGCAGCCCGCTTTACCCCCGACCACCCTGGGGCTGGCCCCCACCTCAGTCGACAAACCACCTCAGACTCTTAAGCCGGGTTGCAAGAGCCATACCAATGGCACGAGCGAGGGAGGAGCCCGGCGGGGCGGGATGAGACTCCATGCGTGGATTGATGGTGAATGATCTCGGAATTTGCTGGATTTCTACAGGATACCAACACCATGTCCCCCGGCCGAGGGGGCAAACAAAAGGTATGAGACATGAAACCAGCGCGGGTAAGGCACGGCCGATGCCTTACCTACTATTCTCTTCAAAAAACACTGACCCTGATTACAAGGAAAGGAGGCACGTATGACCACCGGTACTCTCATCTCTTACGGCAATATGCTAAACCGCGAGGATCTGGCCATATCCCGACACCACCGGCAACGGCTACACACGTCCGATACCACACCATGAGATTATCCAAGCGCTGATCGAGACGCTGGGTTTCCGCCATATCGGTGTAGTCCAGGATGAGTATGCTGTATCCAGCAGCGGCATGAAGATGTTTGGGGTTTTGGACCTGGAAACACAGTTTGAACGTTGCCGCTTCTGAATCGGCGTCAGGAACACCCACGATCGAAGTATGCGGCTGATGCGGCTGGCCTTGCCAGTCGGCGCATAAGTTCGAAACTACTGAGAAGACAGGTCGAAGAGTGGCGAGCACAGCAAATCACGGATGTGACCGCGAAGTTCTTCATTTACCGAGCCTTCGTGGAAGGCGCACTGGAGGCACCCACCAGCCTGATGGCAGTCGTCCATAAGCCTTACTTCCAGCCGCAGTATGAAGAATTCGCCTCCCGAACATTGTGGAGCCTTTCCAACGCCTTCACGACCGCCCTCAAACAACTCGACCCCATCCCTCAGTTCAAGGCCACTGCCAAACTCGGTGAGTTTCTCTCAAGGATTCAAAAGTGAGTCCGGCTGGATAGAATTTGGCTCTGGCTTTCGGCCCTGTTAGTTAGCGGTGCTTGTGGCCACCAGCTGCCCCCTTGTCCCTGGCTCGTTCAGAAGAACATTGAAAAAGACTGACAGGACAGAGGTGACCATGAGCATCTGGCTCTGAGCAACTCAAGCTCTGCCTCGGCTCGATGATCGTGGACAGTGACAACGACGACGGCCGGTTCAGGGGGTTTCCCGATTACCTGGGAGGAATGCTGGGCTGCTCGCCGCAGCATTCACCCTAGCTTTTGCTCGTTCCACTCTGCCGATTTTTGCTAAACTGGTGCCAGATATTGCGTTCCACCATGAGAATTTGAGGTCACGGATTGTGAACTCAAGTTGAGAACCAACTGCCGGAGGCAGCCACTGTGGACAAAACGTTCCACCCAGCTTTGGAATCGACAGGTTCAACAAAAACAGAGAGGTCGCCGACAATGGATTGCTGGAGATTGACAGAAGAGAGAGATGGCTCAGTGCTCAAAAAGTCGGGGGAAGCTTCTAAAAAAAGCTGCCTTGTTGAATCCGGGGACGACCGGGCGGAAGCACTTTTTTGAAGAATCTTGTCCCAAATTACCCGTTTCGACGCTCTTTACTCTATGTGAGGGAATTCTATCTGAACTTGGCTCCAGAGAAAGCTCTGCTGAAGGCAACGAGCCCCGGGCTTGGAGCAACCTGATGACCGGAAGAGAAGCAAGCTCCCAGGAGACTGAGTTAAGACCGAGCTCGTATAATTCTCGCTTATCGTTAAAAAAAGGTCCATCACGTACCCTGCTCCGGTAACGTTGCTTGGTAAACGAACATTGTGATCTCTTCGCGAGACATACTGACGGAACTGAGACGGCAGCGACGACACAGCTCGTTGGCTTTTTGCTTTCGACAAAGCGAGGGAGAAAAAGGAGACGGTACAGCAGATCCTGAGCTTGCAGCTGAAGAATCCGAACGGCGTGGGGCCTCCGATCGCATGCAGGGATGGGAGGATGCTCTCGATGGATGATGACGAACGCGATTCCCAAGAATTTGCCGATGCTTATGCTAAGGCACTAAAGACCGCCACAAGGGTTGTGAAAGGAAATAGGCAGGATGTTAGCCTTGGGGAAGATGCTGTCCAGGAAGCGGCGCTCAAGCTTTTGCTACGCAAGAAAAAGGAGGGAATACGGCACTGGTTTGCCTTTCTACAGACTAGCGTCCGTCATGAGGTCGGCAAGTTCATGAGAAAGAGGCGTTGGCTGCGTCAGCAAGAGATGCCGAATCTGCCTGTGTCGCAAGTTAATTCGGCGGACCAAATCTTTAACCGGATCTTAGTAGACGAGCTGGAGAAGCAGGTGCCGGAAAAAGAGCTTGAGATCGTTCGTCTACACGAGTTTCAAGGGCTAGATTTCAACGAAATCGCTGCTGCAAAGAATATCACTGTCGACGCGGCTCGGAAGCGGTACTACCGTAATCGCCAAGCCATTCGAGAAATCCTTGGACTAGAAAACAGGAAAGAAGGGCCCAGGAATGGATAGGGAAAGTCCTAACATGGATGAGCAGGCCGAAGGCTTTGTGCGTGGCACCCTGAAAGCTGAGATCAAGAAGAAGTTTCCTAACAAGGAGAGAGTGGGCTGCCCTGATCAGTTTATTCTGAAGGAAATGGCCGAGGATCCAGAGTCTCACACAAAAAGGTTTTACCATGTCCTCCAGTGCGGCGCTTGCGTCGGGGATTTCGAACACTACCAAAGCGCGTACAGGCGACGAAGATACGTTTTCAAACGGGGATTGTTATTTGCGGCGAGCCTGTTATTAACGCTGGGTATCTGGTGGTATGTGTCCGGCAGGTTCGCCGAGGTCGTGCACGACAATGGGCTTGAGCAGGGGCCAGAAGTAGTCCCACGGACCGCGGGGGCTCCTGAACGACCAAAGTCGGGGGAGGATGGGCAAAATTCGGGAAAGCCGAGCCCGGGGAAAGCCGCCGCCAATACGGAGGCTCCCGGCGGAATTCCCGAATCGGCGCCACCGATAGTCCACTATACGATGGTCTCTCCTGCCCGCGGACCTAACACTGAATCTGCTGATCCGAAAACGTTGACTTTGAAGCGTGAACGGCTGCAGCTCAAGATTCATCTGCCTCTTGGGAGTGAGCCGGGCAGATATGAGATAAGACTCCATCGCCAGAGCGACAAGAAAGAGAAGGCTAGATGGGAAGCAAATGCCAACAAGGATAATGGTTACACCTTAGTAATCAAGGAAGACTTCAGCAAGCTCCCGTCGGACGCCTACCTGCTGGCAGTTTTCCCTCCAGGTTCCACGGGGGAGGTTTCGGGACATCCCGTGAAGCTGGTTGACAAGAGGTAGCGACCTCTGACCGCCGAGTGTTTCACCCGCAGGATCGACCGCTCAAGTCCCCCCTTGGAGGAGATTGGAAATGGGGGAGGGATTTCGGCACGCCCCGGTAGTCGTTTTGGCCGTTGGATGGTCTCGTGATGTGAACCCTACCGCAGGGAGCGTCCCTCCTGGATACCCTTCGAACGAAGGGAAATCAATTCTCATCCATGGTGGCACGACCCTTCGGCGGCATGGCTGACTCCTGGAGGTGAGCTCTTAGGGGTCGCCGCCATTTCAGTAGAATGGGCGGCTCTGCATAGCCGCTGCGCATGAAAACTCGATCAACGACGGCAAGGCAATTTCTCTGTGCCGTTCAGGACCAAAGCTCGCGGGTCCGAAACAAACCTTTCTCTTTACAAAAAAGTTTGTCCCAGTTTTCCCGTCTGAGAGTTCTTAACTCATATCAAGGTGTTTTGTCTGCCATGATCCATGGCGCACATGGCGTAAGCGGGTTGGAATACCTTGCCTTTCCTTTGCAGTAGCAGCAGTTTGGTGCTTTGGAGTTGCTCATTCAGGGAACAGTTTCATCCATGACCTGCAATGGTCGGCTGGTCAAACCGACTTCTCACTCTATACAAGCCCCCATCGCTGATTCCATTTGGAGGATCACGTCATGCGAAAAGGCATATTTGCCCTTTTTGTAGTCTTGGTTGTCTGGAAGGCAGCACTGCTGGCTCAGGGGAACACGGCTGAATTGTACGGGGTCATCAAGGATCCTTCCGGAAATGTAATCTCGGGAGCCACGATCAAGCTGCAAACACTCGAAACAGGTTTACTGCGCACAATCACAACCAGGAGGGACGGGACCTTTACGTTCTTAGGATTAAGGCCGGGTAGGTATTCTGTTCGAGTCGAGGCAGAAGGGTTCCGGCCTAAAATAGCAAAGGAAATCTTATTGACAGTAGGTCAAAGTGCGGAGTCATCTTTCCAGTTGGAAATCAGTCCTATTTTAGAAGCGGTGGAGGTTTTATCCAGCACGCAGCTATTAGAGGCTAGAAGAACCTCTGTGGCCACGACGATTGTAGAGCGTTTGATCGATAACCTTCCCAGTAATGGACGTGACTATATCAATTTCACCTTACTGGATTCCGCGGCCAGCCGTGCCAATCAATCGAGTCTTCCACCGATCCCCGTAACTGGCCTCAATATCGATGGACAGCGAGCGCGGGCTAATATGGTGAGCATTGACGGGGTCGATGCCATCGACAATACGATCAATGGAGTCAAAGCAACGATTTGTCAAGATGCGGTACAAGAGTTTGAAATCATCAAGAGTGGCTACAGCGCTGAGTTCGGGAGATCTGCCGCGGCGGTGATCAATATCGTATCGAAACAGGGTGGGAAGCAGTTTCAAGGTGAGGTCTTTGGGATCCTTCGGAGCCGCTATTTCTCGGCCACCAATGCTTTTGCTGGCGAACCCGATCCAGGAGATACGAATACCCAGGCAGGCTTGACTCTGGGAGGACCGCTAAAACAGGGGAGAACTTTCTTCCTGACATCCTTTGAAACTACTCAGAACAACTCCATAGGGTTTTCGAGTATTGGACGGGGGCATTACGGCCTGCAGGAAATGGCTAATCCGTTTGGGAGTGGGTCGCTCTTGGTAACATCGGAACAAGCTCAGTTTATTCGATCGGCTCCCGCGTCGCTGACTGTTCCTTATTCTATTGTGGTGAATGCTGCTTCCCGAACCGCTCTGTATGGTAATACTCCGGCCGGCCCCACGACCTTTAGCTTAACGGGTTACCCCTTACCGGCCTCTTTTAGAGGCTTAACCACTGAGGCTGGAAACTATAAAACGAGAAACGTCTCTTATATTAACTCCACCCGCTTAGACCACAATCTCTCTGATCGGCATAGTCTTTTCATGCGAGTTGGGGTGAATGCGTCGGACGCCTTTGGCCTCACCAGCAACAGTCAGACGCAGATTGATGCGCATAATGCGTTTTCCCGAACCAACAATCTTTTCGTTAGAGACTTGTCGGTAACTTCTCAACTGAGTAGCCTTGTAAGTCCAGCTTGGTTGAATGAATTACGCTTTCAGTTCTCGCGACGCGGTCTTGGGCTAACGACCAACAGTTCGGATGTAGGGATTGAAATTCCCGGAATCGCCTCTATCGGGGCAGAGCCATTTGCGCCTGCTGAGCGAGAGGAAAAGCGCTGGCAGATTAACAACAGTATTTCGCATATTCGGGCGAAGCATACTTACAAGGCCGGTATCGATTTCAACTATATTCCTGCCAAAACCGCTTTCCCACTCAATCAATCGGGACTCTATACGTTTCCTGTCACACTTCCTGTCGACTTCCCGGTGATCAGCTCCATTTTGGGACCGCAGTTGACCTCTGCCTTAAGATCGGCAGGAGTTCCCAGTTTCAGCTCTGTTCAGTTGTATGGCATGGGGTTGCCAGATTCTTTCGTTCAGCAGTTTGGAGGGTTTGACCGGACGACCGCGCGCTACCGGAACACGACTTTCGGTTCGTTCTTCCAGGACTCGTGGAAGCTGTCGAGCAACCTCCTGCTCCAATACGGAGTTCGCTATGACGTGGAGTTCTTAAGTAAGAATGATGCGCCTTCCCCCCTATTTCAGCAGGCGCAAGATGCGTTGGGGGTTGATCAATCGATTCCAACAGACACGAACAACATAGCGCCGCGGCTCGGGTTCTCCTGGGACCCTTTTAAGAAGGGCAAGACCATTCTACGAGGTTCTTTCGGGCTGTATTATGGCCATCCTTTAACCGCGCTGAGCTTTCTTGCTGATGTGGTCGATGGGATACAGTCACCCTTTTTGGCATCATCCCAACTTACTGGCGTGGAGGATTTGTTTCAAGCAAGGCCTATTACTCCTATTGGAAGTTTGCTAGTTAACCCACTTCTGGGCTTTAGAGCAGATGAACAGCGCTACGACACCTTTTCACCGGTCTTTCTGGATATCAATTCCGCTCTAAGCAGAAGCCCTGTGCTTCCCACTGTCCTGCCTATCGCACGAGACTTTCGATACACCTATTCTAAGCAAGCCACTTTCGGAATAGAACGCGAACTCGCCAGTGACTGGAGTGTATCGGCAGATTACACTTATATGCACGCCTTACACATCGAGAGACCTCGCAATATCAATCAAGGTAATTTCAGTCTGATTAGCACCTACGAACGATCCAATGTGGTATGTCCCTCACTTCCCGATGTGGCAATCCATGGCTGCGCCAGTCTCATCTACCAAGGCGCTGGCGGGCCACTGGCCGGTCTCTGGGATGCGTTAGGGGCCAACTCGCCCACGTCATTGGCTCCGCTCGGTCAACTCCTCTTTAATCAATTCCGTCCCTCCGGCCCGAACTATGCTTTGAGCAATGCGATCTCGGGTGGCAGACTTTCCAAAGGGGTGCTCGACCATTTGATCAACACCTTCGGTCTCCCGCACGCTTCAGGTAGTATATTCGTTCCTTTCTTTAACGTGAAGCAGTACGAGTCTTCTGCCTCCTCCATTTATCATGCCCTCACGGTCAAACTCAATAAGAGGTTTTCCCGTTATTATCAAGTACTGGGTTCCTGGACATGGGCTCATTCCATCGATGACGCCACTGATATTCAGACTTCCGAAGAGCCACAAGATAATCGTAATACTCGATTAGATCGGGGCAATTCCAATTTCGATCAACGCCATCGCTTTGTATTGACTGCCGTGTTTGATACTCCTCGGACGGCTTCGACGGCTGATTTATCTAAGATCCTATTGGGAAACTGGACCTTTGCCCCCCGCATCGAAATCGGGTCTGGGCGGCCTTATCGGCTCCTCACACAAAACGACAGAACGTTGGTGAATAATTCCTCGACGGCGCGTCCCAGTATTGTTGCTCTAGGAACTCCTGGATCTTTCGTCTCCCCTGATGGGAAGGTGGGCCTGGCGATACCTGAGTTAGGATTCCCTGGCAATTTAGGCCGGAACGTGTATCGAACCAGCGGATTTCAGACGGTCGATTTTCGCTTGACCCGTCATGTTCAGCTCACGCAAGCGTTTGAACTCAATCTCAGCGTGGATGTTTTCAATCTATTCAATCACTTCAATGTATATAAGGTAGACACTGCGTTTACTAATGCAGGGCGACCCGTGAGTGCATTTAATCCACGGCAAATTCAATTCGGTGTACGGATTCTTTTCTAAGCGGGCCGACTATTCTTTCTCCATGCCAATCCGTGTAAGACAATCTTTGAGTATGCTTTGTGTTGCCCTTGCGATAGGACTAACTCCTGGTCATGGAGCCTCTTCTGCCAAGGATCCGCATTCGATACTGGATCAAGCCGACCGGTATGCCTGGCTCGAAAACTGGGAGAAAGCAAGGCCCCTGTATGCGAGCGCAGAAGAAGAATACAAGTTCAGAGGGGATGTAAAGAAGGCATTAATGGCCAAGATCGGATTCATCCAGTCAAGACTGTGGACGACGTCATGTAGACAGCTTGCCCTGCTGCTTGACCAGGAGTTTAAAAATCCAATCGTGAATCAAGACCTCCAATTGAAACTCAGATGCCTGGTCGCCAGAGCCTATGTCGAAGAGCATCCCAACCTCCTGGCTGAGCGTGATGCTTGGATGGCGGTGCTGGAAATCGCCAAGCACACGCGAGATAAAAAATGGGAGAACCGTGCCTCAGGTCAGCTAGGCGTACTCATGTGGGTCATGGATATTAATAGCCTGGCAGCAGCGCGCCGTGTGGGGCGGGCCTTGGTCGAGGCGATCAAATCGGATGATTATGCCCTCCAGGTCCAGTTTTTCGAACACACCGGAAACGTCCTCACGACCATTAAACGCTACGAAGCGGCCATGAACTACTTCCAGAAAGCTTTAGCCTCAGCGAGCATGCATAAAGATTGCCCCTTCCCATATCGAGTTTATGTAGCCAAAGCTCGCACCTTGCTGCTCATGGGAAAGCATAAGGAGTCGGAAACGCTCATTGATAAGGCTCTCCAGCAATCCAAGGGAAATCTGTGCGCCACAGCCGAGTTGCTGATTGTGCGTGCCAGGGCTGCTTCGCGTAGCGACATCAGGCGTGCGATCGCTGACCTCAATGAGGCGCGCGATATCTGTCTAGAGAACGATTTCGATCGTGCTCTTGCGGATGCTAATGAGCAACTGGCAAAAATGTATGGCGCTTTAGGTGACTATGAAAAAGCTGAGGAGTACCAACGGGGCTGCGTGGAGGTTACACGGAAAAGACATGAAAGAAGTAGCCTGGCCGAGAGGCTCAGCAAACTGGCGGAAATCTGTGTGCAGCTCGGCCGAATTGCCGACGCGGTCGCTTTATACGAGCAAGGGGCCAATCTGAACGAAGAACTTTTGCTCCACTCCATCAGCCCTTACGCTAAAGCCTCCCTGATTGATTGGCTGAGTGATAGCTATCTGAATCATTGCAAGCTGGCTCTCAACCATCTCAAGGACCCGACTCAAGCCTGGACGATCTTGGAACGAGCGCGTGGGCGCTCCATTGCGGAGTCGATACGAAATAAATCGGTTGAAACCGTCAACGACGATTCCACTAAAGAGTTGTATCGTGAATTGTCGCGTCTCAATTCTAAGGTCCTGGAGGCAAGAACTGCCGAGGAGGGACAAGAACTACTGGACCAATTATTCGTGGCCGAAGAGGCCCAGATTCCAGCCATTGCAGAGCGCAATGCATCCTTGCGCAGAGAAATAGTCAAACCAGTCGCCATAGATCGTTTGCAAGCGATTTTACAAAACGACGAGATGATTGTGGAGTTTGTCTTAAGCGATCCCCAGTCGTATTGCTTGCAAATTACGCGCCAAGGGATTGCTGCGAGCGAGCTCACGGGTAGGACTGAACTGGACAACTTGATCGACCAATTTTTGCACGACGTTCGGTTGAAGAAGGATGTCAAAGACAGCGCTGGGAGACTCTACCAGCTCCTGCTGGGCAGAATAAATCATCTTGATCACTATAAGAAGATCATCATCGTTCCAGAGGGTAACTTGAACCTTCTTCCCTTTGAATCCTTAATCGATAACGGGGGTAAGCTGGTGTTGGAGTCCCACATTATCTCCTACGTTCAGTCGGCCACGCTGTTACACCTGCTGAGGACCCGTCCTGGGAGCCGCCGACCCCAGACGCAGATGCTGCTGGCTCTAGGCGATGCTTTGTATAGAAAGAATAGTAAATACGCCATTCAGCGCAATGCGTTCCCTATCGATGGGTACAATTTGCCTCGATTACTGGGAACCAAAGAAGAACTTCTTGCTATTGCACAGGTGTTTCCCGGAAAGACACTGTTGCTTACCGGAAAGGAAGCCACGGAGGATTCTCTAAAGTCATCACCGCTGAACCAGTTCAAAATTGTCCATTTTGCCGTTCACGGCTACGCCAATTTAGAATTTCCTGAACGATCAGCCCTCATCTTAACGAGCAACAGCCAATCGGAAGAAGACGGCTTGTTGCAAGATAGGGAGATTCATAATTTAGATCTTGCAGCGGATTTAGTCACTCTGTCTGCTTGTGACAGTGGAGTTGGAAAACTGCATGGACAAGAAGGAATTGCCAATCTCGTCAAAGCCTTCATGGTTGCTGGAGCAGGAACCGTGGTCGCCAGCTTGTGGAATGTCGATGACACCTTAACGAGCAAGTTGATGAAAAGCTTCTATTCCAATTTAGCGAAAGGCGAGGGCAGAGCCAGTGCTTTGCGAAATGCAAAGTTAGCACTCATCAGAGAAGAGGGGACCTTGTCTGATTACTATTGGGCTGGATTCATCCTGTGGGGCGAGAACCTTTTGCCGATTGACCTGATCCATTAAACATACGAGAGGCAAGGTGACATGGCTTTTAGCGGCAATACCGTCATGGATACTGATCGACTCTCCACTCTGGTTACAGAGATCATTCGCTTCGCTTTTAGGAAGTCTGGGAGGTACTATCCAAGGCTCGCGACGCGGGTAGCGGTATGGATCTTCACGAAACCGAAACGGCGTAAAGCAGACGAAAGGGAAAGGAAATGGCTGGCGAGCGCGAACTCTTATTGTGTGCCCTTTAGAACGGGGAGATTGGAGGTAATGGAATGGGGGAAAGGTCCAGCCATACTTTGCGTCCACGGATGGAGTGGTTACGGGTTGCGATTCAACCGCCTCATAGAGCCACTCACTCATGCCGGTTATAGAATCATCCTCTTCGACGCGCCAGCCCATGGCAGATCTTCCGGCAGCCACCTTGATTTCATGGATTACCGAGAGGCCATCCTGGCAGTAGCCGACAAGGTTGGCCCTCTCTATGGGATTATTGCCCATTCCTTCGGTGCAGGCGCCTGCTTGTATGCTTTCGAAAAAGGTCTGAAAGCAGATAAGGTGATTTTTGTTTCGGCCCTTAACGGCATGCGAGGGCCGATTAACTACTTGGCCGAAATGCTGCAAATTCCGGAAAGAATCTTTGCAGACACAAAACTCGTTTTCGAGAGGAAATTCAATAGAACCATTGAGAGTCTTGAAGCACTCTTAGTTATCCCTCAATTGAAAACTCCCCCTCTACTTATTTTTCACGATAGAGATGACCCCATCATCCCCCACCATAATGCCCTGGATCTGCTTCGGGTATGGAAAGATGCGCAGCTCATCGACACCCCGGGCGGGCATGAAGACATACTGGTGAGTCCTCAGTTTATTGAAGAAACAACTTCATTTTTGAAGAATTCCACTGATCATTAGAACGACAACCTAGTCAGTTCCTGCCGTTCTCGGAGCCCGGGAATTGATTGGTTAAGGATTTCCTTGTTTCAGGGTGAGACTCTGAGCCGACCGTCTCCCATGTGGTCTCTGAGTTACTCATCGTCAGAAACCAGGCTGCGGTCCACTGGTTTCCCAAGGAATTTCCTGATTTCGACCAACCACAAGTTACGGTTTCTTCCATGGACCACCCTCCCCAGGTACCCAAGCCGCTCCGCACAGTTCTCTTGGTTGCGGCGAATGGCTTCCTTGGTTGTTTGGATATAGACCCGCAGGAATGCTTCAAGATCGCCGGTCGCGGAGAACAGATAGGTGGCGTGGCCTGCCTGTGGGGTCTCAACCACGATCGAGGTGGCTGTCTCAAAGAGGTATTCGTTCCTGAAAAGGAACAGTCGCCTGGAGCCTTTCAAGAGCTCCTCGTAGTAGTAACGATCATAGTCAGGCTTCCAGTTGATGAGTGCCACATCGAAGTCGCTTGGAATTCCCTCGGCGGCGCCAAGCCGCTCCAGTGTGCCCTTCTCCATCGGTTCCCGCTCAATCCTCTGGCGCATCTCTTCGATCCAGCGCGAGTACTGGCCAAATCGCCGATAACTGCGCTTCGCAGTGTTCACGGCCTCTTCCAGGTTATCGGGAAGATTGGTCTCGATCCGGCTTGCCAAGGCTCTCTCCCAGGTGACGAGTTTCCACTGGTCTCCTTTGCGAAGATACTTTCCGGTCTTGACGAAATCCGCATGGACGTCGAGAGATGTTTCGAGCAAGTGTTTCCAGCGGTTCCAAGAGGGCTCGAATCCCAGAGGCAGAAGCAGCGGATCCAAGGTGACTTCAAGTTTGACTCTCGAATCGCGATAGACCGCCTTGTCTGCGCAGTAGTCAAGTTTGCGCAGCGGCAGCTTGAAGTGCCGGCGTTGCCGCTCAGGGATGAAAGAAAGGATCTGCCGGACGAGGAAGCGGTCGTCGATGGGAGTCCCTGAAACCAGGATCAGACCGAATCCGGCAAAGGGAAACAGCACTGGGGACTTCGGATCTTCCAACGAGGCATCGTAACAGGCGCGTAGTTCGGGCACTGACAGAATGTTGAACGCCCGAGCCAGAGCAGCTCGATGGGCAGAGGGAGCGCCGATTGACAGTAGTTCCAACTCGCGAAGCTTCCAGGCCAGCCGTAGCTCTTTAGGAGACGCATTGGAACGAACTCTGAGGAGATCGTAAAGCGAAGCTTGGCTGCCCGTGTCGCGGCCGCGATTCCCTGAGTAGAAGTAACTCTTGATGGCGGCGCACGGGAGATGCAGGCAGGCAAGGCCCAGGCGGCTATCGCTGACCGCCGCCGAGGCGAAGAGATGCTGGAGCCTGTTGGTCTTGGGTCGGGCGACATAGCCGATGGAAGTCTGGTAGAGACAGTCCCTCGCTGTCCGCCTGATCAATAGCTCTGGCGTCAACCGAGAGTCGCCGCTAGGGAGCGAGAATTGAATTTCATCACCAGGCCTGACGGACGCCCCCAGAGAGGCTGAGATCCGAAGACTGGCTCCGCTGGCGAAGGTGCACTCCACACTGCCCGCTTCGCACCTCTTTCCGACAACCACTTCTCTCTTTCTTAACTGAATCGGCGGTGCGTTCATCGTCCCTCGTTTCAAGCCGAGAAGCCTAGCACCAGAACGAGATCCTCACAAATTGGGACGGGGCTCCGATGATGCATCCCCGGGATCATGGTGCTTGAGAAGACGCGCCCTCCATTTGGCATCTATCTATGGTTATTCACGGCCAAGAATTCCCCGTCATCTCTGTGGTTCTTTCTGTCTTTGCGGATTACCCGCGCTGGGTCGCGGTGCGTCTGCGGCTGATTTCTCTGAGGTTACAAAGGAGACCCGACATGACTGAAAGAGAACGTTGGCTGGCCGAACGGCGCAAAGGCATCGGCAGCAGCGATGCCGCGGCCATTCTTGGTGTTCATCCTTACAAATCTGCTTATGCGGTCTGGGCAGAGAAGGCTGGTTTGATTGTGGAAGACAGCGAACAAATCGGTGAGGCGGCACTGTGGGGGAACGTTCTGGAGCCAGTGATTGCCAAACAATACTCCCTGCGAACGGGCCGCATCCTCAAGGACTACGGGCGCCATCTTATCCAACGCAATCCGAAATACCCTTTCGCTTTGGCAACGATTGACAGGGAGATCCAACCGCTTGACGACAGAGGCCCGGGTATTCTGGAGATCAAGACTGTAGGCCTGCGGCTGGCTCACCTTTGGGAAGACGAAGCCCCAGTCTACTACCAAGTGCAACTCCAGCATCAGTTCCTGGTGACCACCCTTCGTTGGGGAAGTTTTGCACCGCTAATTGGAGGTCAACAGTTGCTGCCTTGGCCAGACGAGTATCCCAATGAACGATTCCTGGAGATTCTGGCAGAAAAGGAAGAGGAGTTTTGGGATCGGGTCAAACGTAGAGTCCCACCACCCGTAGATGAAAGTGAGTCCACCCGGAAGACTCTGAACGAGCTGTATCCAAAGGACAACGGCACTCAAGTTGCTTTGCCTAGAGTGGCGGTGGAATGGGACACCGAGCTCACCCAGGTGAAGACGCAAATCAAATCCCTGGAGACTCGAAAGACAGAGCTCGAGAACCTCTTTAGAGCGGAGATCAAGGAAGCGACCAAAGGAGTTCTTCCCAACGAAGTCGTCTACACCCTGAAGACTACTCGCAAAGAGAGCCACTTCGTTGAAGGTTCCACTTACTGCACCTTGAGGCGAGCCAACAACGCAAAGTCTTCGTTGCAGAAGATCGCCTGAACCTCCGTGGTCTCTGTAGTCTTTCGTCTTACCCATACAAAAGAGAAGATTGGAGGTGACCGAATGACCGCTGCCATTGTGCTTTCAGCGGATCAGTCCGATCTCATCAAGCGGCTGATCGAGTTTGCAGAGAATAACGATTTCTTTGAATCAGAATTCGACGATGAAGAGGAGCGCAGCTACTTCGCCTACTCCCGAATAATCGCCAACGAATTGGAACGCAAGCTGCCAAACGAAGAGACCAACGATGTCGCATCCGGGCCGGCTGAGCAGGTCGCCACAAATTCGTCGATCACAATGGTAGTTGGTCGGCCTTGGTGGGACCTCTCCAATGTGCGGTCTAAACTGGCTCCGGAGCAGCTCCACGAACAACTGCAAGAGATTCGGGATCGGCTGCATACTTTAATGTCACACAGCGACAGTCTCCAGGTGAGGCAAATCATCTTGGAAGCCATCTACCTGCTTGGCTCAGCCGATCTCCACATCAGAATTGGAAACTCCGAAAGGTCCTCTTGACAATGGCCTGAGGCATGTCACAAAAAACGCTCGCGTGCGTCCACCGCCCACGGATCGTGGGTCTTTCGCCAGCTCGCCAAGCGAACGAGGATTCAGTCTACGAAAGGAGAATCGGCTGCCATGCCCAGATGGATCAAACATTGGGAAGTCGAGCCCAGAACCAGAGCTGGACTCTCCTACAAGGTGTCGCAGGCAGAGGACGGCTCCTGGGGCTGTTCCTGTCCCCAGTGGAAATTCAGAAAACAACCCATCTGCAAACACATCGTCGAAGTACAATCCCAACTGAAGACTAACCTGGCAGGTCTAACAAGCCCCACGTAGAACCCACCATGACGATCATTGAAATCGCCATCGACTCTCCCGGTTGGTATTGGTAGTCCCGAATCGCTCAAACCGTCGCCCCGCTTCAGGCCATCGCCGCGAAAGAAGTAACCCAGTCGTTTCTCACTATGTGATCCGAGCGTTGTGTAACCCTTCTTCTGTCCTCCCACCTGTTAACTCAGCAGTCTAGACCCTTATTTCTTGCGATTGACAGCCGCCTTCAGAGCTCCACCGGGAGAAAACCTGGCGACCTTCCTGGCTGCAATTTTCAACGGTTGACCTGTTTGAGGGTTACGGCCGGTCCGGGCTTTCCGGTTGCCAACGGAAAAAGTGCCGAAGCCAACCAAAGTGACGCGGCCACCCTTCTTGAGATCAGCTTCGATGCAGGACAAGAAAGAGTTGATGGCGGTCGCGGCTTGGGTTTTGTTGATGGCAGCGTCCTTGGTGACTCTCTCGGTCAGGTCTGCTTTGTTCATTGAGTATCTCCGTTCGAATGGGTGATTGGATTTAGGTAAGAGAAAAAGAGAGTGATCTTATACGCCTCGCCGCCAAGGAGGGTCAAGGCGTATTTGGCATTTTCTATTCGTTGTTGTTGTTGTTGTTGTTGTTGTCGTCGAACGAACGCAACACCCAGGAGGCAAGAAATGAGAAAAATTGCGGCTATGCTGCTCGGTTACTACCCACTGCCTGCGAGTGAAGCTGCCAGAGTCCGAGAGGCCTTGGCATTTCCAGCGGAACCCGTCACGGTGCTTGACCCCTGCGCCGGGACGGGCGCTGCCCTGAGCGAGATAACGTCCGGCGTGAATGCGGAGCGACTGGGCATTGAGCTGGATTCTTTTCGTGCCGAACAGGCTTGCTCTCTGTTGAATCAGGTGATTCATGGCGATGCCCTGCAGACACGCTGCCCGGCAGGGTCGGTCAGCCTCCTGTACTTAAATCCTCCGTATGGAGGAGATTTAGCTGACTACCAAAGAGAGAGAATGGAGCTCACCTTCCTGGAACACACCTACCACTGGGTAAAGCCGGAAGGCATCTTGGTTTTGGTGATCCCGCAGGAACAGCTTTGTGTCTGTGCCCAAGTTCTCAGCTTCCACTTTCGTGATGTCCGAGCCTTCAGACTGACAGCGGCAGACTCGGTCCGATACCACCAGGTTGCAGTCTTCGCGGTGCGTCGCAGTCGTGGAAAGAAAGCCGCTGCTCTTGGCAGCGAGGTGTTGCAGGTTGAGCGAGAGCTAAGGGCACTGGCCTTCGGCGATCCAACGCAACTGCCATCACTCCTCGACGTCTCAGATTTCAAGTATTCCGTTCCACCTGCCGCCGCGGTGAACCTCACTTATGAGGGTCTGCCGTTGGATGAGATTGAAGATCTATTGCTTAAGTCTTCGGCCTACCGCCAGGTTGGCGGAATCCTGTTTGGACGCCAGGAGGCAGTCGTTGGCCAGCCTCTGATTCCTTTGCACTCCGGCCATGTGGGGCTGCTTGCGATTTCAGGCCTGCTCAACGGAATCTTCGGCCAGGGCAAACATCGGCATGTCGCCTGTTGGGTGAACCTGAAACTGGTGGACAGGGAGGAAGAAGAGGACAGCAGCGGCAGGAAGACCATCCGCGAGAAAGAGCGGTTCGCACACAGGCTGGCACTGGCTTTCGCTGACGGGCGGACTGCGATTCTGTCCTGATGAATCACTGTGTCTTCGAGGGACCAGTTCAAAACCAGAACTCACCCGGCACTCAAGGAAACTCCCTGGAACTGCAAACCCTGAGTGGGCAAAGCTCCTGGCAAGCCGCTCCGCCATCCTCGGATCTTCGCCGGTGTCTCACTCGTCCCAACAAACAATTCCCGCAATGAACTGTCTCGAATTTAAGAAAGGAGGAAGCCACTTGTTCACAAACGAACGATTCACTATCACCCGATACGGCAACCGCTTCTGGGCGCTCTACGATGGGGCTGACCTTGTCTGTGTCTTGGTCTACCGGCTTCATTCTAGTAAGTGTTGACTGTATCTTTGTTGCATCGAAGCCTCGGTTTTTCGGTGCTCTCCTCCGCTGGTGCTTTTTTCTTCAGCTGCCCTTGGCGTCTTGCTGATGTCTTTCTTTTCAGCGGCGCCGAGCGAGACCCTGCATTGCGTAATCGACAACTGGTTTTCAGAGCGAGGCAAACAATTTGCGAAAGGAGGTGCGTGCGAATGAACCCGGAGTTCACCATCGAAAAGTGGGGCGGACGTTACTGGGCAGTGTTCGACGGCGACGGATTGATCTGTTTAGCTGTGTATAAGAAAGGTGCCTTGGAAGTCAAAAGACGTTTGGAACAGATGGAACAGATACGTTCTCGGGAGGAACCTTCGCTTACAGCGGCTTCTCCTGACCCTGACCCAGTCCCCGATTTATCCCTTCCTGCCTAAGTCTACCTGGTGTCCTTTCCCAAGTTTCTTCCCAGCGTGCACTGAAACCCTGTTCGGTTGCGCTTATGCCCGAGCCAAAGCCTCTGGTGATGGGGGAAGGGCAAACTCTTTCCTACATCGAAGCTGCGGGGGTTTCCGGTACTATCCTGCGCTGTTGCTTCTTTTTCTTCAGCTGCCCAATGGCGTCCTGAGCAAATTCTGCAGTGCAAATGCCCTCTCTTTCAGCCGGCGATGTCGGCAAGGGTGAAGGTAACAGCTAAGCAGAGGATCTTGCCGGGGCGGCCCTTTCAGGCAAGAGGCGCAGGCCCGCATGATTTTGTTCCTTCCGGCTTCAGATAAGTCAAGCGGTTCAGGAGCCGACTGGGCAGGCGCGGATGTGGTAGGTATTCCGCGTGAGTGTCCGAAGTGTGTGAGAGACTCGATTATTGGACATGGCTGGCGTCTCAAACAAGCTCATGATGAGAATCACGACTGGATTCGCATTCGTCGCGGGATCTGCAAGAGGTGCAGCCAGACTTTCACCTTTCTTCCCTGGTTCTCTCCTCCATACGGCCATTACAGCCTGGTCGCCCGCAGTCAGGCGTTGTGGAGCTACTTTGCGGAACGCCGTTCTTTGGATCTGGCCGCTCCGCTGGTGAAAGACCCGAACCGCGTGGCGTCTGCGTCGACCCTCCGAAGTTGGTTTCGCCAATTGGATTCTTCGGAGAGATGGGAGCAGATGGGAACGCCGCCAGCCGGTAGTGCTGCCACCGCCGCTGCCGATGTGCCGCTTTCGATGCGCTTGCGGACTCGGTTTCCTTTTCTGCAGCGGATACTCACAGCAATCGGGCATCGGCTTGCGAGGGGAGAGAGTTTCAGCCGCGGTCCCTGGGTCCTATCCTGGCAAACTCGTTCAACGTTGCTGTACGTCTTCTTACCACTGCGTCCTTGAGGACTGTTAGGTCGCGCCATCACCCACCTTCCTCAGCTGGAAAGGCACGAAGCTTTGACCTAGTCTGGCCTCAGGGAGAAAAAAAGATGAGGCGAGAGGACTTGGAACAGCTGAAACGTCAGTTTCCTCTGCTAGACTACCTGCAACGGCAGCATTGGGTGGGTCGACAGGCCGGCTCAAAGCAAGAGTTTGTCGGGCTCTGCCCTTTGCATGCGGAAACGCATCCCTCCTTCTACGTCAATGCCTCGAAAAACCTGTTCTATTGTCACGGTTGCCGGCGGGGCGGCGATCTGATTCGCTTTGTCCAGCTCTATCTCAATCTGCCCTTTCGTGACAGCGTGGCCCATTTGAAAGAGAGCGCCGGCTTGCCGCTCTCCGGCGAGGATGAGTTGCTGGGCGATGCGCTATCTTTCTACCAGGACCAACTGCACCGGTACACGCAAGCCATGGACTACCTCCACCAGCGGGGGCTCCATAGTCCGGAGATCATTGATCACTTGGGGATTGGTTATGCACCGGGAGGCTGTCTATGCCGGCATCTGACGGCGCATGGCCACTCTTTCGATCTTTTGTTGCGCTTTGGACTTGTCAGTCGCCAGGGGCGAGATGCTTTCTTCAAGCGGATTGTCTTCCCGTGTCAGCATCAGGGTCGTGTGCTCAATCTCTATGGCCGCAGCATTGGAACGGCCTTTCCGCACCGCTTTCTGCCTGGCTCTAAAGGGGGCCTGTTTGCCTGGCAGGCGGTGTGCCGCTATGCGTCGGTGATTCTGGTCGAAGGCCTGTTTGATCTGGCTGTGCTTTGGCAGGCCGGGTTTCGCAACACGACCTGTAGCTTTGGAACTCATCCGACACCGGAACAGTTCTCCCAACTGTGCGATCTCCCGAGCCGCCATATCTTCATCGCGTTCGACTCTGATCACAACGGCGCGGGCCAGCAAGCAGCCCACGCTCTGGCTCAACGTCTTCACAATGCCGGCCTCATGACTTCTGCCGTCCATCTGCCCGAAGACCATGATCCCAACAGCTTCTTCGTCGCGGGAGCAACGGCAGCCGATTTTCAAGACTGCCTCCAACAGGCACAGCCTTATGACAAGAAGACTCCAGATTGACCCTGTCGTGCCCTATGGAATTGAGTCCAGATCTGCTTATAGGGGATAACCGATGACCCGAAAGTACCTTTGCCATCGAGCGATCTTTTCGACGGGCGAACGCTTCGCCGTGCTGTTACACGACAGCACCTTTCAGCCAGTGGTGCTGCCCACACGCTATGTCATTGATTGGCGCCGCGAGACCAAGCAAGCCTCGACTTTGTTGAGAGACTTGAGGGTGATCGGTTGGTTTTATCAATGGTGTGACGCGACGGGCATCGACCTGGAGGCCCGGCTGCGAGAGCCAAAGCTGCTGACCGTTGCCGAGATTACGGGCTTTTGCCGATGGCTTCGTGCACGGCGCAAGCCCGACGTGATTGGGAGCATCAGTCAGGGAACGGTTAACCTCAAACTAAACGTCTTGGCGCCTTCTACCTTTAACAGCTATCTCGGGGTGGTGGAAGACTTCTTGATGTGGACGGCTTACGAGTATATTCCGGAGGGCACTCCCACTGGCGAAGTGCGAGAGACAACGGAAACAGCCAGAGAGCGCATCCAGCGCGCGTTTCGCTCGAATCATCTCGGAGGCCGAGAAGCCCGCAGACGCCTCGGCCTGACTCCCCAAGAGGAGACAGAGCTGCGCAGGGTGATCCACCCTGGTGCCAAAGAGAACCCGTTCAAAGCGCCTGTCCGGCTGCGCAACTACGCCATCCTTGAGTTGATGCTGGCCACAGGCATTCGGCGTGGCGAACTCTTGAAGATCAAGCTGAACCAGTTGCCTCGCGGTCCCAAGACTTCGCTGACCATCGAGCGTTCTCCCGACGATCCGCTCGATCCTCGCAAGAATACCCCCGAGGTGAAGACTCGCAGTCGCGACATCCCCATCCCCAAATGGCTGGCAGAACTCCTGTGGCTTTATGCCGACAAGCACCGAAAGGAAGGGCTTCACCCCTATCTGTTTACCAGTCATCGCAACGGGCACCCCTTGGATCCTGGAGGATTGAACTGGGTATTTTCTCTTCTGGTCAGGCGTTGCTTTCCTGCCCTCCAGGGGAGACTCCACCCTCATGCGTTGCGTCACACCTTTAATGACCGATTGATGGAACAGGCTAAGCGGCTGGGCTGGGACCAGGAGCAGCGTGAGCGGGTCCAGAAGTTCCTCAACGGCTGGTCGGAGTGTTCAGTCATGCCGGAGATCTACACCCGCCGGCAGACCGAGGCCGAGGCTGCGGCCGTCTTGGAAGCGTATCAGGCGAGACTCTATCGAGATGAGGTGTGACGAAGAGTAATGGATCCATTAGCTATGAGACTTCAGCCGCAATGGCAGCCAGGGGATGGTCGGCTCTATGTCTGGAAGAATCCGGGCAAGGTGGTTGACCGCAGCGGTTATTCTGTCGACACCAGCGGAGAGGTCTGGGTATTGAACGAGCCGACTCGGTATATGCAGCTGGACTGGAGCAAAATGGATGTCCAGCCGGATTTGAAAGATTCCCTGAAGGCCTTTATCGCCTTCCAGATCGAGGCCAAGGCGTCCAGAACGGTGAGTGTCTTCTATGATGAGCTGCTTTGTTTTCTGACGAGGCTGGCTCCGCAAGCTGGTTTGCAAGATCTCACCTATCTCAGATTCGAAGCCACTCTGACCAGGATGCGGACCGACGGTACCATGCGGCATTTTCCAAGGGCACGCCAGTGGTATCGGTGGTGTGCCGATCGGGGAATACCGGGGTTCAGCCGAGACCTGAGTGACCGTCTGGATGAGTTCAGAGTGCCACGCAGTCTCAAGCACCTGGCCGTCATGACGCGTGACACGAAGAGAGGTCCACTCAATGATCAAGAACACTGGTTGCTGCGCCAGGCCGTGAAAGAGAGAAAAGGAAGCCCCCTGGCTCGAGTCGCTGTCATGCTGCTGCTTGAACTCGGTCAGCGGCCAACCCAGTTGGTCTTGTTAGAGGAAGAGGACTTCAGGATGACGGAAAGCCCGGAGGGACACAGGTTCTACAGCCTCCGTATCCCTCGAATGAAGCAGCGGACTGTCGGCAGCCAAGAAAAGAAGAGACGGGGTATCTCGCTGGACCTGGCGCGAGCCCTGGAAGAGCTCATTGAACAGAACCACAAGCATTGGGGTACTGGCACTCCTCACCTGCCTTTGCTTTGCAGGCCACCCCAGTGGGGCCCGCTGAGAATCAGTCCGGCACTGCGGTCGAGGTACCAATTCCATCTGAGTTCGACCGAGTTTAAGAATCTCGTGGCCCGGTTTGCGCTCCATGCAAGAATCCTCTCGCCGCGCACAGGCCAGCACCTCCATCTGTTTCCTTACCGGCTGCGCTACACTCTGGCCACTCGATTAGCGGCTCAAGGTGCTCCGGCCCAGGTGATAGCAGAGTTGTTGGACCATTCAGGAACGGATGACGTGTTGGTCTACATCCGGAGCACACCCAACATCACCGATTATTTGGATGCTGCCCTGGGCAAGAGCGACCAGTACCTGGCCACCATAGACCGGTTTCAGGGAAAACTAATCCCTCGGGCTGGAGATGAAAACCCTGCCAGCATCATTTACGGGAATACGCCGACGCGCAAGAGTCTGGGAGGCATCGGGGTCTGCGGGCTGGGGTCGTTGTGCTCCTTATATCCGCCGCTGTCCTGCTATCTGTGTCCGAAGTTCACCGCCTGGAAGGAAGGCCCGCACGAGCAGATGCTGCAGGAACTGGAAACTTACGTGCAGCAGCTGCGAGAACAGTCTGGCAATCCGTCTGACCGCATACCCTACCAATTAGCTGAGACTCTGCGCGCCATTCGGAATGTCTTGCGACAAATCCAGGGCGGCCAAGAGTGACTGAGCTACATCCCATGGAGATAACCTCCCAGCAGCGCCAGCTTGCCGACCTGATCCAAGAAGCGAAGGGTCTCAGCACCTATCCCGACATTGTGTGGGATGATCCGGTATGGGACATTACCCGGCACGCCAAACTGCGAGGGCATGAAAGGGCCCGGTCGACCTTGGCTTTTGTTCGCCGCCGAGTGGACAAGTCGCACCCGCTGGAGCCGTTTTCTCAGCCTTATAGTGATTTTGCCAAAGCGTTACTCCGATGGCGAGCCAGCCAGCGAGGGGTGCGTTTGAGCGAGCAAGAGACGATGCTGCGCACCCTGCGTCTGTTATACGAGGCGCTGCTCCCAATGGGGACCGCTGATCCGACTCGTTTGCAGCTAAGGCACTTCCAACTGGCGTCGGAAAGCGCCGTCCGGATCTATGTCCCCTGGTGCGCTTATGTGATCGGCACCAAGTTGGAGGAAATCGCCCGCTGGGTGACCACCCACCGAATCACCAGAACCAGGATGGGCTTCCGGAATAGCATCCAGCACCCCGGCCGCGGGGACAAGCTCGATCCCGAATCGCAACGCCAAGGTTTGAAAAAAATGCCGTCATCGGCTGCTCTTGAAGCCCTGGCCGACATCTCCAATAACCCCAGGGATGACAATGAGCGGGTCCTGTTGCGAATCATCGACCTGTTGGTGGTGGGCGGATTCAGGGTGGGTGAAGCGTTGACGTTGCCGGCCGATTGCTGGGTCGAAGAAGCCGCCCGCCAGGAAAGCGGCAGTCTCAGGCTGGATTCAACCACTGGCCAGCCAATCCTGCGCTGCGGGATTCGTTACTGGCCGGAAAAAGGGGGCGATCCCGTGGTCAAGTGGCTGCCCACCCACGCTGTCTCGCTGGCTCGCAGAGCCGTCACAGAACTCAGCCAGCTTTGCGACGAGGCACGCCGAATGGCGGCGGTTCTGGAACAAAACCCAGATCGGGTGCCGCTTCCAGGGCATCATTATGATTCTGAGGCGCTCATCACCCGAGTGGAGCTGGTGCGGCTGCTGGGACTAGTGAACGCTGGGGGTTGCGCGGTGTATCTGCGAGACAGACTCGGTCTGAAGCCCGCCGGTTCACGCCCCAGCATAAGAAATGGTCGCGCCGTGGGGGCGCCGGAATACCTACACCGAGTGGGAGAGATCGAAAAGGCGTTGCTCAAGCGCCGGGCCTCCTTGGAAGTGTTGACGAAACCCAATGGTCAGAAACAAATGCTCTCCGAATCCCTCTGTGTCATGTTCCACAATCAGTTCAGTTCCCAAAAAGCAACACTGAGGTTTCTGCCCGAGTTGGTGGGATACTGCCAACTCCAGCTCGCGTTGGGGGCCCATCAGGGGAAAGGCTCGGTTTTCTCGGATCGCGATCTGACCGAACGGGACGGCTCTCCCCTGAAGATAAAGACCCACGCCTTTCGCCACTGGCTGAACACCCTGGCGCATCATGGTGGATTGACCGATGTGCTGCTAGCCAGATGGATGGGACGCAACGACTTGAGGCAAAACGCAGCCTACCAACACGGCACGGTGGAGCAGCGGGCAGGCTGGGTCCGAGAGGGCATTGAGAAAGGCATCTTGATGGGTCCGATAGCCGACGCGTCGCGCGGCATCCGTGATCCGGTCGAGCGTCGCGAGTTTTTGGAAGCGCACATTCCTGTGGCGCATGTCACTCCCTACGGCTGGTGCACCCACAACTTTGCCATTGAACCCTGTCAGTTTCACTTGAACTGCTTTGCGGGTTGCCGGGAATACCTGCGCACGAAGGGGAACCCGGAAGAGAGGCTGGTCCTGTTGGAGATGCGCAACTTCACCGCTGAACAGCTTAAGGGAGCTAAAGACGCCGCAGACAACGAGCGCTACGGTGCTAGTAACTGGCTGGCCTACCACCAGCGAGCGCTGGCGGGAATCAACGCTGCCCTGGAGGTTGATTTGGAGGACAAGATCGCCGATGGAGACTGTGTCGCTGTTTTCCCGAATGGCAAAAAGGTGGGAGAGCCCATTCTCTGAGGTTCCTTACGGAGATCCAGGTTGGAAGCTGAGAAAGCCCTGACAGAACAACAACTGTGTGGTCGCCCAACGAAGAAATCCTTGCGAGGCGAAAGGCTCGTCATGGCTGCAAAGTTGGAACTGGTGCATATGGTGGACCGGTCTCCCAAGACGGAGCCCATCAATGTCTCAACTCTGGCTGCCCGTCTGAGAGTTACCCGGAAATCGATCTACAACAATAATCTGAAGAGTGTTATCCACGAACACGCTGAACTTCAGAGGCGGCATTTTTGTGATGGTCTCCAGACCTCAACAGCGTCCAAGCGCCACGCCCTGGAAGAACGGATTCGCACTCTTGAACAAGAAAATGAGCAACTGCGCCGGAAGCTGGATGGTTGGATAGAACGGTGGGCAGCAGTGGAATACCACGCCAGAATCAATGGCATCAACGCAGACCTGCTTTTCGCCCCTATACCCCTTCCCCAGCGGAACGTGTTGCCATATCGCACCAAGAGATAACTCGAGCAAATGGCAACACAAGAAAGTAAACACCCTGGAAGTATCCACTCATCCCTATAACTCCATCGGACAACCCCGTCAAGATTAGCCGCTTGAAGCCTTCTCTACACACACATCACTGAGCGGAAATAAGAGAGGAGCCCGAGAAGTGAAGCGACGGATCGAAGAGTTGGTTGCCCAAATCCCACAGGAGGCCGCCGCTTGAAAAATGCTCACCTGCGCATCGGCCAGTTAGAATTCACCAAATGGACTCAAGGCAAAGGAACACGCTTCAGTGTCTCTCTTGACCGCCTCATTGCGGAGCCAGCATCCTCACAAGGTGCAACAGCACCGGCGCACCTGATCTCGGTTTTCGGCAACGACAGCGAGATTGCCGCCATCGCAGCCGCTGTGTCCTGTCAGGAGAGCTTCCGAATTGAAACACCAGGTGTTTCGGAGACGCGAATCACGCTGGGGGATGAGACTCAGCAGGTCCGCAGTTCCTTTGTGCTTCCGGGACGAAAGCAGCCTTGTCGTCACTTAGTGGCACTGTCGAAAGCTCTGGCCGACTCGCGGCCCGAGACTAGCGTTGAATTGTCCCAAGTCATCCTCGTGGACCGTGATCCCACCTTTGTGCTGTTTCGTCTGGCAGGCACGTTCGGTTTGCCTGCACTGCCAGAATGGACGCCCTTTCTCTTTTCTCAACTGCAACGTCACCGCAGGATTGAAACCCTGATTGGCCTTGGGTGTTCACCCGTTGCGGTAAACGCCACCAAGGAAGAAATCCTGGATTGGATTGGCAAAGGCCTCCGGCAAGGAACCCTGCACATTCCAGACGAAAACAACATCCGCTGGAAAGTTTCGAATTGCTTCGCACCCGAGCCACCTTCCCAGGAAATCGAAGCGACTGCCTGAACTGCACGGGCATCGTTTAATTGTCAGCAGCAGAAAAGGATTGCGATCACTGGCAGACGATCTTCAGAAATGGCGTCTGCCTACAGGAATACTCTGGGACGTGGTTTTGGGGTCTCGCAAAATCCTTATGATTCGAATCCCGTAGGCCATGACCGATGAGCTACATATAAAAACGATACGAAGGATTCGGAGCTTGATTGTCCGACAGTTCGGTCATGAGCATTCCGACTTTGCGAGCGAAGGAAATGGTAATTGGATACCGTCCGATGCCTTCACTGGAATTCCAGTTCATCTTGGTCAGCGCCAGGAGTTCTTTGGCGCTTTGCCGGATGTCAGCGGGCCCACAAGATCCAATCTGAAGTGGTGCAGGTATGTGTGGACCAGGGTACTCGTCCCACCAAGACACATATCCACTGGTGAACAGATAAGACTCGTCGCCGATAGTGCAGAGTGTGCCGCGCCAGGGTTCCTGCATTCCTTTTCTGATCAAACGAAAGGCCGTGCTGCGCATCCAGATTAGCTCGCAGGCCGGCACGCGCGCTTCGGCAACGGATCTGAATCCTTGCTCCTCTTCGGGCTGATACGTGCTGGTCTTGTGAACAACTACTCGCCTAGGTAGCATTCCGACAAGCGCCTCGTATTTGTCCAGAACCTCGGCTATCAAAGCTGCCGCTTGAGTTTCGTTCAAATAGGGTTGACGGTCACGCCGCTGATTATGTGGCACGAGCGAACCCTTCAAGGCGAAAGGTTCGATTTCATTTGAGAAGGCTTGGGCGACGCTGGCGTAAACAATATCGCCTTCCCGCCGCTTGAGGTGGTGAAAGGAAATCCCTATGAAACAACTGTTGCTTGCCAGATCTGCCGGCCTCCATGGTTCATGACCAGACTTGTAGAAAAGTGAAGTCGCAAGATTCCAGCAACGCGTGGCATTGCTCTGTCCTTCATCATCGGGACGAAGGAACGTATCACGTCTCATCACTTGGACCGGCACAGGATTCTGATGAGTCATGATTTTTGCTTTGAGGGCGCGATAGAAGGTTCGAAATAGGAGATCCTCGGCTTGTGTGCGCAGTTCCTCTGCGGCCTTCAACTCATCGGGGCTGGGCTGAAATAAGGAAAGCTGCTCTTGTTCTTCCTCTTGCTGAAGTTGCTCCAGAGCGCGCCGCTCCCTCTCCGAAAGCCTCGGATTGCTGATCCTGAGATCTGCCACTTCGTCGGGCAAACAGACGACGATACAGTCAGGCCGCACGTCACCAAAGAATCCCTGGATTTTCGCGTCAAACAACTCAAGCAGCTCGTCGAATTTCTCAGACGACGATGACCTGTGAAGAGCCAGAGTCAAACGGTCGTCATCAAGCGGACGTATAAACCTATCTTCAACCACAAAAGAAACTCCGAACACCTGTTGCGCGCCGGGCCAGTCACGATAGCGACGCGCACTTTTCTCGCGCGCAATGGCCATGTTGTTCAGACGTGGCAGCCAACGTCGGGCAAGCTGTAGCTCCGCAGCCGGTCCGACCAGTCCGATCCGAATATTTTTCGGTGCCGACTTATCTGCTGCACCGTGTTTGGCCATGATTCGGCGCGGCTCGACTCCGAGTTCATTGCCTCCAAAAACCAGTTTCGGCTCAGGTAGACACTCGATTTTTATGTTCAAGCTCATCGCTGCTCGATTCGATTTCCGGTACCTCTACAGTCAGGAATGACATGTCAATGAGAAGATCGTCGACATGGAGATCGCCGACGTTCATGGTCTCACCTCCGCGACCCAGGAAACTTGCCCAAAATGCTAGATCCGCTTCGACATTCTTGTTGCGGTCAAACTTGATGCGCCGCGTGGCCTTGGCAGCGCGTGTGAAAGAAGGCAGGGGTTTTCGTGCATCTGGGCCGGTGAACATGTAGAACGGCTTAATGCGGACGCACCACAGGCCACTCATTTCTACTATTTCATAGCCGAAACCTTCGTTTTCGAACCACGCCCGTGGTCCTTCGGCGCGTCTCTTGACGACATCGCGTTTGTTGCCACGACGTTGCGAGCTGTTCCAGGTGATTGAGCGTTCTCCCTTAATATCGCCGATAAAATAGGCGCGGTGCTTACGACCGTATTCGAGAATTAGGCCGTCTTCCTCGAAGCGGAGAAGACTGTATTCGAAGTGTTTGCGAAGCAACCAAGAAAGCACACGTTTCGCGTCCGGTGAGGCCTCGATGGCCTTCCGCAATACGGTTGCGCTTTGTGTCTTATCAACAATGGGATCGAGCATATTACTAAGAATCGAGAGTGGCACGAAACTCCATAACTCAGTATTACGATCCACAAAGGTTCCACATTCTGCAAGACTGATTTTGGGCGGACGTTCACGCAACGGCCTGGTTAGCTTGACAATGGAGATCACCTCCGGAATCGCCGTGAATGGAAGAGCATTCAAGACATATTGGCCGGTGGGAACATCGGACCTCGCAACAATTCGTGATCCAGCGGATGCGGGCGGCTGGGTAACAACAGCCCTGAACCGCGATTCAGCGGCGTTGTGATAGAAGGCTGAGCTACCTCCACATTCAAACATAAGCTGGCCAACATCCATTAGGCCCGTTCCTGCCCGCTCCATCGCACTGATTCCGAAGAATATGTCGCAGAGAGAGGGATTACGCTGATCCGTGGCGCTCTCCGACAAAATGAAGCGCCCGTCCTTCTGGACGGTAACTCTGTGCGCAAGTTTCTGAGTGAGTCCCCCGGGATTGCTGAATACAACTTCTGAGCCTGGATGCACCTCAATGCTGGACGATTCAGGAATTTGGTAGTCCCGATGTACCAACATGTTGACGAGCAGTTCGACCAGGGCTCTCGGTGGATAAGCAGTTTGGTCGCTGTGCTGGCGGCGCTTCTTGAGCTTGAGAAGGGGATTCACGTCTGCGGCTTCAAGCCTCTCCAGCAATCGCCGGTGCTGCGCAATCAAATTACCTTCGTAGATCTCACGTTTTTTCCCCGCCTCGGTTACCACCACGGCAGCGTGCGGGAAAAAACTCTCGGTATGTTTTCCGAACAGGAGCAATGCACCAGCCGTGATTGCGTCCCTACCAGAATGCGGCACAATTAGGCACTGTTCGCGCATGAGAGATGGCAGCGTATCTCGCGTTAACGGGGCCCTTCCAAGCTTCTCGCAATACTCACGGAGAATGGAAAGTGCCAGATCCAAATCGAGGTCGTCAAACGAGGCGTTCTCGATCAGGCGCTCGTCAAAGGCAAGGTCGTCTTGAATGGCTGCAGTTGTAGCGCCAGTCTCTGCATATCGATCCTGGCCGGCAAGCTCTTTGGAGAGGTCTAACAGCAGCTCGTCAAAACCTTCGATTCTGAGTAGCTTAAAATTTGAGCCGAGCCGCCGCGCAAAAGCTTCAACATTAGGGTGGAGCGATTCTCCGTGCCGTACACACCAGTACACGCCGTTGGGGAAATCAAGCCGGCCCTCCTTACTCTGTCCGAAAAGCCCTTCCATTATGGAAGGTTCTGAGCCTCGGTAACCAATGACGATGACGGGTGACGCATTAAGTATAGGCCTGACGAGCGCAACCAACCCTTGGTCGAGCGCGTCGGTTTCTCCTGCTGCGTTCTTGTCGGAATACTGTTCCGCACGGCCATGTAGCCAAATGATCTGGCATCGGCTATAGACACTGAACTGGTCGTAATCGCCAGGACCGCGATTCACCTCATGAATATGGCGAATATGAGGCTGTCGCTCTTTTAGAGCAACCAATAGACAGGTGTCGAAGTTTGTCGTGAGAATGGTGCGAATCAAACCTCGCATCACAAGATCAGAAAGAATCTTGTAACCGGCACTTATGCCGTTGATTGGCCTCATTAGGTCGAGAATCACACGTTTGCGAAATTCCGCAGGAACAAGAAGACGCTGGACAACTAGCGGAAAATTTTCCCCAAGCCGGTCATTGCCAGGAATAAACCAGTGGAAATCCTGGAGCCAGGTCTCCCATTCAGATGGTTTCACTCGTTCCGGCGGACGGGCGTTTTTGAGTTCACGTTCTGAATATACGAGACGGGCAATTTGCTTTACAGACTCAGCCGCTGTAGGAACTCCCGACCGGAACGATGCTCCAGCCCCAAGCAACAACAATGGGCATGATTCTTCGGAGGCGCGTAGTCGTGGTGCGAGGACTGATACCGCCTCTTTAGTACCGTTTATGTCAGTCAATTTTCCATTCCCCAAAATCTCTACTATTTTCAGAGCCTATGTGCCTGGAACGATTCGGTATCTCCAATTGAATTTTAGCGGATGGAGAATAGCAATCGAAGATATTTATGGAGTCTTAACCTTCGCCCAAGGGTCGGGTGCACCGCTTGCTGAAGTCAGCGAACAGATGCAGGCTCTATAGTCCGCAAGCTCGTCACGCATTGAATTGCCAAGCTTGAACATTATTGACGAAGAAGCGTCGCTCTAATTAGTTAGTCCAACCTACTTCAACGCGATTCGTTACGACCATGTCGGAGAGTCTGCCGACCTAGCCCGCAATCTTTCGTTAAGTACTATGAATTTCTGGAAAACGCCGATGCCCCTGAACCAAGGGGAAGCCACGCACCCTGGTGGTGCGTATCCTCCCTGATTGGAGATTGGCGGGAACCGCGGCCAGTTTCGTTTCCTTCAAGCAGATTTCATTTCGATGATGCACAAAACTGCCCTCAGTAGTCATGGACGTCCAACACAATGTGCGATCGATGCGCTGGTTCTATTCTAGGAGCTGGTTTATCCCAATTCACCATGAGTACCTGTTGATCTGGGAGCGATCCGCTAGAACCTTGGTTCAGGTCACTCTGCTCGAAGGTCTGCGCGAGCTCGAATCGCGCGCGGCGCAGAGCTGGCGATCCATTGTTCGACTGGCTTTGATGAAGCTAGGGGGGCCGGGCGCGCGCACGTATCTGACATTAACGCGAGTGGGGCTGCGGATGCGCCGGCAAGAATCCATTCCGCACTGGCAAGCAAGTGTTCGACAGATGCTGTAGTAGTCGGTTGAGCGCGGCGTGTGGGCAGCGTAGATACCGCCCGGCGCGCTCTACACCGGAGTTATTCATGGCTGAGATCTACAAGGTGTACCGCGGCTCTGGACGCGCCCGCAACCACTGGCGAGTTGAGGGCATCAACGGCGGCATGTTGTATGAGCCGCAGTTCACGAAAAAAGTTGCAGAACGCATTGTTGAGCTAGAAAACTCACCCAAGCCACCAAAGGACTGGGAAGCTACCTCCAAGATGTTGAAGCGGGAGGGTTCAAGATCTAGATCGTTTGCGGCTGGATCTGATGGGTTAAAGAACTATTGACCTTCTGGCGGACGCTTCCGGTTAGGGCTCGGTGCCATAGCGACTGTTTAGATCCGCCGCTCTCGCCTACACTCAAAAGGTGGCTTGAATCCTTCTTCCATCACCGCAACTCTATGGCCTCTTCAAGCGATCCGCTAGGATTGCCGTCTTTAGAGAGCCAAGATCCAAACCCATATTGCGCATCTCGGACGAAAACTCCACGGCAGCATCGGCAAAGTCACGACCACCAAACCTGATGCGAAGCTTGCGCACGGACTCAGCGGCCTTCTGCGCTATCTTCATGACGTTCGGGGGTGTCGAATAGAACAATCCTCCAGCGAATGGAAGAGCGATCTGGTGCAGAGTTGGCGTCGGGGCGACGACAATCGCTTGAATATCGGCAGTTTCGCTGTCCTGGCACAATCGATCACGCACCCAGTCCAGATGTCCCTTGGCTTCCTGCAAATCCTTTTTTGAAAGCTCAGAATCGGCTTTCTTCTCAGTCTTCGCCTCGAAAGCGACGTGAAGATCGTTGGCAAACGACCAGACAACATCGGGCGAACCCTGCTCGGTGTTCCTGGTCGTGATTCCGCCGAACAACCGGCCCAACGCATCCAATCCTTCGTGGTACCGGACGTGGTACGCGTCACCCAGGTGATCGAGCATGCTCTTGATCCTCTGCTCGAAAGCTGGTCCAGCCCAGCCCCATCTCGTGAGACAATCCCACAACGTCTCGGCGTTAGGCTCGATGTCGACATTTTTCTGATAGCTCAGTGCTTGGTTGCGGCTGCGCAGGAGCTGGTTCAGCCAACCAGAATTGACTCCGCACTTTGAACCCCGTGTTAAGCAGTCCTGCTCCGCCTTTCCATCCTTTGCCAGCGATGCCGCAATGCTGGCCAAGTACCACCACCATGCACGATACCCTGACAACTCCGGACTTGTTATCTGGTCAGCAATCCGGTGCGCGGTTTCGTGTGCATACTGAAAGTTGCCGTCCCACATGGCCTTCGCGAATCGAACCTCATCAGAACCCGTGGCCTCGTAGTCCCTCGGCTGCATTTCAGCTCGAGGCCCCTCGACGTTTTCAAGGGTGTCGTCCGCGCCTTTTCTATATTCCGGATCGAGGATCAGGCCAAGCATCATCTCAACAAGCTCTTCTGGCTTTTTCGCAGCAAGTTCGGATTGCTGCACGCCCCAAGCGATTTCATTTGCTAGCTCCACCGGGAATCCGCTCAAAAGAGATGATGATGTGGCCGCATTGACAAGTGACTGGCCCAGCCAAACAATCACCGCGAAGTCTGTAGCATTTCGCGTACACCGGCCCATGCCCTGAATCAGGCGTGTACGCTCCCGTTTCCTAAGTACCGGGCCCATTTTCCACCGCTCACTAAGGTGCCGCTCCAGAGCGTTGATCGCCGCGGGGGATTCGGATAAAAGAAGAAGTCTGCATTGATCGTCCGGAAGGTCCAAACCGTCATACCTGCCCGCGAGGGTCAGCATTACATCTGTGTTCCTTACAAAACTGTCAAGGCTATCGGCGATGTCCACGGCACCCACCCGCCTAGGCTGCGTTTTCATGGATGATCGCAGCCTTTCAAAGGTGTGCTCCATGACACGCTCAGACGGGGCTAGCACCACCGCCCTCCGAGCCTTCAGTCCGTCCCATACTTGAGCAACAATTTGGTCGGCACCTGATTCCGTGGCATAAATCCCCGGTACAAAGACGTAACGGCGCCCCCACTGAGGACTCTTGGCTCTAATCATACTGAGTTTCTCAATCCCATAGGCGCGCTGCAGATCACTTTCTCCGCCCAGAGTTGCTGACATATAGACGCGTTGTTTAGCTGTAGAAAACGGATCGTGCGTATGCGTTGGCGGAATTATCGGACGTATCGTTACTCTATACGGGGAAACCAAGAACAAACATGTGTCTATCTGACTTCGAATGAATTTCCAGGCAAATCGCACTGTGTCCGCACTTGCGCCATCGAGAACCGAGATGATATTGCCAATGCACTCCGGGTGCCCATGGACATCTACTATCTCTGTACTGGCCATTGGGGAATTGTCCAAGATCGACCGAATCTGGGCCTGGGACAGACCTGGTCTGAGGGCGCTGAGGAGCGAATTGAAGATATCTGGATGCTTCGAACGGCTCGCCGACACGGTCCACATATCGGCCACATACTGCTCCGCACCGTGAGCATCATCGAAGACAATCAGGTCATTTTCCTGAAGAACGGGATTGATATTGAAAAGATTAGAATACGTCGTTACTGCGATTGCGGCTCCGGTCCTGTACCTGCCCGCCTCGGATTGACTGCGAGTCTCTTTCGTGCCGCGGAGATCCGCAGCGGGTAGCTTCAGGCGCTTAGCCTCTTCCAGTATTTGTCCCGCAAGCTGATTAGTGAGCGACAGATAGGCGACTTTTTGCGATTGCAGCCGCCACCATTCTGCGACAAGCAATCCCACAGCGGTTTTTCCAGTGCCGGTCGGAAGCTCGAAGGCTACATCTTGGGACTGCCGGTACTTTTCGGCGTATTCGCGCAACACGTCCTGTTGTGGCCCTCGGAGATAGCCGTGTGATTGTGCGCGCCCGGAGAGCTTGTAGAAGACCTCTTCGGGATTCGCGGGGATCGCCGTGACCTTAGGGGACTTGAACCGGGGTCTTCCTTTCTCGGTGCTCAATCTGCAAACCTCCTCCCCCCGTAGGCCTGGCCAGAAATGACGAATCGCGTCCTCTCAGTTGTCTCCTTCGTAGCCGGACGGGACGATGGATTTTCGCATTGTGCAATCCTCGTTGTCCATCAAAGCGGGCAGGCGAGCGCGATGCCTCCCGCGCCGCCGAGGAAGTTCGCAGCGGTGACCGGACTCTCCGTCCCAGACTATTGCTTGGGAAGATGGTAGGGCGCTCACCAACCGCCTTCTCGGAAATGGAAGCCACCGCCTGAACTCGACCTAGCAGTCATCTCCTGTCTCACCGTAGTGAACCAAATCCTACGATTGATTCCTTTGTATCCCCGTTTCGCACGCTTTCCCCTTTGCCCCAGATTTGGCTTCTAGCGGCCCCCGGTTTGTTTAGATCTTTTGTCGGAAAGGATCTTCCCACCATGAAGTTGCACTCAATAAGCGAGTATCTCCACGAATTCTCCACCGAGCTTGACATGCGGATTGTGACCAGTTATCCACCACTTCACCTTACGACCGATCCCTTATCGCCACGGCTGGAAAACCTGCTGCGGCGACCGTTTCCGGGCCAGGCTCTCTGCGTGATGGGGATCGTCAAGCGCTGGCAGCAGGCGCGGGCAGCAGCCGTCTTTGCAGAAATGGGGACTGGCAAGACCCTGATCGCTCTGGCTGCGTTGCATGTTCATGCAGAAAGAAAGCCCTTCAATGCGCTTGCCATTGTTCCGCCCCAGCTCGTCGAGAAATGGTGCCGGGAAGCCATTCTGACAATTCCAAAAGTTCGCGTCTTCGTCATCGACGGATTGCGCTCCGTTGGAGATACCGCGGCGCCTAACGGCGTCAATGAAGTGAAACTCCGCAGAGGGAGGGTCGTGCGGGAGGGACTCCACACGTCACTGGTCGATCTGCGACTGCGTCAGTCCTTCCCGTCGGCACTGGCTCGCTGGAAAGCGACTTGCCCCGGGCCGGCTCTGTTCGTGGTTGGCAGGGACAGATCCAAGCTCGGCTATTTCTGGCGGCCGGCTTTTCAGGTTCCTGTCTCCGGGCAATACTCCGGTATGCCCGTGAACCCGGACACGGGCACTCCGGTTTCCTGTGGAGAAGGGTTCCTTCTGGAGCCAGACTTCCAGAAAAAGCTGCGCCATTCCGAAAGAATCGCGGCTCACAACCTGGACGGCAAGGAGAAGGCGCGGCGAATACTTTACAGTCCGCTCTGGCAGGCCGATGGCAGCAGGATTCGGCGCTTTGCTCCCATCGACTTCATCGGCCGGTATCTGGGTGATGGATTCTTTTCGCACGGCATCTTCGATGAAGTTCATGAAGGTTACACGACGAGTGCGCAGGGGAATGCTTTGGGAACCCTGGCGGCTTCAGTGGGCAACATCCTGGTGTTGACGGGCACGGCCAACGACGGCTACGCGGATTCGCTCTTCAACGCTCTTTACCGGCTCGACCCAACCCGGATGAAAGCACACGGATTGGAATGGGGAGCTTCCGGGCTGAGAACTTTCACCGAGCTTTACGGGGTCATTGAAAAGGTCACGGTGACGGAGCCGGAAGAGAATTCCTGTTCGAAATCCCGCACCACGACAACCGTGCGGCGCCGCCCCGGGGCCAGTCCGCTGCTGTTCGGACACTTCCTCATGAACCTGGGCTGTTTTCTCAGCCTGGAAGACGTAGCTGAGAGCCTGCCGCCTTTTGAAGAAACGATCGTCGGAGTCTCGATGGACTCCGAACTGGAGAACGCCTACCTCCGGCTTGAAGCAGATGTGAAACGGACGTTGCGAGAGAATCGCGGCAATCGGTCGGTGATGAGCACCATGCTGAACGCGTTGCTGCTCTATCCCGATCATCCTTACCAGTTGGGAGAGCTTTGGGGATTCGACATCAATCCGGTGACTCGCGTCAGGGAAGAGTTCCTGATCGCGCGGACGCGTGACCTTGATCCCGAAATACTTCAAGCCAAGGAACGCAGGCTGGTTGAGCTGGTGAAGGAAGAGCTTCAGGAAGGCAGAAGGTGCCAGATCTTCGCGGTCTACACCGGGAAGCATGATGTGACTGCCAGGCTCGCTTCGATCCTTGCCCGCGAGGGCATTCGCGCTGCCGTGTTGACGGCCCGAACTCCTCCAGAGAAACGAGAAGCCTGGTATGAGCTGCAATTGCGGCAAGGGGTCGAAGTCTTCGTTGCTCATCCCAAGCTCGTAGCCACTGGAATGGATCTGCTCTTCGTGCCTTCGTTGTTCTTCTACGAGACCGGATATTCTACTTACACCTTGAGACAAGCCAGTAGAAGGTCCTGGCGTATTGGCCAGAGGGCCGGTGTCAAGGTGTATTACCTTCATTACGAACGGACGCTGCAGTCTAAATGCATTGCGCTCATGGGCAAGAAGCTTCTGGCGGCGCTGGCTCTGGAGGGAAAGTTTGGATCGGAAGGATTGCAAGGACTGGATGAGGACGGCGATCTGCTGGTGTCGCTGGCGCGAGAACTAGTTTCAGAAAAGGGCGTGGGCGAGTCTGCCGAGCAAGTCTGGCGCAACATCGCTCAACAGCAGACCAACCTGCTTTCTCAAACTCGAGCGGTCATTCCCAAGCCTTCTCCACAGGATCTCCGAGCATCCGAGGCAGCCGAAAGCAACGCCTTGCCTTTGTTTTCTCCTTCCAATCCAGTTCAGCTCAGTCTGTTTGATCTTCTTCTGGACTCCCGCTGAACAACGGTCCAGGTCGCTGACCTAAACCGACACCCGCACGGCATTCATTGCCGTTTCGTTCACGTGGCTGGCCTCACATTTCAAGTGAGGCCAGCTGTTTTCACTTTCGTCCACTTATCGAGGAGGTATGGCACATGCCCAAAGAAAGAATCGCATTTCAAACCAACATGCCGGTTGAGGTACAACTGGCCTACGCGGACGGGAAGAAGGTCACTGGTCAGTACGGTGACTCCTTCATGTACACGCTGCGAGACGACCGGGTGATGTTCGTTCCGTGTTTTGTGCGGGAGCGTATTCAGGAGTTGCAGCCCCAAGCGGGCCAGTGGTTCAGCATCTGCAAACGAGAAGTTCAAACTTCCGAAGGAAAGACCAGGATCGATTGGGAAGTCCTGTTGTGTGGAAATCGTGTCGGTGCGGCCTCCGGCAGTACGAAGGAAGGTACTGGGCAAGGAAGTAACGGCCATGCGCGGGCTTCTCAGTCAACTGGCGCTAGTCAGTCTGCGGCGCCTAGCAACGCCACCGATCGGCAGCTGGATCAAGCCAATCAGTCCCCGCAGCAGTCGTCCCGTATTGCTACCACTCTGGATCGGGTTGCAGGTCTGTTGTCGAGCAGCGGGAAAACGCCCCAGAATGGCGAATCACCCAACGGAGAAACGCCAAAGCCCAATAGCAGCGGTTATGATGCCATTACTCTCTCCATGAAGAAGGCCTTCCAGGGAGCTCTGGAAGCCACGAAAGCCATCGAGAGCTACGCCGACACCATTGGCTTCCAGGACCGCAACGGCGACCCCTTCCGGTTTTCCCATCTCGACCTCCGTTCCATCGGCCTCAGCATGTTCATCGAAGCCCGAAAGAGAAGTTGGTAGCTGATGCAGCCGGCCGAGCGTTCTCATCGGTCCTCTGTTCGCCCCTAAACCCTTGCCATACGGCCTCTCTACTTTTTTGGCATTTGTGAATCCGCTTTCGTTCAAGGAGGAAAACTATGTCCGCAGTCCTACCTGCCGTCGTGTGTGTTTGCCTGGACATCCGCATCTGGTCTGGGCAGAAGAAGCTGTCGCCCTCAGATTTGCAGTTAGCCGAGTCGGACTTGCCGCCACAGGAGATCGCGACCCTCGGCAGCAAGCGATTGTGCGATCCAAATGCCCTTTCAGCGCTGCATCGCATCGAAAGCCGTGCGCGCGATTGCTGCTCCAAAGCCGGCGTGAAGTTTCTGAATGGCTTCGCTGTCCCGAAATCCAAAGCGCCGGAACTGCTCAGCCAGCTCGCTGAACTCCAGAAAGACTTTCAGCTGGAAAAAGAGGGTTTTCTGAGCCTTTACGACAAGACGATACGTGACTGGGCCGCTGCGCATCCTGGCTGGGAGCACATCCTTCGCACGGTGATCCCAAAAGATACGGTGGAGGCGAAGATCGGTTTTGATTTCCAGGCCTTCACTGTCAGCGAGCCGATCTTCCGGAATGAGGATGATGAAGAGGGCCCGGAGACCCACGTGGCCTCGGCTCCAAGCATCAACGGATTGCTCAAGGCGACCCACGAACTGCCCGCCACCCTTTTTGCAGAGATTTCTCAAGATGCGCGCGCGAGCTGGCAGCGATCCTTTGAAGGTAAGGCCTTTGTTACTCGGAAAGCTCTGAGGCCGCTGAAAACGCTGTTGACCAAACTGGAGCTGATGATGTTCCTGGCGCCTCAGGCCATCGAGCCTATCGCCCAGCGGATCCGGCAGCGGCTGGCCTCGCTGCCAAAGAAAGGTCCGATTGCTGGCAACGATTACGCCATCGTCGCCGGGATTGTCTACGCACTGAGTGATGTGGAACGGCTGAAAACATATGCCAGTCTTCTGCAGAATGGATTACCACTCGATGAGGCAGCGTTCTTGAGAAGCGAGAACCCACAGCCAGTGGTAGAGGCAGCTGCGGTTGAAACCGAGCTGCCGCCGAATGAAGCGGAACCAGAAGAGGAGCCTGAGTTAGCCACTTTCTCTCACACGACGGGCTGGTTCGGTTGGTAGCACAATGTATCGAGCCGCAAGCGAAGCCTCGGAGCTGTCAGCCTTGCTTGTGGGTACCAGTTGGACATCCCACACTCAGGCCTGACGATAGGCGTCCAGGAACCACCCAGAAGGCTCTTCGCCCCACGCATTGCGGAGGATGTAGAAGTTCCCGTCATCGGCACGGACTTTGAAGTAGCTGTTTCCAGGACCGTACCACTGATCCTCAATCTCCAGCACGTGATAGCACCTTTCCCCCAAGAAGAACCGCACCGGACGCTCGTCCGCTTTGTAGCCGGAATAACACTCCACTCGCACCTTCATTTCTCAATTCTCCAACTCACCTTCGCTCCAGGAAAGGAACCTTACCATGCGCAGGACCACGCTGTTGAATGCCCTTCCCATCGTCGCCTCAGCTCTCGGCCGAAAGTATGGGGTCGCGGTTGAGATCGGCGGCCGCGACGCCATGACGAACGGGCAGAGAATTATTCTGCCCGCGTTGCCACTGGATGACCAGAAGGCGGCACTGCTGGTCTATGGATACCTGGATCACGAGGCTGGACATGTGCGCCTGACCGATTTCACCGCTGTTCAGCCAGACCTGACAGCGGCATCGCCCCTGAAGCATCAGCTGTGGAATATCTTCGAAGACATCCGCATTGAACGGGCCATGGGGCAAGTGTTTCCCGGTTGCCGGATCAATCTGGAACGGCTCACCCGCCAGCTTGTAGCTGATGGAGTCTTCGAAGTTCCCAGCGAGGCGGAACCAGTCAAGGTGCTGCAGTCGTATCTTCTCTACACCCTGCGCTCCAGCGTTCTTGGGCAGCAAGCACTGGCGCCGATGGCTCTCGTTTGTGAGGACTTGCTGTCTCGGCTCTTCTCCTTGGAGTTGCGCGTTAGGCTTTCAATGATTCTCGGAAAGGTCCGCGGTCTTCGCACGACGCGGGATGCTCTGGAACTGGCCGACGAAGTGATCGAACTGCTGGAGCAAGAGGAACAAGCCGCCGAGTGCTCCGGCAGGGATGGCCAAGGTCAAGACAGTAGCAACAACGAAGAAAGAACACCATGCTCCGGTTCATCTGCAGAATTGGGACCAACGGATATTGGTAGAGGTCATGAAGAGAATTCGTCATCTGGTTATGAATCTTCAGGCGCCCAGGACATAGAGGATCAACCGAAAGGATCTCAGGCCGAGCATGAGGAATCACCGAACGACACACCGCGAAGCGGCTCACCAGGAGCGACGCCTGAGAACGACGAACTGGAAACAAGTAGCGTCAAAGGGAACTTTGGCGGCCCGATTCAAGAAGCCAACCGTGCCTCTGCTGTTCAGGATGAAATGACCGGTTCAGGCGGACTGGTCAGGAGCATCGCGACAGACCAGGGCGCGCTCCGACAGATTCTCACCACCGACCCATCCAGTTTTTCTCCAGACTTCGGCAGGCTGCTGTCCCAACAGTTGCAGGAAAGTTGTGCAAAATACAACGACTACTACTCCAAAAACGTTCGTGTCGCTATGGTTGAGCCGCCACCGGAGGGATCACCAAGCCAGGGCCAGGCACTGATTACCGAAGTCAAGAATCAGACCCGCGCGCTGCTGACCCGGTTGGAGGCCCTGGTACAGGCGTCGCGTCAGGAGCGTTCACGTCTCTCGCTGTGTGGCAAGCAGATTGACACAAGAGAGCTGCATCGTCTGGTGGTCTCCGATCTCCAGGTATTTAGAACCCTTCGGCGCCGGCAGACGGTGAACACAGCGGTCCAGATTGTCCTAGACGCCTCCTCTTCCATGAAGAACTCCCGCATCGAGGTAGCGCGACGCAGTGCCCTGGCAGCGGCGCTGGCGTTGCAGTCCATCCCCGGAACGACAGTCAACTGTATGGCCTTCGGGAAGAAGCATCACGTGACCGTGTTGACTTGCTTTGGCGAGCGTGTGGAACGGACATCCCCTCGTTATGCCGCCATTGAAGCCGAAGGGAGCACTCCGCTGGCCGAGGCGTTATGGTGGTGCGCGACCACGCTTCTCTTCCGGCCGGAGGAACGGAAGATCCTGCTTGTCATCACCGACGGCGAACCGAACGACCGGAACGCCGCCAGGGATATCATCCAGAGATGCTTGAATTCTGGCATTGAGGCGATTGGTCTCGGAATTGAATTGCCGTTGATCGAAGACCTGTTCCCCACTGCCCAGATCATCCACAGCGTCCAACAACTACCCAAAACCTTGTTCCGGCTTCTCGAAGAAGCGTTGACCCGCCACAGTGCACTCCGCACTGCGTGAACGACTTGGAGATCGGGACTGGTGGGCCAGGGAAGGCAGCCGGATGGGTCCGCTGGCTCCACCACCATTGGAGTCTTGTAGCGCAGCCCCCCGACTTGTGGCCGGCCTGCGGTTATTCGTTGGACGAACAACCGCAGACCGCACGAACGTCTGCAGAGTCAAGGAGGTCCACCCACGACATGTTTACCCAGAACTTTGAGATTGCAGGCACGTTCAACATTGCTGCTCCACGCGGACTCACCGTGAAGGGCTGCGCCGAGCACAGCCCTTTTGTCCCTAAAATCGATCCAAACTACGTCTTCCAAAAGGAGGTTCTGCGGGATGTGCTCTGCTGGCTGGAAGAGCCGCACGGTGACGGACTTTACCTCTCGGGCCCGACCGGCTGTGGAAAGTCGAGCCTGATTTGTCAGGTGGCCGCCAGGTTGAATATTCCGGTTCAACCGGTCGCTGCACATTCGCGGCTGGAAATAGTGGAACTGATCGGTCATCTGACTCTCGTCAATGGCAGCATGTCGTTTGCCGACGGCCCGATCACAACGGCGATGCGGCATGGGCATCTCTTGTTGATTGACGAACTGGACCTGTTGGAGCCGGCTACAGCCGTGGGGTTGAACTCCATCATTGAAGGGAGGCCCTTGTTGATTCCGCAGACTGGCGAGCTGATTGTGCCGCACGAAGATTTTCGCATCGCAGTTACCGGCAACACCGCCGGCGCAGGAGATACCACCGGGCTTTATCAAGGCACGTTGCGGCAGAACCTAGCGTTCATGGATCGGTTTCGGTTGGTGCAGGTCTCTTATCCCGCGCCAGACATTGAACAGAGCATTTTGTCCAGAACGGCCCCAGTAATCGACAGCGGTATTCGGGAAAAGATGATCGCTGTTGCTAATGAGATTCGCAGGCTGTTCATAGGCGAATCGAACGATGCGGCTGCCATTGAGATCACGATGAGCACCCGCTCGCTGGTGCGGTGGGCCCACTTGGCCCTGGCGTTCAAAGGCGCCCCATTGAGCTACTCCATGGACCGGGCCCTCACTTTTCGCGCCCAACCCGAAACCCGCGAAGCCGTCCTCCAGATCGTTCAAAGGCACTTCGGCTCGTCATCGGTTTAGCTGACAGACGGTCGCCTTTGGTAGCCGCGCTCCTGGAAGGCCCCGCTGTCGGGCTCTTTGCAAAAGGCGACGGATCAGAGCCAAAGGATTCCTTCGATCTCTGGCGCAAACCCTCAAGCAGTGCGCGCAGGTGGAGAGCCCGCGCAGTTGGTGCGGCTGGCACCGAAAAGTGAGGTCGACTCCGTTGCCGACCGACTTTTGAAGGAGATCAGGTCCAAGAATGCCGCGGCCAGAGAACGAACTGAACTCTTCGGTCTGCTGTTGGGATCGGTCGGAACAACTCAGTATTCGCGCCTAATCATTGTGCCCGATGGCAATCTCCACCTTCTGCCTTTTGACTTGCTGATCAATGAACACGGCCAAAGCCTTGTTGAAACGCACGTTGTCACGTACGCACCCTCAGCATCCTCATTCTATTTGCTGAGAACTCTGCTTACCCCAAATGAAGCCAGGAAACCTTTGCTAGCGGTGGGAGGAATTCCTGCGAACCGAAAACCGGCGGCGCCAAAGCAATATGCTCGCCGCAGCCTCTTCACACTTGAGGCGAAGAAGATCGGCGACCTCACCCAAACGACAGCGGAAATTCGAGCTATCAGCCAGCTTTTTCTCAACGAAGCCGTTGTCCTTGAAGGAAAGAGAGCCACTGAGGCTGCGCTAAAGTCCGAGCCGTTGGACCAGTTCCGAATCCTACACTTTGCCCTACATGGGTTCTCGGACACGAACATTCCTGAGAGAACCGCGTTGCTTCTGGCTGCCGATAACAATTCAGACGAAGATGGCCTCGTGCAAGACCGCGAGATCCGTGATCTGCGCCTCTCGGCAGACCTGGTTACTCTCTCTGCCTGCGACACCGGCATTGGCCGGCTCCAGGGCCAAGAAGGCATCTCCAGCCTCGTTCGCGCGTTTCTTCTTGCAGGTGCCAGAGCCGTTGTCGCCAGCCTTTGGCAAGTCGATGACAGATCCACTGCCGTTCTGATGAAGCGCTTCTATTCCCATGTGGCCAACGGCGAAGACAAAGCCGACGCCCTGCGTCTGGCCAAACTCGACTTCATCCGGCAATACAAACAGGACGCCGTGCCTTACTTCTGGGCCGGGTTCACTCTACATGGAGCCTCGAACCTTGCGAGTCAAGATTAAGGCGACAGACAGCGGATCTGGTTCCAGTAAACTTTGCAGCTAACGAAAAGTCACGCCCAGAGATGACGGAAAGGATAGAGGAACGAGAATCAACATTGGGAAAGTTCGGAATAAACCCGTTTTGAGATGGCATTCAGAGGTTGAACGGATGCCTCGGAAAATTGTGACCGATCGGTCCGAAGCCGTTTTAGTTTTAGTTACGGCTCGGAACGGATTTTCCGGATTGACTGGTCACAGCTCTGAGTGCTAGCTTAAGATCGTGATGTCTGCAAGAGAAAGTATGCCAGCACGGAAGATTACCAAGAAATGGCTCAGTGGCATCCTGGTTGGTGCCGTGTTGTCGCTCACCGTTGGCTTGGGTTGTGGCAGCGCGGCTGACCTGGATCCGAAGGATTGCTGCAAGACCAGGTGCCAGCATGAGGGCGACGCGAAAGACGCCAAGAAATGCTGCCAGCAGAATAAACAGTCCAGGTCTTCGCTGGGCATTCCTCTTGCCGATATCACTCTCGCAAAGAAGCTGTTTGACTCCGCTCTCTTCATCGACACGCACCCTTTAGACTGTTTGTTTGATGCGTTGCTTGTCGAGCGGTCTTCTGCTCCCCCCGCTAAGATTCTGAAGTTTCCTCAGCAGGAAATCTACAAGCTCACCTCTGCGTTTCTGATTTAGTCCCTTCACATCTTCGATCGCTAGCCACGACGGGGTTTTTCGGACCCATTGTCGAAGCGTGCTTTTGCGTCTTCATCCGCCCGTTTTTCGGGGCTGTGGTGACCCCTTGTGTCGCTACGTGTCTGCTTGAGGCTGTTCGCAGCCGTACGTCAAATCATCTTTCAACCATCAATAGGAGAAACCATGTTCCTAACACGACAATTCCCAATACGATCCCTGTCACTTGTTCTCGCATTGGTCGCAACTCTAATGACCGGTTCAACCAGGGCCCATGCGGCGGCTGCCGCAGGCGCAGTGACAGCCAAAAACCTGAAACAGAAAATCACGTCTGCGAAAACGGCAACTGACCACAAAGCGATTGCTGCCTACTACCGCGCTGAAGCGGCAAAGGCCCAGGCTAAGGTCACTGAACATCAAGAAATGGCTGAAGTCTATCGAAAGGCAGGCTTTGGAACGGTTTCTAAGACCCCCAACGCTCCAGGAACCATTGAGCATTGCAATCATCTCGTCAAGACCTACCAGTCTTTGGCTGAGTCACTCGAAATGATGGCCAAAGAGCATGAGGCGATGGCAGCAAACGTAAAGTGACCCGACAGGAGGGCAGTGGGAATGTGACTCTTGCCGGTGGCCCTCCACGGTTCGGCCGCCGTGGCAGGAAGATGGCGGCCGCGGATCTCAACGATTTCCAAGTAAGGAACACCGTCGTCATAGTGGCGACGGTGAGTGCAAAGAAGAAAGGGAGGAAAACAATGAAACACGGAATTCTGGTTCTACTTGCTCTGGTTCTGGGGACCTCGACGTTAGCCTTTTCGGCAGCAGAGGAAGCCAGCCAGAAGAAAAAACCTGAATCAAAGGCCACAGCAGGTCAGAAAGCCAGTCAGAAAGTGAAAGACCCGGTGTGTGGAATGGAGATCGACACCAAGGAGGCAGCTGGGAAGAGCACTTACAAGGGCAAGACCTATCATTTCTGTGCCGTCAGCGAGAAGGAGCAGTTTGAAAAGGACCCGGCGAAGTACGTGAAGTAAGACCAAGTGGCACCTCACGTTTACGAAAACGGTGGAGCCTGAACTATTGAGGTGGACGCCGCGACTTGTGGCTTGGGTCGGTTCAACGGTGGAGCGACCAGTTTAGAGTCTTCGGCGCCCGCCAGAGGTCTAAAACTTGATGAGGAAGGAAGTTGACATGAGCCTTACAGCAAGGATCTGCGGTCTTGTGATCATTCTGATCGGTGGAAAGAGTGTCCTTTGGGCACAAGAGAAATCCTCTGACCTCTCAATCGCTGGGTTATCAAGGCCAAAGAGTTTGCCACCAAGGGTTCTAGGGGCAAGACCGGCTACCATTTCGCCCCAACTGCCACAGCCGCAAGTGGCAGAAGGCCGTGTCGTTGCTCTGGACGAACTGGTGACAGAAGCTTTGGACCGTAATCCTGAAATCCTTGCAGCTCGGCGAAAGTTCGATGCGGCGACGAAGCGGCCCTCCCAGGTTAGTACGTTGCCTGAGCCGAAGGTCAGCTTCACAAACTTTGGTGTCGGCCACCCCGCTTCTGCCCTCAATGGAAGTGACTTCGCTTACGTAGGCATCGGAGTTTCCCAGGAATTCCCCTTCCCGGGAAAGCTGTCTCTGATGAGAGCGATGGTGCGCAAAGAGGCTGACAGCGAGAGGCAGATGGTCCTGGACGCCGAGCTGCGGGTGATTTCACGACTGAAGCAAGCCTATTTCGATCTTTCCTACAGCCATCGGGCGGTCGAGATCGTGGAAAAAAATCGGGAGCTGCTGGACAAGTTCACCAAGATCGCTGAAGCCAAATACCGTGTAGGCAGCGGGATTCAGCAAGATGTGCTGAAGGCTCAAGTTGAAATCTCGACGCTCATGCAGCGCCTTGAAATGCTGGGTCAACAAAGAGGCAGCTTGGAAGCTTTTATCAACAGCCTCTTGAACCGTCCTGTCTCCATGGAGTTGGGCAAGCCGGCACCGGTGAATAAATCGGAACTGAACCGCACATTGGACGAGCTCTTGCGGCTCGCCCAGGAAAATGCTCCACGCATCCGAGGCCGGCAGGAGATGCTCGACAGCAGCGCTTTTGCCCTGAACCTAGCCCGCAAGGAATATATGCCCGATTTTGGTGCAAGCTTCCACTATCAGAAAACAGGATCGCTTTACCCCGACTACTACATGGCCACCTTTGAAGTGAAGGTCCCGCTCTACTTCTGGCGCAAACAGCGGCTGGGCGTGGAGGAAGCCGCGACGCGCCTGGTGCAAACCCGGCATGAGTACCAGATGACGTCGCAAGAGGTTTCGTTTGGCGTGAAGGATCAATTCCTGATGGCCAAGACTTCCGAACGGTTGCTGGCGATGTACGAACAAGGCGTCATCCCCCAGGCTGCTACCAGTCTGGAATCCGCGCTGGCTGGCTACCAGACCGGCAAGGTTGATTTTCTCACGCTGATTAACAACCTCACGGTGCTGCTGAATTTCGAGATGGATTACTACCGCGAGCTCAGCAACCAGCAGAAAGCGGTGGCGCGGCTGGAAGAGTTTGTGGGAGTCACACTGCAGTAAGAAGTGACAAGTGGCGAGTGACGAGCAGACCAGCTCAGAACAGGGTTTGTATGCACCCAGATGGAGGGCCAGGGATGAGTCTCACGAGCAAATCCAGAGAGAGAATGATCACAATTGGTCTTGGACTTCTGGTTGTCGTTGGCGGAGCAGGGTTCTACTTTTGGAAATGGAAAGGATCAGGCGGGCAAACTGTCGAGGGGAAGGTGAACTCCGAGCAGGCTGGGAAGGACACGTATTACTGTCCCATGCATCCCAGCTACAAATCCGACAAGCCCGACAACTGCCCGGTCTGCAGCATGAAGCTCGTCAAGATGGAGATGGCACCGGCAACGGAAGGCAAGCCGGGCCACGAGCACGCGATGGGCGGGATGGAGTCTAACCCGGCGGCAAGCAATGGAACCGGCTACCCGACTGGCAACAGCATTTTCATTTCACCTCAGCGCCAGCAAATGATTGGTGTGCAAACGGCGTTGGTGAACGTTGTGCCTCTCACCAAAGAGATCCGGGCCGTGGGCAAGGTTGCCTTCGACGAGACCAAGATCACTCACATTCACACCAAGGTGACCGGCTACATTGAGGAAGTTTTTGTCGACTTCATGGGACAGGTCGTCAAGCGGGGCGACCCATTGTTCACCATTTACAGCCCCGACTTGGTTTCAACTCAAGAGGAATACCTGCTGGCTTTGCGTTCACGGAACACTTTGAAGAACAGTTCGTTCGAATGGGTGTCGACTGGCTCGCAGAATCTGCTGGAAGCCGCTCGACAACGCCTCCGCCTGTGGGACATCCGGGAAGAGGACATCGAGAGATTGGAGAAGGAAGGCAAGGTACGCCGCTCATTGACCATCTATTCTCCTGTGAACGGCCTGGTCACCGAGCGAGCCGCGTTTCATCATGGAAAATTCGTTAATCCGGAAATGGATCTGTACAAACTCGTGGATCTGTCTACGGTGTGGATCCTGGGCGATATCTACGAATACGAGCTGCCCTACGTCAAAAAAGGTCAATCCGTCGAGATTGAGTTTCCCTACGCCTCGGAAACGAAATCTTTGCACGGTAAGCTGACTTATCTCTATCCCTACCTGGACCCGAAAACCCGCACGGCCCAAGTCCGTATGGAGTTTTCAAATCCTGGCTTCCAACTTAAACCGGACATGTATGTCAACCTGAGACTGAAAGTCAGCCTCGGTCGGAGTCTAGCCGTGCCGGAGGACGCCATCCTAGACACGGGTACGGATCAATACGTGTTCGTTGATAAAGGCGAGGGCTATCTGGAACCGCGATCGGTGAAAGTGGATGGCGAGGCGAGGGGCTACGTCGCGATCCAGTCAGGCCTCAGTGCCGGGGAGCGGGTGGTGACGGCCGCCAACTTCATTCTCGACTCGGAAAGTAGGCTGAAGGGCGCGTTCGCCAATATGGGAACGCCAGAACAGAAACAGATTTCCAGTGTGAGCGGTCCAGCTCAAAACCTGAAAGTTGAGATTATGGAGCCGAAGGTAGCCAAGGTGGGGCAGAACTACATTCGTCTGATGGTGAAGGATGCAGCAGGAAATCCAGTCACCGACGCTGATGTGGATGTCACGCTGTTCATGCCGCAGATGGGCAGCATGGCTCCAATGACTTCCAAAGCAAGTCTCAAACCGATGAAGGCGGGCGAGTACCAAGGCGAAGTAGACGTTCCCATGGCCTGGACCTGGCAAACCACGGTTTCGGTGAAGAAGGGTGGCAAACCGATGGGTTCAGTTCAAACCACACTGACGGCACGCTGAGGAAGACGCATGCTCAACAGGATTATCGAATACTCGGCGACGAATCGAGGCCTGGTCATCATCCTGGTGTTGTCGCTGGTCGTCATCGGCATGTGGTCGATCCGGAACATTCCGCTGGATGCCATCCCGGACCTTTCCGACCCGCAGGTCATCATCTACACGGAATGGCCGGGCCGCAGCCCCGATCTGGTGGAAGCGCAGATCACCTATCCGATTGTTTCGGCCATGCTGGCTGCGCCGCGTGTCAGCGTCGTGCGAGGCGGCTCGGACTATGGATTTTCCTATGTCTATGTGATCTTCGACGAAGGCACAGACATTTACTGGGGCCGCAGTCGCGTGCTGGAGTACCTGAACAAGATCACGGGAAAGCTACCCGAAGGCGTGGCCCCTACCCTGGGGCCAGACGCCACCGGCGTCGGGTGGGCCTTTGAATATGCCCTAGTCGACAAGTCGGGCAAACACAACCTCGCTCAATTGCGCTCGTTCAACGACTGGTACTTGCGTTACTGGCTGGAAAGCGTTCCCGGTGTAGCTGAAGTGGCCACCGTGGGCGGATTTGTGAAGCAGTACCAGGTGAACGTCGATCCCAACAAGCTGCTGGCCTACAATCTGCCGCTTCAGAAGGTGATAGCCGTCATCCGCAACAGCAATAAGGAAGTGGGCGGTCGGGTGGTGGAGTTCAGCGGTAAAGAGTACCTGGTGCGCGGCCGTGGATACATCCAATCGCTGGAAGACATTGAGAACCTGGCAGTGAGTTCGAACGCAATGGGGACGCCCGTTCTGGTCAAACACGTGGCCAAGGTGGAGTTGGGACCAGAAATGCGACGAGGCGCAGCCGAGTTGAACGGCGAAGGAGAAGTGACTGGCGGGATCGTCGTGGTGCGCTATGGCCAAAATGTCATGGATGTCATTCAGCGCGTCAAAACCAAACTCGAAGAGAGCGAAGCTTCTCTGCCAGAAGGCGTTGAGGTGGTGACAACCTATGACCGTTCGGACTTGATCCAACGTTCGATTGACAACCTGACACACACGCTGATCGAAGAATTGATCATTGTCAGCGTGGTAATCCTCATCTTCCTCTGGCACTTTCCCAGCGCCATCATCCCGATCATTACCATTCCCATTGCAGTGATCCTGTCGTTCATTCCGATGCAGGCGATCGGTGTGACCTCGAACATCATGTCGCTGGGCGGCATTGCCATCGCCATTGGCGCCATGGTCGACGCAGCCATTGTGGTCGTCGAGCAGACTCACAAGAAACTGGAGCAGTGGGAGGCGCAAGGGCGTCCCGGCAGTTCGACCCGCGTTGTGATTGATGCAGTAAAGGAGGTCGGTGGCCCGAGCTTCTTTTCCCTACTGGTGATCGCGGTCTCGTTCATGCCCATCTTCGCCCTCCAGTATCAGGAAGGGCGTCTATTCAAGCCTCTGGCCTTCACCAAGAACTTCTCGATGGCCATCGCAGCCGTGCTGGCCATAACTCTCGATCCAGCCTTGCGACTTCTGTTCATGCGAACTGAGAACTTTCGCTTCCGCCCGCGCTGGCTGGCCCACGTCGTCAATGCGATAGCGGTTGGCAAGATCCATAGCGAAGAGAAGCATCCCATCAGCCGTCCGCTGATGCGCCTGTATCATCCGGCTGTGCGATTCGTTCTCAACCACAAGTGGCTGGTCATCATGCTGGCCGTGTTGTTGGTAGCGCTCACCGTGCCGGTGTTCGAAAAGCTTGGCTCTGAATTCATGCCACCACTCAACGAGGGCAGCATTCTCTATATGCCCATTACGCTGCCTGGCATCTCGGTAACGGAAGCGACGAAGTATCTCCAGATCCAGGACAAGCTGCTCCGGCAGTTTCCAGAAGTACAGAGCGTTTTCGGGAAAGTAGGCAAAGCAGAGACTTCCACCGACCCGGCTCCCTTCAGCATGGTAGAGACAACAATCGTTCTGAAGCCGGAGAAGGAATGGAGAAGCGTGCATCACAACCGCTGGTACTCCCCGTGGGCGCCCGAGTTCGTGAAGCAGCCGCTACGGATCGTCTGGCCCGAGCAAGGTCCGATCAGGTGGGAAGACCTCATCGACGAAATGGACCGTACGGTCCAGGTTCCCTCTTATGCCAATGCATGGCTGTTTCCTATCCGCACGCGCATCGACATGATCACGACCGGAATTCGAACCCCAGTGGGGATCAAAGTTCTAGGTACCGACCTCAACACCATTGAGAAGATCGGCTTGCAGGTAGAGCGCGTTCTCCAGGATGTGCCCGGAACGCGCAGTGCCTTTTTTGAACGCGTGACGGGAGGCTACTACCTGGATTTCGAAGTGAATCGCGAGGAAGCCGCTCGTTACGAACTGAGCGTGAATGAAGTTAACGACCTCATTGAATCGGCCATTGGCGGCATGAGCATCGCCACGACAATTGAAGGACGCGAACGCTATCCGATCAATGTCCGCTACGCACGGGACCTGCGCGACAACCTCTCCAGCCTGAAACGGGTGCTGGTGCCTACCGCCGGTGGCGCTCAGGTGCCCATCAGCCAGCTGGCCAGCATCCGGCTGCGGACTGGCCCGCCGATGATCAAGAATGAAGAGGGGTTCATGGCTGGGTTCGTCTACGTGGATGTGGCCGGGCGCGACATGGGGCGCTACGTGGAAGAGGCCAAGCGTGTGGTGGCAGAGAGGGTTCAGCTTCCCGCTGGCTATCAAATCGTCTGGAGTGGCCAGTACGAATACCTGCAACGTGTTGTTGAGCGGCTCTGGGTGGTCGTGCCCATCACCCTGTTTATTGTTTTTCTGCTGCTCTACTTCAACACCGGGTCGTTCATCAAGACAAGCATCATCCTGCTGGCTGTGCCGTTCTCCGCCATTGGCGCTATTTGGCTGCTTTACTTCCTCGATTACAACATGAGCATCGCAGTCTGGGTTGGTTTGATTGCCCTGTTGGGCGTGGACGCAGAGACGGCCGTGTTCATGCTGCTCTACCTCGACCTGGCCTACGAAGAAAGGAAGGCCAAAGGAACCATGAGATCTATCGCTGATCTCAAGGAAGCCATTATTGAAGGCGCGGTGAAACGGCTGCGCCCGAAGGTGATGACCGTAGGGGTGATGTTCATGGGTCTCGTTCCCATCATGTGGTCAACGGGAGCCGGCTCCGACGTGATGCGCCGTATCGCCGCCCCCATGATCGGCGGGATCTTCACGTCGTTCCTATTGGAGTTGCTGGTGTATCCAGCCATTTATGAAATCTGGAAAGGATTCGAAGTTAAGCGATTGGCTAGGGCCGAACCAGTGACTTGATCTGGCACGGAGGTCTGCCATGAGACTACAAAAGGTGCTTTCGACACTTATTCTCTTCGGGTCAGTACTGGCTTCTGAGGGAGCGGCTGAGGGGCCACCCACTAAGGCATTTCTAAAGGGGTCTCACGACTTAAGGCTGAACGTGGACCTCGTTTCCCTCAATGTCGTCGTCACGGATCAAAAAGGTTACGCCGTCCAGGGGTTGTCCAAAGAGGACTTCAAGGTGTTCGAGAATCGCGTAGAACAACCCATAAGCTTCTTTAGCCAGGAAGAAGCTCCGGTCAGTTGGGGACTGGCTTTGGACCGAAGTCGCAGCATGGGGGCGGTGATCCGCGAAGTGCATCAGACGGCGCTTCATGTGATTGAAGAAGGGTTGGCGCAAGACGAGATGTTTGTCCTCACCTTTAATGATGAGAAGCAGATGGTTCAGAATTTCACTTCAGATCGCAATCGCTTGGCCAACGCTCTTTTCGGCCTGGAGTCGAGCGGCAGAACGGCGATGTTCGACGCGGTAGCCTTTGCTTTAGAGCGACTCCAGGAGGGCCGGCATCCGAAGAAGGCCCTGATTGTCGTGACAGACGGTGAGGACAATAGTAGTGAGCTGAGCCTGAAGGAATTGATCGAGATCGCGGAAGAGAAGGATGTGATGATCTACGTCATCGGAATGTTTGAGCCGGCCGATCCCCGGCGACCAGGTCTTAGCGGCTGGGAAACGCGATGGCAACTGGAAAGACTCGCAAAGGCCACGGGCGGAAGGGCATTCTTCCCTTCGAATGTCCATCAGTGCCAGGAAGTGGTGAAGAAGATCACTCTCGAAGTCAGTCATCAATACAACCTCGGCTACTATCCACGAGGCCTTGAGGACAAAGGCGAATGGCGCAAGATCAAAGTCGAAGTTCGCCAGAGGGAGTCGGGCACAAGGCCTGTCGCCAGAACGAGAAGCCGATACTTGGCGGCAAAGCATTGAGCGGAGCGAGTTGAAGACTCACAGTTTATCTAAGGAGCCAGCAACCTATGCGACTCAATTTTGTTTGCAGTCTCGCTCTCTTTTTCGTGCTGACAGGAACGGTGCAAGCGGAGTCGTTTGAGTTCCGCGTCAAGCACGATCACACCTTGGGGGGCTGTGAAGGCAAACTCATTACCGGTGATCGGGAGATTCGGTACGAAGCGGCCGATGGGAAACACTCTCAGAGGTGGGCCTACATCGACATTCAGAAGCTCGATGTCGCCTCATCCACTCGACTGGTCTTGACAACCTTCCAGAGCCAGAGTTGGAAGAAGCTTGAGAGAGACAAGGTGTTCGATTTCTCCCTTGTCGACGGCAAGCTGACTCCGGAACGCCAAGAGTTCCTGCGTGCGAAACTCAGCCGACCGATGGTTGCACGGCTGGTCGAGAAGGCAGAGCAGAACCCAACTTTGCTCCTTGTCCGGCACCGTCATCGCCTCGGCGGCTGTGAAGGGCAGCTTTCCGTCGAAGAAGAACGCTTGATCTATTTGACCGATCGCGCCAGCGACAATCGAGTCTGGAAGCTGCGTGAAATAGAAACCCTCGGTTCACCTGATCCTTACCACTTGCGTGTCACCACCTACAACGAGACTTTCACCTTTGATTTGAAGTCTCCCCTCGATCCGAAAACCTATGACCTCCTGTGGAAGAAAATCTATCGGCTCGAAAGCGCTCAAACGTCCAAGCGAGAGTTACTCAATGAATAGGCTGGCTTCAGCAATACAGAATGGGCGATCCAAACGGCCCGCAGGCCAGACCACATTTCTGAAGCAGTGGCCCCTATTTACAGTCACCGCGGGGACTCTATGCGTGCCGCCACCTGGAAAGGCTGAGAGCGTTGCTGAGGATTCAAGGAGCCGTCCTTCTTCCCACTCGTCAAAGGCGCGCTTTGATGACCAATTGGCGGAGTTGCATCGAAAACTTGCGCAGCAGGCCGAGCAGTCTGCCCAATTGGTCAGCGCTCAAGAGCTGCGCGAAGAAAGCGAGCGATTGCTGAAAGCCGGCCATCATGAGCTAGCTATGGCCAAGCTTCAGGATGCTTTCAGGCTGGTCGAAAGGGCCAGTGAGAGCGGTGGTCCGTTTCCGGAGTTTCAATTCAGATTGAAGCGGGACCTGGAAGAAGCGCTGGGGACTGGTGCTCGTGAAGAGAAGGGATTAGATCTTACTTCCAACTCTCTCGAAGCCCAGTCAATGCTCCCTGAAGTGCGGCATTACGTCGAGTACTTCAGAGGACCGGGTAAGCTCACGTTTGAGAGAGCCCGGTCGCGCTTGACGTTCTATCAAGGGATGATGGAGCGCATTTTCGAAGAAGAAGGCATACCGAAAGAATTCATTGTCCAGGCCCAGATCGAGAGCGGGTTTGATCCTCTGGCGCTTTCTTCTGCGAACGCGCGTGGGCTCTGGCAGTTTGTTCCGGAAACCGGACAACGCTACGGCCTGCGCCAAACGGCCTCCTATGACGAACGAATCGATCCCATCAAATCCACTCGGGCCGCCGCCCGTTACCTCAAGGATCTTTTCAGCCGGTTCCGAGATTGGCCGCTGGTCTTTGCGGCCTACAATGCCGGCGAACACCGCATCGCCGAACTTGTCTCCAGGACTGGCAGCCGCAGCTTCTGGACTCTAAGAAAGCTGCAACTGCTTCCCAAAGAAACCGCTGCTTATGTGCCAGCCGTGCTAGCGGCGATCTGGCTCCATCGAGACGAAAAGGCTAGGAACTCTTGAGGGACTATGACGTAGAGCGGCAGGATGAACATGGAGAATTCCAAGACCCATCAGGTACACCATCGCGCGCCGAAAGCTACTAGGAGACAAGCGGCTCTGCGAAAGCGAAATTTGATGATGATGCTGACCGTAGGCCTTCTCTGCAGTGTAGTGGTGATGTGGACTTGGCTGAGCAGCCGATCCCGATCCCGTTCATCACCTTCCAGCAAGTGGTACGACAGCATTCCCGGTATAGATCTGCAGCAGCTTGCTCCCCTCGTGCGAGCTGAAGCCCTACAGCGTATGAATCATGAGTCTTGCAGGTGCAGCTGCAAACTCTCGCTCGCCCAATGCCGCCACACCGACCCGACCTGCAAGATCAGCCTGCCTTTGTGCAGCGAAATCCTTGCCGAACTCCAGAAACCACACTCTGCTGATTGAACCTAGAAAACCACACGAGCTTTCGGGCTGGCCAATCGGTTAACCATCGCAGCAACTCCTATTCACGAAGTTATTGCCAATTGCCAATAAATTCTTCTTGACTCTGGAGCCCAGTCGAGGGTGCATCCTACTAGGTGTGACAAGGGAGGACGACATGCCACAGGGTCTTCAAATTGGCAAGTTGGCGAGAGAGACTGGCCTCAGCGTCGATACGATTCGGTTCTACCAGAAGCAAGGATTACTGAAAGAGTCTCGACGCAGTGAAGGGGGATTCAGGTTGTTTAGCCCCGATGATCTCGAAACCCTGATTTTCATTCGAAAGGCACAGCAGTTGGGCTTCTCGTTGGTCGAGATTCGAGAATTGCTCATTGTGCGCGACAGGAAAACACAGGCTTGCTCGCATGTCCGTGACCTGCTCGGCCAAAAGCTGGCCGCAGTCGAGAAGAAAATCCAGGAGCTCCGAGAGTTTGAACGAGAGCTACAAGTTGCCTTGCGGAAATGCAATCGAGAAATAAGGAAAGAAACCGCTGCGCATGAGGAATGCTGCCCGGTCTTGGAAGAGATCGGACGGATAAACAAAAACCAGGAGAAGTAAGTAATGAAAATCGAGGTTTTGTACTTTGATGGATGTCCGAACCACGAGCCCACCGTGGAACGGTTGGAAGAGGTTTTGAGAGAAGAAGGGGTCACGGCCGAAATCATCAAGGTCAACGTCCCTGATCCTGCAACGTCGCAGGCCGTCAGGTTTCTGGGGTCGCCAACCATCCGAGTGGATGAACTCGACATCGAGCCTTCCGCACGATCCTGCCACGACTATGGGATGACCTGTCGAACCTATAGCGAAAACGGCCGGCGGAAAGGCCTGCCTTCCCGAAGTCTCATTCGTGCTGCAATCAAACAAGCTCTGGCAAGAGGCTCCAGCGCCAGCGAGTGCTGCGAGCCGGCGACACGGCCATCGACAGCGAGCGCAGAAAAGTCGAATCGGTCGGGTCTGCTCGTGGCGAGTTCGGTGGTTGCCGCGGTTCTGGCGAGCTTCTGTTGCATCCTGCCTATCGTTTTCGCCCTCACGGGGTTCACTATCATGGGCGCTTCGGCGGCCTTTGCGGAGTGGCGGGCCTACCTGCTGATGCTGACCTTTGGGTTGCTCGGGCTGGGGTTTTACTTTGCCTATCGTCCTGCAAAGGGGGAATGCGGGCCAGGGGGTGTCTGTACGATGCCCGCTCCCAAGCGTTCGGGCCGTCTGATGCTCTGGCTTGCCACGGCCGCTATCATCGGCTTCGCCGCATTTCCTTACTTCTCAGGCACGGTTGCAGAATTCCTGCTATCACAAAGCCACTCCGAAGCCGCTCAACCGAATCAGGGCTTGCCCAAGCTCCGGCACGCCAGCATCGCGATTGAGGGTATGGACTGTGCAGCCTGCGCCACCGCCGTAGAAAATAAGCTGAAGGTGGTCCCGGGAGTCCGTGAAGCCAAGGTCTCGTTCGAACGGGGCACCGCAGAAGTGGATTACGAGACAGGATCGGCTTCTATCGAACAGTTAGAAAAGGCTGTACAGGAAGCGGGATACCGCGTCCTGAGTAAATCTTAATAAAAAGGAGAATGAACAATGAGAAAAACTCTGATCGTCCTGACGAACATGCTTTTGCTCGGAGGAATGGCTATGGCCAAAGAGGTTACGACTGAAATCAAAGTGAAAGGAATGACCTGCGGCTCTTGCGTTGTGAGTGTAAAGAAGGCGCTGACTCAAACCAAGGGTGTCAAGAGCGCTGACGTGAGCCTGGACAAGGCTCAAGCCACCGTCGTGTATGACGACGCGCAGGTCAACGAACAGCAGCTTCGCGATGCGATTAATAAGACCGGTTTTAAAGCGGAGCCCAACAAGGCGTCCAGGTAAATGTCAACCTGTTGCACCCTCCAAGGTCCTGTACCCGGATGCTTAGGTTAGATAACACACAAAGAGAGGAAGCGTATGGCAGAGGAGTTTGACCTTGTGATTCTGGGCTCCGGCTCGACAGCATTTGCTGCAGCGCTTCGCGCGGCAGAAAGGGGAAAGACGGCAGCAATGACCGAAGTCCGAACGCTCGGAGGGACGTGTATCAACCGTGGCTGCTTGCCGTCAAAGAACCTGATCGAAGCCGCGAAAATCCTCTACGATTCAAACAATCCGCGCTACCCTGGGCTGTCTCCTACCTCCATGAGCTTGGACTTCCGCGCTCTTATCGAGCAAAAGGATGCAGTAATTGAGGACTATCGGGGGAAAAAGTATCAAAGCATTATCTCCGACTCTAAAAGCATCCGCGTTTTTGAAGGAGCAGCCCGCTTCAGCGGCCATAACGAGGTGACAGTTAACGGGCAGGTTCTCTCAGCTCCTCGGTTCCTTGTCGCGACTGGAAGCTCGCCCTCTGTGCCAGACGTTCCTGGGCTTAGTGAAACGCCTTACCTCACAAACGATCTGCTCAGCAGTCACGAAGACATGAAGCTAACAGAGCTTCCGGAGTCGCTCATAATCATCGGTGCCGGTTACATCGCTCTTGAGCTCGGCCAGATGTTTTCGCGCTTCGGCGCGAGCGTCGCTATTCTGGAACGCGGAGAGAGAATTCTTTCGGCCTACGAGCCAGAGATAGCGGAGTCAGTGGCGGAGGTCTTTCGTGAGGAGGGTATTGCCGTTTACACGAAAGCCAAGGTCAGCCGGGTGCATGGCGATGAACGGCAAGTCGTCGTCACGCTACAGGTGAGCGGGCGCCAGAGGGAACTAAAGGCAGCAAAGCTTCTGGTTGCCACGGGACGCAAACCGAATACTGAACACCTAGGGCTTGAACTCCCAGGAGTCGAGCTGGATGAACGCGGCTTCGTCAAGGTGAACGATGAGCTTCGCACCTCTGCCGAACACGTCTATGCCGCCGGAGACATCATTGGTTCCTACACTGAAAGCCAGATGGCGACTCCTGTGGGTGCGCAAGACGGCGGTATTGCCGCCGAGAATGCTTTGAACGGTAAAGGGGTCCGTAAAGTAAACCACGCGGTAATTCCGCGAGCGATTTTCACCGACCCTCAGGTGGGCGTAGTCGGACTTTCGGACGGGGAGGCAAACAGTCGCGGGTACGAGTGCGCTTGCCGTATTATCCCCATGTCCCTCGTCCCAAGGGCTGGGGCAGTCCGGGAGACCAGAGGGGTCCTTAAGATGGTTGCCGATCAGAAAACGAGGAAGGTGCTTGGGGTTTCAATGCACGGGATGAACGCTGCGGAGGTTATTCACGAAGCTGCAATGGGCCTTCGGTTCGGAGCTTCAATAGATGACTTTGCACGCATGCTGCATGTCTACCCGACGATGAGCGAGGCACTGAAGATTGCAGCACTCTCTTACACGAAGGACGTGTCGAAGATGAGCTGCTGCGCTGAATGAGAAAAGGAGGAGCTGTGAGCGTACAGAATGAGCAGAGGTTGGCCACGCCTGGCAGAATCGGCACCATCTTCCGCGGTGTGGCTGCTTGGATATTCTTCGGTGCTGCAGTACTGGCTTTCAAGGGTGGTGGGCTATGGCTCATTGCGGCAGCTGGATTTGCCGCGTTCGGGCTTCTCTTAGCCGTCGCGGCGCTCGTGCTGCAGCCAGGCTGCGAGGTCAATCTGATCTGGCAGCGGGTGCTGGGAAAAGCGCCAATCGACTGTTTCCTCTTTGGGCCAATTGATCGGTGGGAGCAAAACAAATGCAAGTAAAACGCTGCCTAGAGAAGTCGTCTCGACGAAGGTTTGTGTGCTTTGCGCTTGGTTTGCCCGCGCTTGGGCTTTGGCTCTGGGTGTGCGATGCCCAGTTGCGATCCCAAGACAGGCAATCCAGCTCCAACCTCGATACCAGTTCCTTGAGTCCGCTCGAGAAGAGCGTACTCCAGCACCTGCGTGAGGACTGGGCAAAAAAGTACCGTACGACCAGCATAGGATTAGCTGCCGAAGTCCTGGGGGCTAAACTCTCCGACGATTCGCGACTGCGGCTGGCACAATTCCTCGAGCCGAATCGAAGGGCCTTTCCGGTACTTGGGCGCCACGGCACCACTACGGTGGCACTCACCTCCAAAGAGAAGTTGATAGCGCGGACTCTTCTTTTGAGCGAGCTGCGTGACAAAACGGGATCGACGCCGGAGCAGATCGCCGGGGACCTTCAAGGTTCGACCCGCTCGCTTGAGCGTCCACTGGAGTTCATGCACAAACTGGGCATCGTACTGGCGGAGGAAGAGGGCAACGACCGACGCTATCGACTTGCGGACCGCTTTCCGCGCCGGCCTTCCTATCGCATCGATTTTCAATCGCTCAAGCCACCTGGAACTTGTGAACATGGTCGACTCCCAAGAGGATCTCGCCCAGCGGGGTGCTAGTCTTTCGTGAGGGCGGTTGAGGGATCAATAATCTCTTCAGGTCTGAAGAGCACCTCAAAGAATGGCTGAAGCGCTATCCGGAATTCGCAGATCGAGAGCGGATGACGGTGGCTGAGTTTCTGAGGCGGAATTGGAACTAAGGGGGATTACGCGCTGCGGAATTCTGCTTTATCCGCTCAAATAGTTTATGGTCAACTGCGAGTAGTGAAGCCCGTGGCCCTCCACTGCTCCCTGGACAAGTTCACCGATCAAGAATTCCTGAGAGCCAACATCAGCTAACTGACGTGCCTTTCAATCTTGGCGCCTGTCTCCCGGAATTTGTTGAGGCTCTTCCGCAGCACCCGTTGCCTTCGCGGGATCATCGAGCGCCCGATGGGTGTGTTCGACAGACGGGGAAAGGTCGGGCAGGTTTCCGCAGCGTCTCCGCAGAGGTTGATAACGGTATCGATGGAATCCATGCCGAGGTTTTCGACTGACTTCGAGGAGTGCCCTACTGATGCCGATTTCATTCATAACTTGGACTGGCCTGGGGTTGATGCCAATCAGTTTGGTTCCCGCACTCATCGCATCGATGAAATCACTTGCCAACTAACGTTCCAGCCAGCGCTTCGGCCATGTGACTCCGGCAGGAGTTCCCGTATACAAAAACAACACTCTTGGTTTGCGTTTATTGCCGATTGAGCCTCCGATACCAGAATTACAGTGTACTCCCTGGAGGATGTCACCCGTCACACATGTGAGGGGCTATCCCAAGACGATTTGGTAGTAAAGGGCCAAGGGGTTTCGCCGGAAACGGCATTCTCATGCCTCGAGTGCGGTGAAGCCAGCCCTCCCGACTGCATCCTTGAGCTGCTGTTCTTGCACTTTGGCCGGCTCGTAGCGCACCGTCACGTGTTTTTGCGGTACTTTAGACTTAACCTCTCGGACACCCGTGAGCGCGCTGAGCGCCGTGGTGATCTTCTCAGCGCATCCTTCACAGACCATGCTCGGGACTAAGAATTCTTTCTCGGCGAGCGGAACGGTTTCTGCTGTCTCCACCCCTCCAAGATTCATGCCCCGGATCCGGAGTGTATTCAGAAGGATGGCGAAGATGCTCGTGATCATTACGACGATTGCCAGCGACGGCGTGATCACTCCCATCGCCGCCAGGACCATTCCGACGATGTTGAAGAGCACGGCGACAATGACATTCCCCGTCATCGTGCGGTAGCTTGCCCTGCCTAAGATCAGAGCGCTGGAGACATCTTCGATCCTATCGCTGACCAGGATCACGCCAGCCGACTCAATCGCCACATCAGTGCCCGCACCGATTGCGATACCCACATTTGCTTGCGCAAGTGCCGGCGCATCGTTAATGCCATCACCGACCATGGCGACCTTGCGGCCCTCGGCCTGGAGGGCTTCAATCTCAGAGACTTTCTCCGCAGGAAGCAGTTCCGCCCGGACCTCTTCAACACCGAGCCGCTTGCCGATCGCCTCGGCCACGCGCCGGGCATCACCCGTTAGCATGACCGTTTTCAGGCCACGCTGCCGGAGCTTATCCATCAGCCGTTCCGCACCACGCCGCGGCGTATCCTGGAAAGCAAGCGCGCCAATAGCTTTTCCACCGCGCGCCACAACGACCACAGTCTTACCCTCAGCACTGAGAGCTTCGATCTTCGACCGGACGTTATCGGTCAGGCGAACTCCGCGCTCCTCAATAAACGAGGGCTTGCCCGCGACGACTTCAGTTTCCTCTATGATCCCCAAAACACCCCTGCCGGGCAACGCGCGAAATCCTTGGGCAGTGACTTTCTTCGCTCCTTCACGCTCTGCGAAAAAGCTGATGGCTTGACCAATAGGATGCTCCGAAGGGGCTTCCACCGCCCCTGCATAGGCGAGCAACTCCTTTGGTTCGATCCCAAAAGGCAAAACGTCCGTCACGGTGGGACGGCCGTAGGTAAGTGTACCGGTCTTGTCGAACACCACCGTATCAGCGGTTGACAGTTCGTGGAAAACCTCGCTTGCCTTCACCAGCAGGCCAATGGAGATTCCTTTGCCGCCGGCGATGGCGGCCAGCATCGGCGTCGTGATCCCGAGGGCACAGGGATAGCCCATGATGATAGTCGTGAGTAAGACCAGGGTCGCCTGCGTGTAATTGCCGCTTAAGAGCCCCCAGCCAATGAACGCCAGCCCGGCGACGATGAATACTACCGGACCGTAATAGTTCATTAACCGATCAGCCAGCAACTCCAGCGGTGGCTTGCGTTCGGCGATCTGCGTCATGAGACGCACGATCTGGCTCAGGAAACTGTCCTGGCCTACTTTGGTGACGCGGACCTGTAGTGCACCATCGAGATTCAGTGTTCCACCGATGACCTTGGCGCCGACCTCCTTAGCGGACGGCACCGATTCTCCAGTAAAGCTTGATTCATCGACGCTCGCGATGCCCTCGATCACTTCGCCATCGAGCGGGATGCGCTCGCCCGGTCGCACGATGGCGGTCTCGCCAACGGCGACGTCGCTGGTTAACACATCCACCGTCTGAGCGCCGCGCAGCACCCGGGCGCGAGGCGGTTGCAGAGAAAGCAGCTTGCGCACCGCCTCAGAGGCCTTCTTGCGGGTATCGAGCTTGAAGTAACCGAAGAAGAGGTGCAGGGCCATCAACCAGGCGGCGACCGGCAAAAAGTTTGGCCAACGAGGATCGACGAGAGAGAGCGTACCGACGATGAACGACCCCCAGGCTCCTGCCGAGAGGAGCACGTTTGCATTGATCACCCGCTGTCGGACCGCCAGCAGAGTTTTGCGTAGGATCGGGTACCCGACCCAAAGTAAGACGAACGCCGCCACCGCCAAGCTGAACCAGGCTCTCGGTAGTGCTGCAAGCCCAAACAGGTTGAGTGGATCTACGATAAGATCAATCAGAGCCAGCGTCATCCCAATCAGTCCGCGCTGTTTGATGAGCTTGAACAGGGCCTCGTCGGTCGTGTATTGCTGCACCTCAGTCGCAGAGACGTTGTAACCTAGCTTTTCCACTGCACCGGCCAGTTCCGTGCGGCTGATCTGGGCGGTGTCGGCTTCCACTAACACGATGCCGTGCACCAGGTTCACCATCACATTCTTGACGCCGCGGTAACGCTTAAGCGCTTTCTCCACACTCATCGTGCAGAACGAGCACATCAGCCCGGACACTTTCATTTGAACGGTTTCGGTTGCCATCTTTTTCCGATCCTCCTTTCCAACTTGGCCGCGACCGGGACAGTTTGCATCCCTGTCCGGTGGGTCTTTTCCAAGTTACTTCTTGACCATCTCTTTGCCGCAACAACAACGCGGCGCTAGGTTGCCACCCTTGCCCGCAGCAGCACCCTTAGTGACCGTGATTTCGCACCCACAGTCCGGGTCCGAACATTTGTAGACCTCTCCTTGTTTAAGAGCCATTCGATTTCACCTCCTTTCCAGTAGGTTTCAGAGCAAAGCCAGAAAAGCTTTCGTGTAGTACCCGCTGACGAAAAGCAAGGCAGTCCCACTAACCACTTGGATGGCGCTGCGCCACAAGCCAACACGGGCAAGGCGCATAACACCACCGGCGAAAACGCCCACCAGCAGGAAGGGTAAACCACGGCCCAGGCCGAAAGTGAATGCAAGAATCAACCCATAGCCTGAGCTGGCCTGGGTAGCAGCCACAGTCAACAGCAAAAGCAGCGGCGCGACCGAGGTGCCCAAGCTGAAAATAAAGCCGTAGCTGAACGCTCCGGCCAGCCCGGGCCTTCGCACGCCTGCCAATTGAGTCGCCTTCAGGCGAGGCCCCCAAAAGGCCACAACTGCGGCAACCAAAGACGCCAGTGCCATTGCCAGCGTCCAGTATCGACCGAACGATTCGCTCAACATAAACCCCAAGCGGCCGGCCAAAGCGCCTAGAACTGTAAGATTCACAGCAATGCCCGCGAAAAAAGCTACGGCGATCATCAAACCGCTGCGACGAGACCAGTTCTCCGAGGCACCAACCACACCTGTCATACCCAGCCCGACCGGTAGTGTGCAGGGACACACAGCGCTCGCCAAAACGCCTGCCAGCAGGGCCACTCCCAAGGCCCAAAGGGATCCGTCCGATAAACCTGCTCCGAAATGGCGAAGAAATTCTTCTAGAGTCATTTGGCTTTCTGGATTGTTGGTATTCCAGCCTTATACCCAAGCTTGTTAATTGCAGCCGTAAGGGGTTCTTCTGAAACTCGTGCTTCGGTGTATCGAACCAGTGCCTGGCGATGTTCCAGGCTCACTTCAACTTCGGAGACTCCATCAATCGATTTAAGCTTCTGCTTTACCTGCGCGACGCACGATGCACAGGTCATTCCTTCAATAGGGATCGCGATGGTCTTCGCTGGAGCCTTCGAGATTACATCTCGCGCTTCTTCCTGCGGTCTGCGCGCAACGGAATAGGCACCTAAGAGGACTAAAACCACGGCACCGATCATGAATCCAATCCAGCGGTGTTCTTTGGTGTTCATAAATTCTGCTCTTCAAGGCTCTCTAGGATCGGGCAGTCGCTTACCGGACCACGACCCGAGCAAGCGTTGGTAAGGCGCACCAAAGCCCTCTTCATTGCTTTGAGGGTTCGGATCTTCTCGTCGATGTCGGCGATTTTCACTTCGGTCCGCTGCCGGATCTCGGCACAACTGCTGCCGGGATCAATGCGCAAGGCCAGCAGTTCCTGGATCTCTTTAAGCGAGAAGCCCAGTTCCTGAGCACGCTTGATAAAGCGAATTCGCCGGACGTCATTAGCAGAAAAAACGCGGTAACCTGAATCTGTCCGGGGCGGTTCTGGTAGAAGTCCCCGCCGCTCGTAGTAGCGAATGGTTTCGAGATTCACCCGGCCCTGTTTGGCTAGCTTCCCTATAGTCAGTGGAGTCCTCTGGTTCATCGGCCTCTCCTTTCAATAGCAGCCTACACTCTGTACCTAGGTACGGAGTCAAGGACTTTTTTTAACGGGTAGGTCTCGAAGCTTCCACTCGATGTCGGCAAGCTTGGCTTCTGCCCGGCGTTTGACATCTTTACAAGAAGAGTAAGGAACGGTGCGGAGGGAAAGCAGGTCTGCAATCTCACTCAGAGAAAAACCCAGTTCTCCCTCCTTCTGATTGAGATTACCCTAAACCTGTACCACGCTGCGGAGTCAAGCAAATTTTCTTTAGTCTCGCACTGATTCGAATTGTCATGGAGGTGCCATACTGAAATTGTTCTGGCAAGGGAGGTTCCCAAATGACGAATCAATCTTTGGATGCAAGGGTACCCCTGAAAGTCCTGTTTGTCTGTGTGGAGAATTCCAATCGCAGCCAGATGGCTGAGGCCTTTGCCAGGATACACGGCACCGGCTTCGTTGAAGCGTACAGCGCCGGTTCGCGCCCCTCAGGACGCGTCAACCTGAAAGCCATTGAGGCCATGCGTGAGGTAGGTTATAACCTCAGCGAGCACCGTTCCAAGGGGCCATCCGAGATTCCTGACATCGAATACGACTATGCGATCACGATGGGCTGCGGAGACGAGTGCCCGTTCGTGCGAGCGAGGCAACGGGAAGACTGGAGTATCCCAGATCCGAAACAAATGTCGTCCGATGAGTTTCGCTCCGTTCGGGACTTGATCGAGCAGAAAGTCAAACAGCTTCTGACCCGTTAGCGAGCCCGAGCGATAAAAAGAGAAAAGTGGCCGATTGGACCTCGCCACACCAGGATTTCTCGTGGCGTGGCGAGTTAGCAGTGTGGGTTTCGAAGCTTCTGGAAACCACTCCTTGCTTCATCGATGGCGGGGACTCTGGAGTACCGCGGACTTTGGTAAGAGACGTGAAGTCACTATTTCAGTTCTGTCTTCGCGGTATTCGCGCCATCGGGGCTGAATACATAGAGAAAGCGCTGAACCGCGACATCGTCGGAGTCATGCATCGGCCCTTGCCCGGCGATCGCAAGCTCAAAGTCAACGGGCGTCGTTGTCAAGTAGATTGAGTAGAGCGATGCACTCGTAGCAACCACGGGAGGAGATGCCCACTCACCGTCGATCTTCACTTCCTTGACCGCTGCCGTGGCAGGGCCAGGAGACACGATGTAGAGGACGCTGGACCTTTGCAGATTCCCCCTATCCTCTCTTGGCCAGCCGAGGCCGAACTGGTTTGTCCAGGCTCTCATGCCATTGCGGCCAACGAGCACGATTCTTCCATCGGGTCCAAAGGTTGGAGCCGAAAGCTGATCGGTGCTGAGAGTCACCCTCCACTGTTGTACCCCTGAAAGGTTGAACGCTGCCAGCACCCAGTCCCAGTAGGGAAGATCGGTACGGTCCGCTGTTTCGGACGGTCTTTCACGAGTCAGCGTGTAGACTGTATTGTTGTCTACAAAGGGAGCCACGTTCCTGCCCATCGCCATATCATTGCCGCTCATCTCGGCCGGTGAGCCGGGCATATCCTGACCGTTCGCTGGAACATCGCCCATCGGTCCTGAGTTGTCCATTGGAGTGTTGGTCGCACCGCCATGCATGCCACCACTACCCATCTGGGCGGAGAGCGGAAGACTAAGAGACAGCGCCAGCAGCGTGGCATTCAGTGCACGACCTATTTTGTATGCAGAAGAATTCATAAGGCCTCCTCAAACATAAACGTCAATGCCCTTGTTCAGTGCAATCGAAGAGCCAGTTGAATATTCAGGAAGTGCTGAAGGCTGTGACAGTTAAGGTGTTGTTATTTTCAGCAGGTGCTGGGTGGTTGGACAGGAAGGGGTATTCGACCCATGTGCGGGTGTTTTCGCTGCAAACAGAGAAGCAGGTCTCAGTCTGGGGGGTGATGTGATCGCCGCGAATGGCGGCAAATAAGCACAACTCAGATCAGATGTGAGATGCGCGGCCTCCAAGCGCACTCTCCGTTGTCACGTGCGCGATGGTAATGGGGCTGTTGAGCACTGCTCATCCCCATTTCCTCAAACCACCTGGAGCTGATTCTGGGCAGGTTGATCTTACTCCAGAGGAAATCATACGTCTCGGGATCGAGGCGGCGCTTGAGGTCAAAGATGGAACTTCTTCTCTGCTCCAGGTCTGAAACACTTGAGGAAGCAGTGGAAAGGGCCTAGAATTATTTGAAGAAAGGAAAGACACAATGAAACTCAAGGGCACCGCCATCGGCCTCATGATTCTCGCTGTGGTCGCTCTAGGGTTTTCCTACCTGGGATGGAGACTAAGCATCCCCGAAACATGCCAAGCCTGCCGCCGCCCTTTGCATTCGACTACTAAGACAGTCGGTTTCGCCGACGATAAGAAGAAACTCTTTTGTTGCCCCACGTGCGCATTGACGGCCCATCGTCAAACCGGCAAAGCCGTTGACATCACGGAACTCTCTAACTACGAAACTGGCTCCTCGCTTAAACCCGAAGACGCGTACATCGTTGAGGGGAGCCGTTTGAACCTATGCATCCAGCAACACGTCCATTTGGATCACGACAAGCAGGCGAGTCCGGCTAATTTTGATCGCTGTTCGCCGAGCATGTTCGCTTTCGCCAAGAGAGACGGCGCCGAGAAATTCCAGCGGGAACATGGCGGGAATGTGATGCATTTTCGAGCATTAGAGGCTCTCTACCGACAGTAAAGATCTTCCGCACAAGTCACAGGTCCTCCACTCAAATCTAATTCGCAGCCCCAATTGTTTGACCGAACAACTCAAGCCAGTCTTCGAGCAACCTCGTGATCAGGAATCGCTCGAGCACTCGTTGCTGCCCTGCTCGTCCCAAGCTGGCAGCTAGATCCGGGTGGAGGCAAAGGTCGGCAATCCGTTCTGCAGCCTCATCCACATTCGAAACCAAAAAGCCGCTCACCCCGTCTTCAATTTGCAGAGTGATTCCTCCTACCCGTCCTCCGACAACAGGTGTTTCCTTCCAAAGAGCCTCGGAAACGACCAAGCCAAAGCCCTCACGAATCGATTTCTGCAGTTGCACATCGGATACTCGCTGGAACGCATTGACCTCATGTGCCTGAACCCCGGTCAGGTTTGTGAAAAGGAAGATATCCGGATCCTCAGCGGCCGGAGTCTCCAATCTGCTGTAGAGGTCCCATCCTTCAGGATCATCAGCAGCCATTGCCCCGATCAAAGCCAGTTGAAGTCCGGGAACCTGCTTTTTGGCGATTCGATAGGCCTGAATGGCTCCCTCCGGATCCTTCCAAGGGTCGAAGCGGGCAACCTGAAGCAGGAGCGGACGCCCGAGGTCGACTCCAAACTCCGCCACGGTAGCTCGAGCGTGGCTCCGAGAGAGCTCCTGGTTCTTTGAGCTGTGAGGGTCGATCGCTGGTGGAATGGTCGCGACACGCGGCCCCGTAAGATCTGGAGGAACGAACTCTGTCATTGTAAACACTGCTCGCTCATAGGCCGCAACAAAAGGACGCAAGAAGGTCCAGACCTCAGGATTTGGCTCAGAAGTGTCAATATGACAACGCCAAATCCAGTGATCACCCACTCCGGCTCGAAGGCTCACGAGGGCTGCGGGCTGCGGGTCGTGGACAACAACAATATCGTAGTGCCCTTCGATCATCCCTGCGCAGGCCCGATTCCTGTCGAGGTAGGTTTGCTTTTGCTGTTCAGTCAGCGCGAGTGGCTTCCCTTGTAAGGCATTGTGAAACCCCTTGGTTACTTCAAAAAACGGCTCATCGTGGCAAAGTAATTGCCATTCTGCATGTATACCCACGTCCCGCATCAGAGGGACCAACGAGTTCAGAAGCTCCGCAACTCCACCGCCCTGGGCAGTAGAATTGATGTGGAGGACACGAAGGCCCTGAAGCGGCTTGGCCAGGTCTCGCAAACGCCCTATGCACTCATCTCCAACAACAGATCGATATTTCTCGACAGATTTTCTTTTCAGCTGCACTCGCTTTAACATGCTTGCTCCCAATCGAAATTAGTTGAATAGCTCACTGGTTAGGCCAAACACTGATGCGAACTCACGCGCCATGCTCGTTTCCGGTCGAGGCCGTACCCAGAAACTTCTAGAGGCAGAGGAATGTCGCTGTAATTTGCGTCACCAGCGCAGGTTCTGGTTCTCGCGAATAGGTCAGGAAACAGGCTTCGCCTAGTTCAGCGGTAGGTGTACTTGTTCGAGTTGGTACATCTTCAACTTCAGCTGGCGATAGATCTCCGGATCCAAGGGTTCTTTCAAGTCGAAACGGTAGTTCCGCGAACGGCTGAATTCCCGTCGGTTGTTATCGTAGGCATAGATTTCCAACTGATATCGATCAGCCGACCAGACTGACTGAAGGTCCCGATCCAGCAACCATTGACGCCCATCCTCTTCCTGTGCTGTAACGTAATAGATGGCGTCGCGGGTAAACTTAAGCTCGCCTTCGCATCCTCCAAGAGTATGCAGATGTTTGACGAGAATTGTATATTCCGAGCTAAGCCGATCTGGAACCACCCGGTTGGTGACAGGTTTCCCCAATCGCTGGCTGACCGTTTGAAAAATGGAGTCGCTCAGTTCCCCTTTTGTGATGAGAAAATGATATTGACGGTCCCTGCCAAGCATCAACCGTTGGTCCTGATAGGTCAGAAGCACAAACTGCTTCTGGTCGATCCGGTCAAAGTACTGAATGTCGGGATAACGCCAAGTGCGACTTTCGTCTTTGTCCTCGGACTTGTAGGCGATTCCCTCGTCCGTGATTTCGATCATTCCATGTCCGTCCCACCAGAGAGATTTCTTGTGAATGACCGAAAACGTCTGTGCGAACAGCGGGGAACCTTGAGTAAGCAGCATGAGTATCAATAGCCAGCGCTTCATTTTGCCTCCTTGAGATGATGAAATCCGGTGAAGGGCTCTCCCTTGGCCAAGCCACGGCTGCGCCAGAAATAGAAAATGATGGGGTAGATCAACAGCTCCATCACTCCGGAAGTGACAACGCCTCCGACCATGGGGGTCGCGATGCGCTTCATGACATCCGCTCCGGCTCCATGACTCCACAGAATCGGAAGGAGCCCGGCCACAATGACGCTGATGGTCATCACCTTGGGCCTCACCCTCTTCACAGCGCCATCGTAGATCGCGTCTGCCAGGTCATTGCGATTGTTGAGAACCCCGCGTTTCTTGAAGTTGTCGTAGGCGACATCGAGGTAAAGCAGCATCACGACACCGGTCTCGGCATCCAGGCCTGCCAGGGCAATCATCCCAACCCAAACCGCAATGCTCATATTGTAGTCGAGCAGGTAGAGCAACCAGACAGCCCCGACCAGAGAGAAGGGAACAGCCAAAAACACGATGGCGGTTTTGATGAGCGATTGCGTATTGACGAAAATAATCACGAAAATGATCACGATGGTCAGGGGAATCACGATCATCAATCTCTTTTCCGCACGTAGCATGTACTCATACTGGCCGCTCCAGTTGATGGTATACCCGGGCGGGATCTTGATCTTTGCTTCAACGGTCTTCTTTGCCGCCTGAACATAGGTGCCCACATCGATGCCGCGCAGATCGACGTAAATCCAGGCATTGGGACGGGCGTTCTCGCTTTTGATTCCCGGAGGGCCGATCTCAAATCTCAAATCCGCCAGTTGCCCGAGAGGAATGTGCTGGCCGCGCGGGGTTGGAACCAGTACGGCGCGAAACTCGTCGAGGTCGTCTCGCAACTCGCGGCTGTAACGCAGGTTCACCGGATAGCGCTCCAGCCCTTCAACCGTCGTGGTGATATTCATGCCGCCGATGGCGGATTGGATGACGTCTTGCACGTCCCCCACGGTCAGTCCGTAGCGTGCGATGGCATCCCGGTCGATCTCAAAGTCCAGGTAATTCCCTCCCATGACTCGCTCTGCGTAAACACTGAGAGTCCCGGGCACGTTGCGGATGACCAGTTCGACTTCCTTTCCCAATCGCTCCAGCACTTTCAAATCCGGACCTGCCAGTTTGATACCCACCGGGGTTTTGATTCCAGTCGAGAGCATGTCGGTGCGGGTTTTGATTGGCATGGTCCACGCGTTGGTCACGCCAGGGATCTGAATCGCCGCATTCAACTCGTCTGTCAGTCTTTCAACCGTCATTCCTTTACGCCACTCGCTTTCGGGCTTGAGCGTGATGGTGGTTTCGACCATCGAAAGCGGAGCCGGATCGGTGGCGGTCTCTGCCCGCCCTATCTTGCCGAACACATGATGGACCTCCGGAAAAGTCCGGATGATTTTGTCGGTCTGCTGGAGGATCTCCCGAGCCTTGGTGACGGAGATTCCGGGAAGAGTCGTGGGCATGTAAAGCAGATCCCCTTCCCATAGAGGAGGCATGAACTCAGAACCGAGCCGGTTGAAGGGCAAGACAGTCACAGCAATGACCAATACAGCCAGAATAATCACTGGTAGCTTGTAGCGCAAAACGAACTCAAGCACTGGGTGATAGATCCAGACCAGAAAGCGGTTCACTGGATTTCTGTGCTCTGGCAGGATCCTGCCTCGGATCAGGTAGCCCATCAACACCGGAACCAGGGTAATGGACAGGAGAGCCGCGGCTGCCATGGAATAGGTCTTGGTAAAGGCGAGAGGTTTGAACAATCGGCCTTCCTGAGCTTCTAGCGTGAACACCGGGACGAACGACACGGTGATGACCAGCAACGAGTAAAAAAGGGCCGGCCCAACTTCGGTGGAAGCGTCAGCGATAATGCGCCAGTGGGGCTTCTTGCCCGCGTCCCGTTCCAGATGTTTATGTGCATTCTCTATCATGATGATGGCCGCATCCACCATGGCGCCAATGGCGATGGCAATGCCGCCGAGAGACATGATGTTGGCGTTGATGCCTTGCTGATGCATGATGATGAAAGCCATCAAGACTGCCACGGGCAGCGTGATGATGGCGACCAAGGCGCTTCGAAAATGGAGCAAGAACACAATGCAGACCAGCGCCACCACCGCGCTTTCCTCCAACAGCTTTTCCTTGAGTGTCTCAACAGCGCGCTCGATCAGAGCTGAGCGGTCGTAAGCCGTGTGAATCTCGACACCTTCGGGGAGTCCTTCTTTAAGCTGAGCCAGTTTTGTCTTGACGTCCTCAATTACCTGACGAGCGTTCGAGCCGTACCGCACCACCACGATCCCGCCGACCGTCTCACCTTCCCCGTTCCATTCCGCCAATCCCCGGCGGATCTCGGGTCCATACCGGACCTGCGCCAGGTCTCGCAAAAGGATCGGTGTGCCATTACGATCCACGCCCAAAGAAATCTTCTGCACATCCTCAAGGTTTTTGATGTAGCCGAGGCCTCGAATCATGAATTCCTTCTCCGCAATCTCCAGCAGCCGACCGCCCACGTCGTTGTTGCTTCGTTGCACCGCCATACGGATCTTCGAAATGGGTATGTCGTAGGCGCGGAGCTTGTTGGGATCTACCGTGATCTGATACTGCTTGACGAAGCCCCCGATGCTCGCGACCTCGGAAACACCTGGAACGCTGGTCAGTTCGTACTTCAGATACCAGTCTTGAATCGAGCGCAGTTGGCTGAGGTCGTGGCGGTCGGACTTCAAGGCATACATGAATGCCCAGCCCACCCCAGTGGCGTCGGGGCCTAAGGCGGGAGTAATTCCGCGCGGCAGACGACCGGAGACGTAGTTCAGGTATTCAAGCACGCGGCTCCTGGCCCAATACATGTCGGTGCCGTCTTCGAATATGATGTAGACGAATGAGAAGCCAAAGAACGAGTAGCCTCGAACCACCTTGGCAAAGGGAACGGCCAGCATCTGCGTGGTCAGTGGATAGGTGACCTGATCCTCGACAATCCGCGGCGCCTGGCCAGGATACTCAGTGTAGATGATGACCTGAACGTCGGAAAGGTCGGGAATCGCATCGAGAGGAGTCTGCTGAACCGAGTACAAACCCGCCAGGATCAAAAACACAGCGGTCAGCAGGACCAGAAACTTGTTGGCGATGGACCATTCGATGATTCTTGCGAACATCAGTTCCCCTCTCTGCAGGCGCTCAGGCTTTCCACCTCTAATGCTGGTGTGGTGGAGCCACAGGCTTCGCCGTCTCGCCGGCATCACTTTGCCTAGCGGCCAGCATCTTGCTGATGGCTTCCTTGAGATTGCTTTCAGAATCGATGAGAAATTGGGACGAAGTCACGACCGTCTCACCCGCTGCCAAACCGCGACGGATTGCCTGATAACCTCCGCCCTGATCCCCGAGTTCAACCTCCCGCGGCTCGAACAGTCCAGCCGCCTTCTGCACGATGACCACGTTCCGCTGTCCACTACGGAGAACGGCCTCCGGTGGCACTCTGACGACTTCGGACTTCTCCGGAATGCGAATCAGGACGTCGGCATACATTTCCGGGCGCAGGTTCCGATCAGGATTGGCGATTTCAACCGATGCCTTGAGAGTGCGTGTCTGCTGGTTGAGTGCGGGATCGAGATAGATGACTCTTCCTGCCCAGTGCCTTCCGGGGAAGGCCTCTAACGTGACATGGGCCATCTGACCGAGCCGTAGGTGTTGAATCTGGTATTCGAAGACTTCGATTTCTGCCCAGACTGTCGACAGATCAGCGATCTTGTAGACGTTCATGCCGGCATTGAGTTTCATGCCTTCCAGAGAATCGCCCATCTTCTCAATGACCACTCCCGAAACCGGCGACAGAATCTTCAACGTCCGGGTAAAACGCTTGGTCTTCGTCATCTCGCCGATCTGGTCTTCGGTAATGTCCCAATAATGCAGACGCTCGCGCGTAGACTCCAGGAGCGAACGAGCCCGGGCAACCGCTTCAGGCACTCCACCGGCCGATAGCTTCTCGACGTATTCGAGCGCCGCAAGGTACTCTTGTTGAGTCGTCACCAGTTGGGGACTGTAGATCTCGAAGAGGACCTCTCCCCGCTTCACGGGCTCCGCAACGTAGTTGACGCGAGCTTTTTCAATCCAACCCTCGAACTTGGTATTGACAGAAACGATGTTCTTCTCGTTATACCCAATCGTGCCGACCGTTCGGATTTCTACGGGAATAGACCCCTTTTCCACCAGCGCTGTGCGCACTGCAAAGTTCTGTAAGAAATTAGGGTCCACGCGAATGCCGGACTCAGCCGGGACTTCATCTTCATAAACAGGAATCAAGTCCATTCCCATGGGAGATTTTCCGGGTTTGTCGGCAATGTAGTTTGGGTCCATCGGAGCTCGCCAGTACTTAATCTTGCGTTCCTTTTTCTCCCCATTCGAGACTGCTGTGCTTGCTCCCGAATCCTTGGCCGCTTCTTGGCCAGACTTGACATGGGTCGCATGCGGTTGACGACCGACCCAACGATCTGCCCAAGCCCAGCCACCCGGATTCCAGATGATCAAAGCCGGCAGGGCCACGCCGAGAAGAAAGGTGCCCCCGGCGATGAAAACAGTGCTTCTTGGCTTCATGAACTGACCTCCTAGAATGGCGCTCCGATAGCCCTTTCCATCTCTGCCAGGGATTTCATGTAGTCGCTCTGAAGCTGGGCCAAGCCCAGCCGCACCTCCAGTAGGACGCGCTCGCTGTCGAGCAGGTCAAGGACTCCAATCGTGCCGGTCGAGTAAGCGGCCTCTGTGGAGCGCAGCGACTGTTCAGCCTGTGGCAACAAGGTGCGCTCGAAAAGCAGAATCTGCTCGTCCAGCGTCTGAATCCGGAAGCCAACGGAACGAATCGCCGTTTCCACACTGTTGAGGACGCTGCGATAGCCCTCACGGGAGGCGATTTTGTCTTCGGTCGCCTCGGCAACGGCGGCGTCGTATTTTCGCCGCCGCAGAGGGATGTTGATCCCGACCGTGATACCGTAGACATTTTTTCCGTTCTGCTCGGGCGGATTCATTAATCCTGCCAGATCGGAGCGTCCCCCGACGTTGACAAAACTGGCGCCCAAAGTCACGTCTGGCCAGTAGCTCTTTTGGGCCAGCTGAATCCGTTTCTCATCCTTTTCGATTTGCAGCAAAGAGGCTCGGACCTCGGGGCGGTGGTCACGCCCCGTGGCATAGAGTTTCTCGTATTCAACCTCAGGCTTCGGCCGGTTTCCGAAAGGAACTTTTTTAATAGGAGACTCCGAGGGGCGATCCAACAAGTTGTTGAGCGCAACTTCCGCGTCCACTCGACGGCTTCGCAAGGCTTTCAGCCGATTGAGGTCGCGAGTGATTTCAGCTTGGAGTTTCACGACGGCTTGTTGCAATCCAACTCCCTGAGAGTAACGCGCCTGGGCCAGAGTTTCGTAATGCCTCAAGACGGAAAGGTCTTCTTCCGTAATCGAGACCGCTTGGTCCACATAGGCCAGGCTGTAGTAAGCGGCCTTGATTTGCCTGACCACTTCTGCCTTGATCGCCTCATATTGCTGCCCGAAAATGAGTGTTTCTTTGGCGGTGATTTTTTCTCGATCGCTCAGTTTTCCAAACCAGGGGAACTGCTGGGAGAGAGTCAGCATCGTCGTTTGCGGTCCAACTCGCGTTTCCGGCGTCCGCGCATATTGCGTGAAACCCAGCATGGGATCGGGCAATGCGCCCACTTGAGGTGAGCGTTGCCGCGCAGCCTGGTAGCGACCGAAGGCCTGGCGAACGGCGGGGTTCCTCTCTAAGGCCTGCTCAATGTACACGCTCAGCTGGGCATCGTGGTTGGTACTGTAGGATTCTGAATAGCTCGTACCCGCCATACATAAGATCAGGATCGCCACTAAAATCATCAAGTCCTCCTCCCACACGTTGTGCCGCGACTGACGTGTGGCCCCATCTCGAATTGTCTCGCCAGTATGGATGGACGCACCTTTCCGCCCGCGAGATCGTGTTCAATGTGACCGCCATTTTCCCCGAGTTGCACCGAGCTCGCCCAATTTTTGCGTCATTTCCTTCAGACAGCGTTCTCCGCAGGCGTCAACAGGCTGATCAAACCCCTCCCGATGCAAAATCTTTAGGGTCAAAGTCACCTCCGGTCTGAATCGCCGTTTCGCTGACTCATGCAGAGCTCGGTCGAAGGGCTGAATCTCGTATTGGGAAGGCCGCTCCTCCTGAGGTTCGATCCACTCAGCAATCTTTCTTAGCTTTGTGTATACCTCATAGCATTGCGGGCAGCCAGGCATTGGATGGGTGTTGTGCTGCCCGTGTATGCCACAGAGTTCCAGACCGAATCCCACTTGAACTCGCTTGCGCTTCACAATCAGATACTCGGGCCAAACTTCGTAACAGACCTGGTGGTCTAAGACGAATGTCTTCAGTTGGTCGATATGCTCACGATTATTGGTTTCTAACATGTTGCGACTCCTCCTGTCTTCGGGAAATCATGCACCGTTCGCTCTATTCATGCTGCAATCCGCATCATCCCCTTTGTTTTGGTTGTGCCGTCATAGTCGAGTTAGGGAACCGGCTGGCTTTGTGTTTTCTTCCTGCTGTCGGTCACGAAGCTTGGCCCCAGTACTAGATGCCGCATGCAAAGAAACTCCATAACCCTAAATGTTCACCGACTCGCATCTGTAGCGACCAAACGAAGCTGTTCTTGGCCTTGGTGGCCTTATAAACTTCAACAGTCTGCTCTGCTTCCATGCGAAGCCTTCTTCGACGGACCTTACCTGTTGCTTTTACAGGATCCTGTCGGGTAGCTCCGTGTTCGTGTTGTACTGCCAACGATTGCAGGTTGGGCAGAAAGATGGCGAGCAGCATCACCACTCCAGTTCGAAAAATTCTTAGAGATTTCATAACACCCCCTATGGCTAGCCAGTACTTCAACATCTCGATCACATGGACTCGGGCTGGGGCGGCTTTGTGGTGGTTTGAAGCTTCTGAATCAACGTCACGATTCTCAAATGCTGCTCATGAGTCAGTGTGTTGATGGCTTTTAGAAGGGACTCAATTTGTCTTGTCTTGATGTCCGTATTGATGACTTCGCTCTCTTTCACCTTGGCCCTCACGGCGTCGAGCTCAATATTGTCGCGGGTCAGGAGCCGCTCCAGTTCGGCATCGACCACATTGAGATCGGCTAGTTTTTGAACTGTGTATTTTTGAAATTCGAAGACCAGTTCTTCCAGTGCTGGCCGTTGCTCCTCTGTCAGGCGGACTTGATCGCCGATCAGCAGGAAGAAATTCGTATCCAAGCCAATTTGCATGAGGCCCGGAGTGATCAGATTCATACCCCGCCCGAGTTGAATTTGTGACCTCGGCGTCTGGGTGCGCGGCCTTTGTTGAGCAAATGTCAGACTGCTGCTGAGTGTCAGAATTGCAATGGAAACAATGAATCGTTGCATCGGTTCTTCCTCCTGAGTTCACAACAGACTAGCTGTCGCTGGCGGCGTACGAGAAGGCGGTAGTGCAACTCGAGAGCCAAAGCCAGAAAGGCGATCGCAAGTAGCAGAGGGACAGTACGCTCGGATCTGCATAGTCACTCTCTCCATCGCGACGGTCGTTTACATTTTGGAGGTTACGCAGTTCGGTTCTTCTCAATCGCATTGAGCACAATTCTCCGCAGCTCTCTCTTCTTCAGGGGCTTGGGCAAGAGGTCGTAGGCTCCGCGCTGGATCGACTCAATCCAGAGGCGCTCGTCGTCGATCCTCGACATGAAAACAACCTCTGTCATTGGGAAGAGCTCCTTCAATAGAGGGATCATCTCCAAAAATTTCTCAACCGGGTGATAGATATCAATCAGGATGACGTCGAAGGGCGGGTCGAGGGACAGCCTGTTCGCAAGTTCACCTAGCGATTCTTGATGGAAAACATCGCAATCTTCGGCTTCGAGAACTTCAGAAACTATTCTCTTCACATCCGCATCAACATCGACAACGAGCAGGCGGTATCGCTCTTTTCGTGGGTTGGATTGTTCGTCCAAATCTCTCTGGGGCATGCCCAGCTCCAGTCGTTCGCCAGTTTGAGTCACGACGCATTGGCGTCCATGAAGTGTTTGTGCGTTTCCTTGCTGCCAAATGTTGTTCTCCATGGCTGCTAGCTCCCCTCGGTGTTTCTAACGCTGCTCCCCGCTGAATCCTAGAGGTTGTTCGCTTTAGCAGCGATGATTCATGTCACCAACCGATGTGACTTGCGTCACACCGGAAGATGATTCTGGTTCGATTTCCCCATCGCGCATTCGGATGATCCGATGGGCCAGGCGCGCATTGTCACCGTTGTGCGTGACCATGATGATGGTTTGACCTTGCCGGTTCAGATTCGTGAAAAGTGCCATGACCTCATCCCCCGTATGCGAATCGAGGTTCCCTGTGGGCTCGTCAGCCAAGAGCAGCGGCGGCTCGTTGACCAGAGCCCGAGCGACTGCAACTCGCCCTTGTTCTCCTCCAGAAAGCTGAGCCGGAAGACGGCCTGACTTTTCGACGAGTCCCACTCGACGGAGGGCTTCGAGAGCGCGCTGTCGTTTCTCTTGCTGGCTGATGCGGGCCACTGCCAGTGGCAATGCCACGTTTTCCAAGGCTGTCAAGAAGCCCAGCAGATGATGCTGCTGGAAGACAAAACCAATGTACTCCCGGCGAAAATCGGCCTGCCGCTCCTCAGGTAGTGAGTAGATGTCGATGTCATCAATGATGACCCGGCCCTGGCTTGGCCGATTCATGGCTCCAAGGACACTCAGCAAGGTGCTCTTGCCTGATCCAGAAGGTCCCATGACGGCGACAAACTCACTTTCCGTAATGATCAGATTGATGTTGTTAAGGACTGTGGTCACACTGGCTGGTCCGTTTGGCTGGTAATCTTTTCCGACTTCTTCAAGATGCAGGAATCCCATCTGTTTCCTCCTCAAATGTGGCGCAGCGCTTCAGTAGGATCTAGCGCGGCTGCTCGGCGCGCAGGGAAAATGCTGCCAATCATCCCCAGCATCAGCGCCACGAGCATTGACGCCAAGGCCAGTTCCAATCGAGGCAGCGCTCCAATGCCAGTTTCTGTAAAGTAGGGAACTGCTAGCGCGCTGGCTGCAGAGCCCGCTAGCCATCCAATGAGTCCGCCCAGTAAACTGAGGACGCTGACTTCAGTGAACAGCATCTGCATGATGTGCCGTTTGCGAAATCCAATGGCACGCAACACCCCGATTTCCTGAGTCCGTTCGACGACTGATGCAGTGAGTGTGCCAGTGATCATCAATCCCCCAATCACGAGTACAACGACGGCAATTACGCCAGAGAAGCGGGTAAGGCGCTCGACTGTCGCCGTCCGGGCACGCACTGCTTGCTGGATAGCTGAGACTTTAGCCGTTGGCAGGTTTTGCTGTATTTGAGCGACGATCGCATCGATCGGGCAATCTTTGCAGAGCGCACTCACTTCAACGAGGCTCAACTCTTCAGGCTTGCGCACGATCTCCTGAACCCGTTTCAGATCGGCAAAGATCATTTGATCGTCTCGCCCGCCCGTTTCCGCCAGCACGCCCGCGATCCGGAACTCCTGCCCCGAGATGCGGATACTATTTCGCCGGAAAGCGGCTGATTGAGGCAGGCTGGGCGCCGCATGAGCCAGATGCTCACCGCGGTCGGGAAGAGGGGGGGTGAGTGAAAGGTCGGTTACCCCGAGGTCTCGAGCCACCTCGAACCCAAGGAGCAGCTCGTCTGGCTCGCTTGGCTTGTTCCCAGTCACCCGCCACCATTGCTTCATCCGCAATTCTTCCGGGAAACGCACACCCGCAAGCAAATAGTCGTGCCCCTCAATGCTGGCAGCGCCTAACAGTTTGGGAGCCACCGTACTCAACCGATTCTTGTACGGGATCCCTTTGATTTTCTCGATGTCGGAGATGCTGAGTTGCCCTACATCAAACGACACACCAGACACGGAAATACCACCATAGTTCAGCGCTAGGGTGTTAGCCTTGGGGACAACGACAATGTTGGCACCATATTGATCGAGTTGATGGCCTATCTCATCCTTGATGGCCATACTGAGCGTATAGAGTGCGATCACTGTGCCAACCCCGATGGCAAACCCCAGGACAAGAAAAGCCGTGCGACCTTTCCGCCGGCGCAGATTGCCCAGTGCAATCTTACTTAGCCTCATAGGAAAACCTCCTTCAAACCACCAACAACATCGATCCGGAAGCCTGATCAGTATCAGTCCTTGGCGTTCTCATCAAAAGTAGAATGCTCCGGCCTGCAAATCAGTAACTCGAACGGTGAGATAATCGCCGGACACTGTCCTGTCCAGCGGAACTGGGTTGCACCCACCTTTCACAACGTTGATATATCGCGAGGGAAATCGCTGACCGCATTTGTTACAGACCATGGCATCGCCCTCTTCCCGATAGCCCAGCCTGGCCTGATAACAGACGTCGCAGGAATTGAAGGCGGCGCGGTAAACACCATCCGAAGACCTCATCGCAAAGAATTCAACTTGTTGGTTGTTGGGGAGCTGATATCGATAGTATTTCGCTTGGCCGTTGCTTAGCTCCGCCAGGGGAATCTGTACCTCCTGACCTGCAGCACTGACTGTCTGGATTGACGAATCTTGGTTGCCTGACAGACTACTAGTGACATAGACCGCAGCGATGCCAAGCACGACAATGAGACCAATGCTCGCTACTATAAAAGGCCTGGGGAGAGAGGTGGAATTTCCTTTTTGAAATTGCGATTGCTTCCCTTGGCGAGAACTTGAGTGGTGATGCCGATGTTTGTGTTTGCTCATGTGAAGTCTCCTTAAACCAATCTCAATTGCGCATCAGAGTCTCGGGCACCGAGACTCTGATGTTCTCAACAGGACCAGTTGATCATTTAGCCTTGGCGGCCATGGCTTCATGCTCTTTAGCCAACGCAGTCAGGTCATCGGCTGACGCTTTGTAGTTTTTGACCAGCCTCTCGCAGTGATCAATTGTTCCCGGAGCATAAGGGGTTTTTTTGGTTCCCTCGCCTGCCTTTCGATACCACGCAGCCATTTCGTCATGCTCGACGGCACTGGCACGTGCCTTGGCTGCCTCCTCGTAGTAGTAATTCGCAATCGCTTTGTGATCCGCGGCACTCTTGGCTCCTGTGATCATCTCTTTCAAGGCGCGTTTGGAGACCTTCTCGGCAGCAATGGTTGACATCGGACTTGCATTGCGAACAGCGACTCCCATTATCGACACAAGGGCGAGACCAGCGAGTGCCATTGTGATCTTTGAAAGGGGATGCATAGGTTTTCTCCTTTGGAGTTCAGAATTCAATCTACTTAAAGCGCAAAGTTGGGTTTTCAACTTTGCTGTTTCACAAAGGTCCACAGAAAGTCCCAGGGTCAATGACTGAAACCTGGAAACTTCGATCCGGCCGACCTCTTGAATGCCCGCCTCAAGCGGGCAAGACAGAGTTCGAGGGGAGTGGGTTAGATGCGGAGGGAAGAAGAAAGAAGGTAGGTGTCTGAATGATCTAGATGCGAAGCAAGCGCGGAGGTTGAGGTCAGAAGGGGGTGAGTGGAATCTAGGATTCTTCCTTGTGAATCCGATGACTGATGCTTAATTTGCGACTTCAATACTTCGCAAGAAAACCCGGATAAGATCGCATTGGATTGCCTCACGGGTGCTGACGAAATCTGGCAGCAGGGAGCGGAGTGGCTGTCGACGGCTGTGTTTTCGGAGGCACCTTGATGGTGACAGCCGCTGACGGGAGTGGCCTTCCTCAACACCTTCTCTTTGGTTGCTCCTGATTTCGGACAGCAAGCACTCGGGCACAATGCACGACCATAGAGTGCGGCCGTCCACGCGACATCGCTTCCTGCCAAAATCACCACCAAGAACACGAGTGTGATGCGACTCGACATAAGAAACTTCCGTTCGGGCTCTACTGGATCAGAACAACTTAGGGAGCGCTTAGCGGAACGCTTTCTCCCCAAGCTTGACCACTAAAGAGGCAAGGTGCGTACCAAACCACCAGAAGAGTTTGGGGCAAAAGCTCGCTCGTATCAGATTCAATAGGTTCCGGCAGTTTCGACAGTCTCTGCGCGCCACCCCAGGTAAATGAATCACTGGGGTATCCAACCCAGTATGGTGAAATCTCCGACCCTCGTTCCAGACTTCGGGAACCTCAGCTTTGATCTATCGGACGCACCTTTGTGCGAATGGGGAAACGAAAGAGAATAACAAGCCCCTACACGGAACAGTCAAGGATGGATGCCAACCGTTCCGACAGGATGACTTTAGGCTGTTCAACCTGACAGAGTGAGATTTCCAAGATTTGGAAAAGCAACGACAACAAGTCCGCCATCCCGGCACTTGCCTGATTTCAGCCATTGCCGCCGCATTTGAGGCACTCCAGGCAAGCACATCAATGAAGTCCCAGCCCTCTTCACGGCGCCAACCAGACCCAGCAAGGTGCATTTGGGTGATCCCACCATGCTGACAAGCTCGGCTGCTGCTAACCTTCAACACAATTCTTTGAAAGCCAGAGTCAGCGGGTCTCGCAGGCAAAGAGGCAACCGGCGGTCGAACGCCTGGACAGACCAATCAGTCCGATCACAGAGCTGTGCGGTCGTCAGATCCAAGGGCTAACCCGTTTTTGTGAGGCTCATCACATCGGCCCGTGATGCAAATCGCTGACCTCAGCTTGGGTATGCATATGATTGCTTTGGCAAGTGCGGTAGAGCGGTTAAGGCTTTGGAACCGCGAGTGCAGATCAAGAATTTGACAGCTCTGGTTTCCCGAGATTCCACCAAGATGGTGAGCGAAGAAAAAACTCAAGATCCTCTTCAAAAATCAGCACGCGTGAAGCGAGGACACAGAGTACTTGCAAGTCTAGCGATGTCCGTCGTTCTCATATTCTTTGGTGGCGGGGTGGCCTTTTGGGGGGAACAACCACGTGGTCAAGCAAAGAGATCCCAGAAGCAGTACAGCAATCTGATTGCGCCTGGCCTGATGCAGATCGGTTTAGAAACCAATTTCTTTCTTGGCATCTCGAACCAGATCGGCATGAGCAAGAAGCAAAGAAAAGCCATCGAAGAGATTGCGTTCAGGTTTCAAAGCTTGAAATTTCGAATGGTGACGAACCTCTACCTCAAGGAGGCAGAACTTTGGCAACTGCTGACGCAAGATTTCATCGACCTCGAAGCTGTGGAATCCAAATTGAAAGAGAGTGAAGCGGTTAGCACTCAAGTAAAAAAACACCAGGTTGAGTGCTTACTAGAGGCAGCAGGAGTTTTGACTCCTGAACAACAAGTGAGGGCCCTAACATTGGAACCTGGGCTCCCGCCAGTGAAGCAACCCACGCCGCTTGAGCGAATCCGAAATCCAGCGAGACGCCAAGCAGCGGGAAAACTAGTTCTCAAGCGTGAAAGTCACTCCGGCATGCAATCCGCCGGCCCATCTGGTCGTCAGCACCCCACAGGCCAAATAATAGCGGGGGCAGTCCCCAATTCGGCTTTCCACCACAGTCTGCGAGGGCGCAGCGGGCAGCAGGAGTATTCGCACTGCGCCACTTTCACCTTCGTGCAGAGCGGAGTCAGTGCTTCATGTTGGAATAGTTTTTCAGTTGGCGAGCGCCGCGTCGGGCTGCCCAGGAAGTGGCCGAGCGCCAGGAACAAGCATCATCAGAATTACCCCAACACAAGCAGCGCGTCCATAATCTCCTATCCTGATGTTCGAAGTCCCAAATTGTAGAATCCCGCGATTAACACCCCCGCAAACCAGCCAAGGATAAAGGTCGTAATCAATCCTAGGGCGACTTCGCCGACGGGCACGCTGGTTTTCAGAATTGGCTCGACGTTGAGCCCGTGCAACAGGCTGTTGAAGAAGACTACCGCCTTCTCACGCGGCACGGTGGCCATCGTGAGCATGCAGCCGAGGTAGAACGCCACGCCTGTCGCGCCGAATCCCAAACCCAGGCGTTTGGGGTTCAAGTGCGCCAATGAAAGTAGGCTTGCGGGAGCCGAAGCTGGCTTGGCGCTCCCGGAATCTGGATTGCTTTGTTCAATGTCGGTGCTCATGTTCGTGGTTTCCTTTCTCTCCATGCTTGTGCATGCCGAAGTGCATCAGGTGACAGGCGAACATCGCGCCAATCGCCAGTACCAGCACCCAGCCGCTACCCAAGCCTGCAGCGGGGAGCAAAAAGATCAACAGCAGCGGCAGTGCGCAGCCAATCAACATCATCAAGGCTTGTTTCATTAGCGTGCTCCTTTTTGGGTGGAGTGTTTTGTCCAAAGCCAGGAATCAACGACGCCACGCGCGCCTTGTAAACGGTCTTCCCGCGGAAACTTTTGGCTGCCTTCCCGCTCCCCTCGATTGCCAGCCGATATCATGCGAAGATCAAAATGGACCAGATCGCAGGTGTGATCAGAGTGGGCTATTGAAGAAGGAATCTCGCGTGATGAGAAACAGGCCGTCATATTGCGGATGTCGAACATGCGCATACACGCCTTTTTGATGACCGGTTCAAATGCACGATGATGAAGTCCTGGCCCGGCGTCGTACCCCAGTGTCTGACCACCAGCGGCTTCACGGTCGAAAGTTTAAGCGGCTCCTTCAGCATGAATTTGGCCAACCGACAATAGTTGGCGCCGCGCCAGCAGGCATCCATCTAGTCGAGCAGTTTCGGGAAAAGCATTTTGTCTTCATGATTCAGTTCTCCTTTCTTCAGCTAAGGCCGAGAACAGGAAGTTTTGCCGGCAGTGGTCACCGCAAAACTAGAACATCTGTCCATCATGCTGGGCATGCAGCATCGACAATTCGCCCACCGTCATGCCGCAGATGGGGTCGTTGGCTAAAGTGTTTCCAGTCGGGATTTTCGTTAGCCTACAACATTCGGGTGTTATCCGCAGCAGCCTCCAGACTCGTCCTGCGGCTTAGCACCGGCGGGCGTGGACAAAAACTTTTGGCGACAGTGGTCGCTGCAAAAGTAGAACGTCTTTCCATCGCGTTCGGCCCGGAGAGCGGTTGCCTCGTTTACGGTCATTCCGCAGATGGGGTCTTTGGTCACGGAAATCGATTCTTTCATGGTCATTCTCCCGTTGTTTCGTGTTGATCGAAAATGATGGTTCCCGTTCTTCAACCGCTTGGTCATTTCTTAGTCTCAGTCGCGCGTTGATGGCAATCACCGTGCTGCGGACATCAGCACCGCATCCGAGGATGATTCACGACCCTGGGCTACGGACGGCAATATCGTCTCCATTCCGCTGGCGGCCGGAGCGCTTTAGGTGTGCTCCTCACTCCCGCTCCGGATCTCCCACGGTGTCGCGCGCGCCAGCAGTCTGCGTCGCTGGGTTGAACGAACAGGCCAAAGCGGTCGCTAAGATGTCCTCTTAGTGAGTCGGTTCGGTGTTCAGTGACTTTCGTTATAAAGCTTCTTTCTGGCCAATGAAATAACGTTTGATGCCGAGGGCTTCGTTCGTCATTTGGATGGATTCCTTTCCGTCCTTGACGATGCCGGAAAGCGCTCGGATCGCATCAATGTTCTCGGGAATGGCGATGGATTGGTTGTCCACCTGATACGTGTAATAGCATTCAGTGCCATTTACGGTGAGCACGTCTTCCCACAGGGCAACTTCCCACATGTCGCCTCGGGGCCGCCCAAGATCGCGCATCAACTCGATGGTGCTGTTGAGCGCCAAGATTCCTTCGCTCATACGTATGAACGCGATGCGAGGCGCCTGCCGGAATGCCTGCAGGACCTCTTCTCGGCTGGCGGGACGTGTCAGTTCGACCACCCAATAATGATTGTGACACTGCGTATGAGCAGCTTTCGCGGCGATGGTCACGAGGTCAAGTTCCGGCCGCACCGTCTGGGCGTCCGGCCCTTGATGGCTGGGAATATGGGCCTCTGGAACTATCGTGTTCATTATACCGCCGTGGTCGGACTCCCATGGGTCGGTGGCTCGACGGATCAGCACCCCGCGCGCCTTTTTTAGAAGATTCGCGTCCTGTAATGCTCCCAGCGTGCGCACGATGCTGGTGGTGTTGCAAGACACGACGCGCGTCGCGTCGCGACCGAGTGCGGTCGAATAGTTTGCTTGCGCGACGAAAGAATGTCCCGTTACGCTGTGCTTTTCGCCACCCTGGACGATCGCCTTAACGCCTGCCGCCTTGTATCCTTCGAGATTCTTCGCCGCGATCCCTTTCGGCGTACAATCGACCATCACATCGGTCTCGCCAATCAGATTTTTCAGCACGCCGGCGACAGGAAGACCCGCATCCTTCATTTCGGTCTCCTTCTCCGGTCGAGATGCGTATATGGGAATGTCCAGCCCCGCTGCAACCTTGATTCGATAGTCACTGGTGATGTCGCTAACACCCACCAGCTCCATATCCGGCTGCACGCGAACGGCATCGGCAACACGCTTGCCGATGACCCCATATCCATTGACTCCGACTCTTACTTTGTTGGTTTTCATAACTGATCCTTTCAAATGTTTCCGTTGTCTCGGTTTTGGTGCTGAGACTGTTGTTCCCGTTCTTCAGCAGCTTGGTCATTTCTTCAGTCTCAGCAGTCGTGCGTTGATGGCCACAATCACCGTGCTGGCAGACATCAGCACCGCCCCCAGGGCGGGGGTGAGCAGCACGCCCCATGCGTAAAGCGCTCCAGCCGCCAGCGGAATGGCGACAACGTTGTAGCCCGTGGCCCAGAGGAGGTTCTGAATCATCTTCCGATACGTGGCGCGAGAAAGCTGCACGATGGCCACGACATCCAGCGGATTGCTCCGCACCAGAATAACGTCGGCGGTTTCCACCGCCACATCGGAACCGGCTCCGATGGCGATGCCTACATCCGCCTGCGCCAACGCCGGGGCATCGTTCACGCCGTCGCCAGTCATGGCCACCAACACGCCTCGGGATTGGACTTCTTTCACTTTGGCCGCTTTGTCCTGCGGCAGGACTTCGGCGAAGTATTCATCCAGCCCGACCTGGTCCGAGACCCATTTGGCCGTCGCTTTGTTATCGCCGGTGAGCATCAGGCAGCGGATGTCGAGCGCCTTGAGGGCATCGATGGCTTGCTTCGCCTCGGGTCGGACGATGTCGGCGAGGGCAATCGCCCCTTTCAACTTCCCATCCACCAGAACAAACACGACCGTCTTGCCTTGGGCTTGCAGGGGCTCGACGCGGTGGTCAGAGAGCGCGATTTGTTGGTCGCGCAGGTAGCCGGGACTAACCACCTTGATGTCTTTCCCCTCGACCCGGCCCTCGGCTCCCTTGCCCGTGATGCTCTTGAAGCCTTCGACGGACAGCTTCTTCTCCGAAGAAGCAGCGATAGCCTTGGCGATGGGGTGTTCGGAACTCGCATCCACGGAGGCCGCGTACTTGCGTAGCGTTTCTTCGTCGATATCCTCCGAAAGCACCAGTGTTTCGGTCACGCCAAAGCGGCCCTCGGTCAGCGTGCCGGTCTTGTCAAAAATGATGGCCTGCAGTTTTCGGGCGCCTTCGAAAGCAACACGATTACGAATGAGCAAGCCGTTGCTTGCGGCCAAGGCGGTAGAGACGGCCACCACCAGTGGCACGGCAAGGCCCAAGGCATGTGGGCAGGCGATGACCATGACGGTGACTGTGCGTTCGATGGCGAACGCGAAGTCCTTGCCCATGAGAACTTGCCAGATCAAGAAGGTGATCACGCCGCCCCCCAAGGCAACAATGGTGAGCCACAACGCGGCGGTGTTGGCGAGGTCCTGAGTCTTTGATTTGCTTTCCTGGGCTTGTTTGACGAGATCGATGACTTGCGACAGAAACGAATCCTTGCCGGTGCTCTTGACCTCAATGGTCAACGAACCTTCCCCGTTGATGGCCCCACCGATGACCTTTCCGCCAGTCTTTTTGGGTGCCGGAGTTGATTCCCCGGTAAGCATCGCCTCATTGACCGAACTCTCGCCCTTCACAATGACACCGTCCGCGGGAATCTTCTCACCGGGCTTGATCAGGACTTTGTCATCCACCGCCAGTTCGCCGAGAGGCACGTCCTTCACGCTGCCGTCGGGCATGAGTTTATGCGCGTCGGAGGGCATGAGTTTGGCAAGCTCCTCCAAAGCCCGCGAAGCGCCCATCACGGACTTCATTTCAATCCAATGCCCGAGCAACATGATGTCGATGAGTGAGGCCAGCTCCCAGAAGAACATCTTGCCGGTGAGGCCGAATACCACGGCGCTGCTGTAAAGATACGCCGTAGCAACGGCGACGGAGATCAGCGTCATCATTCCGGGCTCGCGGGATTTGAGCTCCTCGAAAAATCCTTTAAGAAACGGCCAGCCGCCATACCAAAAGACCGCGGAAGAAATACCGAACAACACGTATAGGTCGCCGGGAAAACGAATGGCTTCTCGCAGGCCCACCAGCGTTTGGAGCATCGGCGAGAGGACGAGAATCGGCAGGGTCAGGACCAACGAGATCCAGAACCTTTTCCGGAAATCCGCTGCCATGTGGGCATGATGGTCGTGGTGGTCATGGTCGTCCGGATGGTCGGAGCCGCCGTGTGGCAACTGGGCATTCGCCTCCAACCTATTCTGCTCGGCATGTCCTCGCGGATGGCCTTCCATCACATAGATGCCATATGCCTTCTTGGCAACCTCGTCATGCGTCGGCTCAGTTTCGGGCTTGTTTCTTGCGTGTTCGTGTTCCTTCATAGGGAGCCTCTTGTCATTTCTCTCTCACTTTGCGCCAAAGTTTCCGGATGATCAGCGACCCAAACAGGCCCCGCTGTTCCTTGAGCATGGTATGGCTGTGATACCAGAGGGTGCCGGATTGCAATAGATCGAACTCGTAGATGAACGTCTGGCTCGGTGCGATGGGCGGAGACCTCAACGAAGGGCACGCCGTCCATTGCATTGGGCAGCGGAATACCATGCCAGTGAATCGACGTCTGCCCGTCCATCTGGGTGTGGACACGAATCACGGCGCAGTCGCCATCTGTGAAACTCAGGGTCGGCCCCGGCAAGACGGCCATCGATGGTGAGCGCCTCGACTGGCTGGCCGGTGAAGTTCTTCCCCTGCCAGCCAATGTTGAGGTCGTATTCCACCGTCGCCGCCGACAACATCGCCCACGCTACACACAGCGCCTTGCTGCCCACCACAGCCACCGGTTTCATGAGTTTTGCGAGCGCCCAGCGATTGGCATTTTGAGAACGGTCAGAAGTTTTCATTGCTTGAGCCAATCAGCCTGATGTCGCCTCCTTCATGATTTTGACAATCGTATCCTCCACTTCCTGTGCCACTCCTTTCAGTTGTGGCGGGTTGAACATCGCCAGAAGAGTGGTTGGCTTCAAAGTAGCCAGAATGGTTTTGCCGCCTTCCTCATAAATGGAGATCCGGCATGGCAGTGCGGTGGAGACGCTCATGTTTTGCTCGAGACCCCTCTTCGCTTGTTGCGGCTGACAGACCTCGAAGATCAGACATTCATGGACGAACTCCACGCCCTTATTCGCCATGGTCTCTTTGAGGTTGTGGACCTGCATGGCGCCAAAGTGATTGGCCTGGACGGCGGCTTGCAAGGCAGCCCCAGCCTCACTCACGGTCTTGTCAGTGGATAATTTGACCAGCATATGGTTCCTTTCATGCTTAACAGTTCACTTCACAGGCGGGTCGTGAACGCACGATCATTTGTCAGACATTTTCGTAATCGCGACGACCAGCAGGACCACCACCAGTACGCCGATCACCGTCCAAACCCACATTCCTCCACCCATCCATCCGTATGAATGGTTCATCATGAAGCCCCTTTCGTTGGGCTGCGACCAGCCCACCACTGGGCAATCCAGAGCGTGAGCGGAGGCAGCAGTGTCATTTGAAGAAGCGGCCACAGGCCCGCGCCAAGCACGGACACCACGGGCATGCGCTCCGTGTACGACCAGCGCCCGGCCGCCAGCGCCGTATGTTCCACCAGCGCCGCGCAAGCCAGCCCCAGAACAGCCGCTGTGGCGTAAATGTTCCAGCGAGCGCGAAGGCCCCAGCCTAGATCGCCAGCGGCCAGGGCGCCCGTTGCGTAGATGCCCAGGATGATTCCCACATCACCTACCGCCGCCCGCGTGCAAAGACCGAGCGTGCTCGTCCAGGATTGTCCCGACGTTTCGACGTAGGCAGACATCTGCGCCATTTCCCAGATTTCGTTCAAAACGAAACTCGCTAAGACCGTGGCCGCAAAGAGCCGCCTCAACCGCCGCCAACCCAGGCTGGAATGTGTGCTGGATGTGCAGTCTCCGGTCTTTCCAGCCTGGATGGCGGGGAGATTGTGCTGTAGTGTGTTGTGGCGCTTAGCCATCATGTCTCTTGATGTTCTTTGTCGTCGGCTCCGTATTTCGCCAGTCGTTTAATATCCTTCCGTAATTTCGCAGAGGACTTCGTCCTTATTTAACGACTCGTGAATCCAGGGTCATAATCCTTCAGGCCAATCTTCTTGCCGGGCGGAATTCTTGCGCGCAATTCCACCAATTGTTTGTGCATCGACGCGCCTGGCTGGGGAGGCAGCGGCAGCATGAGCCGCGTGTGCTGGGTCGGTCGACGGTTCAGCCGCGAGGGTTTGTGCCACGGCCAGTCGGGCCAGCAACCATGAGAGGTGTTGTGATAAATGGGGACTCAATTTTTCATATTCAGTTTGTGTGTTGTTGTGGTATGCGCCTTGACGCTGGGCTCCGAACTGGCTCGAACTGGTGTGGCAGTCTGACGCTGCGTCGCTTACACCAACCCTGCGCAGTCCGCGGTGGGCGCGGTCTTCTTACTTCTTTTCTTTTTCCATTTCCTTCATGGAGCCGCTGCCGGGTTTGGTCGCGGAGCAAAACATGGCGTCGTCACCGCACTTCGAGCAGACATGGTTCACTTCGGCGTCCTTGCCTTTGCCTTTGCCAGTGGCGACGACTTCGACGCTGCCATCGCAGCCGTGGCACATAACCTTTTCACCGACGGTCATCATTTTGACGTGCGCCTTGTCGGCAGTCACTTTCTGAACCATGACAACTTTGCACTTGGCGCACGCCATGGATATGGAGTCGCCAGGCTTCAGTGCTTCCGATTGCGCTTGGGTCGTGATGCGTTGCAAATGCAACAGAGGTGGCAACCATCTCATTTGCGCCGCTGCGCGGGGCGCGCCGACCAACCACACCCCTGCGAACGCCAAGGCGACCGCGAGTCCCAAACTGAGGCTGATTTTAGTGAGGATGTTGTGTTTCGTTTTCATAACTGTGCCTTTCTTTTGAATTGGTTTTGTCATCGTGATCTCTGTGGATTGTTCCATTGTCGGCGGGATTGTCGTCAATGGATGTTCGTTATTATCTCTTTGCCAATTTCTGGCATTCCTCAGCGCACTTGTAACATGCTTTATCGCATTGCTGACGATGCATCGTTTTCTGTTTGGCGCATTCATCACCGCACGCCTGACAAATCTCACTGCATGACCCGCAGAGTTTCGGGGCATAAATTGACACATGAATTGAGCGGTCAGACTGTTAGCGCCCAGGTTGCCCAAAGCCTACCCTCCTTATCGAAGTTACTTCGGTCTAATTCAGCAACCAGACTGCCACTTCAGAAATGGTATCCGCTATGCCTTGAATTCAGAGTGGTGCGGAAGTTTGATTCAAGACTTGCACTGAAACGATGAAGAGACACCATGGGGCATTGAAACCCCGCACCAAGGCCCCATGTTGGCTTCAATCGCAGGACGGCTAATCAGTGAGTCCATATTAATTACAGGAGTGAAGATCCTGGGCAAGGCTGATTTCAGACACCGTTGTCTCATTTGGGGCACGCAAAGCAAGTCCGATTGGCAAAGCTGCCGTCGCCCGCCACGACCAGCGTCTTGGCTGCTCCGTCTGCCTGGTCCAGTTGCCGACGGAGAGTTCCCATCATCCTCACAAAGGATTGCGACACATTGTGTTGTTTGACCGCCTGCCGATACTGCCACGATTGTTCCGGGCTGGCGTTGCGTCGGCGGCGTTTGACCGGAGAAACCTCCTCAAAGGCAATGGGCACAGCCCGGGTGCTGACTGCTGCCCGCCGGTACAGGGCCACCAGCAATCGAGGCCTGCAGAAAACGCAACCCGAGCATGAGGTTCACATGAAACGGGGGCGACAGCGGGTCGCGCTGATAAAAGGCCTGGCGGATCAACCGGTCGGTCTTGCGCAGCCGGGTGTCATCGACCGCCACCCCCACCAGCCGCCCCGGGCACCGCGCCAGTTTGCTTCGGGCTGTGATTGTGGCTTCCTGGCCGCTCGATTCATGAAGAACAAGTGGGGGTCTCTTGCTGAGCGCATCGTGCCCATGTTCTTTCTCATTCATCCTGGAACCTCATGTATCGGGCTACTTTTGAAGGTGATCTCGTGGGAGCAAGATCCAACACCTTACTTTGGGCTCTGATCTGATGTGCGTCCCATTTGCCGGGCCACGCTGAGCCGAGCCTCAGCAAAACTGAGAAGGCGCCCTTCGTGTTGGCGCTGGAACTCCTGGGCATTTTCCATCTTCGAAAAGGCCACCAGGGCTGGGCAGGCAGCGATCAAAATGGCGCTCGCAGAGGGGCCCTCATGTCGGGTCGTAAGGGCGTCGTACTACAGCACTGCTTAAACTTCGAACCTTCGACATAAATGGCATTCTCAGCAGAGATGAGTTTTTCGCTGCTAAGGTCGGTAGCCTGCGTGGGTTTGCCGCCTTCTTCAATTACAAAACGCAGGCCGCTGCGCGGACAACAAGTGAGAGACCGGGCGCCACTTCGTGACGCCACTACGTAAGCCAACGGCTTATGCAACGGTCGCCCACAAACAGAACATTGAGGGTTGTTTGAGTCGACGCCGCTCCAAACGAAGTAGGCCGCAAATCCGACGCCAATACTGCCAGTCCCAACAAAATGGCGAACCAGTTCCTTTGCTTTGATCGTGTGCTTTGACCTTCCATAGATGCCTCCACCGAAAAGAGGTCACCTGGCAGTCCCGCTTTGATGACTGCCATCGTACGCCGCGTCCGCGGCTCTATATCTTGCCGAGTCGGAGAACTACGCCAAACGAAAGACGCAAGCCACGCGAAGTAGTTTTGGCAGGAGTAAATCTTGAGTCGGTGAACCTATCCAACACGTGGTCAGCCTGGATGATCCTTACACCGAGCCTATCTCCTGCGCTGATATCCAGTCCTGCACCAGCGGCCAGAGCAAGGCCGGTCTTAGAAATCGAGTTGGAGAAGGGCTGTCCTCCGGCTGTTCCAAAAGCATCTCGCTTGAAGTGAACCACACCCACCAAAGGCTGAATAAAGGGAACCAGTTTGTTATTCCCACGAAGCGTGAATCTCGGGCCGAAAAAACCCCTGTACGTGTCGAGGCTGCTTGTCACACTCCGTTCGCGATCGGATGTGGTTTCCTGTGGAGAGTAATGAGCACCAACATCAGCCACCAGGCCCAGCCAGGAGGTGACATTCAAAGTTGCAGCTCCGTTCCACCCCGCTGTGTTTCCTCGATGATCAAAGAAGATGCTCTTCTGAAGCCGATAGTACGAGTAACCGCCAAACAACTCGTACTTCGGAACAGCTTGCCCGACCGCTGGGCGACTCATCAAGATCAACAAAACTGGAAGTGCTGAGACTCTATTCACTTAAGACTCCTCACAGTAGGGTTCCATACAATGTTTCTTTCATGAGCCTTCTATTTCTTCATCACGCTTTATCACGCTTTTCTAAGTGCCCCTCAGATCAACAAAGATGAAGAGTACGTCGTCGTTCGGATGACCCTTCTGAAGAGCATGGACCTGCTCCACGACTCTCCGTTGAGTCTCCTCACGAGGGGCTTTGATGAACTTGTGGAATATCTCGATCAGTCCCGCCTCTCCAAGCTCCGAGCCATCTTCGCGTTCCAGTTCAGAAATGCCATCAGTGAATAGCAGGAGCTTGTCCCCTGACTGCATCTCAACAGTCTTCTGGATCGCCGTTCCAAAGACTCGAGGACCAAACAAACCCACCGGCAGGTTCTGCGAATCCAGCCGAACCACCGCTTGCTCGCGCTGCGACCACAGTAATTGTCCTGGATGCCCACAATTGATGTAGCTGAGGGTCTGAGAAGGGAAATCGATCGCCGCGCCAAAGAGAGTTAGGTAGAACCACTCTTCGCCAAGCAATGAGTGGATCGAGTTATTTAAGAATTCGGCAATTTTGGCTAAGTCTTGCCCAGCCTCGACTAGGCGCTCGATCTCAGTGCTAATGCGGCTCATAAGCAGAGCTGAGGTGACGCCGTGCCCAGAGATATCGCCGATGATGAGATACAGCCGATCCTCTCCCACGGAACGAATGCAAGCGTAGTCTCCACCAACCTGTAAGGCCGGCAGATATTCGACGAATACTGAGAAACGGTGGTCCGAAAAAGAGTTGGGAATCATTCTTCGCTGTAGAGGTCCCGCCTCGAAGGCACTCATACACATGGGACAGCAAAAAAGATAGGTTTCACCTCCCAATGCTATCCGTGCAAAGGCCTCACTTTCCGAGATCGGTCTCCCGCAAGCTTGACACTCATTCATTTGAGGAGTTCCCCGCCTGCCGTGCTCCCTGGAGAAATCCATCCACAGACACCTCAGGACAAGTAGGCATTGGTGACATATTGCTGCACCATTCGGTGCGTGTTGAAAAAAGAGGCGTTCAGCGCGATCGAGTGGCGCATCACATCAATCCACCGATCGCGATTGAGATAGAAAAGTGGAATGATCACGCCGTTCAGTTTCTCGTATAGGCTTTCTGCATCCTGTTGGCTGGCGGAACCGTGAGCCGAGGATCCTGTTTCTCTTGACCCGATCGACCAGCCAGTGAGGCCTTCGATGTGCCCTTCCACCCACCAGCCGTCCAGAGTGCTGAAGCTTGGAACACCGTTGTGTGCAGCTTTCATGCCGGATGTACCAGAAGCTTCTAGAGGTCGCTCTGGCGTGTTGAGCCAGAGATCAACGCCTGAAACCAGGAGCCTCGCGAGCTCCATGTCATAATTCTCCAGGTAAACAATGGGGATCGGATCGCGCAGCTGACGCGATACGGCTACGATGCGGCGAATGAGTTCCTTGCCCCCTTGGTCTCGTGGATGCGCTTTGCCGGCAAAGACAAACTGAATTGGACCTGCCTGCTCGGCGATCGCCAGCAAACGATTCACGTCTGAGAAAATCAAATCGGCTCGCTTGTACTGGGTCGCTCTCCGAGCAAACCCAATCGTGAGTGTTTCTGGCGAGAGGGAGAGGCCCGCTCGCTGCTTAACAAGGTCCAGAAGGCGTTTTTTGGCGAGCTGGTGGGCAGCCCAAATTTCATCCCTAGGGATACTGACGGCATTTCTGAGCATCGCCGGATCGTTGCTCCAGCCAGGAATCTGTCTGTCATAGAGAACGCGGAGACTATCGCAGGTCCAGGTCCATGAATGGACTCCGTTGGTGATGTGATGGATGGGGTACCCAGGAAACATCTCGCGCGACACTTCCTCATGGCGTTTGGCGACGCCGTTGACGTATTGGCTGAGATTCAATCCAAGCAATGTCATATTGAGGCGGTCCCGGTCACCGAGCATCTGAAGGATCTCCAGGGGCAGGATCTGCCCCAGAACGCGCTGGACCAGGTCGTAACCAAACTGATCGTGTCCTGCTGGCACGGGCGTATGAGTCGTAAACACGCATTGGTTTCTGACAGCAGCGAAATCCAACTCTGCCGGCTGTGCGCCGGATTGCTTTCGTAAGAGCTCCAAGATCAGCAAGCTGGCGTGACCTTCGTTCATGTGAAATTTCTGGATTCCTGCGTAACCCAAGGCATCAAACATTCTGACTCCTCCAATTCCCAGAAGAGTCTCTTGGGCCAACCGATATCTTTCATCTCCGCCGTATAGGGAGTCGGTCAGCGTGCGGTCATAGTCTGTGTTGCTCTCAAGATTTGAATCCAGAAGAATCAGTGGCACGATGTAGCCGCTTAGCCCAACAATGTCGTATTGCCAGGCCCGGATCCTGACGGGCCTTTGCTCGATATTGACGGTAGCGGTCTGGGGCAAGGGCTTGAGCAAGTGCTCAGGACTCCACTGTACCGGCTGCTCCTGCTGTCCTCCCCACTCATCCAACTTCTGATCGAAATAACCCTTTCGACAGAGAAGAGTGACCCCCACGATTGGGACGCGCAAATCAGCACAGGATCTCAAGGTATCGCCAGCCAGCACGCCGAGCCCGCCAGAATAGGTCGGTATGCTGGAATCGATGGCTACCTCCATGGAGAAATACCCAATGCGTCTCAGTTCCTCTGCTTCTGCCTGGCCGGGACGGTTCTGTCCCTTGAAATACTTCTCAGGTTGCTGGAGAAACTGATCCTTACAATACTCCGAACAAAAATAGATCGTCTGACCATTGTGGACGGTTGACAGTCCGCTTTCCGGCAGGACAGTCATCCCGCAAACTGGATCTTTTTGACTATCGCTCATCAGAAACCTCCTTATTGGATCGAGACGGCGATGAACAGCGTGCACTCAGGTCCCCGCTCTGTGATTGCATGCCCATCTGCCCTTGTCTCCTGCTAATTGTGTGTTGCTGGCTTGAGATATCCTCATGAAGAAAACAGGTCATAAGTATGGGCAGTGGATCCTTGCCGCCGACCAGAGCGAATGGGGCAACGGGGCTAGAATTAATCCTAGAATCCCAAAGGTGGCATAGCCTAGCCAGCGCCGTCTTGGAGTCAGTGGCGTCATGTCGTCAAGCGGAGGGGCGCCCTTGCCGGCAATAAAAAAGACGATGATGGCCCACATCATTAAACCCGGCCAGACAAACAGAGCCAGGAGAAACAGCGACCACATGGCCACGATGCTGATGGTGTTCCCAATGCGACCACCAAACATCGCACGAGATATGTGCCCGCCATCGAGCTGGCCAATGGGCAATAGGTTAAGTGCCGTGACCAGCAATCCCAGCCAACCGGCGAATGCCAGTGGGCTCAATCGTACGAGGTGGCTATATTCGAGTGCGTCACCCAGGGCCAGCTTGGAAACCAGCGCGAACAGCACTGACGAACCCACCGAGGTCCCGCCGACGTTGTTCGGTCCTAAAGCGAAATCGCCGGGAACCAGAATCGACGATTGTAGACCCATTAGGAGCGCGGGGATTGCAATTGACAAGCCCGCCAGGGGACCTGCCACAGCCACGTCGAATAGGGCCCGGCGGTTTTCGGAAGGCGAGCGCATCTGAATGAACGCGCCGAAAGTGCCGAGCGCAAAAGGAACCGGGATGAAGTAGGGAAGCGTGACCTGCAGGCCATGTCGTCGTGCCATAAAATAATGGCCCAATTCATGGACTCCCAGGATCGCCATCAGGCCTAAGGAATAAGGCAGACCGACTGAAAATCGTTCGGGCTGGAGCAGGAGATTCTCACCCTGATGCGCTGCGCCCGCCCACGTTGTTGTGAGAACCGTCAGGCCGAATAACAGCCAGTGGACCCAGGGGCGCACCGGCTGCTCCAGGGCCGCTGGCTGGAGAGATTTGGGCATCAGTGTGATCGCTGCCCCAAACTGTTGGTCCTCCTGCACCAACGGCACGGTCTCATCAGAAAAGGCCTGCTTGAGCCTTTCATAAACAGCCTCTGCTGGCTCGCGCAATCGACCGCGAAACACTCTGATGCCTGCCTGCTCTGTGGCCGCTTTTACTTCCATCACCTCCGTGATCGGCTGGGGCTGCTCGCTGTCGGGCACGCTCCGTAGCTCCTCTACGCTGGTTCCCTCCGCTTGCTCTGAAGGTGTTCCTATCATCACAAACAGCATCCAAAAGCAAAGCAGCAAGAACATCCAGAACCAAAGTCCTCCCGCCATCAATCCACCGCCGGGCAACAGGAAGAGAATGGTCAACGGCAGAAGACAGGCGAGGACTAATAACAGCCGCAGCCAGCCTTGGGTTCTGATTTCGTTTTTCATGCTTTTCGGGACCTCATCTTTCCTCGGATTCGGGTGTACTTACTCCGCCGCCCCTGGCGAGGTTTTGTGTCCGAGTCGAGGGCCAAATCGCAGCAACAGAAAGACGAGAATGATTGTCACGAGCGTCATCGTCACCATCGCCTACGGCACCAAATCCGCAAATCGCAACCACGGTGAACCGTGTCGATCCCAGGCTAACCCTTCGTGCGTCCGCACCCGGCTGGTTTGCCAGTACGTTCGAGTCTCGTACGCCATCACGGCGCCGCAGACCACGGCGCTTAGCCATCGCAAATCATCCAGCCATGAAGTTCAAATGGGAGCATCTCGAAGACCTCAAGTTGTAGTCCTCTCGTCCTGTCATTGACTCCGCCCCTCGATTTCACGGACCTTCCAATAGACGGCCGCGACGGCCAGTAAAATGACCAGCAGCGAGGCTGCCAAACCTTTGCGCCTGAACTGAAGTTCAGCCAGAGCGTCCAATCCTGACTGATGGGCCTTTCTAGCGACCTCTACTCCCGGTTTAGCAACTTCTTGGAGCTCAGCCAGGGAGAAGCTATGGACGACAACCCTGGCGTTCACCAGTTTGTCATGGGCGTCATTGAGCTCGAATTTCGCCCGACTGACCTCCATGCCGGCTCGGGCAGCCCGATCCAACAAGGCTTGCGCCTGGTGAAGGTGTTGGACCAGTTCATCGATGCCTTGTCGCATAACCTGCGCTGACTGAAAACCAGTATCTCCAGGGCTGTGACAGCGGACACACGCGGCGCGCTCGCTAACGCCCAACATCTCATCTGTGGGAGGCCGAATGTCGTGGTTGCCATGGCACACCAGACATTCTCCTAGCTGCATGGCGTCGAAAACCGGTTTGTGTGGGCTGGCCTGGAACAGCTCTGCCTGGCGGCTGTGGCAAGTCCCGCAGACGTTGGCCACAGAAGTCACACCGGGTGGCGCCGCTCCGTGGTTGCCGTGACAGTCATTACAAGTCGGCGCCGACAAGTCTTGCTTTTTGAGCAGCGCTTCAGCGTGAACACTGGTGTGGTACTTGGCCACCTGGTCGGTGGGAATCGAATAGGGCCGCATATAGTCAGGACTGGCGTGACAGCGCCCGCAGGTATCAGCAACCTGGGTGGGATAGACCGGTGCATTTGGGTCCTTGACGGCCCGGACCCCGTGAAATCCGTGGCAACTGATGCAGGTCGCCACCTTCCCATCCCCTTTGGCCACCAGCTTTCCGTGAACGCTGGTCTTGTACTCAGCTTCCTGGTCCACCCGTAGCGACGGGTTGTACTTCTTCATGAAATCAGCGTTGCTGTGGCATTCGCCACAAAACGACTGCACGGCTTTCGGTTTGGGCTTCCCGACGAAACCTTTCCGCGGGTCCATAGCCAGCACAGGATCGGTTTGGCTCGCATCGCCCCCGTGACAGTCCGCGCAGGAGAGGCCGCGCTGGTGGTGAACATCGTCTTGCATCTGGGTGACTGGTGCAGCCAGTGCGCCCTCCATTTGAGTATGGCAGGCCACACAGGTATCTGGTTTTTTAAGGGCGAGCGAGGCAGCAGCGCTAGGTCTGCGGTCGACTTCTCGTGCAGGTCCCGTCGCTTGGGTGACAGTAGGACTGGCCGATTGCGCCAGGGACCAAGGCACCAAGCAGGAGAGAAGCAAGGCCAAGATGGCGGACCGCTTCATCTCTTTTCTTCCACCTATCTTTCCCTGAGAGGTGTCAATCGGATCTTCTGTCATGAAAACCCTCTAGGCGAGATACCCGACAATGGTCATGCCCAGGATATACAGCAGCACCACAATGCCGATGAAAGTGAGCAGCCGGCTTGCGTCGCCACGCGCCGATTTTCTGTCCAGGAAAGGGATCAACAGCCAAAAGACTCCAGCGAGGCCGAAGGCCAGGATGCCTAAAACATCTCCGTCAACGAAGAGGATCTTGGCAGGCAACAGCTTGAGTGTTTGAAACATGAACACGAAAAACCATTCCGGCCGGATGCCTGCCGGGGCCGACGCGAAGGCATCGGCTTTCTCCCCCAATTCCCAGGGAAAAAGCGCCGACAATGCTGCCAGCGCCCCCAGTGCCAGCAACCAGCCCATGAGGTCTCGCAGCAAGAAATTCGGGACGAACTTCATTTTCTTTACCTCTTGCCCTTCCAGGGACGCTGGCAAACTCATTCCATGCCGTTGCACCAGCAACAGGTGAACGAGCAAGAGGGCTGTAGTCAGTGCGGGCAGGATGGCCACATGGAAGCCGAAGAAGCGAGTCAAGGTGGCTCCCGTTACGTCATCGCCGCCCCGTAGGAACCGCACCAGAAACTTCCCGATGACGGGGACTACTCCTGCGATCTCCGTGCCCACCTTGGTAGCAAAGAATGCGATCGTATTCCAAGGAAGCAGGGTTCCACTGAAACCAAACGCCATCGCAATGAATAATAAGAGCACGCCGGTGACCCACGTCAGCTCGCGCGGTGGCCGATAGGCTTTCAGCAGATAGACGCTGAACATATGGATGAACAACGTGGCGATCATCAGGTTGGCCGACCAGCTGTGAATGGAGCGGACCAACCAGCCAAAACGGACTTCCCCCATGATGAACTGTACGCTCTCAAACGCAGTCTCAGCGCTAGGGCGATAGTAAAGCAGCAACAAGGCGCCAGTAACCACTTGCACTACGAACAAGAACAGAGTCATCCCGCCGAAGTAATACCAAACGGTGTGGCGATGCAGCGGGACTTCTTTCTCCTGGGCGAGCTCACGAAGGGATTCCAGGCCCAGCCGTCCGTCCAACCATTCCCACAGTCCCTGAAGTCGCATGGCTTTCATCGGTCAGCCTTTCGAAACGATGATGTTATCGCCACGAACATTCACGGTGTATTGTTCCAGCGGCCTTGGCGGTGGCCCGGCGATATTTTTCCCGTTCAAGTCGTAATGCCCATTGTGACAGGCGCACCAAATGTGTTCGAAATCATCTCGATATTGCACGGTGCAATTCAAGTGTGTGCAGATGGCGGAAAAGGCCCGCAACTCCCCGCTGGGCGTCCGGACCAGGATGCCGGGCTGGGTGCCGAACTTGAAAATCTTTCCCGAATTGGGCTTCAGTTCATTTACGCTCCCGGCTACGACGTTGCTCTGGGGCGCCTCTGCAACCTGAGGCGGGATGAGGAATTCAATAATGGGATAGGCGATTGCTGCTAACGTGGCACCGAGGCTCGTGCTCATGAGGTAATTCATGAACCGTCGTCGCCCCCCGAGCAGCAGGCTTGTTTCATTCATTGGCTCTCCCCGAGAAAGAACTGGGATGAACTGACCCGTTGGAAGACACAGACGGCCATCAGTTCATATTGTGCTCATCTACATCTGCAGAACGATTCGAGCCGCCACGCGGGCTTGCTCCACGTCTTCAAACGCCTCGTTGACCTGCTCTAGCTTCCTGGTTTCATACATCACTCTGGTTCTGCCGGCGGCGTGTAGCTGGAACACTTCCGCCAGGTCTACGCGCGTGCCAACAATCGAGCCGACAATCTTGATTCCATTGAGCACCGTCTCGAAGATGGGAAGCTGCACGGTGTTGTCGGCCGGAAGGGCCACAAAGACGAGCGTGCCCCCGCGCCGCAGCGATTGATAGGCTTGCTCGAAAGCCTTAGGTGAAACCGCCAGGACGATAGCCGAATCCGCGCCGCCCAGTTTCTTAATGGCTTCCACCGGGTTCTCGTTCTTGGCATTAATGGTGTAGTCTGCGCCCAACTCTCTGGCCAATTTCAATTTCTCATCCACGAGATCCACGGCGGCCACAAAGGCCCCGGCAATCTTGGCGTATTGCAGAGCCAGATGTCCCAAGCCCCCAACGCCGAAGACCGCCACTAAATCTGAAGGCCGTGCGCCCGCCACCTTCACGGCTTTGTAGGTGGTCACCCCGGCGCAGGTCAAGGGCGCCGCCTCGGCGGGATTAACGCTCGCCGGGACTTTGGCGACATATTTGGCAAAGGCTTTGGCGTGCTCAGCATACGCCCCGTCTATGAAATACCCGGTATTGAGCTGCTTCTCGCATAAGGTCTCCCAGCCTGATGCACAGTACTCGCAGGCACCGCAGGCATACCCGAGCCAGGGTATGGCCACCCGATCTCCTTCCTTGACCTCAATCACGCCCGGTCCGACGCTTTCCACAATGCCGACACCTTCATGGCCGGGGATGAAGGGAAGTTTTGGTTTGATTGGCCAATCGCCGTGGGCGGCGTGGATGTCCGTATGACAAAGTCCTGATGCTTCGATCTTGACGACGATTTCGCCTGAACCGGGATTCGGCTTAGGTACATCCTGTAGGCGAAGAGGCTTCTTGAATTCGTGAACGACGGCTGCTTTCATTGTTTGTTGTCCTCCTTATCAACGCTTTTTAGCCAGCTCGCGGAGATAGCCTACCAGCTCGCCAATTTGCTCCTTGCTCAGGCTCTTTTCAAACGCCTGCATTTTGGCTTTCCCTTTCGCGATAGTTTCGGACAGTTGAGCGTCTGACTGTTTTTGCACGTCAGCCGAGCGCAGGTCGCGGATCTTCAGGGTTTTCCCCATCGGCGAATTCCCGCTTCCATCCGCACTGTGGCACATAGCACATTTGGCTTTATAGCTCTTCCCGGCGTCATCCTGGGACATGCCGGTTGCTGCTGCCCGCTGCGGGAAAATGACGACCATGGCCAGTGCTGAGATCGCGAGTACAGTGATGGCGCGTTTGTCTATCGTGATGGATCGATCTATTCCTTTTCCTCCTCCTTTGAATTCAAAATCAAAAGTTCAACTGCCAACCGATGCGTAATCCGTTGACTGTGTCAGCTCTGGCCAGCCGCTGATACTCAAACAGGACGCGGGCATATTTGACGACATCGTAAATCACTCCAAAGGTCCCGGCGCGGACTGTGTTGTCCGAGATCAGGGTCGTCGGACGAAGCTGGTCATAGCGGCCAAAGAAGCTCAAGTGGTTGACCACGGGAATCGTGTCCACCTCGAGAAAGTAGCCGTATCCGCGACTGCGTTGTTCGGAGTCGATACCCAAGAGGCGGTTGTCGCGCAGGAATGAGAGACCAAAGATGGCGTTCAAGCGCTCGAAGTTCTTGCCATCCTCAAATGTCTTATTAGCGAAAAAAGAGTAGCGTTGAAAGCGCAAAGCTGGCTGGCGGAACTCGCCGATCAAAAGGGGCGTGTAGCCGCCTGCGAACTCGAACTGGACCCCATTGAGACCTTTGTTCCCTAAGACCTGTTCATACACAAACCCATAGTTCCGCGAGCGGAGAAGTTCCGGAACAAGAGGTTCTTCTTCCTGCTGAACTCGACGCGACAGGCTCACCCGCGCCGGAAGCGAGTCCTTGAGCAGAGGCTCAATTGGCTCCTGCTCCTCCTCTACTTCAAGTTCCGTCACTTCGTTGTAGTTGCCGAAGACTTTAAACGTTGTCGACCCTTGCAAGGTATATTCAAGAGAAACGCCCCGCCCCAGCCCGGCAGGACTGAACCCGTTGACAGGTTGAAAGACGAGAGGCAGCGTTTCGGTCAAGCCGCGGTCGGCGCCTCCAAAGCCCGCGTTGCGCAGATTAAATAACTGGCCGAAACGAACCTGTGTGAAGTTGCGGGCGTTGCCATAATTGAAAAGTCCCTGGGCCATCTCAAACTTTCCGCCAAAACCCTTCTCTTCGGAGAGAGGCAGCGGCTGGACGAAGAAAGAGAAATTTCGGCCGAGCGGCCCCGCCGCGTAGACAATCAACTCGCGCCGTTCATAGGTGGTGTTGGTCTCACCCCCCTGTTTCTCTATTTCAATGGCGGGTACATACGACACAGCGAAATAGTCCTGGACCCTGGTCTTCGGTACTCGAAAATCCTGCTCTTCGGACAACGTCATCAAGAAGTCGACGACCTTCTCCATTTCTTCCGGCGCCAGGCTGGTCGGAGGCATGGCTCCCGATCCTCCGGCGTGCTCCCCGGGAAACTGTTCGGCGTGGAGCTGCGCGTTGGTGATGTGAGCCAGGATGAACCTTCGGCCTCGCCGGGCGCCAACTCCATCGACGCGGGGCCCAAACTGGCCTCCCACTTTGCCGATAGCGTGACAGGCTGGGCAGCCCTGCTCGTAATACAGCTTTTGCCCTGCGCGGCTCGACTCGGTCACCGGGGCCGCAGCGTAGTCGGAAGCTGCCATGGGTGATTCCGACAATTGCCCATGGGTGTGGGGACTTACCCGAAATCCCGCCGCAGGTTCTGGAAGTGTGAGCAGGTAAGCCACAATGAGTTTGACCTCTTCAGGAGTGGCATGCGGATGGGGCATGCGGTTGGCCTGCCCGGCATGGAGTTCAGGAAACTTTTTGGCATGCTCTTCCGGATTGGTGATGTGTCCTGTCAGAAACTCGGGGTCGCGGCGCCCACCGATCCCATCTACCGGTGGGCCGATGTGACCGCCCAGGTTGTTGATGGAATGACAGCCAGCGCAGTTGAGCTTCTCATAGATCGCACGGCCCTTTTCGCTCTCGGGCCCGCCGGGTTTGGGCTTGTAGCCTGTCGGTTTAGTCACAACAGGCTCATGAGCCGCCTGTAGATTGGCTGCCTTCGGTGGTAGCGTAGCTTTGGCCTGGAGTTCCTGTGGCAGCCGGTAGCCCAGCCGCCTGAACTCATAGCCCGTGCGGTTCAGTCTTGGGTAGGTCGTGTGGCAAAGGGTGCACTGCGCGTTGTACTTTCGGGCCCAGGAGGGTTCGGCCTGCAACTGGAACTTGACCTTTGTTCCGATCCCCATCCAGACAGGTGAGGTCAGAAACAGAATCCATGTCATCGAGAAGAATTTCAACCGGTTCTTCATCATTCACCTCGTTTGCATCGAGAAGAGATCCAAGACGATGAGGAACTTGCTTGCTCTCGGACGGGTACTCGCAACTACGATGGCTCCTGACATGCTGGCACTGTACAAACGATGGACTGGGCAAGGCTATGGCCTGGATCACGTTCAGTTGTGATCGCCGTCACATATCGGTTAGAGCTTGAAAACTGAGAATAACCGAGAGCGGGAAAGACGCCGACGCCCGGTTAGGGGGGTCAGCGAAGAAGGCTGCTTAGAACCTGCTCAGAACACGTGCGCGACGTTTTCTCCGGCAACTTCTATCCTGGTCAGGCGATAGACACCGTTTTCTTTCCGAGAGTAAACCGTTGTCCGGGAGACCTTCTTTTCCAGGGGTTCCACTCTGCACTTCACTTCGCCTGGGTGGGCTTTAGGGCCGCTGTATGAGGAATAGGGAATGCTCTTTGTAAGTTCTGTGAAGTGAACAAAGTGATCCGAGCCTTCCACGCGATGCTGGAATTGATAACGGCCTCGCCTTAAGCTTATGTCACCCAGTTGGGTGTCGGAGCTAAACTCGATCTCGCCTTTCTTTCCCACCTTCACAGCACGCGTCTGTTCGACTGAACTCCCTCGGTCTATCTGGCTCACTCCCGCGCCGTGCTCGTGCTGCGCAGCTTTGATGGAAGCGGCACCCGGGAATAAGGTCAAAATCATTGTTGCCAGTAGTGCAAACCCGAATTGATTCTTCATGGGCTCTCCTCCTTTTGATGAGAGTAATATTCTTGCGTTCAGCTTCTGTCCCACCTGCGACAGATTCTGGCTTTGGCGAAAGCATTCCGGTTGCCAACTGGGTTGAGTGGATTATGATGCCGCCTTTGGAGTGGGCAGCCTCTGCCACCTGAATGAAGCGCTGTTAGGTCACCACTCTCCCTTCAACCGCAGTCCAGGAAGGGGTGTTATGGAAAAGAGGCTCGAAGCGTGGGCTTGATAATTTGAATGAGGGTCTTTCGATGATAAACCCTGGCCGATTTCGGGCTAGCCTGCCCCATATCAGGCAGAAGAAACTGCCAGACAGTCTGGGGCCCAGCAAGGCTGAAGGTTAGAATGAGGGCGAGAAGTCCCTGTTTGACATTGGCTACTGCTTTGCTGAATTGTGTTCGAGGAGATTGGTTTCCTCTTTATCCAAGCCGAAGTAAACATCTCGTCCAGTGAAGCCTGACTTCCATGACATCAAAAAGGACGTCCACTTTGACCATTGAGAAGAGAAACACGGACGCCATCCGTATTGTCCTGGTCTTATGCGTGATTCTTGCCATCACCATAGCGCACTACAATACCCCGACTTCCTCCGTGCTATGGCACAACTTCTTTCAACGTCTCTACTACCTGCCAATCGTTTTTGCGGCCATCTACTTCGGATGGCTCGGAGGCTTGGGGGCGGCCACCTGCATCGCGGCCTGCTACATCCCCCACATCTTCATCGGGTGGAAGGCATACCCGGGCTATGCCATGAACCAGTATGCCGAGATCGCTGTGTTCTTCCTGGTAGGCTTTGTCACCGGACTGCTTGCGGACCGGGAACGGAAACGAAAACGGGAGTTGGAGGAGACCGCAGAACAATTGAGCAAGGTGTACGCAGAGCTCCAGGACAGTTTCGAGCAACTGAAGCGGGCCGACCGGCTTTCGGCTATCGGACACCTCTCGGCCGGCCTGGCACACGAGATTCGTAATCCTCTGGCCGGCATTGAAGGCGCCGTAGGAATCTTGGAACAACGAGAGCTATCCGAAGAAAGGCGAGTTGAGTTTCTTGGTATCGTAAAGAAGGAATGCCGCCGTCTGAATCGACTGTTGACCAGCCTGCTGGACTTTGCCAGGCCACGCCGGCCTAACTACCAGATCGTCGATGTAGGTCAGATTCTCGCCTCGGTTGCCTCCCTCGCTGTTCACATGGCTGCGGAAAGCGCCATCCCGCTGCGCACGGATTTCCCCTCGAGTCTTCCGCCAATCGAATGCGATCCGGAGCAACTTAAGCAAGTCATTCTCAACCTGGCGATCAACGCCATCCAGGCTATGACGGACGGAGGGGAAATTATCCTTTCAGCTCGAACCAAGAATTCCAGTATCCTGATTCAAGTCAAAGACCAGGGTTGTGGCATCAGTCCTGAAGACGTCGACAAGGTCTTCAACCCCTTCTTCACAACGAAGGAAAATGGGACCGGGCTTGGCCTGTCGATGGCCCATCAGATCGTCAGCCAGCATGGTGGCATTCTCAGCGCCGAAAGAAATCCTGACAAAGGAATGACCTTCTCCGTGCTTCTTCCCCGACGCCAGGAAGGAAGTGTGTGATGGTTGGAAGAATCCTCGTTGTCGATGATGATGATAGTTTGCGGAGGGTGACCCAGGTTCAACTCGAACAGAGTGGCTATCAGGTTAGCACGGCCTCGGATGGCAACGAAGCATTGATCATTCTTCAAAAGGCGCCGCAAGACCTGGTGATTACGGACCTGAAGATGCCCGGCCTGTCTGGGATGGACCTGTTGGAGAAGATCCGCACAGAGTATCCTGAGATCATCGTGCTCTTGGTCACGGCTTTCGGAACCGTGGAAACTGCCGTGGAAGCCATGAAGCTTGGCGCCTACGACTACATCACCAAGCCGGTGAATCTTGAGGAATTGAAACTGGTCATCAGCAGGGCGCTGGCGCACCAGCGCCTGCTTGAGGAGGTTCGTAACCTGCGCGCCAGCCTGGACGCGAAGTACGGATTTGAAAATATCATCGGGCGTTCAGACGCGCTCTTGTGTGTTCTGGATATGGCGGCCAGAGCAGCTCATGCCGATTCCACGGTGTTGATTCGCGGGGAGACTGGCACGGGGAAGGAATTGGTAGCCAGGGCAATTCACTTCAACAGCCCTCGCAAAGATAAGCCGTTCGTCACAATCAATTGCGGAGCGATCCCCAAGGAGCTTCTTGAATCAGAACTTTTCGGTCACGTGAAGGGGTCCTTTACCGGCGCCTTTGCCCATAAGAAGGGCAAGGTCGAAATGGCCGACGGAGGAACGCTCTTTCTCGACGAAATCGGGGATATGCCTCCTGAGCTTCAGGTGAAGCTGCTACGATTGTTGCAGGAAGGAGAGATTGAAAAGATTGGCACGGCTGCCGCTAGCAAGGTGGACGTTCGGGTTGTCGCCGCAACCCATCGAAACTTGCAGGCCATGATCGAGGACGGCACATTTCGGGAGGATTTGTACTACCGATTGGCGGTCATCCCGCTGGAGTTGCCGCCCCTGAGAGACCACCCGGACGACGTTCTGGAATTGGTCCAGTATTTTTTCCTCAAGAGCAAACAAAAACATGGCAAAGCCGACCTTGCCTTGCCCGCCGCACTACTGCCCTACTTTTGCAGCTATCGATGGCCTGGGAACGTGCGTGAGCTGGAAAACATCATCGAGCGGCTTGTGGTGCTCACTCGGGGAAATGAGATCACGCTCAGTGACTTGCCAGAATTCCTTCGTCGAGAACGGCCAGCTGTCGAAGTGCTGCACTTGGACTTGCCCCCTCATGGCATTAGTCTGGAGGGGGTTGAGAGGGAGCTGATTGTGCGGGCATTGGAAAAGTTCAACTGGAATCAAACACACGCCGCGAAGTATCTGGATCTGAGCCGGAAAACCCTCATGTACCGAATGGATAAATTTGGCATCCGGAAAGAACAGCGCAAAGACGGCCAAGGTCAAACGCAGGTTCAATCAGGAGTTGAATCGTAGGAAAAGCCCAGTGAACTTGCTCGGAGAAGGCTTTGGTTCATTCGCAAGTTCCTAGAAGGAGTCACAATTGATGATGTCTGGAGGTCAGTTGCACCTTCTTCTGGGAGAAGGCAATCAAGTTTTGCTTTTTTTGCTTAGAGGGCCGGACGGCGGATCAGCGGATATGTTTCTAAAATAGAACTGCACCGGTCGCAAGATGGGAGAGATCCGGCAGCGCTCCTCGTTTGGGTAGGGCCGGGATCGATCAATCCATGAATATAGGGCACTCAAGTGCGGAAGCACGGAGGCAGATCACCGTGGGGGAGGGGTCCTGCTGCCCACTTGGGGCGACCTGGATTGCAGCCCGGCAGGCCTACAATTTTGCACTGTACTCTCGATGGGCAGACTCCGTAAACCTGCTCCTCTTTCGCGATCGCAACGACACTGCACCAGTTCTCACGGTGCGACTAATTCACCCAGGACACAAGACGGGCCGCGTGTGGCACTGCCTTTTGCCGGAAAATTGTCTTGACGGCGCCCGCTATTATGCTTACCAGGTTGATGGACCATCCGGCCCCGGGCATCGCTTCGATCCTGGCAAAATCCTCCTCGATCCTTACTCCAGGGCTGTCGTGTTCCCGAACGGTTTCTGCCGTGCATGCGCCAGCTTACCGGGTTCGACGGCGGGACGGGCTCCTCTGGGCGTGCTAGGTTTGGATCGTGCGCCGTTCGACTGGTCCGGCGACCGGCTGCCGCGTCACGGAGCGGATTTCGTTATCTATGAAATGCACGTGCGCGGGTTCACACGACACCCGAGTTCGACTGTGACGCCAGCCCACCAGGGTACATTCCGGGGCGTGATCGAGAAGATCTCATCCTTGCAGCAACTGGGTGTGACAGCAGTGGAGTTGCAACCCGTGTTCCAGTACGATCCGGACGAGCGGAACTATTGGGGGTACATGCCACTCAGCTTCTTTGCCGTGCATGAAGGGTATGCAGCAACCCGTGAACCAGTCGAGCAGCTCAATGAATTCCGCGAGATGGTCAAGCGGCTACACGCAGCCGGCATCGAAGTTATCCTTGACGTGGTCTATAACCATACCGCAGAGGGCTGCGAAGACGGGCCAACATACTCGTATCGGGGCATTGATAACTCGTCTTACTATTTGTTCGAAGCGGACGGCTACCATTACCGCAATGATTCGGCCACTGGAAATGTCTTGAATACAGCCCATCCTGCGGTGCGTAAACTTATCCTGGACAGCTTGCGGTATTGGGTCACAGAAATGCACGTCGACGGTTTCCGTTTCGATCTGGCCTCGATTTTCACGCGCAATGCCGATGGCAGCCTGAATCTAGATGATCCGCCGATCATCGCAGAGATCACTTCGGATCCAGCCCTCATGCACAGGCGACTTATCGCGGAGGCGTGGGATCCGGTCGTCTACCAACTGGGCTGGCACTTCCCAGGAATCACGTGGCAGCAGTGGAACGGCCGGTTTCGCGATGATGTTCGGTCTTTCGTTCGGAGTGATAACGGTTTTGTGAATGCACTCATGGCGCGGCTCTACGGAAGCGACGACTTATTTCCCGACACCCTGCAGGATGCGTATCGTCCTTTTCAAAGCGTCAATTACGTCACGTCTCATGACGGCTTTTGCCTCTATGACTTAGTGGCGTACAACGAAAAGCACAATAGCGCCAACGGCCATGACAGCAGGGATGGTGTTAACGACAACCGCAGCTGGAACTGTGGCTGGGAAGGCGACTTGGGCGCGCCGCCCGAAGTACTCAGCCTGCGGCAGCGGCAAGTAAAAAACTTCTGTTGTCTACTGTTGCTAGCCCACGGGACTCCGATGTGGGTCGCAGGGGATGAGTTTCTCAATACCCAACGTGGCAACAACAACCCATACAATCAGGACAATGAAACCACTTGGCTCGACTGGACACGGCAGGAAAGCAATGCTGAGTTTCACCGGTACTTTCGGCTCATGCTCGGTTTCCGCCAGCATCATCTTCAACTAGGGAGTTCGAGATTCTGGCGCGACCGCATTACCTGGTACGGCATTGAAGGCGAACCTGACCGCTCGTACACGTCTCATACATTGGCATTCCGGCTTTCGGAGGGAGAGGGCCGCTACCTCTACGTCATGATAAATGCCCATTGGGAACACCTCTGCTTTCACATCCCCAACAATGTCCGCTGGAGACGAGTTGTGGACACTGCCGCGCCAAGCCCGCAGGACATATGCGACGACCCGGCAGGGGAGGATATCTACGAGGATAGCAAGACGTACTCAGTGCGAGCGCGTTCGATCGTCGTCCTCGTGGGAACCAGCGGAAACAGCCCGGGCGGATGACTACGATAGCCATTCCATCCATTGAAGTGCGACGCCCGGAATAACTTTGCGTTGCGCACGGTGCTGCGATACGCACCACCCTGGTGGCACAATTGCTTGATCGAATATTTGGCGATCTCCTCTTGTTTCCCTTCCCCGGCCTGTTTCAGAATGCAGACCTTTTCCAATTGACCAGCCCCCTTTCATACCGGGCTCATTTGCCTTAGGCGTATCGGCAACTCGAATTCCCTCCGACAAAGCGGGAGCCCGCCGCACTCATCCCAAGGTTGCAAGGGCGTGGCGGCGAGGCCTTGACGCTGGCAGGTTCGACCGCCCGAACCGATTGCTGTGCTGCTAGCTGCCAAGCGCGATAGCCCGATTCGGTTGACGTTTCTGGTATGGCAATTGCTCTTCGTAGATTTGAGATCAAGGAGCCACTGGAGGCGAATCATGAGAAGAAAACAGATCTTTCTTTACCTGCTTTACACAACCGTTTTGGCGATCACGACGTTTTTGGCGCGAGCGAGCTCAGCCGAACAGACTGTCATCGTTCCGCTGTCGCCCTCGCTGAAGCAGGTATCGCTCTATCTGGATCGTTCATCATCTGAGCTCGATCTTTTTTTGGAATTGGTACAAAAGGGCGAATCGGCCGCGGCGCGGGTTGTCCTTAGCACCTATACCCGCGAAGTCAGCAGCTTCCACGTGGCCCTGGGCCGCCTTCGCGTGGGCAAACCAGAAAGGGAGTTCGTTTTGGCCGTATTGGAACGCCTGCAACTTCAGAGAATCGGATTACAGAACGTGTCTCAAAAGGGACCATCAGAGTGGAAGGTTGTCTCAAAAGAGGCAAAGGATCATTTGGAAAGTGCCCTTCGGATGGCCGAGCAAAAATTGGAGAAACATCGATTCTGGGGACGGCTGAATCTCAAGCGCTCCAGGACAGACAGGGCGGACTCTTGGGAGCGGGAAAAGCTCAAGGCGGCTCGGGCTGCGGCCAGTTTGGATGCGTCACAGTCGGACGGCCTCAAGACAAACGGGAGGGCGCCATGATTGGCCGCGAACCAGCCACCAGCACCTATGTTCTCCGAGAGCCTTACGAGGATGCACTAAAGTCGGTTCGGGCGGCTCTGCAAAGCGAAGGGCTGAAAGTGCCTTTGGAGATGGACATCTCCTCTGCGCTACGCCAGGAACTTGGGGTCGAATTAAAACCGTGCAAACTCCTTTGCGTCTATTGCCCGTGGCTTCTGCTGCAAGCCAGTGTGACGGACACGGCGGTGGGCGCCTTTTTGCCGCTCCACCTTGTCGTTGCCGACCACGGGTCGCGGACTCTCGTTCACTTCATGAATCCGACAAGCATCTCGCAGACCGGTTTATCCCTGGGCACAAAGAGTTCTGTCAGCCGACTGCTGGCTCGGATCCTGGAAATCTTGGGCAAGATCGGCACACCCCAGCCGGATTACTCGTTAACGGCCTGAGCGAGCCTTCTACGAAACGCGGTTCGCAGGATGCCGTTCTGGAAACACAATGGAGGTCGCGATGCTACTTGCAGGAGACATTGGCGGTACAAAAGCAGACTTGGCGATCTTCTCCAAGGAAGCTGGTCCGCATTCACCACTCGTTCAAGCGAAAGTGCATAGCGTCGACTATCCCAGCCTTCAGGCCTTGGTGATTGAGTTTCTCACAAACGTGAAAATGCCAGTCGACCGAGCCTGTTTTGGTGTCGCCGGCCCTGTCATTGGCGGACGTCTCAAAACCACTAACTTGCCTTGGGAAATGATGGATGAAGGTTCGCTTGCCAAGGAACTGAAACTTCGATCTGTTCATCTGATGAACGATCTGGAGGCAGTCGCCCTGGCAATCCCTGTTCTGCGAGCAGGCGACGTGTGCACGCTGAATGTGTGGGAACCCATCCCTGGGGGTCCAATCGGTGTCGTCGCTCCGGGTACTGGTCTGGGAGAATCATTTCTCACTTGGGATGGAACTCACTAGGTTGCTCACGGCTCCGAAGGCGGCCACTCAGATTTTGCCCCGGTGGAAGAGCGACAAATCCGCCTGCTCCAGTTCCTGCTCGAGAGCTTCGACCACGTAAGCGTCGAACGTGTCTGTTCCGGAATTGGGATTCGCAACATCTATCAATACCTTCGAGACATTGAACATCTAACCGAGATCCCCGAGGTCACTCGGTTGATCGATTCCGCAATGGATCCCACGGCAGTCATCATCAATGCCGCTATTGAACCGCAGAATCCAAGCAAAATGTGCGCGGCCGCAGTAGACCTATTTGTTTCCATTCTGGCGAGTGAGTCAGTCAATCTCGCGCTGAAGGTGTTTGCGACCGGGGGCATCTATTTGGCGGGTGGTGTTCCTCTGCACATAGTAAGAGTTTTGCAGCGGCCCCTTCTCAAAGCTGGAAATGGCTCCCTTTAGACTGCTGCTAATAAAGGGAGGTGGTCCGAGCCGTTTACACTTCTGATGTCTGGGCTCCAGATGGAGGGGTGACGTTATTTGCCTCACCGAGGTTCCCGCAGCTTTTGTTACAGCTATCGCAGGTGTGGTTGTTGCGGGCGAAGTCTTGAAGAAACGGCCCATTAGGCGCCAGATCTTGTGTCGATGTCATAGAATATCCCGCAACACACACCTTCCCAGCCACTGGTCAGTGGTGCTTGTACCAGCCGACTCCTTTGATATCGTTCCAGGACGTAGTTTGGTGACACAGGAAGCATTGACTCAGGTTGGCGTTGGGTTGCTTCGCGATTCTGGCCGAGATCATTTTGAAGTGCTCCATGTAATGGCTCGGTGGAGCTTGGTGGCATTGGGCGCAGTCCGGCGAACGCGGCGAAGGGTGCCTGAACTCGGCAAGAGTCCATTTCGTGGTGGCATGGCACTGCGCGCAGTCTTGCCCGAAAAGGCCGGTATGTTTGTCCTTGTTGGCATGGCAGCTCGCGCAATCCAAGACCATCTCCTGTGGAGAGACGTTCGGGTGCGTTGAGCTCGTCCGCTGGGTTTGGCCGTGCTGGCGAATCCAGGCCATCAGCTGACCGCGGATCTGCTGTTTCTCGCTCTCCGCCCGATCCTCGCTCATTTCGCGCAGGCCAATCTGGGCCAGCGCCACATGGTCCATCGTCGTTGGCCGCCGGTTCGCGCCCTGATGTTCCAGATGACATTCGCGACAACTCTGGATGTGAGCGTGAAACGCGGTCGTTTGGCGTTGCAGCAACGCTTCGTTGTTGGCATGGCAGACGACGCAATTGGCGGCCTCCACGCCTTTGACCGACGTATGGCAGGCGGCGCACCTGCTTTCCAGGGAGGCATGCGCTGAAGAGAGGCGGCCCGGTCCGGCCCCCTTCTGCCAGGTCCCTACCCGCATGAGCGAGGACTGATGGAGAATGGCCCCCAACGCCATAGCCAAGCCTAAGACCAGAAGGATGGCGATCCACTTTTTCATCGCAACCTTAGTCGAACCACCTCAGCCCGAAATAAATTCCCGCCCAGACGTGCAGGGCCAGCAGAACATAGAACACCACCGACGACACGATATGCAGCTTCAGCCATCGGGCAAACCGGCGCTTGAGCAGTTCATGCGTTTTGATGGCATACTCAAGATCGGCCATCGATTCGGCGAGGCGAATGGCCCGGTAGGAAAGAGCGAGATCCCCTTGTCCAGTTTCGACCTCGGGGACGAAAAACGCGGTCAGGAAGCGGCCGAAGAACCCATGGGAAAGCGCGACGCTCAATGCCCGCTCAGGGCTCTGAGTCAGTTCGTCCGCCGTCTGCCGATAGGCCCCCTCCAATTGGGCGAGCATCGCCTCTTTCTCGTGCAGCTCCTTTGAGATCTGGCGCATGAAATAGCGTCCAATGAAACCGGTCAGAACGGCGATGAGCATGGCGGCAGTCAGGAAAATGCCCAGAGGGCTGTTAAATTTGTGACTCGTATGCAGGATGGCGAGGATAGCCCCAAGGATGCTGGTGTAGACGTGCCAGGCCAGCAGTGTGCGCATGGGCACTTGTCGCGTCACGGTCTGCTTGAGCGCCGGAGTCCGCTTGATGGCTGAGTAGGCCAGCGGCCACAGCATTAGCAGCGCTCCCGTGATGCCCAGCACGCCGCCCCACAAGCTGCCCGCAAAGCGAGGCGAGCGATGGACGGCGAAACCGAGCCAGAGGACGAGCATCAGAATAATCAGCCCAGTGACGACCGCGACTTCTCGTTCCTTCATAGGTCACGCCTCGACCGCGACGTTGCTGGTGGATTTGGCCTGGCAAGCCAAGATGATGTTTTGCGCTTTGTCATTTGGTTCCAGTGCATCCTCGCATTCCATCGTCACAGTTCCAGAGAGCAGCTTCACTTTGCAACTGCCGCAGCTGCCGGAACGGCAGGAGTTATCAATCTCCACGCCGACAGAATCGGCCACATCGAGGATCGTCTGGTCGGGGGGCAGTGCCGCGGACTTGCCCGACCGCGCGAAGGTGACAGTGGCCGCCGCCGTGACGGCTTTGACCTCAGCGGGTGTCGCCGCCGCTTGCGGCGTTCTCTTGGCTGTGCCAAAGTTCTCGGTCTTGATTTGCTCTTTTGGCACCCCCAGTTCATTGAGCATCTGCTTGACGGCGTCCATCATTGGCACAGGACCGCAGAGGTGCACGCGGCGCGCCGTAATCTCCGGCACCGCCAGGGCGATCAGCTCTTTGGTGAACCGGCCTTTCAATCCGATCCAAACATCTCCTTCCGCGCGCGTCATCGTGGCGAAGATGTGCAGATTGGTGTGACGGCGTTGCAAATATTCCAGCTCCTCACGAAATATGAAATCGCGCGAAGTCCGGCAGCAGAAGAGCAAGAACATGTCTCCCGGCCAACCGTGATCGGTCAGGTTGCGAATCGCGCTCATCATCGGTGTGATACCCACGCCACCCGCGATGAGCACGACACTCTCGGCCTCCTGGCCGGTGAATGTGAAGTAGCCTGATGGCGCCGTAACATTTAACTCATCGCCTTCTTGAACACGGTCGTGGAGATAACGTGAAACCAGGCCGAACTCTTCGCGTTTGACCGTGATCTCCAGATAGTCGCGTTCGGTGGGCGAGGAGGCTATAGTATAAGACCGCTTCACGGGCTTGCCCTCGGGCGCGACGGTGAGGGTGAGATACTGGCCGGCAAGATAGGTGAACGCCCACGGACCGCCATCCGGATTGACCATCCGAAACGTCTTGACTTCGGGCGTCTCCTGGAAAATCTTGGAGAGCCGCAGCCTGCCACTCCATTTGCCTGGCGACACAGCCCGGGGTAAGGCGGTCGCGGGTTCCACGGTCGCGGGCGCAACGACAAGTGCGTCTCGAGGAGCCACCGATGCCGAAGCAATTCCCGAACCGCTCGAAACCTCTGTTCCGGCCTGACCTGCGACCGGTGCAGCGGCCGCGAACGTCGCCGCCGGAGCCGCTGCCGAGCCAGAAGCCAAGTGCCCCAGCAGGGTCTCGGCACGCCGCATCTTATGGAAGTACATCCAGGCCATGGCGCCGGTGAAGCTGGCCAGGACGGCAATGACAAAGTAGTGAAACCACCGAACTGGGAGTCCAAACAATCCCTGGCCCGGTTCTTCGCCGCTGGGTGGCAACAGGCTCATATCCCGCTTGAACCATTGCAGGGCCACATTCCGCGGCGCTTTGCCCTCGGCCAAGGCGCGATGGGCGGCCAGACCGCTCTCAAACTGCGCCAGCGCCTCGCGCATTCGTGCCGTGGCTTCCTGCATGGCCGCGTAGTCATCCCTGGAAGCCGCGCCAGACAGTCGTTCCAGGGCGGTGGCCATCATCGTCGTGCCCGCTTTCATGCGCTCGTGGGCCAGGCGCTCGATCTCCGCACGCTTGTCAGGTGGCAAGTCCGGCAGATCCATAAGCGAGGGATAGAGTTCTTTGGGCTTAGGGGCTCCCATCTTTTCCATCATGCCCCCCATCTGTCCCATCATGCCCCCCTTTTCGCCGCCCATTCCATCCGGGGGCCCACCTTTGGGAGGGCCACTGGCTCCTCCTGGTGTTCCCCCGCGGGCTTCGGGCTGGCCTTGTTTGGGGTGATGAGCGGCATGCTCCTCTGGAGAAATCTGGGCGAGGGCTGACACTGTGATTGTCAGTGCCAGCAGAGACACCGACACAAATTGGAGCAATCGGTTGGACATAAGCTATTGCACTTTGAGCACGCGGTTCATCGTACCGTAGGGGTTGGTGACGCATTTAGGACAGCTGCGATCACCCTGACAACGCGGCTCGCAGCACCACTCTCCATCAAGCACGAACTTATATTCGTAGTGACCAGGCGACAACTCCAGGGAGACTCGCCATGTCCCCTGCTCGTTCCTGGTCATCGGTGTCACTTCGGGATTCCAGTCGTTGAACATGCCAGCCAGGTAGACTGACTGGGCCTCTGGGGCGCAACACCCAAAAACGACCGGTTGCTTCTGTTCTGTGCGTTGTCTTGTTGCTTCCATACGAAGCCTCCTCCAGTTGATGATTTTTTGCTGCCTTTACTTTCGTCACAGTTTCGGGTCCGTGGGCTAGTGGCTCGCACCGGTGGCCTTGGCGCCCAGCAGCGCCGCTCGTTGCTCGTCTGTCAGGACTTTGGCCGCTTCACCCACACCGCGGATAAACGCCAGCCGCTGATCGCCGCGCAGTTTTTCGATTTCTCGTACTTTTGCTTCGACCTTGGCGGTATCTGGCGCGTCGGCTGCCGTCAACGCCCACAACTCCTGCTCCGCCTCTTCGATTTTGCGGTCGCTGGTCGCTTGATTGAGAAGCGCCCTTTCCTTGATGCGATTCAGAGCCGTTTGCTGGTCAGGGGTGAGGGTAATATGCTGAGGATGATCCAGAAAAAAGTCGGTCGCACCGATGTGATACAGGTGCGATGCGCCGGGAAAACCTGGGAGCTCCGACGACATCCGCATCCCGCCCATGCCTTTCATTCTTGACATCTTGGGCCCACTCATGCGGTCCATCATCCTCATGCCGGGCATCGGCGCGGAACCCGAGGGCATCGAACTCGTGCCTTCCATCTCGTTCATGTCATCCTTCATGCCTCCCATCTCGCCCATCATGCGCATTCCGGGCATTGAACTCCCAGCTCCAGACGGCGTCGAGTTCATGCCTCCCTTCCCACTCGCGGGCATCCCCATGCCTTGAATAGAACGTTCCATTCCCGTCGGAGCAGCCATTTTCGTGTTGGAAGGACTCGACATCTTCTTTGCCGAGGACTTTTGTTGCACAGCAGCCTCAAGCTTTTCGACTTGGGACCGAAGTCCCTCAATCTGGTCAACCAGCGCCTTAGACTCGTCTGCCGAGCCAGTCTGGTGCCTGGCGTGTGAACCTTGTCCCCCAGCCTGGGATTGGGCTCGGCTTGACGTAGGCCCTATTAGCGCTATAGCGCCCATGAACCCCAGCAAGATAGGTCTGACTGCGCGGAAAGCACTGTGGTATCTCATATCAAACTCCTTTCTATTCCTGCTCCATTTGCACGGTGCAAGATTATGTTTTCTCCCCATGAGAGACCTATGGCATTGATCACCCTGCGTTGTGACCGGCGTCACACATCCAGCCGGGCATCAACCCCATGACGACAGATGGAAAAGTGAAGAGATCCGCGGTACCGCTTTCCATTTTGGGCTCGTGCGTCCCTGTGGCCACGCTAAACCTGTAATCCGTCCCAGTCACCTCAACGTAAAGTTCACTTCAACGTTCAAAACCACATCAACCGGGACGCCATCTTTCATGCCCGGTCGAAATCTCCATTTCCTCAACGCCTGAATGGCACTTTCATCGAGCCCTAGCCCCAGGCCACGAACAATCTTCAGGATTTCCAGGGTCCCGTCTTTGCGAACAATAGCGGACAGGACAACCACCCCTTGATACTTGGCTTTTCGGGCTTCCTCTGAGTAAAGCGGTTCCACACGATAAATAATGGTGGGAGCGCTCACTCCGCCACCCACGCGGAACACACCGCCGCCGATGCCACCTCCCTCCCCGGGTCCCACTCCCGGCCCCTTCCCAGGTCCTACACCTCCACCTGTTCCGGTGCCAATGCCACCGCCGGTTCCAGGACCGCTTGACGGCGGCCCCGGAACGCCAAAAGGATCTCCGTAATTGGCTAAGTTGACCGTTGGCAACTGAGCGAGCTGAGGGACCACGACCGTTGGTTCCACGGGCAGAATCGGATCGAGGTTTATCACTTTGGGGACGGGCGGAGTCAACTGCCGATCGGCCGGCCGTGGAAGCCGACCTAACGAAGCTGGAGTAGGCTCGCGGCGCCCGCCGCCTCCGCCTCCACCTGATTTTCCTGGTGTTGCTTTAAGAGGTAGACGAAGGACGATCTTGCTCGTGTCCAAGAGAGAAATCTGATTTTCTCTGACCTTGATCTTTTTGGTGTCGCCAATGAACAGTGAGGGAAGAAGCAACATGGCGGCTAAGGCTGTGAGGTGCGCCAACACAGACAGGACGAGTGATCTGGATCGGAATCTATAATCTCGAAAAAGATCGCCTACCTCTGTAGGCTGGGCCGTGATTTCAATCGCAGCAGATTCCTCCTTGAGGAAGAGATACTTGAGGTGAGCAAAAATCGCGCGGTACCATGGCAGTTCTTCGAGCAGCAGATTAGTCGCAACCGGTTGTGCCGTGATGTAGGAATAGTCCTTGGCGCGAGGGCGAACGAAAGACCTGAGGTTGCTCCAAACAGTGATCCACCGGGGAGCCGACTCCAAGAGCAGACCTGTCTCTGCAGGCTTCGCCGAGATCACATAAACTCTAGGTTGGCTGTTGAAAGCCGACTTCAGGTTACTAATGAAGGTTCGGTACCTTGGCTCCCATTCAAGACTTAGCTTGACCGTCGCTTGGAGAGATGAAGCACAGTTGGTGCGAACGGCTACTGTAACTTCGCACGGCGCCAGCGCTGGTTCCCGCGAGAGTTTTTCGACCGCCGAAAGCGCCTCCCTGAGCTCCTGTTCTATTTCATGAATCTGCCTGCCAGTGGTATGAGATGGCTTATCCCTCGCTTCTTCCAGTGCGGCTTGAAGGAATTCCGCCAGGCTCTTTTCCTCTTCGAGTTGGTTCATTGCGGGCCCCTCCACTATAAGGAAGGAAGGCAATTGGAAGACCAAGCTGGAGGTTCGCTGGTTTCTAATTTCACCCAACTCCTGTTCACTTACTCTGAACCGGGTCACCCGGATGCCGCATACCCCAGCGGAAAAGCTGGAGACTTCCCGATCCGGCGAAGCGTATCCACGATCCGCTCGGGCTTTCCCCAGTCACACCAGAGGACCCCGCTCAGTTCAATCACTGCCACCTGCTTGGGGCTGCACTGCAACAGATCCGTTGAGAAATTCCGAACCGGCATGACTTCGTACATGGCTTCAAGCACAGCTTCTTCCTCTGAGCTTCCGATCGCCTGACCATACACCTCAAGCAGAGGCATCATGTCCGGGAAGCAGCGCCATCCCATCGCCCACAACGTCTCCACCCTGGAAGCCATGACCAGTGTGTTCCAAAGCGCGCCGGACGCCATAGCGGCCCGACCGAGATCGCAATCCGGTTTCTCCAGGAATGCTTCTACCGCTTGCACCCGCTGTCCGTTAATCCAGCCGAGATGTGAGCCCAGTCGAATCCAGCCATATTCCAGATCGAGGCGGTCCGGACAGACGCCCAACAGGAACAGCCACGGCTTGAGCTGTTTGGCCGCCTGTACCGCACTCTGTACAATTTCCAGAAACCGGTCTTCCGGATGGACGAAATGGTCCGACGGAAATAACACCACCGTTGCTGCAGGATCTTGTGCTCGCACGCAGGTGAGCGCCAAAAAGACTCCGGCTGCGGTGTCACGATTGGCTGGCTGTAGGATGATCTTGCCGGGATGGCGATTCACGAGCTGGGGCCAGGCTTCGCCGCGATGGGACTGAGCGATAATGGTAACCCTTCGTTCCGGGGCAGTGATCCGGTCGGCGCGATCCAGCGTGTGCTGAAACATCGACCTCGTGCCGATGAAGGTGCAATATTGCTTGGGTTTGTGGCGCCCTTGCCAACGCTGGATTAAAGGTCTGAGCCGCTCACCGTCGCCGCCAGCCAAGATGATCGACCAGAGGTCACCGCACTTGGTTGCCTGAGTCATGGCCCCTCCTTGACGACTGGTTGCTCATTGACCCCTGATTGAAGAGCTTGCACGCTCTCAGGGTCCAGTTGGGATCCGGTCATTTCGTCGATGACCGCCATCGCTTCGTCCGGATCCATGGCAGACTTGTAAGGCCTTTTCTCCATGAGGGAAGAGAAGACGTCAGCCACGCGCAGAATATGAGCTTCTACAGGGATCTGTTCGCTTGTCAGACCCAAGGGATATCCAGATCCATCGGGGCACTCATGGTGCGCCAACACAATCTCAGCGATCTCCTCAGTGCCGCGAATAGGCTTGAGGATCTCCGCTGCGACGACGGGATGGCGTTCCATGGCGACTCGCTCGTCCATGGTAAGTTCGTCCGGCTTGAACAGCACGTCATCCCGGACGCCAATCTTGCCAATATCGTGCAGAAGACCCGCCAACCGAAGCAGGTCGAGCCGGTCGCTGCGTAGGCCTCGCCGCTTTCCAATTTCAACCGCGAGCCGAGCAACGCTTTCACTGTGCTCGCGGGTGTGCTCGTCCCGAAATCCAAGCGCATTGCAGAGACCGGCGATCCCTTGAATGATGCCTTCCCGTTGTTTACGGCGCTCCGCCTCTCGGCGGCGGCTTCTCTCGCGCTCCTGGAGGTTCACCAGAATGCCCGCGACAGTCCCGAGAACCAGATACACACCGATCACTGCCAGCTGGTTGGCATTCTCCATCGGTTGATCGGGCCAGGAGAGCCGGATGTGCAAGTAATAAAGCAGCGAGATCACAGCCGAGGTCGCTACGCTCCCGCGCAACCCCAACCACACGGCACTGGCGATGATTGGGACCAGATACGTTTCCCGAAGAATGACATGAACTACATGCTGCCGATGGGTTAGCCGACCGACCGCAAAATGAGCGGCCGACAGAAAAACCACAGTCAGAATTAAGAAGGAGACTTTCAGCCACTTTCTGTGATTCATGTCGTTAGTGTCATTCCACGACGATTAACCGATTCATGGTGCCGTGTGGGTTGGGCACACAATCGGGACCGTCTTGACTCTGGTCGTCACGATCCGGGTAGCAGCACCAGCAGCCATCGACGAGAAATTTGTATTCGTACTGACCCGGAGCCAGCCGCAGGGCCACACTCCAGCCGCCCTCGCTGTCTTTTTCCAAGGGCGTTGCTTCGGGTTTCCAGTCGTTGAAGCTGCCAGCCAGGAAGACGCCTTCGGCTTCCGGGGCATAACAAGAGAAAAGTGTCGGTTGAAACTGGGCTTGTGGACTCGTGCGTGTCATCGTGTCACTCCTTTGGTTGATGTTGTTCGGTATAGAGAGCGCATGCTGATAATCAGAGACTCTGAGACAGTTGAGGAAACTGCCGTTCGGTCGAACTGCGGGAAGACCCTCCGTGGCTGAATAGTCTTCTAAACGAGTACTGACACCCGACCACAGCCGGGCGTCAGCAGAGCCAGGCGTAGAAGCTAGAACAGGTGGGCGACGTTTTCTCCTGCAACTTCTACCCTGGTTACCCGGTACCCCCCATTTTCTTTGGTGGAGTAGACCTTTGTCTGTGTGGCCTTTTTTCCGAGGGGCTCCAATTTGCATTTCGCTTCGCCGGTCATTCCGCCAGATCCCCTGCGGGTGAAATGCACAAAGTGATCGGAGCCATCGACTCGGTGCTGTAGCTGATACCGGGCAGGCTTCAGCACCAGGTCGCCAACCTTGGTTTCGTTGCTGAAAGTGACATCGCCGTTCTTCCCCACCTTGAGAACTTGGTCGCGGGTTGACGTTCCGTGTTCGTGCTGTGCTGCAACAGCAGAAGTGGCAGTGGACAATTGCAGCCATGTGATGGCTGCGAATGCCAGCAGCCAGTATCGATTCTTCTTCATTTTCATTTGTCCTTTCGAACGACTGTAAGAAACTGTTGGGTGTTCTCATCAGCAGAAAAGCGACCAGGACTTCCGGTTTTGAGCACTGGCATTGAGAATAGCTTCCCGGAGCTCATCTTGGTCCAGCGGCTTGGGCAGCAGTCGTAAGCTCCAGACTGGAGCGATCGTCTCCGTAACGCCTGGTCGAAAAGCCTGGAAATGAAAACAACTTTTGTCCTGGGAGCAACTGCTCTGATAAGAGGGGGCAACTCCAGGAATTTTTCAACCGGACTATAAACATCAATCAAGATGACGTCGAAGGGGGAATGACTCAGGAGCACGTTTTCCAATCCATCGATTGAGACCTCGCAGATAAACTCGCCGAGATCGGATTGCAGCACCTGAAAAACGCTCTCCCAAACGCGAACATCCGCATCAACCAGCAGCAATCGTAACTGCCCGGTCTTTCCGGTCGGCCTTTGGTACAGATCCGTCCCCGTCGTCTTTCTTCCCAGGACTACGTCATTGTCATCTTGAGCCACAAGCAGAGAAGCCTGTTGATCGCGGCACTGATCGACTTCGGGCTTAGCAGCAAGCATTGAGCACCTCCCTTCTGAGAATCCTTCTACTTCTCTAATCTGCACCTTGGTTACCAAAAAAAAGCATGGGTTAAGAGAACCAGGCGCTCGACCATGAACCTTCCACTTGCCAACCGCGCTTTATGTAATTGTGGGACAGCATAGCCCCGCTTAGCAGCCCATGGTGTTCAAACCGTGAGCAGGAGTCCCTGGCTGATTTCGGGCCATGCTGTCCCATTTGAGGCACCAAAAGCACAGACGTGAGATTTACTCGACAGGAGTCAACAGATGAGCCGCGTTCTCGCCCCGGACTTCCAACCGGGTGACCCGACGGAATCCATCCTCCTTCTTGGAGTAAACCGTGGTCTGGGAGATCTTCTTATTTAAAGGTTCTACTTTGCACTTCACTTCTCCCGGATGGGCCTTGGGGACCCCTCCGCCGCTCCCAGAGGATGGGAGGGGTTTTGTGACTTGTGTGAAATGCACAAAATGATCTGAACCCTCGACCCGATGTTGGAACTGATACTTCCCAGGCTTTAGAGTGAGGCTCCCTACCCTCGTCTCATCAGTGAACTCAATCGCTCCTGTCTTGCCAAGTTTCAACGCCTGTTCCCCCTTTGCAGCTTGGCTGTGTTCGCCTTTGTGGCCACCCTTGGATCCGTGCTCATGCTGGGCCGCGAAAAGGGAAGCACTGGTAGACAATTGCAGCCAGCTCATGGCTGCAAATAGCAACAAGCAAAATCGAATCCTTTTCATTTCCTTATCTCCCTTTCCTTGTGGTGGATTGGCGAACCGCCTCGAGCTCGCTGTCCAGTCGGCCGCAACAACCGGGCTTCGGATGAATAACGCCAGCCTCTCTATGTTCATGGCCCCTCCTCTGTTTCTCGATCCTTCGATTTGATGTGTCCGTCGTGCCCTCCGCCATGCTTGCCGTGCCTGAGCAAGTGAAGCAACGGGCACAGAAGCAGCAGCAAGTAAGGCAGAACGCCAAAGAAAGAGGCCCTGTATGCGGTCAGCAAAAAGAACAGGACGACGCAGCAAAAGACGGCTAGTACCCACGGCGTGTGTGCTTGGGCCCAAGCGTTCGATCGGAATTCTTCATGTCCAGTCATGTTGGTTCTCCTGATTCGCGAACGATCGATCTTTTCTTTGAGTGCACTCGCTTATGGCAAGAATTTCAAAGCCTTGCTCCCTTTGAGGTGCTAAGCATAGAAGTGGCCATTTGCAGAAGCGATGACCTCAGTCACCTGCCATTGTGACCGTCATCACACGCTTGACTTCAATGTAGAGGGGACGACGAACTGCAGGTGTAACTCGTCTGATTGTCCAGACGGTCTTGCCCGGCTATAATCAGGCACCTTCGGAAAGGCAGTGTGTCATGGAGAGAGCAGCGCTGGTTGAAGTGATCGACCGCTATAAGGCGGACCCGGAATCGGTTTACAACACCTGGTTTGTGAGCGGTGAAGAGCGGATGAAGGCGTTCCGCTCAATCCGGCGCGGTGTCCGCGATACCGTGGACGCTATTGCCGCGGGGACCTTTGGGAATGATTTCAAGGGCTCGTCTTTGGAGGTGGTCCTGACGGCCATTACCGAGCAGAAGCAGGTCTTTGAGGGAGCCGCCCATGCCTTCTATTGGAAGCCGAAACTCCGCATCCCAGACATTTATGAAAACGAGGCCAACAAGCAGAAGTTCGGCGCCTTTCTTGCCGCCTGTCTCTCTGCCACTCGCGAAGAGCAGGTATTGGCTGAACTGAGCCGCCTCAGCGCTGCCAAGATTAAGGGTCTCGGCCCGGCGGTGGCCAACATCATCTATTTCCTGCACCCGACGATGGTCCCGCCGTTCAATACGGCGATGCTGAATGGCTTCAATGCGCTGTTTGGAGACAGCAAGAAACTCGGTTCTTGGGAAAGCTATCTGGCAATGCGGGAGATGATTGTCAGAACCAATGCTGAGGTACGCGATCGGCTCTCCAAAGATCTTGGAGCATTTGCGGGATTGTTGTTTGAGGTGGGTTCCTGCCGGTTGGTGATGAGCGGTAATGTGAAAACCATCTTACAAGCGGAAAAGGCCAGGGCGGAGAAAGCCGCCAGAGTCCGGCACCTGGACGTATTGGCTGAACAGATGGAGGCATCGGACCACACGCGGATTCAATATCTGCTGATCAAGACGGGGCGGGCGCTGAAGTATGACGTTTACGTCGCCCGTAACGACCGTCATCGCTCTTATAACGGTGAGGGCTTCGCAATGCTCACGACCCCGGAACTACCATCGCTGGGCTGGCCGTCCGAGGTCTTGGACACAGTGAGTCTGATCGATGTCATCTGGCTGAAACCGGGCACCAGCGAAATCGTCAGCGCTTTTGAGGTGGAGAAAAGCACTTCCATCTATTCCGGAATTCTCCGGCTAGAAGATTTGGCCCGTTCAATCCCTGGCTGCGCCTGCAACTTTTATCTGGTCGCCCCTGATAATCGCGAGAAAGAGGTGATGGCACAATTGTACCGCCCAGCTTTCCGCGACGATCTGGTCGACGTCCCCCTGTATTTCATCCCCTTTAATGACCTATGCAAACACTGTGACGCGCTCTGCAAATTTGGGGACGATCACACCATCCTGCAAAAGATTGCCCGACAGAAGCCTTCGCTTTGAAGCTTCTTACAGCAGCAGTCGTTCTGTTGACTTCGACCAGCCCGGGGGTTCTCCCCACTACCATGAGAGTTAATTAACCTGAACGCCTTCTGATTTTCATCGCTGGAGGGGCGTCTGTGGGCTCGCCATCGACTCCAGCGCCGCTCTATTGTGGACCAGCAGAGTCGATCCTTTCAGGGAAATGATTTTTCTGCTTTTGAATTCTCCCAGCAACCGTGTCACTGTCTCACGAGAGACTCCAATCAACTGGGCAGCCTCTTCCTGGGTCAGCACAGTCTTCAAGCTTATTCCGTGAGGAGTATTATCACCATGCTCGCCACACCACGCGAGCAAGACTTTGGCTAATTTGTGGGCCGGTGAGTGCGATGCGCTCAACAAACGAACTTGCTGATAGGCATCTCGAAGATTGCAGGCCAACAGTTGGACGACCCGCAGGCAGACTTCACCGTGCTGGCATAAGAAGCGCAAGAAATCTTCACGCTTGACGAAGTGTGCCTGGCAGGGCTCGAGCGCTTCGGCCGTTACCTCGTAAGGGTACCCGGAAATCGTGGCGCTCAGACCCAGGAACTCGCCTGGCTCGGCAATCCGCAGGATTCGGGTCTTCTTTTTGGGTGCGGCAATCGAAACCTTGACGCGACCCGTACAAAGCAGGTAGACCCCAAGCGGGGGCTGGCCTTCAAGAAAAAACAGAACACCTTTGGGATAAAGACGGACTGATTTGAGGGCTTCAAAAGCATCCAGAGATTTGCGAGGGAGATCAGAGAAGAGTCTGTCCGCGCAAAACTTACCGTGCGAGCAGCTTTCGGTGATTTCTCGATTATGCCGTCTAGACATACAAACCCCGCCAGAACGTATCTCACTCTAGCTGGAAGCGCACTAAGTATGCTATGACGTGAATCACACGGGTCTGTGACCCAGTTCACCGAGCGGCATCGGATCAACCTTGGAGACTTTCAGCGCCGACCCACTCGGAGTCGTTCGACCTCGATACTATAAATGCCGGGAAAAGGGGGGAAATGTGATGCGGATCACTTCCGATTGTGATGTGTGAGGCGATTCACAAGGAAGGAGACTTGAGCAGTTTGGTTGAAGCTAGGGGCCTACTAGAGTCTGGAGGCCAGTTTTGTTGCGGATCACCAGGGTTGACCCTTTTAGTTGAATGATCTGTTTTCTCTTCAGTTCCGTGAACAGGCGCGTTACGGTCTCTCGAGAAGTTCCGATCATTTGCGCGATTTCTTCCTGAGTCAACGCCAGTTTTACGCAACATCCTCGCTCCGTTTCTTTCCCGCTTTCGGCGCACCACTGGAGCAGAAGCTTAGCTAACTTCTCCATAGCCGATTGCGAAAGCCCGAGCGAGCGAATCTGTTCATAGGCGGTGTGATAGTAGTGACTTAAATGCTGCGCTACTCGCAAACAGGCCTGCCCGTGTTCTTGTAGGAATCGCAAGAAGTCCTCTCGCTTGACGAAATTGACCTGGCATGGTTCGAGCGTTTCAGCCGTCACTTCGTAGGGCTGGCCGGAAACCGTCGCGCTCAGGCCAAGGACATCACCCGGCTTGGCAACTCCGAGGATCAGCGTTTTTCCTTCGCTCGAACAGGTCGAGAGCTTGGCGCGCCCTTCACAGAGCACAAGAATCCCTCGCGGTGATTGGCCTTCAACAAAGAGCTGCGCATCCTTGGGATAGACGCTCGCATATTTTATGGCGTCGAAAGCGCGTAATACTTCCACCGGAAGATCACAGAAGAAGCCTTCGGCCCGCATCTTGCAATTCAGGCAGTTTTCAATGATCTCTAAGCCATAAGGAGAACGCATTGGAAGTGCAGGGCTAGAGACAACAATTGGTGTCCTTTGGCGACACAATGCACGATTCTGGGAATTCATTTAGAACTCTCCGCTCAGCCAGCGCCGCTGTGTGAAGAAAGACTCCCCCCGGGAAAGAGCTTCGACTGCCTCCATCAGATGTTGTCCCGCCTCCGACTTCAGCACATAGCCACGCGCCCCTGCCCCGAACGCCTCACGAACGAACTGGTTGCTCTCGTACATAGAACAAATGATCACCTCCACCGCCGGCGACTCCATCTTGATCTGTCGTGTCGCCTCCAGACCACTCAGGTTCGGCATTTCAAGATCCAACACCGCGATGTGCGGCTTCAACTTTGCGGCCAGCTCCACGGCCTCGCGTCCGTTTGAAGCCTCGCCACAAACCTGCCATCCGACGTGCGTTTCCAATAGCATACGCAGCGTTTTTCGGACCATCTGATGATCGTCAGCCAACAAAATTCTTAGCAACCTTCCTCCCTTGGACACCGACCCGTTCCGAACACGCAACCGAAGCTCCGAGAATTCCATTCTCAAACACCGTTACCGATCCGCCGTCTGTCCAAACCTGACTGGGCGCGGCCAAGTCGTCGCGTTCGGACTAGCCCACGTCTCCAGAGGGTTGCCTTACATGGCCAGTCTGGTCGCTTTGTTGAGCCGTTAGGTTCGATCTTAAGGATGTCATCCACCCCCGTGAGCGGAAGCGCCAATCACAGAATCCCGATCATTCGCCAATGCGCCCAACTCATTGGATCCTCCCTTCTCCGGCGATTCCCGCACTGCAGCGCTCACTTCGGCCCAGTATCCCTTTCGCGCTCGCACGGTATAAGCGGTGTTGGTCGTTCTGATCTTGATGGTTCGGTACGTTCCATCCTTTGCTCTGTTGGTAGGGTAATAGCCCAAGCTGTACTGCTGCCTGAGTTCTCTGGCCGACTCAAGAATGGCTTCGTCAATACAGTCAACTCCACCGGCGTGATGCTCACCCTCGAGCAAATAGCTCCGCCCGCCAGAAGCATCAGAAAAAGCACGTAACACCTGGATGTCCACGGTATCCTTCTCAATGTCGAACAAATGCCCAAAGGAACCCCGTTCGCCATGGCCGATACCCAGGCAGTAGACGAGGACTTCGGACTTCTTCACCATCTCCAGCGCTTCCCGGTAACCGATATCACTTGAGGTGTCGTTGCCATCGGTAATCAGGAGAATGGCTTTTTTCCTGTGTTTTCCCTCTTTGACCTTTTCCAGGCCTTCATTGAGAGCGTCATAGAGTGCTGTGCTCCCTCTGGCTTCAAGGCTTTCGATTTTTTTGTATAGCCGTTTTCGATCGTCGGTAAAATCGCAAACCAATTTGACATGGCTACCGAACCGGATGAGAAAGATTTCGTCTCCTGGGCGGGTCTTATCAATGAAGTGCTTCACGGCATCCTGGACGCCGTCCAGTTTGTCAATCATGCTGCCGCTGGTGTCAAAGAGAATGCCGATACTTACAGGAGTCTGCTCGTCGGAACTAAAGAACGAGATTTCCTGACGCACATCGTTCTCGAAGATGGCGAAGTCGTCTTTCTTCAAGTTGGTGACATACCGATCCTTGGCGTCGAAGACAGTTGCCGTCAGGGGAACCAAGACCGTGTCCACTTTAAGGGTCTCTTGAGGCGCTGTTTGTTCCTGCGCCAGCCCTACCACGGGTAGTGTTAACGAGAATGCGAGAAGGTAACCTACCGAGACCTGCATAAGAAGAGTCCTACTTGCCTTCGAGCTCAGCGGAGAGTCAGGGACTCCGCAACAGACCGAATCGGATCCGATGACGATCCTCCAGAGAGGCCTTTTGCCTTATCCAGGCGTGTGCGAGCCGGCGTCGCGATGGTTGCCACAGCTTCGGGCTCTGCAAGAGAAGACTTTTCGGCCAAAGACTGAAGTTTCAGTGCGCTGTCGTGAATGACCTGGACCATGAATTGTGTCGTGCTGTCTGGGTTCAGTTGACGATTACCTATCAGCAACTTGCTATAGCCGACGATAAGCATGACGGGTGAGGTCATCGCTCGATGGAGGTTACGAAGTTTCTGTTCAGTATCTTGGGCTTGCCTCTGTCGCTGGTTGCTCCTCCAGAGGACAAGGCCCAAGAACACAGCGAGAGCGCAAAACAGCACTCGGAAGAAAAGAGGAGCGGGGCCGGGAGAGGAGAAGTCCCTGATGAAGTTGCCGGCCCAACTTGCCTCATTAGGGCGGATCTGGACGTGCATGGCTGCGTCAATGACCCACATTGCAAGTCCGAGGGCAAGCCCAAACAAAATTTCCTTGTATCGCCTCATCACGTCCATCTGACTCTCGCAGGGTTAGAACGGGGGTGGAGACTTATGCCTGTCTCGCGTCTTGGTTGGGAGGATGAGCCAGAGTCCGACTAGAAAAATCACTCCCCCGACCAACGTCCAAAAGAAATGGGGCTCGCTCCCTTTCTTCACAAGATGCCATCCGTAAAATGCAATACCTGAAAGTATGAGAATGGTGCCTGTCATTCTTCTTAGCACGTCGATTGACTAGCAAAGACCGTGCCAAGCAAGGTATTGGGGGGACGCTCTTTCCGGAGAGGCTTGTTTTGAAGGTGCTGGCTGGTCTCTTCGGGCAATTTTGGCTGCAACTGGCAAAGCGATTGTCGAAAACTCTCCAGCGGCTGTTGAAATTTCTACAGTACTCGTTGATTCCACGTTCATTCCCTTTGCGAATTTGGTGCTGCCGTGGATCGTCTTCTTCCTTTAGACCTCTTCCATCCTCCTTCCCGCATGCTACCGGGGTGAATTTATCAAGGCGAAGTTCACTTCGATGTTTAGCTCCACATCGACAGGTTCCCCATTGTGTCGTGCGGGCGCGAACTTCCAGCGACGCATGCTTTCGATGGCAGCCTCGTCAAGTCCAAGTCCGAGGGGTTCGATAATGTCCATGACTTGAAGTTGTCCTGCCTTGCTCACGACTGCTGAGACGATCAGTTTTCCCTCGACACTTGCTCGACGCGCAATCTCCGGATACATGGGCTCAGACCGGGTTAGCAGCCTCGGCCTTGAAGCAACATCGTCAAGCCTGTAAACGGCCCCTCTGACCCCGCGACCGAGCGCTTGAGAATCTCCGTCGGCAGCCGTTTCATTTAAGAGCCACTTCTTCCAGTACGGCGGGACGAGATCGGCCAATTTGGCCCTTTCAAAGAGAAATATCTTCGATAGTGCCTGTTCTAATTTCGTTATGTCTGTGCCAGGTACCGTCTCAACAGAGATTTGAACGGCTTCCGTGAGAGGGGCACCTTTAAATTGCTTGGTCTTTTTGTCGAAGTAGACAAACAGACGAGTTCCCGAAAGCTCGAGTGTGTCGGTGTTGAGCTTGATTTCCGTTAGCTCAATCTGTGCGTAAAGGGTCCACGGGCCGGATTGTGAATTGTTGAAAAGAGTTCCTTCGGAGCTGAATCGCAACGAGTTGCCTTCATAGAAATTGCGAACGAAGACCGTCTTCCCCAAGAATTGCGATTTCAGCCGTTTCTCCGCCGAGTCAATGTCCAACAACTCTTGAGCAGCAGCTTTCTGCATCAGCGGTGTCATCAAGAGTAAAAGGAGGGTGTATAGGTAACGCTCTCGAATGTTGGAAACAGGTAGGTCACGAATCGGTCTCCTGACTGTCACCATGCAATCTTCCTTTGTGAATTCAAGATCACTGGCGTTTTTGAGAGCACGGTTATACGACCCACCGCCAAACTGTCATCGAGCGGCGTTCCCTTCAACAGTCCACCCCCGGGGAAGGATTGTCTCGACCCAGGGGATTCTTCGGCAGGGAACTGTTTACCGGCAACCTTGGTGCTGTCGCATCTTTTTGGGACCATAGGACGGGGACCTTGTCGCTAGGGCGAGCCCAGCCAGCATGCTTCAGGAGGACCCGCCCTATTTGAAATGACCTCTTACCGATGTTGGTAAACATCGTGTCCGCCATGGGCGCGGCTATTGTAGCCGCCGTAATCACGGACATGGCCGTTGTTGTAGTTATACCGGTCATCATGGTAGCCCCTGCCGTTGTTATAAAAGACTTGGCCATTATTGTTGTGGCCATTACCCCGGTTTCTGCTGTTGTGCGCGGTGCCGTAATACTGGGAGTGGCCATTATTATTGGAATAGCCATTGTTGTAATACCCAGCGTGGCCCTGGCCGTACCGCTCTTGCCGCTGTTCGTACTTCAGTTCGCGACGCTCTTGCTTCTGATGTTGTTTCAAGTCGCTTCTTTCATGTCTTTGACTGTGTCCCTGCCCGTAAGTGAAAGGGCTCGTGCCCAAGAAAAGACCCAGCCCCAACAGAACAGGGATCATCACTCTTCGCCTCAACGATTTCATTATTGGTTTCATGTTAGCCTCCTATCTGCTATTTTTTTGACTGCGCCATCACTCCTCTTACTAGCAGACAATGTGCCATTCCCCGTCGAGGCGACGCAGGCTTTAGAAGATGTTTCTTTCTTGGACCTTAACGAGCACCTATCCACAATGGCCGCGAAAACGACGCCGCTGCGCGTTGTCGAAATGTCTCCAAGACCTGTCTAAATTTCCCCACCGTCGTTTTGGTGCCGGTATTGCTGGCAAGGATTGCTCAGCGACAGGCAGGTTGGGCTAAAATGAGAGAAATATGGAGAAAAAGCCAGCATCACCCTTGATCAAAGCTCTCCCCCACATACTCGGGATTGGCCTGTCGGTGATATTGATCAGCGTCCTGCACTATCAAACCGTGGGTTCACGCCGGCTTTTGCATGAAGTGTCCCAGCGGCTTTACTATGTGCCGATCATTTATGCATCCTACTGTTATGGCATAGCGGGCGGTCTCACAAGCGCGTTGCTAAGCGTTGCTTTCTTTCTGCCTCATCTGGGACAGCACTCGCATGATCCGAATGTTTACGTCAATCAGCAGGCGGAGCTCATCGTGTTTTTTTTGATTGGGACGACAACAGGGCTGATGTCGACTGCGCAGAAGCGAGAGCACCTCCGCTACCAGCGGGCCGCCGAAGAACTCCAGAGTGCTTACAGGGAACTTAAGGAAACGGTCGATCAACTGCTGCTGGCGGACCGGCTGGCTTCACTCGGCCAGCTCTCGGCAGCCCTTGTCCATGAGGTCCGGAACCCGCTGGCTTCTATTAGGGGAGCGGTTGAAGCACTTGAGCCGGAGATTCCTAGCGAACATCCGAAGCGGGAATTCCTCGATGCGATTCATCATGAGATCGATCGGCTGAACCGACTTGTTAGCGAATTCTTGCACTTCGCACGTCCGCGCCAGCCCGAGCTGATGCCTGTTCGGCCGAACGACGTTGTGCGCTCCGTTGTGACACTGGTTGCGAAAGAGGCGACCCGGTCAAGAGTCCAAGTCAGCATGCAGCTGGATGACAGGCTTCCCGAAGTCATAATGGATGGAGAGCAGATCAAGCAAGCGCTCCTGAATCTCGTGCTCAATGGTATTCAGGCCATGAACGACGGCGGCCGGCTCGAAATCATCACAAAGCAACGTGGCAACAAGCTCATCATCGGAGTCAGAGATCATGGGTTGGGTATTCCCGGTGAAGTGCGAGATCGTATTTTCGATCCTTTCGTGACGACAAAGGAGGGTGGCACCGGGCTTGGACTCGCCATTGCTTATCGGCTGGTGAAACAGCACAAGGCTGAGATTCGTGCTGCCGATGCCCCTGGTGGCGGCTCGGTTTTCGAGATAGAGCTGCCGCTTCAGCAAGAAAGGGAGTTGCAGTCGAGCGAACCGGCGGTGGTCCCTTTCAGATGAAAAAGCAACCCGAAGAATCCATTGAACAAATGAAGACCCTTCTGCTCATCGATGACGATGATGTGCTCCGAAGGATCCTCAGTCATCACCTCGAGGAGGCCGGCTATCGCGTGATAGCCCATTCCCGCGGGGGCCCCGCACTGGAAATTTTCACAACGACCCACGTGGATCTGGTGATCACCGACATTCAGATGCCGGAAATGGATGGGTATGAACTTCTCAAGCGCCTCCAGGCGATTTCCGCCGAAACTCCCGTGATTGCCATCACGGCTTTCGGGTCAATCGACTCGGCTGTCCAAGCGATGAAACTTGGCGCTGAAGATTACATCACAAAGCCCTTTAACAAAGAGGAACTGCTGCTCAATATCCGCAAGGCGCTGGAGCGGAGCCAACTTGTTCTCGAGAACCGCTACCTCCGGAGATTTATCAATGAGCACTTCACCCTTGAAAATATCATCGGCACTTCAAAGCGGATGCGCGATATTTATCAAATTGTCGAAAAAGTAGCGCGAACAGAAGTAACGGTACTCCTACTGGGGGAGTCCGGCACAGGCAAGGAACTGCTGGCGAAAGCTGTTCACCAGAATAGTCCTAGACGGGACCGTCCCTTCATGGCCATCAATTGCGCTGCTATCCCTGAAGGGCTGATGGAATCGGAGTTCTTTGGTCACAAAAAGGGCTCGTTTACAGGCGCCCAGGCTGACGCGAAGGGGAAACTCGAAGTGGCGGATAGCGGAACAGTCTTCTTGGACGAGATCGGAGAACTTCCGCTTGCCATGCAGGTGAAGCTGCTCCGGGTGCTGCAAGAGGGGGAGATCACGCGGGTTGGCGAGGCGGAGTCGCGCCGTGTCGATGTTCGCTTCATGGCTGCGACGAGTCGCGATCTGGCGAAGATGGTGGAGAGCGGGACTTTTCGCGAGGAACTGTACTTTCGTCTCAACGTGGTGCCGATTAAGCTGCCCCCACTGCGCGAGCGCCGCGAGGACGTACCGTTGCTGGCAGACTATTTCCTCAAGGAAGCCGCAAAACGCTTCGGCCGATCAGACATTAGTTTCAGCAAAGAGGTGTTTACTTACTTTCAGCACTATGCGTGGCCGGGCAACATCAGGGAGCTCAAAAACGCCGTCGAACGAATGGTTGTGCTGGCGAACGCTGATCGGCTAACCCCTGAAGATCTTCCAGACGAGATTCGAAACCCCAAAAAGACCGCGGCCAACGCGATCATTGAACTGCCCGAGACCGGCGTTGACCTCGAAGAGATTGAAAAGGAAATCGTGCGTCAGGCGCTCGACCGCAATGGCTGGAACCAAACCACCGCAGCCAAGTATCTGAACGTCACCCGCAGCGTTTTGATCTCGCGGATGCAGAAATATGGCTTAACGCCCCCGGGAAGAGAGAGTGACCCTACCATTTCGGTTTCCCAAGCCGACCAGAGCAGTTGAGTTCCGCATTGCCGCCAGTCACTTGATCTCAGATACCATTGATTCGTGAACTTTGGCTAGAGCTGCATAATCATCGGCCGCTGCCTTGTAGTTCTTAACCAGGTTATTGCAATGTTCGATAGTTCCGGGAGCATTAGGTGTTTTCTTGGCTCCCTCGCCGGCTTTTTGGTACCACAAGGCCATCTGCTCATGCTCTTTCGCCTTGACGTTGGCAGCCGCCGCTTCCGCGTTGTAGTGCGCGGCGAGCACCCGATGATCTGCGGGGGTTTTTGCAGACTCGATCATTTTTTTGAGCTTGCTGTGAGCCGTTTTTTCTGCGGCAACGCTTATGAGCAGTGTGCCAGCTCCAACTGCCAGTGCGACCGTGACGATTAGTGACAGACGCCCTAATGGTGTTCTGTTGTTCGCCGTTAGCATCGTTTTTTTCTCCTTGATTGTATTTTGACAGAACTTGAATCACCAGCTTGCAACCATAAAAAAAGCGCCCACCGGCTCTAAGGAAGTAACACTTAAGCCAATGGACGCCTTTGTCCCGACGGAATAATTTCTTCTCTATCTCGACAGCTTCAAGTCGCTCGTGGATACAAACGGTGTATCCAGAAACCTGGATCTTCTACGGAGAGATTAAGTGCGGTCAAGTTGATTAATTTTATGGCATGGATAAACCACACTAACCCGAATTATTCATGAAGTAGGGGAACAAAAAAGGCCTCATCGTGGTACAAAGCAGTTGTGACGCGGCTTTGAGACCACAAGGAGGCCTTCGGTGCAGAGCGAGAGCATCACACAGAGTGTTTTGTTTCCCGAGTTGTTCGACAAACCGCTGGTGGCGGCTTTTGACCAGGTCCACACGAGCACTGACGGCGGGGCCGTGCTGCTGAAGGCTGCCGACCAGCGTTTGGAATTGACCGCCTCGCTGGCGGCCTGCCTGCGGGATCGGCGCCAGGCCAGCAAGGTGGATCATGAGCTGATCGAGCTGCTGCGGCAGCGGGTGTACGGCTTGGCCTGTGGCTATGCCGACGGCAACGATGCGGCGCGGCTGGCGCACGATCCGGTGCACAAGCTGCTGCTGGATCGCGATCCGGTCCGAGGCGAGGCGCTGGCGTCGCAACCCACGCTGTCGCGCTTCGAGAACGCGGTGGGGGCCAAGACGCTGTTTCGGCTGGGTGAGACGCTGGCACAGGCGGTCATCGAGCGGCATGGGCGGCGGCGACAGGGCCGGGCGGGGCGGATCACGATCGATCTGGACCCCACCGACGATCCCACGCACGGGGCGCAACAGTTGAGTTTGTTCAACGGGCATTATGACACCTGGTGTTATTTGCCGCTGCTGGGCTTTGTGCAGTTTGACGACGAAGCCGAGCAGTATCTGGTGGCCGCCCTGTTGCGGCCGGGCAACGCGACGGCGCATCAGGGCGCCTTGGGCCTGTTAGCGCGTCTGGTCGCCTGTTTGCGGACGGCCTTTCCCAAAGCCTGGCTGCGGGTGCGGCTGGACGGCGGCTTTGCCAAGCCTGAGCTGCTGGACTGGCTCGACGCTCAACCGCATTTGGACTACGTCATCGGCTTGGCCAAGAACGCGGTGCTGAAGCGCCGCGCCCAGGGCCTGATGCGACAGGCGCGCCGCCGCTCGCGCCGCAGTGGACGCACCGAGCATCTCTACGGGGAATGCCGCTACGCCGCCAAGACCTGGGCCCGCTCACGCCGCGTCATCCTCAAAGCGGAAGTGGTCCGCCACGGCGACCGAGCTCCCAAAGATAATCCGCGCTTTCTGGTGACCAATCTCGCCGGCAGCCCGCGCCAGGTCTACGAGTCGGTCTACTGCCAGCGCGGCGAGATTGAGAACCGCATCAAAGAACTGCACGAGCTGGAAATCGACCGCACCAGTTGCCCGCGCTTCTGGGCCAATCAGTTTCGCCTGCTGCTGACCGCCGCCGCTTACGTGCTGCTGCAGGAACTGCGGCTGCGGGCAGCCCGTACCGGCTGCGCCCGTGCGCAAGTAGCCACGCTCCGGTTGCGCTTGTTGAAGCTGGCCGCGACGGTTCAAGCTTCCGTACGCCGGTTGGTGTTTCACCTGCCGGCGTCGTTCGCCCACTTCCAGGACTGGCGTCGTGTAGCGCTGGCCCTGGGCGCCCGCACGGGTTAGCCTTTTCCCCACATCGCCACTGCCGTGTTCTCACGCACAGGCCGAGGTGTCTCCCGCCACCACCTTCGAGTCCCTGGCGCGCGCTTCCCGCTGCCTTTCACGCCCAATTGACCTCCATCCGCAGCGCTGAGGCCACCTTCGGCCCCTCTGTTGACCCCACTTATGTCACAATCGTGCCCAGTCCCGCTGTTCATGAATAATACGGGCTAATGAGAATCCGGAACTCGATGAGGAGGGCAACCTTCAGTTGGACTTCCAAACCAGATGCTCAGAGCTTGAAGACTCAAGTTGGAGAAATCTCGACAGCGCCTGCAGAGATTTCGACAATTCCTGGTCGCCGAATGGGAGCCACTAGCAAACAGCCAGTTGGCCATCTATTGAGAATCAAGGGATTGCAACTTGCCTCGGGTGAGGCATCGGGCTGGCAGCGTCTTTGCTAAGTGAGGTAGGGTGAAGAGTCCTTTGGGTGTACTTGTCGGAAAGCTCAAAGCAGTTGCCCTCAATAGAAGAAGGAAACAGTTCTGCAATGATGTTCATTGAGCGAGTCATCGGGAGCTGCAAAAAACGGTCAACCGTTGTTTTATCGTTCCTGCTTTCTTTGAATCTTCTTTCTCCTTCGAGCGGACTCTGTGTTAACGACTGCCACACTAAAGAACAGGCTGAAGCCAATTCCCATGCCTGCTGTTCCTCGCAAATGGCTCTCAAGCCGGAGATCCAGGCGAAGGCAGACTGTGAATGCTCCATTCACGCTCACCAGGTCGATGCGAGAGAGCCGAGTTTCGGTCTCAATTTCCCGGGGAATGAGAGATGGGAAATTTTGGGGGCTGATTTCAATTCCTCAACGGCGGTGGATCCGAGTTTCTTGAAGACAGCACTTCGTGTTTTCCCTCGTTTCTCTAATCTAAATGGGCAAGGTATCTTGCTTCTTTATTCCAACCTGCGGATCTAGTCTCTCACCAAGTAGTGCTTTAGGCCGTCGCAAGCCTTTTTGCGGATGGCAATGCTCAAGCGAGGCTTTCGCTCGCTAGTTCCACTATGAGAAAGGTACCAGTATGGATTTCGTCAAAAGAAAGAAGACTGTTTTCCTGGCTGGCTTTGCCCTCCTGCTCTTAGGGGGCGGGGGCTGGCTCTACTGGTTCCTCAGCTCACACGGTTTCAGTGCGCGCGAAAAGCCCACAAAACTGGAGGCATTCCTGGCAAGACATGCTCGGCGTATTGCTACACCGGCAGGTGCGAGAGACCTGAAGAATCCCCTGAACCCAACACCTCTAGATATTGCCGAAGCCAGGGATCACTTTGCTGACCACTGTGCGATCTGCCATGCCAATAACGGGATCGGGAAAACGCAAATAAATGCCGGTCTTTACCCTCCGGCCCCTGACATGCGGGAAAAGCAGACACAGGATCTTACGGACGGAGAAATCTTCTACATCATCAAGAACGGGATTCGCTTTACCGGCATGCCCGGCTGGGGTGGTGAGGATGAGGAGAATTGGAAGTTAGTCCTTTTCATCAGACATCTGCCAAAACTCACGCCGAAGGAAATTGAGCTCATGAATGAGATCAATGGTCTTGAAAAGGAAGGTGGCAACGAAAAATCTTCGGTTCCTGAACAAGAAGAGAGCAAACCGCATGGGCATTGAAGCAGTGTGCCGACCTTAAACGTCTTCGATAAGGAAAGCTGATGAAGAAGAGACGATCCTTGTCAAACAAATATCGGCGCGAGGAAAAGTTGGCTTTGGTCGCTGCAGGAGTAGTGGTGCTAGCTTTCATGTACTGGGCAAGTCGGAGTACCCAGCCGTCACGACAGACCGAAGCACCGGGTAGCATGAAGTCGGACTCAGGCAGAGCGACTAGAGTGCCGCCGTTCCACTCCAGCCCCGAGGCCGCTGGGACGCTCCCTCGGACACTCCCAGCGGGGTTCCGCGATCCCAACTCTGCGCATGCCTATCGCATTGCTGGCCAGATCCCGTCAATCCTGGCTCAGCAACCCTGTTACTGCTGGTGCGATCAATATGGCCACCGAAGTCTGCTGGATTGCTTCGTGTCGGACCACGCTGCTGGTTGACTCATTTGTATCAAGGAGGTTCTCCTTGCTGACCGCATGACGCGTGAATCCAAAACTTCTGCGGAGATTCGCCAGGCGATTATTCGCGGCGATTGGCAAACAATCGCGCTCTCACTGGATAGCCAGTCGCCATGAGATGCGAAGAGTGGAGAGACCAAAGGTAAAGTTTTTGAGTAGATCCGAGTTTCGCAACAGGAGCATACAAACGCCAAGTCATTTTTCATGATTTCATCTAGAGGAAACTTAGGGGATCAATGATTAAGGAGAGAAGGCTATGAGCAAAAACAGACGAGACTTCTTCAAGCGAGTGGGCTCGCTAAGCGCTGGACTGGTAGTAGGCCAGAAGGCAATGGCCCAGGAAAAACCGCATGACATGCAGCAGATGAAGCATATGCAACCTTCTCAAGCCCGGCCCTCCAAGAAAGCCGTCAAGATTCAAACGGAGGCCCCCAAAGGCCAATACGTGCCGGTGGAGACTCCGGATGTTCCCACGCTGCCGTGGAAGATGGTGGACGGCGTGAAAGAGTTTCATTTGATAGCCGAGCCAGTCAGAACCGAGTTTGTGCCAGGAAAGATCGTGGATGCCTGGGGCTACAACGGAAGCGTCCCTGGCCCCACAATTGAAGCCAATGAGGGAGAACCCGTCAGGGTCATATTTGATAACCATCTTCCGGAGATGACCACAGTTCACTGGCACGGCTTTGAAGTACCTCTGGCAATGGACGGCGTGCCTGGCCTTGGACAGGATCCAGTCATGCCGGGAGGACGGTTTGTTTACGACTTTACTCTCCATCAGCATGGCACCTTCTTTTACCACTCTCATTTCGCCATGCAAGAGATGATGGGAATGATCGGCCTGTTTATCTTGCATTCCAAAGAAGCTTACCAGCCCAAGGTCCACAGGGACTTTGGGCTGGTCCTTCAGGAGTGGGCCCTGCTTCCCAATAACACCGTGCCAAACACACTGGGCATGGAGTTCAATTGGTTGACCATTAACGGCAAGGCCGGTCCGGCCACCACACCCATGCTGGTGCGGCTGGGGGAAAGAGTCAGGCTTCGGATAGTCAACCTCGGTATGGATCACCATCCTATGCATTTGCACGGAAACACTTGGGTCGTTACGGGAACAGAGGGTGGCAGAGTCCCCGAGGCCGCCTGGACTCCCGGCAACACGGAGATCGTTGGCGTGGCGCAGGCCCGCAACATGGAGTTTGAAGCCAAATTCGTTGGAGACTGGATGCTGCATTGTCATCTGCCGCATCACATGATGAACCAGATGGTCTCCATGGTTGGTCCCATGTCGCACGGCGGCTCTGGCATGCATACTGGCATGAGCATGGAAAACGGCATGGGGATGCTGCGAGACGGCGGTGCGTTGGATGAAAGCTTTGGGCCATCTTTCGGGCGAGATATCGGGGAAAGCGCCCGGATGGAAAGGGCAGTTACTCATCTCGTGGGTTTTTCCGCCGCCAAAGAACCTCAGACTCCACCGCAGTCTCAAGGTCAGCAAAAGCAGGACCCCCAGATGAAAGGGCATGAAGGACATCAGATGAAGGAAGGAGATGTGATGTACCCGGTGGATGATCCCGCCAAGAAAGAAATTCCAGGTTATCCCCAAGACATGTGGATGGACACGTCACAGTGGGTGCCGGACAAGCCCGAGTTTCATGGCCTCCGTCCTACCTGGGATCGAGCGATGGCGGGAATGATGACGCTGGTGCGCGTTCTACCGCCCGACCTCTACGACAAAATCATGGAACTCAAAAAGCAAGAACCTCAAGAGGAGAAAAAACCGGCTGAGCAGGGCCGGAAGAAGGTGAAAGATCCCGTCTGTGGGATGGAAGTTGACCCCAAGTCGGCTGCGGCCAAAGCCACTTACAAAGACAAAACTTATTACTTTTGCAGTGTCGCTGACAAGGAGCAGTTCGAAAAGGCCCCCGAAAAATACGTCAAATAGGTCCACAGACAACAGCGAATTGCGGAATTAGCTTCATGAATGGATTGATTTCAAGGGAGAAGCAATCAGTCAGGGGTTTCAGGTGCCCACCCAAGAAGAGTTGTGACTTTCAACAGGAGAGAGGATGAAACTTCGATTACAAGCGATCGGGACGACCGTGGGACTTATCGTGATTCTGGGCCTGCCCTTATCCCTGGCAGCACAAGCCAGCGGGGGGCAGGGCCAGCCGCCAGCCCAACAACACCAGCATCAGCATCCGTCTTCCTCGGGTATCCAGAGCGAAAAGGCCCAGCCTTCCAGTTCGACCCAGGCTCAAGCGAGCGAGGCTCGCCTGCGCCTAGAGGACTTCGAACAGATGGCCCTGGAGAGCAATCCGACTCTGGCCCAGGCGCTGGCCAATGTGAGAGCAGCTGAGGGCAGAAAGGTACAGGCTGGACTTTATCCCAATCCAGTTATTGGAGCGACAGGGGAGGAAGTTTCGCCGGGGCCCATTATTCGAGGTGGAGAGTTCGGTGCTTTTGTGGAACAAAGAATCGTAACTGCCGGCAAGTTGCGTCTCAGCCGCAATATTTTTGAACAGGAACGACTGCAAGCGGAACATATGTCTCAAGCTCAGAAATATCGGATCCTCAACTCGGTCCGCAGCCTCTACTATGAGGCCTTGGGCGCTCAACGGCTTGTCGAGGTAGAAACTCAGCTGGCTAAGGTTTCCCTTGAGGGGGTAAAGATTTCCAAGGAGCTCACTAACGTTGGCGCTGCCGATCAGCCAGATCTGCTGGAATCCGAAATTGAAGCCGATCGGGCAGAGATCAGTCTCTCCATGGCGAAAACCGCCCAGGCGCGAATCTGGAGGGAACTGGCTGCGATGGTTGGCAAGCCTTCCTTACAGCCTGCCCCGCTGGAAGGCAATCTTGAAGAGGTTCCCAGGTTGGAGCTCGAAAGTGCATTGGCCACACTTTTCAGCGAAAGTCCTGAAATCCGAACCTCGGAAGCTGGCATTGCTCGCGAGGAAGCAGCTCTGCGGCGTGCCAAAGTGGAGAAGATACCCGATATCGTTGCCCGGGGCGGCCTGCGCTACAATCGCGAGTTGCTGGAACTCGGCCAAACACCGGTGGGTCTGGAAGGTACGTTCGATGTGGGAGTAGAAATTCCATTCTTCAATCGCAATCAGGGCAATGTGGCCGCAGCTCGGGCCAACCTAGAGCGGGCTCAGCGGGAGGCCGACCGACTGAAGTTGTCCCTGAGGATACGCATGGCCAGGGCGTACAAGGAATACCAGGACTCGTTGAACATCGTTGAGAAATACCGAACTCAGATGATTCCACGCGCGCAAAAGGCTTATGAGCTGTACACGGGCAACTTCAGACAGATGGCAGCAGCCTATCCGCAAGTGCTTATTGCGCAACGGAATTTGTTCCAGTTGCAAGAGCACTATGTTTCGGCTCTGGTGAAGACATGGCGCAGCGCCGTGGAAATCAGAGGTCTGCTCCTTAGCGGAGGTTTAGCAGCGCCAGGCGCAATGGGAGCAGAAACGGCTGGCGCGGACACAATGGAAACTGGAGGTCCGGCGGAAGAACATTAACTAAAGCCTCAAGTGTTTGAGAGTTCAGAAATTTGACGAGACCCATTAAGGGAGATCAACCATTTTAATTGCCACAAGCAATGAGAACGGCAAGGGTTTCGGAGAGATCGGACAATAGGAGGTTAAACCATGTAAAAGACGAACTCAATCGATTCAATAGTTAGGCTGCAGGACTGTGAGAATTACATCCCCATATCGAAACCACGCATCTCGTCAATTTAAGGAGGTTAAAGATGCCAATGAAAGTGTCCCGGTTCCACTGCAGCTCTTTGATCATGGCATCAGACCTTAGAAGCTACACCAACACCTTAAAGGAGGATAATTATGTACTCTAGATTATTGGCAACCGTATTGTTTCTGGGACTGGCTGTCCCTACTAGCGCATGGGCCCATGACCCTAGCAAACACAAGGGAAAAGCGACCCAAGGGGAAGTGGTTTCCGTCGCAGGTGATCGCATGGAACTGAAAACTGCAAAAGGCGTGAAAGTTGTTACCCTTACTGATCAGACAAAGTTTGAGCATGGGGACCAAAAAATGACGAAAGCGGATCTGAAAAAGGGAGACAAAGTGAAGGTGATTGGGACCACACTGGCCAGCGGCGAAATTGCGGCTCAGGAGGTTCTGATGGCTGGCTCTGAAGCAAAAGATTCTCACGGCGCCCACCAAAAGGGATCTGAGCACAAGCACTAGATTGGCAGTTTAGATGGCGCCTTTGGCAGGCTTGTTGGGCCATGGTGGAAGCTATGGAAAATTACCCGAGCCTAGCAGTGTAGAGATTATAACAGCCTCTTACGGCTTACCCATGCGCCAATCTCGATGAGAGTTAGCTATGGCTCGGTAAATAAATCTCTTGCGGTCTTTCTTACTTGTCTAGGAACTGCTCAGTACGGTTGAAGCGCTGAACTGCGATGAAGCTATCGACGGCATTCTTGTGCAGCTTCCGCTACCGAAGCAAATCGACGAGTCCGCCATTCTGTTGGCTGTGAGTCCGCAGAAGGATGTGGATGGGCTCCATCCAATTCAGTGCTGGAAACCTCGCGTTGGGGCGGACGCGGCACTTGCCCCAGGTGTGCCGGGAGGCAGACATTCTGGTGGCCGCCATCGCGAGGCCTGGCTTCATCACGGCTGAGTTCGTCAAACCTGGTGCAGTCGTGATCGATGTCGGCATCAATAAGATTGCCGGACTTGTTGAAAGGCATCCTGGCAGTAGACTCTTCATTGGTCGCGTAGTATGAAAGGAACCATGCTGAGAACAAGGAGTATGTTCTCAGCGGCGATGTCAATTTTTCCAGCGTTGCGGCAGTTGCCTCAGCGATCACTCCGGTTCCAGGTGGCGTGGGTCCGTTGACCATGCTGATGAAGAACACCGTTCAGGCGGCGCCCACGTGACGAGGTCAATTGCGTGGCCTCGACCATGACACCTGTGGGGCTCACGGGGGGAATCGCCAGCGGCAAGACAACCTTTTGCCGTCTGTTGGAGGCGAAGGGCTGCACGATTATTGATGCCGATGTCGTTGCGCACAAACTCTTGCTCCAGGGTCAACGGGCCTACGAGCCTGTGGTCAAAGCCTTCGGACAAGGCATTCTGGGAGACGCGGGCGAGATCGATCGTGGCAAACTGGGAGTGGAGGTCTTTGGCAATCGGAGCTTGCTGGAACAACTAACCCAGCTTCTGCATCCTGAAGTGATTCGAACCATCGGGGAACGTCTGGAGGCACTCAAGCGGGCAGCCGATGCACGAGTCATCGTCGATGCGTCGCTGATGGTCGAATCTGGATTTCACCGCAACTTTCAGCGCCGTCTGCTGGTGACATGCACTTGGGAACAGCAGCAGGCCCGGCAGCGCATTGCGCTGCAGATGCCGCTGGGGGAGAAGCGAGCGTTCGCGACCGACATCATCGACAACTCAGGGACGCTGGAGCATACCAGGCTGCAGGTAGATACCCTGTTTGAGGACTTGGATCAGACCGCATGGACAACGTCACATTGATTTCAGCTTTTATCGCCGGAGTCGTTTCGTTTATTTCACCCTGCGTACTGCCACTGGTGCCGGCTTATATCTCTTTTATTTCTGGGGTCTCGCTGGAACAACTGCGACAAACCGAAAGCGAAGCTTCTCGCAAGAACGTCATGGTGACGGCCCTGATCTTCATTGCCGGATTTTCCACCGTCTTTATTTTGCTGGGCGCTTCGGCGACGTATGCCGGCCAGTTTCTTTTGAAGAACAAGATCCTGTTTAACCGGATTGCCGGCGCTATCATCATCATTTTTGGACTGCACGTGGCGGGGCTTTTTCAGATCAAGTTCCTCAACTACGAGAAGCGGTTTAATATGAACCGGAAGAGGGGCGGGATCCTGAGCACCTACCTGGTTGGGCTGGCGTTCGCAGCTGGCTGGACGCCGTGCATCGGCCCGATCCTGGCGGCGATTCTCGTCGTGGCCAGCAATCAGCAAAGCGGCGGGCAAGGCGTTGTGCTGCTGGCCAGCTACTCGCTGGGGTTAGGGATTCCGTTCTTTTTGACGGCGATTGCGCTGAACACTTTCTTTAACTTCTTTGGCTGGGTGAAGCGCCATTATCGCCAGATTGAGTATGCCAGCGCCGCTTTGCTGATCGTTCTGGGTTTGATGGTGATGACGAACCAATTTACGCGATTGGCCAGCTATTTTAACTATGCGTACTAGCCGAAGGGTCTGAGCGCCTGGACGCGCCGGCCCAATCTCAGAGGCAGGGCGCCCAGGAGCTTGCGCGGCAGGGCCAACGCAAATTGTGAGGTTTAGCATGATGCAGAATTGGAAAATGGTGAGCCTCTTTCTCGCTTTGTTTGCTGTTGCGGTTCTTGCCGGGTGCTCCACCCCCGCGAGTCCGGCCTCGGATGTCCCGCAGTTCTCTTTTTCCAGCCTGGAAGGCAAGACCGTTGCCATGAAAGACCTCAGCAACAAAGTGGTGATTGTTGATTTCTGGGCGACCTGGTGTGGTCCCTGCCGCGAGGAGATTCCTCATCTCAACGAACTCTATTCAGAGCTCAAGGGCAAAGGTCTGGAGATTGTGGGCATTTCAATGGATACGGACGGGACTGACGGCGTCAAGGATTTTGCCCGCGAATTCCGCATCCAGTATCCCATTGTGATGGGTGATGAAAAGGTGGCCGAGAGTTTTGGCGGCCTCATCGGATTGCCAACAACCTTTGTCATCGACCGTCAAGGAAAGGTGGCCAAGAAGTACATTGGTCTGCCTCCGGCGGAGGACATGAGGAGAATTGTGAAAGAACTGGTGGAAAGCTCGTCTGGAAACGCCTTCCACGACTGAGGCAATGGCAGCTTTTCTGGCCGGCCATCAGCTCTGCCCTCTCAACCTCCACGTTTCGGATCCCGTTAATCTGAAAAACGTGAATCCTCGGTCAAAGGCACTATGATCACTTTGCGTCTACGCACCCTCATATTGCTGCTTGCTCTGGCTGGCGTGTCGGCGTCGGTTGCAGGCCGGTTGGTAACCCGTCATTTTGCACCGGAGCCGTACTTTACGGAAGGCCCGTCGGCCGCGGCGGCTGACAAACCCTACCTGCCTGCGACTCAGGACGAAGCCAACAGCATTGAGATCTACCAGCGGTTAAGCCCCGCCGTCGTGAATATCACCTCCACGACCGTGGATTTCGATTTCTTCTTCAATGCCATGCCCAAACAGGGCTCCGGCGCCGGCGCCATCATCGACCGGCAGGGACACATCCTGACAAATTACCACGTCGTCGAAGGCGCTCAAACGCTGGAAGTCACGGTTTCCGACAAACGAAAGCGCAAAGCAAAGATCATTGGCACCGACGCGTCCAACGACCTGGCCGTCATACAGGTGGACCCGGCCGACAAGCCGCTTACCGTCGTGCAGTTGGGCAGCTGGTCGAACCTGCAAGTCGGCCAGAAGGTCTTGGCCATCGGGAATCCTTTCGGATTAAAAGGCACGCTGACCACCGGAGTCATCAGCTCGCTGCGGCGCTCCATCCGTGCAGAGAACGGCAAGCTGATCGACGATGTCATTCAAACCGACGCCGCCAGCATGGGCGGGTGCTGCCGGTGCAATCCGGTTTTGCCCACCCTCAGCTTTTTCCAATCTCACGTTCCCTTCGGCGTGGATTCTAATTGCAGAGCCATGACGGCTCAACGCCACCTTTACACCCCGATGACTGGTTCATGCCGGACGGGACTGGTCCCCCTGGCAGTGTCGTGTAGGCGATACCAATCGGCAGCATCACGAAGCAGTATCAGGCTATGGTCAGTCCCGAACAACTTCGAGCCGCGTGACTTGCCCTCGTTGAGTATGCTTATCTATCTCGCCCTCGCCGACTTATGTTGGCAATACTATTTACAAACTAGAAATCCTGACAACCTCATCCCTCAACTCCATGTCCGCGAAATCAGCGAAGAAGGATAGCGCCCGTTGGGCGGGCCCCTTATTGGTTGGGCTCTATGCGTCGGTTCTGCTCGCTCCTCTGGCGCTGCTGGCAGCTCTTCGCCCGCCCACCGATCATGGCTTCGTCTATACGGTTGGAAAAAACTTGGCGCTAGTTGGATTCACCATTTTGGCCATGCAATTCGTGCTCTCAGCCCGCTTGAAGTGGGTCGAGCGCTCGTTTGGCTTGGACATCCTATTTCGCTTCCACAAGTCGATGGCCCTATTGGCGGTGTTGCTCCTGATCTCTCATCCGCTCCTGATGGCTCTGGGAAGCAACAAGTGGTCTTTGCTGTTTGCTGTCAAGATTTCCTGGCACATCTGGGCGGGGAGGGTCGCTCTGCTGATTCTGCTGGTTCACATTTTTCTGGCCGTTTTCCGGTTGGTCCTCCGGCTGGAATACCAAAGATGGCGAGTGATCCACAACTTGCTCGCCGCTTTGGTTCTTCCCCTCGGGTTCGTTCATAGCTGGAATGCCGGGGGTGATCTGAGTGGTGACCAAGAGATTACCCAGCTGCGGTTCCTATGGCCGGTGTTATTAGCTCTGGCCGGTGCCGCCTATCTCTGGCATCGTGTGGCGCGGCCGCTTAAGCTTCGCCGCCGCACTTATCACGTCACGGATGTCCTGAAGGAGACGAAGGACGTCTGGACGATCAAACTCGCCCCGGCCCCCGATGGAAGGCGCTATGACTACCTGCCTGGACAATTCCATTTCCTTACCTTCTGCCACGATGGTGGTCTGCCCACGGAAGAACATCATTTTACTATTTCGTCGAGCCCTACTGAGCCGGGGTTTGTCAGCTCCACGATCAAGCGATCAGGCGATTTTACCGGGTCGATTGGCAAAGCCAAGCCCGGCGATAGGGTGTTGGTTCAAGGTCCCTTCGGCCGGTTCTCTTATGTACTGCATCCGCAAGAACGGAACCTGGTTTTTATTGCAGGTGGCATCGGGATTACGCCGCTGATGAGCATGCTGCGCCATATGCGTGATACGCAGGCTGACATTCGCGTCCTGCTCCTGTATGCCAACAGAAAGCCTGAAGACATTGTTTTTCGCCATGAACTGGCCGCCATCCAGGCAGGTAATGTCCCCCGGCTCGAAGTCATCCATATCTTGAGCCAAGCCGCAGAGGACTGGAAGGGGGAAACCGGCCACATTGATCAGGAAAAGATCAAACTATATTGCGGCGGCGATGTTGCGAATAAGGCTTTCTACATCTGCGCACCGCATGAGCTGACCAACGCGGTGCTTCGGTGCCTTCAGTATCATGGCGTGGCCGATAAGCTTATCCATCTTGAACGCTTTTCTCCCTAAGACGAGGAGGTCTACCAATGCAGCCGATTAAGAACCTCCATCGAATCATAGCGGCGCTGCTCATTTTGATCCTGTCTGCTGCCACAACCGTGGCGTATATTCGCAAACAGGTGGCAGGTGAAAGCACGCACCATCAGCACGAGGAACGAGGCGAGCCCATGAAAACTCATCCAACGCCAGAATCACCAGAACCTAAGCCCGGCCATGAACATTAGAAAGCGGTCTTCCCCAAGTGGGCGATTGAGTACGTCAAAATACGATTGTGCAATACAAAGAAATCATCTTTGGCTTTCGGCTCGGTCTTGCCCTGCTTGCTATGTGGCTGGTTGAGTTGGCCAGGCATGTGAGATCGGCGCCCGGGCCCCAACCTGGACCGTCAGCTTCGTGAACGAGTTCTCCCCGGGGCCCCAATTTTTTTTGTCGTGATCTTTCTTTCCTCGGCCACGTGGACTCCCGCAAGGTGACAGATCATACAGGGATGTGTTGGCACATGATGGCGGCCAGAAGAGGACAAAGGACAAGAAAGCGGCTGAATCCACAACAGGAAATTTAACGCTGGTCGGCGAGGTCGGGGACACGGTCTGTTTCCTGGGAGACGATTCGCGCGGGAAGGATCATATTGAGTGCGCTGAGGAGTGCGCAAAGAACGGGGCGGCCCTTGCGATCCTGGATGAAAAGACCAACCAGCTCTACCTACCCACTCCGCAGGATCATTCCAATCCCAATACCAAGCTGATGAGTTTCATTGGACAAAGGGTCAGTGTCACCGACCAGGCCCTTCAGCAAGGTGGGCCTGAAAGGCATCTCCATCGAGAACGTCAAAGCTGCGCCCAGCAAGTGAACGTGCTCGGCTGTCCAGCGGTGATCCTGTCCTTGAAAAGGAGCCGAGACCTCTTCCCGCACTGGCGTTGGGAAGGGGCTCTTTCATGAGAAAGCTGCTGATCACTTCTATCCTTTGCTTGACGGCGGTCACTATCGTCAGTGCGCATGACTTGTTCTTGAAGTTAGACACTTACTTCCTCGACCCGAACTCCAGGACTACGGTCCGTTTGATGAATGGTACGTTTCTGAAAAGCGACGGAGTTGTCAGACGAGAGCGCATGCGAGTTGTCAGTCTTGTGATGCCTGGCATTGGCCTAGTGGACACATGGGTCGGGGACTGGAGCGACGCAGGTGAAACTTCTCTCCTGAGCCTGCGGACGAGCGACGCGGGAACCTATCTAGTGGCAGTATCTATTAAGCCGAGAATGATTGAACTTAAATCCGCCGATTTCAACCGCTACCTCGAACATGATGGCATCCCTGACATTCTGGCGCAGCGCAAGGAAAGAGGCGAACTCAAGCGAAATGTTCGCGAACAGTATTCAAAACACGCACGTGCTGTCCTCCAGGTGGGTGGCAGGTTGACAGACAGTTACAAGGTACCCCCTCCATTACCCAGTGGAGATCTTGCTGCAACAGAATCCCTATGCCTCAAAAGCCGGAGAAAGCATTGAAGTCCTGTGCCTTGTGGAAGAGAAGCCTATCGCAAACCAGTTCGTTCTGGCTGGCTGGGAGAAAGAAGGGCTAAATGGGGCCCACTCTCCAGGCTCGCACGAATCAAGAGGGAATGGCCCGCTTTAAACTAAGCTCAGCCGGCAGCTGGTACGTGAAGTTCATTCACATGATGCCGTCAGAGGAACCCAATGTGGACTACGAATCCAAATGGGCTAGCCGATTGAAATCCGATAGCTGCCGATCAATCGATGATCCCTTCGGGTTGCAGGTTGACCTCGGGACTTCGGCAAAGGACCTTCGACTGTGAAAATGAACGAGCCTCAGTACATCCCACCGCTGAAGTACGGATGGTTGACAGCTTTGTATGATCCACTTCTTCAGGTGACATTGCGGGAGTACACCTTCAAACTCCGCCTTGATAGAACAAGCAGACGTGAGGCAAGGTTATAACATACTCGATCTCGGCTTTGGCACCGCGACACTGACTCTGCTCACCAAGAAGTTACATCCGGATACGCAAGTTGTCGGCCTCGACGCTGACCGAAAGGCTCTTGAGATTGCCAGAGCGAAAGCCACACAGTCCAAACTGGCAGTCGGTCTGGATCTTGGCATGTCGACGCGATTGCCTTATCCAGACTGCTACTTTCACCGAGTGCTTTCCAGTTTGTTCTTTCATCACCTGACACCGGAGAACAAACATCGTACCTTGGAAGAAATTTTTCGGGTTCTTCGGCCACAGGGCGAGCTCCATGTTGCCGACTGGGGAAAGGCTCAGAATGTACTGATGCGCGCAGCGTTTCTTCTAGTTCAGGTGTTGGATGGTTTTGAGAGGACTTCAGAGAATGTCAGAGGAGAGCTACCCGAGGCATTTCAAAATGCTGGGTTCGAACAGGTTCGGGAAACGTGGCACTATACGACAATGTTTGGAACGCTCTCGCTTTATCAAGCAAGGAAACCGGGATCGTGATGTTTGGGAACCCCTTGTGCGGCCTCATGAGTAAAAGAGTCTGTACCGCAACGGAAAGGTCCGCAAAAATCAAACTTAGCGATAGCGAGATTTCGATAAACAGTGTAGAGATTTCAACAACGTTTGCTACCTCATCTCCCGTTGCCAGCATGCTTGGACATTAGCGGTACTGCCAAGTCGCGCAGCAGGGGCTCAACTCCGGCGAACGCCTCAGCCTCGCCACCAACCATGAAGCAAGCGCCGCGTTGCGCCCCCTCAACACCGCCACTTGTGCCGACATCCACATAGGCAATGCCCTTGGCGCGCAATTCGTTACAGTGGCGCACCGAGCCGAGTGGCCACCGTCCACAACCAGATCACCTTCTTGTAGACGGCCTTTCAGCGCCGTGACCGTCTGGTCCGTTGGCTCGCCGTCCGGCACGTAGATGAAAATGACGCGTGGCACCTCAAGCTTGTGTACCAGTTCGTCCAACGAGAAGGCGGCCTCTAGCCATCTTTCGCTAAGCTCTGGATCCCTTCAGGGCTGCGGTTGTAGCCGACAACGCGATTTTCCACGGCGTGGAGGGGCCAGTCTCGTCCCATGCCTCCGAGACCAACGACACCGAATTTCATGAAGGCTCCCTGAACGTTACGGAGTCGGTCTATTTCATCTGGTCACTTTCTCGGTCGGCCCGTCGTTTTTCCCATCAACAGCATGGGGACAAAGCAGCAGACCGCCATCACGATCACCAGGATAATTAGTGTTGTGGTACTCCAGTCCATCGTATTTTCACCCCCTCAATTCCTTGTCTCAGGGATGTCAAGGCGCGAAGTAGCGCGATTCGATAGCCGCTACGCTCGCAAGGCGGCACCAATGGCGCTTCTCCCCCGTGAACCCAACTTCCAAATTATTAATTGCCGTTGCAATAGCAGGACGTCCTCTTCGCCTGTGAGTACAAGGAGAATACGCTGCTCCCTTGCTCGGGTTTCACCAGCCAGCTTGTCCAGATCGGAAATTCATGATGGCCTCTCCTTTGAAGAATCACAGGTAAGGACAATGGATCCCTACGCCTGGCCAGAGTGAGTGGGGCAGCGGAGCCACGATGAGCCCGAGAATGACGAAGGTTGCATAGCCCAGCCAGCGTCGGCCTGGAGTGAGCGGCGTCAGGTCATTGAGAGGTGGTATGCTGCTTGCACCTGCAATAAAGAACACAATGATCGCCCACATCAACAGTCCTGGCCACACAAAGATCGCCAGCAACAGGAGTGACCACATGGCTACTGTGCTGACGGTATTGCCGATGCGACGGCCGAACATCGCGTTAGCAATGTGACCGCCATCGAGCTGGCCAATGGGCAGAAGGTTCAGTGCGGTCACGAACAAGCCCAGCCAGCCCGCAAAGGCTAGCGGGCTCAGTCGTAGCACATGGCCATAATCGAGCGCTTCGCCCAGCGAGAGCTTGGAAAGCAGGGCGAACAGCAGCGATGAACCGACAGAAGTGCCCCCGACAGCGGTCGGGCTTGCGGCAACGTTGCCTGGAATGACAGCGGAGGACTGCAGTCCCACCAACAGTGCGGGAATGGCGATGACCAACCCCGCTAGCGGGCCTGCCACTGCGACGTCGAACAGCGCACGGCGGTTTTCTGATGGTGAACGCAATTGGATGAAGGCACCGAACGTGCCGAGCGCAAACGGCACCGGAATGAAATAAGGCGGCGTTACGCGCATGCCGTGCCGGCGTGCCGTGAAGTAGTGGCCCAGCTCATGGACTCCGAGAATGGCTAGGAGGCCCAACGAATAGGGCAAGCCGACGCCAAACCGTTCTGGCTCGCGTAAGAGGTTGACACCCTGGTGGGCCGCACCCGCCCACGTCGTTGTCAACGCCGTCAAGGCGAAGAGCAGCCAGTTGACCCAGGGCTGAACCGGTCGCTCCAGCGTCGCTTGCTCCACCGGCTTGGGCATGAGCATGATGGCCGCGCCATGCTGGCCATCCTCTTGGACCAGCGGTACGGTCTGACCAGAAAAGGCCCTTTTGAGCTTTTCGTAAGCACTAGAGGCGGATTCGCGCAATCGGCCGCGAAAGACTTTCACGTCGCCCTGCTCGCTCGCAGCTTCGACCTCCATTACGTCTCGGATTAGTTCAGGCTGCTCCTCATCGGGCAAGAGGCGTGGCTTCGCCACTCTGGCACCCTCCGTTTTCTCCATGGGCGACCCCAACATCATCAACAGCGCCCAAAAGCAAAGCAGCATCAGCATCCAGAACCAAAATCCCCCAGCCAATAGTCCACCACCTGGCAGAAAAAAAAGGACGGCGACCGGCATCAGAAATAGGAGAATCAGCAACAGCCGCAACCAGACATCAGCCTGGATTTTGTCTTTCTTGCTCGGGACCTCATTCACCCCTGGGGTTATGATTTTGTTGTTCATCGTTTCCTACCTCCTAAAAAACGTGAGGGTCCCAGCTCGCATAGTGCTCTCGGACTGGGCCGCGCGGCAGGGTGAGCAGGATCAAGATAACCCCGACGATCACGTCGTTCCACTTTGCCCCGGTCATGGTCCCAGAAAGTAGCCATGGACTCACGATGATCCAGGCACCGAAAAGCACGTTGAGGAAACGCCCGGCACGGATTACTTCCGCCATCACAATGACCGCGACCGTCGCAACCAAGGCTCCTACCAGATGGTCACTATCAGCCGCCTGAGCCTTCGAACCCAAAACCGATGGCGCAAACATCAACCAGAGTCCGAGTGCCGCGCTCACGGCCAAATTCCAGGGGACTGTCATTCCCCAGACCATCGGCGCAGCCACCTTCTGAACCGGGGATCCATAAGGCGGGGTTCGGTTATCCTTTTCTCCTCCTTCAATGGTGTCACCCACCCAGAACGTGCGCCAGAAAGGTTTGCCATTGTGAACACTGGTCTTGAGGAACTGGCCCATGGCGATGACTTCATCCACTGTTAACGGGATCATCCAGAGCATGACAAAAGCCGTCGCCAGGCAAAGGCTGCACCAGTCACCGACCGACAACGGCTGAAGAATGACCAGGACAATGCTTACCAGTCCCAGGGGAACAACCAGAATGAAGAAAAACGTAACCATCCATGGCATCGTCCGCCAGCGACTCTTGCCGCCCATCCACCCCATGAGCATCTCGAATGTATAAGCTAATGCACCCAATCCTGCATCCGAGATCGGCCAAGCCTTAGAGACATCGGAAGTCAGAACCTTTACGGTACCCTGGCCAAAGAAAGGTTCCCAAACCGTTTCGATATAGCCCAACTGGTAGGCGGCGAGGTAACGGGAAATCAGCCAGCCGATAAACGCGAGCCCAATCATGGGTGCGCGCTGGTGCCAAGAGGAGGGATTGTAGGACCAGCCCGGAGGGATTTCCGGCCCCGGCCTCATCATGGCCATGTGATGGGCCATGCCCGGCATCATAGGCACCAGAATCGAGAGTGTGATCGCCAGTGCTCCGATCAACGTATCATTGACATAAGCGACTGGAGTGGGGGCCCAGAAAACGAGCGGGGCGAATTGCAGCCAGACACCGACCAAGGCAACAGTCCAGCGGCCGATGAAATCAAGGTGGGGTAAAAGCGCTAACCCGGCAAAGAGTGCCAGCAGAAAACCGCTGATACTATCGCTCCATGTCATGGACGTACTTGCATAGCGAAAAGTGAACGGGCTGGTGATGAGCCAGAGCCCCAGCCCGATGACGGTGAAGTTTGTCCAGAGCCACTTTTGACGCATCTGACGGACCATTTCCAGATGGCTACCGCCCGACATTTCGTCCGGTTGGTGCGTTTCCCTGCCGGCCGCCGCATGGTGTGTCTCCTCGTTGGGGACGAGCTTCATACCACATTTCGGGCATTTGCCCGGCTGCTCCTCTTGAACCTCCGGGTGCATGGGACAAATATAAGTGGCGACCTCGTGATCCAGTGGTGCTTTCATGCCGACTCCTTTGTTCCAGGCTCAGAAGCTTTGAGTTCGTGCTCCGAGGGCCGCTCCAGTTTGTTTTCACGATACCAGCGGATCGGATCCGCCTTAAGCGCGGCGACCATTGTTGGAACCGTTTCACGCAGTGAGTGCTTCGGTTCCCAGCCCAATAGCGTGCGGGCTCGGGTGATGTCGAGCACGTAATGGTCGTCCGCGAAGTCAATCATCCAAGGCTTGATGAACGGCTCTTCGCCAGGGACCTGGTCCTGCAGCCAAGCCCCAGCCTTGGCCAATGTCTTGGGGATCTCGCGCGTGTCCCATTCCTCATTGTGGATGAGGCGTCCCAGAGTATGTTGCAGCTCGTCATAACTGAGCGTCTCGGGCTCGCCGACGACCAGTTTCAATACAGCTGGCAACTGGGCTCGACGCTCAACGAGCTGCTGGAAAGTGTCGGTAAGATCATGCAGATGCACGAATGCCTGCCCGTGTGAGATGTGGCCTGGAAACAGATGGCTGGTTAACTTGCGCTCGTAAATGCGCTGGATCTGATTTGCGAGCGGGAGCGAATGGCACCGGTCGTCATAGACTCCAGCGATGCGCAGCAAGACGACGGGAATGTTGCCGTGCTGTCTGAGGATGAGTTCTTCGGTCTGGACTTTTGACTTTGGGTAGTCCCATTTCGGCTCCAGGGGCCCGTCTTCGCTAATGCGTTGGCCGGGTTCGCATGGTGCATGGACCAGCATCGTGCTGGAAAAGACAAACTGCTCGAGGTGAAAGTCTTTGAGTCCCGTTAGCAAGCGCTCAGTCCCACGGACCGTGATCTGGTCATACTTTGGGCTGGGCTCACCTGAGAAATCGTAATAGGCAGCTAAGTGAATAACCGACGCGATGCGCTGACCATAGCCTTGCCGGATGCGCTCAAGCCCGACCCTGACACTGTCATCCGATGTCAGATCGACACAGACGCATTCGGCAGCAGGAGGGGGGTGTGGTGGTCCTTCCAGGTCAAAGCCAACCACGCGGAATTGCTGGGCCAACCGGTTGACGGCGGCACTCCCCACCAAGCTACTGCTGCCGGTGATTAGAATCGTTTCTTTTTGTGAATCCATAGACTCTCCTCCCGATGGCGCTACTCAACTTAAACCGGAACTCAACTTGATGGGCGCTGCCGAAGCTAATGGAAAGCCATGCGCGGACATTGAGAGATTAGTTCCCAGCCAGACGAGGATAGGGAGTCGTTTCAGCTTTGATGTTCGTCAGCAGTCCACGCAAGTGGATTAATTACGCACCAACTTCACAACCAGATAGATCAATAGTATAAGGACAGCCGCGCCGACCACCCATCCCACAATTCACATAGGACACATTGGCATGATGTCTTTCTCCTAATCAATTACATGGCAGCAACTATTCGGCAGAGATCAGCGGTGCAGTCACAAACACCAAGGTCCGCCTGAAGTTCAAGGCTCTGAAAGAGGGAGCAGGGCTGAGCTTGCGAAAGCCTGCGGCAATTTGAGAGTAGTAAAGGTAGGCTTTGCATGCGATGAGCTCGATTACGTCCTCCCTCCAGCGGAAAAAAGTCGCTCGGAGTCTCGACCCCGTGGCTTTTGGACTGAGAGCGGACGCGAGATATGGGAACCGCGACTCATTCTGCGTTGGGTTAGTTCCGTTCATCAATCTCCTAAGCCCAAGTACTCCTCTTTGCATCGTAAGGAGTGCTCTGACAATCACCGTTCAAAATCGCTCATTCACCGCTATCACTGGCAGTTGTATGGTCCAGTTCGAAGCTCGCACGGAGCGAGAGTTGTGAGACTTACAAGAACGTGCGATGCCGATTGAAACCAAGGAACATGCGTGAAGGATTTCGCGAGCTAGCCGGTATTGCTGACGAACGCAGTGGCAGCAATTCGAGTTTTCCTTCCTTGCTGTGATCTGTTTTGGACATCTTTTCTCGAAAGGACTTAATAGAGTTGTGAAGTTCGCGCTAAAGCGAGGAATGAGTGGGCAATCTGCCGTGACAACGAAGTCATTGGACGATGAGGCTTTTTGGCCATCGCCTTCAAAAGGAGACAGAAGAATGGCAACGTATACTGATCCCGTTTGCGGAATGAAAGTTGATGACCAGAAGTCCGCAGTCCAATCCACACACCAAGGAAAAACTTACTACTTTTGCAGCGAGAGCTGCAAAACCAAGTTTGAGCAAGATCCAAAGAAATACGCGAGTCAATAAACTGGTCGGTGCCCACCGGGCGCTAATCGCAGGTCCACCCCGCATATCGCTCAGACTTCCCTTGATTCGGCTTATGAACTAAAGAAGGAGTAAAGATGACTTCCCACTCAGTGAGTACTCACCATATTGCTTTGCTGTTGCTAGTCTCCATATTCGCCGCTCCTGCGTTTGGAACAAATCCGGCGCCGACCGCTCACCAAGCGCGCTTTGAAATTCGGTTCATGGAGGACATGATCGACCATCACGCGATGGCCGTCATGATGGGAGAGATGTGCCTCGACCGGGCTGTTCATCCGGAACTCGGAGGGCTCTGCCAGAACATCATTGCGAGCCAGACAGCGGAGATTCAACACATGCAAACTTGGCTGCTAAGTTGGTACGGAATCAGTTATGCGCCTAAGACTTCGCGGGCTGGCATGAATCAGCTGGAAGCGCTCACCGGCGCGGAGTTCGAGATCGAGTTCATGAAGATGATGAGCCGTCATCACACTGAAGCTATTGAGGAAGCTACCGAATGCCTCATGAAGGCCTACCACAAAGAATTGCGCGCCCTGTGTGAAAACATTGTCAAAGCGCAGGCTTCAGAGATCAATCAAATGCGCACATGGCTTTGTGAATGGTATGGAGTGTGCGATGCCCTGCGAGGTTAGTTTGCTAGACTGGGTAGAGCGGCGGCACAACGGCGGTGCTGCCTGGCCGTAGCGAAGAAATCAGAATGAGTTAGTTAGCTTTTGCGAGTGCGCCTCCCAGAATTCGGTCTCTAACAAGTGGTTCGGCAATCTGCCGAGGGTAGGTCAAAATGAATCGAACTAACCTTGTGGTGATCATCTTATGTTTCGCTCTAGGGGCCCTGGCGTCCTGCAAGAACGGGCACCACAATACCCCTAACACGCCTGAATCTTCTGTTGCAATGCTGCTTTGCTGCTTTGCAGCCGGTGAAATCTCCACCGAGGAGAGCATGAAGTGCAGAAGATGCGAAGGGAATGAGACCGAGCGCCAACACCCTAGCGACTCGGCGACACTATGAGGAGCTGTCAAAGATTGGCTGACGTAAATTGGATTCGGCTCTTGAGTTTTTCTGCTCTATAATACCTGTACGGATGTTCTTCTATGGTTGGTAGGAAGCTTTCAATTGTCCTCTGCCTTCTCGCTTTCTCCTGGCAGCTCTCTTCGCCTTTGGCTGCGTGCGTTGAAAATTGCCACTCACGGACTCGACGCTGCCATCGTGAAGCAAAACAAGAATCCAACTCTCAGACCTGTCCCCATTCGAAAGCGTCCCCAAGGTTTGCAGTGGACGCGAAATCTGGATGTGATTGCGCTATTAGGGCTCATCAATCCCCTGCAAAGGAACCTGTCGTCACGTTAGATTTTTCGCGGACCGAGATATCCAAACTTTCGGTGGCTGATTGTGATTCTTCATCGAAGACCGTCTCCAGTCTTTCGGAAGCCAGACTCCACAGTCCCCCTGTGTCCTTGTGGCTGACTGAACAGAACACCTTCCTCCTGAACTCCAACCTTCGTATTTGATCTCCAAGCAAACAGCCTCGCCATCTGGACAGTAGCTGTGCCTGCTGTCCGTTGTCTCGCGGAAAGCAAACTCGTCTGCTAATGCCTCAGCTGTAGCGGTTCACAAGGGAGTTGCCTTTCCCGATTTACACCTCAATTTTGCCGAGCGTAGGAGTGTCAAATGGCTTTGCATAGGAGAAGGACTATCTGGGGGCTTCTTTTGGCTGCTGTCCTCTTGGGGAGCGCTTGGGTCTACTGGTTCGTCAGCTCGCATGGTTTTAGTGCGCGCGAACAGCCGACGTGGTTTGAGGCTTACCTGGCACGGCATGCCCGGCGGATTGCAACACCGCGGGGCGCCAGAGAGTTGAAGAATCCCGTTAGCCCGACGGAATTAGATATAGCCGAAGCCCGTGACCACTTTGCTGATCATTGTGCCATTTGCCATGCCAATAACGGGAGCGGGAAGACCCAGATCAATTCTGGTCTCTACCCGCCAGCCCCGGACATGCGCGAAAGGCAGACTCAGGATCTTACGGACGGAGAAATCTTTTACATCATCAAAAACGGGATTCGGTTCACTGGCATGCCAGGGTGGGGCGGCGAGGATGAGGAGAATTGGAAGCTAGTCCTCTTCATCAGACATCTGCCTCGGCTCACAGCGCGGGAAATTGAGCTAATGAATGAGACCAATGCTCTGGAGAAGGAAGGCGGAAACGAAAAGACTTCGACTCCCGAGCACGAAGAGAGAAAGCCACACGGGCACTGAATTCACAGGACGGCTTTGGGTCAACCTGTAAAAACAATTCGAGAACCATGACGCGACTTGACAGATCTGCAGTACGGAGGCCTTCCTTGCTGACTGCGTGACCCGTGAATCCAGGACTCAAGTTGAGATTCGTTGGCCATCATCCGCAGTGATTGGAAGACCGTGGCACTGGAGGGGACGAGTGCCATGAGGATCAAGAGAGCGATCGGAGAAGACATCAATTCGAAACACTGAGGGTAATTCTATGAGTAAGAACAGACGCAATTTCTTTAGACAAATCGGTTCCCTGAGCGCCGGACTTGTCGTAGGTCAAAAGGCATTGGCCCAGGAGAACCCGCATGCTCAGCACATGGAGCATATGCAACATATGCAGCGCTCCAAAGCCCAGGCGGGTAAGAAAGCCGTAAAGACACAGACTGAGACCGCCAAGAGTGAGTACTTGCCTGTGGAAACCCCGGACGTGCCTAAACTCCCGTGGAAGATGGTCGATGGCGTCAAAGAGTTCCATCTCATAGCTGAGCCGGTGAGAACAGAGTTTGTTCCAGGAAAGGTGGTGGATGTCTGGGGCTACAACGGAAGCCTGCCGGGGCCTACCATTGAAGCTAACGAAGGTGATCGCGTGAGAGTGATCTTCGACAATCACCTGCCCGAAATGACAACGGTCCACTGGCACGGCTTTGAGGTGCCGATGGAAATGGACGGTGTTCCGGGTCTCGGACAGGATCCGGTTATGCCAGGCGGACGCTATGTCTACGAGTTCACGCTCCATCAACACGGGACCTTCTTCTATCACTCTCACTTTGCGATGCAGGAAATGATGGGAATGATCGGATTGTTCATTCTCCACCCGAAACAAGCCTACCAGCCCAAGGTTCACCGGGATTTTGGCCTCATCCTTCAGGAGTGGTCGCTGCTACCGAACAACACAGTGCCTAACACTCTCGCCATGGAATTCAACTGGCTCACGATTAACGGAAAGGCAGGTCCGGCCTGCACCCCCATGCTGGCGCGGCTTGGAGAGCGCATTCGTCTGCGCATCGTCAACCTGGGAATGGATCATCATCCGATGCATCTGCATGGCAATACCTGGGTTGTCACCGGAACTGAAGGCGGCCGGATCCCGGAAGGCGCCTGGACTCCAGGCAACACGGAGATTGTGGGCGTGGCCCAGGCGCGCACGATGGAGTTCGAAGCCAAATATGTAGGCGACTGGATGCTTCATTGCCATCTGCCCCATCACATGATGAATCAGATGGTCTCGATGGTTGGTCCCCTCTCCCACGGCGGTCACGGCATGCATACGGGCATGAGCATGGAAAACGGAATGGGAATGCTTCGAGACGGGAATGCGCTATCCGAAGATTTTGGGCCATCTTTCGGCCGGGATATCGGCGAAAGCGCCCGGATGGAAAAGGCAGTCACTCATCTCGTGGGATTTTCCGCCGCCAAAGAACCTCAGACTCCCACGCAGTCTCAAGGTCAGCAAAAGCAGGACCCTCAGATGAAAGGTCATGAAGGTCATCAGATGCCAGGCAAGCAAGGCGATGTCATGTATCCGGTGGACGATCCGGTGAAAAAGCAGGTGCCTGGCTACCCACAGGACATGTGGATGGACATGTCTCAGTTGGTACCGAACAAGCCCGAATTCCATAGTCTTCGTCCTACGTGGGACCGCGCCATGATGGGAATGATGACGCTGGTTCGGGTTTTACCTCCCGATCTCTACGACAAAATCATGGAACTGAAACAGCAAGAACCCCCAGAAGGCAAAAAGCCGACCGAGGCGAAGCCAACGCATCAGCACAAACCTTGAGCCATCCAGAAGCTGGCCATTCGCAAAGTTCAAACAAGGAGATGAGGATGAGATCTCAAAGACAAGCAATAGGGGCGGCCATCGTACTCACGGTAATTCTGGGTCTTCCATCAGTCCCAGCAGCACAATCCACCAATAAAGGTCAGGAGGCGACACCTGCACAGCCGCATCAGCATCAACACTCCCCGGCGACTCCAGGCGAAACGGCGAAACCTTCCGTTCTGCCTCCAGCTCAAGAAGGTGAACGACGCCTGCGCCTTGAGGATCTGGAGAAGATGGCTCTGGAGGCCAATCCAACGCTGGCGCAGGCCGCCTCTAGCGTGCGGGCTGCGGAAGGTAGAAAGCGTCAGGCCGGACTCTATCCTAACCCGACGATTGGGGCGACTGGGGACGAGAACACGCCAGGTCCAATCATTCGAGGGGGTGAATTTGGTTTCTTCGTCGAGCAGCAATTCGTGACTGCCGGCAAACTAGGAAAAAGCCGGAGCATTGCCGAACAAGAGCGGCTTCTGGCTGAAACGACCGCTCAAGCCCAGAAGCAACGGGTTCTCAACGCCGTCCGCAGCCTTTATTACGAAGCCTTGGGTGCCGAGCGACGGGTTCAAGTGCAAACCCAGTTGGCAACCCTTTCCCAGCAGGCGGTGAAGATTTCAAAGGAGCTGACCAACGTGGGAGCGGCCGATCAGCCGGATCTTCTGGAATCGGAGATTGAGGCTGATCGAGCGGAGGTTAATCTCGCAACGGCCAAGACCGCCCAGGAGCGAGTCTGGCGCGAGCTGGCAGCGATGGTTGGCAGTCCTTCACTCCAACCCGCGCCACTGGAAGGGAATCTTGAAGAGGTTCCGAGACTGCAAACTGGAAAGCGCCATTGCAAAGCTCTTCAGCGAGAGCCCTGAAATTCGGACCTCCGAGGTAACCATTGCTCGCGAAGAAGCGGCTCTCAGACGAGCGAAGGTGGAGAAGGTTCCCGACATCGTGGCACGGGGCGGACTCCGCTACAACCGCGAGCTTCTTGAGTTCGGTGGAACACCGGTAGGGTTGGAAGGCTTCTTCGACGTGGGCGTTGAGGTTCCTTTTTTTAACCGAAACCAAGGCAATGTAGCCGCAGCGCGGGCGAACCTGGAGCGAGCGCAGCGCGAGGTGGAGCGAGTGAAACTGTCTCTGCGCATGCGGATGGCCCGAGCCTACAAGGAGTATCAGGACTCGCTGATTACCGCTGGAAAATACCAAACTCACATGATTCCTCGCGCTCAGAAAGCCTATGACCTCTACTTAAACAATTTCCGGCAAATGGCCGCTGCTTATCCTCAGGTGCTGATCGCTCAGCGAAACCTTTTCCAGTTGCAGGAAGACTACATTACAGCCCTGGTCAACACCTGGCGAAGTGCTGTCGAGATTCAAGGCTTACTTCTGGCAGGCGGATTGGAAGCTCCCAGCATGATGGGAACAGAGATGTCCGCTGCCGACAAAACTGAGAACGGAGGTCAAATGAAGGAACGCTAACTTAAGTCTTAAAAGTTTAAGACTTCAGAAATCACATCAAACTCGCTAAGGAGATCAATCATGGTTAAGAAATTGTCAGTAACCCTGTGGTTAGTTGCACTGCTTATTCCGTCTGCCGCCAGAGCCCATGACCCGAGCAAACACAAAGGCAAAGGAGTGGAAGGTGAGATTGTGTCAATTGAAAACAATCGCGTTGAACTGAAGACGCCGGCTGGTGCGAAGACAGTGACGATTAACGATAAGACAAAATTTGAACGAGGCAGCACTCAAATCACGAAGTCGGATCTGAAGAAGGGCGACCGAGTGACGATATTCGGCACGAAGCTGGCAAATGGCGAACTGGTCGCCCGAGAAATCTTGCTGAGCAGTCCAGAGCATCATGAGAGCCAAAAGGAAAAACCTGCCCACAAGCACTGAGCCAGTCATCTGCTACCCAGATTCGAGAAGACAGTCGCAATCTCAGTGGCGCATTGCGGGACCGGCAGCCGCGCATGCGCCACAGGCCAGCCCGACTTGCCATTCCAACCGCAGGCGGGGGCGGTGGAGAACGCACAGCAGCATTTGCCGGCAGTGGGGAGCAGTCGTCCAGGAATTGAGCGACCCGGTGTCTTGGTTGACTCCTCAATTTATGAATAGAACCCGGACCCCATACATCCCAGCTCTGAGGTACGCTTGGTTGACGGCTTTGTACGATCCACTTCTTCAGGTGACTTTGCGGGAGTACACCTTCAAACTCCGCTTGATAGAACAGGCAGCCATCCAGCAAGGTTGTAACCTACTCGATCTGGGCTGCGGCACGGCCACACTGACTCTGCTCGTTAAGAGGCTGCATCCCGAAACGCAAGTTGTTGGTCTCGACGCTGACCCAAAGGCTCTCGAGATTGCCAGAGCCAAACGGGCACAGTCCAGACTCGACGTAGGTTTGGATCTTGGTTTGTCGATGAAATTGCCTTATCCGGATTGTTACTTTGACCGGGTGCTTTCCAGTTTGTTCTTTCATCACCTGACAACCGAGAACAAACGACGTACCTTGGAAGAGATATTTCGAGTTCTGCGGCCAACGGGGGAGCTGCATGTCGCCGACTGGGGAAAAGCTCAGAATAGCCTGATGCGAGCAGCCTTTCTTTTGGTTCAGATGCTGGATGGTTTTGAGACGACCTCGGGGAATGTCAGAGGAGAGCTGCTGGACACATTTCGGAGCGCTGGCTTCCAGGATGTCAGCGAAACCTGCCGCTATATGACGGTGTTTGGGACACTCTCGCTTTATCAGGCCCGGAAACCGGGATTGCGATGTAGTGAGGTCTGATCCGTCCTGGCAAGGGCGTAGAGTCCGCATTGCGGTCTCGCTCCAAAGACAGATAACGAGTGGCCAATCTTTCATCTCACTCAGGGCCGGCATATGAATCCCGCCAGAAAAAGGACGCAACGAAAAAACTCACCAAAATTAAGCACTCTTCACTGAACCTAAGCGACAGAGGCTCGACAAAACAGTGTAGAGATTTCACAAACCTCCCCAATCATTTCCCTCCTTTGCGAGCTTGAAAAGGATTGGCATGCCGCACAAAATAAACATGTTGCTGGCGACTTACTAAATCCAAGCTTCCCTGGCACACTTTTTGCATCCAAGACAAGTGATGGTGATCTCAAAAGTCGGTTGGAGAGGAGACAAGATATGAGGCTAGAAATTGATTTACTAAAGCGAAGTGCAAGCGTCCTCGCATTGGGCACGGCGTTATGGCTGGGGGCCGGCACCATGACATACGTGGAGGCACATGACCAATCTTACGACCGTGGTAACCATCAGAAGCAGGAAAGGCGCGCCGAAAAGAGGCACCAGAAGAGCGAGAAACAGGCTCTTAAGGACCATCAGCGCGAGGAACGCCGCTATTATGGTAACGACCGCGCGACTCGCGAGCACCAGAGGCAGGAGCGGGAGGACCTGAAATACCATCAGCGCTACGAGAAGGATACACGCAAGCAGCACCAGAATTACGAACGCGACGGCTACTACTACAACGATCAGAACCGTGGCCGTTACCGCGACTACCAACGCGACGACTACTACTACGATCAGAATGGTCGCCGTTACCCCAGGGGCCGTTACAACTACTGGCGATAATATTTTCGTCCCTTCTGCTGGAAGCCTTGGGCGGGTTCAGCTGCCGGCCCCGCCCTTGGGCTTCGAAATTTCAGGCTCACCCGATCAATTTCCTTTATTACAATCGAATAGACCAGGCCTATAGCTAGTTTTGGAAGGCACGATCCCTGCTTGCTGTGATCGCGCGGGTAGTTCTGTCGAGAAGCCCACGGCCAGCACACACGCTCTTCAAAGCGAAACGAGATCAAAACTCCCGTTTCATCGGGCAGATGACGAACCGGCGTTTCGGCCGCAAACGCAGAAGGCGAAGCGCGTGCCTCGGCTTCGCCCTCACAATTCTCTTAGGTTGATGAGTTTATCGGTCTTCTGTCGGCGGGTCTGCCCAAATGACGAACGTAAACACCTTGTGGCCACGGCCAAAGTCGAGTTCGTAGAGCTCCGTCCGCCCCTGGTGGGACTTCCGGATAAGCCTGCCCCACTGAGCAGGTGTGGCGAAGTCGATGTCGTTCATGGCCGGTGGCATCTGGCTCGGGCTCGTCGTTTGGCTGACGGTGGTAGTACTGTCGAGGTGCGCATAGATCGTCTCCAACTGTTGGTAATCATGCGCGTTTGGATGCTGGTTTGGGTCCGGGTTACTCGAATAGTCCATGCAGGTTCCGAGCGGTTGGTTGGCGAAATCGCGATGGCAGGCGATGGGATCAATGATGCCCCGGCGCTGGCTCAGGCTCATGTAGGCATTGCGATGGGAACTGGAACCGACGTCGCCATCGAGAGCTCCGAGATCACACTGGTAAAAGGGAGACCTCGAAGGCATCGTACATGCTCGCAAGCTCAGCCGCGCGACCATGCGGAACATCCGCCAGAATCTCTTCTTCGCGTTTATCTACAATGTTCTGGGAGTCCCCATCGCGGCCGGTGTGCTTTATCCCATCCTCGGACTGCTGCTGAGTCCCATGATTGCCGCCGCCATGACCTTTAGTTCCGTGACCGTCATGTCCAACGCACTGCGACTCCGCAACGTGGCACTATAGCGCTGAAGTCTCGAGAGTAGTTGGAAGACGTTCGTAAATGACAAACAACATCAGGCGGCAAGCAGTTTGCGAAGCTTCGCCCACTCGTTGGGGCAGCGGGAATGCAATGCGGGGATTTCCTCCGCGAACTTGAGGAAGCTGCTACAAAAATGGAAGTGGAAAACGCAATGGACGAGTTAGGCTTGCGGCGTAGATTACGGCCGGGCTTTGCGTACGGAAGACTGGAGAGCTTGGCTCGAATTGCTGCTGCGGGTTGTCCGTCTCTTTACGGGAGAGACGAAAATGTGTTTCGCGACATCAAGTCCAAGGTAGCAGACGGTATCAGTCTTCGTGAAGAGCAACTTCAGAGGTCCGTAAAACGGGGCTCTGTGTACTAAGGAAAGGGCTCGCGCGGGCAGCAGACCCTCTTTCTCCAAATAAGCCAAAAGCTCGGCGTTGTTGCTGGTCACTCTTCGGATAGTATAGGCACCTGGCTCAGCGGAGGCCAAACAACGATCATCTTCGGGCGCCCGGAAGCCGCGAGCGTCCGGAATGACTTCGCCGTGCGGGTCTTTGGCAGGATGGTTCATCAAGACGTCGATTCGTTCTACGAAGAAATCAGACACTGCGTGCTCCAATCGTTCCGCTTCGTCATGGACCTGTTCCCAGCCGTATCCCATGATCTGATGCAGGAACAATTCAATGAGGCGATGGCGGCGGAGGATCTTTAGCGCTATAGCGCGTCCTCGCGGAGTCAAAGTGGCACCATAGTAAGGCGTGTATTCCAGCAAACCAGCCGACTGCAGCTTCCTCAACATATCAGTTACCGTGCCATCAACCACATCAAGCCGGCGAGCAACCTTAGAGGTGCTGGCCTTTTCGTTCATGTCTTCGAGCTTCAAGACTGCCTTTAGGTAATCTTCTACGGTACTGGTCACGCTGGTCACGGCACGCTCTCTCATACACCCTCGCCAGAATTAGTCATCTGCACTCCGGTAGTCGAAATAGCCGTTCGTTCCAAAAAAGCAGGAGCTTTTTGATTTTCGGGCTCTTTATCCCTTCTTTATCCCTAAAACACTTGATTCGCACGCCCATGATCAGATGCATCTTGACAGAAATTTCGAATTATCAAAATATTTGTTTTGATATTAAGAAAAAATAGGATAGTTTCGCTGCTGATTCCGACGATTTCACCCTTCGATGGAGGTTGTATGTTTACTGGCCGCCCTATCCGCAACTGTTGGGTCCGCAGGATTGTGATCACAGCTTGTCTGCTCCAGTCAACGCCGCTGATGGCGGAGACCACTGAAGAGCGCCTTGCGGGGTTGGAGCAGAGGTTGTCCCGGTTGGAGCGCAATTTGGAGATGTTACTGCAGAAAATCTCCAGCACAGCGTCCACTGAAAGCGTAGGAAGCCTCGAACAAACCCAGGCCGACGCGAAATCTCTCACAGACGATCTGAAGAGTCTTAGCATGAACACAACCACGCAACCACAAGATCCGGAGAGGCTCACATCCAATCAGGATGCGAAGATCGCTGTGACGTCGATCGCCGCCCCGCCGGTCACGGACGTTGCATCCGAGATCCAGAATGTGCCGTATGCCGGTTACATGGAGACTCACCTGAATCACGACGGTCTCAATCCGACGACGTTCGACTTCCACCGGTTTGTCTTGCTTTTTGGCCACGGATTTGGGGATCGAATTCGTTTTTGGTCGGAGCTGGAGTTTGAACATGCGTTCGTGGAAGGAAGAGAGATAAGCGGTGAAATAGCGTTAGAGCAAGCTTATCTCGACTTTCTGATCCATCCCAGGTTCAACTTTCGTGCAGGCATGCTCCTCTCACCGGTGGGCATCATCAACGAGCGCCACGAGCCAGTGAGTTTTAACGGTGTGGAGCGACCCTTTGTCGACACATTCATTATTCCTTCAACCTGGTTCGGCTCCGGAGGGGGGTTCGTGGGTGATCTAGGAAAGGGTTTTGCCTACAGGGCTTATCTGATGACGTCCCTGGATGCCACGCGATTCTCAGCCGAGGAAGGATTCCGCGGCGGCTTGCAGAACGGCTTCCTTGAGAACGCCCGGCATATGGCCCAGGTCGGACGTCTGGAATATCGCGGCGTTCCGGGGTTGAATCTGGGAACCAGTTTTTGGAACGGGCGCACAGGGTTCAATCTTCAAAACATCAAAGGCCAGGCGCGAATCTTTGAGTTTGACGGCCGCTTTCGCAAAGGCCGCTTCGACTGGAGAGGTCAATTTGCGGCGAATCAGTTGAATAATGCGGCCGAAATCAATCGGGCCGTACAACGTCAGACGGGTGTTAATCCGAATATCGCCCGGGCCATGCGTGGCTTTTATCTGGAGGGGGCAGCTCATTTGTTTCCCACCGAGTTCAAACACGACCTGGTCACCTTCTATCGGTACGAAAACTTCGACACTCAGTATCGTATGCCAGCCGGATTCCTGCCGCTCAAGCAGTTTGACCGCTCAGCCCACGTGTTCGGTCTCACTTACTATCCCTATCCCGACGTGGCGCTCAAGTTCGACTACAACATCATGCGAAACACAAGTGAAGTGGTTCGAATACCCAATCGCTGGAACTTCGGGGTGGGATGGTGGTTCTGAGGTATAGGAGATTAATGATGAAGTCACAAACGAAGAACGTCAACAACCTGGTTTTGTTCCTGACCATTCTCTTCTTGCTCTTGTCCGTCACGTACGGGCGTGAAGAACAGGCCGGGCGTGATGCAAAGAATGATGTAGAGCGCAAGGTCCAGAAAGTGAACGTCGTGGCTGAACGATTCAATTTTACTCCGTCCCGGATCAAGGTGAAGGAAGGCGTGCTTCTGGAGATTACCTTAACCAGTGACGATACGTTTCACGGATTCCGCATTCCTTCCGCGAATATTAACCAGGTTATTCCCGCGCGCGGTCGGGGCAGCGTCAAAGTCGTGTTTGATGCCAAAGACAAAGGAAGCTACCCCTTTGAATGCTCCAGACCTTGCGGCGCCGGCCACACCATGATGCGGGGAGTAATCATCGTTGAGTGACATTGGGATGGGACAACCATCGGGAGTTGATATGTTCAAAAAGATCCGCTTCTCAGCTTTCTTTATAGTGGTTGGACTTGCCAGTCTGCACATTGTGACCGCGCGCTGGTCGGGCGCCCAGCAGGAAGAGATTGTCGTTGGCACCGAGTTTGGAGATCCGCTCCAAGGCATAACGGCCAAGGAGTTCGAACTATTCAGACTAGGGCTGGAAGATTTCACTGAAGTGGAGACTCCAGACGAGGGACTGGGACCGGTATTCAACGGACGTTCATGTGCAGAGTGCCATAGTATTCCGCGTATCGGAGGTTCCAGTACGATTACGGAAGTGCGGGGCGGCGTTCGCAAGGATGACGGGTCCTTTGAAGAGTACGCCGGTGGCTCGGTCATGCAGATGTTCTCGATTCCGTCGCATGAAACGCAACTCACAATTCCGGCGGAAGTGAATGTGCTTGCCAGGCGGAAATCTCTTGCATTGTTCGGAAACGGCCTGGTCGAAGCAGTTCCCGACACAGTCTTGCTGGCATTGGAAGACCCGGATGATCTGGACGGCGACGGCATCAGTGGTCGAGCCCACCGCGTTCATGACAAAGCCTCCGACACAATGCGGATCGGACGGTTTGGCTGGAAGGCGCAACAGGCGACACTGCTCGCATTTGGTGCGGAGGCCTATCGAGACGAAATGGGGATTACCAACGACCTGTTTCCTGATGAAGCTTGTCCCGGTGGAGACTGTGAGAAGATTAACTTCTTCAACCCGCTGCCAGGGCTACAAGATGCTCCGGATCCGACGACGAGACTCAGAGGTATCGATAACTTCGAAAATTTCATGAAGCTGCTGGGGCCGCCCCCCCGTGGACCTGCCACCGAGGAAGCTCAACAAGGGGAGCAGGTATTTCAGACACTGGGTTGCACCGGTTGCCATGTTACTTCATTGAGAACTGGATCCAATCCTGTGAAGGCGCTCAGCTTCAAGCGGTTCTTCCCTTACAGCGATTTTCTCTTACATGACATTGGGACGGGTGACGGCATTGGACAGGGCGACGCCAAGCCTGAAGAGATTCGAACCGCACCCTTGTGGGGCGTGCGCCTGCGGGCTCCTTTTCTGCATGACGGACGAGCTTCCACGCTGCAGGAGGCCATTCAAATTCACTCAGGAGAGGCCCTCGGGAGCCGCACCCAATTCGAGAAACTCTCTGAATCTGAGAAACGGGCGCTCCTGGCGTTTCTGCGCTCCTTATAATCTTCTGAATGAGTAAGGCCGTTTCTGACCACGGTCGAGGTAGGTCGGTATCATCAATGATTGAGGCGAGCGTTTTTGCCTACTCATACCGCGGGAAGGGGATAAGGCTCATCAGCGCACGCGCGTCTCCGACGTGAAGTGCGGGAATTTGCCTGGTGCGAACGAGAGCGACGATATGAGCGCTGTGGCTCCGACAGAGTGTAGCTGTGCGCTCGGCAAAATGGTGTAATATCTAGACTCAAACGAAAGCAACCCAGTTGTCATCGCTCAAATCTGAATCACCAAGAGTGATAATTATGGATTGCAAGGACATTCAACCGAAGATTTCAGAATGGATTGACCAGGATCTTGATCATTCCGACGAGGCTCTGGTGCGCGGACACATAGAGCTATGCAAGGAATGCTCACAGCTCCACTACGATCTGGAGTCCTTGAAGCAAAGCGTTGCTATCTTGGACCCATTCGAACCACCGGATACAGTGTGGACGGGCATAAAGGCCCAGCTCATAACCGAAGGGCTAATCGAACGGGAAAGCGTATGGAACTTTTGGAAGAACTTTTTTCCCTCAACTGCAAGCCTGAAACCTGCTCTGAGCGGTGCTTTAGTGACTCTGATCATGGTGACCTCTCTTTACTTCTTTTTCGGGAGGGGTGGTAGAGAGCCAATTCCTCCCCCGGCCCTGCCTGAAGTTGCGGCTTTCGAGGACTTGAAGACAGCCGAACTGAAGTATGAGCAAGCCATTGAAGAACTCAGCCGGGTCTCTCAGCGCAAACTGGCAGCGCTGAGTCCTGAGCTGGCCCAGATTTTCAACGATAACTTGGCAACGATGGACTACTATTTGAACGAGTGCAGGCAAGCCATGCAAAACGATCCTGAGAATCCCTTGGTCCACCGTTATCTCCTGGCGGCTTATCAAAAGAAGGTTGATTTGCTCAAGACCATTTCCACTTCCGACTCTCTATAGAGGCTTTGGACTGGCCATGAAGTGCCATGGATAAAAGAATTCATCGAAAATGGAAACTCTTACTCGGGCTTCTTACAAGCGTTTCCATGTCTCCGCAGGCTGAACAAGTACAAAAGGAGTTTACTGTTTCAAAGAATCCTACCGTTTCAGTTGTCAATTACTCCGGGGTGACAAGTGTTAAAGGTTCGCAGACCTCCCAGGTCAAAGCCGTTTGCACGAAGTCTTCACAGCACGTAAGGGTTGACACAACCTCCGACGGCAACCGCGTTGGAATTTCGACTCACGTTTTGGACAGATTGGCCAGCCCGGAGAACGTCAAGGTGGACTGTCAAATTTTGACCCCTGAAGAATCGAATATGGAGATTCGATCTAACTTGGGAGAGGTGACTGTGGAGAACATTAGGGGAGACATGATCATCGATGTCGTCAATGCCCAAGTCAGGGTTGCAGGAGTCACGGGACGCATTGATGCGAAGTCCCTGGGAAGCAAATTAGAAATAGCGAAATCGAAGGGGACCGTCCGAACCAACACTGTCAGCGGAGATATTGTTCTCAGTCACCTCGATAGTGATAGCGTGACGGCGTCATCTACTCTAGGCAATATTGTCTACGAGGGCATTTTTCTAAATGGTGGCAAGTACAACTTTTCGAGCAACGAGGGAGAGATCACAATTCAGTGTACCCACGATCCCTCGGTTCGCTGGGACGCAAGAACTTTCAAGGGGAACATCGAGAATAACCTCTCTACCAAACTTGAGGCTGTTCGCTCCAGTTTGCGCGCTGGTCCGGGGAAACAGTTTTTGTTGGGCACTACCCATTCGGGAAAGGCCACGGTTCAGCTGTCTACTTTCAGTGGAAGAATTCAAATCAACCACAAGTAACCCAGTCGACAATTGATTCTCCAACTGATTTATCGCCTTCTCCAGTAATCAAGCTTCAATTTCACCAAAGACCCTCGAACAAAACGGCTCTGTAAAAACATCCCAGGTGGGTGAATTGATGCCCAGTGGCTCGCGACTCCCAATGAAGTTAAACGCTTGTTGGAACGCCTGACAGGATGATATCCTGACTCAGTATGAGTTTCTGTTACACCAATTCTGTGAAGCGCCTTGTGGCTCTGTTGGTCGTTTCTCTGACCCTCTTGTGCCTGGTGGAAGATCTGTTGGCTCTCAGCCGCTGCGCCGAGGACCGAGGAAGCGTGGTCTTTGCCGAGGCCAGTAGGGTGGTTAGCCGGACTCAGAGTTCTCAACAATCTTGTCCGCCAGATTCCAGCGAGGGCGATCACGATTGTTTCTGCTGCTGCCGCCATGTAGTACCTGGAGTTGTTTTCCAGGCCGATCAAAACTGGTCATTTTCCTTCATCGAATTTGCTTCCAACAGGACAACCCTGTCCGCGCCTCTGTTTCCACCTTATCACCCGCCTCAAGCCTAATCTCCCGGACTGGCCGCTCCTAGGCGTCTTCCGGTAATCCTTCACATTAGAACTTAGGAAAGCATTGTTGTACACGGCCCAGGCCCGGTCTGTCCGCTGTCAGGATTTGTGTCGAATTCTGCGTACGTGATTTGAGGTTCTCAAGGAGGCCCTTTTATGAAATGGCTTGCGCCACTGCTCTTATCGCTGATAACGCCGGCTGTCTTTTGCCTGGGGCAAGGCACTACACCAGTTCCAGAGCAGTTGGTACTGAAGAAGGCGTTGGAAATTGCTATTGCCAATAACCCTGGTCTAAAGGCTGCCAGAAACGAAATCGAGGTAGCCAAAGCTGACAGGCTGGACGCCACGAAGAGGTTGAATCCAGCCTTCTCGCTTAATGCCGAGGATTACCGGCTCTTCAGCGGCAATCAGGGTGCTTTCTTTCAAACCCAGGAGATCACAGCTCGCTTGGACCAGGAAATCGAAACCGCCGGGAAGCGGAGGTTGCGAACCCAGATTGCAGACCTGAGGATGCAGGCGCAGCAAGCGGCCTACGAAGGCGCCGTCCTCGCTCTGAGCCTGGAAGTGAGACGGGCTTACTTTCAGGGGGTTCTGGCCCAAACCAATGTGGAGGTTTCTGAGACGATCTTGCAGGAGATCGACCGCATCGTTGAGCTCAACCGGGTGCGCCTGAAACAGGGTGACATCTCGGGTGTGGAGTTGAAGCGCGTTGAAGTAGAACGGCTGAAGTTCATGGATGACGTGTTTGCTGCGAGGCTAGCACTCGCCAATGCCAGTAGCACACTACTCACGTTTCTCGGCACTCCTCTGAGCCCAACGAACTTCAGATTCTCCGAGACTCTGTTGGCCGATCCCAATCAGCTGGCTTCGCAAGGAGGCATTCCACCGCTTCTTGCTTTGGATGAGCTGGAACGGCAAGCCGTGGCGAAGAGACCAGATCTGAAGGCTTCGATCCTGGAACAACGGCGGGCAGACACGGAAACACTGCGGCAACACGCCCTCCGCTCTCCCAACATCACGGTAGGGGGCGGATACAAGCGAAACCTCAATGAAAATTCGGTGGTTTATGGAGTGACCATCCCGCTCAAGATCTTTAATCGGAATGAAGGGGGCATTGCCAGGGCCCTGGCAGAACAGGAACGGGCGGGAAATCTCGCCACTCAGACTACTAACCAGATCCTGCTCGAGATTCGTAAGGCTTACAACGCCGTTCAGATCCATCGAGAGCGCGTGACCTATATCGAGAAAGAATCCATCAAGAAAGCCGACGAAACTCAGCAAATCGTCACTGCCTCTTATCGCTTAGGCGGAGCCGATCTGATCACTTTGCTGGACGCCGAACGGGCCTACCGGGAAACACGAAAGCTCTACAACCAGGCGCTCTACGACTACAGGATGAGCCTGTATGAACTGGGGACTGCCATTGGGCTGGAGGCCGAATTATGAAAGAAGTCATGATCCGAATTCCTGATCTCAGCTTGCGGAACCTGGCTGTTCTGTTGGTTCTAGTTCTGGGTGGATCTCTTGCCTTCTGGCAGTACGGCACCCGAGCGAAGAGACCTGCCGAAGGTTCAGAACAACGAACAGCCGAGTCGGCGTTGCCGACAGGAGGCTCCGCCGAGTCTGAGCACGAAAAGGAATCCGGGCACGGCCACAAAGAAGAATCCAGTCTCAGTGGCAGCATCACGCTCTCCCCGGAAGCCGTCCGGAACGCGCAAATCGAGACGGCTGAAGTGACGCTCCGAAGCCTGCAGGAGTGGATTGAAGTGCCGGGTGTCGTTGAACCCGACCTGAACCGGGTGGTCCGAGTCCGGGCACTGGCACGTGGCGTGGTCCGCAGCGTTCCGGTTCGCCTGGGAGAGCAGGTCAAAGCCGGCCAGATCTTGTTTGAATACGAAAACATCGAAGTGGCCGAACTCCTCGGAGAATACCGCCGGCTCGTGGCGCAGCAGGCCAAGCTTGAAGCCCATGCCAAGGCAGCCGGGCAAGCTGCCGAACGAGCTGAGCACCTGTTGGCCGCCCAGGCATTGGCTCAGAAAGAGGTGGAGCAGCGAATCGCGGAGCTTGGTGAAGCTGAAGCGGAATTGGAAGCTCATATTGCCAGCAAAGAGGCAGTGGCCAGACGACTCCGACTCTTCGGGTTACAACCAGCAGACCTCACGGCGCGCTCTTCGGAAGTACCGTCCCTCCAAAAAGTGACGGCCCCTCAAAGTGGGGTAATTGTGGATTTCAAGATTGCCCCGAGCGAGGTGATTGCTGGTGGACAGGAAGTGATCACTATCGCAAACCTCAAGCGGGTGTGGGTCATGGCGAAGGTGTATGAAAAAGACCTCGGGCAGGTGAGATTGGGCCAGCGCGCCGAAATTTCCTTCCTTACCTTTCCAGACCGCAAGTTACAGGGAAAGATTGCCCAGGTTAACAGCAGCCTCGATCCGCAAACTAGAACCGCAGGAGTACGGGTTGAGGTGGATAACCCTAAAGAAGATCTGAAGCTGCAAATGTTCGGAACTGTTCGCCTGCTCACGGGCAAGGTTCGCTCTGTTGTGGCCATTCCCAGGACAGCGTTGCAGCGGGGTGACGGCAAAGACCAGGTATTCGTTCAGGTTTCCGCCACCGAGTTCCAGAAACGCGAAGTGCAACCGGGACCTCAAGTGGGAGAGTGGGTGGAGATTGTGAGAGGGCTGAAGGCCGGAGAGAAGGTCGTCATGCAAGGCGCGTTCATGCTCAAGTCCGAGTTGAAGAAGGAGGAATTCGGTGAACACGAACACTAGGCCAACTGTAATGCGATCAGTGAAAGGCTTCCACATTCACGAATTTCGGAGAGAACAGCAATGATCCACCGCATTCTCAAATTCAGCATTCAGTGGCGCCTTCTGATGGTTGTGCTGGCGCTCATGCTGGTCGGAGGCGGCATTTACTCAGCGCTGAAGCTGCCCATTGATGCGGTTCCGGACGTGACGACCAACCAGGTGCAAGTCAACACACTGGCTCCGGCCTTCGCACCGCTCGAAATGGAAAAGTACGTCACTTTCCCGATCGAAGTAGCTATGAGCAACCTGCCTCGCAAGGAGGAGATCCGCTCGATCTCGCAGTTTGGCCTGTCGCAAGTCACCATCACCTTTGAAGAAGGAATCGACATCTATTGGGCGCGGCAGCAGGTCTTGGAACGGCTGCTGGAGGCCCAGCGGGAGTTACCTGCCGGCATCGCTCCCGAGCTGGCACCCATCAGCACCGGCCTGGGCGAGATCTACCAGTTCACTGTAGAAGCGGAGGCAAACAGCAACACGCCCTATTCACTGATGGACTTGCGCACGATTCTCGACTGGACCATCAAGCCAATGTTGCGCACCGTGCCCGGGGTGATCGAGGTCAACAGCTTTGGCGGACTGGAGAAACAGTATGAGGTCTCAGTCGACCCGCAGAAACTGGTAAGTCTGGGACTCTCACTTCACCAGGTGATTGAAGCGCTCGATCGCAACAACCTCAACGCCGGTGGTGCTTATCTCGAGGTCGGGGGCGAGCAATTGCTGCTGCGTGGTGTGGGGCTCATCGAGTCGACTCGAGACATTGAAAACATCGTCGTGAAGTCCAAGGATGGCACTCCAATCACCATCCGCCAACTTGCCGAAGTCGGTTTAGGGGCACAGGTGCGGCAAGGCGCAGCCACTCGTGACGGCAAGGGTGAATCCGTCATGGGAATGGTGATGCTGCTCAAGGGTGAGAACAGCCGCACCGTGACCCAGCGCGTAAAGAATCAACTGGCGAAGATACAGCGCTCTCTGCCGCCTGGAGTGACCATCACGCCTTTTTACGATCGCACCGAACTGGTTGACCAAACCATTCACACGGCCAGTCGCAATCTTCTGGAAGGCGGGCTGCTGGTCATCGGCGTTCTGTTTCTGTTCCTGCTGCAGTGGAGAGCCGGTCTCATTGTTTCATCGGCGATTCCGCTGTCGATGCTGATTGGCATCATCGGTATGAACGCCTTTGGAGTCTCGGCCAATCTGATGAGTCTAGGGGCGATTGACTTTGGGTTGATCGTGGATGCCGCCGTCATCATGGTAGAAAACTGCGTGCGTCGTCTGACGCTGCGCCGACAGGAGTTGGCGCGAGCCTTGACCCATGAGGAACGCCATCAAACGATCTTAGAAGGCAGCATGGAGGTTCGCCAGGCCAGCCAATTCGGCGAGATGATCATCATCGCCGCCTATATTCCCATCCTGTCGTTGGTCGGCATGGAAGGGAAAATGTTCCGCCCGATGGCGCTCACAGTCATTCTGGCCCTGTCCGGGGCTCTCCTGCTGAGTCTCACCCTGATCCCTGCACTGTGTGCGCTATTCTTGAAAGATAGCCACGTGGAAAGGCAAAACCCCGTGGTGGCGTTTCTCCAGCGCCGCTACGAGCCGCTGTTGACGAAGGCAATGCGGCATCGCCTGATCACGGTCACGGTCGCAGTTGCGCTCTGCCTGGTCTCAGCCAGTCTCATTCCCTATCTCGGCTCTGAGTTTCTGCCGGAGCTGGATGAAGGCGCCATTGCCATTAATCATGCCCGCCTCAAGAGCGTTTCACTGACCGAAGCCGTACGTCAGGCTGTTCAAATCGAACGGGCCGTCAAGAGTTTCCCCGAGGTCTCGACCACAGTCAGCCGCATTGGCCGCCCTGAAATTGCAACCGACCCCATGGGGCCAGACATGGCGGATACGTACGTTTTTCTCAAGCCGAAGTCTTCCTGGCGGGCCGGCACGACCAAAGCAAAACTGGTCCAGGAGATGTCAGAAGCTCTGGAGCAGTTTCCGGGAGTAGTGACGTCATTCTCGCAACCCATTAAGTTTCGGATGATGGAGCTGATCGAGGGTGTCGGCGTTCGCTCCGACATCGGCATCAAGATCTTCGGCGATGACATGGACGCCATGATGGAAGCTGCAAACAGAGTCGCAGTCATAGTAGGCCGTGTTCGGGGCGCTGAGGACGTGAAGGTGCAACAGATCAGCGGCCTACCCATGCTGCAAATCAAAGTGAATCGTGAAGCTATTGCCCGCCACGGCATCAATGTGGCCGACGTGCACGAAATCATTCAATCCGCCATTGCCGGCACCCAGGCAACCGAGGTGCTGGAAGGCTTCATGCGTTTTGGTCTGGCAGTGCGCTTTCCGTCCTGGGCCCGGCGTGACCCTGAATCCATCGGCAATCTTCTAGTCAGCGCGCCCGACGGCCAGAAGATTCCCCTTAGCCAGCTTGCTGGTATCAGCATTGAAGAAGGCCCGGCCGAAGTGAGCCGGGAGAACGGCCGGCGGCGGGTTACGGTGGAGGTGAACGTCCGCGGCCGCGACATCGGATCGTTTGTGGCTGAAGCCCGAGGAAAGGTGGAACAGCAGGTCAAGCTGCAGCCGGGCTTCTTAATGGAGTGGGGCGGGATGTACGAGCATCTGGAAAGCGGACGCCAGCGACTGATGGTGGTTGTCCCAGCCACGTTCTTCCTGATTTTTCTTCTCCTGTTCATCACGTTCCATTCGCTCAGGCAAGCCGCACTGATCTTCACTGGGATTCCCTTTGCGGTGACAGGAGGCATTTTCAGCCTGCTTCTTCGAGGAATGGCGTTCTCCATGAGCGCCGGAATCGGCTTCATTGCGGTCTCGGGAGTCGCCGTCCTGAATGGCGTCGTCATGGTTACGTTTATCAATCAGCTCCGCAAGCAAGAGATTGCCCTGGAAAGGGCCATTGTGGAAGGTGCGTTAACTCGTTTGCGGCCCGTCCTGATGACGGCTCTGGTGGCGAGCCTGGGGTTCGTTCCGATGGCGCTCTCTACGAGCACTGGCGCGGAAGTGCAAAGACCATTAGCTACCGTCGTGATCGGCGGATTGATGACCTCGACACTTCTTACGCTCTTCGTACTGCCTGTGCTCTACGGCTGGTTCGAAAAGGGAACAGCGAATCAAGCCTTATAAGTGGCCTTGGCTTAACTCTGGAGGCAAAACAATGGAAAGATCCGCTCCCGCAGGAAAGATGAACTCACTGCTTCGCCCCACAGTCTTATTGGCTTTGCTGCTTGGAATCGCTTTGGGGATCCTTCTCTCTTTTGGCCTTTTCAGGGGGTCCAAGGCCGTACCCGCTCTCGATTCTCCCAAGGAAGGTGAGGAAAAGGAACATGGGAAGGGAGCTTCTCATGCCGTTATCGTCGAAAAGGAGGCTCAGGCAAACGTCGGTCTCAAGATCGTTGAGGTTGCAACGCGACCCATGGTCACGACATTGCAGACCACCGGGATCGTCAGCCCCAATGAAACGCGCGTGGCCCATGTCCGACCTCTGGCGCGAGGCTTGATTGAAAAGGTCTTCGTTCGGCTGGGTGATCGCGTGAAGGCGGGCGATTCGCTGGTCCGTTACGACAACATTGAGCTGGGTGAACTCATCAACGAATACCTCAGCTCCCTGGCTCAGGAGGAAAAAGAAAGAACGAACGTGGAGGTGAGCCAAAAGTTCTTGGACAGGTCCAAGGCACTGCTAGAGAACCAGGCCATCGCCCAGAAGGAATACGAGTTGAAAGAGGCGGAATACAAGAACGCCCAGGCCGCCCTGGAAAGACAACGAGCCGATCTAGCCAAATACGAAGAAAAACTGCACCGCTTTGGTCTGTCTGACAAAGACATCGAAAAGCTGCATGGCCCTGAGCACCAGCAGGCCCACCGCACAGCCTCACACAATGTCCTGCGCGCACCCTTCGCAGGAATCATCACAAAGTACGACGTTGCCGAAGGAGAGCTGGTTGAGCCCGACCGAGAGTTGTTCACCATCACCGATATCGACACCGTTTGGGTACTGGCGGACGTTTACGAGAAGGATATCTCGTTGATCCGTGAAGGCCAGCAGGTCGAAATCGCGGTGGCAACCTACCCGGACAAGATCTTCACAGGAAAAATCACCTACGTCAGCGATGTCATCGATCCCACCTCGCGGTCGGCCAAAGTCCGTTGTGGGGTTGAGAACAAAAGCCACGAATTGAAGCTGGACATGTTCGCGACGGTTCGCGTTCCGACCTCTCATTCCCGCCAGGTGCTGGCCATCCCAGCCAGTTCCCTCCAAAACATTGACGGAAAGAGCGTGGCTTTTGCACAGGTGGGCGAATCCGAATTTGTTCCAAGGGCGCTTCAGGTTGGTGCCCAACAAGAGGGGTGGGTCGAAATCCTGTCGGGCCTCAAGCAGGGAGAAAAGGTAGTGGCCGAAGGGAGCTTTTATTTGAAATCCAATTTGCAGCGCGAGCGCATCGGTGGCGAAGAACATTAGGTCTGGAAAGGATTGGGCGCAATGCATCGGATCATCGACTTTGCCTTGAAGAATCGGTTTCTGATTCTCGTCTTTACGTTCTTGCTCGTGGGTGTGGGCGTCTACTCCATGCTGCGACTGCCTGTGGACGCTGTGCCCGACGTCACCCCGAATCAGGTTCAGATCCTGACGGAGGCGCCAGGGCTGGGACCGATTGAAGTCGAGCGACTGATCACCTTTCCTGTGGAAACGGCCATGAGCGGGCTGCCTGGAATCACAGACATTCGCTCGGTTTCCCGATTTGGACTCTCGGCTGTTTATGTCTATTTCGAAGAGAACATGGATATTTATTTTGTCCGTCGCCTGATCCTGGAGCGATTGCCCCAAGCCCGCGAGGCCATCCCTCCGGGCTTCGGGACACCTGAGATGGGGCCCATCAGCACCGGACTGGGAGAGATCTACCAATTCGAAGTCAAGGGCCAGGGCTATTCTCTGATGGAACTGCGCAGCATCCTGGAATGGGACATCGCCTTTAAGCTGCGCTCTGTCCCAGGAGTCGTTGAAGTCAACAGCTATGGGGGCGAGCTAAAGACCTATGAAGTGCAGTTGGATGCCAACAAACTGGTCAGCTACAAAATCCCGCTGCAAACGGTTTTCGAGGCCTTGCAACGAAACAATGCCAACTCTGGCGGCGGCTATATCCAGCGGAATCAGGAGCAGTACCTGATCCGTGGCGAAGGGCTGGTGGAAAGCATCGAGGACATCAACAACATTGTCGTCGCTGCAGAAAAAGAGGGAACGCCCATCTACATTCGCAACCTCGGCCGTGTGGCTTTCGCTCCCATGATTCGACAGGGAGCCGCAACCCGGGACGGCAAGGGAGAGGCCGTGACCGGAGTGGTCATGATGCTGATCGGAGAAAACTCCCGAGTGGTGGCGCAACGTGTTGATGAGGAGTTGAAGGAAATCAAGAAGTCACTCCCAGCAGGCATCACGGTGGAAACCTACTATGACCGTACCGAACTGGTTCGCAAAACCATTAACACCGTCATAAAGAACCTCAGTGAAGGCGGGATTCTGGTGGTTTTCGTTCTGTTGGTTCTTCTGGGAAGCATCCGCGGCGGGCTGATTGTGGCCTTGGCAATCCCGCTTTCCATGCTCTTCGCCTTTGTGCTGATGGTGCAGTTCAAACTCTCGGGAAACTTGATGAGCTTGGGGGCCATTGACTTTGGGCTCATCGTCGACGGCTCGGTGGTCATGATCGAAAACATTGTTCGGCATCTTTCGGAAGGCAAGAAGGGTGCTGGCCGTCTGCTGGAGGCGATCCGCGAGGCCGGACATGAAGTGGCCCGTCCGATCGTATTCGCTGTGGGCATCATCATCATTGTCTATCTTCCCCTCCTGACCCTCGAAGGGGTTGAGGGCAAGATGTTTCGTCCCATGGCATTGACGGTGGTCTTCGCTCTTGCGGGCGCTCTGGTGCTGTCGCTGACCCTGATGCCGGTTTTAGCTTCATTCGCCTTCAAACGGGGAAAGGTGAGCGAGAAGGAGACCTGGATCATCCGCTGGGTCAAGAAGTATTACCAGCCCATGCTGCGAAGGGCCGTCGATCGACCTGTCCTCGTCACCAGTCTGGCGGCCTGTACCTTTCTCGCAAGTCTTGTTTTCATCCCGTTCATGGGCGCAGAGTTCATCCCGAAACTTGATGAAGGCGCCATTGCCTTGCAGGCCTGGCGGTTGCCCAGCGTTTCGTTGGAGGAGTCCATAAAATCCACCACGCTGATTGAAAAAGTACTCAAAGAGTTTCCTGAGGCGGACACAGTGGTCTCGCGCACAGGCAGGGCTGAGATTGCCACCGATCCGATGGGTGTGGAGACCAGCGACATCTTTGTGATCCTCAAACCCCAGGAACAGTGGCGTTCAGCCAGCACGAAAGAAGGGCTGATTGCCCTGATGGATGAGAAGCTCAAGAAGAATGTTCCGGGAAATATCTTCAGCTATTCCCAGCCCATTGAGCTGCGGGTTCAGGAGCTGATCGCGGGCGTGCGCTCCGATGTTGCCGTTCAGCTTTATGGTGAGGACCTTCAGGAACTGAAAACCAAAGCAGATGAGATCGTTCAGGTGCTTTCGCAGATTCCCGGGGCCTCTGACGTCAAGGCCGAGCAAATTGCAGGCCTGCCCTACTTGCGGATTCGCATCAAGCGCGACCAGATTGCCCGTTATGGGATCAATGCGGCGCAAATCCTGGACGCGGTAGAAGTGATGGGTGGCAAGGTGGTGGGTCAGGTGTTGGAAGGGCAACGCCGCTTCTTTCTTCAGGTGCGTTACGCAGAAGCGGACCGGAACGATCCTGAAACCATTGGCAACATCAAAATAGCCGACTCGCAGGGCCGGTTAATTCCCATTTCCCAGTTAGCGGACATCTTCACCGAGGAGGGGCCAGCCCAGATCAGCCGCGAAAACATCCACCGCCGCATTGCGGTGGAAAGCAACGTTCGCGGTCGGGACTTGGCCAGCTTTGTGTCTGCAGCCCAGACAGCCATCCAAGACCGCGTCAAGCTTCCCGCTGGATACTGGATTGAATGGGGAGGCCAGTTCGAAAACCTGGAGCGGGCCACTAAGCGTTTGGCAATCGTTGTTCCTCTTGCCCTCTTTCTCATTTTCGTCCTGCTCTATTCTACCTTCAACTCGGCCAGGATCGCGGCGCTGATCTACATGAACGTTCCCCTGGCTGCCACCGGCGGCATTGTCGCGCTCTTTCTCAGGGGGATGCCATTCAGCATTTCTGCGGGTGTGGGATTCATCGCCTTATTCGGGGTCGCGGTACTGAATGGAGTGGTCTTGATCTCCTATGTGAACCAGATGAGAGAAGAAGGCCTGGATGCGCGACAAGCTGCTTTTCAGGGCGCGATGATTCGGCTCCGTCCGGTCTTGATGACTGCTCTGGTAGCCAGCCTGGGGTTTGTTCCCATGGCGCTGGCCACTAGTGCCGGAGCCGAGGTACAGAGACCTTTAGCCACCGTAGTCATTGGAGGCTTGATGACTTCAACACTCTTAACCCTGCTAGTTCTCCCAGCCATTTACGGGTGGTTTGAGGAGAAACGCCCAGAAGTGGAAATCTGAGTTGTGAGGTGAAACCCATGAAAGAAATCAAAGCGATTATTCAGCCGTTCATGCTCTCCAGAGTGATCAACGCCTTGAAGGAACTCGAAGGCTTGCCGGGCGTGACCGTTTCAGAGGTGAAGGGTTTTGGAAAAGGTCAAGCGCGGGGTGCGCAGAACACAGTGGTGGAAGATTCGGTTGAGTACGCCAGGAAAGCAAAACTGGAAATCGTCGTACCCGATGCCCTGTTGGATCAAGTGCTCGAGATTATCAGCACGAAAGCCCACACTGGGCGCCCGGGCGATGGAAAAATCTTTGTATCCACGGTTGGATGAGATCGTCAAGATTCGCACCGGCGAAAAGGGCTCTCAGGCGATTTAGCAGCTCGGGCGATTGAACTGAAAGTGCTGCCAGTTGCCCAAAGGAGGGACCGTGAACATCTTCAAGACAGCGCGTGCCGATCCGATTGAGTTGCTCTACCAACGGTATGCCAGTCGTGTCTATTCCCTGAGCCTGCGTTTGCTGGACGACATTCCGGCAGCTGAAAAAGCAACAGTGACAACCTTTGTCACGCTTGCAAGACGGCTGCACCAACGTGCGACGCCCAAAAACGTTGAGAACCTGCTCATTGGTATCACAGTCGATATTGCACGCCGGCACTACGGAAGCGCGCTCACATCGCAAACGGCCGCTGACTTTGGGGAAGGAAAAGAAGCAGGGCCCGAAACAGCTCTCGGACCTGAAACGCTTAATGGTGCAGCACTCGAAGCCGCTATCAGGAAACTCCCACTCGATCTTCGCTTTGCTTTCGTGCTGCATGACGTTGGACGACTTTCTCACGAAGAGATCGCCGCAACGCTAGACTGGACGGTTGATTTGTCCAGAGAGACCTTGGCCGGAGCCCGAGTGGAACTTCGTCGTTTACTTCTTGAGGCAGCCCAAGCACGTTCCTCCCTGGCTCCTCAACATCCCAGACAGCAGAAGACGGGATAGGAAATGGAAGTCTATGACACTGATTGAGACAGGACCGTGTTGTGGAGACTTCTTATGAAAAAGCAGGAATCTTCGCTGACTAGGATGCAGTGGGTTGGAGTCGCTCTTGTTCTGGCCTCCCTGGGCAGTCTCATCCTGATTGGAGCTTTCATTACGCGGATCCGGCATGTTGTGAGAAGACATCCCACGATGGCAGCGGGATACGATTTCAGCTGGGAATGGAGTTCCATCGTGGGGGCTGCGATGCTGGGACTGATCTCTCTTTTGCTGGGTCGCTATCTTTATAGAAGAGGAAAACGGTTAAGGCGTCTTGCCAGAAGTCGCCGTACTTCTCAAAGGGCTTCCTGACGGCACGTAAGCGCTTCGGTGATTAGTCCCACCCCAAAGGCAGGCGGTTTCAATCATGGTGTTCTCATGGAAAAGCTAAAACTGGAGATCGAACTGCTGCTGCCCAAAATCCCCGACGCGCGGGACGGTTGTGTCGCCCGGCTGCAACGACAACTGGCTGCCATCCGTGGCGTGACCGAAGCCCATATCGAAGGTTCCAATGGCAAAGCTCGCCTGTGCATTCACTACGATCCGGCCTTGCTCACACTGGCCACGGTTAAGCGATTGGCTACCAAAGCCGGTGCAGAAGTGTCCAACCGCTACCAGCACGAACTGATTCCAGTGGAAGGGATGGACTGCTCCGATTGCATCCTTGCCATTGAACATGGCCTCCGCCGAATGGATGGCGTGCTGGCGGCAACCGTCAACTATGCGGCTGGGACGCTGCATGTCGAATACGACACGACCAAAATCAATCGGTCAACCATTGTCGAGCGCGTACACGGCCTCGGTTACCGCGTGCCCAAAGAGGGAGCGGCGGCGTATGTTGAAAAGCGACGGGAGTTGTTGTCTGCGCTGTTCTCGGGATTGCTCCTCCTGGTGGGTTGGTCATCTGGGCGTTTCTTTGGCGTGAGCCCATGGGTGACCACGCCGGTCTTGCTGGCTGCCTACGTCTTTGGCGGCTGGGACATTGCCCGCCATGCCTGGCACTCCGTGCGTCAGGGCAAGTTCGATACCGACTTGCTGATGGTTCTGGCTGCCTTGGGCGCAGCGGCGCTGGGCGAGTTTGCCGATGGCGCATTGCTCTTATTCCTGTTCAGTCTGGGTCATGCGCTGGAAGAAATGGCGCTGGACCGCGCCCGCGACGCCGTGCGAAAACTCGGCGAACTGGCGCCCAAGACCGCCCTGGTCAAGCGCGATGGCAAAGAGGTAGAAGTCGGCGTCGAACAGCTCCTCGTGGACGACGTGGTGATTGTCCGTCCCGGCATGCGGCTGCCCGTCGATGGCGTGATCGCCTCGGGCGAATCTGCCGTCAATCAAGCGCCGGTCACGGGCGAGAGCGTGCCGGTAGACAAAGGCCCCGGCAACAAAGTCTTTGCCGGAACAGTGAACGGCGAAGGGGCGCTGGAGGTCAAGGTCACGCGGCTCGCCAAGGATAACACGCTGGCTCGTGTGATGCAGTTGGTGGAAGAGGCGCAAGGTCAAAAAACGCGCACGCAGCAACTGACGGAGAAATTCACAGCCTGGTTCGTCCCTTCAGTTCTTATCGCAGATGTGGGCTTAATGCTGGTCCCGCTTGCCTTCGGCGTTCCGTTCCGCGAAGCCTTTCTGCGCGCCATGACGTTGCTAGTCGCAGGCTAGTCGCAGCCTCGCCTTGTGCCCTTGCTCTGGGCACCCCATCGGCGATGCTCGCCGGCATTGCGCAAGCTGCCCGACATGGACTGCTCATTAAAGGCGGTGCTCATCTGGAAACTCTCGGTAAGGTCGAAACGATTGCCTTTGACAAGACTGGAACCCTCACGCACGGGCGGCCCGAGGTGACGGATGTGGTGACGACAGACGACCAGCGAATGAACTCTGACCAGTTGCTGGCGACGGCCGCAGCCGTTGAAAGTCGCTCCGGCCACCCCCTGGCCCAGGCCGTCGTGCGGGCGGCGCAGGCGCGCTCTTTGACCCTACCTCCAGCGGGAGAGTTGACCTCGCTCACCGGTCGCGGCGTGCGGTCGTCGCTCAACGGAAAGACGGTTCTGATCGGAAATCTCAAGCTCTTCGCCGAGTCTGGCGTTCAAGTGCCACAGCTCTTAAGGGCAAAGATAGAAGTGTTACAGAGCCAGGGTAAGACGACGATGATTGTTGGTATTGGTGAGGAAGTCGCCGGGGTACTGGCACTCGCTGACACGCCGCGTTCTAACGCTGCTGAAACAATCCGGCAGCTCAAGCTCCTGGGTGTGCGACGAACCTTACTGCTGACGGGAGACAACGCGCGCATCGGAGAGAGAATTGCAGCCGACCTGGGTTTGGACGCCGTACGTGCTGAGTTGATGCCGGAAGACAAAGTGACTGCTATCCGCGAACTCGCCGCTGGCCAAACTGTGGCCATGGTGGGCGACGGCGTAAACGATGCGCCTGCGCTAGCCGCTGCTAGTGTGGGCATTGCGATGGGTGGCGCCGGGACCGACGTCGCACTGGAAACGGCGGACGTTGCTTTGATGGGCGATGATCTCGCCAAGTTACCGTTCGCTGTGGGACTTGGCCGGGCCACACGTGCGGTTGTCTTCCAAAACATCGTGATCTCTCTGGGTGTGATTGCCTTCCTCGTCACTACAGCGATCTTTGGCTGGGTGGGCATTCGCCTCGCAATCCTCTTTCACGAGGGCAGTACCCTGGCGGTAGTCGCCAATTCGTTGCGGCTGTTGACGTATCGAGAGCCTACGGTTGCTCTTGAGCTATAAGCCGATCCGAAAGGGCTACGGGGTTCGAAGGGTTCCACCGCACGAAATAAGGCAGAAGTCCCAGGGGACTTGCTCCAGACGTGCGCGGTCTTCCGACGGTGGGCGCAGCCCACGTGGCGGCCCGGGGTAGATCGTTGAGTGTGACCACGAACATGCCCAAGACGCCGGCATTCGGACCTGCCGCCGTCAGTTGTGTCCTCTCAGTTAACCCGACCGTTCCTAAATCACTTGTCTTGATTCCCCGGTTCTCACCTTCTCCTCCAGGCATCCGCAAAAATGGCCGCTGAGTCCGCCCGACGTGACCGTTACAAAAGGATTACATGATTCCTCCTATGTTTCCCTTGACACGCTCCACTTTCCTCCGTTAGGTTGCCGTATTGAAAATGATTTTCATTTTCATATAAGCAACTCGATGCGGTACGGTCACCCTTCAGCGATAACTGGCTTACTGGAAAGAAGTTAAAACGAGGAAAACAACCATACTGCGCTCGGGGGAGTGAACCTATTCGCTTTTCAGGAGAGAGACAGCTATGCGGCGCTTGTTGACGTTCCTTTCACTACTCTGGATCCTCAGTTCCAGCTTGCCCGGAGATTCGCGGGAGTCAGTCATTTCAGGTCGAGTGCTCGACCCTGGCGGCGTCGGAATACCCAATTCGTCCGTGACGCTTCGGCGCATGACTGTAGGCTTCGAAAGGTCAACGACAACCAGCCAGGAGGGTGAATTCAAGTTCGAGGACTTGGTTTCCGGCGAGTATTCTCTGACTGTGCGTGCGGAGGGGTTCTCGACAGTCACAAGACAAATTAGCCTGGCCTCGGGCGAGCGCGCCGCGCAGTCGGTAGCCCTTAAAATCGGGCCATTTACGCAAGACGTGACCGTCACCGCTACGAGGATTGCCGGAACCTCGGAAACGATCAAGCGGATTCCCGGCTCGGTAGAGATCATCGACAAGGAAACGCTCGCCGCAAGCCACGTATTCAATTTCTCCGAAGCTTTGAGAAAAGTGACTGGTGTCAGCGTACGTGACGAAGAGGGTTTCGGGCTTCGACCCAATATCGGCATCCGAGGACTGAATCCCACGCGTTCCTCGAAGATCCTGCTGCTTGAAGACGGCGTTCCCTTGACGTACGCGCCGTACGGCGACAATGCTTCCTACTATCACCCTCCGATCGAACGCTTCGAGAGTATCGAAATCCTCAAAGGCTCCGGACAGGTCCTCTACGGCCCAGTTACCGTAGGAGGCGTGGTCAACTACATCACTCCAGCTCCGCCGCCCAAGCCAAGCGGTTCGCTGATGTTGTTGGGGGGCAATCGCGACTATTTCAATGGCAACATCAACTACGGTGGGACTTGGGGTGGGACAGGAGCTCTGCTGAACTATACCCGCAAGCAAGGCGAAGGCGCGAGGGAGAACGTGCGCTCGGGACTCAATGACGTCAACCTGAAGGTGGTTCAGGCGCTGGGCCAGCGTCAAACGTTGACGTTAAAGGGTAATTACTACGGCGAGGACTCCAACGTCACCTACTCAGGTCTACGAGAAGACGAATACCGGGCCAATCCGCGGGGCAATCCCTTTCGCAACGACTTCTTCTACGGCGACCGTTACGGCGCGTCCGTCATCCACAGCTATCTTCTCCGCAATGACGTTATCCTGAACACCACGCTGTACGGCTCGGACTTCAAGCGGCACTGGTGGCGGCAGTCCAGCAACTCGGCACAGCGGCCCAATGACAGTGCCGATCCCAAATGTGGCGGAATGGCGAACCTGTATACGACCTGCGGCAACGAAGGGCGTCTCCGCCATTACACCCACTGGGGCGTGGAGCCTCGACTCCGTTTCGGCAGCCGCTGGCGAGGTGTCAGGAATGAAACTGACGTTGGCTTCCGCCTGCACTTTGAGAATCAGGACCGCCAGCAGCAGAACGGCGACACGCCTACGGCGCGTTCCGGGGTGGTGGTGGAAAACAACGAACGTAAGAACCAGGCCTATTCCGCCTTTATCCAGAATCGTTTCATCCTGGGAAAATTGACGATTACTCCGGGAGTACGCGTGGAGCGCATTTTCTTTGAACGGACAAACCGGCTGGCCAACGCAGGTCAAGGTGTGACCGGAAACACCGCCCTCACTCAACTCGTGCCGGGATTGGGAATCGCCTACAACCTGGACTCCAGAAACACCGTGTTTGCGGGAGTGCACCGCGGCTTCGCCCCTCCCCGAACCGAGGACATCATTAACAACACGACAGGGGGCACCATCGAGCTCGATCCGGAGCTTAGCTGGAATTACGAGGTAGGAATGCGCAGCCTGGCACGGCCGGGAGTCCAGCTGGAGACCACCTTCTTCCGCATGGATTATGAAAACCAGATCGTTCCAGCCTCGCTGGCTGGCGGCGTAGGGGCCTTGCTGACTAATGGTGGACAGACGTTGCATCAGGGATTTGAATTGTCGAGTCGGATCGATACGGGCACCTTGCTTCAGTCAGCGCACAATGTATACTTCCGCGTGGCGTATACTTACATTCCCATAGCCGAATTCCGCGCCACGCGCTTCAGCAGCATCAGCGGGTTCGGCAATGTCAGCATCACCGGCAACCGCTTGCCCTACGCCCCGAAAAACCTGCTGAATGCCACGCTTGGCTATTCTCATCCGCGTGGTTTGAATGTGATGCTCGAAGCTGTCTCCGTTGAGCGTCACTTCGGCGATGACTTAAACACAGTGCAACCGACTCCCGACGGCCAGCGCGGGCTGATTCCCGGCTATACCGTCTGGAACGCCACGGTCAATTATCAGGTCGAATCCCTGAAGGCCAATTTGTTCGTGACTGTTAAGAACCTTGCTGATCGACTCTACATCGTAGACCGGGCGCGCGGTATTTTGCCCAGCAGCCCGCGATTAGTTCAAGGCGGGCTGACATTTCGATTCTAGAACGTGTCCAGATCTCGTGGGTTCTTATTGCAGCGGTCCGGATCGCCGTGCTTTGAGCAACACCCCTAAACCGATAATGCCAACCGTTGTACCAAACGGCAGCAGCGGCAAGTTGAGGATTGATGCAACGAGGCCCAGACTGCGGCCCCGCGCCGAGCCCGAGACCAATTGCAGTCCTGATACAAATCCCAGCAGCACGATGATGAAGAGGATGGTATACCCGGCGCTTCCGAGGAGATCATAAAGCGGCAGAAAGCCCTCCGACCGTAAGGAGGCTAGGCCACCTTTGCCTCCATACACGAAAACGATAAAGAGTCCCATGAGCAGATGCAGGGCACTAACCGACATCAGGCTGATACCGAGCGTCACGTGCCGGTTGGCTTCTGATTGTTCCGACATACATCTTCTCCTGGCGACTTGCACAAATCCGTTCTCGACTCTAGAGATAGCACGAATCCTACAAGGAAAAAAACCAATGATGCGGATCAAGTTCGGGCACGAGACCTGCGGCTGCTACGTTGGTGCAGAAAGGCCCTCACACGAAGATAGCCGGCCAAGCGCGACAGCCGAAGATCCCGAGCGGCGAACGCGAGCCGAGTCGGCAGCGAAAGTGCCTTACTGCATGAGACTCGGTCGGGGTTGTATTAGCAGCGGTCTAAAAGGGAGCCATTTCCAGCAGTGAGAAGGGAGCCAGTTGTTCTCGCCCCCTCTGCGGGGAGGCAGTAGAAAAACTCTATAGTAGAGATTCTATCTATAGAGTCTCGGTCATTTTGGTTTCCGGCCGGGGCCGGGCGCACAGCGTGTGCGCTGCCATCCCCCGACCGGAGCGATCGCGATGAGCCGTGCCTGCCCCTACTGCAGCCAGCCGTTTGTTGGTTCCCCGTTTCGCCCCGCCCAAACCGTTTGCAGCCAGGCCGACTGCCAGCGGCAGCGCCGCCGGCAGTATCATCGCCACAAGATCCGCACCGATCCCGTCTATCACGAGACCTGCCTCAACAGCCAGAAGCAGTGGCGGGCAAGCCATCCCGATTATTGCAAGCAGTATCGTCAGCAGCATCCTGCCTCGGTCGAGCGGAACCGCCAGCGTCAGCAACGGCGGGACCAGTCTCGCCGCCTGGTTCGTCTTGCCAAGAACAACTTAGCTTTTGACCTAAAACGGTCGTGCCACGAGGTTTGGCTGATGGGGCCGGAGGGGGCCGATCTTGCAAAGAACAACGTAGCTTTTTCCAAGGTGCTGATTTTCGAGGCGGTTCAAGGTTCGTTCCCCGCCAGCTGAGTTCTTGCAAAGAACACCCCTCTGGGATTTCCCGGCTCCCCGGTCTATAAAGCGCCATCCTCATCGGGGAGTCTTGGAACATGGCGCTTTCACTCCAACAGATCGAACTCCTTCACCAGTTGCATGCCGAACACTGGTCGGCGCGCAAGATTGCCCGCCGTCTCCAGGTGAGCCGCAGGACAGTGGGCCGGTATCTGGCAGGCCGGTTGCCAGCGGCCACCCGGCCGGATCGCCCCAGTCTGCTGCAACCCTTCCAGCCGGTCATTGCCGATCTGCTGGAGCGAGACCCGTCGGCCAGTGCCGTGGTCATTCGGCAGCGGCTCGAGCCGCTGGGCTATAGCGGCGGCCTGACGGTGCTGCGCGCTTATCTCCGCAGCCTGCGCCACCGCCACCGGCCCCTGCGCGCCTACGTGCGCGTCGAGTCGGCGCCCGGCGATGGATTTCAAGTCGACTGGGGCCACTTCGGCGCGCTCGATTACGACGGCGACCGTCGCAAGCTCTACGCCTTTTGCCTGGTCGAGTGCCACAGCCGCCGCCTCTATGTGGAGTTCACTCACAGCCAGGGTTTTGAAACCTTCCTGCGCTGCCACCAGCATGGGTTCCGCTTCATGACCGGCGTCGCACGGCAGATTCTCTATGACAATCTGCTCTCCGCCGTGGCCGAGCATGAAGGCCAGCTGGTGCGTTTCAACCCGCGCTTTCTCGCCTTCGCTCGCGAATACGACTTCTACCCGCGCGCCTGTCATGTGGCCGCGCCCTGGGAGAAGGCTTAGGTTTCATACTGCACTCCTTTGGCAGATGTGACGGGAATCTTCTTTCGCAAGCAGATAGGGACGCTTCTTTTTGAACTTGCCGGGTAAATCATCCGGGGGCGGTTCATACAGGCATTGGTCTTTGTCATTGTATCGATGCGCCCGCAACAGTCCTTTATCGCGCCAGGCCCTAACGACGCAGGGGGCGATATCGAGTCGTTCGGCTATCTCGTCGAGCGTGAGCAGACCGGTGTCGCGCAAGCGCTGGAAACGGTCTCTGAGTCCATGATGGCGGCGGATGTTGGTGACGCTCATCGGAGTGAACGGCTGCCCGCTTCCCGAGTGTAGACCTTTTTCATTCAGCATGACTGCGATTTCTGTTTCCGTGTGATCGTTCAAGAGCCGATCCACTTCCCGAATGACAGCCGGGTCGGTTTTCCGCAATTCGGGTGCACCCAGAGGCAGCGGCAAGGTCAGACTATGGACTACTCCCCCTTTGAAGCGAACCTGCACGAGGATTTGGTCGCGCTTGACCAGCGTGACATCCTCCAACAACAGACGGACCATCCGTTTCTTCTCCCGGTCCGGTGTCTTTGGGTCCCTCCATAGACGTGGAAAGTCGCTTGCCAGTGCTGTAATCCGCTTACGCTCTGCCTCATCCATGCCGACCCGATCCGTTTGCCGCAGCCGGTCATATTCTTGTTGAGCTTCGTTGAGCGCGCGCAGTTTATTGTTCCATTCTGCTTCGAGCGAATCGGCCACCAAACGGTTGGCCGGGTCGACATGCAGGTAGCGGCGTTGGGCTAGGTCCGCTTCATAGCGAGCACGCTCGACCTGCTTACGGCGCAGCCGGTCGACCTCGTCCATTCGCGCCTGGAGCTCTTGCTGCACGGCCAGCGTGACCTCGAGTGCGAGCGGGGTTATTGTCTGAACCAGCAGCTTGCCAATGGTGTCGTCGATCTGTTCGCCATTCACACTTTGGCAGAAGGGCCTTGCGTGTTCGATCGCGTCTTTCTGGCAGACATAATCGGGCACCAGACGACCCGCGCGGCTGTGGTAGCGAACCGTCATGCGGCCCCCGCACACACCGCACATCACCAAGCCCTGAAGCAGAGCGGGACCTTCGCGCGGCGGCGTTTTTGCCCGGTCACGTCCTTGGGCCTGAGCGTTGTCTCGAAGCCGCTTCTGGTTATCCTCGTATTGTTCCCAGGCGATGTAGTGGGCATGCATCCCTGGTATTAAAACCCATTGATCCCTGGGCAGCTTCTGATAAATCTCGCCTCCGGCTGCATTCTTGCGAACGCGAGTCCGACCGTAGATGAAAGCTCCAGCATAGCGGGGGTTGTGCAGAACCTGCAGAGAACGGCTGTGGGTCAACTCCGCCCACAGCAAGTCTCCTTTATGCGGCCCTTTCTTGAGGCGCCGTGGAAACAGCAGCCCTTGTCGCCGGAAAGCTTTCACGGTCGCCGTTGCCGATCCAGTACGAACAAAAGTATCGAAGAAAGCCCGCAGGCTTTCCTGCACCTGCTTGTCGGGATCCAGGATCGGCCGGCTTTCGGCGTTGTAGACAAAGCCAACCGGGAGAGAAGACTGCAACTCTCCCCGCTTGGCCTTGTTCAAGATGCCTCCCTGCAACCGCGCTTTCAGAACGTGCAGTTCCGCTTCTGACATGGTTCCCTTCAGGCCCAGCAGCAGCCGGTCATTGAAGTGGGAGGGATCGTAGACGCCGTCTTCATCGAGGATGAGAGTGTCAGTCAATGCGCAGATCTCCAGCAACCGATGCCAGTCGGTGTTGTTCCGCGCCAGTCGAGAGACCTCCAACCCCAGCACGATGCCAGCTTTGCCCAGGCCGACTTCGGCCACCAGTCTTTGAAACCCTTCCCGGTCAACGGCCGAGGCACCCGATTGCCCCAAATCGCTGTCGATGACGATAATGCTTTCCACCGGCCAGCCCAGTGCGATCGCCTGTTGACGGAGCGCATACTGCCGTTTGGTGCTCTCGGTGTTCTCGAACACCTGGCGAATCGTCGACTGACGAACATACAAGTAGGCGTTCCGCTTCAGATGACCCGTGGTGACTTTCTGATGAGCCTCTCCTGTCATGGCGTTATCTCCTGCTGCTGAATACCAAGGATCATCCCCGCCAGGATTGAAGTCATCTCCGTTCGCACACTGAACGACAGTATGCCGGCTGCCAGCGGGGCACTCGGTTCGCTCGGCTGCTCTCTCCGGCAGGAAGCCCAGGCACGCATCCAAGCTGTCATCCCTTGCCGCAGAAACAAAGCCAGTCCTGGCGTTGGAACAGATCGGCGTGGCTGATCGAGCACATCGCTGCGGAGTTGTTCGTAGTCCGCTACCATCTCCTTGCGGCGTGATAGGAGGCGGCCTCGGTCATCCCGACTTTCGCCGTTTTTTTTGATGTCGCGCCAGACCGCGTTCGATACTGCGGGGATGAACCACGATCTGGAATCGCTCTGCGATCAAGTCCACTATCGCCAGAGTTCGCAGCGAAGGATCCTCGTGACGCTTTTGCTGAATGAAGTCGACGACCTCCTGAGTCAGTTTGTGACCCTGCTTGGGTCCGCGTTTGTGAGGAATCAGGCCGACCAGCCCTGCCTGCTCGAAGGCTGCCTGCGCCTGATAAAACGAAGGCCGGGAAAAGCCGAAGGTTGCCGCCGCCTGGCTGACCGGGTGCCCGTCTTTCTGGACGCGACGCAGCATCTCGTACTTGACCTGAACCAAGTCGCGCGGGTCGAAAAACTCGCTGTCGCGAAACAACTCGTCGTTGAGTTGGTCTGAGCGTAGATTGAGACAGGCTTGCTGGCGTAGGGCTTGGAGCTTGGCGTCGGTAGCTTTGGGCATCGCAGTTTGTCGGTAACGCGAATAGGAATGTAAATATAATTATGCCTATAATAACCACATTGTCAAGCCTTTTGATTGGCGAAGCCATACATTTTATTGGTACATAATAGCCTATTTGTGCTCGATCAACGGGCGTGGCAACGCTGGCAGCCGACATAGTTCTCTTTACATAAGCGGCGTTATTCCATTTACACATGGCTCACCCTTTGCCCTCGAACTGGGCGATCAGCTTCGTCAGCTCGATCAAATCCTGATAGCGGAAGTGGGCGCGGCCCGCAGCGATGGCCACGAAGGGATCCTCGCCTCGGGCGTCTGTATAACTGGCTAGAATCGAGCTCAGCCGCCCCTGCTCATCAAGGAAGCAGACACGGTCTTCGCCCCAATTGTTGCGGTAATCGATCAGTTCGAACTCACGTCCGAACCAGGGATGGAATGGATGGGTTATCCCGAAACGTAGCTGTACACCGTTAGCACCGGGTGTGGTTGACGACCTTCTCCAAAGGCAAAATCGAACGCGGCGGCATTGCCTACCTCCGCCAAAACTTCTGGCCCCTGCGCCAGTTCAAAGACCTGGCCGATGTCAACCGTCAGGCTCGCGCCTGGCTCGACCAAGTGGCCAATCAGCGCCTCCACAGTGAAACCCGTCAGCGGCCCGACCAGCGTTTTCAACCCGCCGCCTTGCGAGCGCTGCCGGCACTGGACAGTGACTGCCGCGACACGGCCCTGGCCCTGGTCCACACCGACCTGCGTCTGTGTTTCGATGGCAACCGCTACTGTGCTCCCGCGCGCTATGTCGGCGCCCGCTTGACCGTCAAAGCCGACGCTTACTCCGTCACCCTCTACGACCAGCAGCGCGAAGTGGCCTCTTACGCCCGCTGCTGGAGACGTGGCCAAACGTTCGGCGCCGAGCGCTTCGAAAAAGAACTGCTGGCCCAGCGGCAGGCGGCCTATCTCTCCGCCGCCCAGCAACGGCTGATCGCCCTGCTCGGCCCCGAGACTGAAGCCTATCTGCGCCGGCTGGCGGAAACCGATCGCTCCTTGTCGCGTCAGATTGCCGAACTGCTCGATCTGGTCCGCCACTACGACCCGCCCAGCGTGGCGGCGGCTCTGGCCCAGGCTCAAGCGGCCGGCGCTTACGGGTCTGATTACATCGCCAACATCCTCCACCAGCAACGCTCGCCGCGTTCCCTTCAGCCGCCGCTCGCATTGAAAGATCCCGACCTGGCCCAACTGGCCACCGATCCTTTGTCCCTGCTCGACTACGACGCCCTCATTCTCACCGAAAGGAAAGACTCATGAACGAACTGGCTGCCAAACTCTCCCAGTTGAAGCTGGCCCTGCTCAGCCGACAGCTGGACACCCTGCTCGCCGAGGCCACTCAGAAAAATCTCAGTCTCGCCGCCGCTCTGCAATGGCTGGCCGATCTGGAACTGGAACACCGCCGTCAGGGCGCCATCCTGCGCCGCTTCCGATGCTCCCGGCTCCAAGCCCAGCCTACCATCGAGGAGTTTCACTTCCCGCATCACAAGTCCCGAATGCAAGCCAAAAACCGCATCCTGCGCCTCCTCGACCTCGACTTCATCGCTCAAGGCACCAACGTGATTCTCATTGGCAATCCCGGCACCGGGAAAACCTTCCTGGCCAAGATTCTCGGCTGGCGCGCCTGCCAAGCCAATCAACGCGTCCTGTTTGTCGCGGCCATGGATATGCTGAATCACCTGCTCGCTTCCCAAGCCGACCATTCCCTGGTCCGCAAACTCAAGCTCTACACCGACCCGACCTTCGTCATCATTGACGAACTCGGCTACCTCAGCCTCGACCAGCAGACCTCCAACCTGTTCTACCAGGTGATCTCCACCCGCCACAGTCAGCGTCGCAGCACTCTGATCACCACCAACACAGCGTTTTCTGACTGGGGCAACATCCTCTTCAACACCACCATCGCCACCGCCATCGCCGACCGACTCGTCGAAAACTCCGAAATCTTCCTGCTGGCCGGCGACAGCTTGCGCAAGGCTAAAAAGAGCCAGTCCCTGGCTGGCTCAGCTCAGGCGCCGCGCTGTGATGATAACCCCGAGCCCCGGAGGAGTCCGGCGGGCTAACTCCACATCGGCGCTGCGGAGGGGGCGAGAGAGACTCTTCTCTCGCTCTTTCTTCTCATCCGTCCCGGTCTGCAACTGAGCTCATTCTCTGGCTTGGAGCTTCTCCCCCATGTTTAACTTCAGCGCCAATCATCTCGTCCTGCTCTCCCGCACCGAATGCGCCAAGTGCACCGTGTTCCTCATGAAAGACCGCCACACCCACCGCGTCTACCGGCTCTACGACTTTTCCAAATCCCAAAGCATCCTGCCCGATCAGGCCTACTGCGTCTTTGGCAAAGTCAACAGCGCCGACAAGCTCTACCTGGTGATCGAATCGGTCAAGCCGGACACCAAACACTCCCCGCCTTCGACTGCTCCCGCTCCCCCAGACGGCGCAGACAGGTAATCCCATGTACTGAAAACTCACCGCCCCTCGCACCAACCCCGAACCAACCAACACCCCGGCTCGCGTTTTCATCCAGCGGCTCACACCGATCTATGTCTCGCCCACAACTGGCTCCCTTTCTCACCGCTGGAAATGGCTCCCTTTTAGACCGCTGCTAACAGGGTTGGGTTGAAGCTGCGATAGAGAATGGCTGAGCGCTTCATATGTCACTCAGGAACTTCACTGATATGGAACAGACGAAACTTAGTGTCAACAACATGTGTTGTGCTGAGGAAGTTCACACTGCCGAAAAGGCAGTCCAGGAGCTGCCTGGCGTTCAAGAAGTACGGGCGAATCTCCTGAACCGGACAGTGGTTGTGACTCATGATCCAAGCATAACGACCAGTGATGGGCTGATTCGTGCGTTGACCCAAGTCGGCATGGAAGCAGCAGACTGCTTCCAGAAGCCCAGTTGATGGTGATCGACGCGCGGATCGAGAACATTCAGACAGCCCGAACTTTGATTGGCGAATCGATCGAATGTATCTGCGAGTGGTATGACCCGTCCCGGCACACGGGATTTGATGTCGTGGTGATTCCCCTGTCGCTCACGGGCAATCGTGAAGCGCTCTACCGGCAGCCCTCCGCCCCGGCGATTTTCTTTCACGACTGGATCTGGCGGCGCCGCGGTCGGAGCGCCGTCATTTCCTTCTTCCTGCTCAAGCGCCTGAACCTGGTGAGGTCATCAGAGCCCTCAGTCTGCTCGGCGTCTGTGTTCTGGCCAAGACGTTTGTGCTGATCGGACGGGATGTGCCGCTCTCGTTGTGGGTGCCGCTCGCTTATCTTTGGCAGGACTTGCTGCTCGCTTTGCTGTTCGCTGGGCTTGACTTGTGGGTGCGCCGGCCCTGGCCGGGATGGACTCTCTACGCCATCTTTGTGGCTTATATCGCTGTCAATGTTCCCGTGGAGCGAGTGCTTTCAACCCCGCTCACCTGGCCGTTGCTGCGCTGCCGGAGCTCCGCTCGCAGACTCCATCTGGCACTATGCGACTTGGGGCAACGGCGTGTACGTTTTTCTGATTCTGGCGGCTAGCCTCGGGCTTCCTCCTCTGTTGGCGCATGCGCAGTCATCGCGTCTGCATGCCTGGTACACAGTAGTTTCAGAAACTCTGACGAAACTGTCCAGGAACCTCACGGCCGCGGCCAAACATCGAAGGCACGTCTCCGTGGAAAAATGCGAGACAAAAGTCCGCTTTGGTGAGGGACCGAAAGCGGGCAGGCGGTGGGTGGAGGGGCCGTTTGTGGCCGGTAGGGGGCAGAGCTCTGCCGCTAGCCCTGGCGGTGCCGTGCATGGTTGCCCTTGGTTGCCTGGGCCCCCTGGCTGTCCGGCGAGTTGAAACGCTCGGTCTGCATCGCAATGCGGTGGTCGCTCTCTTTGCAACTGCCTTTCCACTTCTGCCGGCCGCCGCGGGTGCAGAGGATTGGCGCGTCAGTCCCTTCTCGAGGTCGGTCTCAGGCAAGCTTTCAGCCTACCGTGGCGCCGCTGCGGGTCGCAACCTGGTGCTCGTGAGCCTGGAGTCCACCGGGGCCGGTTATCTGCGTCCCTACGGCGCCGCGGAGGATCCAATGCCGCACCTGACGGACCTGGCGCGGCAATCGATCCTGTTCGAGAACGCCTACGCCGTCTATCCGGAAAGGATCAAGGGGCGTACTCCATGCTCTGCTCCGGCTATCCGGCCATTCATACTCCGGCTCAAGCATACGAGCAGGTACCCTGCGATTCGCTGGCCGAAACGCTAGTTCAGTCCGGCTATCGGACCAGTCTGTTTCACTCCGGCAGATTCGGCTATCTCGGCATGGAGTCCATTGTTCAGCATCGGGGGTTCCAAGACGCGGCCCAGATTGGCGGCGACCATCAGTCGAGCTTCGGCGTGGACGAACCATACACGGTGAAGCGGTGAAGCGGATCCTGGCATGGCTGGAGGGACTCCCTCCTGGCGAACGCTTCTTCATCACTTATCTTCCCATTGCTGGCCATCATCCCTACGCCACCCCCACGCCGGGTCCCTTCCCGGAAAATGATATGCAGGGTTGCTATCTCAATTCGCTTCACGATGCCGATGCGGCGCTGGGCCTGCTGATGCAGGGACTGCGAGACAGGCGCCTCGCCGATAACACGCTGTGGGTGATCTTTGGCGACCACGGCGAGGCTTTCGGACAACATGAAGGCAACTACGGGCACACGCTTGCTGTTTACGAGGAGAATGTTCGCGTGCCTCTCCTGATTGCCACGAATGGCCTGACAGGCGAGCCGTTGCGGGTGCCGGAACCTGCCAGCCTGCTCGACGTGGCGCCCACTGTCTTAGACCTCTTGGGGCTCGGCCTGCCTTCCAGTTATGAAGGGGAATCCTTGCTGCATCCCAAGCCTCGCATGGCACTCTTCTTCACAGACTATACGCTGAGCATGCTTGGTCTGCGCGACGAGCGCTGGAAATTCATTCATGAAGTTGATTCCGGAAGGTCGAAGCTCTTTGATCTGTGGGCAGACCCCGGCGAGCGGGTCGATCTCTCGAGTCGGCATGCCGTCCGTGCCGCTGCCTATCGCACCCACCTGCTGCGGTGGTGTGGCTATCAGCGAGAGAAGATTAGTAGTCGGCGTACCGTCTCCTGAAGACGACGCCCCAGTCCAGAAAATCCTCGAGAATGGAACCGTTCCAGGTCTGCCATTCTGTCGGACTGGCTGACAAGCACCACGTAGAGTGATTCGATTTCTGCGGGACCGACCGTGCCAGGCGACTCGCAGATGGAGGCGTGTGGAGGTCAAGAAGTCTCATCGGAGTGTCAAGATGCCAGTTATCAAGGAGTCACTTCTCCTAAAACACACAGCGAAGTTGGTGCCGCTTCTGTTCGTCTTAGCGTCGAGTCTCCCGTTCGAATTCGCAATGGCGGAAACTGCTACTGAACCCAAGGACCGGTTCGTCGAGGTACTTGGGCTTCGTTTGCAGTATTTGGACTGGGGTGGTACGGGCGAAGGTCTCCTGTTTGTTCCGGGTGGATGCGACACGGCCTATGTGTTTGGCGACATTGCTCCAGCCTTTACCGATCGTTTTCACGTTGTGTCGTTCACGCCGCGAGGTTGCGGCCAGTCGGATCACCCTGCGAGCGGGTACGAGCTGGACACTCTGCTGAAGGAAATGGCTGGATTCCTCGACGCGGTCGGCATCCAGAAAGCAACGCTGGCTGGCCATTCGAGCGGCGGAGGAAAGATCACGCGTTTTGCCCGCCTTTACGGTTCGCGAGTGAGCCGACTGGTCTACTTCGATACGGTCTACTCGTATGTGGCGCCAGATCTGGAAGGGAAGATTGACTCGGCAATTGTGGACCGAATCGGGGGAAGTCCAAGAACTTCGTTCGATCTGATGCGCCGGTCGGAAACGCTTTGGGAACTGGGATCCTGGTCCGAAGCGCGACAACGCAATCTCCGCGAGATCTTCACTGAGACAGACAGTGGTCTCAAGTCTGTGACGCCACCAGCTTGGCTGAAGGCATTCGATGCCGACATGGTGGCCGGAAGATACTTTGAAACGGGTGTTGCCCATCCCGCACTCATGATCTTCTCGAAGAACCTGGACCAGGAACGCGTGAACCAGTTCAGCCAGGCGACTCGGGATGCCTTGGCGTCATCGGTGGCCGAGACTGCCGAAAGCCGGTCGAAGCAAATGAAAGAATTTCAGGCGAACGGTCCTCACATAAAAGTGGTGGAGATGGAAGGAACGGGACCCTATTGTTTCGTTCACAAGCCGCGAGAAGTGATTCGTCTGATGCGTGAGTTTCTGGTGCGTTCCACTCGATAGACCCCTTCAATCTTCTCGCGCGACATCCTCGCCTGCGATGTAGCGATCCGTCATCCGCTATATAGTAGCGTGCGTTCCTAAACTCAACGACCACGTCGGCGACAAAGTCATTGGTTTCCCTTGAACCATGCATTTCCGAGCGGATGACGATCTAAGGCGCTCACGAGGTATTCGATGGCGGGTTTCGGTGTGGGCTCACTTGGTTGCTCAAAGATGATCTGCGCAGCGATCAAACAAAGGCCGGCAGAGCTGATCAACGCTCGGTGCAAGAAACCCACGGGCATCCGCCGAGGAGAGTGCTCAAGCAACCGAGGCTAATTAGACATGGGTCAAATGCGCAAGAAGCCAGGTCGAGGCGGCCGGAGGCATAGGTGTTAAGTTAAGAAGCAACTCGAATCGTCCACGTATGGTCCAAAAACTTAAATGAAGGGCGTTCCAGGAGTACGATTTCTTTTGCATCAAGGGTGGTTATTTGGGTCGTCCAGTTTCAACGCCTCACTGCATGGCTTCCGCTCGCTGCAGGAAGCGCAGCAACTACCGCGCGCCTCACTACGACAGACCGATGATGGTGACGATCTCGTCGCAGGGTGATCTCCACATCAGGCCGCTTGACGATAATAGTAGTTCAGCATTCCACCTAGCCGCTGGCGGCACTGGATCGCGCCCATGCTGCTGGCGGAAGGCTCTTCCTCCATGATAAGCCGGTTGCCCAGCCCTTGATGGTTACCCTCGCGATGATAATGCGCAACCAATTCGTGAACCGCCTTCCGCAATGAGCCTTCTCCGAATAGGATCATCCGCTCCAAACAGGCTTCTTGGATCGTTCTGATCTGACAAATCGTTCCGCGTAGGCGTTCAAATTCGGTGAGCGTGGCGGCAGTTTTACCGATTTCACACCACGGGTCCCCAGAGTCTCCAGAAACGCTGCCGTGAACAAGGGGTCTCGGTCATGGATCAAATATCGCTTCCCGGTCAGGAAGCCTTCCTCAGCATCATTGAGATTGCCTGCCACCTGGCTCATCCAGAGCCCAGGTGCCCGCTTGGCCAGTCCGGCTATCTCCACCCGTCGAGTGGACAAGTCGATTAGGAACAGCACCAGGAACCTCATCAGGCCTTCTCGAGTCCAAGCCTCGACCGTGAAAAAGTCCGCAGCCACAATCACCCCCCTATGCTGCGACAGGAACTCCTTCCAGGTAGTCTTCCGCTTGCGTTCGGGCGCCGGTTCCAGACCGTGCTCCTTGAGGATGTTGGCAATAGTACTGCGGCCGACTTGATACCCAAGATCGGCCAGCGCACCCTGTATTCTCCGGTAGCCCCAATCGCGGTTCTCAGTGGCCATGCGGACCACCCACTGCTGAATCTCGTTCTGCGTGCGAGGACGTCCGGGGCTACGTTGCTTGCTGCCATCGTACTTTCTGGCGATCAGTTTCCGGTGCCAAGCCAAAAGCGTTTCCGGCGTCACGATGGTGGCTAGTTCGTGAAGCACACGCCGGCCCAGTTTCTTGGCCCTGACCGCTAGGCGACGGCGCTGGTCGTCGTTTAGGCGCAGCCGCCTGCTGCCGAGTTGCTCATGGAGCACACGGTTCTCTTCCTGGAGGTAGTCGATGACTTCTTGTTGCTGTTGGTTTAGGTAGCCAGCGAGAGAGATCAGTCACAGTCGAAATGGATCCAACGTCATGCGCATTGTGTCCGGGTAGCACGCCGATAATCTGTTCTGACACGCCCCTCTGCGCCGTCGAGCGGAATCTCTATCCTACTGGGGTCCAAAGGGATTGATTATTTGGACACTACGGGATCAAGGCTTAGATCCAATATAGGTCTGCCGACCAAAAGCCTGTGTACGAGATACGTACATGAATTTTTATTTTTAGGATTTTTGTTATTTTGGTAAGTTTTTAGAATCAGTAACTTGCAGATTCTAAAGACTCAACGATAAAACGAATCCCACTCTCTCCGCCAGAGAACCTCACCTGCAGGACCCTCCCGGCCGGCGCTTCCCCCTGAACCCGGAACGAAATTGAGAGGCTCCGGAGAGCGTCGCGCTGTGGTCGTCATCCGGCTGGCCCTGGGGGCGCGGGCGTCCCCGCCCGCCAATCTAAACTTTCAGTCCCCTCTTCGTTGGGGAAGGCACTTCATCTGCATATTCGACAAACACGAGTGGGTTGCTCGGGCTAACTTTCAGTCCCCTCTTCGTTGGGGAAGGCACTTCATCTCTCCGGACAACGCAATACGCACGCGGTGGAATTGTCTTTCAGTCCCCTCTTCGTTGGGGAAGGCACTTCATCCCAAGGAGTAACCCCATCATTTTTGGATACCTCTACTTTCAGTCCCCTCTTCGTTGGGGAAGGCACTTCATCGCCGGCACAGCCTATCGTGACGGAGCCATCGGGCACATCTTTCAGTCCCCTCTTCGTTGGGGAAGGCACTTCATCGGCTCCCTCGCGCTGTGCGCGGTCGATTTCCGAGGCCCTTTCAGTCCCCTCTTCGTTGGGGAAGGCACTTCATCGGTGCGCGATCGCGGCGTGCGCTTGACCCGGACGGCTGACTTTCAGTCCCCTCTTCGTTGGGGAAGGCACTTCATCAGTGTTGACGGTGGCACCGTCTATCAGCGTTATTACCTTTCAGTCCCCTCTTCGTTGGGGAAGGCACTTCATCAATCCTGCGGAGCAAACGTCGCATGCGGACCTCCTACCCCTTTCAGTCCCCTCTTCGTTGGGGAAGGCACTTCATCGCGGACGAAGTGAAGACTGATTAAGACAGACCCCGCTGCTTTCAGTCCCCTCTTCGTTGGGGAAGGCACTTCATCTTCCCCCACGATCATGCTGGACGATCAAGATAGAGACTCTTTCAGTCCCCTCTTCGTTGGGGAAGGCACTTCATCGACCGTCTTCGAGCCTGATGTAGACGTACCAGTAGCCTTTCAGTCCCCTCTTCGTTGGGGAAGGCACTTCATCAAGCGAGGGGTTCCTGCAGGCCGAGCTACCGTTGAGCTTTCAGTCCCCTCTTCGTTGGGGAAGGCACTTCATCTTGCCGAATTTCTTAAGGAATCATTCAGGTACGCTAATCTTTCAGTCCCCTCTTCGTTGGGGAAGGCACTTCATCGTCTGCCGACGGAAGAGGCGTCGATCGTGTCTTACCCTTTCAGTCCCCTCTTCGTTGGGGAAGGCACTTCATCAGGCTGGCAACCGTCACATCGACTGGTACGACAACGGCTTTCAGTCCCCTCTTCGTTGGGGAAGGCACTTCATCCACAAGCCCGCGAAGGGGGTTCCTGCTACAGGCCTCCTTTCAGTCCCCTCTTCGTTGGGGAAGGCACTTCATCCGATCTGGAACTCGTCAAGCGATGCCACTCAGATCTATCTTTCAGTCCCCTCTTCGTTGGGGAAGGCACTTCATCACAGCTGATGACGATGTTGCAGCAGTACCAGAGCCCTTTCAGTCCCCTCTTCGTTGGGGAAGGCACTTCATTGGTTTCGTCAATCTGGTTTGGCCCCTTTTGATCATCTGATTTGGCCCCACCCTTGTAACCGGGTTTATGGTTTTGGCTATTACTTGAGAACCTGCTCCGTGTTTACAGCCTCTTTAAAGCCGAGG
>JBFMEW010000006.1:0-287339 GCA_040753175.1 Acidobacteriota bacterium | reverse complement strand
GGATCGGCTTGTCCACGCCGGCAGCTCGCTTGCGATGGTTCTTTTCGATGTTGCCGTGAGCGTCCCACGAATCGTCCAAGGCATTGCCTCCGCCGAAAAGCTGAACAAAGCGCACGCCTTTTTCGACCAGACGCCGGGCCAGCAAGCAATTTCGCCCGAAGTGTTCACAGTTCGGGTCGTCCATGCCGTACAACTTGCGGGTGGCGTCGGTTTCTTTGGTCAAGTCCACCACTTCTGGAGCCTGGCTCTGCATTCGGAAGGCCAGCTCGTAGGAAGCGATACGGGCGGCTAGCTCCGATTCGTCCGGGTTTCTCTCCGCATGAAACTCGTTCAGGGTTTTGATGAAGTCAAGCCGACTACGCTGATGTTCGGGCTCCACGTGAGGCGGCGACGCCAGATCAACGATGGGATCGCCGTGGTTTCGAAAAGGAGTTCCCTGGTAGATGCCGGGGAGAAAGCCTGAACTCCAGTTCTGAGCCCCTCCCAGCGGCCCACCCATGCTGTCGAGCAAGACCACGAAAGCCGGCAGGTTTTGATTCTCGGTTCCCAATCCATAGATCATCCATGATCCCAGACTGGGGCGGCCGGGCTGGATGAATCCAGTCATCATCTGCAGAATGGCGGGAGTGTGATTGTTGCTCAACGCATGGAGGGAACGAATCACAGCAATGTCGTCGATGCATTCTGCCGTATGAGCGAACAGTTCGGAAACTTCGATTCCCGACTGACCATATTTTTGAAACGAAAAGGGGCTCTTCAGAAAGGTTCCAGGATTCGGAAAGAACGTTTGAATATTCAGACTCGGGGGTGGAGCTTCGAGGTGCCGCTTGGTCAGTTCGGGCTTCGGATCGAACGTATCCACATGGCTGGTTCCTCCGTTCATGAACAAAGAAATCACAGCCTTGGCTTTGGGCTGAAAGTGTGGCGGTTTGGGACGAAGAGGCGATTCCAGGGAAGGAGAGGAGGCCAGAAGCTTCTGCCGGTTCAGGATGTCGCAAAGAGCCAATCCGGCGATGCCACCTCCCAGCTCCCACAAGAAGCGACGGCGAGACGCCTGACAACAGCTGGACAGATCCGGTGAATGAGTCATTTGAAACCCTCTCAAAAGCTTGGAACCACCCGCCCCCAAGGGGCCCGGACTTCAATTGATATAGATGAATTCGTTGGTGTTGAACAGAGAGTGGCAGAAGTCCATAAGAGCGGAACGATCCGGGGGCAGGACTTCAGCGGGATCCACTCCCTGTTCGTAGAGCTTGACGATGAGCGCCTGATGATAAAGTTTCTGCTTCCTTATGAATGATTCTGACGCCTCCAGTTCCTTGGGTTCCGGCGGACGTCCAAAGGCCAATTCGAATGCTCTATGGATTTGACGGGTGGTGTCTCCCCCCAGTTCGTTGCGGAGGCGCTCCGCAAGAATCTGAGACTGGCCCACCACAAACTTGTTGTTCAGAAGCTGCAGGGCCTGTGTTGCAACGGTTGTGACATTCCGCTTAGGGCACGAAGACACGACATCCGGAGGATCGAACAAGTCCATGATCGGTGCTGTAACCGTCCTCATCTGCGTCACATAAATACTCCTTCGCCATAATTCCGGGCCATCCTTCGTTACCGGCCAGCGCTGATAGAACAATTGCGCCGACTCCTTGGGCGAGCTTTCGATGAGACCGGCGTCCACTTCAGGAAAGATGCCAGGCCCGCCCGGCTTCAGGTTCAGTGCTCCGCTCACCGCCAGGATGGCATCCCGAATAAGTTCTCCTTCGATGCGTTGGATCGGCATCTTCCACAACAGACGGTTTTGGGAATCCTCCTTCAGGTTGTGAGCGTCGGTGAAGCTGGAGCTCTGCTGATAGGTGCTGGAGGTTAGGATCAGGCGATGCATGGCCTTGATGCTCCACCCTTGTCGAATAAATTCAGTAGCCAACCAGTCCAGCAACTTCGGGTGGGAGGGAGGCTCCCCCATGCGTCCAAAATCGTTCGGGGTGTTGACGATGCCTTGACCAAAGTGATGCTGCCAGATCCGGTTAACCATCACTCGGGCTGTCAAGGGATTCCGCTCGCTGGCTAGCCAGCGAGCCAAGGCCAGCCTCCGTCCGGTTGTTTTGGCGCCGGGAGCAGGCTGTGGGAAGGTCACTTCCTGGCCCGAAGCGGTCAGTACCAGGGGAGGACCCGCCGACATCTTCGACCCCTTGCTCAAAACGCTGCCGCGGTGCAAGAAGTAGCTTCCGGCTGGTGTGGCTGTCGGGTCTGTGATGGCCATGGCCTCGGGCAGAGGTGGAGGTTTGCTGCGCTCAAGCTCCGCGATTTGGGCTTTGAGCGATTCGGTTGTCTTGAGATCCTCCGGGCTTAAGGCAGCCAGCACCTCGGCCTCACCGACCACAGTAGAAGTGAGAACTTGTGCCGCCTGTCTCTTTTGGGCTTCCGTTCTTTTTTCGGGTTCTGTGCGAATGGCCTGTTGCAGCGGCTCAGGAAGCTCCTGGTACTTGGCTTCCAGTAACTTATCCCGTACCGGTTGGTGCAGCTTCCTGATTTCCTGAGACAAGGAATCGATCTGGCGATCGATCTTGAAAGCCTGTTCTTGATACTTCTCGACGACCGGCGGGGGAGCCAATGGAAGACTGATCCGGACACTCGGCGCGAACACAGCTACCATCCGGTAATAGTCTTTTTGGCTGATGGGATCGTATTTGTGGTTGTGGCATCGCGCACAACCCAGGCTCAGACCCAGGAAAGCGGACCCGGTTGTCGAGACCATGTCATCGAGTTCGTCCTGACGAGTCATCTCGTTTTGCATCAGGACCATGTCACCGATGAAAGGGCCGTTGCGGCAAAAGCCGAGAGCCACCAGGGAATCGTAGTCACGATCCGGCAACTCGTCGCCGGCCAGTTGCTCCAGAATGAAGCGATCGTAAGGCTTGTCTTCGTTTAAGGCCCGAATGACGTAGTCACGGTACCGCCAGGCGTTGGGACGAAGCCGGTCGTACTCATAGCCATCACTGTCTGCATAGCGGGCAACGTCCAGCCAGTGACGCGCCCATCGTTCGCCATAGCGATCCGACTCCAGAAGCCGATCGATCAACTTGGCGTAGGCCTCGGGCGAACCATCCTGCTCGAAGGCTTGCACTTCCTGGGGTTTTGGAGGCAGACCGATGAGGTCAAAATAGAGGCGCCGGATCAGAGTACGACGCGAGGCCGGGGGAGCCGGCTGCATGCCCTTGGCTTCGAGGCCAGCCAGGATAAAGGAGTCGATGGGATTACGAACTCTAGAGGAGTCCTTAACATCAGGTACAGGAGGCCGCCTGGGCGTGACGAAGGACCACCATTGGCGTTCCTCGGGAGAGACGGAACGTTGCTCCATTTCAGCCAGCTGCTTCAACTTCGCCTGCCGGGCCTGTGCTGCTTTTTCGGCTTCAGGATTGCGTGGCCACTCAGCACCGCCCTCAATCCACCTGCGGATGATCTCCACCTCATTTTCGGGGAGGGGCTCACCGGCGCCGCCGCCCGGGCCCAGAGGCATGTACAGCTTTTCGAGTCGGGCTACCCTCCTGTAAAGGCGACTCTCTTCAGGCTTGCCTGGGGCCACCACCGGTCCGTGCCAGCCACCATCCAGAAAGCCGGAACGGGTTTCCAAGGTGAATCCCGAGTATTTCCGTTCGTCGTTGTGACAACCAAGGCAGCGGGCTGATAAGATCGGGTAGACGCTCTCCTTGAAGCAAACCTCATTGGTCGATAGCTTCCGAGTCCTGTGCTCCTCAATGGAAGCGGGGGTGGCTGGAGACCCTTTCTCGATCGGCGTAATCGATTCCGGCCAGGTCGCTCCCTGTTCGATCCAGGTTTTGAGAAGGGCCACTTCGGCTTCCGGCAGAGGCTCCTTGTCCAAAGGCATAAACGGCTGCTCCAACCTGGCCACTCGCCGATAGAGCCTGCTTTGCAGCGGGTTGCCCGGCGTAACGGCCGGACCATGCACACCCCCATTTTGCAGTCCAGCCGAAGATTCGAGCGTTAGACCCGAGAGTTTCAGCGTGTCATTGTGGCAGGACAGGCAACGAGCCGAAAGGATCGGAAGGATCCGATTCTTGAAGAATTCGGGGCTGGTCGTTTCCGCTTGAGGAGCCCGGGCAGTGACCTCGATCGGTTGTTCACCGCAAAAGGCGCCAAGCATGAGAAGAATCACGCCGAGTCTCTTAGCGCCATGTGGCGACAGTGTGGCGAAGCGCGTGGGATGTGAGATCTTGAACTTTAAGAGCATCGGCTGCTGTCGTTCCTCCAGCCAATGGGAGGGTGAGCCCCGTATTCTTCCATCAGCGGTTTTCCAACGAATCAGGTTAAATGAAGACTCAATCAGATCCCTCAACGACTATGGATAGAACTTTGCACGGCATCGCCTCGTGATGAAAAGCATTCAAAAAATAACACTTGATGTGAATATTAATCAATCATGCCCGATAATGCATGTCAAGGAAAAATCGATGTTCGCTTGGCACCGTCAACAAAATCGCCACGCGAGGAGGCTTGAGGGACCCCTTCGCATCTAAAGCCGATGTCGATAGGGCGCATCGCCCGGCATGCGATGAGTTCCTGACCTCGCGGAAACGAGAACCCGTAGGGCGTTACACTTTCCAGCAGCCCGCGAGCCTTGAGATCTGTGATAAGAGGCTGCCCGTTGTTATCAGGCCCACATCATCTTCGGTCCGTCATGCCCGGTGATCTTCTTCATCTCAAGGGCTGGATGGGCAAACCCTTTTTCAGACCCGCCTTTGGAGTCAGGCCAGTCGAGGAATGACCTCGCCGGCCACATCCGTCAGCCGATGCATGCGGCCGTTGTGGAAGTAGGTGAGCTGAGTGTGGTCCAGACCCAGCATGTGAAGGATTGTTGCATGGAGATCGTTAATGGAGTGGGGATCCGCAGTAGGTCGGTAGCCGAATTCGTCCGTGGCACCGATGACCTGACCACCTTTGACGCCGCCACCGGCCAGCCAGATGGAAAAGGCAGTTGGACTGTGGTCGCGGCCGGAGAGCGATTGTGAGATCGGCATTCTTCCAAACTCGGTGTGCCAGACCACGAGTGTGGAGTCGAGCAATCCGCGTGCTTTCAAGTCCTTCAGCAACCCGCGAATGGGTTTGTCGACCGCGGCGGCACGTTTGCGATGGTTCTTCTCAAGTTCGCCATGCGCATCCCACGACTCGGCAGCGTTCCCGCCGGCGAATAACTGAACAAAACGGACACCTTTTTCCACGAGCCGCCGGGCCAGCAGGCAGTTACGGCCGAAGTGTTCGCAGACCGGGTCGTCCATCGCATACAGCTTGCGCGTGCTCCCTGTTTCATTGGATAGGTCGATGATTTCTGGAGCCTGACTTTGCATACGGAAGGCAAGCTCGTAGGAAGCGATTCGAGCGGCAAGTTCCGCCTCCCGCGGATTCCGCTCGGCATGGTGTTCGTTGAGCATCTTGATGAAGTCCAGACGGCTGCGCTGTTGCTGATCTTCGACATACTCCGGCGACGCAAGATCGACAATGGGATCCCCCTGGTTTCGGAACGGAGTTCCCTGATAAACCCCAGGTAGGAAGCCAGAGCTCCAGTTTTGAGCCCCTCCCAGCGGTGCACCGACGTTGTCCAACAGTACTACGAATGCAGGCAGGTTCTGGTTTTCGCTACCCAGCCCATAAAGGGTCCATGAACCGACGCTGGGGCGGCCAGGTTGGATGAATCCGGTCATCATCTGTAGGATTGCGGGGGTGTGATTGTTACTTCGGGCGTGCATCGAACGTACGATGGCAATGTCATCGATGCACTCAGCCGTGTGGGAAAAGAGTTCAGAGACTTCAATACCGGATTGGCCGTATTTCCTGAAGGAAAACGGGCTCTTCAGGAACGTTCCTGGATTTGGAAAGAACGGCTGGATGTTGAGGCTGGCTGGAGGGGCTTCCAGATGGCGCTTAATCAATTCCGGCTTGGGGTCGAAAGTATCCAGATGGCTGGCGCCACCGTTCATGAACAGAGAGATTACGGCTTTGGCCTTCGGTTCGAAGTGCGGTTTCTTGGGGGCCAGTGGAGAACCGATAGGAATGCTCGAAGCCAACAATTGGTCTCGCTTTATGAGGTCGCATAGAGCCAACGTGGCCATACCGCCACCCAAATCGCATAGAAAGCGTCGCCTCGATTCGATGTTCATCAGGGTTCCCTCGTTGTCTTGCGCCGAAACCAGGTGAGGGCAGCCACGGCCGGAATCGTTTGCCCCGTGTTGCTGTGCTCCTCAAGCTAGTTCACATAGATAAACTCATTGGAATTGAACAACGAATGACAGAAATCAATGAGTGCAGCTTTGTCAGGCGCGGGGATATTGGCCGGATCAACCCCCCGTTCCTCAAGCTTTGCCACCTGCGCGCTGTGATAGGCTTCCTGGATCTTCAGAAATTCGATTGAAGCTCCCAGTTCCACGGCATCGGGAGGCCGCCCGTAGGAAAGCCAGAATGCTCGGTCAATTTCTTGGGCCCGGTCTTTTCCCATTTCGTTGCGCAACCGCTCCGCAAAGAGCGTGGATTGACCGATCACGAACTTATTATTCAGGAGCTGCAACGCTTGAGGCGCAACCGTGGTGGTGTTGCGCGTGGGACAGGAGGACACCAGATCCGGGGGATCAAAAAGATCCATGATGGGTGCTGTCACGCTTCGCTTCTGCGTCACGTAGACGCTGCGTCGCCAGAGTGCCGGCCCATCCTGTGTCACCGGCCATTGTTGATCCTTGTTTTGTGTGGCTTCAATCAGTCCAATCAATCCCGGATCCAGTTCCGGGAAAACCCCTGGACCACCAGCCTTGAGATTCAGTCCACCGCTTACCGCCAGAATAGAATCGCGAATGATCTCACCTTCAAGCCGTTGCATGGGCATTTTCCACAACAGTTTGTTTTGCGGATCCTTGTTCTCGTTTGCGGAATGGGTGAAGTTCGAAGCCTGCTGGTAGGTGTTGGACATCAGGATCAGGCGGTGCATCGCCTTCACGCTCCAACCTTGGCGAACGAACTCGGTTGCCAGCCAATCAAGAAGTTGCTGGTTGGTCGGCTCTGCCCCCATGCGTCCAAAGTCATTGGGAGTTTCGACGATCCCCTTTCCAAAATGGTGCTGCCAGATGCGATTCACCATGACCCGGGTAGTCAGAGGATTTTCCTCGCTTGCCAACCACTTCGCCAACGCTAGTCTGCGGCCCGTCGTCTTGGCCTGTGGCCCTGGCTTGGGAAAAACGATCTCCCGGTCCGAAGCACTCAGCACAAGTGGCGGACCGGGCTCCATGGCTGAGCCTTTGCTCATCGTACTGCCCCGATGGAGAAAATAGCTATTGGCCGGTGTAGTGGTCGGGTCGGTGATGGCCATGGCTGACGGCAGCGGTGACGGTTTGGATTTTTCCAGATCCTCAATCTGCTTCTTCAACTCTTCAGCTTTTTTTCGATCCTCGACGCTCAGGGCGGCCATGAGTTCGTCCTCTTTGACCCTCACGCTGCCCATAACCTGGATCGCCTGCCGCTTTTGGGCTTCGGTCCGCTTGGCGGGATCGGTCCTGATCGCTATCTGTATAGGTTCGGGAAGTTCCTTGTACTTCGCTTCCAGTAAACGGTCTCGCACCGGCTTTTGAAGCCGGTACAACTCCTGCGTGAGCTTGTCGACCTGGCGGTCGATCTTAAAGACCTCCCGATCGTATCTTTCTGCGACGTGATCGGGGACCAATGGCATCTCTGTCCGCACACTGGGAGCGAACACGGCGACCATTCGATAGTAGTCTTTCTGACTGAGTGGGTCGTATTTGTGATTATGGCAGCGGGCGCATCCCATGGTTAACCCGAGGAAAGCCGCACTCGTGGTGGAGACCACGTCATCCAGTTCGTCCTGCCGGGTCATTTCGTTCTGCATCAGCACCATGTCCCCGATAAAGGGGCCGCTGCGGCAAAAACCCAGGGCCGTCAGGGAATCGTACGAAGGTTGGGGGAGTTCGTCTCCCGCGAGTTGTTCGAGAATGAATTGGCTGTATGGCTTGTCGTGATTGAACGAGCGAATCACATAGTCGCGATAACGCCAGGCATTGGGGCGAAGCCTGTCATATTCGTACCCATCGCTGTCCGCATAGCGGACAACGTCCAGCCAGTGCCGCCCCCAGCGTTCACCGTAGCGTTCGGAGTCGAGCAGGCGGTCGACGACCTTCTGGTAGGCATCTGGCGAGGGATCACTTTGAAAAGCCTGCACCTCCTCTGGTGACGGTGGAAGACCGATGACGTCCAGGTAAACCCGGCGGATCAGCATTTGACGCGAGGCCATTGGGGCAGGCTGCAAACCTTTGGCTTCAAGCGCCGCCAAGATGAAGGCATCGATAGGATTCTTCACGCGGGCCGTGTGTTTCACGGCCGGTACCGCCGGTCTGACAGGTTTGACAAACGACCACCATTCGCGTTCTTCCCCTGTAACCGGACGGTTCTCCAGCTTTTCCATGTCCTTTAGCCTGGCGTGCCGCGCCTGTTCCTCTTCCCTGGTCTGAGCATCTTCCGGCCACTCTGCGCCCCCTTCGATCCACTCTTTAATGAGATCTATCTCGGATGCAGGGAGCGGTTCTCCCTGACCAAACGGCATGTAAGTCTTTTCCAAGTGGGCGATGCGTCGATAGAGCCGACTCTGCTCTGGTTTTCCGACCAGGACTACGGGTCCGTGCCAACCGCCGCTGAAGAAGCCGGAGCGCGTCTCCAACGTGAATCCCGAGTACTTTCGTTCGTCATTGTGGCAGTTGCCACAACGAGCTGACAGGATAGGTTGCACCATTTCTTTGAAGAGTCTTGCATTCGCTGACCAGGGCTCCTGCTCTTCCGGACCGCTCTCAACAGCCTGTGTGACGGAAGCTTTGTTTGACCTGCCTTCCTTCGGCCAGACCGCGCCCCGTTCAATCCAGCTTTTGATGAGCTTCACCTCGGATTCAGACAGAACCTCTCCCTCCATCGGCATGAAGGGTTGTTCTATTCGCGCCACTCGACGATACAGGCGACTCTGCAGGGGGTTACCTGGTACGACGACTGGTCCGAGAGTTCCACCCGTCTCCAAGGCTGCCGCAGACTCTAGACTTAACCCCGAGAGTTTCAGTGCACGGTTATGGCAAGACTGGCAGCGGGCGGCAAAGATTGGGAGAATCTGGTTGGTGAAGAACTCCGCTTCAGATGTCCAGGACCGTGCTGGCTGAAGCGCATTCCCGGTTCCCGGTCTGATACAAAGCAGAGCCACTACCAGCAGCACGGGTCCGCCGCACTTCCTCATGGCACAATCTCCTGGTCGACGTATGAAGAGCAGCTGAGACCAGCGACTCAAGAAACTCGGCACGTCAAGACTAACCCCGAACGGTGGTACGTGAATGGCATTCAATTATGGCGGTACGGAATGAATAATAGTCAATCAACGCCCTGAGTCAAGAGCAAAAGATGCAGATTCTGCACGCTCAACAGCGGGGTTGCATCGGGTGGCTCTTCGATTCCTATCAGGGCTTTGGATGGTTCAGGCGAGTGAAGGCCAGGGGGCTTGATGCTGGTTTGCGGAGCCTGGCCGAGACCAGAAGGGTTTCTATAGACAAGGACTCAGCAGCCCAGGCTGGCTTGTTTTCAGCCATCAACAAATTGGAGGAAAAGCGCTGCCCATTCCGGATCTCTGCCCAATCGCGGGAGACTATTAGCGGTGTCGGAAGCCAGCTTTGTTGTTTGGCCCTCAAACCGAGTCCAAGGGACAGTGTCATCCTTGGGTTATACGAAGCCGCCGAGAAGAGTTCTTTGGGTGTTAGAGTCCAAATATAGGCTAAAGTGGGGCAGCGGCCCAATCTCGGGGCTGACCAGATTGTTTGCAGAACGACACCCGAAAGAAAGGATCGCCTTGAACCTCCCTGACAAGGTCGCCATCGTCACCGGGGCGGGCTCCGGTATTGGCCGAGCCGTCACCTTCTCCCTTCTCGGTAACGGCTACCGCGTGGTCGTCGCAGGCCGCCGGTCCGAAAGTCTGCAGGAGACCACCCGGCTCTCTGGAGCCGCTGCCGACAGGTATCTGATTGCGAAGACCGATGTAAGCCACCCGGACTCCGTCTGCGCTCTGTTTGAATCAACACGGAGGAGATTCGGCAGGTTAGACCTGCTGTTCAACAATGCGGGCATAGGCGGCCCTGCTGTTCCCATCGAAGACCTCAGCTACGAGCAGTGGCGGGAAGTGGTGGACATCAACCTCACCGGCGCCTTTCTCTGCACCCGGGAGGCATTCCGGATGATGCGGGAGCAGACTCCGTGCGGTGGCCGCATCATCAACAACGGCTCGATCTCCGCTCACGCCCCGCGACCCCATTCCGCACCGTATACGGCGACCAAGCACGCCATCACTGGGCTCACGAAGTCGACCGCGCTTGACGGCCGTCGGTACAACATCGCCTGCGGGCAGATTGACATTGGAAACGCCGCGACGGATCTGACCACACGCATGCAGGAAGGTGTGTTGCAGGCCGACGGTCGAGTCGCTGCGGAGCCACGCATGGACGTCGAACACGTCGCTCGGGCGATTCTCTATATGGCCGGCCTTCCACTCGATTCCAATGTGCTGTTCCTCACGGTCATGGCCACCCAGATGCCGTTCGTCGGTCGGGGCTGACGAGGGAACAATGCCGTCGATGGGCGGACGCTTCACCGGCCTATGGAAAAACTTCTGACCTCGCAGTTGCAGTGACGCGCGCTATCCTGGGCCCCAAGCAGGCTGCCGCAAGCGACGCTCAGGGGCGGTGCAAACGGTTGCGTGGGCCAAACCTTAACGACACTCAGCCGCGGGTCAATCCGGGTCGTTAGCTGTCCCACAAGGAGGGAGAGATGGTGGTCCGCGTCATTAGACTTGGCAGCCCGCGAGCTGCCGGCGAAGGTCTCCGCATCGGAACTGTAAGACGTCCGCCTCGCGGCGTCCCCAAGTCGGAGTTTGCGAAGCAGGACTGGTACGACGTCTGGTTTCCGAACCTGGCACCCAGCGTCGAAACCCTGAAGCTTGGCCAACAAGCTTCGACGGCAGCGCAGTGGGCTGCATTCGTACGAAAGTACCGCGCCGAAATGGCAACTCCGGAGAACAGTCGCATCATCGCCTTGCTGGCTGCTCTCTCACACCAAACCCATTTTTCTGTTGGGTGCTACTGCTCGGAGGAGTCGCACTGCCATCGGTCGGTCCTGCGAGAGTTATTGACTTCGAACGGCGCGAAGGTCGAGCCCCCCAGCCAGTGAGCTGCGGTGATGCCAAGCGCATTGGATAGCTCAAGCGCTAGTTCGACATTTTCAAGGTGTAGACCTCCTGAGAATGTTGAGGTTGGATCGGGTTGAGTCTTGGCGGTCGGCCGAGGAGTCTCGCCCGGTTAGAAGACGATTAAGTTGCCGCGAGCAACAGGTTCTGAGTCGATGCCGTTTTCACTTTCCTCCAGCGGGCGATGCAGCAAAGAATTGTCATCCACCGGCTCGCTTCTTCAATCATCCGGGTCCTGTCCCAAGCCACTTGCTCCTAAGCTAATCTACGTTCAGAAACTAATTGACCGTGTGAATGATGTTCAAATAGGCTTAGCGAACCTCGTATAGGTGAATCTTGCCGCGAGCCGTGAGCTCCGGGAGAGGATCACTTCAACGGTAAATTATGATGGAAACGCCATCGGGGCCCGCATGCGGGTGGAGATCGAGGAAAACGACGAAAGGCGTGGGTACGGTACTTACCAAACTTGGCAAGCTTTCCGAAGCCGAAGACCACTTCAAGATCTTTCAGGAGTTAGAGAAGTCCGAAGGTGAGCCAGAGTTGAAGCAACCAACGGTCTCCATTCAAGGCACCAGATAGACAACGGCGGTTTTTGAATGGATTGCCGTACTGGGCCACAGGCCGCGCCAGGAACGACAAAAACAGATGAACCTCGCCACCAGGAGGTGACCGACTCCCGGTCGGAACTAGCCTCGAGCCGCTGGCCTGTGCGATCTACGGTGGCCCGGTGATCATCAACTGAGTAGCGCCCTGATCGACCCAGTTCATCGGTTGGAATAGCGAGATCCTGGCAACAACGGCGGAAATGATGGCGGTTTACCGGCGTACAAGTTCAGAGAGGTACGTCTGCGCAGGCGTCACCGACTGCGACGGTAAGCGCACTTGGACATCACCCGTGTTTTCTGGACGAGCGAAAACCAAATCCTCGTACGGTCGATGATGGGCGCATCCATTTGTGGCACTTGCATGAAGAAAGGAGACTTGAAGCCGTGGGAATTCTACCGACTCATTTGACTGCCGGCCAACAAGCCGCCTACCAGGACGAGGGTTATCACTTTCCAGTCCGAGCCTTTGAGGAGGATGAGGCGGCCAAGCTGTGCCGCTTGTTTATGTCCTATCAAGAGCAACACCGTGAACGCCTCAAGCAGCTGCTGCCCAGGGAACGGCGTACCTTTCTGTGCGAGACACACTTCTTTCTGCGCTGGGTGTATGAGATTGTTTCCCATCCTCGGGTTCTGGATGCTGTGGAATCCGTTCTCGGCCGTGACATCATGGTTTGGAGCAGCCAGTGGTTCCCCAAATTCCCGAACGACAAGGCGTTTGTGTCATGGCACCAGGACGCGACCTACTGGGGGCTGACGCCTCCAAACGTCACAACGGCCTGGGTTGCTCTATCCTGGAGCACACGGGAAAACGGCTGTATGCGTGTCGTTCCTGGCACTCATAAGACACCGCAGCTGCCACAGCGCGAGACTTATGGAGTGGACAACATGCTATCGCGAGGTCAAGAGATTGCGGTCGAAGTGAACGAAGCGACTGCAGTCGATTTGGTCCTGCAACCAGGAGAGTTTTCGCTTCATCACATAGCCATCGTTCATGGCTCGGGACCCAACAACTCTGATTACCCGAGAATCGGTGTGGCCGTGCGTTACATCTCACCGAATGTGGTCCAGAATGGCCAGATGCGTGACCTGGTGCTCTTAGTCCGCGGTAAAGACACCTACAACAATTTTGAGATCGTCGACCCTCCCGGTCGCGATATGCCATTCGGGGAATGCCCCACTCACGCCGAAGCTTTGGAGCGTAAAGCACGAAACCTCCTGCCAAAGGGCCACCTCCCTTCAAGTACATAGTCTATTTTTTTTAACGATTCTTGCCGAGATGCGGGTGCAAGAAGTGTAAGCCGCAACCTCTGCAGTGGGGACGGGAGCTGATCCTTTCTTGAGAACGCGATGGTGACTCGGAACCATTCGATATGGTGACATCAGCACGACATCGACGATTTGCCTGGCTCATCGCCATTTTCTTTTTTCTGGGGTCCGTGCTGAGCTTTGTAGATCGAGCGGTTCTCGGGGTCGTGATGCAGCAGGTTCGCGCCGAGCTTTCCCTCACGAATACGGAATACGGTCTGGCCACGACCTCATTCCTGATCACGTACATGATCTTCTACGTCCTGGGGGGGCAACTCGCCGATAGGTTCGGGAGTCGCCGCATGTTTTCTCTCAACATCCTCTTCTGGTCCATCGCCAGTATGGCGCATGCCGTTGCACAGGGACTAGCAAGTTTATGTGTATTTCGCGGTCTCTTGGGAGTTGGCGAAGGCGGTTTCTTCCCAACAGCAATGCGAGGCATTGCGGAGTGGTTCCCCCCGGAGAATCGAGCTAAGGCGGTGGGAGTCCTGATGTGCGGAATAAGTCTCGGCATGCTGATCACCCCGCCCACTGTGGCCTGGATCACATTCCATTATGGTTGGCGGATGGCCTTCCTGGTGACCGGCTCTCTGGGGCTCTTCGTTATTCCACCTTGGCTGCTGCTTCACAGACGCATCCAACAAGCGTCCGAAGTGCCTGACATGGATCTCCTGCAAAAGCGATTGGGCGAGTCTGCGGTAAATAAACACTCCCTGGTGGGTCAGGTTCTGTCGAGGCGAAGATACTGGCTCTTTTTGCTGGCGAGAGCCTTTCCCGATACGGTGACTTTCTTTTACTTGTTTTGGCTGCCCGGTTACTTTCAAGTCGCTCGACACTATGATTTGGAAACGATCGGCAAACTACTCTGGATTCCATTTTTTTGCGCCGATCTGGGTGCCTTGGCAGGATCGTGGTTGAGCAGCGCACTCATCCGGCGCGGCATGGGGTTGGACAAGGGGCGTAAAGTCGCGCTCGTTCTTTCTGCAATGGGTCCCATTGTTGGTGCAGCGGCGTTTCTTGCTCCAACGCACTCCCTGGCTTTGGCTTTGGTCAGCCTGGCGTTGTTCGGTCATTTCTCGTGGTCATCCAATATGCAGACCGTGATTACGGAAGTCATGCCTCCTAAGCATGTTGCCACTCTGTATGGTTTAACGGGAGCCGTGGGAACGTTGATGGCAGCGGTAACTCAACCCCTCGTCGGCCGCGCCGTGGACTTGGCGGGCTACGGACCGGCGTTTCTTGGGACTGCTGTTGCCTACGTACTGGCGCTACTCATGCTGTTCAGCGCTGGCAGAATCGAAGAGATTCAGTGAAGAAGCAATCGACTAGCTGGTACACACCACCGACTCCGAAGAATGCCGCGGCGACGATTCGCGGACCATCTAGCGAAAATGATGTCGTTGAGGATGGTGGTGTCCGACCAGCGTCCGTCGCGATGAGATCAGAAGATGGCGGGGTCGATAGGCTTGCACTTGGGGTGCGTTGGCACACGCGGAGTTCAACGCCGCAAGGATTGCGGACATCGATCAATGTGGCTTTATTGAGGATCGGTTGTTTCGCCAACGCTTTTTGAGCCGGTCTGTCAGGTACGCGCAACCTCCGCGACCGTTCGTTTTGTCGCTCTAGTATTTCAAGTTCTCAAGAGAAAGGACTGCCATGTTCACAAAACTTGTATGCCTGGTACTGTTCAACGCCGCGCTCGTACTTGCGGAGACGCCGAAACTGCCGAGTGGTTCTCCCGATGTGCTTCCGCCCGGCTCAAAGCTCGAACTGCTATTCTCGGGCGGTGTCTTAACTGAAGGGGCGGCCGTGGCTCCAGACGGGACTGTTTACTTCAGCGATATCACCTTCACAGCAGTCTCGGGAATGCAGGCGGGGCATATCATGAAGTTCGACCCGAAGACTGAAAAGACTTCCGTGTACCGCTCCCCGAGCGGCATGTCCAACGGAATCAAGTTCGATGCTCAAGGGCGGATGCTGGTAGCAGAGGGTGCGGACTACGGAGGCCGTCGTGTGACGCGCACCGATTTGAAAACGGGCAAGAGCGAGATTCTTGCGGCCCTCTTTGAGGGCCGCCCGTTGAATTCGCCAAACGATATCACCGTCGATCTGAAGGGCAGGATCTACTTCAGTGATCCCCGCTACCTGGGCCATGAGTCCGTTGACCAGCCCTTCCACGCGGTCTATCGGATTGATCCGGATCGCTCGCTGCATCGCATTATCACCGATGCCGGCAAACCCAATGGCGTGGCCATCTCCCCCGATCAGAAGACGCTCTACGTGGTGTCCAACGACAACGGGACCACCGGCATGTTCCGTATTCCAGACGGGACACCGCTACTCAAAGGCCGAATGGCGCTGCTGGCCTACAACCTCAATGACGATGGTACGGCCAAGTTCAGAAAAATGCTGATCGACTACGCGCCAGAGGATGGACCTGACGGCTTGGTGACAGATGTGGAAGGTAACCTGTACGTCGCGGTGCGCGCGATCAGCCATCCCGGCATCTATGTCTACTCTCCAGAAGGCCAAGAGCTGGCTCGTATCCCCACTCCCGTTCTTCCCACCAACGTTGGTTTCGGCCGCGGCCAAGATGGACAGATCCTTTATGTCACCGCCGGCGGGAACCTCTACCGCATCAAGATGAAAAAGGTCGGCTACCAGCTGCCGAACCAATGAGAACGATGCGTGTGGGCGAGCCCCGTTCGAGCGTAAGCAGAACAACGACCGCGTCACGTTGCTATCGATTCGCGACAATCGGCGGCTGGCGTTCAGAAATGGGAAGTGTCAAAGGAAGGGCCGTCCTGAATCGGTGGCCAAGAGGCAGCGATTGTGCTCAAACGTGAGCTGGATTCAGTGCAATAGTTCTAGTCTGAACGTAGTTCGAGACCCATTCCTTCGGGACGACAGTTTCCTGCCCGCGTGATCTCGGAGATCCTGGTGTAGGAGCCGTCCCGATTCACGCATGGAACGCAGCTATTCCAAAACAGGAGGAGAGGCGCGTCCTATGGCGGGTGCAGTTGGCAGGCTCTTTCGGATGGTTCGGTTGGTCGAGTTCCTGCCTGCTTTGTACCAGATTGGTGATGACCTACCGCGTTGTTGTTCGGTGACCACCACCTCTCTCGGCACGGGACGCCATGCTGGATGGCAACAAAGTCGACCAGCGCGCTGTAGTCGAAGGTTTAGATTCCGCAGGGACGATTCACTTCTGGCGGCCCCAGTCGCACCAAGGATAGCCGCCGCCTCGTTTTTGGTCGGTCGGCCATCCCCCATTGACTACACCATGACCGCCGGCGAAATCGGGCATTGGCTAGAGTAGGCCGACTTCGAGGGCATGGCCCTTCCCAGGCTGAAATCTCGAAGCGATTACCTGTTAGGCCCTGAGATTTCAACGTACCTCGGCCCCGTGGGATTTCCGTTCCTCAAGATACGGACCTCCAGTTGCGTTGTGCCTTGGGGCAGTCGTACGTCGGAGAAGTTGGCGGAGTCGCTGTTCTGGGGCAGAGGCTGGCGCAAAACCAGCTCAGCAACGCGTAATTCGACCCGGCATTCTTGTGCTTGCGGGGCAAACCGGCATCCAATCTCATAGGATCCTGAGTTTGCCACCTCGACCAGCCAGACGCCGAGGTCGTCGTCGCTCCATCCACTTCCCGGCGCCCGAGTGACTCGCCAGTCCTGGCGGGTCAAAATCACGGGGTTCTCCTGAGCTGCACCCAGAGGGATTCTTGGTGGTTCATATCCACGGGAGGACGACACGTCGCGAAACCATTCCTCGTACCCCTGCTTCATACTCCGGACTACATGCGGAAAAACGGTGGCGAGATTGGCTTGTTCGCCGGGGTCTTCCGCTACGTCATAAAGCTCAAAAACGGGATCGGTGGGCAGGCTGTTTCCGAAGGACTCGGGCTGGACCAGCTTGAAGCGTTGCGTGACGGCGGCGAAGTTCCGGTACAGCTGCGGCTCGTTGCCGCGATGCGACTGAAGGTAGAGGGTTCGGTCCGGCCAGTTCTTAGAGTTGCCCGTCAAGATCGGAACCAGGCTGCTGCCATCGAAGACGACCGCCTTCGGTTTCTGCACGGCAGCCGCCTCCAGAATCGTGGGGGCCATATCGATGTGTGCTGCAATCCGATCGATCTGGCTCGGTTTCACCTTGCGCGGCCAGCGCAGAAAGAAGGGAACGCGAATCCCGCCCTCATAGACGCTGGTCTTCTGGCTGCGAAGGCCAGCGGTGAAGTGCTGAGTGGTTGGACCATTGTCGGACATGAAGATGAGCAGAGTGTCTTCAGCCAGCTTCCAGCCATCCAGGGCTGCCATCAGTCGTCCTATGTTCTCATCAATGTTGGCGATCATGCCGTAGATGCGTGCGTCCTTTTCGTCTAAGCCTTGATCGCGGTAGGGCTTGATGTAGGATTCCGGAACATCGTAGGGGGCATGTGGCGCGTTGGTCGCCAGGTAGACGAAGAAGGGATGGTCGCGATGCTTTTCGATAAACTTGATGGCGGTCTGAAAGAATATATCGGTGCAGTACCCCGGAAAGCGCTGACTGCGATCGTTGTGCTGAAGAATGGGATCGAAATAGCTCGTGCCGGAAGGATCCGAGGGCTGCCCAATACCACCTCCCTTGTGGACGAGGCTTTCCTCAAAGCCCTGGTCGGAAGGCCGCATGGGATAATGGTCTCCCAGGTGCCACTTGCCGAAGATGCCCGTTCGGTATTGGGCGGCCCGCAGGACTTCTGCTACCGTCACTTCATCCGCATACATCATGGAGCGGCCCAGGTAGGTATCCACCACGCCGGTGCGGTAGTTGTAGCGGCCCGTCATCAGACTGGCGCGAGTGGGCGAGCAGACCGGTGAAACATAGAAACGCGTGAATTCAGCACTTTCCAAAGCCAGCCGGTCGAGGTGGGGTGTTTTGAGAACGGAATTACCGTGGGTGCCGACTTGGGACCAACCTTGATCGTCAGTTACGACCAGAATTACGTTAGGAGGCCGAGTGGAAGGGGGCTGGCCCGCACAGGCACTCAAACTCGCTGTCAGGAGCCCCAAGGCCAGCCGACAAACAGAGGAGAACATTCTCCTAGGGATGATTGGCTTCCAACGCGGTGCTTTTGTTGCTGAATTCAGCTGGAGGATCACACGTTCTTCAGCCGATGCTCGAGCAGTTTTTCGCCGGCGCGGTGCAACTGCATCATGGTCTTGTTTTTGCGGCGCTGGGCGATGGCCACGAATAAAGCGTCGACCAAGGCCAGCTGGGTGATCCGGGACGCCAGCGGGGCTTGAAAATACTTGACCTCACTGGGGGTGGCGTACAAGACCAGGTCGGAGTGCTCCGTGATGGGAGATTTCATGCAGTTCGTCACCGACAACGTTGTGGCTTTGTTTTCGCGGGCGATTTGCAGGCATTGGACCGTCTCGTAGGTGCTGCCGGAGCAGGATATACCGAACGCCACATCTCCCTTTTGCAGCTGGGTGGCGGCGATGAGTTGCAGGTGCGAGTCCGACTGGGTGGAGGCGGGAATGCCGATCAGCCGCAACTTGTTGCAGGCCGTGTAGGCAACCGGATAGGACATGCCGATGGAGAAGAATTCGATTCGTCTTGCCAGCTCCAGCATTCGCGAGGCCTTTTCCAGCGCCTCCTCGCTGTTCAACTGAACCGTCTCCCGAAGGCTCTGAGCGTGAAATTGGAAGACGCTCTCATAAAGCGAGTCGGTGGCGTGCCCCTCGCCGGTTCTATGCGATCCCGAAAACCCTGCTTGAGCCAACTCCCTAGCCAGGTGAATCTTGAAGCTGGCGAAGCCCTTGACGCCAAGTGTGCGGCAGAATCCGACGATTGAGCCAACGCTGGCACCAGAGCCTCTCCTCATTTCCGAAATTGAGGAGGAGAGCACCCGCTCTGGATCCTCCAAAATGTACTCGCCAATCTGGCGCTCTGTGGGATTCAGCGAAGGAAGAATGGCCTGAAGGTACACCAGTAACGGTCGCTGGCTGTTGCCCTGATAGGAGTCCGCAGTTACGGCTCCCGATTTGGAGGCTCTTCCTTTAGCCATGGCGGTGTCTTGTTTCCGGCTGGCGCATGTTCGACGGGGCGAGCATAACAAATTCGGGTCTTGCCTCAAAGAATCATTTTCGTAGGTGCCCACCCAAATTAGAAATGTCCGGTTGGTAGGGATCAGCAATCATCAGGGTTTGGAGCCAGTCTGGCGATCAGGGAAGTCAGGGAGCCGGCGGTCGAGCATCCCGGCTGAGTATCAGAAGCGGAGCTTGGGGATGGCTCTCGGGCCCTAGCCTTTTGTAGGAGTGTCGCCAGAGGTCGTCGGCCGGCGGGCTTTCAGACACAGCACCGTCTCCAACTCCAGCCTCCTCGGCACAGATCGGTCGGCTGAGCCGCCGGCGCGGAACGCTGGTTGTAGAACGGCACCACCACTTGGTTGGCTCATCTGGTGTCGTTTCGGTGCCGGCGGTTTCTGCAATTGCGGTCATGAAAAAGCAGTTGACACTATGAACTGCTTTCGGGCAAGATGCAAGTGACCAATATTCATTGTATGGTGATCTGACCTGAATGTTATTCACAGACCAGCTCGGATGCGATGCGGGAACCGAGAGGGTCCTCCAGGAGAGGATATGCCGCTTGTTTCAATGCACGAGTTGCTCGCCGAAGCCAGACGAGCGGGATATGCAGTGTGCTATTGCGAATCGTGGAACCTGGAGTCCTTGCAAGCGGTGGTGGAAGGGGCCGAAGAGTTAGGCTCACCCGCCATTGTAGGCTTCAACGGGGGCTTCTTAAGCCATGCTTCGCGGTCCAAGCCGGAGGATCTTTCTTTTTATGCGGGAATGGCCTTGGCCGTTCGGAATGCCCGCGTTCCCATCTCTGTCATCCTGAACGAAAGTGATGACCTTTCACAAATCGCACGCGGAATCGAGCTGGGATTCAACGCGGTGATGGTGGAAAACCATCACTTAATGATCCCTGAATACCAGAATTTGGTGAAGAAGGTTGTCTCGTTGGCCAAAGCCAAGCGTGTCTTTGTGGAGGGGCAGATCGGCCAGTTGCCGGATGGTTGGGACGGGCAGAACGGACTTGGCGTCATCACCGATCCGGCGATAGCCAAGGCCTTTGTGGAAGAAACTGGAGTGGATGCTCTGTCTGTATCGATTGGGAACGTTCACGTCATGACCCAGGGCAAAGCCTCGGTGAACCTGGACGCGTTGAAACGGATCCGGGAGGCCGTCGACGTGCCGCTGGTTGTGCATGGTGGAACGGGGTTCCCGGCCCAGAGCGCAGCCGACGTCATCCGGCTGGGAGTGGCCAAGTTCAACTTCGGAACCGTCTTGAAGCAGGCCTACCTGGCCGCTGTCAGAGAGAAGCTGGCTGCCTATCGCGAACCGATGAATCCCCATCTCTTCCTGGGAATGGGAGGGCGCGAGGACATCCTGGTAGCCGGGCGGGAGGCGGTCAAAACCAAGGTCAAGGACATCATTCAGCAGTACGGCTTTGCCGGTAAACCGGTTCCCCGCCCATAGAAGCCAAAGACCAGCGAGTTAGAATGACGTCGAGGGCCCCCACCTTCAGTGGGTCGGACAGGGAAAATACCGCGTCGGAACTGGAGTGATGGGGTGGTTCGAATGTTTATGCAAGGAGACTACCATGATTGATCGTCGTCAATACCAGATGGCGGTGGAGCGTGCGTCGGCCATGCTTCGCGAGGCAGGAATGGTCATCACCCCGGCGGAGCGGGAGCGGTTTGAAGTGGCGGACTTCGGTTTGGGGGAGTTGGAGAAGACGGGGCTTCAGATCATTACCTATGTCAATACCGATCGTTGTTGTGCCAAAGAGATCATCATGACGCCGCGACAGACCTGTCCCGAACATATGCATCCCACCATTGGCGGTGTTCCAGGAAAGGAAGAGACGTTTCGTTGTCGTTGGGGCACGGTCTATCTCTATGTGGCGGGCGAGACGGATACACCGCCCTCATGTCGCCCACCGGAGGGCTCAGAGGCCTATTACACGGTGCGTCGCGAGATCTGCCTGAGACCGGGAGAGCAGTGCACACTCTCTCCCGACACCCTGCACTGGTTCCAAGCCGGACCGGAGGGGGCCATTGTGTCAGAGTTTTCGACTCGCAGCACGGACGAGTTGGATGTCTTTACTGACCCCCGGATCAAACGAGCCCCGGAAGTTGGCGAGTCGTAGCCGCCGCACCGGCTCTGCCCGCCCGCCGCCAAGTTAAATGGAGGAGACGAATCATGAAAATGACCCGGAGTCTTGTGGCCTTAATCCTGTCGTTCCCGCTGCTGTCGCTGCCAGCTGGTGCGCAGTCCCAGCGCCCGGGAGGGGGTAAAGATACGTTGTGGTACGTGCCCCATACGCACTGGGAAGGGGCCGTCTTCAAGACCCGGGATGAATACCTGGAAATGGGCTTGCCCATCCTTCTAAGGGTATTCAACATGCTCAAGCGATATCCGTCTTACAAGTTCACCCTGGACCAGGCGGCCTTCGTAAAACCGTTCCTGGATCGCTATCCGGAAGAAGAGGCGAACCTTCGCAGGTTTGTGTCCGAAGGGCGGCTGCAGCTGGCGGGGGGAATGAACATCATGCCTGACGTGAATATGCCCGGGGGGGAGTCCTTCGTTCGGCAAGTCATGATCGGCAAGGGGTTCTTCCGGGATCGATTGGGAGTGGATATCAAAACCGGCTGGTGCCTGGACTCGTTCGGGCACCATGCCCAAATGCCTCAGATTTTGAAGCTCTGTGGGATGAATTCCTACTGGTTCTTTCGTGGCGTGGCGAGCCGCGAGGTCCCCTCGGAGTTTCAATGGCAGGGCATCGACGGCACCAAGATTTCTGCTTTCTGGCTTCCCTACGGCTACGCGGTAGCCTATGGCTCACCAGGGAACTTGCCCGGGTTTGAGACTTTCTTTCGTGAGGTCTATGACGGTCTGAAGCCTTTTGCCCGTGGGAACGACCTGGTGGGATTGGCGGGGGCCGATGTGAGCGAGCCGGAAGAACACCTCCCCCGGCTGGTTGAAGAATTCAATCGCAAGAGCGATGCGCCCTTCCAAATTCGTATCGCGGTCGCTTCCGAATTTGAAAAGGCTGTTGCTCAGCGGCCAGAGCAGCCGGTCGTGACCGGTGAACTGAACCCCATTTTTCAGGGGATCTACAGCAGCCGCATTGAGGTCAAGCAGTGGATTCGATCTCTGGAGACCTTGCTGACCGGCGCCGAAAAACTGGGGGCGATCGAAAACTGGCTGGGCGGTTCGTTCGACCTGGCCAGCGCCTGGCGCGCGTGGGAGCCCATGACGTTCAATCAAACCCACGATCTCGCCTCGGGCGTGATGGTAGACAAAGTCTATGATGACACCTTGCGCGGTTACGAGTTTGCCCAGCGACTGGGAAAAGAACTGGTGCAATCCTCGTTCGAGAGTCTGGTCTCCAAGATCGATACCCGGGGAGAGGGCATTCCGGTCGTGGTGTTCAACCCGTTGGGGTGGGCCCGCACGGACGTTGTTGAGGTAGAAGTTGGCATCAGCGAGCCTGGGGCGCTGGCGTTGGCGCTCATCGATCCGGAAGGTCAGAAGGTGCCGCTCCAGCTCACCGGATCCGAGCAGCACGGTGACGGTGGGATCAGGAGGACCACGATCACGTTTGTGGCGGCGAATGTGCCGGCTTTCGGATACAGCCTCTACCGAGTCCTGCCTAAATCGTCAGTTGGCGCTGACGGACTCGAAGCTCGCCCCGGTCGCGAGTCGGTTGCGACGCGCATGGGCGACTCGGTGGCTCAGCACGATACCGGGTCCATTGAGAACAATTTCTACCGGGCAACCTTCAATATGTGGACCGGTGAACTGACCAGCCTTCGCGACAAGGCGAGCAACTGGGAAAGCCTGAGCGCGTCGGCCAACGTCGTGGCCAAGGAGCACGACGGAGGAGATTTCTGGGAACTTTACGGTAATCTTCATGGTGGCCGGAACATTGCAATGGTCAAGAAACACATGCCGCCTCGAGCCGGCGAGGCATCCTTTAGCAGCGAGCAGGTTGGTGGAAGCGGGCGCATCCGCGAAGGCAGTGTCTTTTCCGAATACGCCGTCTCGCATCCCTTTGGGAGCGGACAGTACGCCACCAGGGTCCGGCTGTACCAGGGAGTTCGCCGCGTGGATATCCGTACGGAGATTTTTAACGACGAGAAATTCGTACGTTATCGGGCGTTGTTTCCGACGACGATCCGAAACGGAAGAAACACACAAGAAATACCGTTTGGTGCCATCGAGCGCCCGATTGGCGTGGAGTTTCCAGCTCAGAACTGGATCGATTACGGAGACGGCTCGAAAGGGGTGGCCTTGCTGAACCACGGCCTGCCGGGCAACAACGTCGGTGAAGATACTCTCATGCTGTCGCTGATGCGCTCCGCGCGAATTCAGGCTTATGCCTATCACGGTGGCTATGAGCCTGGAGTTTCCTCCGATACCGGTCTGGAGGTGGGCAAGCACTTCAAGTTCGATTACGCCCTGGTTCCCCATTCCGGTGGTTGGAGAGAAGCAGGCATCGCTCGCGCCGGACACGAGTTCAATCACCCCTTGCGAGCCACCACTTCGACTTCCCATGCCGGTCCGCTCCCCAAGAAATGGGGGCTGCTCGAGGTATCCCATGCCAGCGTGCTGGCCACCGTCCTAAAACCCTCGAAAGACGGTTCGACGGTGATCCGGGTTTATGAGTCCAGCGGCAAGCCCATTTCGGGTGTCAAGATCAAGTTCAATGCTAAGGTGATGACGGCCGAGGAGTCTAACCTGTTGGAGGACGACGGTCAGAAGCTCTCGGTTTCGGGAGACAGCCTGGCCGTTGAACTGGGGGCCTACCAAATTAAGACCTTCAAAGTTCGATTGCAGCCCTTTAAATAGCGGGAGCTCACATTCATGTCCGATTGTCGAATTGATCGGAACACCACGGTCAATGGTATCCCCTCCCTTTGCCTGGAAAATGGCCACCTTCGAGTGGTGGTGCTGACCGGCAAGGGGACAGATATTCTGGAGTTCTGCGACAAAGCCAGCGGCGTGGATGTTCTGTTCAAGACTCCTTGGGGAGTAAAGAATCCACAGAATTACGTTCACGACACACCCGAAGCCCTGGCGTCGTTCATGGATTTCTATCCCGGCGGCTGGCAGGAGCTATTTCCCAATGCCGGTAGCACTTGCGTTTACCGGGGCGCCGAGCTCGGTTTTCACGGCGAAATCTGCAAGGTGCCTTGGGAGTGTGAGATTCTGGAGAACGATGCTCGTCAAGTGGCAGTGAAGTGTCGGGTGCGGACGGTTCGCACCCCGTTCCTGGTTGAAAAGACGCTGAGAATGAAACAAGGTGCTGCGGCCCTGGAGATTGAAGAACGAATTACGAACGAGGGGGCCGAGCCGATGGAGTTCATGTGGGGACACCATCCCGCCTTTGGGGCTCCCTTTTTGGATGAACATTGCCGCTTGTATACTCCCGCAACCCGTGTTGAAACCGCCCATGCACTGCCGGCCTGTCAAAAACTACAGCCCGAAAAGCGCTTCGACTCCTTTCCGGTGATTCAAAACAACGATGGGCAAGAGTTCGATGTTTCCAGAATGTGGCCGGCCTCGGCCGGTTTCTCGCACTTATCCTACCTGGTGGGGCTAGCCGACGCGTGGTATTGCCTGGTGAATCAAAAGACCCACTTGGGCTTTGCCCTGAAATGGGATTTGTCAACGTTTCCTTACCTGTGGTTGTGGCAGGAATTCGGAGGCACGAGGGGGTATCCCTGGTGGGGCTGCGGCTACTGTACGGGCATTGAGCCACACAGCAGCATCCCCGGCTTGGGCTTGCAGAAGGCCATTGAGCGCGGGACTCAGAAAAGGCTCGCTGTGGGAGAGAGTATCACCACCCGGCTCTGTGCTTCGCTCTTCCGGGCCGAGGGGGAGCCTCGAAGCGTGAATGACGAGGGCCACGTGAGCTATTGAAGAAGTGGCGTGAATATAGGAACTACGAAGGAGTTGAATGAAACACGTTATTATCATGCCTGATTTGGGGCAAACCACCAGCGAAGCAAAAATTGTTTCCTGGCTGAAGCAGCTGGGAGATCAGGTTGCTATGGGTGAACCTCTGTTGGAGGTAGAGACCGACAAGGCCACCATGGATGTGGAAGCTTACGTGGGGGGCTACCTTCGAAGGCAACTGGCCGCGGAGGGAGATGTTGTCTCGGCCAGCCACCCGGTGGCTATCCTTACCGACACACCAGAAGAAGACTTTGACGCGGAGCCGAAGCCAGTGTCTGCCGCTCCGGTGAGCCACGACAACGCGGTGCCCAAAAAGGTGGGCGGTCCGACGGCGAAAGGGGTTGCTGCCGTGCCCGCCGCGCGCGCACTGGCCAGCCAGCTCGGTGTCGAGCTTTCCTCCGTCACGGGAACCGGTGCCGGGGGCTTGATCACCAAGGCAGACGTGGAAAGGCACGCCGCCAGCTCCGGTACGAGTGAAGGACCGGCTCAACTGTCATCGGACCGAAAGGCATTGCAGGCGATGGCGAGCCTTACTTCGACCAGTAAGAGCACCATCCCTCATTTCTATGTGACCATTGACCTGGATATGGTCACTGCGGAACGGTGGCGCAAGGATTGGAACGAAGCCCATCCGGAGTTGAAGGCTTCGGTGAACGATTGCCTCGTGCGCGCGGCTTCGGCAGCTTTGAGTGAGAGCCCTCGCATGAATCTCCGCTGGAGCCAAGGGCGGTACGAGTCGGGTCAGGGTGCCGATGTCTTGATCGTGGTCGGAACGGACGAGGGACTTTTGCTGGTTCCTGTCACCAACCCGCAGGGCGGAACGGTGGAGGAGTCCCTGACTCGAATGAAATCCTTGCTGGGAGCGGCAAGGGAGGGAAGACTGCAGCCGCTCTCGGGGCAGACCACTCCGGCACTGGCCATTTCCAATCTGGGGATGTTCGGGGTGAAGGAGTTCTCAGCGATTATCCCTCCCGGATGCACCGCCATCCTGGCGGCCGGAGCAGTTCGGGAAAAGGTTGTGGCGCGCAACGGCAAGATCGAGGTGCGGACGATTTGTACGGTCACAGTGTCAGCTGATCACCGCGTGGCAGACGGCATCGCGGTGGCTAAATTTCTGGAAAGGATGCAGATCCATCTCAACCGACTATGAGTGCCTCTCGTTTGTCGCAAGAACAGCAGCTCGGCATGTATCGAAAGATGCTGCTCTGCCGGATGTTTGAAGACAAAGTCAATTCTTTGTTTCTACAGGGTCGCATGCCAGGGACGATTCACCAAGCCCAGGGGCAGGAAGCCAGCGCGGTGGGCGTGTGCGAGGGACTTCAGAACGGTGATATCCTTACCAGCACCCATCGTCCCCACGAGCACGCCGTTGCCCGCGGCATTCCGGTCAAATCGCTGATGGCGGAACTCTTTGCCAAGAAAACCGGCTGTTGCCACGGCAAGGGAGGTTCCATGCACATGGGCGATGCAGATTTAGGAATGCTTCCAGCCATCGCCATCGTGGGCGGGGGCATCCCACTGGCCACGGGTTACGCCTTGTCGTTCAAGTATCTCAAGAAACCCAACATCGCTGTCTGCTTCTTTGGGGATGGCGCCGTGAACGAAGGGATTTTTCATGAAACCCTGAATATGGCTGCTATTTGGGATCTCCCCGTCGTGTTCGTTTGCGAAAACAACAAATATGGGGCTTCCACGTCGATTGACTCAGTGATGAAGGTCAAGACGGTCAGCTCACGGTCCGCCTCCTATGGCATTCCCGGGAGGACGGTCGACGGGAACGACGTCTTCGTGGTTTATGAGGCTGCCCTTGAGGCCGGCCAGCGGGCTCGAAGCGGGCAGGGACCCAGCTTACTGGAGCTGGAAACCTATCGTTTTGCCGGGCACTCGCGCAGCGACCCCGGGCACTACCGACCGAAAGAAGAAGTGGCTGAATGGAAGAAGCGGGATCCCATCTTGCGGTTTGAGAGCCAGGGTCTCGCCTCGGGTCTCTTGAGTGAATCCAGGATCGCAGAATATCGGAAGTCTGTTGCAGCCGAGCTGGAGGAGGCGGTGACCTTTGCCGAATCCAGTCCCAGTCCCCTCGCGGAGGAGTGCCTGACCGATGTCTATGCAGAATAATGTGATGGAACCATCGTCGGATGTTGAAAGTCGCAAGCTCTCCATTGTGGAAGCCCTGCGGGAAGCCCTGCGCGAGGAGATGCTTCGGGATGAGCGAGTCATCCTGTTGGGGGAGGACATCGGAATCAAAGGCGGATTCGGCGGGGCCTTTACAGTGACTCTGGGGTTAAGCGACGAATTCGGCTGCCATCGGGTCCTCGACACGCCGATTTCTGAAGCCGGGTTTACGGGAATTGCGGTTGGAGCGGCGCTGGGCGGGCTAAGACCGGTGGCTGATGTGCAATACGGGGATTTCCTGTTCCTGGCCATGGATCAGCTTGCCAACCATGCTGCCAAGATGCGCTATATGTCTGGAGGCAAGCTGCGTGTTCCTCTGGTCATGCGCGCTCCGGTGGGTGCCACCACACGCGGAGCGCAGCACGCCCAGAGCCTGGAGTCCTATTTCATGCATGTTCCCGGCTTGAAGGTGGCTTGCCCCTCGAATCCCTACGATGCCAAGGGCCTCCTCAAAACCGCCATTCGAATGGATGACCCGGTGGTGTTCTTTGAGCACAAGCTCCTCTATGGGAGCAAAGGATCACGCAAGGAGTCCGGTGGTCTCGAGGTCTTCGGCGCCGTCCCACGCGAAGAATACCTGTTGCCCTTCGGGCAAAGCAAGATCGTCCGGCCCGGAAGGGACCTCACCATCGTGGCCAATCTGCTCATGGTTCACAAATCCATGCTGGCGGCGAAAAGCCTGGCGGAGCAAGGGATCGAAGCGGAGGTCATCGATGTCCGGACCTTGGTTCCCTTTGACTGGGAAAACGTGTTTGAGTCGGTCTCACGCACTGGGCGATTAGTGATTGTGCACGAAGACACCCTCACCGGAGGCTGGGGGGCCGAAGTGGCTGCACGGGTTGCCGACACCTGCATTGGGCACTTGCAAGGCCCCATCCGCCGTGTGACGGCCCCCGATACGCCGGTGCCGTTTGCCCCGGTGATGGAAAACTTTTATGTACCTTCAGTTGAGAAAATTGTCGCCGCGGCCAAGGAAATTGTGCAGTAATGACCGGATAGAACACCATCCCTCAGCCGGCGCCATGCTGAAGCGAGGAGTTTCATGATTGTTTTTACCTGGCTCGACTGGTTCTGGCTGGCAGCGTTTTTGCTGGTCATGATCCTGACCGGCGTGCTCTTTTACCGGCTGGGAAAGCGATCGCAGTCGGACTTCTTCTTGGCTGGAAGGGGACTGCCGTGGTGGTTGCCTGCCACCTCGGTCTATGCCACCCACACCGCCACCGACACACCGATCTGGGTTTCCGGGGTCATCTACCGTTACGGCATGGCGGGTGTCTGGTATACCTTCTTTGCGGCCTGGTGTGCCATCAGCGCCTTTGCGTCCACTCGCATCTTCCGGCGATCTTTGGCCTACAGCCAGGCAGAATGGCAGACGCTACGTTTCAGCGGATTGGGAAGCGAACTGCTCCGCGGGTGGATGGCAGGTTGGCAGATCTTCATGAACATGTTCATCCTCGGCTGGGTGGGGATTGCCATGGGCAAGCTCTGCCAGTACCTCTTCGGCTGGGAAGTTTGGGTTGGCTTGGTAACGTTCTCCTCGGTCTGTGCGGTGTATGTGCTGGCGGCCGGCTACTGGGGTGTGGTCATCGCCGACTTTCAACAGGGCGTCATCGCTTTTCTGGGGATTCTGGTTGTGTCGCTGTGGGGTGTTCAGGCTGCCGGGGGACCTTCCGGAATCGTGGCTCGACTGTCCGAGATGGGCCAGCTGCACCGCCTCAATCCATTCGCCTTCACCGGTTTTTTTGAAGGTGAATTTCCGGCAGCCTGGTTTCTGACGATGATGGTCATCGCTCTCCTGGGCGGTTTTGGGATGGGAACCTCGATCGACTGGTATGTGGAAGCACAGCGTATCCAGTCGGCCCGAACGGTGCGCGACGCTTCCTACAGCATCTGGGCCGGTACGGCATTGGTTCTCACACGGAACTCGCTGTGGGCAGCCTCAATCTTGGGGTTTTTTGTGTTGTACCCCAACATCGTCCAAACCAAAGACTACGAGATGGCCTGGTTCCGCATCGGCTTCGAAATGCTGCCGTCAGGCATGGTTGGGTTTTTCTTCGCCACCATCGTGGCGATCCATCTTTCAACGGTCGCCTCTATCCTGAATTTGGGTGCCCTGTATGCCACCCACGACTTGTACCAGCACTACATCAACCCCCATGCCAGCGAACGCCGCCTGGTATGGGTGGGTCGATTTTCCACAGTGCTGGTGTTACTGGGGTCGTTTCTCTACGGTTCAATGATGGAGGAGATTACCCAGTGGATTATCTTCGCGCTCTGGATCATGGCCGCAGGTGTGTGGCTGCCCAATGTTTTGCAGGTCATCTGGTGGCGCTTCAACAGTTGGGGCTACCTCTCCTCCTGGATCGCCAATCTGGGCATGAGCTGGCTGGTGGTATGGATTCTTCCAAGGTACGGCATTCTACATCAGCTTGCGGACTACCAGCAGTTCTGGCTCCTTATGGGGTTGGGACTGATCGTCTACATTCCTGTTACGTTCTTGACGCCGCCGGACGACATGGATCACCTGGTCCGCTACTACGTTCAGTCACGCCCCATGGGTTTATGGGGACCCGTTCGACGAGAGGCCGAGAGGCGCGGACTGATTCACAGAGTGACGATTGAAGCGGAGCAGGCGTTGAAGCCTTGAGCCGTTCAAGAGGCCGTCAAAGCACAGCAGGACAGAGGAATCGGACAGTGGCTTACTTCCGAACCAAGTGGACACCGCACGAAGCGGACGAGTGGACCAAAGAAGACTATTGGGCGATGGTGTTCTCGGGATTATCGTACGTGTTGCTGACCCTCGGCATGGCCTTTTGCTTTCTGTATCCTTGGATGGGAATCGGAATAACCGCAATTGGATTGGTTTTTGTCTGGCTCATGTTTGCCACAATCGATCCCAAGTTGAAAACCATCTCGGAAGATTACGAGGCCAAGCAAAAGCAGTACCTGGAGGAGCTTGACCGGAACATGAAGTGGGGACAGCCCGATGGATAGAGATTGGGCGATAGTATTGGGAATGTCGGTGGCGTACCTGGCGTCATTCCTGGGAATGGGATTTGCCTGGTGGTCTTACCGGCGTCGAAAGAAAGGGACTCAACAGGATCGTGAGAAATCCTGAGTTCAGTTTTCTGTGGGGAGTTGCTTTTCCCGCACTGGTCTTAATCTTCTCTGTTTGGGTTACGGTGCGCCTCTATCGTTTGTTCTCCCGAAAACGGGAAGGGGACTGAATGCTTCCTGGTCCTGAGACCCAATCCACGGATGTTGTTTGCCTGGGCATCCTGGTTGCGGACATTTTCGCTGATCCCGTTTCCTCTGTGCCGGCGCCCGGCCAATTAGGCTTGACTGATCGCTTTCTGCTGGGCGCAGGGGGATGTGCTGCCAACACGGCTGCCGGCTTGAGTCGACTGGGGCAGAGAGCAAAGGTGTTGGGCAAAGTTGGGAACGATTTGTTCGGTGATCTGGTGCTGAATGATTTGAGACGGCTTGGGGTTGATCCTTCCAGTATCGTGCGTAGCGAAAGGCACCAGACTTCGGCAACGGTCATCATTAATGTGGAAGGCGAGGATCGGCGCTACCTCCACTGCATAGGAGCTAACGCCGATTTCTCGTTTGAGGACATTGATTGTTCCGTCTTGGATGGAGCCAGGCTGTTGTACGTCGGTGGCTACATGGTCATGCCTAAATTTAAGGCGGCTGATTTGACGCGAGTCTTTCGGGCTGCCCGGCAGCGGTCTCTCAAGACGGTACTGGATGTCGCGATTCCTCCAGGCCTGGTGCTCTCTCGCTCCCAGTTGGAAGAGATGCTGGCCGACACTGACGTTTTTTTGCCCAACAACGATGAAGCGGCGGCCATGACCGGTCTGGACGATCCGGTGGCTCAAGCCAACCTCTTCTCGGAGCTGAACCCGCACTGCGATGTGGTGATCACCCTCGGCTCACGGGGCGCCTTGGCTTGCCGGGAAGGGGAGATGATCCAAGCAGGTACCTATGCGGTCAAATCCGTCGACGAGTCCGGCGCGGGGGACGCGTTTGCTGCCGGCTATATCACCGGCTTGTTACAGGGCTGGGAGCTCGAGAAGACGGTAAGGTTTGCCAGCGCCGTGGGAGCGTCTTGCACCAGAGCCTTGGGCTGTACAGCAGGCGTCTTCCGCTTTGATGAGGCGCTCACGTTTATCCACGAACATGCCCTAAGTTTGAGTGTACTCCAACGTCGAGGTACCCGGTCTTCGTCCGGTACCTGACGGTGTCCAAGGAGTAGCAACGAATAACAACTGCTGTCGGCGGGAGCCATGTCCGATCTTGCTGGCGGGTATCGGTCTTCACGCAAAGGTGGGGTTCAGAGTCCGCGAGACCCAGGCACGAAGAGGTAAGGCTTCTATTCGGGTTTGGCTGATCCTGCTCTTGGCATTGTTAGTCCCACCAGGTTTCTCTTTTACGGCTTTGTGACCACGAATTTGGCGGGCGTTGACCGGTCGGAGTCAACGCAATCGCGACATGTTTTCTGTTCGGGTGACATTGACACCATGAAGGTGGTCGTAGGGTTCCTGCAGTTTGCTCTGGTCCTCTCAACGGCTTTCGGCCCGCGTTTGTTTGGTGCAGGCAATTCCCAGCAGCAGGATCTTGCCGCTCACTTCCAGGCGGGACAACAGGCCATGAGAGCCGGAAACTTCGAACTGGCCGTAACCGAGTTCAGCAAGGTTCTGCGCTGGAGTCCCGATCTCGCGGAAGCGCAGGTGAACCTGGGCCTCGCCTATCACCTATTGGGCAACTATGCGGAATCGGTGAAGATGCTGAGCCAGGCCGCCCAGCGACAGCCAGAACTGGTGCCGGCCCATCTTTTCTTGGGCATTGGGCGCCTCAAACTGGGGTTGCATGCAGAGGCTGTTGAGCCCCTCCGGCGTGTCGTGCGCCTGGAGCCCCGGAATCGCGAGGCCAGGAGGGCACTGGCGGCCTGTCACCTTGCTGAGGGTGACTACCGGGCTGCGGCCAAAGAGTTTCAGGAGCTTTTCCATCTCGAATCCGACAAAACCGAGGCCTGGTTCCAGCTCGCCCGTCACTACACCGAGGCCGCCGGCCGTCTGGCGCGAGATATGGCACTTCGGTATCGCCGCACGAGTTGGGGGCATCGGCTTGCAGGAGACCTCTACTTCCACAGTCAGCGCTGGGCGCTGGCGGCGCAGGAGTATGGAGAGGCGCTGCGCGTCGATCCTTCGCAACCAGGTTTGCACGCCGGGCTGGGCAATGCCTATCGTCGGGAAAAGGAACTCACCAAGGCGAAGGCAGAGTTTGAGAACGAGCTCCAGCGGGACCCCAAGTGTGAAGAGGCCCTACTCGGGTTGGCGGAAGTCAACTTGGAACTGGGCGAACTGGGCACTGCCCGCGAGCTCGTCGATCACCTGTGGAACAGTTCCCCCGAGTTTCTCGTCGTGGCAAGCGAATCCCACACGGTGGGGCTGCCGGCCGAAACGGTTCAACGCCTGCTCGAAACCCTACGCCCTGTCAATCTTGACGTGCCCTCGCACTTCTTGCTGTCGGTCTTGCTTCGATCCAGAGATGAAGCTGAGAAAGCTCGGCAGCACCAGTTGAGGCTGTCTCAGATGTTGCAGGAAAGACTCAGCCAACGGCCCGCGGCGCGCCTAACGTCTCCCGCCCAGGCGTGCGGCACCCGGCAGTATACTGGCTGCGCGCAGGCGCTGTCCCAAAAACCTCAACTGGAGAAGTCGGAGTACTTACTCTTGGGCAAAGCGCGCTTCGTGCTCAAAGAACTCGAGGCTGCCGCGGATGCTTTTGCCGGCATGCTAGCTGTAGCGAAGGACCACCCTGAGGCAATTTACTGGTTGGCTCGCTGCTACCAGTTGCTGGGCGATGAGTGCTTCAGCCGTTTAGAGGAGATGGCTCCCGACTCCTGGCGGATGCACCAGATGCGGGCTCAGTACTACAAGTTGAGTTATGACGACGCGCGCGCGATTCTGGAATACCAGGGTGCTGTCCGGTTGCGTCCCGACGTCGCGGAGCTGCACGAAGAGCTTGCGGCTCTCTATTTAGCGAAGAACCGGCTGGATGAAGCGCAGGTCGCCCTGGACCGAGCGCTCAGGTTGGAGCCGACGAGGGCCGGTGCGCTTTACCTGATGGGACTGTTGTACATCACCAAACGAGAGTATAATTCGGCCATCACTTATTTGGTGAAGGCCGTCCAGTACGATACAAACCTCCTTGAGGCTCGTGCTGGCCTGGGCAAAGCATACCTTCGGGCCGGAAGGCCTGGAGCGGCCGCCCACGAGCTGGAGAAAGCGCTACCGCTCGACTTCTATGGGGACCTGCATTATTTGCTATATCAGGCTTATCGCGATTTGGGGAAGCTGGAACCGGCCCAAGCAGCACTGAATAAGTCTGAGGAGATGAGAGGCCGGTCCGTTTCTCGTGATCGGGAAAAACTCGAGAGGTGGATGAAGAACTACTGACGGGGCATCCAGCTTCTTGGCTGGCGAGCCTTATCCTTTGGCAGATGAGCCGTCTCTGCTCAAGGGTTACGGTCTTGTGGGCGCACCTCCGATGATTGACGACTAGGCGTCACGCCATTCCAAAAGCAGTTGACACCGCGTTGTTCTTTCGGCATGATGAAAGTGATCAATATTCATTTGAGTCTTGATATACGTGAATGTTATTCAGGACTCGTCTAGTTAACGCGCCGAGGCCGTTGCGAGGCAGTACGGCCAACCGTTAATCGCCTTCCGACTGGGGGGTGTTGAAGCGAAAGGGAGGTAAGCGCATCCAATGTTTCGATTCGACGCCGATAAGGCGGTTCATTTTTGCGACGGCTTCACCCGGCGCGATTTTCTGCATGCAGGGAGCCTGGGAATGCTGGGCTTCGGCCTCTCCCATCTCTTGTCGCTCAAGGCGGCAGGTGCCGTAGCAGATGACAAAGATCTCAATGTGATTCAACTGTTCCTGGTAGGAGGTCCCAGTCAACTCGATACCTGGGACATGAAGCCCGATGCCCCTTTGGAGATCCGGGGGCCCTACAAACCGATCAAGACAAATGTTCCAGGGATTGAGATCAGCGAGATTTTCCCGCGAATGGCCAAGCAGGCGGACAAGTACGCCTTGGTACGTAGCCTCTACTACACGGGGCCGGCAGTCCATGATATCGGTCACCAGGTCATGCAGACGGGGCGAGTCTTTCAGGGGGGGGTGGTGTCCCCAAACTTTGGTAGCGTCATGGGCTACAAGAAGGGCGGCCGTGGTGCAGTGCCCGCACATGTATTGCTGCCCAAGCCCATTGGCAATACGGGTGGTGGCCTGCCTCACGGACAGGACGCCGGGTTTCTCGGTAAGACGTACGACCCCTTTGTTCTCAATGCGGATCCATCCGACCCCAATTTCAAGGTTCCGGATATGCTGCCGCCTGACTACCTGGCGTCCCTCCGGACCGATCGCAGACGAAACTGGCGCGAGGTGATCGAGCAGTCGATTGAGGGGCTGGAATCTGTTCCTGATGCCCGGTTGTATGACTCCACTTTTCACCAAGCCTACGGCCTGATGACCTCCGCGCGGGCTCGGGAGGCTTTCGAGCTCGACAAGGAACTGGAAAAAGTTCGGGACTCCTACGGAAGGAACCGTTTTGGTCAGAGCTGCCTGCTGGCGCGACGTTTGATCGAGGCGGGTGTTCGTTTTGTGACGGTGAACATGTTCGAAACCGTCTTTGACGAAATCACCTGGGACATTCACGGTTCGAGGCCCTTCAGCCCAATCAGCTGCTATCGCGACTTGGTGGGACCGATGTTCGACAACGCCTTTAGCTCGCTAATTCAGGATCTGGATCAACGCGGCATATTGAAGAACACGCTGGTTCTGGCGACCGGTGAGTTTGGCCGCACGCCGAAGGTCAATCCGGCCGGCGGACGAGATCACTGGCCGTCCTGCTGGTCCGCTATCTTCGCGGGGGGAGGCGTCCGAGGCGGCCAGGTCATTGGGTCCTCCGACTCTATTGGAGGGGTCCCGCGAGACCGACCTGTTAGTCCGGCGGAGGTCGCGGCCACGATATACCACTTGATGGGTTTGGATCTGGAAACATTTCTGCCGGCGCAGCTGGGACGTATTGTCCCATTGGTTGACCACAGCGCCCAGCCCATTCGAGAACTGCTGGTCTGATCCAAGGTTTGAAGATCACATTCTGGGGCGCTTTTGTCATCGAGAGTGCCCAACAGATTGTTTCCTAGCCGAGATCCCGATACTCTACCGTGCCTTGCGCTGACCCTTAGCGGTTGGGGTGGCGGCCGGGTTGTGATGAGATTCAATAAACTTGGTTTTAAGGGAGTGTCTAACTGTGCGTCCTGAGGTTCGAGAGATGCGGGGTGAATCGTATTGCCTGTCGGCCATAACAGTGCGGCCTTGTTGGGTCGCTCTGGTAGTGCTGTTGGCTGCGGCGCCTGCGGTATTGGCGGGAGACCGGAATGTGGCCGCCAGCCAGAGTGGGTTACCGGCTGCACCGCAGGTTCTCCAGAGCTTGAAGATCTATCCTTCTGCCATCACCCTCGGTAGTGCTCGCGCAACACAGCGGTTGGTGGTCCAGGGGACGTACGCAGACGGTTTTTCGGAGGATCTGACCCGCAAGGCCAGCATTGTTTCGAGCGATCCTTCGGTCATTCGAGTGGAAAAAGATGTGTTGATTCCGGTTTCAAGTGGAGTCGTCAAGATCAAGGCTACGGTCGGTGACTTGACCGTCGAGACTGAGGCGCGTGCCGGGGACATCGAGGACTCCGCACAGTGGAGTTTCCGGAACCACGTCATTCCGGTCCTTACGAAAGCGGGATGCAATATGGGTGCTTGCCACGGCGCAGCGGCGGGCAAAAACGGGTTCAAGCTGACACTAAGGGGCTACGACCCCGCGGCGGACTATGTGGCGCTGACACGGGAAGCGCTCGGCAGGCGTGTTTCCCGCCAGGATCCGGCGCGAAGTCTGGTTCTTCTCAAACCGACGCTTTTCATCCCGCATGCCGGTGGCAGGCGTTTTGGAACCGATTCGCTGGAGTACCGGGTGATTTCTCAATGGATTGCGGAAGGGATCCAGCCTCCTTCAGCGACAGACCGTCGAATTAGCGATATCCGAATTGAGCCGGCCCAGGCTAAATTGCGACCGGGAAGCCGGCAGCAGATGACCGTGCAGGCTGTCTTCAGCGATGGTTATGTCGAAGACGTCACACACTGGGTGAGGTTCGACTCCACCAATTCGGGCACGGCGTCGGTGGATGAGCGTGGCTTGGTGGAGCTGAAAGGGAGTGGCGAGGCCTCCATCACGGCAATGTACCTGAGCAAGGTGGCCGTGGCCTCTCTGATTGTTCCTTTTGATCAGACGATTTCCGAGGATACCTTCCGGCGGACTCCTCAGCACAACTACATTGACCGGCTCGTGCTGACGAAGTTGAAGACTTTGAACGTCGGCCCCTCGCAGATGTCCACAGACAGTGAATTCCTGCGTCGTGCGTATCTGGATACGACGGGGACACTGCCGACGGTGGAGGAGGTCAAGGAGTTTCTTGGTACCTCCGCGGCCGACAAGCGGGAACGGCTGGTTGACCGCTTGCTGGCCTCCGAAGCCTACGTGGACTACTGGGCCTATAAATGGGCGGACCTGTTGTTGCTTTCGGACAACAAGGCCACGGCCGGAAACAAGAAGCTGAATCCTGCTGCCGTGCGGTCTTTCTACAATTGGATTCGTTCCTCCGTCCAGCAAAACAAGCCGTGGGACGAGATGGTGCGACAGATCCTGACCGCCACCGGCAGCAGCCGCCGGAACGGGGCGTTGAATTTCTATCAGATTCACAAGGACCCGATCCGGTTGACGGAGAACACCACGGTCGCGTTCATGGGTTTGCGCCTGACCTGTGCGCGCTGTCATAACCATCCTTTGGAGAAGTGGACGCAGGTCGACTATTACAAGATGGCCAATCTCTATGCGAGAGTGCGGCAGAAGGCGGGTGACACGCCCGGCGAAATCATTGTTGTCAACGCGGTGACCGGCAACATCGATCATCCTCGACTGAACAAGCCGCTGCCCCCGGCTCCACTCGATGGAAAGGAGATTCCGCTCGATTCTCTGCAGGACCGACGAAGAATCTTGGCCGAATGGCTGACGTCTCCGGCCAATCAGTCGTTTTCCCGTACCATCGTCAACCGCGTGTGGGCGAACTTCATGGGCCGCGGACTCGCTGATCCGGTGGACGATATTCGTTCGACCAACCCGCCTTCCAATGTGGAACTGATGGAGGCTTTGGTCGAGGACTTCGTCAAGAGTGGGTACGACATCCGCCACCTTTGCCGGGTCATTCTGAATTCTGCCACCTACCAACGGTCGTGGCGGACCAACTCGATCAATGAGAATGATGATCGCTACTACTCGCATTACCTGGCCAAACGCCTTCCGGCGGAGGTCATTTTGGACGCGATTTCACAGGTGACGGACGTGCCGACGCCGTTCGGGGGGTTCGCCCCCGGGACGCGGGCTCTGCAGCTGCCCGATACTTCGGTAGACTCCTATTTTCTGGACGTTTTTGGGCGTCCGCAGAGGGCCACCACCTGCGATTGCGAGCGCGATCCTCAACCCAACCTCAGACAAGCCCTGCACATCATCAATGGCGAGACGCTCAACCGCAAACTGTCGGCCGAGGGGGGCTGGATTGACCAGGCGGTCAAACAAAACCTGTCGAATCGAGAGGTCATCGAGACTCTCTATCTGGCCGCGTACAGTCGGTATCCAACCCAAGGCGAGCTGGACAAGACGTCTCAGATGCTGGAGCAAGCATGCCATGAAAGCGATGCAATGGCGCGCCGTCAGGCTTTAGAGGATTTCGGCTGGGCTCTGCTTACAAGCAAGGAGTTCGTCTTCAATCACTGAAGCCCCTTTCCATTTTGATTCAGCCCCGGCCTAGAGGGAAAACGAACATGAAGCGTCAGCGAATAACCGGGTGGGGCGTCCTGTGTGGCTGGATTTTGACCGGCACATTTCTGTCAGCTCAGAATACCACCGACGCCGACAAGACCTACCACGAGCGCAACCCGTCACCTCAAGTCAGTTTTGCGGCTCAAGTCGCTCCAATTCTGCAGAAATCCTGCGCAGGCTGTCACTCCCAGAACGCCAAAATGGGGGGATTTGTGCTGACCAGCTTCGATGAGTTGATGCGCGGTGGCAGCCATGGGAAAGCCATCATACCTGGCGATGCGGAGGGTAGTCGTCTGGTTCAGATGATCGAAGGGAAGATTCAGCCTCGCATGCCAATGAGCGGGGAGCTTCCTGCCGAAGAGGTTGCCATCATTCGCCAGTGGATCGATCAAGGGGCCCGCCTGGACCGCGATCCCGGAAGCATGGAGGTCCTCAAGGAGCCTGAGCTTCCCAGGATCGAGCCCTTGGCTAAAGACCTGAGTCAAGTGAACTCCTTGGCGTATTCACCGGACGGCAAAATGCTCGCCGCCGGGGGCTATGCGCGGGTCAACCTGTACGAGACGCTGTCCGGAAGGCGGCTGGGATCGATGACTGGGATTGAGGAAGCGGTGCGGGCCGTTGCCTTTTCGCCGGATGGACAGTGGCTGGCCGCTGCAGGAGGGCGTCCAGGCCAAGAGGGCCAGATCAAGGTTTGGAAGGTCTCGGCTGGTTTCTGGTCGCAGCCCGCTCACCGGACGATCTCTGCCCATCGCGATTGTGTCTACGCTCTGGCGTTCTCCTCCGACAGCCGGCTGTTGGCCTCGGTTAGTTACGATCAGATGATCCATCTGTGGGATCCGGTCAGCGGCATGCAGGTGAGGCAACTCAAGGAGCATACCGATCCGGTTTTCGACGTGGCCTTCTCTGACGACGGCAGGTGGCTGGCATCAGGCGGCGCCGATCGGACGGTAAAGCTTTGGGACGTCGCCACTGGAGAACGCCGGTATACGCTGGGAAGTGCCGCAGAGGGGGTGACGACGCTGGCTTTTCAGCCCGGAGGAAAGGTTCTGATCTGCAGTGGCTACGACCGAACGCTTCGAATCTGGGACCTTTCCGGCAAGGAACCCTTGGAAGGGAAATCGGCCATCGCCCATGAGGATGCGGTCGTGCGTCTGGCCGTCTCCCCCGATGGCCATCGGCTTGCGACTGCGAGTGCTGATCAATCAATCAAGGTCTGGGATCTTGCAAGCCTGGAGCAGCTTCGAGCCATCGCGGGCCAGCCTGACTGGGTGACGGCGTTGACCTTTTCTCCCGACGGTACTCGATTGGCGGCTGCCAGATTCGACGGCTCGATCTCCTTATACGAAACCAGCAAGTATTCGGTGGCCAAGGAACTTGCCTCGCCCGGCCGGGACGACCTGGCCGGCCTTCGTCACTAGCCACATTCGGGAGTTGCGTATGCTCAAAACAACCAGTTGTCTGATTCTGCTGACTATGGGGATCACTTCGGCCCAAGGACTGGCACAGACGACACCACCCACAGTCAGCTTCACCACGCCGAGTGGCATGCAGAGGGGAACGAAAGCAACCTTTCTGATTGAGGGGACGGGGCTGGAAGGTGCTACGGCGATTGTCTTCTCGGAGCCCGGCTTGACAGCCAGGATTCTGGAAGTTGGTGAAGTTCCTGAGTCGCGGCTAGCCTTGGAGACCAAAGTGACCGTCGTTGCCAAACCCTACTTTCAGGACCCAGTCAAGATGCAGGCGCGTGTGGAAGTCAGTGCCGCAGACTGGATGGCCACGGGGACCCACCTGTTTCGAATCATGACTCCCCGAGGTAGCTCCACGCCCGGCCGGCTGGTCGTATCTGCTTACCCTGAAGAGAAAGAAAGAGAGCCCAACAACGATCCCGTTACAGGCCAGGTCTTGTCCTTGCCCACAGTCGTCAATGGCGCAGTGCTGACTGCTGGGGACGGCGACTACTATCGCTTTCGCGCCACTTCCGGCCAGGAGATCGTGATCCAGGTCAATACGGTGGGCTCGGCACTGGATGCCGTGGTCGATGTGTCCGATTCAAGTGGAAGTCAGGTGGCGACGAATCGGCGAGAGGCGAACCGGTCGGTGGTTGGCTTTCGGGTGGAGCGCGACGACTGGTATACGATACAGGTCTCAGACTACCTCAACGGCGGGAGCTTACGCCATTACTACCGGCTGACAGTCGGGGAGATTCCCTTCGTGTTGGGCCATTATCCACTGGGTTTGAAGGAAGGTACGCGACGCCCCTTCCAGGTTTGGGGGTTCAATCTAGGTGGGATCGCCACGGTTACTCCCGAGCCGTTCGGCTTAGCCCCGGGAAAAGTGATGGATGTGGGCACTCTGTCCGTCCAGGCGAATCAAGGTGAGGCGTTCAACCGACTGCCAATCGCAATCGGCCGCTACGAAGAAGTTGAATCTACTACAAGAAACCATTCCCTCAAAGACGCCCAGCTAATGACAGCGCCGATGACTGCGAACGGAAGAATTCAGCCGGATGCCTCGGGTGAGTCTCAGGCTGACTACTACCGCTTTACCGCCCGTAAGGGAGAAAGATTCGTCCTTGAAACGGCAGCCAGCCGTCTTGGTTCGCCGCTGGACTCAGTGATTGAGGTCCTCGACGAGCAGGGTAAACTGGTGCCCAACGTCGTAGCTCGTCCCGTTTGGAAGACGCAGATCACGCTGTTCGATAGAGACTCCAAGTCCATCGGGTTACGCATCGCCCAGCCTGACGGTCTGGAGTTGGATGACTACATGGTCTCGGGAAACGACTTGATGAAAGTGGTGAAGTTGACCAACGGTCCCGACGAGGACGTCGTCTTCGATAACTTTGGGGGCCAGCGACTGGGTATGGAAGGGACCACGCCTGAAGCTCACGCTCTCGACGACTTTATTTACAAAGTGAATCTGCACCCACCCGGAACTCAGTTTCCGCCGAATGGGATGCCTCTGTTTACCTTTTATTTCCGAAACGACGACGGAGGTCCTGGTTACGCTAAGGATTCGAAAGTGGAGTTTACAGCTCCCTCCGATGGTACCTACTATGCCAGAGTTGCGGACGTTCGCAACCAGGGCGGCCAGGAGTTCGCCTATCGCTTCACGATCCGCCAGCCAGTGCCGGACTTCGTGCTGTCCGCTTCTCCCGTCAATCCGAATATTCCGGAATTGTCGAAGGTCCCGGTTGAAGTCACGGTTCTGCGACAAGAGGGATTCGAGGGCCCCGTTCAGGTGGAGTTCGACGAGTTGCCGGAAGTGCTGGCCGCGACAACCGGCGTTATTCCTCCCGGCGAAAGGTCGGTCACACTAACGCTTTCACTTAAGTCGGGGGCGACCATCCCCGGTGGATGGTCGCGCTATCGCATTGTGGGGCGGGCGAATCTAGGCGGCCAGATTGCCACGCGAGTTGCCAATGGCGGAGACCTCTTAAAAGTTGTGGCAACCATGCCCCGGCCGGACATCCAGGTCTCCGTGAGGCAAAACAAGATTCGAATTACTCCCAGCGGGGAAGCTCAGGTCACGCTGGCTGTCGAGCGTTTCAACGGATTCAAAGGTCGGGTGTTGTTTCGCTTACAGGACCTGCCGTACGGCGTCCGGCCAATCGACGTCGGTCTCAACGGCGTCATGATCGCAGAAAATGAAACGGAGCGAACCTTTACCTTGGAGTGCCGGCCGTTCGTGCAAGCCACCACGCGGACGATCTATGCTGTGGGCATTGTGGAAGCCCTGGTGTCCACCGAACATCCTTCACCACCGATTACTCTGGAGGTTGTCGGGGCGCAGTCCGCTCACTCCCGCCAATGAGACCCGGCACGAACCAGGTCCGTCTTGAGATTGGGAAGCCCTAACCTTTGGGAAAATGAGAGGGAGGAGGGCCAGTTCGGCCCCAACAGCCGCCGTAACTAGCGATTCTGGCTCAAGGCCTGCCGTACCTTGGCCAGCAGAACTTCCGGCGTAAAAGGCTTTTGCAGGAAGGTCGTACCGGCCTGAAGCAGTCCGTGATGAACGATGGCGCTGTCCGTGTATCCCGACATGTACACGATGCGCAGGTCCGGACGCCAGCGGGTGAGCTGGCCGGCCAGCTTGTGTCCGCCCATTTGGGGAACCACCACGTCCGTCAACAACAGGTGAATGGGTCCTTGATGCCGGGCCACCATTTCTACGGCTTCCAGACCGCGCTGAGCCTCCAATACGACGTAACCTTCTTTTCGCAAGACGTCTCTGACCAGGTTCCGCACGATAGGTTCATCTTCCACCACCAGAATCGTCTCGACGCAGGGCGTCTTTTCGCTCGATGATTGGGGACGGGCCTCATCGACTCCGGGCAACTCTTCTACCCGAGGCAGGTAAATCTTGAAGACGGTCCCCTTTCCCAGTTCACTATAGACCCAAATGTTTCCCCCGCTTTGCTTGACGATTCCGTACACGGTTGACAACCCCAATCCGGTTCCTTTGCCGGGTTCTTTGGTCGTGAAAAAGGGTTCGAAGATGTGTGACTGAGTCTCCGCGTCCATGCCGCAGCCAGTGTCACTTACCGCCAGCATGACATAAGAGCCTGGAACGACCGCCACGTGCCTCCGACTGTACGAATCGTCGAGCTCGACATTGGAGGTTTCAATCGTCAGCTTCCCTCCCTGGGGCATGGCATCCCGGGAGTTGATGGCGAGGTTCATAACGATTTGCTCAATTTGTCCGGGGTCAACTTTAACGGCGTGGAGATTCCCGCCCAGCAGGGTTCGCAGCTCGATGTCTTCGCCGATCAGTCGTCGGAGCATCGGTTCAAGCTCGCCAATCACCTGGTTGAGGTCCAAGACCTTGGGTTGGAGCACCTGCTTCCGGCTGAAGGCTAACAGTTGCCGAGTGAGGTTGGCCGCGCGTTTTCCTGCTCTTTGAATTTCTTCGATGTCTTTTCGAACCGGGTTCTCTACTTCGAACTGCGGCACCAATAATTCACTGTATCCGATGATGGCCGTTAGCAGGTTGTTAAAGTCATGCGCGATTCCACCGGCCAGGCGGCCGACCGCTTCCATCTTCTGAGATTGCCGCAGTTGGTTCTCCAGCACACTCTTCTCCGTGATGTCGAGCAGGGTTCCAATCACAGCCGGCTTGCCTTGATAATCCGTACGAGAACCGTGCACTTCAACCAAGATTTCGTGTTCATCCTTACGTATGCCCGTAAAGGTGTAATGCAGGCTCTGCACCGATCCCTCGGTGCGGCGGCGTAGCTGTTCTTCGACCAAGGCGCGATCGCGCGCGGCAACCAACTCCAGAACTGGCCTGGACATGACCTCGTGATCCTGATAACCAAAGATTTCTGCCAGCTTGGGATTGACGTAGACAAACTGTCCCTCCTGGATCAGGTAAACCCCGACCAGTGACTTCTCAACCAGATTCTTGTACTTGGACTCGGTCTCGAGCAGGGCCTGGGGCACCCTGCATCTAGTCGTTAGGTCATGTACAGTGACTTGCGTGGCAGGTTTACCTTCATAAACGTGCGGAGCCGCCAGGACCTCCGCGTCGACTACCGACCCGTCCAGGCAAGAAAGCTTCGCATCCATTTGAGCGACGACTTCTTCTCTGTCCCAAAGCTGTCGCATCCGCTCCGTGAACAGTGCGTGATAGTCGGGGTGTATCAGGTCGAGTGGCGGTCTACCAATTAGGTCATCTGGCCGGCTGGCTCCGAGCAGCTTCTGAAAGGAACGGTTTGCTAGAACGATCCTGTTGTCACAGAGGACGCATATTGCGCAAGGCGAAAGCTCGACCAGCTGACGATAGTGCCCTTCGCCCTGATGCAGGGCCGCTTCGGCGGTGCTCTGCTTGCTGATATCCTGGGTCACGCAGGCAAACCCACTTAAGCGACCCGTCTCATCGCGCAGCGCGGTTGTCACCGAGCTTGCCCGGAAACGACTGCCATCCTTCCGGAGCTGTTCTCCTTCAGACTGATAGCTCCCCTCGCTCGCAGCCGAGCGCAGCTCTTGTTCAGGCCGGCCCCGCTCGATATCCTGGCTGGGATAGAGGATAGAAAAAGGCCGGCCCACGACTTCATCCTCGCGGTACCCATAAATCCTTTCGGCGCCGGCGTTCCAGGTAAGCACCAAGCCCCCTGTATCCAGCAAGAACATGGCATAGTCGCGAACTGTTTGGACGAAGACGCGAAAGACGTCGGAGTTCTGATGGCCGCCAGGTCCTTGCATCAGTTTCTGGGGTAAGGGGCTTCTGTTGGCTGGCGCTTCGGGCTTCATAGACTAGACACTAAGACCTGACGCGGACACAGTGATCATGTTTCGTTTCGGTCCTTTCGAAAGGCTCTTTATACTTTGGACTCCAAACCCCTGTATTTTCTACCGCGGAAACTGTCTGGGCCATCACGATGCCAGGTAAACAGAAGGCGGCGAACTCGACCGCCGTATGTCGTGGCCTCACAGCTCGCTGATCAGTCTTTTCAGGCCATAGCCCCAACCTTGATCATCGGTTCGGCCGGTCAGTGAGGTCTTGCTGGCACTCGCGAGCGGCCAACGGCGGATTCTCCGCTGTGACCGCCGCACTCGCGCGAAAGGGAACGAGTATTCTAATGGGCTGTTTGACGACCCCATGTCGCGCGAAATTCTTCAGGCGCTCCCGCAAATACCCTGTCACCTCCTGCCCCTTCGTCATCAACAGAAGACCCTTGGTCGACACGATGTCATCCGCCAAAATCACGTCGGTGGTCAGGTCGTCAACCCTGGCTGATCGAATCTCATACTTGATCTCATTGGCTAAGGTACGCTCCAGCGCCTCGACGATGTTTGGATCGTACCAGTCTCGCCGCTTCTTCAACTCCAGGAAGGCTTCCGCGGTTGTGATTCCGGTTCCTTGGAGTTTGTCGAAATCGAGCGCCAGTTTTAGGATTCGCGCTCCTATAGGAATCTCCTGACCCTGCTTTTGGTCTCGCGGCAGGCCAGCCCCATTAAAGAGCTTGTCCTGATAGGCGATGATTTCAGCGACGCCTTCCAGGCGCGGAATGCGGACGACGAGATCATGTCCGATTTGAGGGCAAGCCTGAATCAGGTGGACATCGTCAGAGGAAAGGCTTTCTCCTTGGCAGGCTCTCGCCAGGATATCCTCCGGGATCGTCACGCAACCAACTTGGGAAAGCATCGCCGCAATTTCAACCTCCCAAGCCTCTTCCAGCTTTAGTTGGGCAGTGAGCTTTCTCACCAATCCGCGCACTCGGGAGGCACGGCTGAAGGCTGTCGGGTTAACCAGGGAAAGAATGTCCACCAGGATGCGAACGCTGCCACTCAAGGTTTTCTCGAGTAGCTCTCTCTCGGCCCTGATCAGGTGGTATTGTTGAACCCCCGCGGTCAATGCCCGGGCCAATAACTCAGGGGGGCATGGTTTGGTGAGAAAACGAAAGATATGGCCCTCGTTGACGGCCTCGATAGCGGTTTGCAGGTCAGCGTTGCCTGTGAGCATGATGCGTACGGTGTCTGGTGCCTGTTCCCTCACGCGGGCCAGGAACTGAACGCCGTCCATACCCGGCATGCGCATGTCTGAGACCACCACCGCGAAGGGGCCCTTCTCGGCCAGTAAAGACAGACCCTCCAAGCCTCCGGTGGCCGTTTCGATGCCGAATTGCTTTCGCAGGGCCCGTTGATAAGCCTCCAGGATGTTGGGTTCGTCGTCAACACAGAGAATGTTTTCTTGGTTGTTCATGTCCCGAAAGCGACTGTTATCCGGCTGGTAGAGCCCGGCTATCGGCAGAGCTCTTGCCAGGCGGCCTGGCGACTGGTCACGCCCAATTGCGTCAGGTACTCGCTGTTCAATTCGCTGTACTGCCCCTCAAACCCACGGGCGGTTTGTTGGTGCTCGATAACGTTGGCGGCGTACACCGCCGTCAGGATCTTGAAGGTGTGATGAGCGGACTTCATGGGCTGGTGGTGAAAAGCTACAGCCTCGATTACGGCATCAGGGAGCCCCCAAAGGCTGAGCAGGTAGGCACCCACCTCCGCATGGCTGGCCCCAAAGACTCTTCGTTCCGCTTCCTCCAAATCCACATGTTCAAACTGTCTCACAGAAAGCGCCTCCTCATATAGACGCGGCAGGTTGGCCGCCAGGATAAGCTTGCCGGAGTCGTGGAGCAATCCAGCGATAAGGGCGCTGTCCGAGGTCTTTTCCATCTGCTGCTCAAGCTGGAAGATCTTGCAGGCGTAATCTCCTACACGCAGGCTATGAGACCAGAGAGCGGCCAGAGAGAAGTTAGGAAGCAGCGTTTGATCGAACTGCGAGAAAACGTGAAGCGAGAGGACGAGGGCTTTGATGGTTTCCACGCCGAGCAGGTTTACGGCTGCAGCGGGGCTGGAGACCTGTTCCCGCAGGCCATAGAAGGCAGAATTGACCAGCTGCAGAACCTTGGCGGTCATACCGATATCCCTGGAGATGATATCCGCGACCTTGGTCATGGAGGGTTCCGCTGATTGCATCTCGGAGGTCAATTCGACATAGAGGGACGGCAGGCTGGGCAGGGTCTGGATTTGCAGAACCAGCTGCTTGAGTCGCTCGCTGGCCAGCAGATCACGCAGAGCAAAGGCCCGGCTGATCGTCCCCTTCAAGACTTGGGCCTCACACGGCTTCGAGAGAAACTGGTGCATGCACCCCATCGATCTCAAGATCAGATCCCGATCCGACTGACCTGAAAGAATGATTCGTACCACGTTGGGATATCGCCGCATCACTTCCGTCAACAGGGCAGCCCCATCTATGCCGGGCATGCGCATGTCCGACACCACGACGTCGAACGGCTGTGATGCCAGTAGCTGCAGAGCCTGCGAGCCCCCTTCAGCGAAGGCCATTTCCCATTCATGACGCATCGGACGCAACAAACGCTGCAGGCCATGAAGAACCTTGGGTTCGTCATCGACAAAGAGGATTCTCTTCATGTGGGTGCCAGACATTCGTCCGCGAGTTCCTCCCGAATGGACCTGATTTCAGGTAACGCCCTTTCAAAGGCGGCTACCACGCGGGGATCGAAGTGGCGTCCTGCCAGCTGTTGGATTCGGTTGACGGCATCAGTCTCTGGAATGGGACGTTGATACGGCCGATTGGAACAAAGCGCGTCGAAGGTGTCTGAAACCGCCACGATCCGAGACTCAATCGGAATCGTCTCTCCCTGCAACCCTGCGGGATATCCCGTTCCGTCCCATTTCTCGTGATGCGTTAGAGCGATCCTGGACCCCATTTCCAGTACCGGATGGCTTGGTTCGTCAGTCAGAGTTAAACCCTCCGCCTCACGCCAGCGGAGAAACACGGTCTTCAGCTTCGAATCTTGGCGTAGGATGGCCGCTCCAATGGTGCAGTGTCGTTTCATGATCTCCCATTCTGCTGGGGTGAGCTTCCCGGGTTTTCGCAGGATGTTATCTGGAATTCCGATCTTCCCAATATCGTGGAGGGGGCTGGCCAAGAACAACGTCTCCGCAAAGGCCCGATCCCTATCGAGGGCTTCCGCGATCCGGCGGCTCACACAGCCAACCCTGATGACGTGATTTCCGGTGTAGTCATCCCGGTATTCGGCGGCCTTGCCCAGCTTCCACAAGATATCGAGGCGCGAGGCCTCCAATTCCAGCGTGCGCTGCCTCACGGCCTGCTCCAAGCTCTGGTTCTGCATTTTCAAGGCATCCTCATACGACTTGATTCGTAGGACGCTGCGAATGCGAGCCACCAGTTCGTCCATGTCGAGCGGCTTGCTAAGAAGATCCGCGGCCCCCAGATCCAGAGCTCGCCGTTTGATATGACTCTCCTGGACTCCGGTCACGATAATGACTGGAATATCCGCGGTGTCTCGGGTACTCATCAACTCCTGCAACATCTGAAGACCATCCTTGCCGGGCATCGAAACGTCTGAGACGATGACGTCCGGGTGAGCCGTCCTGACTTCGGTCAATGCTGCCTGGGCATCGGCCGCGAAACGCAGCTCCCAGGCATTGGTTTGGCGGTGCAGCATCCGCTCAATAGATCTCAGAATGTTGGGCTCATCGTCCACGAACAAAAGTCGCTTTCTCATCCGCGTCGCCGCTCCTTTCGTTCCAGAGCCGATCTCACAGGGGCCGGATCTTGGCCTATTTCGGCGAGACTTCAGCCCAATGGGCCATATCGTCCGGTGAGCGTTAAGTATTAGTGTTTTGTGCAAAATCCAGTGATCTCAGCATGGCTCTCCTTGGCGATCGGTGATGAGGGGCTCGAGGAAGAAAGGAAGGAACGCAGGATTGGCGCACCGTGGGCCTTTCTCGTCGCTGGATGGTCTTATGTCGTGGACAATTTAGGTCGCCAGCTACCTGCCCAGAACGTGTCTGAGGGCGGATTCCAGGGTGGGAAAACGAAACTGGTAACCTGAGCGCTGCAGCTGACGGGGCTCTGCGCGAGCACTGGCCAGCAGCAAGGCATCGGCCATCTCGCCAAACATCAGGCGCGCTGCGAAAGCGGGGAGGGGAGCCAGAGTCGGGCGTTTGAGCACCTTCCCCAACGTCTTTGTGAATTCCAGATTGGAGACCGGGTGAGGCGCCACGGCATTCACAGGTCCTGCCAAGCTCTTGTGGATGAGTGCGTGATGAATGACTGCGACCAGATCGTCCAAAGCGATCCAGCTCATGTATTGCTCGCCGGATCCGATTTTGCCTCCGACTCCAAGCTTAAAGGGCGTAAGCATCTTGGCCAGCGCCCCTCCCGCGGGAGACAGGACCAAGCCGATCCGCAGATGAACCACCCGAATTCCACACTCTGCGGCTGGCTTAGTGGCCCCCTCCCACTCACGGCACACGTCGGGAAGGAACCCATAACCCGCCTCGCTCCCTTCGTGGAGTAGTTCGCTACCGCGGTCACCGTAGTAACCCACGGCTGAGGCACAGACGAGGACCTTCGGCTTGGCGCTTTGTCGAGCCAGGGTTTCGGCCAGCAAGCGCGTCCCCTGAACCCGGCTGTGGCGGATCCGATCCTTCTGAGCCGGCGTCCAGCGTCCAGCGGCGATGTTCTCCCCTGCCAGATGGACAGCCGCGTCCAGAGCTGCGACTGGGCTTAGATCCATCTGACCTTTAGCCGGGTCCCAGCTGGCAACTCGATCGGATCTTTCCCCCGAGGGTGGTGTTCTCACCAGCCGAAAAGGCTCATGCCCTCCACTGGACAAGAAGGGAATCAATGCCGAGCCCACCAACCCATGCGAGCCGCTGACGAGTACCTTCATCGCCCCGCCTCCTCGATTCTTGCGATGGGCACAGGATATCGTGAATTGCTGCATGATGGCGACAAGAAAACGTTTCTCCTTGAGCCACTGCCCTCAGCTGGGGCCGGAGTTGACGCGGGGGCCGACAATGCGTGCTCGCGGGTAGTAGTTCAATTCCGCGCTGGCCAAGTTATGGCCAACAATTGCTTGACAGCAGAGGACTCCTCCGCTAGTTCTTGGCTTGGACATGAGTATGTTGGAAATTCGACAATTGAGTAAAGTATACGAGGCGGGTGAAACCCCCGTGCAGGCGCTGCGAGAGGTGGATTTGACCATCGAGCGCGGGGAATTCGTCGCAATTGTGGGTCCCTCAGGCTGTGGAAAGACAACCTTGCTCCAGATTTGTGGGGGAATGGAACATCCCACTGCAGGTTCGGTATTGGTGGGCGGCACAGAGCTGCAGCGGCTGGACGATCGATCGTTGACTCGGTGGCGACGACGCCAGGTCGGCTTTGTATTCCAGTTCTTCAACTTGCTGCCGACCCTGGTTGCCTGGGAAAACGTGGCGTTGCCACTGCTGCTGGATGGAGTGGGATCGGCTTCAGCGCGCAGGGTGGCTGACGAGATGCTGAATCAGGTGGGGCTCAGCCATCGCGCGAATCATTTGCCGCAGCAGATGTCGGGCGGTGAAATGCAGAGGGTGGCGATTGCCCGGGCCTTGGTACACCAGCCCGCCCTGATTATCGCGGACGAACCGACGGGCAATCTGGACAGCGCCAACGGTGCCCGCATTCTCGAACTTCTATCCACTCTCCAAAAAGACTTGCAGGTTACGCTGATGCTGGCCACCCATGCCGAGGAGATCGCTTCCGCGGCTGAATCGGTGATACATCTGCGCGATGGGAAGGTGGAACGGAGGGATCGCCACCAGGACACCTTCCAAAGTCGTCATTGAGCTTATTGCTCCGAGCTATCGCTTCCCTTGCGACTTTCAACTCCATCCTTGTTCCTCTTCCGCAGTTTCATTCTGCGGAGGCTTTTTCAAGAAAAGCCACGCTCACTGGTCACGGTGCTGGGTATCAGCTTGGGCATTGGAGTTATTCTGGCCATTCAACTGGCCAACGAGAGTTCTGTGCGAGGATTTAAAGCGGCTCTTGAGGTCATCTCCGGAAGGACCTCACTTGAAATCACCGGTGCTGCAGGCCCGCTGGACGAACTTCGGGTCATGGAATTGTCCTGGCTGGAGGGGTTTGGGCAGGTCAGCCCCATAGTCGAGGGTGAGGCTGTCTTTCGCACTGCCTCTGGTGCAGCGGAGGTTTTGCGGGTCCTGGGCGTAGACATTCTCCGTGACCGGTCCTTCCGGGAGTACAAACTGGTTGAGTTTGCGAATCGTCGAACGGAACCAAGTGCTCCGGAATTCCTGGGTATTTTGAACGATCCTCGCGCAGTGGTCTTGACCCGCCGTTTTGCGGAGAAGCACGGCATTGAGGTTGGCCAAGTCGTTGAGGTGATCGTGAGTGACCGACGGGAGAGGCTGACGGTAAAAGGGCTTCTGCGCCACGAAGGGCCGGCCCGGGCTCTGGATGGGAATGTGGCGCTCATGGACATCGCAGCCGCTCAGTGGATGTTTGGACGCTTGGGACGGCTGGATCGCATCGACGTATTGCTCGACGAGGAGCGATCGGTCGTTGCCGCTGAACAGGAAATCGCAAAGCAACTCCCCGCCGGTTTGCGGGTGCAACGACCCACCCGGCGAGGCGAACAGGTCGAGCGGATGCTGCAAGCTTTTCATTTCAACCTGGCGGCACTTTCCAATATCGCTCTGCTGGTCGGACTATTCCTTGTGTACAACACTGTCTCCACTTCGGTCATCACCCGCCGAAAGGAGATCGGCGTTCTACGATCGCTGGGTGTCTCCCGCCCGATGGTGATGGGCTTGTTCTTAGGGGAAGCAGCCGGTCTTGCGGCGGTGGGATGTCTCGTGGCCCTGCCGCTGGCTCGCCTGTTGTCTTTGGGAGCCATCCGGCTGACCTCCACCACAGTGAAGCATCTTTACGTTTCCTCGGCCGCCGCTCCAGCAACCATCGGGATGGGTGAGGTCTGTTTGGCTTTTGGAGTTGGGTTGCCGCTGGCCCTTTTTGCTGCGGGAATCCCTGCCCGGGAGGCATCGCGGATAGCTCCCGCCGAGGCGATTCGGAGTCTGCCAAGCGAGAATGGCGCCTTCCGGCTTGGATGGCAACATCGATGGCTTCCACCGATTCTATTTGGGCTGGCCTTCTGGTTTTCACGTTTCGAAGCGATTGATGGACTGCCGGTATTCGGCTATGCAGCAGCTCTGTCCATTGTTTTTGGTGCCGCCTTCATTGTTCCTTGGTTGCTGGCAGGTTTCAGCCGTTTCGGGGCGAAACCACTGAATTGGATGTTTGGTGTGGAGGGCAGACTTGCCAATAGCAACCTGGTGGGTGGCATCAAACGGATTTCCGTTTCGGTTGCAGCTCTGGCGGTGAGCCTTTCCATGCTGACAGCGATCGCGATCATGATTGGCAGTTTCCGTGAAACGGTGATCTATTGGGTGGGGCAAACACTTCGAGCGGACTTGTACGTGGCCCCCGCCACGCGGTCAAACGTTGCCTCCGATTCGTCCCTTTCCCCTGATGTCGAGCAGAAAGTGCGCGCTCACCCGGATGTGATCGCAGTGGATCGCTTTGTCAGTTTTCTCGTGCCTTATGATGGCGGGACTATCCTGCTGGGTGGGGGTGAGTTTCGTGTTTTACTCGACCATGGAGGTTTGCTATTCAAGTCGCCCAAGAACGGGCGCGAGGCGATGCAATCTGCGGCGGAAAGAGACGCTGTTTTGGTGTCGGAGAGCTTTTCACTCAAATATCGCAAGAAGACCGGTGATAGCCTGGTTTTGGACACCAGTCATGGCGCAGCGGCCTTTCAGGTCGCTGCGGTCTACTACGATTACGCCAGCGACCGCGGAACAGTGGTGATGGACCGGAGTTGCCTGGAGCGGCACTTTGGTCCCCAGCCACTCAAGAGTTTAACCGTCTATCTGAAACCGGGAGCCAATGCGGAGGAAGCGAGGGACTCCATTCTTTCGAGTGTAGGATCCGCCCATCGCGTTTCCGTGCACACGAATTCTTCGTTGCGAGCTGAGGTACTGCGGATTTTTGACAGTACCTTTGCCATCACCTATGCTTTGGAGGCCATTGCCATCTTTGTGGCGATTCTTGGAATTGCGGCCACCCTGTTTACGCTGATCCTGGACCGAAAGGCAGACCTCCGTGTTCTCCGATGGGTCGGTGCCGAGCAAGGACAAATCCGACGAATGGTCGTGATTGAAGCTGCGTTGCTTGGACTGGCCAGTCAATTGATCGGATTGGGCGTGGGATGGCTACTCTCCCTGGTGCTCATCTATGTCATCAACGTGCAGAGCTTTGGCTGGACCATCCAATTCCATTTGCCTTCCGCGTTCCTGCTCCAGTCTTCGGTTCTGATTCTGGTGGCCACCGCCCTGGCCGGTCTGTACCCGGCCCATCGTGCCTCCGCGCTTGAAAAAGCGGTTGCACCGCAAGAATGAAAGGGAATCTTCGCCTCGACGACCGTTCGTCATGATGAGATCGAATTGTTTCCCGCATGGAGAATGATAAACGGCAGCGTGACGACTATGGTGCGACCTGCAACGCGACGCAAGCGGATGCCTGATTCTCGCCGAAAGGAACAGGCATTCTTCCTTCGGCGCTTTGTTGGTTGCTCTTTCAGAAGTGTTGCAGTTGCAAGTCTCCTGATCCTGGCCGGCTCAGTGGCCACGAGAGAGGCTGCCACCGGGGGGGAAGGTGAGAGCGCGGTGAGGATCTGGCGCCAGGCCTCCCCGGGATATGAGTTTCGCTTTCCACAGGATCATGGAAGCCATCCTGAATACCGGATCGAATGGTGGTACTACACGGGAAACTTGAGTACCGAAGACGGGCAGCGGTTTGGGTACCAACTGACCTTTTTCCGAGTTGGGGTAGACCCCAAGCCGGAGAATCCCTCGCGATGGGCCATCCGCGATCTCTTCATGACTCACCTGGCTGTGAGCGATTTGAGCGGACGACGCTTTCTGTTCCGGGAAAGGATGAACCGTCCAGGACCCGGTTGGGCGGGAGCCGAAACCTCTGTCTATAAGGTCTGGAATGGGGATTGGGTAGCCGGCCTGAATGCGAGTGGCAAGCATATTCTGCGCGCGGTGGAGAATGGCATGGGCGTCGAACTGGATCTCGAAGCGGGTAAACAGCCTATCCTTCATGGTGAGGGTGGGTACAGCCGGAAAGGATCTCAGCCTGGCAATGCTTCCTGTTACTATTCGCTGACTCGCATGCCCACGGCAGGCTGGATTTGGCTGGACGGCAAAAAGACGGCTGTGCGAGGTTGGAGCTGGATGGATCATGAGTTTGGAACCAGCTTCCTGGAGCCGGAACAAAGAGGTTGGGATTGGTTTTCTATCCAGTTTGAAGACGGCAGTGAACTGATGCTTTTTCAGCTGCGACGGGTCGACAACAGTGCTGATCTACACTCCGGTGGGACGTTGATTGACGTTTCCGGCCAGAGCGTTTCGCTACACTCCGCAGAATTCACTCTTCGGCCCGGTGAAACCTGGCGTTCGCCGCACAGTGGGGCCGTTTATCCGGTCGAATGGAAGATTCAAGTTCCCCGTTGGGACCTCGCCATCCAGGTGCAGGCAGCTCTGCGAGACCAAGAATTGCGGGCCCAGGGCTCCTCCGGAGTGACCTACTGGGAGGGCGCGGTGCAGGCTTGGGGTACTCGGGCCGGCAGGCAGGTCCGAGGACGAGGCTACCTGGAGATGACCGGTTACACGGGCCGCCCCATGAGCAGTTTGTTCGAGTGACGATCCTGAGCCCCAACACATCAATCCCGTTCCCAAGAACAAGGGCTTCTGTGTAGAATCGCGTTCTTCGGGGTCCATCCTCCTCATCAAATGCGCCCGCTGCCCAAAGGAGGCCAGAATGGCCCTTCGACCTTTGCTATGGTGCCTGCTGATTTCCAGCTCGTTAGCGGCGAACTCTGTAAACCGCGAGATTGCCAGCGCCGCCCGGCCGGATGCCCAGACCTTTCTTCAGGGTCGATTCAAATGGCAATCCAGTGGTCCGCTGCTGACTCCGGCTGCCCGAAGCGAGGACCCGTGTCACGCAATCAAGGACCCCAGTGTGGTTCGTTATGAGGGCCGGTGGCACGTTTTCTGCACGATTCGCAGTCAGAAACGGTCCCACCAGATCGAATACCTCTCCTTCGAGGATTGGAGCAGAACCCAGGGGGCGAAGCGAGAGATCCTGAAGTTAACGGACGGCTATTTTTGTGCCCCGCAGGTCTTTTATTTCTCGCCCCACAGGAAATGGTACCTGGTTTACCAGGTAAGTGAACCGAGCCGTAAACCGGCACTTCAACCTGCTTTCTCCACGACTGCCGATTTGGGCGATCCTTATTCGTGGACCCAGCCAACCCTGCTGTTTGCAAGACATCCGGAAAACATCAAGCAGTGGATTGATTTCTGGATCATCTGTGACGAAAGGAAGGCGCACCTCTTCTTCACGTCTCTCGACGGTTGCATGTGGCGGTCGGAGACAGCGCTGGCCCAGTTTCCACGTGGTTGGGATGCGCCCCGTGTCGCTCTGAGGGGAGATGTCTATGAGGCCAGCCACACCTACCTGCTGCGCAAGTTGGGTAGGTACCTGACGCTGATCGAAGCCCAAGATCGAGGCCGGCGGTACTACAAGGCCTATCTCGCTGAGCGCTTGGACGGTGCCTGGGAGGAACTGGCCGGCACGCGCAAGAAGCCCTTCGTTGCTCCGGAGTCGGTCACCTTTGAGGCGGAGAAGTGGACCGATTCTTTCAGCCACGGAGAACTCCTGCGGGCTGGTTATGATGAGCGCTTGGAAGTGGATCCCGCCCAGCTTCGATTTCTGTTTCAGGGTGTCGCAGACCAGGATCGAATCGGAAAGAAGTATGGCGAAATACCCTGGAGGTTGGGCTTGTTGACTGCGGAGGCTGGCCCGTAGCAGGGCTCCAAGATTCGAGGCCGTCTCAGGCGCGGCTCTGGTGTGCACTGCGAGCGGATGGGCTTTGCCGGGCGGTCCAGAGCGGAAGCCGGCTGTTTTCTCTTCGTGATTGGAACTCCCCAGCTGACACAGCGCTTGACTTGATTCGACGATGTCTATTCGACCGGCAATCCTTCTTTTCTGGTCGTTGGTTTCTATTTGCCCTCCTTCGGTTGCCTCCTTGACTCAACCGGGCACTAACCACCGAATGTTCATCGATCGCGGGTGGCAATTCCGGGAAGCCGGGGCGCAAATCTGGTCTCCCGCAACGGTTCCCGGTAGTGTCCTGCTGGACTTACAGTCGAACCAACGGATTGGTGATCCCTTTTGGGGCAGCCAGGAGAGGAGCCTGGACTGGGTGGGGAAGTCCTATTGGATCTATCGGACTCAGTTTGCCCTCGATCGTGCAACCTTTGATTTCGAGAATATCGACCTGGTATTTGAAGGTCTTGATACCTACGCAAAGGTTTTTGTGAATGGGGGCCAGGTCTTGACTGCTGAGAACATGTTCCGTGCCTGGCGGATTCCCGTCCGGCATTTGCTCCAGTCGGGCCAGAACATACTGGAGGTTCACTTCAGTTCACCGATCAACAAGGTGCTTCCCGGCGTTCGAGGATCGTGGACCTTACTTCCGGCACCACTCGATCCGGGAGAGAAGACCAGCCCGTACACTCGGAAGGCTCCTTACCAATTCGGCTGGGATTGGGCTCCCAGATTGGTTTCGGTCGGGATTTGGAAACCCGTCTTTCTCGAGATGTGGAGTGGTGTTCGGATTGAGGACATCTGGATTCGATTCGAGGACGTTCGACCCGAGGCAGCTCGTCTTTCGGTCGAGGTCGAATTGCAGTCGTCGTCCGCCGGTCAAGTCTCCGTTTTGCTACAGGAGTCGACGGCCGGCATCAAGCTTTCAGATGGTCATGTTGATCTCCGGGCGGATCGGACCTGCGTCAAGTTGCACGGTTTGCTGGCTCAGCCTGCCCTGTGGTGGCCCAGAGGGTTCGGGGCCCAGCCGCTCTATACCTTCGAAGTGGAGCTATGGCGGGAAGGCCGGCTGATCGAAAAACGTTCGGTGCGAACGGGAATCCGAACAGTTGCTTTGCGAAGGCAGCCGGATGAGTGGGGCGAAAGCTTCGAGTTTGTCGTAAACGGAACCCCCCTGTTCATCAAGGGCGGAAATTGGGTCCCTGCGGATTCCTTTCCAACCAGGGTTTCAAGGGAGCGGTACCGGCGACTGCTTCGAGCCTGCTTGGACGCCAACATGAACCTGGTTCGAGTGTGGGGAGGTGGACTTTACGAGAGCGCGGACTTTTACGAGCTGTGCGACGAAATGGGCCTCCTGGTTTGGCAAGACTTCGTCTTTGCGAATGCGCTCTATCCCCTTTCCGGGGCGTTCCTCGACGACGTCCGGAAGGAAGCCAGCCACAACATCAAGAGGCTTCGGAATCATCCGAGCCTGGCTCTTTGGTGCGGCAACAACGAAGTGGAATCCGGGTGGTTTGAGTGGGGATGGAAGAAACGCTTTCACCCCTTCGTGTGGCAAAAACAGGAAGCCTTCTTTCGTGACGAGCTGGCTCGGCTCTGTGCCCAGCTCGATCCTGGCCGACCCTACTGGCCAAGCTCACCCAGCTCTGTGTCCGGAGAAAAGCCTAACTCCGGGCGAAGCGGAGACAGCCATGCTTGGGAAGTCTGGCATTCGGACCTTCCCTTTGATGCTTATCGCGATGTGAAAGCTCGCTTCGTCAGCGAATTGGGTTTTCTGTCGTTCCCCGACCTGAAGACCATCGAACGTATGGCGGGCAGGGAGGGCTTGTCTCCTGATTCGGAGGCGATCAAGGCCCATCTGAAAAGCGCGAACGGGATGGAGCGTGTGCGGCAGGCCATCAGCCGGTATTACGGAGAGCCCAGGGATATCGAGAGCTTAGTTTACTTGAGCCAGCTGGCACAGGCTCTGGCTGTCAAGACCGCCGTGGAACACTTGCGCAGAAACACACCGCGCACGATGGGTTGCCTTTACTGGCAAATCAATGATTGCTGGCCCGCAGTCTCCTGGTCCAGCATCGACTACTTTGGCCGATGGAAAGCCCTGCACTACTATGCTCGCCGGTTCTATCAAGAATCACTCGTCAGTTCCTACGAGGACCAGGGTCAGGTCCACGTGGCAGTAGTTTCGGACCGGGGGCTCCGTCCCGGAACTGTTCTCAACACCGAACTGATCTCACTGGATGGAAAGGTACTTCTGCAGCGGCGACAGCGCGCCACCGTTTTGCCACTCAAAGGAGAATCTCTGTGGCAGGCACCCGTTGTGGAATTGCTGGCGGGCAGGGACCGAACCAATGTTTTTCTTCTTAGTGAATTGATCCTGGATGGGCAGGTGATTTCCAGCAGTTGTCACCTGTTTGCGATTCCGCGAATGCTTCAGTTAAAGCCGGCCCCACCGCAGTTCCAGGTGAAGCGCCTTGAAGCAGGGCGTTATGCGGTCGGACTCAGCACAGAGCGGTTCGCCAAGGACGTTCGGCTTTCACTCCGCTCGTTCGAGGTTTCCTTTTCGGACAACTACTTTGACCTGATACCAGGCCGGCCCAAGGAGATTGTCCTGGAATTGGAATCTGATATGGATCCCGACACCTTGCGTACCGGTCTCCAGGTCCGGTCTCTGGCGGATTTCTTGACAGATGTCCCGTGAAAGAGGCATCAGGTCTGTGGTGGACTTTCTCTGGGGAAACAATCTTGCGACAGGCCTTCTCGCCGTGCGACTGCCACTCCATCATGTCGCCGGGGCAGCGAAAGGTCGCGGGCTCGAAGGGCTGGTGTGTTGATCCCGGACAGGATAGAATCGCTTGATCTTGCGTATAGGTGGACGGGGCCGGCCGGATCAAACGGGTTCGTATGACAAGGTATCCAGTCATTTCGGGGCCAGCAAGCAGACGCTGTTCTGTGGGAGTTCAACGAGGTGGATCGATTGCCTCAAGTTATACAGCTCAATCTCAATCTCAACTAACACAAGGAGAACACCGCGATGCGAAGGAAATGGATGGCGTTGCTCGTAGGAGCTACGATAGGGCTCGGGATTTTGCTGCAGGTTGACACAGGAGCGGCTCAGAAAGGGAAAACTCGTCTGGCCAAAACGAAGTATTTGATGAGGGGCATCAATCAGCCCGCCTGTGCGGGGTTGGGTGCTTCCTTGAAAGACTCCGGTCCGGCCGACGACAAGGCCTGGGATGTCGCGGTCGGTCAGGCTGCGCTACTGAACGAAGCAGGGTACCTTTTGATGGACGATGGCCGTTGCCCCGACCAGATCTGGGCTGGTGCGGCTAAAGACCTGCGCGAGGGCAGCAGCAGCGCCCTGGCAGCTCTGGAGAAGAAAGATCTGGAAGGTGCCCGAACAGCGTTCAAGACGATCACAGCATCCTGTGCCACCTGCCACAAAGCCCACAAGCAGTAAGAGCCAACCATCAGAAGGGCAATTCAGGAGACCGCGAGAAATTCGCGCCATTGAATTGCCCTTGCCATGACGGGGGCTTAAGTCGGGGTCCCGTAACTAGGACCCGACGGGTTCAGATTTCTTTCGATAGCGCGACGTGGGTTGGTAGTCTGAGCCGGGGAGGTGCTCCCAGGGAACCACCCCGACCCGATCAGCCCACTCTTGCCAGAGGTCCGACAGTTGCTTGACCTTTTCTGGCATCCGGTCGGCCAGATTATTGGTTTCGGTGCGGTCGGCAGCCAGATTGTAGAGCTCCCATTTCCCGCCGTATGACGCCACCAGTTTCCAGTCTCCTTGCCGAATAGCCCGATTCCCTTCGTGCTCCCAGGCCAGGGTTCGGTCTCCGATTGGCTGTCCCTTTAGCACCGGAACCAAGCTCTTGCCTTCGAGCGGCAGCAGCTGACGGGTGCCGAAAGCAGGTGGGTAGTCCATACCGGCCAGGGCCAGAAAAGTCGGCAGAAGGTCGATCACGTGGCCGACCTGGTTTGCGACAGCGCCAGCGGCCTTGATGCCGGCAGGCCAGCAGGCAATCAGTGGTGTGGCAACTCCGCCCTCGTGGACCCACATCTTGTGCTCGCGAAAAGGTGTGTTCGCAGCGTTGGCCCAGCCCAGTTCAAGGCAGCGGTGGGAATCTTTTGTTCCGACTTCCGAACCCGGCTTGTGTCCCCGCCTGGGGTCGGGCCAGGAATCGAGCGCTTCCGCGCTGGCCCCATTGTCTGAGAGAAACAGCACCAGGGTATTCTCTTCGGCTTTAATCTGGCGCAGGGCGGCCATGACGCGACCGACACCTTGATCCATACGATCTACCATCGCGGCATGAACCGCCATTCTGAGGTCCCATTGATCTTGATCCGGCGTCGCATCCCACGGTCTGGCGAGCGGATCGCGCGGCGAGAGGTTCCAGCCCGGTTTGACGATTCCCATCTGTTTCTGCCGCTCAAAACGTAATTGGCGAACCTTGTCCCAACCTTCCCTGTACTTGCCGCGGTACCTGGCGATGTCCTCGGGCCTGGCATGGAGAGGGAAGTGGGGAGCCGTGTAACAGAGGTGCAAAAAGAATGGCTGTTTGTTGTGTTTTTTCACGTGCTCCCGCAGGAACTGGACGGCGTAGTCGCTCACCGCATCCGTGAAGTAATAGTCCTCCCCGGGGCTGACATCTTCCCAATCCAGTTTCAGATTGTCTGGAAAAAAGAAGTTCCCACCACCGTAGGTCCCGTAGAAGCGATCGAATCCACGGCTTAGAGGGTAGTTTTGTTCCTGGCCTTTTTCGAAACCGCCAGTGTGCCACTTACCTGTGAGATAGGTTTTGTAGCCTGCGCGGCAAAGCAACTGAGCGATGGTGACCGAGCGATCGTTCAAACCAGGGGAATAAGACTGTGCGATCCTTGTCCAGTCACTGGTCATGTGTCCCATCCCCGCTTGGTGAGGGTAGAGTCCAGTGAGGAGGGCGGCGCGTGTCGGACAGCAGCGCGCGGCGTTGTAGAACTGTGTGAAGCGCAGTCCCTGGGACGCCAGGCGATCCAGATGAGGCGTCTGGATCTCCGAGCCATAGGCGCCTAGATCCGAGAATCCCAGGTCATCCGCCAGAATGAGAATGATATTGGGCTGGGGGGAGTTGCTCCCCGTGGCGTGAAGATGCCGGAGATTGGGTGCCAGAAGCAGCCAGGCAACCAGGTGGACAATCGCCGAGAATCTCCGGTTATGGGGCCTTGACATGGCTTGGTTCCTCCGCCGGGAGTTTGAAATTTCTCCTTGCCGGCAACCCAGGGGTAGGTACCTGGAGTTTTTAAGTAGCCTCGCTAGCATATCCCCGGAGACGTCCATCAGTCTCGTGCTTTTTCTGCTTGAAGCGTCGCGGAGGCGCCATCGAGAGGTAAGCAGCCCAGGGGCACTGCGGGCCTGTCCGAGGTGGAATGGTGATCCTTAGGATTGGACCCCACACGGCGACATACTCCACGGTGTGAAGGGCATGTGTGAGAATGGCTGATGAATGATCGGCAGATACTGCGACGAATCGAATGCATGAGGGATGAGCGGATCTGGACGGCGCATCGCCCCAGATCCGACTGTCAAGGCAATCGTGGTTGAATTTCAGCCTGGTAGAACCTTTGAAAACGGGCCTGGATATCGTCGCGGGATCGACGAAAGACCGACAGGATTTCTTCCTCGCTGCCGGTGGCGGTGGCGGGATCGCGAAAACCGATGTGCAGGCGGGCGCCGACTGGGCCACTGAAGTAGGGGCCATTCTTGTCCGCGTCCTGGCACACGGTGATCACATAATCGAACGACTCTTTCAGGAACTCCTGGACCGTCTTGGGGCGGGCGTCCGCTAGGTCGATGCCAATCTCCTTCATCACTCGGACGGCATAAGGGTTAACCCTTTCGGCCGGCTGCGTCCCGGCCGAATGAACCTCTAGCCTGGAATCGAAGGACTTCAGGAATCCTTCGGCCATTTGGCTACGGCAGGAGTTGCCCGTACAGAGGATAAAAATTTGCATTCTTCCCTTGGTGTCTTTCATCGTTCCTTTTTTCAGTACCCCTGCATGAGGCATCGACCGACACTTCACGCGCGTGGTTCTCTTGAGCTACGCAGTCTAACAATGGCCTGGTGCTGCAGAGTTTTCCCCTTGACAGCCTCAGGTCGAGCCTCTAATTTCATGCTCATTATGGGATACAAGAATTGTGGTTTCCTGGGAAGACAGAGCCGCGCACGGTTCGGCACCCTGGCAAAGGATAGCATATGCCCAATCCAATTCCGGACATCCTTCATAAAGAATATATTCGCTCCATCACGAAGATTGCTCCAAAACGGCCCGTCTTCAAACTTACCTGGAATGAGAATCCCCAGACCCATCAAGATCGCTACTTCATTCTGAAGGCAGAATTCCGGTCGAGATGGTCCCCCGACGCTGAAGAAACTCTGAAGTTCGCCTACGGCCTGATGCGTGAGGCAGCTCGCGGTGTGAGGGGCCGACCGCTAGATGCTACAGAGACCCGCTGGCTGTACGAGTTGGTAGATACGGGGAAGCTCGACACGGGGGCAAATGCCGAGGTGAAGAACCTCCTCCAGGGCAAAGCCCAATTCAAGTGGATCATCATGGGATTCAAAGCCGGGCTGATGGACCTGGAGGCAGTCGTTGATGAGAAGGATGCGGCGAAAGCGGCACTCATTCTGTCCAATCTGAGAGACGGCGAAAACCTGGAGCGACTCGGTGCGATTCTTGTGGTGGACATGTTTCTTAACAACTCCGACAGGTTCAAGGTGCTGCCCGGAAAGAAGGGAATCCAAAACCAGGGGAACGTCTTCTTTGTCGACAAGGGAAACGGCATTTTGAAGATCAAGGGACTTGACCCTTTTGATCCGTCCAGGAGCAACGCTGTCCTTGACCAGATGCTAAACAACCCTCGTGATCTAAGGGACCTTGAGGAGTGGTGGTCGGGCACGTTGTTGACGGACGACAAAGAGCTGAAGCGGGTGGCCCAGAATGCCTGCGAGAGCCTTAATGAGGAGCTGCTGCCAATTCTCCGAAAGGCTGGATACGAAGAAAAGGTGATCGAGAAGGACTTCAAACTGGGAAAATCCCATGTGTCGAAGGTGATCACGAGCATGGAGAAAACACGAAAGAAGGTCAAGGACTACTGTGAGGCCAGGCGTTCCGGGATGTCGGGCAAGGCCAAACCAGTCGCTGGTTTGGAATCGCGCATGAAAGAGCTTGGGTGGATCAAGTAGCGGATCTCTCAGGCCCTCAGGAATCTTCCCCTTCACTTTCGTGACATTCCAATAGCGGATCAAAGATCGTTTTTCCTGAAACAGCCATCAGTTTCGAACCCACCATTAGGTCGGGTCAAATCCGGAATCTCCCTCCTGGCCTGCTGTAAGCCAAGCTTGAACCGGGATCCCCAACACAGGATAAGAGCGGCGCAGGGCATCCACCCGCGAAGCGTATTCGGTTTTGGGGAATTCGCCTCGCTTCAGACGATCTCGCAATCGGCGGATCTCGTAGAGGTAGAGGTCGACCAGGGCCTCCCTGACCAATTCACAAGGGGTCGCGCTGGTGGGACGGAGGCCGTGACTGATGAGCTGCTCAAGAATCTCCTTGCGGTAGCGGTAGCGCCTCGCAGTCATTCGGTATCTCCTCGATCAATCGCCGAGAGCGGCAGGCGTGGACGGTTGGCACGGCTAGACTCCATCCGGTAATGCGAAAGCCTGGACTGCGTCGGAAACCTCCTTGCTGAAATAGCCGCCGCCGCCGGCTGCGATGACGACGAATTGCTTTCGCGATTTCTGACCCAGGTAGGTGACCGGCAGGGCATGGCCACTGGCTTCCAGCCGTGTAACCCAAAGCTCCTTGCCGGTATTGGAGTCGAAGGCCCGCAGGCGGCTGTCGTTGGTGCTTCCAATGAAAACCAGACCGCCCGCTGTGACGATGGAGCCGCCCAAGTTTGGGGCGCCCGTGGGGGAGACCTTCTTCTCTGAGAGTTCCGGCACGATGCCCAAGGTTGAAGACCATGCAATCTCGCCTTTGTTGAGATCAACTGCCACGAGCTTGCCCCAGGGCGGCTTAATACAAGGCCAGACTTTTTCGGCATTCCAAAGACGGGCGTAGGCTCCCCAAGGACTGGAGCGAACGAAGCTGTAGTCCGGATGGTTGACCTTGGGCTCGATGGCTCCCAGCATGGGCAGCTCATTGACATTCACAAACAGGTAGCCTGACTGCGGATCAAAGGATGCTCCGGACCACGTGGCTCCTCCCAACGTGCCGGGGATCTGGAGTGTCAGTTGCTCGCCGAGCGGTGTATAGATTGGTCCATTCACCAGCGAGTCGAATAGGTCCAGACAAAACTCTCGATGCTCCGGAGTAACTGAGGTAATGTCGTCCCGCGTCATCGCGTGACGCACAAGCGGCGAAGGCTTCACCGGAAACGGCTGGGTCGGCCAGGAGGATTCTCCCGGAACCTTGCTGGCAGGGACGGGGCGTTCTTCCACCGGGAAAAAGGGCCTGCCGGACTCCCGCTCAAAGGCAAAGACCATCCCCATCTTGTTGACCTGGACTGCCAGTGGAACCTCCTGGCTCCCCTGATGCAAGGTGGCCAGAACGGGCTGGGCGGGCATGTCATAATCCCAAAGATCGTGGTGCACCATCTGGAAGTGCCAGACCCGCTTCCCGGTCCTTGCATCGAGGGCCACCAGAGAATTGCCAAATAGGTTCGACCCCTTTCGGTCACCGCCGTAGAAGTCGTACGCGGGAGATCCAATCGGCAGAAAAACCAGGCCCCGCTTTGTGTCCACACTCATGATCGACCAGACATTGACCCCGGTGCGATCCTTCCAGGATTCTGCCTCCCATGTGTCGTGGCCATACTCGCCCGGCCGGGGTACTGTATGAAACGTCCAGACCAGGGAACCGTCCTGCGCCCTGAAAGCGCGGACGTCGCCGCTCGGCCCCAGACCAGGCCCCTCCGGAACGATCGATCCCACGATGACCAGGTCTTCAAAGATCGCGGGCGGCGAAGTCTGGCCGTAGCCCCGGTGAGGCCATTTGTCCGCAACGCCCCGGCGGAGGTTTACCATTCCCTCTTGGCCGAAATCAGGGCAAGGTCTTCCAGTCATCGCATCCAATGCGATGAGTTTTCCGTCAAAGGTTGCATAGAAGATACGTCTGGAGGTTTTTCCCTCAGCCATTCCTTGCCAATAGGCCGCGCCGCGATGCTGTTCAAAGTGCCTTTGGTTGCGACCTTTTTGCGGGTCGAAAACCCAAAGCTCGCGCCCAGTCTCGGCTTCGAGTGCAATGACCCGACTCGAAGGCGTCACCAAGAAGAGGCGGCCGTCGATCACAATCGGTGCGCATTCGAAAGCGGCCGGCCGGCTGTCGTCTCGGGGAAACCCCAACCTCCTTTCCCCCGTATGGTAGGTCCACGCCGGGCGAAGCCGGGAAACGTTGGAGCGGTTGATCTGTTCCAGTTTCGAAAAACGAGTGCCCCCCGGGTCACCACCATAGGATGGCCACTCCTGGCCTGAGAGAGCGTGCGGGCAGGCCAACAGGCCCGCCAGCAGGCAAATCCAAAGGACGAAGCCATGAATCGATCGACTCATCTTGTAGGGTTCCTTTCCATTTGCATTCGAACCAGATTATCGTGGGTCAACGGGACAGAAAACGGAAATTGTCGAAATAAAGAGTTGTTTCTTCCCTGGGATGGTTCAGAAACAGGGCGAAGCGCTTAATGCTGAGAGGGTCCAAGGTCCGTTTCGTGCCCGACGTTTCCAGAGTATCCAGGGCGATGGAAAGACGATTGAGTCCTGGTTGAAGTCGCAAGGTTCCGTTGTAGCGGTCCTCATACGCCGGACTCGAGTACGCGTCATCGATCCGCAGGTAGAGAGTCAGGGTTGAGGGAGCGGGATTGAAGACATCAAAGTGCAGGGTTTTGTAACTTGACCAGTTTCTGATCCGAAAGCTGGGGGAAATGCCGGGGTAACGGGAGGGGTAGAGCTTCACCCTGAGGGAGTACCTGCCCCGAGATGCGTGCTGGGTGGAGCGTTCGAACAACGTGTGACAGCTCCAGAAGAAATGGTCCAGCTCCGCGTCAGACTCGAAATCAAAAGCCAGTCTCTCGGCTCGAGAGGCCGGCTGGCACCTCATGCTCCCTGCCAGAATGCAGATGACAAGCCATGAGGTGGGACGAAGAAGAGTGTTGCGCATAAGGGAAGCCTTCCGGATCAACTTCCACAAACTGAAGTACCACCACCTCCGGGACGCGCGAGAAACGGATCGGAAGGTGGCTGATGCCGATGCCGTGACTGACAAAGAGGGTATTGCTCCCCTTCACAAATACGCCCTGGTTGTAGCGGAAGTTCTTTTCGTAACCTAATTCCTTCCACAGCCATGCCGGTAGGGGAATTTGCCCACCGTGTGTATCACCCGACAGCATAACGACCCCTTCGGAGAAACCGAACCAATCAAATCCCAACGGGCTGTGACTCAGGATCAGCAGCGGCTGATCAGCCGGCAGTTGGTCCAGCTTGCGCTTCAGGAAGACACCCGATTCGTACGGATCCATGCCACCCAACCACAGCGATCCGCCGGGCAGGTCGATGCGCTCCACCGAGTTGCGAAGAAACCGAACCGAATGCGCTTGGGTAGGTTCCCCGGTGCCCGGCTTGTGACAGAATCGGCAGCTCTGTCGGGAGAGACTGTAGTCGTAGTCACCCATCACAGCCCAGACTCCTGTTTTGGCTCTCAATCGAGAGAGGAACTCCAGAGCAGGCTTGTAGTCGCCTTTCCAGGGGACATAGTCGCCGGTCAAGAGAATCAGGTCCGGCTGCAGGCGGTCAAGGATCTTAAGCACCTGGCGCTCGCGAAAGCCCATCGAGAAGCTGTGAAGATCACTGAGTTGGACAACCACCCGCTTCCCAAGAACCCGTGCCAGAGGGGGACTTATGATTTTCTGGTATCGAACGTGAACCCAATTCGGTTCGATGGTGGTTGTATAAAGGGCCAGCAGAAGCAAGCCTGCTAGCAGAACCCGGCCGCTCCCGCTTTTCGGAATCCAACGCATCATGACCGGGATAGGAGGTAAGGAAACCTCACAGGCGGCAATGTCCGAGGTGGGAACTTGAGGGGCATTCTGAGCGCGGATCCGGAGTGGCTATCCTGTGCAGAATGGTTGAAAGTCGGACCCTCGAGATAGACACGCATCGCCGTTTCTCGTCTTGTCGAGAAGTGACCTGAGGCCTTGCAGCCGTCCAGCCAAGCTCCCGTCAGTCCTCACTCGGGCACCAGTCGTGAGTACCAAAGCCCTCGGATGCGCCCGTTACTCAACCAAAAGCCGGCGATTCGATGTTGCTGGTCGCGCGAGAACAGAAGGTTCTTTCCTTCCACCCGAAACACATCCGAGACCACCGGCGTGACTGGCGCGTCGGAGGCATTTCGCACCCGCAGGAACAGAGCTTTCTCATGAACAAAGAGCTGATAAGTGACCTGAAGCTCTTCGCTGTAATAGTTGCCGGCATAAAGGCCTAACTGAGAAGCTGATGGTGCCAGGGGTTGAAGGGGCTCCAGTTGCACAGGTGCCTGCCCTTCAACCTGAAGCCGAACACGAGGGGCTTCCCCCCGCGGCAAAGGATCAAAGCGGATGTCCAAGTCGATCGGAGCGTCCACAGACCGAAATCGGTTTTCGCCGGCCGGAACCAAAGCTACTTTCTGTCCGTCCACGCTGGCCACGAGCTGCTCGTCCTGCTTCGAAAACTTCCAGAGGCTGCCCGTGACAGGTTCGCGGAAGAGCCCATCCTTTCCGAACACTGAATTCGATCCTCCCCGAGCAGCTTCGGAGTCTCCCACGATCGTCGAGTTTCCGGATACTTGGGACTCACGAACGGTCGTCAGGCCCAGGTAAACATCAGCTACCTGTCTCGCCAATCGTGTGGCCTCGATTCCGGAGTGGTTGCAGAGACAGATGACCGAGAGGTCCCGCTCGGGCAGGCGCAGGAACTCACTCTTAAAGCCGAGGAACGAGCCACCATGACTGAACATCCGGAGTCCCCTGTGTTCCCCCAGAGCCAGCCCGAACGCATAGTTCAGGGATTGACCGCCGTCGAGCGTGCCTGGGGATGTCAGGAGAGGCGTAAGCGTGCCCTCCTCCAGCCGCGGTCTGTAAAACTCGGAGTCCCAAAGAAACAGATCGCGAACCGTCGTCATCAACCCTCCGTCACCCACCTCGTCGAAGTGCGTCAGGTAATTTCGGTATTCCCCCTCCTTGCGAGAGTAATAACCACTGGCGCGCCGCTTCACGAGCTCCGTTCGCTCGTCATGAAAACGGGTATCCCGCATGCCGAGTGGCTGGAAGATCTCTTCGCTGGCGAACTGACGCAAAGACTTTCCAGAAACTCGCTTAACGATGAGGCCCAACAGGAAGTATCCGGAGTTGCTGTACTGAAAGCGGGTGCCCGGCTCGAAGTTTAGCGAGACCTGTCGGGACAGCATCTCTACAATCTCGCTTTCGGAATGGACGTCGTCCAGTCTTACTCCTGCCAACGCGAACAATTCTAGATAGTCACTGATTCCAGAGGTGTGATACAGGAGATGCCGGACTCGGACGGGTTCGGGATACTCGGGAAGTTCGGGAACATAGCGACGAACCTCGTCTTCCAACGAGATCTTGCCCCGCTTCAGCAGCAACCCAATGGCGGCGGCAGTAAACTGCTTGGAGGTGGATGCCACATAGAAGACGGTGGTTGGAGTGTTCGGAATGTCATGCTCAAGGTTTGCCAAGCCGTAGCCCTTCTCGAAGACCAGCTCTCCTCTCTGGACCACGCCCACCGCACAACCGGGTGAGCCGGGCCCGCTCCAACGAGTGAAGATCCGATCGACCTCGGTGGCGGCCGATCGATCTACCGGGTTCGTATCTGCCAGCGGGCTGAGAGCCGAACTCCACAGGAAACCTGCCGCAAAAAGCCAGGATGACAGCATCAGGGGACGAAGCATTGGATCCCTCATCATTAAGAAAGGCTATTCTAACGCAGACGGACCGATATCGTGAGCCGTTCGGAAAACGGAGAAAACGGATCATCAGATCAAGGAATCGAATTGAGGCCGGCACTGCCGGAGATAATTGTTGAAATGCGCTTGGGTTTGAAACTATAAAGGAACGACTCAGTAGGTGGGTCCTAACGCAACTCGCGTCGCGAGAGATCTCGATCGAGAAGGCTTGGCAATGCTGCCGGTCCAGGGAGTGCTGACTGAATGAATTCGAAAATCAAGGTTGGAATTGTGGGCGCCCGTTTTGCGGCGCGTTTTCATTTGAAGGGCTACCAGAAGGTCTTCGGCGTTCCGTTGGAGGTCGTTGGGTTCACATCGAAATCGAAAGAAAGTCGCGAGACTTTTGCCGCGGAGCAGGGAATTCGATCTTTCGAAACGCTGGACGATCTGCTGGGTGCCGTGGACGTGGTCGACATTTGTGCTCCGGGCTATGTCCACGAATCTGTGGCTGTGGCGGCCTTCAAAGCCGGCAAGCACGTGATCGTCGAGAAACCGTTTACCGGGTACTACGGTTCAGGCGAACCCGGATTCCGCGGCGATACTTTTTCGAAGGAAGTCATGCTACGGGAGGCCATGACGAGTTCGCGACGGATCCTCGAGGCGGCAGAAGAAAGCGGCAAGAAGCTGATGTACGCCGAAGATTGGGTCTATGCCCCCGTCATTCAGAAAGAACGAGAGATCCTCAAAGCCAGCAAGGGGCAAATCTTGTGGATGATCGGAGAAGAATCGCACAGTGGATCGCACTCGCCAAGCTACGGCATCTGGGCGGAAGCCGGTGGCGGCTCCATCGTGGGCAAGGGCTGCCATCCGCTGACGGCGGCTTTGTACTTGAAACAAGAAGAGGGAATCGCGAACGGCGGAGAGGCCATTCGGGCGCGCAGCGTCAGCGCACGCGTGCACCAGGTAACGCGCAACCCGAATTACCGCGATCAAAAGCTTCTCCGGACGGACTACCGCGATGTGGAGGACTACAGCCAGATGCACATTGTCTTCGAGGATGGGATGTTTGCCGACATCTTCTCCACCGAAATTGTCATGGGTGGCGTGCACAACTGGCTGGAGATCTTTGCGAACAACCATCGGACGCGCTGCAACATGAACCCCATCGATGCTTTGACCACCTATAATCCGAAAGAGGATCAACTCAAGGATGTCTACATTGTGGAAAAGATCGGTACCAAACAGGGGTGGAGCCATCCTGCTCCTGACGAGGATTGGATGCATGGCTACCCGCAGGAGCTGCAGGATTTCATGGAGTGCGTCTATTGGGACCGGGTTCCACAGTGTGGGGGTCAGCTGGCACACGATACGGTGGCCGTCATGTATTCCGCCTATCTTTCGGCTGAGCGGCGAGGGGAAGAGGTAGAGATTCCATTTGGGTGAACTATGAGCAAGGGGTTAAATGAACCAGGTCGTTCAAGAGGCGCCGCAAATCAGGGAGGAGGATCGGAGCGATTTTCGATCAGCAGACCGTTGACCCAAAGCCCGCCTTGAAGTCTCCTACCTACTTCTTTCAAGGCGTTCACATCGTCCGATTACTGGGGAAAGCCTTGATCTTAGGGGTACTGGCTGCGGTGGTCCACACTGTAGCCGACCTGAAGGTGCCGAGGAATCCCGAGACGGAGTGGACGGAGATCTTTCGTTACTTCTACCTCTTCGGCTCCAGCGTTCTCATGGGATTGATCTTTGCCGAAAAAATGCACTTCCAGCCATTCCTCGTGAGCCGGCCGATTGGGTGGGGCCGGCGCATGCTGGCACTTCTGTTGTTCGGCGTAGGCCCAGGGCTCCTCATAGGGCTCGTCTACCACAACCTTTTCGCATGGGTACGATTCAGTCCACGTCGCCCGGCTTGGACTTATCTCTTGACGGATTGGTCTGACACGCTGGTCGTCTCACTCAGTTCGGGGTTTACCGAGGAGTTGGTTTTTCGCTTTCTGTTGTTCGTTTCGTTCATCTACGTCTTAAGCCGCTTGTTCCATCCAGTAATTGCTATGGGGCCTGCGTTCACGGCCACGATACCGTTCTTATTCGGCGTTATTTTGTCGTCGCTGCTCTTCGGGGCGGTCCACGGAACTTACGGATTTCTGACGGCCTTCCTGGCCGGAGCACTGCTTTGCCTCTGTTTCTATCGAGGTGGGTTGGAAAGTGCTGTGGTTGCGCATGTGCTGGCCAACTTCGTGTTTTTCTCTCTCACCTATCTCTGAGCGTTCTTGCAGCGGGTTTTGCTGTCACCAGTATCTTCTTCGTCTGACGTCCCGTAACTGGAGCTCCCGACCATCGCTGGAAGCCAGCTTGACGAGCGTATGCGGATAGGGACGATCGTACCAATAACTCTGGTGTAAGTCCTTCCGCTGAACGTCTACCTTCCACGTGCTGCGCCCCTCAATCGATTCCTGCCCCGACACCGAGATTGTTGCGTCGTGAAGGCTTGGTTCGGGAGCCCGGTTGTCAACGATGGAGTCGAGAATGCGTGTTTTGAGTTGAAAGCCCTGCCGGAATGGCAAAGCGCGCAGGGAGATGAGCAGCTGGTCTTCCGCCAAGTCGCCGGTCGAAAACTCCAGGGAGTAGGACCCACCCCCTTCACCCTCGAAGTAGGAGTGGAAGATCATTCGTGGGTGAGTCTCCCACGCACGAATTACCTTGAATGTGCTGCCGCACCACTCCTGGCTGCCCACCGTGAGCTTGACTAAACTCATGGGGTCCTCACGCCGCACAAAGACGCTAGTCAGATAATGGTAGGTGTAGTTGTCGGTGGGAATTTCTGAGACGATGTTCAGCTTCAACACCGGGAATGAAGATGTCTTCTCGGGGAAATCGGCCTTCGTGTAGAACTTCTTGGAGAAATCTTCTTTTACGGTGATCAGGATGGCTTCATGCACCCGGGATTTGCCATAGACCACCCGGCGGGATTCATACGTGGCGACTTCAGCCAGGCCGTCATCCCAAAGGGCGTCTCGTCCCCATTGCGAATCCACTGCGGCACAGACTTGAAAATGCTCCGCCTTCTCCGGGTGAAACAACCACAGCGCACCTGCAACAAGGACCAATGCGATGAGTACGAAAAGTTTGCGAATCCCCATGAAGTCTCCTCCCAGGCTCCGCTGATCCCTTGAGCTTCGAGGAATCCCGGACCGGCGATAATTAGTCCTTCATTATAGGCGAATCAGGCGCATCATGGCCGCACAGGCCTGGCGGGGGCAGTTTCGTTCCTTGATCCCCGAGGTTTGCGCCCCCCACAAATTGCCCCCTCCCAGACGGATATGCTAACGTTAGCCGTTTTTCTATGAGCAGGGGAGACGAGCAGGTCGATGGCAACAGTTCCCGCATTTCGCATCCGATTTATAACGGAGATCGAGTTGCTGCGTCAGTGTATCGAGGTTCAAAAGCGCGCCTGGGGCTTTTCCGACCAGGAGGTTCTGCCGCTGCGTACGTTCGTAATTTGTGGCAAGATCGGTGGTCAGGTCCTGGCGGCGGTGGATGACCAAGATCGCGTACTGGGATTTGTGAATTCCTTCCCGGGCTTCAGGGACGGGCGCGTGTATCTGCATTCGCAGATGATGGGAATCTTGCCGGAATACCAGAATCTGGGTTTGGGCCGGCAGCTCAAATGGGCACAACGGGAAGAGGCCTTAGGGCGGGGGATTGATTTGATCGAGTGGACGTTCGATCCGCTGGAGTGCCGCAATGCCAGACTCAACATTGAGATTCTGGGAGTCATCTGTCGTCGCTACGAGACCAACGTCTACGGAATTACGAGCAGTCCCTTGCATGGAGGGCTTCCGACGGACCGTCTGGTGGCCGAGTGGCACCTGACCAGCGGTCGCGTCAGAACCAGGGCCAAGGTCGGCTCGGCTCCGCCTGCCTTGGCGGCGGCAGATCAGACGTTTGCCGTGGAGATCCCGACCGACACTGCGGCCACCAAGCGGGTGAATCCGGGGATGGCGTTGAAAGTGCTGCTCGGTGTTCGCGACCAGCTCAGACAGCACTTTGGGAATGGCCACTGCATATCGGGGTTTTCAATCGATTCGTCGCGTCAGGTCGCGTCCTATAAGCTCCAGCCGTTCTGTCCGTCGGTTCTGAATCCATGATTATCGCTGCCCGATGGGTTTTGCCGATCACCTCGCCTCCGATTTTGGACGGAGCGGTGGTTGTCAACGGAAGTCGAATCGTGGCCGTCGGTCCTTACGAGGACATCCGGCAGCATCATGGCTCACAGGTGACGTGGAATTTTCCGAATGGCGTGGTGATGCCGGGGCTGGTTAATGCACACACGCACTTGGAACTGTCCGTCCTGCGGGGCGTTTTGGAGGATTTGCCCTTCTGGACCTGGATTCGCAGGCTCACACAGCTAAAGTACGAAGCTCTCAGCCTTGGTGACATAAGGGTCTCTGCACTACTGGGCGCAGTGGAAGCCGTTCGGTCTGGGATTACAACCATTGGCGATCCAATGGACCTGGGAACCAGCTTGGACGCTGCCCTCATCACCGGTATGAGAGGAGTGCTCTACCAGGAAGTGTTTTCTCCAATTCCTGAAGAAGCGACAAAGGTGGCTGGAGAGCTTCGGCTCAAGATCGCCAATCTTAGAAGGCTCCTCGGCGGGGAGTGGAGACCGGAAGCGCCTCTTGCCCCCTTGGTTCAGGGCTACTGCAACCCCGTTCCGGAGCGATTGAATCTGGGGATCTCTCCTCATTCCCCTTACACCGTCAGCGCGCCCTTGCTTCGGGAGTCATGTGCTTGGGCTGATTCGGAGGGGCTCCCCGTATGCATCCACGCAGCGGAGTCGGCCGCTGAGAGTGAGTTCCTGAAGGAAGGAGCCGGACCTATTGCAGCATCCTATCGCCAGCGGGGCATACGCTGGGACCCGCCGGCCTGCAGTGCTATTGAGTACCTCCGCAGGCTTGGTGTTTTGAGATCGCGCACGTTGTTGGTGCATTGCATCCGCTTGAGTGACAACGATAGCCGAAGCATGGCCGTTCAGGGCGTCAGTGCCGTCCATTGTCCGAAGTCCAATCTGAAACTCAAAAACGGCATCATGCCCTTGCGCGAACTCCTGACAGCGGGAATCCGGATTGGCTTGGGCACTGACAGCGTGGCTAGCAACAATAACATGGACCTCTTCGAAGAAATGAGGATGGCCCATTTCTCTGCGGGGACGCGAGAGGATCTTATTTCTCCGGATGGAACCCAGCCGGTCCCGTTCTCGGCCGAGGCTGCGTTGAGAATGGTCACTCTGGGAGGAGCGGAGGCTCTGGGCCTGCAACAGGAAGTTGGCTCACTGGAAACGGGCAAAAGGGCCGATCTCATTGCCGTGGACCTTGGCGGATGGCACGCACAGCCGGTGTTCTCGCCTGTGCCGACGCTGGTCTTTTCAGCTCGGGCGTCGGACGTCAGATTGACAATGATCGATGGCGAAGCGGTCTTCGCGAATGACGCCGTGGGGCGAGTGAATGAACCGGAACTGATGGAGGAAGTCCAGCGGGTCCGGAACAAGATTCTGGATGTCCGCCTCTAAGATCACACTCAACATTCTTGTCGGCACGATGGTTGCCATCTGGTGTGGTAACTTTCTCGTACTGAAGGTATGCCTGCGGGAGATGCCGGCGATCGGGCTTTCAGCGTTCCGTGTCATTGGAGCCGCCTTGATCCTCTTGCCGATTCTGTTGCTTTCCAGGTCACGCCACGGCTTTCGAGGGTTGGGCGCCACTGACTATCTCATTTTTTGCAAGCTGGCAGTTCTGGGGCTCATTCTCAACCAGACACTATTCATTGCCGGGCTTCAGCACTCCACCGCGGCACACACCGCGATCGTCGTGACATTCGGTCCGCTTTTTACCGTGCTCTTTGCCTGGTTTCGAAAGCAGGAGAGCCTGTCGCCCAGGCGGCTGTTGGGGATGCTGGTCTCAATGTGTGGGATCGTGCTACTTAATTTCGATGACCATTTCGCTCTGCAGAAGGGTTATCTCCTGGGTGACCTGCTCACCCTGACCGGATCGATGGCCTTTGCCTACTACACCGTCCTGAGCAAGAGTGCCGTTGCCAGCTACGGGCCGGTGCGGGCCACCGCACTTACGTATATCGCCGGAGCGATCCTCTTCCTGCCGGTCGGCTTGCCGATCATCGCCAGCGCCAACTGGAGCGGGATGAAATGGACCACAACGGTGGCTTTTGTCTACGTAGCCGTTGTTTCTTCGGTCCTCGCACCGCTCATTTTCTACTACGCCCTCAGGCGGATGTCCGCATCGTCTTTGGCATCGCTGACCTACTTGCAGCCAGTGGTGACGACGATCGCATCTGTGATGCTGCTTTCGGAGAGACTGGAGATCAACTTCGTAACGGGCGCTGCCCTGGTAATGATTGGGGTTGTGCTCTCACGGCAACGTTCGGAAAGACTGCAATCCGCTGAAGTTCGAGGATGATGCCTGAAGATCGGCTTCCATAGAGGGTTTTACCGATCGGGGAAAAACCCCCAAAGGCGACCGTTGTGATCTTTCTGAAGGGATTGAAGTAAATCTGCACAGGAATTTTTCGCTAAAAGGGTCTTGCGTAATTCAGTCTTTGGGACTATAGTTTCCCAGCTTTTTGCACAACACGTTTCCGATTTCATCGATCCAAGAGTTTTGAGGAAGTACCATGGAAGGCGAGAATTTAGCTAATCAGTCTGGCTCAGCCTCGACTCCCAGGCGCAGTTTTGAGAACCAGCTGACCGACATCATTGTTCATCATTTGAGTTTGCTGTCTGAGGACGGGAAACTGAAAGTTTTGGACTACGTCAATGCCATGATTGACCTGGAAGAGAAACGGATCGAGTTCAACCGACGACAGGGTCGCTTGTATAACTGGAGTGAACTCGAGCACCAGGCATGAGCATCGATGGTCGTGCTTCTACTTTTTTGCGAGCGGGAGGAGGTTATCTCCCAGTCCCGCTTTCTTCTCCACGCTGCCGCCGGTCAATTTCAAACGGTGGCCTCTCACCTTCGGCGCTTGGCGCCATCGCTTGATCAGTCCCACTGAATTCTGAGCGGCGTGCGGAATGAATTCGGTTCGGGCTTTTGAGTCTCTCCCCTATAATTGAATGCGGTTGAGTGCCGGTCAGGCGATTGCGTTAAGGGAATAGGATGGCACTGCGACTGCCGCCCGCAATTCATTTCCTGAGCGAGTGAATGTTGGATATCTGGAAAGTAAAGAGAACGGAGCCCCGCATCTCCCTGACGATCCCAGTCAGCGTCGAAGGAGTCGACCTTTCCGGACAGAGCTTCCTCGACGAGACGATAACTGAGAATGTCAGTCGGAATGGAGCCTGCCTCATCTTGGAACGAGACCTCAAGATCGGCCTGACATTGGTGGTCACCGCTAACGAGGGGAAGTTCAAGTCGGAAGCGACTGTTCGCGGTGTGTGGATAGACGAGAAGGATGGCAGGACCAAAGTCGGTGTTCAGTTCACCCCCCCTGTCAGAAACTGGGTCATCTCCTGACCATCGTTCGCAGCGACAGGGCGTCTAAGGACAACCCATCACACCTTGGGAGACGAGAGTCTGTTACAAGCATTGCGTCGCCCGCAAATCATTTTCAAAGTCCTTGAATGCTGGCGCACCGATTCGCCGAAGATCGTTTCCGGCCGCCGGCTCTCGATCGGTCGGATCTGGCCGAGTGCCGTGCTGCTTCTGTCGCTGTTGGGAACCGCATTTCCCCAATCCGATCGGAACGGTACCGTTGAGTACCGAGTAGGCATTCACAGCTTCAATGAGGGAAACTTCCTCACCGTTTGCGCCCAGTTGTCTGGGTTTCCGGCGGGAGACCTCAGGTTCGAGCTCCCCGTCCGACATGGCCTGCAGTTCCGGGAAAGAAGGGGTATTGGCGATCTCTTAGCGCGAGACGACTTCGGGCTCGCGGTGGCCTGCTCGGTGGAGACAGGTGTTGTTCACGTGCCGTTCGCTGCGGGACACAAGATTGAAATCTCCTATCGGGTGCCCTCATGCGATTGGAGCAATCTGCCGAGCTGTTCTTACGTGGACGCCAGTCGCGGTCTACTTGTTCCCAAGGATGTTTTTCTATGTTTTGGCCCTCCCGGTGAATCATACCTGGTCCGCTTCGACCTGCCGCCTTCCTGGAAAGTACATTCAGCCTACGGGACGTTCGAACCTGACCAGCCGATCACGGTCACCGATTCGCTTCTTTATCTGGGCTCGGCCGAGCGCGTGCCGATCGGGAGCGCCAGCGCTCGCGTCACCTGTTTGTTCGAACGGTCGTGGAAGGCTCTGACTTCCGATGTCGTGAAGGAGCTGACAGGACAAATAGGGTACCTGCGCCAGGCCAAGAAGTCATGGCCGCCGTTGCTGGTATTGTTTACAGAGAATGAGCCTCGCCCCAGAAAGCGACGCTCTGGAGTGTTTTCACGCGATGTGGTGGTCATTTCACATCCTCCGCGCCCCGATGAAAAAGCCGGCGGGAGCCTGATGGTGCGGACGCAGCTGGTTCAAGGTCTTACCAGGGCTTTGTTCCCGGCTAGGTCCTTGGGGCCCGAAACGGAATTGAGGAATCACCTGCAAGCCTACCTGGAGTGGAAAGTAGGGCTAAAAACCGGAGCCATAGAACCCGATAAGTTTCTTGAGAGGATGGCTCGCGAGCTACAGGATCTAAGCCTTTCGGAACAGAGCCAGACCCCGAGGCTGGGACGCACCGAGGCAAGAACAGCCGAGCCAGGTCAGCAGACCTGGAGCGGGGGGCTGGGCATCTTGTGTCTGATCGATCTTGAACTCAATTTTCATGGAGACAGGACGCGCTCCCTCGAGGAATTGGTAGGCCGATACCTTAACGAGAAATCAAGCAGAAAGCCGGCCGACCTGGTAGATTACCTCGCCGAGGACGAGGATGTGGGACCATTGCTCCGAAGGCTGCTGGATCGGAAGTCGCCGATCAACATGTCGGCTTTGTTGAGACCCTACGGCCTGATTCTGAGCCAGCGTGATTTACCAAGTCTGGATTTCGAGCTTTCGGAGTCTTTCGAGATTACGCACATCGCCTCACCGCGCCTGGCCCGTTCTGGAATTCTGAAGCCGGGCGACAGAATCTTGGCCATTGAGGGACACCGCCTGCTCAGGCCTGAGGACCTCGTGCGAGTTCGGGCACTACTTCAATCCAGCCGGGAGGCAGTGTTGGCGGTAGAACGAGAAGGGCAACACATTCAGGTACGGGTCCCACTGAATGCCGAGAGCTACGTTCGACTCGAGATCAATAAATTTGCCGATTTGGACAAGCAGGAAAAGTCGGCCCGATTTTTGTCCGCCGAGCGAGAGGGATGACGAAGGCCGGCCGTTGAATTGACTGGAACCTTCCAATATACTTTTTGGCGACTTACTGAGGCATAACCAGATGAGGGGCATGTGCTCTCCCTGACAGACAGGCTTCGCCGGTAGAAAGGCCGGTCTAGGGTAGACGTTGCCCTTACCACAGAGTTTAGTCGTACACATGGCACACGATCCAATGGCCAATCCGCAGATTCAAACCCCGACAGACGAGGTTTCCGGTGTCGAGAGCGAAATCACCCGCCGGTTGAGCCTCATCAATGAGGTTGGGCGTGTCATTCTGTCGGCGCTGGATCAGGAGGAGATTTACAAAGTTGCAGCCGATGCGATCCACTTCGCGCTGGGCTTACGACACGTGGCGATCTTCCAAGTCGATTATCAGTTTAACGACTTGGTGCTGAAGGCACAGACCGGTGAGTTTCAGGGAGTCATTCCCCCCCACCTTCGGCGCAGCATGGTTCGTGGCATTTTGGGTAAGGCTGCCCGGACAGGAGAGGTCCAGATCGCGGCCGTTTCAAGCGAAAACCTGAACGAGACTCTGGTGGGGCAACCGGTCAAGGAAATCTATGTCCCCATCAGAATCGCCGGGCAGGTTTTTGGGATTCTGTATGCCTGCTGTGACGTGGAGAGTGTCTCGAAGAATTCCGAAGTAGCCGGTCTGGAAACGGTTGTCGGGCAATTGGGAATTGCGATCGAAAATGCGAGACTGTTCACCGAAGTGAATCAGACACGAAGGGAACTCAGTCTTCTGCTGGACTCCAGCAAAGACCTCAGTTCTTCCCTGGAGCTTTCGCTCATCATCGACCGCCTGGCCTACCGGCTGCTGGAAGTAATTCCGGATTCGCGGTTGGCGGTCATCCAATGCCAGGATCAGGATCGGGCGACCCTGAAGCGTTATTACAGCCGCGCCAGCGTCGACAACAAGACCTATCCGGTCTTTCACATTCGCATCGACGAACACGCTGAGCTTGCGGAAGCAGTTCAAGCTAGAAAAGCGACCGTTACCTACCACACCAGCAGCAGCATTCTGCCACGGAATGTGGCGGACGAGCTGAAATCCAACGAGTCGACTCCATTCCTCGTGATCCCCTTGATAGCCCAGGAGTCGATTCTGGGCTTGATCGTGGTCAACAAGTTCGGATTCCGGAGATCGTTTTCTGAGAAGGAGGTCGGGCTTTGCCAAGCGCTGGCTAACCTGGCTTCCATATCGTTGCACAATGCCAACCTGTTTACTCAGATCCATTCCGCAAACGAGCAGCTGACCAAGCTGAGCAACCTCAAGTCAGACCTGCTGCACATCATTTCTCATGATCTTAAGTCGCCGTTGACCGTGATTTCCGGATACGCCGAGATCCTTCTGGATGGCCCCCAGAGGGTGGCCGAAAACTGGCCTTCGATCCTTCAGGAGATCATTTCACAGACCCAGATGATGGCCCGTCTGATCGAGGATACCCTCGCCATCTCCAAGATCGAGTCCGGTGTGATCGAACTGAACCTCGAAGATCTCAACGTGGTTCAACCGATCGAGAATTTGATTGCGATTCATCAGCACGAATGCAAGTTCAAAATGGAGATACCGGACGTGGTTCCCAAGGTCCGTGCTGACAAATTGCGATTGCACGAGATCCTGGACAATCTGATCACTAATGCCATCAAGTATGCCGGTTCCGAGAACGAAATCACAATCAGTGTGAAGCCCGATCCTGCCGGCGGTGAAGTGGTGGTCTGCGTAAGGGATCGTGGATTCGGGATCCCCGAGGAAGAGATCCCAAACCTCTTCAAAAAGTTCTATCGGATCAAGAACGAATCCTCACGAAAGATCCGAGGCACCGGTTTGGGGCTCTACATCGTCAAGCAGATGGTTGAAGCCCATCAGGGTAGAATCTGGGTGGAAAGCAAAGCGGGGCAGGGCAGTTCCTTCCTTTTTAGTCTGCCCCTGGCGTCGTGATGAAGGTGAGCTTTACACGAAAACGCCGCACTTCGATCTTCAGTTCCATCTCACGCATTCGGAGAGCCAACCGTATTTGGAGCTACGTCGTGATGTTTGGTGTTGCAGTCTGCTTATGTGGTTGCGGGAAGAAGCGAGTGGCCGTGCCCGGTGTCCAACAGACTCCAGAACTCGGGGAAGAGGAACGAGTGGGTTATGCCTCATGGTACGGAGACCCCTACCACGGCAGGCGAACTTCGAACGGCGAAACCTACAACAAGTTCAGCATGACCGCGGCGCACAGAACTTTGCCTTTCGACACTCTGGTTCGCGTCAATAATCTGGAGAACGGTAAGGTGGCTCAGGTTCGGATCAACGATCGCGGACCCTTCGTGAGGGACAGGATCATTGACCTGTCCTACGCTGCCGCCAAGGAAATCGACATGATTGGTGCCGGTACGGCGCGTGTTCGTCTTGAGATCTTGCGCGCAGTGAACAACCCCTTTCCATTGGCCATTCAAGTGGGTTCCTTTCACGATGCGGAGAATGCCGAAAAACTGAGAGTCGAGATTGAAAGAGCCATTCGACCCGTGATGGTACGGCGTGTGGAACTGGCTGAGGGAGTCTATTATCGGGTCATCGCCGGAGAGTTTCAGCAACCCGCTGAGGCCGCCGCGGCTCTCCGTACCCTCAGATCTCGTGACTACGACGCACTGATCATACGGTTGGACCCGGTGTCTTATCAGGGTCAATAAACGAAGTGGGCAGCGCCTCAACTCAAAATCGGAAAAGGCTCCGGTGACCTCTTGGCCAAGAGCCGGTCCGCCTGTTCCTCAGCGTGATAGGAGCTGCGCACCAGTGGGCCAGCTTCTACGTGCGGAATTCCGCGGGATTCTCCCCAGCGTTTGAGTGCAGCAAACTCCTCAGGGTGGTAGTAACGCACTAGCGGCAAGTGTTTTAGAGATGGGCGGAGATACTGTCCCAGGGTGAGAATGTCGATTCCCGAGCGGCCCGCCTCCTCGATGGCGTTCCGGAGATCCTCCATCTCTTCTCCCAGCCCCAGCATGAAGCCGGTCTTGGTTCGTTGAGAGGGAAATTGCTGCTTGACGTACCTCAACAGGTCCACTGAATGATCCCAGCAAGACTTCGGCTTTACCCTCCTATAGAGACGCGGAACCGTATCGAGATTATGCGCAACAACGTCCGGCCCTGCTTCGACCACGCGATCGAGGTTTCGGCGTGAGCTTTTGAAATCGGGAATCAGTACCTCAACGCGAGTTTCGGGACTAGCCTGACGAATTTTGTGGATGGTCTCCGCAAAAACCCAAGATCCCTCGTCCTCGAGGTCGTCTCGGTCAACGGATGTAATGACCACGTGCCTCAATCCTAGAACCCGCGTGGCTTCGGCCACCCGGCCGGGCTCCTGCAAGTCGTAGCCAAGCGGCCGCCCGGTGGCCACCGCGCAAAACCCACAGCGTCGGGTACAAATGTCACCAAGGATCATGAAAGTTGCGGTGCCACGGTCCCAGCACTCGCCAATGTTAGGACACTGGGCACTTTCGCACACCGTATGAAGCTGGCGTCCTCTGACCAACTTCTTCAGTTCATGATAGCGCTGGCCGCCCGGCATCCGAACCTTAAGCCAAGCCGGGTGCCGCGAAAACCGAATATCTTCTCTTGAAGCCGGCATAGGAATTCCTCTTCTCTCCTCTTCACCGCACCGCCGGGAAGCAGTCAAGCTGCATTATTAGGAAAGGTTTCGGGGAACGCAAGGCTTCTGACACACGAACAAGGCAGGATGACACATCCTATCGCACCCTGCCCCTTGCTCCAAAACGCTTGTGCGCAGAAGATCTCAGGTGACATGCCAGGGCAAAAGTCCTCAAGCGGTTCGGCGACGGTAAGCCCAGTAAACAACCAGACCCAATATCATCAACACCAGACTGCCGGGTTCTGGAACCTTCTCTGTGTCAGGGCTCGTCGGAGGTGGACCGCTTTCATCTGGAGGGATAATGGAAGGGGGTTCTTCGACGATGGGAGGAGGGGAGGTGGGGACCTCCTGTTTCGGAGGAGTTTGGCTCGCGGGAACCGTCGGGCCAGCCTCAGGTGCCGGCGAAAGGGGGCCTGCGGGTTCACTCGGGCCAGCGGGTCCGGCTGGCGGTGGATTTGAGCCACCGGGTGGTTGATTTTGGTCGGGTGGGCTCACCGGAGGATTGGCCGGTCCGGGCCCTGTGGGCGCATTAGGCGAGTCTCCTCCTCCCGGGTTGTTTGGAGGCGGCGTCCCACCGTTGGGATTTCCGCCCCCTCCGTTGTCGCCAGGAGAGGTCGGTGTCACTGGAGGTTGTGATGGAGTGGAAGGCGTATCGGGGGGAAATCCCCCAACCGGTCCGCTAGGCCCTGCACCCGGATTCGATGGCGATGACGGATTTCCAGGCCCGGTCGGCAGAAAGCCTCCCCCACCAGTCCAGCCCCTCCCGCCACCAGGAGTGCCTCCTCCGCGCCCCGGACTTCCGAAGGATGAACCTCCGCCGGGCAAGGTGGCTGTGTCAGGCACCAAAGTACCGGAGTTCGGGTGATAGGCCAAAAGGAACGGATTGCCCTGCTGCTTTGCCGGAGTGTCCAACTCAGCCTCAGTGGGTTCGTCAGGAGAGGTCAGGGCCTGCAGTGCTTCCGAAAGGCGATTGGCACACCGAGTACGAGCGTAGTTCTTGCCGTCTGTAATGACCGGCTCGCCTTTCCTCAACCGGACCTTCTTGCTCGTCCAAAAAACGGCATTATTCTTGCGGTATGAGACGTAGGCCATCCGGTCGCTTGGCAATCGAACCACGCGGGCCTTCGTCAGGTTGAAGTCTGCGTAGTGTTCGGCAGCCACAGCATCCCTCTGCAGCGATGCCCGCAGTTCCTCTACGCTCGCAACGCCTCCTGCGATTACGGAATAGGGATAGACGAGGCGCTCCGGTGCCTTTCTCGTCGTGTCAGACAAGTCGAACCGAAAGAATCTATCTTGGCGGTCAGCATCACCAGAATTCTCCTGCACCAGTTCTGAACCCTGTTGATCCGATGCGTTTCGCAATTGGACATAGAAAACGACTGATACCGCAGCCAAGAGTAGGAACATCGGCAACACCCAACGCCGACGTTCTTTAGCGGAATTTCTGCGTGCCTGATTCATTGGATTACCCCTGCTTGCGACGTATTCTCCTTCTCTTCAATCCGAAGTGATTACTAGCAACTCCACTTCCAGTTCAAATATCCACCTAATAATGAGTAACTTAACAAAGAGTGAGTGGCATCCAAAACGACCGAAGACAACAGGCTGCTGCCACATTCTGGAAATTGTTTTCCAAATCAACAGCTCAATTCTTCGGAGACGTGCCGGCCTTGTACATGCCATCCCGACTGAATGAAGAATGATGAGTGATTCCGAGTGAACTGGGGATAGTCGTCCATTGCTGAGAGATTTCACCCAACAACGATGGAAGGAACCAAAGCTGTGAGCGCCGTTCAGGAGGATGATCTGACCAGGAAAATGACTCTACCAAAGTCACTTAGCCAAGCGAAGTTGCTTCTTTGCCGTTTGGCCGACCAATTGCAATTGCATCGGTGGACTTTGATAATTGAGTTTGCACCAAGGAAGGGCAGGTGCGGGAGGACTTAAACCTCCCATGCCTCCTGACGAAACTGGAGTGCTGAGCATCTCGTCCCCTTGATGCGACGTGGAAACGCCACAGGTTGGTGGTTCCGCCCGTGCCCTTTAGTTATTTTTTGTCAGGCCTTCAGCCTGACAGGTTAACTCAGAGAACGGAAGGTAATGCCCATCTCTCTTTGCGTGACCTGCCTCAGCAGTATTCAATGAACGCGGGTTCAAAGTCCAATTAATTCCTCCCCATTTCAGTTTTCCTCAGATCATTTCCTTCCGTTCTCGCTACAGCCGGAGAACGCCTCGATCACGGATCCGGCTTGCGGTATGCTGAACGAACCGTTGGATTCACCTTCCACCATAGGTAGTCATAGATCTCGGTTGAAAGTCGCTCTTTCAGGGAGAAAATAAAGGTGCGTTCTGCCCCGATCTCTCCCCCCACGCGGTCTAGCGCAGTCACACGAACCTGAAACGGCCCAGTGCTGCCGATTGCGGAGATGTCCTGATAGGTCCATGCGCGGCTGTGGCTTTCATGGGAAGTCCGATAGATGAGCTGCTCGTTGCCGATCCGAAGCACTCCTTGACAACCACCAAGAGCATGTTGATGTTTCACCGGGATTTCGTACTTGAGATCCTCCAAGTCGGACGGAAGGACAGAGGAAACCACCGGTCTTGCCATTCTCGACCTCAGGAAAGCCAGGAGGGAGGTACTCAACTCGCCTTTCAGGATGTCAAAGTTGAAGATCTTATCTTTGCCTAAGTGGGATTTGCGGTCCTCGTAGGTGACCAGGGACAATCGTTTCGGTCCCAGCAATCCTACCTGCTGAATGTCTTGATAGCTCCAAGTCCTGGCGTCTTCCAAATCGCTTGTGGTGTATTCTACCTGCTCCTCGCTGAACACCAGCGTACCTTTACAGCTGCCGATCCAGTGATCGTGCTGGACCTCGAGGCGAACCTCGGATCGAGCCAGCGGTGGCAGGACCAGCATCAGAAAGAGATAGGTCGATGTCCCAAAACCTTTCATGTGTCCTCCCCATGATGAGTCATTCGTATATGATTGCCTCGTGGCACCCCCGAAAAAGCCCTCACCCACACTAGGGCTTTCCCATCTGCCGCAGCACGCTGGTTTGGGCTCCTTCAAAGTTGAGCCAATGTCCGCCGTGTCTTCTAGCGTAGGGAATTCCGGACTTGACCGAGTCGAAGGCGATCAAACTGGGTAGACAGCGGTCAAAGTGCAGCTCGCAGACTACCGCCGGCTCAGATCGAAATGCGCTGGCGGAACAGCATTCCATGACATCGGAACCTTCCAGGTAGTAGGCCTGACCCGCAGGCAAGGTCTGCCCGGTCGCGAAATCGGTCACCTCTTTGAGCCGGCCCCCCGTTTGAGCGGCGAATCTTAACCCGCAGCGGGGACAACAAGTGGCTGATTCCTTGCCACTGGAGTCCACCACAATGGCTATTTGCCCCTTGTGCAACGGTCTTTGACAGGCTGAACAGGTCGACCTGCCGGCAGCCAGCCGACCACTGGCCACCAGATAGAACAAGACCGTCAATGCCACAATGGATCCCAACAAGATCAGGCGCTTACTCCGCATTCGCGCCAGCGGATTGGAGATGGCATGGTTCATGACGATTTCTCCCTTCAAGCTACCGGCTGCCCTCGACAAGCTCTGGTGTTGGCGTTTGGAGCTTCACATCGCTGTGCCATTTCCAGAGGAAGTAAAGACAGGGGTACACCAGCAACTCCAGCACAAACGACGTCGCCAAACCCCCGACCATGGGAGCGACGACCCGTTTCATCATATCCGACCCCGTGCCGATCGACCACATGATGGGCATCAACCCCATGAAGGCGGCGGTGACTGTCATCATCTTAGGGCGAACTCGCTTGACCGCGCCATGGATAACAGCTTCGACCAACTCCATTTTGTTTCGTAGGCGGCCCTGACGGCGGGCATCGTCGTAGGACAGGTCCAGAAAGAGCAACATGAATACTCCGGTTTCGGCGTCCAATCCCATGAGCGCAATCATCCCGACCCAGGCTGCAATTGAAATGTTGTAGTCCAGAAAATACATCAGCCACACCGCTCCGATCAGGGAGAAGGGGACGGCCAGCATGACAATGAGGGTTTTAACCACCGATTTGGTGTTCATGTACAGCAATGCGAAGATCAGCAGCAAGGTGACGGGTATAACGAGTTTTAGTCGTTCACGAACACGGAGAATGTTTTCGTACTGTCCGCTCCAGATCAAGGAGTAGCCGGTGGGCAGGTTGAGCACTTCCTGCACTTTTTGCTTGGCTGCTTCCACGTAACCTCCCACGTCGCTGGTGCTCAAATCCACAAAGACGTATCCCGCCAGCAGGCCGTTTTCATCGCGGATCATCGACGGTCCCGTGACTTTCCTGATGTCTGCGATCTGAGCCATCGGGATCTGAGCACCGCTGGGCGTGGGGATCAGCACTTGTTTGAGGCGATCCAGATTATCTCGCAGTTCGCGCGGGTATCGCACGTTTACAGGGTAGCGCTCTCGCCCCTGGATCATGGTGGTCACGTTCTCACCGCCGATGGCCGACATCACCACGTCCTGGGCTTCCGCCACCGAAAGTCCGTAGCGGGCGAGCTGGCTCCGTCGTAATTCGAAATCAACGAAGTAGCCTCCAGCCACACGTTCTGCAAAAACCGAGCGCGTGCCCGGCACTTGCTGGAGAATGTTTTCCAGCTGGGCGCCCAGGTGCTGGATGGTGTTCAGGTCTTCTCCGAGAACCTTGATGCCCACCGGAGTTCGGATACCGGTTGTCAGCATATCGATCCGAGCCTTGATGGGCATCGTCCACGCGTTGGTAACGCCGGGGATCCTGAGGTGATGGTCCATCTCCTGAATCAACTCATCCCACGAGATATGCTCCGGCCAGATCCGATGCAGCAGAGAGGCTTTGAGCCAATCCGGGGCCCAGGCTGAATACCACTGTGCCTTCTGCCGCCATTGGGAGGTGGGCTTCAGCAGAACGGTGGTTTCGACCATGGAAAAGGGAGCAGGGTCGGTTGAAGTCTCCGCTCGCCCTGCCTTTCCGAAAACACGCTCCACCTCCGGAAACTGCCGCAGAATCTGATCCTGCCGCTGCAACAAACGCTGGGCCTCGGCCACAGACATACCCGGCAGTGTGGTCGGCATGAATAAAATCGTGCCCTCGTTGAGAGGGGGCATGAATTCGCTACCTAAGCGGAAGTAGACCGGCACCGTCGTGGCCACCAACAAGGCTGCGGTGACGATCGTGGTCTTGGGGTAGTTGAGAACGAGTCGAGCAGGTGGTTCATACAGCTTGAACAAGATACGGCTAATCGGATGCTTTTCCTCCCGGTAATAACGTCCAACCAAGGCTTGGTTGGTGATCCAAGCCAGCCAGCGTGGCCGAAAAGTGAAGTAGTCCATCCGGGCGAATAACATCCGCATGGCAGGATCGAGTGTGACAGCCAGGATTGCGGCAATGGCCATGGCAAAATTCTTGGTGAATGCCAGCGGCCTGAACAGTCGGCCCTCTTGATCCACCAAAGTGAATACGGGGAGAAAGGCAACGGCAATTACCAACAGGGAAAAGAAGACCGACGGACCAACCTCTTTTAGGGCTTGAAGGCGCACCTCGTGGAAATCGCCCACACGGCCGCCTTCAATCCAGAGTTCCAATTTCTTATAGGCGTTTTCGACTTCCACAATGGCGCCATCTACCAGGACGCCGATCGAAATGGCAATTCCGGCCAGCGACATGATGTTGGAGTTGATCCCGAGGAAGTACATCGGGATGAACGCAAGCAAAACTGCAATCGGGATGGTTACGATGGGAATGATGGCCGATGGAATGTGCCAGAGGAATAGGAGGATGACGCCGCTGACGATAAGCATCTCTACCACCAGCTCATGCTTCAAGGTGTCGATGGCCCGTTCGATTAGTTCGGAACGGTCGTAGGTGGTGACAACCTTGACGCCCTTGGGTAGCGAAGGCTTGAGTTCTTCCAGTCTGTCCTTGACGCGCTGGATGACTTTGTCGGCATTCTCGCTGTGCCTCATCACGACGATTCCGCCCACGACATCACCATTCCCGTCCAAATCCGTGACCCCACGCCGTAACTCCGGACCCTGGCTGACGCGAGCCACGTCCCTCAGCAAAATGGGAGTACCCATCCGATCGGTGGCCAGAACAACTTGTTCCAGGTCCGCTTCGGACCGAATGTAGCCACGGCCTCGTACCATGAATTCGTGACCAGCGAACTCAATGAGGCGTCCGCCCACTTCGACATTAGACTTACGAACGGCGTCGACGACCGTGGAAATCGGGAGGGAGTAGGCTGAGAGGCGGTTGCGGTCCACTGTGACCTGGTATTGTCTCTGGTAACCTCCCACTGTCGCGATTTCCGCCACTCCGGGGATGGATTGGAGCGCATAACGGAGGTTCCAGTCCTGGTAGGAGCGCAGGTCGGCCAGACTGTGAGTTCCACCTTTATCGACGAGCGCATATTGAAACACCCAGCCGACTCCCGTGGCGTCCGGACCAATTTCGGTCCTTACCCCTTCGGGCAGGGAGGGCGTGACCTTGCTCAGATATTCCAGCACCCGACTGCGAGCCCAATAGATGTCTGTTCCATCTTCGAAGATGACATAGATATAGGAAAAGCCGAAATCCGAGATCCCCCGGATTGCCTTTATCCTGGGGGCACCCAGCAGCGCCGTGGTGATGGGATAGGTGACCTGATCTTCAATGATGTCGGGCGATCGATCCCATCGGCTATAGACAATCACCTGGGTGTCCGACAGGTCCGGAATAGCGTCGATTGGTTGGTTGTATAGCGTCCACAGCCCGAGTGCCACGATGGCTGCTGTGAACATTAGTACGATGTATTTTTCTTTCGCTGAAAACTCGATCAGCTTCTCAACCATGAAGTGCTCCTCGCGGCTCTAGCCCGGGCTGGGCGGCCTGATTGAACCAAGACACGGACCTAGTGGATGTGGCCCCCGGCGGCACCAGAAAGAGCCGCCCTCAGTTTGGACTCTGAATCCAAGAGGAAGTTCGCTTGGACAGCCACCCGTTCACCTTCCGACAAGCCCTTCTTGATCTCGAAGCGACCTCCCGTCATCACTCCTGTTACCACCTCCCGGGGTTCAAAAACACCCTCTTCCTTGGCAACAAAAACGATGGATCTCTCTCCTGTCGTCAATACCGCACTATCCGGGATCGCCAGACCTTGGCCCAGGTCTCCCAGTATTTGGACATCAGCGTACATGTCAGGTTTGAGTTCTCCTTTGGGATTGGCCAGCTCAATGCGCACCTTGAGAGTGCGGGTCTGTTCTTCGAGCATCGGATAAACGTAAGTCAATCGTCCCCAAAAGGTCTTCCCAGGCTGGTAGGGTAGCGACACGTCTGCGCGCTGCCCGTTGCGTACAAATGGAAAGTCTACCTCGTAGATATCAGCCATGACCCACACCGTGGATAGGTCGAGAATCTCGTAAAGATCGTCGGCTGGAGTAACCCGGGTTCCCTGTTGAACGGTCTTGGAGCTGACGAAGCCGCTTACGGGCGAGTAGAAGGGCACCGCTCGAATGGGTTGGCGAGTCCGTTTAAGGCGTTCAATCTCGTCTGGCCCGAAGTCCCACAAAGTCAGACGCTGGCGCGCAGCTTCCAGCAAGTCGATTCCGGTCAGCGGTCTGGTCCCGGCGGCATCGTCAGACGTTGGGCTCTCCTGGAGCGCCAGCAGATATTCCTTTTGAGTGGCAAAAAGTTCGGGAGAGTAAATGGTGAACAGCGGCTGTCCTTTGCGTACATACTGCCCGGTGAAATTGACGTGGATCCGTTCCACGTATCCTTCAAACTTCGTGTGAATGCGATGCAAGCGAGTTTCGTCGTAAGTGACGCGGCCGACCGTTTTGATGCCGTGCTGAAGGGCGATACGTTCGACCGGGGCGGAGGCAATTCCCATGAGTTGCTGTTTCTCAGGCGGAATGGTGATGGGTATGTATCCCTCCGGAACGACAGCCCCAGGTGTATCATCGCTGTGACTGGAATGGTCGGCGGGTGGTTGGGGTTCCTGCGATACCGGTTCGATGGGCACCAAACTCATGCCGCAAATGGGACAGTCTCCGGGTTTGTCGGATACGAAGTTTGGATGCATGGGACAGTGATACCGGACGGCAGTGGGCGGTCCGGTCTGAGAAACACCCTGTTCGATGGGTCTTTGAGTGGTCCACCAGATACCCCCAATCAGAATCGATCCGAGTAGAAATCCGATCAAAATGTTCTTCATGTCTTTACCTCGATGCCTCGAACGGCATGCCGGTAATCTCCTCCAAGGCTGCGACGGCCTTTAAGAACTCGGCCCGTTGTTCGAGGTAGCTCATTTCATAGTCCAAGATGGTGTTGGCATTTGTCAGGACCGTAACAAATTCGGTCATTCCGGATTCGTAGCTGGCCAAGGCTGATTGAAGGGCCAGCCGAGATTGCGGCACGATCCGCTTACGGTACAGCTGCATCAGCTTTTCTGCGGCTTGGGCCGCCAAGTACTGTTCGCGCAGCCGATTCTTGAGGGCCTGTTCGCTTGCACGGTGCGTTTTCTGGGCTTCAACAAGCCGATAGCTGGCCTCTTCCAACCCTGACCGTTGCTTCTGCCAGAAGTAAACGGGAACTTTCAGCTGGAATTTGAACTCCCACATGTCACGCATACCGCCCATGTTGTAGTAGCCACCCATTAGGTCGAGGTCTGGGTAGTATTCTTTTTTGGCCATGGCGATACCGAAGTGACGGCTATCTACGAGGTCCCGCTGGGCCCTGAGCACCGGCGAGTTATCAGAGAGGGTTTGGACAAGGTTTTCAAAGGGCAGCAGCTGCGGCACGGCGAAGACGGGTTGAGGCCGCCCCAGGGTGCGTTCGGGGGATTGATTCACCATGGTATTGATCTCGCTTTGAAGAGTTTGCTGCTTTTGACGCAACAAGACTCTTCGGCTATCGAGGATGGAAATCTCGACCTCAATCCGAATCAAATCCTGCTGGATGCCCTTTCCAGAAGCGTAGCTGGCTTCCGCAACGCGCGCCATTTGTCGAAGAACGTCGTGGCTCTCGTCCACAAGCCTCAGGGCATCGTCAGTGAACTGCCAACCATAGAAGGACTGTTTCAATTGTCGAACCAGCTCCAGTTCTTTGGCCTGATACAGCCAACCGAGGCTATGAGCCTCCTTTCCGGCGATGATTGCCTTGAGCTCACGTTTTCCGGAGTACGGAAACTCCTGGGCGATTTGGAAGCCAACGTTGCTGGTGGGTTCAACCCCCAGTCCGGTGCCGGGGAGGGGGTTCCCGTTGCTGATCCAGCCGAATGTCAAGCGCGGCTCGGGTAGCGCTTTCTCTTGGGAGGGCCGCGTCTGGGCCGCTTCATAGCCCTTTCGAAAGGCCTGCAGCTCCGGATTACGTTGGATCAGCTCACCGATCAGATCCTCCAACATCACCATCGAGGAATCCTTAGCATTCGACGGTTGTGAGCGAGCCGGATGAGCAGCGGAGGAAGCCAAAGCCGCGAGTGTTCCGTTCATCAAGGCATAAGAGAGGCCAATGGAAAGGGTCAAGACTTGAGCAATATTCATCGGAGTGTCCTGGGTTGATGCCTGAGCCACAGCAAATCTGTAACGGTTCAAAAAAGCCGCGTCCTCTTCGTCCGCGAGCTCAGCGCCGTGAACGACAACGTCAAGAGGACTGCGTTCAACGGCCTTCTAAGTGGGAGTGCTGGATTGAGATTTGCGAGAGTTGCAGGAAGGAAGAACTAAATTCGGAACTGCGAGCAGAGTAGAAATGCGGGTGCCCGAAGTTCACCTCGGGGAACACTGGTATATTGCGACGGGCCTGGAGTGCTCCCTGACTCTGCAATCAACGATGATCCGAGAGGGAGGAAGATCTTGGTGTTTGGGGAATGTTTGAACTGACGATCGTGTGTTTCTTGAACCGCTGCGCTGGCACGATAGTAGAAGTCACGCTGGTGAAACTCGCAACGACAACTGGAGACTGCGCGCAGGTGAACATCGCCTGGGCGGGAGCTTGCTGTCTGGTAGCAACACTCATGGCCGGGAGGGGCAACTGCCTTTGGCTGCTCTTTGCAGAGAATGAAACAGGCTGCTCCCGCCAAATTCGTGGTTGCAAGCAAGGCGAGAATCAGTCCCGCCGCAACGCTTTTCAATTCCAACCTTGGCTTCACAGGTGTCATACAGGAGCGCTCGATCACCGAACGCCATTCAGTCTACCACACTTTTGGCCGGCGCGTGGCCTCCATGGGCTAGTCATGCCGGCCGGTTCCGTTCCAAAGCGTTGAGGACAATGCGTCGCAGTTCTTTGGAGTCCAGCGGCGATGACAGGCATTCGTAAGCGCCACGTTGAATCGACTCCAGCCACAAGGCCTCGTCTGCTGACCGGGATATCAAAATCACTTCCGTAGTTGGGCTGCATTCTTTAATGCGGCCAATGACGTCAAGTGCGCTTCCGGACACGTCAAGCAGGTTAATCACCAGGGCATTGAATTGCTCCGCTTTAATGAGATCCAGATCATTCAATGCCGTGCGAAAGACCACCTCACAATCGGCCGAAGCAATTGCTTCGGTGATCAGTCGCTGATCGCGCGCTTCCGCCTGTACTACCAACAGTTTGGTTGTCCTCACTGGTTGCGTGTTTTGATCGTCCAGCGAAGGCTTGGCGCCGTACATAAGACTCTCCTTGAATGCGAACCGAGACTTCGTGCGATCTATAGCTAACTTCATATCGTCCAATATGGTTCCGTTGCTGAACAAAAAAAGCACACCTCTTTTGTCGAGACACCACTTCCCCTGGTGCAGGGGTTGTGCCAAAGCCGAAGCCAATTTGGCTTTCTAGGTTGTGGACCAAGCGGCACTATTCCGGTCGAGGCGCGGGCGGGAGCGGAAACAAACCGCAGGTTCTCTCTTCTCCCCAGCACAAGTGTGGCTGAATTGCCCCAGTACAAGGCATTTGACCCACGAGCGGAAGACTCACCCAGGTTGCCCCAACGCAAGGCACTGGTGGGGATCTTGTCCACGATTGGGATACACAATTGGCGATAACGATCGTGATTCGGGGCCTCTCCATCGGCGGCCCAGAAGTTACAGCCGTTCCGGCCCCGTGGCATGCGACTCCAGACCCTCGACCGTCTCGCCTCAAGCCCTCTTCCGGTCAGTCCGGGTCTCGACGAGGGTTTGGAATGTGGAGTGCCCATTAAGGGTGAAGATACGGGTGTATTCTCACGATTCTAAACCATTTCTTCGAGAAAGGAGGCGTCGCGGACTCGGCGTCATTCGAATCCGGGGACTAAGGGCCGAAGGGGATCGACAGTACCTGAAAGCCCATTTCCGAGGGAGGCGAAGCTCGCCGACTCGTGACCACGGGGCCATGAAAATAATCAAGAACTACCATACTCTGCGCCCGGTTTTCTATGTGCTCACCGCAATTGCCTTGGTTCTCGCTGTAATCGGGATCAGAGACCTTTCATCGAGTCCGTACCTTGGATACGAAGCGAGCGCAGATTTCAAAGTTACCAAGGTGAATGCCAACAGTCCGGCTGCCTTGGCTGGACTCCGCGTTGGCGATGAGATCGTCGCCATTCGAGGAACTCCAACCGAACGGTTGCACGAGCTCTCGCGACAGCGGCGTGCGGCCATCGGAGAGGAAACGACTCTTTCCATTCTTCGTGAGAACATCCGCCACGAGTTGGTGCTTAGACCAACTGCATTGCCGCCGGGGAGAGCTTGGCTTAGCTGGGCGGGCAACGTCATGGCTTTGGTCATGATGTTCCTAGGTGTGGTCATTTATCGAAGGCGACCGGGCAAGTCGAGCGCCCTCTACTTCATGAGCAACCTTTGCTTTGCGCTGGCGTTCTTGACACCTCCATACTTCGAATCTTTCGCCCTGAGAACGCTCATTTCTGTGAATTTCCTCCTCTTTCTGACCATGGGGCTCGCGTTCTTCCTGCACTTGACCGTCGTGTTTCCCAGGCCGAAACCGTTGATCGCTGAGACTGGAATCGTTGAGCTGCTGATTTATCTACCGGCACCGTTGATGGCCGTTTGCTATCTGGGTCTTAGATGGCTACATCCGGGAGCGGACCTGTTGATCAACGTAGTCCTGCGGGACGTGTTTGCATTGATGGTCGCTTCGTGTCTGTTGCTGGCCTTGGCAGCCGTCGCTCACAGTTTCTGGAAAGGCGGGCCTGGAGAGAAGTTCCCGATCCTGGGAATGCTTCTGCTGGGTTCATTGGTAGGGATTCTTCCTCCAACAGCCGACTTTTTGAGCGAGACCTTCCTTTTGAGAACGACATTGCCGGGCGATCAGTACTACTTCCTGTTTGCCATTTTGGTTCCGATGGTCTTCGCCTACGGACTGACAAAGGTATCGCGGGCACAGCCACCCACGGTCATGCATGACGTTGCCTGATTGCACAAGGATCGCAGTCTACGCTAATTGCTTGAGGGTCTAAGGGCAAAACCTCAGGTGAGGTCTTTGGCCTTGGTGAGCCCGTGGCGGCAAAGCCGTCATCGGCCAGTCAGGTTCGGGAAGTGATGAGCCGTTGAACCCAGACCAATCAAGCCAGGGCGCTTTCTTCACCTGAAGCCAGGAGAAAGGCACAGGACGCACGGGACTCTTCAACCATCCTGCGGAAAAATGCGAAGTCCACTTCGTTAGGAATACCGAAGATATTCAGGTCAGCTTGCGGTGCTTTCGATACACACTCCTTGAAGCTTCCACTGCAAACGTGAGGCCTGGTGTCCTTGGGCAGGCGCGTCAGACCAATGAGCTGGCTCAGGAAAAGTTCTGCGTTTACCCGCTGTGTCGAATCCGCAACAGCGACGATGAGGTTCAATTGAGCCAGCCAGTTCCTCTTGAGGAGATAGGCCACCAGAATACAGAGGTCCAGATTGCCTAGCTCCATTCGGAGAGGCCAGTCCGGGCTCCGGTCGGTCACCCAGAGGTTGATGGATTTTTCCAATCCCAACCCGGCGGCCGGGTGAGCGGCGAAGAGGAGCACCCCGAGCCGGGTCTCACGAGCCTTGCCAATTATCATTCGAAGGTCTGCTTCCCGTTGCGGGTCTCTGGGCAACGTAAGGAAGACGGTGTTTGGCCGCAAGTAAGCGCCATGCAGGGCTTGCATTCCTCCAACGACACCCTGTCCAAAACTCGCAGCTTCCATGATGGCCCACGTGGCAAAGACTCTTTGTTTTCGAAATGTCTCGGTGAGGAAGGGAAGGCGATTTCTGAGCAGCTCGTAGGCACCGCCGGTGGTCAGACCAAGAATCTTGATGGATCCTTTGGGGCGAGCGATCGAGTAGATGAATCGGAACGAACCGCGCAACTCGTAGGGCGTTTCAACCGGTACCACCAGGTTGGGTTGCCAGGTCCGTTCGCGCGCTTCAGGCAGTTCGCTCACCTTTCGAGCCGCCCATTCGGCTACAGCGCCGAAGAGGCCGCTGCGAACGTCCCCAAAGGGTGCCTGCAGCCTGCGCTGAAGCAGAATCCCGTAGATCCCCACTACGAAAATAACCGACACTAGGCTGAAGGCTGGGTTCTCAATAAACATGGCGAACATACAGCCCAGCGCTCCGATCAAGGGGACCAGCCGCGGAATGCCGAAGGTCGGTCGGAAACTGACCAGTCCCAACGTCTGTTCCACCAGAACCACCAGGTTAATCATGCCGTAGGTGATGAGGAAGAACAGTGAAATCAGGGGTGCGATGGCATTCAAATCCCTCACCAGAAGCGCGGCCAGCACGATTGCGCCGGTGGCCCACATTGAATTTCGCGGCTCGCCGGTGCTACTTTTGCGGACGAACCATTCGCTGAGCGGCAGAATCCGGTGCTCACCCAAGGCATAGAGGATTCGCGGAGCACCCACCAGAGAAGCCAGGGCCGAAGAAAACGTGGCGCCCAATAATCCGGCCAGTACGATGGGGCGCCAGGCTGCGCGGTCGATCATCACGGTGTAGTTCTGAACAAGTTCATCCGGCGTCGCTGTCCGGGCCAGCCAATAAGCCAGCAGGAGGTAGACGAGAGTGCTGACCCCAATGGCGCTGAGCGTTCCGATAGGGATACTCCGTCTGGGATCTTTGAGCTCGCCCGACATGTTGGCGCCGGCCATGATGCCGGTGGCGGCTGGAAAAAAGACTGCAAAGACCGTCCAGAAGCCGACGCCTGCATAATTGTGCTCTGGCGACCCCGGGAATCTGCCCCACCATGTGACGGGATGCGAAGCCGGGCCTTGAAAGAAAGTGACGAAAACCGAGATCAAAGAGGCCGCAATGATGGCCATGATAAGAAACTGAATTCTAAAGGCCAGATTGGCACTCAGCGCGGCAATCGTGAAGAGAACCAGGAAGGTAACGAGATCCACCAGAATCGCAGGATGGTTTGGAAAAATCCACTGCCAGCCTTCTCGAAACCCGAAAATGTACATGGCTACAGCCAAGGCTTGGGCTAGGTAGAGCGGAATCCCCACGCTGCCGCCCACTTCGAGGCCCAGAGACTGGGAGATGATCGAAAATGCTCCCCCGGCGCCAATGCGGATGTTGGTCGTGATGGAGGACATGGCCAGGCCGGTGCTGGCCGTGATGGTGCAAGCCATCAGAATGACCAGCCAAGCACCCAGCAGTCCGGCATTGCCGACGACCCATCCTTCGCGCAGGTACATGATCACGCCCAAGATCGTCAGCAGGCTGGGCGTGAAGACACCACCGAACGTGCCGAACTTCTGCCCGATTACAGCCCGTTCTGCGAGCTTCTCCTGAAACTCTCTGACGTTGGGTTCCGGAGTTCCCATCGATGGCCTCATTTCGAGGCGTCGTTGATCCGTACGGAATCGGGAAGAGAATGGGATTCTTCAAGAAAGCGACGGCGTTGGGACTTTGCTGCCACTGACCCTGACGTCGACCGGCGGCAGCCCCACGACCTCGAAGGTTGCCGAGGCCAGTCGGATGTAATCGTTGGATTTGTCCACCTCTTCGAGAAGCCTTGTGTAGAGCCGATCTTTGGCCCATCGACGCCGTCGATAGTCGACGATGTATCGTGCCGTGAACTCGATCCAGTTGTCATTGGCGACCAAAGTGACCATGGGTTCGATGCGCGCCTCCTCCAACCGAAAGGTTTTGAGCATGCGATTCCACGCGTCTTTTGATTGGCTCGCATATTCGCCGACAACTTCGTTGACAACCTGCTCGATTGTCGACCGGGTGTACTGCCAGTCAGAACCGTAGCGAACGGGCAGCGTGATCTCATCCCAGAGGAAGGGGTAGTCGGCCGAATAATTGAAGACCGGTTCCTTGAACACATAGCTATTGGCAATTCTCACGATCCGGCCGTTGTATAGATCGCCGTTGACCCACTGTCCCACTTCCATCAGGGTAGTACGAAGGATTCCAATATCGATCACGTCACCCTTAATGCCACCCAGTTGCACGCGGTCTCCGGGATGATAAAAGTTCCCAAAGGACAGCGCCACCCAGCCCGCCACGCTGGCAATCACTTCCTGTAAGGCAAAGGCGATGCCCGCACCAGCCACGCCGAAGGCCACCGTGAAACCCCCTAGCTTGTCGCTGTAGATGACAGTCAAGAGGAGGATGGCGACCAGGTATCCAATGAATGTTACGAACTTGCGGGCCCTGTACCGTGTGTCGTTGTCCGATACATAGCGACCGATCCCACGCTGCAGCGAACGGACCACCGCGTACACGATCAAGAGGCCGATTGCCGTAGCAACGAGCTTGCCTATTGTTGGATCCAACAGCCACTGCCTGACAGAGTCGTTCATTTCTGTTCCCTCCATTCGTAAGCGCCGTAATGACGACCTTCCGAATTGGCCATGGCGCTACACCAACCAACTCTCCTTTACTTGCTTCAACAGCCCAATCAACCAGTCTCTGGTTGTGGACGCTTTGTAAGAGCTAGACCTCAACGTGGTGCGACGCATCCAAACTTCAAAGTTGAGTCCTGCCACTCCGACGCTGCTGAGCAGCCATTCATGGTATTTCTAGTGATCAGAGTACACCGTCACTGACGGGTCCGAAAGGAAAGAGAGCATTCGAGCCTAATTCGCTCTGTGGCGCGATGCCGGTCCGCGAAAAGTGGCTATGACGAGCTCGAAGGAGTTATGGGAATACTCCCAGTTCGAGGTAAGCGGTTGCAATCTTGCGAATGGCCAAGGCATAGGCAGCTGTTCTGAGGTCTTTGATCTTCCGGTTCTTCTGGCGAATGGTCCGGATCTGGCGAAAGGCTGAAATCATGGTCCCTTCGAGCCCGGAGTTCACAATGTCGATTTCTTCAGGTCCCTTCGCGAGCTCCTGAATGACGTCGCTGGAATAGCGCTTTTCGAGTAAATGCTCGGTCGAACTCAGCAGCTTCTGAGTCTGAATCTCTTCCAGACGCTTTTGCATCCGACCATAGCGCATGTGAGAGAGATTCTTTCCCCATTCAAAATAGGAGACCGTGACTCCCCCGGCGTTGAGATAGATGTCCGGAATGACAAGGATTCCCTTTCTTAGCAGAACCTGCTCAGCCAGCGGCGTGGTGGGGCCGTTGGCAGCTTCGGCTACAACTTTGGCCCGGACGCGCTTGGCATTGGTCAAGGTGATTTGGTTCTCCAGTGCCGCCGGCACCAAAATGTCGCATTCCATTTCGAGCAAATCATCCGGCCGGGACAAAGCCCGAGCTCCCGGGAAGCGCAGCAGTGTCTTACGCTCACTCCGATACTGGGCAAGTTTGCCGATGTCAAGTCCCTGTTGGGCGTAGATCGCGCCAGTGACGTCGCTGACACCGATGACTTTGCAGCCTCCCGCTTCGGCAAGAAACTTGGCCGAGTGATACCCCACGTTTCCGAATCCTTGGACCACTACGGTCTTTCCTTCAAGGCCGGGTGGCATAGCTAACGCCTTCATGTCTTCTCGGTAACTGAGCGCTTCTCGAATTCCGTAAAAGACCCCCCGCCCGGTTGCTTCTCGGCGGCCGTGGATGCCGCCCTGCGTTACCGGTTTCCCCGTTACGCAGGCCAGGTTGTTGATACCGCCGGGATGGAAAGCGTCGTAAGTATCCGCGATCCAGGCCATCTCACGTTCTCCGGTTCCCAAATCGGGAGCTGGCACATCCGTTCCGGGGCCGATGAATCCTTTGTGGATTAATTCGGCAGTGTAGCGCCTTGTTATCCTCTCAAGTTCTTCTTCCCGGTAATTTCGCGGATCCAACTTCACACCGCCTTTGGCCCCGCCAAAAGGTACATCAACCACGGCGCACTTGTAGGTCATCAAGGCTGCCAGGGCCATGACCTCTTCCTGACTGACCATCTCGCTGTAACGGATACCACCTTTCACCGGCTTGCGGTGATGGCTGTGTTCCGCCCGCCAGGCCTGAAATACCTCGTAGCGATTCCCGATCTTGACGGGGAACTGCATAAAGTAGACTGCGTTGCACGCCTTGATCTGGCGAAGAAGACCTTCGTGGAGTCCCAAGTGGCGAGCCGCCTGATCGAATTGGCGTGAAACAATATTGTTTAGATTGAGATCTTCTTTGATCATGTCATTCCTCTCTACAGCGGCTCGCAAGCGCATGATTCCACCTGGAGGGCAATGTAGAACAGCCAACTGGGGGTCTCCAACCAGACAGAAATATCGCGGGACTTTGTAACTTCCAAGCTGTGCGACAGTCTATTCCTATTCGGCTGCGGCCTCAACACTGATGGCCGCACCGTTTGCGAGCTGATCTCGGTGCGAGGAAAGGCGACCGGATACTGATCGGAGACGCCTGGAACAGATCTTTATCCTTGCCAATCATAACCCTAAAGTTTCTATAATGATGGCATGACTATTGAATTCTTTGACACGTCGGTGTCCGCTCCAGAACTCTGCGAGAGAAGCTGCCGCAATGTCTGTACGGAAGCTGTTCTGGCCGCAGACACACGTGGTCTGCTCACGTCCATGAATTCGGGAGCGGCCCTGTTGCTCGGTGTATCGTCCGATGAAGTCCTCGGGAAGCCGTTTCACGTTCTGCTGGCTGGGGGGCCTGATGAAGAAGCTCGTATCCGAAGCCGCCTGGCAGAGGGCAGGCCGGTCGAGATTCTCGAGACGAGTCTTGTCAGCAATAAGCGTGGTGTGTTTCCCGTCCGAATGGCCGCCTCAGAGCTCAGAACTGATGAGGGAGACCCGGCAGGACTAATCGCCATCTGTCACGACATCAGCGACCTCAAGAATCTCGAGACGGAACTGCAGCAGAAGGACCAGTTTTTCGCCAGCATCGTACGCAACTCCGGCGATGCCATTTTGACCCTTGATGCCAACGAAAGAATCACGTCCTGGAACAAGGGCGCAGAGGATATGTTTGGGTACACCGAGAGCGAGATGCTGGGGCAGTCATTCGAAATTCTGATGCCCCCCCGTCTCAAGGAACAGAAGGAACTCGAGCGGATCTCCGAGATTGTGCGGGCTACTGGCGTGCTCCGGAGTTACCGAACGCAGCGCGTGAACAAGCAAGGGCAGTTGCTGGAAGTGATGTTCACTCGAACCGCCATTCTCGACGGACAGGGAAGGATGGTGGGCTTTTGTTCCGTCATCAAGGATGTGACGGAGCAGCTCTTGGTGGACCGGCACCTGGCCCAAATGGAGAAGCTGTCAGCCATTGGTGAACTGTCGGCGGGATTAGCCCACGAGATCAAGAATCCGCTGGCCGGAATCAAGGGAGCCATTGAGATCATCCGTGATGGCATGGATGAAAAAGACCCCAACCGGATGATTCTGACCGAGGTCCTGGCTGAAGTGGGTCGAATCGACCGCACTGTCATGAGTTTGCTCTCGTTCTCGCGTCCCAGAATGGGCGAGTTCACCCAGCTTGACCTCGTGGCGATCATTGCGGGAGTGGCTTCCTTCTTGCACAAGGTGAGGGATGCGCAACGAGTTGTGTTCCGTTTCGATCATCCTGAGGAACTGCCGCGAATCACGGGCGATGAGCACGAGATTCGGCAGCTTTTCATGAACCTCTTCCTCAACGCAATTGAAGTGATGCCTGAAGGAGGTCGGTTGTCTGTCCGGGTTGAGTGTCTTCCCTCAAGCACACTTCGTGTCGTGGTGCAGGACGAAGGACCCGGTATCCCCCAAGAAAACCTTCCTCGCGTGTTCAAGCCATTTTTCACCACCAAGAGCCAGGGTACGGGCCTCGGGCTGGCAACCTGCAAGCGCATCGTCAATCATCACGGCGGTGACATTCGTGTCTTCAGCAAAGTGGGTAAGGGGACTCGTTTCGTGATTGACCTCCCCTTGAACTGGACCGTGCCAATGTCGTTGTCCGAGTCATGAAGTCCGCCGCGACTTCACCCTTCCGTCCGATTTTCCTCCCTCCCGACGGCCTTCCGAGGGTCTGCTAACCTACGAATCCTCCGGCTCTGCAGTGCGCAATCCAGAAAAGGCTTTCGATCAACCAAAGTAAGTGCTATATATTCTAGGCGTTTGCAAGCGCCGCACCCTCGGCCACCGGCCGATCCAAAGCGTTCCTGGTGACAGTCCGAGTCTGAGTATTTCTTCGGAGAACCTATGCCTCGAGAGACGATTCTAGTCGTGGATGACGAGAAGCTGGTGCGCTGGTCGGTCAAGCAGAAGATGGAAGCGTGGAACTATCAGGTAGTTGAAGCAGCCGATCTCGCCGAGGGGTTCAAGAAGTTTCAGTCGGAGTCTCCCGATCTGGTCACCTTGGATATGAAGTTACCAGACGGTAGCGGGTTGGATCTGCTTAGGCGAATCCAGTCAACCCATCCAGACACGCCGGTCATCATGATCACGGCTTTCGGCGTCGTCGATGTCGCCGTCCAATCGTTGAAGCTTGGCGCTTACGACTTCATCGAGAAGCCCATCAATTTCGAAAAGCTGGAACGGGTCGTCAAGAATGCGCTGGAAGCATCGCGCCTCAAGAGCCAGGTGGCGCATTCTTCCAAAACGAATCAAACGCGCTTCTCACTCTCCAACATCGTTGGCAAATCAAAACCCATTTTGGATGTCTTGGAGCTTATCCGGCGCCTGGCTCAGTCTCGAGCATCGACTCTTCTGGTGCAGGGTGAAAGTGGCACAGGAAAAGACTTGGTCAGCCGGGCGCTCCACTACGAAAGCAGTCGTCGCGACAAGCCGTTCTTTGCCCTCAATTGTGCAGCCATTCCAGCGACGTTGATTGAGACCGAGTTGTTTGGTCACGAAAAGGGAGCCTTTACTGACGCCAAAACGATGAAGAAGGGCGTCTTCGAGATGGCCGACGGGGGCACGGTCTTCCTGGACGAAATCAGCGAGATGCATCTGAACCTTCAGTCCAAGTTTCTGAGGGTGCTGGAGGACCAGACCTTTCGTCGTGTTGGTGGAGTGAAAGACATTTCTGTGGACGTGCAAGTTGTAGCCTCCACCAATCGCAATCTGGAGTCCTATGTCAGGGAGGGCAAGTTCCGCGAAGACCTCTACTACCGCCTTTCTGTCATCCCAATTCAGATTCCACCCCTTCGCGACCGCAAAGAGGACATCCCCCTTCTTGTTGACTACTTCATCAAGTATTACTGTGTTCAGTTTCGCAAGCAGGTGAAAGGCATAACTCCCGATGGCATGAAGCAGCTCATGAGCTACCATTGGCCTGGAAACGTCCGAGAACTACGCAACGTCGTGGAACGGGCCATGATTCTGGTCGATACCGAGATGATTGATGTCCCCGATCTTCCTCTCCGCATCACTGATCCGAGTGCCGCCACACCTCTGCCTCGCTCCGACGGAGAGTACCTCGTCAAACTGCCTCCGGAAGGTGCGGGCTTGGAAGAGATCGAAAAGGAACTAATCCATCAGGCTCTCCAACTCGCCAATCACAACAAGACCAAAGCTGCCAAGTTGCTGCGCATCAGCCGAGACACCCTTCGATACAAAGTCAAAAAGTACGATTTGGAGTAGTGGTGCGGTGGTTCCCCTGAAGGCGGTATGGCCGTTCCGCCGACCTCGGGTGAATCGGCTCACCCAGTTTCCCCAACCTCTCTGGTAGCCTTCTCAAGCCTGTGATTTAACACATGTTCGTTCAGGCTTTGTTTGGGACGCCACGTGCTCACTGACAGGATGGAGGAAACTGTCCCACCCCGAAGCCACGGTGGGGATGACTGTCGGGAGCGACAGGAGTAAATGGTAGCGATCGTGAAGGACGTTCGTGCAACAGACCCTCAATTCCTGAATCGTGTGCCTGTTTCGGGTCCATCAGGAGCCGAAGAATCTCGTCCGGAGATCACTTTCACCTCGAAGGTCGGAAAGACCGTTCAATTTGAGCCGCTCACTGAGTCCCGGCTCCAGGAGCTGGCCGGCATGTACGAGGAGTTCGAGCCGAAGCGCGTCGCGCAGGGCCTGCCGCCCGTCGGCCGGGAAAGAATCATCGCATGGCTTCGGCACCTCCAGACGGCAGGAGATAATCTCATCGCAGTTTGTGAAGGGCGTGTCATCGGCCATACCATGCTTTGTGACATGGGCCGCCAGACCGCTGAGTTTGCGATTTTCATACACCAAGACTTTCGGAACCAGGGAATTGGTCTGGAATTCACCCGAGCGACACTCGATCTGGCGAGGGCGAGGAAATTCCGCCGTATTTGGCTTAGTGTAGAAGCCTCCAACCTCTATGCCATTCGGATCTACCGGCAGATGGGATTCCGCCCCTCTGGGAACGCTTATCCCGAGTTGGAAATGGAGATTTACCTATGAAAGGCTCCAAGACACAAAGGACGCGAAGGAAAGAACCCGTCACCTCGAAAGCGCGAAAGCCGCCGGCCCAGTCGTTCCAGACGCGACTGGAGCAATTCCCGATGCTATTGACCGAATCGGTGATGACCACTCCCGCCATCTGCGTGGGCCCTCAGGATACCTTGGCAAAGGTTGAGGAACTGTTCGAAACCCACGACTTCAACAGTCTTCCGGTTGTTGATGGGAGCCGTCTGATTGGGATTGTCACCAAGTTCGACTTTCTGAAGAACTTTATCTTCACGGCTGAATCGATCATCCCACATTACAGTGAACTGATGCGGCGGCGGGTCATCAAGGTCATGACGCGTGAAGTTTGCATTGTGCACCCATCCACGCCGGTCACCCGGGTGCTCCAGATGATGATCGAGTCTCGTAACAAGAGCTTTCCCGTGGTTGACGACAGCAACAGTGTCGTGGGTGTCATCTCCCGAGGGAATGTCATCAAAGCGCTTCGGGGCTGATGTGGAGCCGCCGTCTGGCTGAGTTACTTGCCTCTGAGCGCTGCAATCTGACCCTGACGGGCATAGTCGATGGCTTCTCCCAGGATTCGTGCCGCTTCTTGAGGAGCATGAAAACCCATGGAGTTTTCAGCCGCCACATAGTCCAGCCGCCACTGTGCTTTCCGGTGAAGGTTTAGCGCGGCATGAAGGCTGTTTTCGTCTGCTCCCCGCTGTCGTGCTGCGACGACGGCATCCATCATCTCAATGATGGCTTCTTCGGCGCGAGTCATCAGCAACTTGGTGCGGTCCTGGATCGCCTCGGCTCGGGCTAGCAGCTCCCGTTCCGGGTAGTTGTGGCACTGCTGACAGGCGCGCGCGATGTTTAGCAGCGGACTACGTACGTGGTGGTCGCTGATCTTGATGGCCCCTTCCCGCTTGTAGGGCATGTGGCAATCTGCGCAGGCCACCCCGCTTCGGGAGTGAATGCCTTGGTTCCACATTTCGAACTCAGGATGCTGAGCTTTTAACACCGGGGCGCCGGTTTCCTGATGAGTCCAGTCTTTCCAACCCTCCTCGTCATAGTAACTTTCGATCTGTTCGACCTTGAGGCCCTTGCTCCACGGGTAGGTCACCACCTTGTTTTCGCCTCTGAAGTAGTATTCCACGTGACACTGGCCACACACGAAACTCCGCATCTCTTGGCGAGTCGCGTGAACGTTGGCGTCATAATCGGCGATTCCCTGGGAAGCTTTGTAGGCTCGGATACCGTTGATGAATCCTGGTCGGGAAACGCGCAGCTGAAGGCTATCCGGAGCATGGCAGTCCACGCAGGTCACCGGATGGCTGACCAGTTTGCGGGCCTCTTTCAGCTCCATCCTGCATACGGCCTCAAACCCCGACTGGATATCGCCGTTGCCGGCCTTTCGGTAAACTTCGCGCATGTTCCCGGCATGGCATTGCAGGCACGCACCCGGCTGCTTGAAGAGTTTGACTCTCGCGGTCTCATCTTGATCCAGAAGCGAATAGGCATGGCCACGTTCTTCGCGATAATCACTTGAGAAGGCGTAGCCTGCGAAAATACGCCTCCAGCGCGGATCCTCTTCAAGCTTTTGAAAGGCCTCGCTGCCCCCATGGCGCGTGCGTTCGGTATCAACAGTTCGTTTGTAGCCATCATACTGGCTGGGAAAGTTCTTACCCCAAACCAGCGGGTCAGTTGTTTCTTCGGTCAATTCCGCCAGCTTAAAATACTGCCGTCGTCCTTCCTCCTTCCTCTCCCGGACGCTGAACAGTAACTGGGTGATCAGAAATGTCGCGCCAGCGACAACAACAACGGTAGCCGGATAGGCCCACTTTGTCCGACCCACGATCGTTTCCTCCTGTGTGGTGGTCTATTTGCGATCTCCGTGACCGACAGCTGAGTGACAGCGGACACAAAGAACGGCTTCTCTCCGTGACTCTTCATGCCCGGCGACCTCGCCGACCAAGCTCTCATGGCAGTGCCGGCAGTTTCGCTGCACAACCATCGCGTTCTCAAGCTTGATCTGGATGGGCTCATGAAAATCCATCAAGGTGAAACCCTTTGAGTGAAAGTAGCCGTTCTTGGCTTTTGAAAGGTACTTGGGAATGAAAGCGTGCGGAACGTGGCAGTCGTTGCAGGTCGCGACAGCATGATGACTGGCCTTTTGCCAGGAGTCATACTGGTCTCGCATGACATGGCAATTGGCACACGCACGAGGATCATTGCTGAAATAAGAAGCTCCCTCGGCGTAATAGAAGGTATAGAGACCCGTGCCGAGAAGAACTCCGATCGAGACACACACCACCCACGACCAGGAAAACCTAATCCGGTCACTCATCGCAACACCAAGCCCCCGTAAACTGGCCGAAAGCTTAGCATTGTCAGTCACATCTGCCAACCTCGTTTGCAGTTTTCGACAGGAGATTCAGCCGGCTTTTCGGATCGGCACAGGTATGCAGCCGGGCGCCACTGGATGAACCGGGAGCGTCCCAGAGCTTACTTGCAGGGTGCCTGGGCCGTTTCAGCTGAGGCTATCCGTCGGAAGGGAAATCCAAAAGGTGAGTGACTGGCAGGAGCATGCTTACTTGCCGCATTCCTGTACTCCTACCGCCGCTGTGCCCAGAGGCTCGGTTGCCTCCGGCTCGACTCGAGAATGGATCAGTTGCGGACGAGGTCGCCCACGCGCAGGTCTTGTCCGTTGAGGATGGCGCCGACTGAGGAAATCGCGTCCGCCTCATCCACGCGAATCGTTCCGACTTCCTCGGTCACTTCCCTCAGCGGCTTGCCTGTCGCGGGGTCCTTCACAACCCGGTTCACCCTCACTACACGCAACGTGGTGCCGGGTACGACGCCGTGTGAGGATCCCACATTGAGCACCACGCTGCTGCCGTTCACGTCAGCGATCAACCCGCGGATCTCTGCCGGGTTCGCTGAAACCTTGTGGCTGAAGAGGACCAAGCGGCGGCTCAACTCTTGAACCGCGGCATAGGTCGCCTCTCCCAGAATGGTTTCTCGGAATTGACTGCTGGACATACTCAGTCCGCCGGCTCCGAATCCTCCGCCACCAATCACCAATCCGCCAAGCAGCAGGCCTCCGCGGGAAGACTTACCTAGTCCCGTCGCCGAGGCGAGAATCTCGCCGGTATTGACATCAATCAGGCGGGCGGTGACCGCCACATTTGCCTTACCCTCCTGGGTACCAACTCGACCTCCTCCCAACCCTCTCCGTCCTCCTCCAACGCCTGCCGTGTTGAAGTCACGACGCTCAGTTCCAAACTGAGTCACACTTCCCAGGATGATCGCATTGACGCCAAGCACCCTTCCGAGAGTGGCCGCGGTGGTGCTATCTGCATTAGCGCTGTTGGAGAAGTTCTGCTCAGCCAGCACAGCGTCCAATTTTCTCCGTTCAATCACACTGAAAGTGCCGTCACGAACGAGCTGGTCCACGATCAAATCGGAGATGCCCTTGCCGATGTCCCAGTGCCCGTCCCACCACCGATGAACGGCGCCAAACTCGAAGTCTAAAACGGCTACGCGCCTCTTCGGCGGCGCTGCCCAACCCACCAGGGATTGGGCCAGCACAACGACTAGGGTCATAGCCAATCCGGCACTCAGGTAATTCTTGAAGTGAACGAAATTCGTGTGTGAGCTCGATTTTTCCTTGGGCTCTGTCATGGATTCCTCCAGCTCAGGAGTCTGCGGCTGCGATTTCGAACATGGCTCAACCTCAATCTCTAATTCAACCTATCGTTGTCCTTGAAGCTGGCCCCTTTCAAAGACAAGCTGAAAACTCGAGTATCTCCAAACTTCCCACCATTCTGATCGGACGCGGGCCAGTGGCGATCCCACGCGTTCCGTCACTTCAAACGGCGTCATCCCGACCTTCAAAAGCAACGAATCCGACAATGGTTGGGGCACCACAGGTTCGACCGGTTCAGCACTCCTCCACCGGTCAACGAAGCTTGGCACGTTCTCCCGATACAGTTCGCCTGCTTCCGGCCAGTTCCAGTAGCCTCCTGAAAAGAAAGGAGCGGGCAGAGGATCTCGGAAGCTGCGACCTCGAAAGGATAGGCCTGCCGCAGAACCCCCCCAGCCCGCGAAGAAACCAGGTACCTGGCATGGTCTGCCAAGAAAAGGCCCCAAACCCCAAACAGCAGAAGCGATTCGGTCCTTCCCCAACCCATATGAGTTATGGGCGAAGAAAGGTTGAGCCGACAGCGGTGCACTGAGAAGCGTGACCATCAGGATCCCTGGGATGATCGGTCTGCGACGCATGACAACCTCCGGCTGACCGTATTGATGGTGGTTTGATGGTCCTGGACGAAGACCTGACGATGATACTGATAGCATTTGTTGACGAAAAGTTGCCTGGATCGGACTAAACCACAGAGATTCGAGTCCAGATGGGCGGTTCGGCTTTCTGGGTCTCGGCCGAAAGAGAGGAGTGGGGGTGTATGCTGAGAAAACGGAAGAAATTGCTGTTGGGCTTGATCACACCGGGGGGAGAAGACCAAACACCAATCGCACTGCCAGACTGATGGCTAATGCCAGGAATAGGCTATAGGCAACTACTGCCGCGGTGAGGCGCCAGCCAAGCTCCTTGGCAAGAGCCGCGACCGTGGCAACACAAGGGACATAGAAGGTGGTGAAGACTGCAAAAACGAATACCTGGCTGGCAGTCATGACCGACAAGACGTCAGTTGTACCCAGCGCCTGGAATAGCATGAGAAGGGTCAGCTCTTTTCGGAGAAGGCCAAAAATCAGAGTGGTTCCTGTCACTGCAGGCAAGCCCAACAATGCCGTCAGTGGACTCAGGACCTGGTTGATGATCCCATCCCAGTGCCCAAACTCGATGAAGCTCAAAGCGATGCTTCCGACAACCAAAAGCGGCCATCCAATCTCGATGAATTCGCGCAAGCGGAACCACGTCTTCTGCAGCAGCATTCCCAGGCGCGGCAGGTTGTAGCGGGGCACTTCCAGGATCAGTCCGGGGCTGGCTTCAGGCAGAAGAGAAGACAAAGCCTTACCCGAAGCGGCAACCGCTAGGACATTGATCAAATAGATCGCAAAGGCCCACACCGGCCCCAGGTAAAAGGCCACCAAAGCCAGGATCACGGCCATCCTTGCCGAGCAGGGGACGAGTGTCGAAATCACTGAAGCGATGAAACGGTCCCTGGGGGAACCCAGAATACGGGTGGCCATGACCGCCGGCACGCTGCAGCCATAACCCAGAATGGCAGGGACGATAGCCGTGCCGTGCAGGCCGATCCGGTGCAGAAAGGCGTCCATCAAGAATGCCACACGCGGGAGATACCCCACATCCTCCAAGAATGCCATTCCAAAGAGAAAAGGTACGAGGTAGGGAAGGACGATCGCGAGCCCGCCGGACACTCCTTGCATCAGCCCTTTGAGGAAGGGGAAGGCCCAGCTCTCGGATGGGATGTTCTTCAGGAAAGCTTGAGACAAGCCCTCAAAGAACGATAGGATCGGCCCCTCCAGCCGAGAGCCCACGCCGTACACCAGACCGAAGAAAAGACCGAGGCAGCCTAGCAGGATCACGTAACCCCAGTAAGGGTGGGTCAACCAGTCGTCGAGGCGATCTCTGAAGTCCTCGGGAGGCACGTCCAATTCCGTGCTGCTTTCGTAAATGTGAAGTGCCCGTGTGTGTCGCTCGGAGGCGATCACCTCATCGGCTGGTTTCCCATAGGTCCGAGCCAGCCGGTCGCGGGATTCCTGGACCAGAAGATGTGCATCTTCCAAGCGATCCGGGAAAAAGGCATCGTCACCTTCCAGTACTTTGATGGCTCCCAATCGGGGGCATCCCCTGCACAGTCCATCCTGACAGGCTGCGAGGCGGGTACGGACCTCTTCGATCACACACTCCGTTTCAGTCTGAAAACAAGGCTCCACCGAATCAAGCCTCGGCCGGTGACTGATTTCCCAAGCCTTCTGAAACAGTGGGCGCACGCCCACACCGTCGAGGGCGATGGTCTCCTGTACCGGGAGTCGCAGCATTTCCGACAGGCGTGTGCGGTCGACACGAATCCCTCTCCTGCGAGCCTCGTCGATCATGTTGAGACAAACCACCAGCGGAAGGCCCAATTCCGCCAACTCCAGGGTCAAATCTAAACCGCGGGCAAGCGTGGCGGTGTCGATAACATTAATGATGACGTCCGGTCGCTCGTTGAGTAGAAAGTCTCGAGTGGCCGACTCAGCAGGGCTTGAACTGGTGAGGGAATAGGTGCCTGGCAGGTCGATTAGCTCCGCAACCGAGCCATTCAGGGAGACCCGGCTGCGAGCGTAGTGGACCGTCGAGCCGGGAAAGTTGGCGGCGATCGAGCGGTATCCGGCCACAGCGTTGAACAGGGTACTCTTGCCACAGTTTGGCTGGCCGACCAGTGCAATTCTCATGACAGACGCTCAACCTTGATCTGGCACGCGAATCTTTTGCCAAGGGCGATTACGATGCCCCCGCGTTCGACTACAACCGGTCCGCCGAAAGGAACCCGCCGCCGAACGACGACAACATCTCCAGTCTGAATGCCCATTCTGGCCAGCTGTTTGCGGCTCTCCTTGACCCCTGCGATCCCCAGAATGCGCAAGGTGGAACCTTCCTGCACATCTTGAAGGGTCAACTCTGTTTTTCCGTCCGTAATGGCTGCTGAGATCATGGTTGCAGCCCGTCGAGTTCAAACTGAGATCTATCTTCTCGATGTTTCATTTGTCGCTGTCGCTGCTCCAGAATTTGGCGGTATTCAAGCGGATGTTGCCGCCTAAGCTCATGGCCTGTGATCTTACCGTTCAGCCAGACCCGACTCATGGGAAACACTTCCGGGCTAAGGTGCGCGTTGTAAAGATGCCAGACAATGATTGCCAGAAAGGCCAGGATGGCCTCGTAGCTGTGAATGATCTTAAAGACGTCATACACCCAGATGGGAAGCACTCGGAAAGACCAATTGGTTGCCCACAGACAAAGACCCGTAAGAATCATCACCGAGTTACCCCACACGACAGCCAAGTACTCAAACTTTTCGATGAAGTTGTAGCGACCGTACTGCGGTGGGTCACGAAACAGCCAGTAGGGGTGCCGTTCGAAGAAGTCAACAAAATAGCCCTTTTGTTGCAACCAGTGGGTGAAACCGAGATTGTGGGCGAATGATTCTATGGCGTCGGTGACATCCTTGAGTTTCGGCATCAACTCCAAAAACACCTGTCGTCCTCTAGCTGTCAGGGTGATATAACCGATGTGAAAAACTGAAAGACCGATCAAGCCTGCCCCGGCAACGCGGTGAATCCAACCCCGCAAAGCAAAGCTGTTCTCGAACGAGAAGATCCTCTGCAGCAAGACACTGGGGTCGATCAAAAGAGGAAGGCCTGTGAGGACCAAAAGCACAAAGCAAGTGACCAGGACCAGATGCTGAATTCTTTCGGCGAGCGTCATCCTGATGAAGACCTCGTCGTCACGAACGAAGGGGGGAGCCGCAGTTTCGGCTGGTGCCGTGGTGTGCGTCAAGACAACAGATGTTTTGGAGTCGCGATTCATGAGATGGTGGTCTCTCTTCCTTCAGGCTTTCGAATATAGGATGAGGGCAAGTCGACCTCGCCCTCATCCAGATTGCTCAGTGCCGGGACTCGTGCGGAACAGGATGGCTGATAGAAACTTCGTCGGTTTCTCCCAGATCCCGTTCGTAGCGATAGGTCGCAAAACCGATTCCCGCGGCCACAGCCAGGCCCACCAGCAGCAGGTACCCCAACGGCAGATGGACACCTAACAGAAAGAAAGGTCCCAGCACCAGACCCGCCATTCCGACGGCTGTGAATACTTGGTCGGCCCAATCATCCTCCGGCACCGTACGCCGTTCTCCTGCCAAGGCTCCTGCTACGGCAGAAACGATGGCAATTGCTGCAATGGTCAAAGCCCCGGTAAAGTCTTGGTCCTGGACGGTCAGACTGAACGGAAAAACTCCCAGCCCGTTCAACAAACCGGCGCGCGTAAACAAGAGATCGATCAGTAGGGCACCGCAGGCTGCCAGAGTCGGTTCAACGATCAAAATTTCTTCTGCTAACCAGCCCATCACATAACCGCCGATGACAAAGGCCGCCAGGGTATAACCGAGTGAGGCCAGCAGATGATGGATTTCGTGAGGACCTGTGTGTGGAGTCAGGTAGTGCGCGGCCAGCAGAATCGCCGCTTGAGCGGCGTACATCACACCTACCCCGATCACTATCCGCTTGGCTCGGTCGTTCATAGGTACCTCCTTTCAAGACTGGACAATCCTCGGACGCCTACGGCTTCTTCTTCTCCGCCAGCCTGGCTCGCAGGTCGGCCAGGATGTAAAGCACGAAGCTGCTCATCATGATAACGATCAGATAATAATAGAAGCGCCCCACAATGAATCCCGCGTAATTGGCCGCTCTCGGGTCCAAGATGTGGATCTTCACGGCAGAGAGCTTCTCTCCGGCACCGGGATGACAATGCCCGCAAGTCGCCGGCAGATTGGTGGGGTGGATCGGCGACTTGGGATCGGCGGAGGGTCGAATGTTATGAAAGCCATGGCAACTGGCGCAGTTGGCAACACGGGTTTCTCCATAGCTCAAAGCAATCCCGTGAAAAGTTCCCTCAAAGGTGCGAAGCCTTGCCTCAGGAAGCTTGTAGCGTTCGATCAGTTCCTGGTTGTCGTGGCAACGCGCACAGGTTTGAGCCACATGGGAGGGATGCACGGTGGATAACTTGTCTTGAGGGGAACGAATACCATGCTCGCCGTGACAGTCGGTACAAACCGGTACATCCTGAATACCACCCTCGAAGTCCTTTCCATGCACTCCTTCAATATAGTCCAGCAGGATTCCTGAGTGACACTGGCCGCAAGTGTTTGGCACTTTGTCCCTCGACATTGGTGAGCCTGGCTCAGCGCTTCGCCGGACGGCGTGCGCGCCGTGGCAGGTCGCGCAGGTGGCACTCGTGGAGAGGCCACTCTTGCTGATTGCCTGTCCGTGGACACTGTCCAGGTATCCGCGGACGAAATCGCCTCCCTTCTTAGTCCGGACTTGAGTGAAGTGGCAAGACCCACAAGTGTTAGCCTGTTGCATCGGGTGGCTCTTGGAGCGAACATCGCTCTTCTCCAGAACATCGTGGTAGCCGTGGCAGGCTACGCACGTGACCGGTTCCCCTTTTCCTTCCACTTTGGCTGTGCCGTGAATGCTGGTCTCAAATTTTTGTCGGGCGTCGGAATGACAGGTGGAGCAGTCGACACGGGCCAATCTGTCCGCATGAGGGAAATCCGTGAAGCCTTCCAAATCCACGTGGCAGCTGACACAGGAGACTCCCATGCGACCGTGGATGGACTTGTCGAAGGCAGCTTGCGAAACAAACAAACTTCGATTAGCAGCGTCCTTAAGAGAGGCATCTTCATGACACGCCATGCACTCCGCTGAACCGTCGGGAACAGCAAATGCCTGATTGACTGTGATCACGGCGAACGTCAGGACCAGCCAGACTGATGACAAGGTATCCTGGTGCCGTGTTGTCCCGTGTTCTCTCCTAACCAACTTCGGGAAGGTCATCACAATCTCCTAGCGGAACCCGGCATGCAACGACATGACCTCTTGGCCGGATTCCATCGTTCTCGAATCTAAAAGGCAATCGGGCTTCCATCAGAGGGGGTGGCGGCCATCGTGGAGGGCTCGTAGTGCACTGATTAAAAAGGAGAACAAACTCAGCGGTGTCAGATTCAAACCTGACTCCGCCCGGGCTAGGGCAGATGACGCCCGATTAGGGGGAAATACCCCGTTTTGGAGAGCCCACCTTGATTGCAAGGGGCCGAATCTCCAAGTAGCATCGGCTTTGTTGAGGAACACTACAGCTGCACCCAGTTGTGACACCGAGACTGGGTCAAATGAGATAGCAAAGCGACAAAACTAAGGGAGGGGGAATTGCGCAAAAAAGGCGGAGCGTGGTATCTCCGCCTTTGCAGGTGCGACTGAGGTTAATTGAAGGACTACTTCTGGCCTTCCGGCATCTTGTTGCCGTTCTCATGGAACGCCTTCCCAAGGGGAGTGAGGTACAGCTCTTTTTCACCTTTCTTTGGGATCTTGCTATGGCATTCAAGGCATTTCTTTCCCGTTTCCTTTGTGAATTTCGCCGAAGCGCCGGCACTATGCAGCAAAACCACCGTCAATACGGCGCCAAAGAAAAGGGTGACGATCATCTTGAAAGTTCGCCCAACTCTGCCCATGAGGTTCTCCTGTTGATGACGTCCGAATTCTCAATGGCTCTGAGATGCAGGAGCGGCCATTGCCTACATGCCAGGGAGGGGGATTGGGTCATGTGGCGACCACTCCTGCAAACTGCACTGGCTACCTTGCCTGCCCGGCAGAGGGGGTCTCATCTTCACACCAAGCCTCAGCGGGCCCTACCTAGCTCGCCACGATGCAATTCACGCGCCACCACCAATTCAATTGTCGCGCCCGAAATTTCAAGCAGCTAGGCTGGGTTTCAGCGAGACGAAGGGGGCATTTGGCGAGACTCTGGGTGAATGTCCCCATGAATGTTTCGTTTTTGGGTGCGTTTCTGGGAGCCCACTGGTTCCACCAAACCCATAGTTGCCGCGTTTTGCCGGACCTTGCTAAGATCTATCGATCGCTTGGGCTTGGAGGAAAGTCAGAAATTCTCCTGCCCATCCAGTGCGCGGGCGCTCAGGGCAAAGTGAACAGCACCCACTCGCAGGTCAGCCCTATCTTTGAGTATGGGAACAGATTCGATCTCATTCCAAAGCCTGAAGCCTCCCAAGCCCCAGGAGCATGGCGCTTGGGGGATGCTCTACATTCCTTTCGCGATTGGAATAGGAGTTGCCGGAGTCATCAACACGGCGTTGGCAGTCGCGTTAGCCGGCGTCACGCTTGCGTTCCTGGCGCAGAGGCCTTTGCGCGAACTCATCCTGAACCAGGCAGCTGTCGTGCGACGTCGAAATACGGTCTGGTTGGTAATCCTGGCGGGATCCAGCGCTGTTTGTTTTGGACTGCTTTATTGGACATGGCAGCTTCAGGAGCTGCACTGGTTGGGGGTGGCCGCAGCCCCACTGATCTTGGTGATGTTGTACCTCGTGCGGGTTCGGGCTGTTCACTCAATCCCCGCGGAGCTGATCGGAATCCTGCTTCTCACGATGAGCGCCCCTCTCGCGCATTACCTCGGCAGCGGAAGCCTTCAGGCGACTGCCTTCCTGTTGTGGGGCCTCTCTGCCCTCTACTTTGGCAGCAGCGTTTTTTACGTGAAGACTCGCGTCCAGCAGTTTGTGAACGCCAAAGGAAAAGCTCGACTGCAGGTTTCAATGGCTCGACGCTGCGTCGCCTACCACTTGGGTCTCGCCGCCTTGGTTGTCATCCTGGCCGTGACCAGCAAGCTACACTGGGTAGCCGGGCTGGCCTTTTCCCCCATCCTCGTCCGGGGCCTGTGGCTGAACACAGGGAATCCGACCAAGCTAAACCTGAGGGCGATCGGTTATCGGGAGGTCGCCTATTCCATACTCTTCTCTGTGCTTTTGATCCTGTCCTTTCGCACCTGAACAGGCATCCCGCCAGCAGCAGTCCTGTCCGCGAAGGGGGCGATTTACGGTTTCCGTCGGATCATGCCAATGATGTTCCGCATAGTCGCTTCGTCGTTATCGAAGCCACCGTGAGTGGTGCTTGCCGTCACCAGGGAAGGCGCCGCCCATGATCGGATCTGCGGCGATGTGTTCATCCAGGAGGGAAGATGCTTCTCCATCCCAAGGATAGGTGTCCGAATTCCATGCTCGAATGATTCGGAGACAAGGTATAGAAGGGACCTGTTGTAGCCTAATAGCGGCCGGCATGTGGGATCCTGTTCCTCGGCCGAGTCAGTGAGGTGAAACTGTCGATAAGTACCAACAACTCCGCTCTCGATAGCCGGCAGAACAGTTTGCTCAAACAAGTCAACCCTGACGGCGGGTGCCATGAAGTTGACGCTTTCAAATCGCCAGCCAGACTGAGCCAGGCGGTTCACGAGATGGCTATGAACGATGGCGCCGGCCGAGTGGCCGATGAGGTGGATTCTAACCTTACCCTTTTGGAAGGACTTGGACTTCTGACAGCACTGATAGAGTAATCGTGCGCCGGTGAGTTTCCCATTCGAGCCGGCGTGCGATTCAGGTGCCGCACTGATGGCATCTGCGTTTTGCTTCATTTCGTCCCAGATAACCGAGCCGACCGGAGCTAACAGCCTCTCGAGACGCCGATTCCAGAATCGAGTCAGCTGGTCGCGCAGACCACGAGTGGGCTTTGGCAAACCTGCAATCCAGTCGGCAAAACGGTTCTTCAGTGTGGACCACAAATCGGTTTCCCACAGGAAGAAAATCGGGAAAACCTGCTGTTGGTAGAGAGCAGGAATCCAGAGGGACGCGGTCTTAGCGGCATCGTCTTCACCAGTCAAGCCGCCATGAGCGTAGATCGCCACGTCGAAGGGCGACCCGGCCTTTAATCCCCACTGCTGGAGCGCCTCTTCCACGTGCAGGGTGACCAGGGCGTCGACGTCTCCTTGATTGGTTCGGAACATGCCGCTGGCACTGAGTCTGCCGTTGTTTTCCATGTTGATGATGAAGGGTGCGATTTCTCGATTCCGGAGAACTTCATCGGTGGCCAGTTGCACCCTTCCCATGACCATCCTCAGCGAGCTGGCACTTGCGATTTCGTTATGTTGTTCTGTGACCACTCCCAACTGGGCCACCCAGCAATCCATCGCATTAGCCAGCCAATCTTCATATGCCAAAAGCGCCAGCCCTTGGCTTCCCCAGCGGATTCCCCAGGAATTCTGAATCACAAAGCCACGTTCCGTGTAACCGATGATGATGAAGGCATGACCATCCGCCCCAGGGTCACCCTGGAAAGAAGGGATCCGCCACAGGCGTTGACCTTTCGAATTTGCCTCAAACCCCTTGAGCCAACCCCGGTGGCAGGCGCTACTCGCATAAAGAACGCCGACTTCACGTAGGGCCACGTGCATGTCTGTAACAGACTGAGTGGCGACCCGATAATAGGCTCCCAAGGGCCTCCTTGCGGCATCCAGCCACCAATCCCTGTGAGGAGAAGACGCGGGGGGAGGCATTTCTACGGTGCGCCAGAGCTTTTCCGCGCAAGCCCCGTGCTTATACCAGCCCTTCATCGCGCCTCGCAAGCTGGAGCCAGTGTCTTGGGCAGACCCCGGAAACTCGTCATATCGCCGTGCCATCGAGTACAGCATAAAAGGAGACACCGGTGGTTTGGGCCAACCCTTTCCAGCGCGGCGAATCAGGAAGTTGACTAAGTTGGCCAGAGCAAACCCGGTGCAGGCGCTCGTTCGTTTCTGATCGAGCACCGGTAGCTTGGTCTTTGGAAGAAGTTGCGGAGAGGGAGGATTGGCAATCGACGGCTGGTAAATACGATCCCGCAAGTCCAGCTTGTCGGGGACAACATTGAATGTTGGCAGTCCGCTTGTCTTTCTAGCGCGCATGGCAGCCTCCCAAGCCAGGATCTGAAAAGCGTCCGACAACGTGTTCGCAGGGACTCCCGCCATCAGGTGAGGGGGACCCCGCTTGTCGGAACACGAAGCGAGTGATTCGGTGAAGTCCAAAACTAGCACATTTGCTGTGGAGAAATCCAAAGACTCTTGGCCGAATAATCCAGCCGCAGATCGGAGCTTGTGACGCAATCGGGTGAGATGGCTTGTGGCGGCGAGGCGAGTCCATGTATGCTTGGCAGGTAACGGGAGGAGAACCCACCGGGACTGATCCATCTCCATCAGCGAGCTGAGGGCACCATGAAGCTAATTCAGATCCATGACCCCAAACGCGGAATCCTTGCAGCCAAGCTCGAAGGCAAAAAAGTGTTCCCCATTCTCTATGAAGAGAAGAATGTAAAGACCATTCTCGACCTGGTTGAATACGCCCTCGCTTTAGACATGGATTTAACTGAGGTTGCCGATGAGTTGGCCTCCAAAGAACCGCTTCCTTCCGGCTGGGACACGCTCAACGTGTCTCCTGATCCTGGAGTTCTCCACCTATCTCTCCCGATTCATCCCCCTGAAGTATGGGCTTGTGGCGTGACCTACAAGAAAAGCGCCGAATTCCGCGATGAAGATACGCAAACTTCCAAGGGCATTTATGACTATGTGTACTTTGCGCGGCGCCCCGAGTTGTTTTACAAGGGAGGGGCTTCACGCTGTACCGGTCCCAATGACTTTATTGGTTTACGCCGCGACTCGCAGTTCACCGCTGTGGAGCCTGAGTTGGCTGTCGTGGTGAGTCCATCCCGAAAGGTCCTCGGTTACACGGTGGCCAACGATGTTTCGGCCTGGGATATCGAACGCGAGAATCCGCTGTACCTGCCCCAGTCCAAGATCTTCAAGGGCTGTTGCTCGCTGGGGCCGATGTTGGTCACGGCAGACGAGATTACTGATCCCTACGCCCTGAAGATCACTTGTGAGATCCAACGGGACAAAACGGTGCTCTTTTCGGGTGAGACCTCGCTTGGGACGATGAAACGCACAATCGACGAATTGATCGGGTTTCTATTCTACGCGAATCCAATACCAGCAGGCACCGTCCTGTTGACGGGAACCGGAATCATCCAGACCGAGGAGGCAGCACTGAGGGAAGGGGACGTAGTTCGAATCGGCGTCCCTGGTATCGGCACACTCACCAACGTGGCCAAGCCGGTTGAGTAGAGCGCCGAACGGGGTGCCGATCGATGCCTGCGCCGTGGTCCCCACGCCCAGAGGCCTCGAACGTTGGCGGCGGTACCGGATCCCGGTTAAGATAGGGGCGAAATGGACAACCCAAGGAAGGCCATCGTCCTTTTGCGGTCGATGGGAACAGAAAAAACGATGAGAACGATTGTTGCCGCGACGTTAATCTTGGTAGGTAGTTCGGGTTTGTGCCGGCCAGCCTATACTCAATCCAATGAGGAGGGGAAACCCGACACTCCGAACCTGCGCTTGTATGACGTGGCTCCGGCCCAGGACCAGAGTTCCATTCCGCCAGAGGAGACCGAAGGGTATCTCCGCGTAACCCAGGCCGACGATGACAAGCAGCGTCTGGAATTGATTGAGGACTTTCTGAAGAAGTACCCCGAATCCCGATATGCGGCGAACTTCCGGGAGTGGGCGGTGATGCGCTATCAGCAGGAGAACAACTATGAGAAGATGGTGGAACACGGAGAAAAGCTGCTGGAGCTGAATCCCCAGCATCTGATCATGCTGACCACGCTTGCTAACGCTCACGCCATCCGTGGAAACGCAGATAAGGCCATTGACGAATCCTCCCGCGCTATCTCTTTTCTGGACAAGCTGGTAAGACCTCCCAATGCCGACGAGGCCAAGTGGACTGCTGAGCGAGACCTGTATCTGGCCATTAACTACTCGACGTTGGGGAGTGCCCATGTGACAAAGTTCGAGGAGGAGCGGAAGAAGAAGCAGAATGCCGGACCGGAGACGGCCTCCGGTGCGGAGGACTCGAAACCTCAGGCGGCTGATCGGTCCCAGAGCGCAGATCGACCTGCAGCGGATTCAACCCCAGAAGCCAAGCCGGACACTGCCGCCATTCAGTTGGCCAAGGCGTATGGGTACCTCACCAGGTCTGTCGAGCTGAACCCTCGATCGGACTTCGCGCAATTCCAGATTGGCGTGGTTTTCGCCTACCAGAATCAGGCTGCCAAAGCGATGGATGCATTTGCAAAGAGCGTCGTGCTGAACGGCGGCCTTGCTGAAGCCTCCCGGCGAAACCTGGAGGCCATCTACAAGATCACTCACAAGAACTCGTTGGAGGGTCTTGACCAGCTACTGGCCAAAGCAAAAGAATCGCTGGGTCCTTTGCCAGAAACGCCGGCACCGGTCTCGACGAGTCCCACCCAACCCCAATAGGGAAGGAACCGAACAGCCATCGTGTCCACTGTTCAGCTTGCCAGAAAGGGTTGGCTCGACCGGATGCTCGGTCTGGTGACCGAGGTCCGGCCCGGGGAAGCGCCGACCTCACTGCTCTTAACACTCAATGTCTTCCTGCTGCTCTCAGCCTACTACATCATCAAGCCCATACGGGAAGCCCTCATTCTGGCTGAGGGGTCGGCCGAGCTGAAGAGTTACCTCGGCGCTGTTCAGGCCGCATTGTTCTTGTTCATTGTCCCTGCCTACGGAGCTTTTGCCAGCCGCGTTAATCGCATTCGATTGATTAACGGTGTCTCTCTCTTCTTCATTTCCAACCTCATTCTGTTTTACTTCGCGGATCGAATGGGAGCCAGCCTGGGGGTGCCGTTCTTTTTGTGGGCTGGAATCTTCAACTTAATGGTGATCGCGCAGTTCTGGTCGTTCGCGAACGATCTTTACACCGAAGAGCAGGGGAAGCGCCTTTTTGCGATCGTGGGGATCGGTAGCACTGTGGGAGCGGTGGCCGGCTCCCAAATGGCCGGTGTCCTGGTCAAGGAGATCGGCCTGTTTCAGATGATGCTCGTTTCGGCAGGTCTGCTCTGCGTGTGCGTGGGGCTGTCCAATTGGATTCACTACCGAGAAAGGAACTTCTCGAGAGAGGCTTCAAGACGAAGACAGGCTGAGGCACCTTTAGCTCGAGACGGTGGCTTTCAGCTGGTGATCCGTCAACGTTATCTGCTTTACATCGGCCTGCTGACCTTGATCGTAAATTTGGTCAACACCAACGGAGAGTACATTCTAGGAAAGACGTTCGACCAGGTCGCCGAGGCCGCTGTCGCCAACGGCACATCGGGAGGATTGTCGCAACGAGAGCTGATCGGGAGTTATTACGCCAACTTTCAGTTCTGGCAGAATTTGATCGGCGCTCTGATGCAATTGTTTCTCGTGTCCCGGGTCATCAAATATCTCGGTGTCCGTGCGGCCCTTTTCGTTCTGCCTCTGATTTCTTTGGGAGGTTATACGATTTTGGCAACGGCTCCCATTCTCGCCTACATTCGCCTGGCCAAGATTCTTGAAAACAGTACAGACTACTCTCTACAGAACACCGTGCGTCATGCGCTGTTCCTGCCCACCAGTCGAGAGGCAAAGTACAAAGCCAAGCAGGCGGTCGACACCTTCTTCTGGAGGGCTGGAGACATGTTGTCCGGGATTAGCGTGTTTGTCGCAGCCGGATTGCTGAGTCTGGGAATCGCGCGTTTTGCCCTTCTCAATGTCGCGCTCGTCGCCACTTGGCTCTTCCTGGCGGCCGGCATTGCCCGAGAACACCGTAAACTCAGCGCCGAGGCCCCCTCAGAGGCTGGCCATCCATCGACCTTGGGAACCTCAACCTGAGCCGTTCTCTCGATCGGGGGGCTCCCCAAACAGCCAGTCCCTGTGCACGGCTCCCAAAACAAACAGCCCGCTTAGGTCCTGGCGACCTCGCGGGTGGCGTCAGGCATTTGGGGACAGGGCTGCGCCTAAAGCTCGATCAAAGCCGCATCCCGAAGAGACTTGATAATCTGAAGGCTCTCTACTTCTTTGAATGGACTGACAGCCAGGATGGACTTCACGTCCCACGTCCCGTTAATGCGGGAAAGGATGAATCCCTCTTTAGGACCGATTTGGTCAGAGGGGATTGACTCGAGGGGAACTAGAATCTTGGGAACGCTGTGGGGCGGAACGGCTGAGCGAAAAAGGTGATCGGCATACTCTCGCTCTGCCTGGCTCAGCGCCGCCTGCGCTTCGGCGTCACTGGGCCGTATGTCGAGCACCTGCCGCAACAGATCGAGTGCCTCTCCATAGTTCTTGTCCTGCAATCGGTTTCTGGCCTGCTTCAAGAGCGTGGGTATTGCCGGATCCAGGTACGCGACATTGGGGGGCCGGGGCAAGGATTCAGCTGCTTTGTGGGTCACGGTCAGGATGCCCTTTTCCACAAGTTCGAACAGCTGCGCATACACGTGAAAGGGAACCGCATGGAGGTTGTAGCAGATCTCTCCCACCGACATCTTCTTCTTCAAGAACCACAGCAACTTCGCGGTCGGAATGGCGCTCTGGATTTCGGATGGATTCCGGCCCGGGGCCAACGCCAGGACAATCTGGTCGGACGGAATGACCTCTCGAATCCGACGCCACTCATCAATACGATAGACACCTTCCATAATGACGGCTGTCGGGCGAATCGAGATGCGGATGAATTCCTTCGGTAGAGTATCTCCATCCGTGAACTCAAACTCGGCCTTATCCCAAAGGAACAGGTCATAGATCGTCTCCAGGGCCCTCAGGTTCAACATCTCCAACACTTCCTGCTCGCTCATGAGGTTCTGCTTGATCAGGATCTCCCCGAGACGCAAGCTGCATCGCTGCTGCAATTCCATTGCTGCACGTAGCTGCCCCTCATCGATCTTTCCGTAGTGAAGGAGGAACTGCCCCAAGAATTCTTTAGGGTCGTTGGAGTTCAATCCGATGATAAGACCATCTTCGTAATAGATGTGCTTTCTCACGGTTTGACGGGCGATTCTCAGTGTTCCCGTCTTCCGACCGGTTTCAAGAAACTGCAAAAGGTCGGAGACACTCATCGTGGCCAGGGAGCCTCGTATCCCCATTCAGCTGATTCCTCCCAGCGCTAGCAGACCGCCGTGCAAGAGTCGTACCTCATCCAGCGAGATCGAAAAAGCACCTTAGGTTAGCCTCGAGATTGCTAGACTTCAAGAGGTAAGACTGGCTGCACTTGTTGGGGGAATCCAGAACCGGCTAAGAGGGACAGGAAGGTCGAGACCTAGGTTGTCGGGCCCACTGACGGGCGGAGACGCAGAGTTCGCTGCAGATGTCGAACGAACCCCAGCTCGGATCCAGCGTTCAAATGAACCGCGAGTCAGCACGGAGCGCCGTATCCCTTAACAAGACTTGACGGTCACCAGAGGCTTTAAGCGCCTGGATGCTGGCTCTGTTGGAACCAAAAGGTTGTGGCGTCTTTCGTAGCGGAGTTGGGGGTTAGCCTTTGGGCTCGACAAACTTCAGTGTGTAACTGGCTGTTCCTGCCTGTTTGATGTGGATGAACTGGACCCCCTTGTCGGGGAAATCCCACATGGTTGTGTACCGGTCTGGCTGAGTCTCGGCCGGATTGTCTCCAAAGCACTTCTTGAGAAGGTCGAGCTTTCCATGCGCGAGCAGATCGGAAATGTTCCCCTTCGCTTTTTTGTAATAGTTGGTATTGATGTACATGGCAATGACCCGGCCCGTGTATCGGTCGAAGTCGAGGTAGAGGCCATGATCCAGGTAGGAGCTGCGATAAAGCTTGGGAGTCGCGTCCGTCTTGATGGGCTGTCCCAGGATCTTCTGGACTTCCACAGTCTTGTCTCCCAGTTTGACTCCGTTAATCGCGACGTTCCGACTGGTCAGGTTTGGGATTTTGGTGATATCCTCCTTGCTGACCTCATAGATCTCGGTCATCTCCGGCGTTGGCTTGGCAGCCTCCTGTGCCGGTTGCGAATCTTCTGCCTTGGAATCGCTTCTGTCCGCTGGTGATGAACAGCCGATGGCCATCAGGAGCAAACCCAGGGCAGACCATTGGCAAAGTCCCTTTCTGGTCATTCTTAGCCTCCTCTGTGTCGTCAGAGTTCCCTGGCAGGTTGGCACTTCATCTTAATGCATTCGAGATCCCAATTTCACCACAAAACACTGTGAGCACTCGCTTCCAAAACCTGGGGGATCTGCTCAGCATTGGGGTGATGCTTCCCGCTTGCATTGCGATAGGGTATGGCATCGGCGTGCTGCTGGACAGGTGGGCTGGCACTCAATCCGTGTTCAAGGTCGTCTTTATTCTCTTTGGGATCGCTGCTGGCTTTATCAATCTGTTCCGTATGGTCAAGAAACTTAGTGATGATGAGCCATCTTCCAGAAATTCATGACGCGCTCAATGACCCTTATTTTCGGGAGATCGACAAACGACTCACGCGGGTCGGCTTGATCATAGGAATAGCCATCGCGTCCGCTGTGGCCTTGGGGGGCCGCTGGAACTTCCTGGTGAGTTTTTTGGCTGGTGCGAGCGTCTCATTCGTGAACTTTTTCTGGCTTAAGCAGGCCATTGACCGGCTGCTCCTGCTATTCCAAGGCGGGAGCGTCTCCTTGGTTCAGCAGAAGCGAGGAGAGCGACGTCTTATCCTTAAGTATTTGTTGAGATACAGCTTGATCGGTTGTGTTCTGTATGCTATAGTCCGCCTTCGTTTTTTTGACGCAACCGGCGCTATCCTGGGGCTGCTGCTTTGCGTGATGGCCGTCCTCTACGAATGCGTTCACCAAGTCGTCGCAACTCTCCTTGAGGATAGAAGGAATGGAAGAGCATAGTTTTTGGATTGCCGAAGAGGCCAACCGTATTTTTGGCCCGATCGTGGCTCCGCTCAAGAACGCGATTTGCTCGGCCGTCTATGGTGCCTTCGGTCTTTCCTACGCTCCTTCCGAAAAGGTCATTCCCGACCATATTACTTTCGCCGTCATCATCTTTGTGTTTTGTACGATCTTTTTCCCTCTCGTCCGGCGCTCCTTTTCCATGGAAAGACCCGGAAAGATCCAGCAGATCCTGGAGCTGACGATTGAGTTCCTCCAGGGCCAGCTGGATGAGATCATTGGCCACGGTGGTCAGAAGTATTTGCCGATGATCGCTACGATCGGGGTTTTTGTTCTGTTGATGAACCTTTCCGGTCAGATTCCGGGATTCAATCCACCAACCGGCAACATCAACGTAACGGTGGGTTGTGCGCTGGTTGTTTTCATTTACTACAACTACCTTGGAATTCGAAAGCAGGGGCTGCTCCACTATCTCAAGCATTTCGCAGGACCGGTGTGGTGGCTGGCTCCGTTAATGATCCCAATCGAGATCATCAGCCACCTGGCCAGGCCCTTCTCGCTTTCGGTTCGACTTTTTGCGAATATCTTCGGCGAACATTTGATTGTGGGTGTCTTCTTCATGCTCCTACCCCTGGTGTTGCCCTTGCCCATCATGGCGCTGGGTTTGTTTACCGCGTTTCTGCAGGCCTTCATATTCATGGTTCTCACCATGATTTACATTGCAGGCGCGGTGGCAGAGGAACACTAGATCGGGTCAGGGTGGAAGGCCTCGTTCGGCTTTGCTGCGCGCGTGAGCCCGGAATGCACGAGGGGTTTCCGGGAACCACCTCCGCGTGGCATTTCATAAAGAACCTGCACGTGCGGGTTCGAACTTTCAAAGAAAGGAGAAAATCGTGAAACGATTTTCTGTGTCTGTTCTTCTGGCTCTGTTCTCGCTGATGGCAGCTTCTCCCGTGTTTGCGCAGGAGGGAGGCGCGGCCAGTCCTGCTCAATGGTCCATCATCACCGCCGGTTTCGCCATGGCCTTCGCTTCCGCCATCTGTGCGTTGGGACAGGCCAAAGCCATTGCCGCAGCTTGCGAGGGTTTGGCCCGCAATCCTGGTGCCGCCCCGGCGATTCGCTTCGCCCTCTTGTTGGGTTTGGTGCTCATCGAATCGCTGGCGCTTTACACTCTTCTGATCATCTTCATCAAGGTCTAAACCCGAAAGAACCAATCAAACCTAAGAGCCGGAGAGGAGCGCTTGCTCCTCCCGGCTTTTTTTTCGAGAGTGGGTGCTGAAGTCTTGTGAGCAGCCGCGAAAGCCGCAGGCACTGGGAGCCTACGGAGGGAGCTCCTATTGGACCGAAAAGGCTCGGGCCGAACCGTCAGGGCCGATGCTGATCTGGTAGGAATCTCCGACAGGGGAGACCGAGGCCTTGATGTAACGGCCTTGGCAATTCTCATCCCAATTAGCGATGAGCTCTCGGGAGGTGTTCTCCTCCTCGCTGGTCGTCACATTTCTGTGAAGCTGATAGGCTGCTTCCAATCCGGCAAGACTCTTGAGCAGAGACACAACCTCAGGATGGCCGCCCTTTCTGGGTCCGTTGCACATCACGGTGACCTTGGGATGGATGGCTCTGACCAGAGCGGGATTATTGCTGATGTTCATACCGTGGTGAGTCACCATCAACAGGTCCACGATCCCAATCCGATTTTCCGGGCAAACCAAGCTGTGCTCCACGTTCCAAGTCAAGTCTCCCAGGTTGAGAAACTCGAAATTGCCGAAGGAAAGAAGCAGTCCGATGCTCTTGGCGTTGTCCGAAGGGTCGGGTTCCTTGAGCGCCACACTGTTGCAGCAGGGATTAGGACCATGGCCCTTGCCGACCGGATGGGAAATGGGTATCCCATCGGAGACGACGCAGGAGAGCTTCAACGGAGTCGCCCCGCTCTGCAAGGGGATGACGTCCCCTGCTTTCAGCACCCTCCTTTTACTCTCTGACAGTCGGAGGTATTCCGGATAAAGATTCTTGTCATACTCCTGATCCTCCTTCATTCTCGCGTGGTCGAGATAGTGAGTGATCGGGATCATCCGGGTCAGCTGACTGAGGGACCCGAAGTGGTCGGTGTGGAAGTGAGTCGAGACGAAATAGTCGAGTTTAGTGAGGTTTGCCAACTTCGACGCCACATGGAGAATCCGCTTGGCATCCCGCTGGTCGGCCTCTTTCCAACCGCAGTCGATCAGGACAGATTGGCCGAGGGGCGTCACTATCAGGGTGGCTGCCCCGCCTTCCACGTCGATGAAGTAAATGTCGAGCCGGTTTTGTGGGGGCGCTGCCAAGACGGCGCCAGAGGCAATCAGAATGAACAGCAGCAGGGTCCGAACTTGGATTTGCATGGTGGCCCTCCTGGGCAGTGAGGTCCGGAATTGCAGGGCACTTTAAGTCATTCACGTGTCATTTTCAACGGATCAAAAGAGGCAGGTGAGAACTTCAGGGAATTCGAGGATCTTGCAGGCGTGAACCTCTAGCGAGGTCGGATATTGAAAAGCGCGTCGCCGGCCGCCTGCTGCAGATCCCTTATGAGGAGAATCAGCAGGCTGCGGATTGGAACCTTGTGAATTCGAAGTAAGAGGCAGCGTCCGTCCAGCCCTCTACCCAACTGTGATACTGATCAGTGTGGGGCTCATAGGGGCAAGTGCTGATATCTTTTTGCGGCCGGAAGGCCTCGAACCCCTCTACCCATGTGGGATCGATCAGACCGTCTGGTCGGCGTTTGGCAATGTGGACGAGTTTCATGGTCTCCCCTCTATTTGACCTCTGTTTCCGCCATGAGTGAATGGTCTTCGACTGGGGATGAAGCAACGTGCTTGCCACAATGGGACATCCGTTTTTGATCCGATAAGGGTAGTTAAATCAATATGTTAGAGACAGCTTCGGGCGAGGTCAGGCAACAGCTGCAAGCATCATGCCCAGCGACTCAGGGAACTTCTGTCCACTTTTGGGTAAAGAATTATCGTCGATTTCCTCTTTAAAGGGGCGAACAAAGGAGCCAGCGGCACGCCTCCTAGAGAGGCCAAGCCGCCCAGGTGTCAGCCTCCCAGTGCCTCTTTGGACCGTCGACGCAAAGAGGATGCGGCGGGTTTTCTGATATCGGAGGGCTGTTGAATGGCGCCCTGGAGGACCCAGCAGAATTCAACTGGATCGATTGGCTTGGGCAGGAAATCGTATGCCCCCAGCTGAATCGCCTCGGCCCAAAGGTGGATATCTTCCATGGCCGAAATGAAGATCACCCGCGTCCCGGGGCTGCGCTCCCTGATTTCTGGGAGGAACGCCAGGTAGCGAGCCGCCGGTGGTTGCAGATCGATCAGCAAGACATCGATCGAAGGATGGGATTTGATGCGTCTCTCCATGGACTCGGGGGGCAGTTCCTCGATCTCCGCCACCAACGCCTCTCCGCTGATCAGCTCCAAAAGGACCTCTCGCACATCCGGACTCATCTCCACCACCGCCAGGCGCGCCGCTCGGAAGGTGGGATCCGGGGAGAGTTGGGGATTCGCGCCGCCCATGTGATACTCCTTTTGTCAATCAAGTCAGGTTCGACCAAAGGGTGTGATAAAGCTTCGGAGAAACGTCCCGACTGCCCGTTGCCGGGGACGGACCAGGGGCTCGCTCGGATCAGGCGATGGCACTCATCGACAGGAATTCAGTGGGGTAGTTATTTCAGTTTGGTCTGGTATTCTTTCCGGAACTTCGCAATCTTCGGTGCGATTACCATGCGGCAGTACGGGGCTTCCCCATTTAACCTGAAGTACTCTTGATGGTAGTCTTCGGCTTTGTAAAAGGTCTGGAACGGGACCAGTTCCGTGACGATGGGATCTCTCCATCGCTTTGCCTGGTCAGCCATCACTTCTTCCGCAATCTTCTTTTGAACTGGGGTTCGGTAGAAGATCGCAGAGCGGTACTGCGTGCCGACATCAGCACCCTGTCGGTTGAGCGTAGTTGGATCATGAACGGAAAAAAAGATCTCCAGCAAATCCTTCAGTGAAATCACGGTGGGGTCAAAAGAGATCTGGATGACCTCGGCATGACCCGTGTTCCCACTGCAAACCTGGCGGTAGGTCGGATTGGGAGCGTGTCCGCCAGAATAGCCGGACTCGACGGTGGCAACGCCTTTCAACTGATCGAACACCGCTTCGACGCACCAGAAGCAACCTCCACCCACAGTTAGCAGCTCTTGTGACGCTGAATTGTTCATGACATTTTTCGCACGACTCGGTTGAGCAGGGAACGTCAAAAACCAAACCCACCCCAGTCCTAGTCCTATCAGAAGTACGCAGAGAGGCTCGGTCAGCCGACTCAACATAGTGTTAGTGATGCACTCCGACGGGGCGCTCACTTGTGATTGACCAAGGTGGTTCGATCAGCTCCAAACTAACACATCGAGGATACCACCAACCTGTCCTACCTGCCACGCTGGAATGACAGGGCTGCCAAATTTCTCTGTCAGCTTCAGGCAGTGAGAATTTGGGCGAGACGGAAAGCCCCCGATCGCTAGGGTGTGCTGGCCACGAAGGCACCATCTCCCGTTCTCTGACCGGGCATTGCACCGTCGTTAACGACCGAGTACGCCACAAAGGGATTGGTCCCCGCCACCCTCTTGACCCTGGCGTAGCCCTGGCCTACTCCAGGGGCGTATTGGGAAAGTATCGTGCCGAACTGGCGCCAGGCTTTGGCGTTGAGTATGACGTTCTCGACCGTCGCGACTTTGGAGCCATCGATCCCGTTGAACAATTCTATGATGAAGCTATCCGGGTTGTTGTCGACCTCGCCGGTGTTGACCAACGCGAGATTGGTTCTGTTTTCGGCGTTTTGCTGGAGTCCGAACAGCCAGGCGCTCGAGGTGGCGGCGAATCCGTAAGGGATGCCGGTGTAGAACAACCCGAATCTCCCCCCTCCCCCAGGGCTCGAAGTTCGGGCTCCGATGAAGACACTGCTCACGTCGGAACCATCCACCGTGGCAAATAGCGCTCCCGCGTAACTGCCGTTGCCGATTCCTGCCACCCCATTTGCCCGCATCCATTGAATGATGTTCGGAAGAATGAGCTGGCGACCAGGGTGCACCTGCATCACAAAGCTGGTTGCTCCCGTTGAAGTCTGGATGCCGTCGGCTACGAATGAAAAGCGGATGGTTTTTATGGCACCGGACCAGTTGGTTACGACCAGTTCACTGTCGAAAGCGGTCGTTTCCACGATGACGGGGAGCGTTATTCCCGTCTTCCCGACCAAAGAGCTCTCCACCAGGGGCGGCACAAAGGAACCGTCCGAATTGGCCTGATCATTGATGACCGCGTAGGCGTAGTAAGGCGTCGAACCGCTGATCCGTTCCACGCGGACGTATCCGTTTGTCAAAGACAGCCCTTCAGCTGATAGGACACCCGAGATTTGGGCGAATTCTCCAGGCCCCAGAAAGACATCTGGCAACGTTTGTGAAAAAAGCGAGTCGCCTGAAAAAACGGTCGCCCGTAAAACAACATTGCCTTCCGTACTGGCGTTCTGAAGGGCCAGATTGGACCGGTCCGTTGCGTTTTGGCGAAGACCGCAAAGGTAGCTGACGCCCGTAAGCGCCGTCTGCACGGGAATCCCGCTGTAGGCCAACCCGGCCCTTCCGTTGGCTGCAACCGTGGTCGTTCGCACGGTCACGGCAGCTTCCGAAGCGCTGTTCAGGCCTGAAAACAGGATCGAGAGTGTGCCGCCCGCATTCTGGGTGGTTGAAATGGGGAATCCCAGACTTCGCAGATAGGCGATGGCGTCCGGGATGATGCGCTGCTCACCGGGAGCAAGAGTCGCAAAGCCGGTGCTGGTTCCGCCTCCGAAAGCGGCCCTGTAACTCAAGGTCAGGTTTGCGGTGCGGTTGCTGCGGTTGGTCAGAATTAGCTCGGAAGTGAAATAGGAGTTGTTTAATCCGGATGACGAGAGAACGATCGGAACGAAGAGCCGCACGCTGGTCGTCTCAGAGAGCTTTGACACGAATCCGTCACGCCCGCCCCCTTGGGAGCTGGCTTGAAAAGGAGTCTGCGTCGGAAAATTGGTCGAACTTGTGTATCCGGTGATGTAGGCATTGCCGCTGGCGTCCAACGCAATCCCCTTGGCGACGTCGTCGCCGTTGCCACCTAGATACGTGGAATAGATGATTTCGGAAGCCGTTGGGTCGATCTTCAGCACGAAAGCATCATGGGTTCCGCCGCGCTTGGATGCTTGGACTGGAAAGACGCGGTGGAAATTGTCGGAGCTTGTTCCCCCGGCGATGTGAGCGTTTCCTTGACCGTCGACGGCGATCGCTAGGGCCTCGACACCACCCGATCCGCTCACGAACGAGGAGTAGACCAAGGAAGAGCCTGCCGAGGCCAGCTTGCTGACGAAGCCGTCCTGCGCTCCGGCTGTCACGGTACGCTGAAAGGTTCCCGCAGTGGTCGGGAAATTTGCAGACTGAGTATTACCGGTAACGTAGGTAGCTCCCGTACCGTCTACGGTCACTCCATAGCCAACGTCGTTCCCGCTCCCTCCAAGGTAGGTAGAAAAGACCGGCGTGTTCCCAGCAGCCGCCAGCCGCGTGACGAAGACATCCGAGCCACCAGCATTGGCCGCCTGATACGCGCTCACGACTGGAAAGTTCGTGGAGCTCGTTGTTCCGGAAAGGGTCACCCGGTTTGAGCTGTCGACAACAATGTCGTAGGCTTCATCCGCTCCGGCCCCACCCAGATAGCTGGAATAGGCTAGGGAAAACCCGCCGGAACTCAGCTTGGCGACGAAAGCATCCGTTGTGCCTCCGTTGAAGCTGCTTTGGTACCAATTCACGACGGGGAAGTTGAGGGAATCCGTAGTGCCGGTGACATAAGCATTGCCGGAGGAATCGGCGGCCACTGCCCGGCAGGTATCGTTCCCGGTGCCTCCTAAATACGTGGAAAAAACCAAGGGAGCCCCCGAGGCGGCTAGTTTTAAGACAAAGGCGTCAGTGAGACCTCTGAGGCTCGACTGGAAGGCATTCTGAAGCGGAATATTCGGGGAACTGGTAGTCCCGGCAACGTAGGCTTGTCCCAAAGAATCGACGAAGATACCATCTGCCAGGTCGTCTCCGCTGCCCCCAAAGTAGGTTGAGTAAACCAGGGCGGTGCCCGCGGGGTTGATCTTGGTGATAAAAGCATCCGTCTGTCCGCGGTTGCCGAACAACAGCGCGTTGGATGTTGGAAACGTGGTGGACTGGGTGAAGCCGGCTATGTAGGCGTTGCCCGCTGAATCCAGCGAAATGTCCGCGCCTTCATCAATGCCGTTCGCGCCGCCGAGGTAAGTCGAATAGGAGAGTACCGGATCAATGATCAAGGGGAGCCGGGGATCGTACTTTCCCGTGATGGTGAATCCAAAAATATCAGCTTGAGCCAGGTCGTACTCCGCTGGAACTTCTTTCCGCATTCCGTGGACCATCTGGTAGACCACCGGACGCCTCTGAACCAATCGATGATTGCCCGCCACAATCACCAAGCTCCCTGACTCTTCTCTGCGCACTTCATCCGCTCCGGTCACCCGCATGCGGATCACGCCCGGATTGATTCCCGGGCCGCACACAAAGTCGTACTCAAGCTGGTGCTGGTTGCCATAAAACACCTGGTCAATTCCAGGATAGACTTCCTCGTACACGACTCTTTCGTAACGAGGTATTCCTGTGTGCCAACCTTTTGGATCAGATCCGATCAGATAGTGGCTTTCTCCGGGCAACCTTCCTTGGGCCCTCAAGGTGGGCGCTTTCTTGTTGCCTAGCAGTTCAAAGCGAATGACGGCCAGACGCTCTCCGCGGGCCAAGGGTGAAGAGCGGTTCACCTGTTCTGACGGGATGGAAGTTGCGAGGGAGAGCACGACTTCCTGTGGGGTGAAGTACAGAACCCATCCACCGCTGCCACGCGTCAAGTAGCGAACTTCAGGGCTGGTTTGTCCCATATTGGGTTCGAAACTCAGGGGAAGCCTCCCATACTGTTCCATTACCCGTGGATCCGAGTGATCCGAAGTCTGCTCTTTCGTAAATGACTTGCTCAGCGGCTTGGGCGCTTTAATCGAGGCACTGGGGTTGAGTGAATGGATAGCCCATAGAAGGAGTGTTGTCGCGATCAATCCCATCCGGTAGTACCGAGTAGGTTTCATTTCGGGCGTCCTCCAAGGCGGCAGTTTTCAAACAGCCAGAGATGTTCGTCTCGTATTGTCCATCGTCTGGCAAGGGGGGGACGGTTAGGAAAACTTCAGGAAAGATTAGGCGTTGCGAGGAACCAGAAAAGGCTGGGTGGACGGTCAGTTGTAGAGCGTGGATCGCGGAGACCAGACGGAATCTGGAGTATGGCCGCCAGACGGGAACTGGGCCTCCAAGGGGCGGATTGTCGAAGGGGGCAACCTCCTGCCCCGAGGAGCGAAAACCAGGCTAGTACAGGTCACGACGGTGCACGGTTTGGTGATGTCAACAGAACAGCGCAGTCCCGACCTCAGGCTTTCTCCACCCTCTCTTTCTCGTGATTCCAGCGGAGGTAGGCCCGTTTCCGAAACGACTGGACTCCCATCACCGTGGCGACCACGCCATAGTAACCCAACAGAGCATCGCAGCGGAGAGGTTCTCCACGCCTGATGGCCGTGTGGAGATTCTGATGATGAAGCCGGATATCCTCCGCCCCGGTCTTCTTATAGACCGTGAGAGGCACTTCTCTCAGCTGCCTGGGCCCAGCCTGTGGTTCTATTTCCTGAGGTGTGATGACAAATCCCTCACGATTGAACTGAAGAGTCGCCCGATGTCCTCGAATGACATGGTCAATGGCGGTGTTGTTGGCCATGGAGGAAATCAGCACAACGGTTGGTCCTCCAGGATAGTCACACAGCATGTTAAAGGTCTCTGGAATCTCGGCCACGCTGCTAGTGAAATTCCACGTGCCGCCGCTGGCAACCACCCGCTCCGGAAATGTCAGTCCTACTGCCTTGATGATCCGCGTGATACGGTGCACGAACAGATCGGTCGCAATTCCGCCGGAATAGTCCCAATAGCGGCGCCACTGGAAGTAGCGCCTCGGATCCCACGGTTTTTTCGGCGCCGGACCTAACCACGCCTCCCAATCGAGATTGACCCCCGGTCGGGCATCCTCGTCAATAGGATAGGCCCAGAAATCATCGGCATAGTTGCGCGAGTAGTCGATCTGGGCCATCACCACTTTTCCGAGTTTTCCCTCCTGAATTGCCTGTCGAGCAACTTCGTAGGATTCGTCGGACATTCCTTGAACGCCAACCTGGAGGAGAATCTTGGAGTCCTGGACCCGACGGACAACCTCCTGAGACTCCCGAATCGAATGGGTCATGGGCTTCTCGACATACACGTGTTTGCCGGCTTCGATGGCGTCAAGCGTCATGCGGTGGTGCCAGTGTTCCGGAGTCGCGATCAGGACGTAGTCGATTTGCTTTTGGGCCAACAACTCCTGGTAGCGAGAAAATGCCTTGGCACCGGTCTGCTGGGCAGCTGATTCGAGTCGTTTCTGGTAGACGTCGCAGACGGCGACAATCTCAACGTTGTCGCTTTCCCGAATGGGTAGCAACGCCTTGAGGTGAGCCTGGGCGATTCCACCGCATCCGATAACTCCCAGTCGGAGCCGTTCATTGGATCCGGCAACTGCCGCGTAGCTACGGGCTGTCCACGCCACTCCCCCCGAGGCGACACCCACAACGCTGAGGAATCGTCGGCGAGTTACAGGTCTGATCATTCACACCTCCGAGTCACATGGTCACTACACGCTTGGCGCACAATTATAGAATAGGCACGGTGATAGGAGGGAATAGGAAGCTGAAGCAACCTCAAGCCCGACCCCGTCCTTTGGCTCAGCTTCTAGGTCTTACGGCATCCAAACGAACAGAAGCCCAGCCCTTCCCGGGAACGAGGTGGGAGGACTGGGCATATTGCTGCGGCTTCACCCGGCTTCTTAATTCCGGCTGACCATTTTGTGGGGATCCAGCACGAACTTCTTGGCAGCGCCTTTGTCAAAATCTTTGTAACCCTGAGGTGCTTCGTCCAGGGTGATGACTGTGACGTTCACCGCCTTTGCAATCTGGATCTTGTTGTAGAGGATGGCCTGCATGAGCTGACGGTTGTACTTCATGACCGGGCACTGTCCGGTTGTGAAGAAGTGGGACTTGGCCCAGCCCAACCCGATGCGTATTCCCAGTTTTCCAATTTTGGCATCGTCGTCAATCCCGCCGGGGTCGCCGGTCACGTACAGCCCTGGAATTCCGATGGCACCGCCCGCTCGGGTGATCTCCATCAGTGAATTCAAGACCGTGGCGGGGGCTTCTTTGCCGGAAAGCTGGCCATGTCCGCGGGCTTCAAATCCCACGCAGTCCACGGCACAATCCACTTCAGGGACTCCCACAATCTGGGCAATCTGATCCGCGACCGAGGCCGATTTGGAGACATCGACTATTTCGCATCCAAAGCTCTTGGCTTGGGCGAGACGTTCCGGAATCAAGTCTCCCACGATCACGCAGGCCGCTCCCAGCAGGTGGCAGGATGCTGCAGAAGCCAAACCCACCGGTCCTGCTCCTGCAACGTAAACCACCGATCCTGGGCCCACACCGGCCGTCACGGCTCCGTGATAGCCGGTCGGCAGGATATCCGACAGACAAGTCAAGTCACGGATCTTTTCCATGGCCTGGGCTTTATCAGGAAACTTCAACAGGTTGAAGTCAGCGTAAGGCACCATCACATACTCGGCTTGACCGCCGATCCACCCCCCCATATCGACGTAACCGTAGGCGGCTCCAGGCCTGGCCGGATTCACGCTCAGGCACACTCCGGTTGCTCGTTCCTTGCAGTTCCGGCAGCGGCCGCAGGCGATGTTAAACGGCACCGAAACTAAGTCTCCAACCTGGATGAACTCGACGTCCCGGCCCGCCTCGATGACCTCGCCGGTGATCTCGTGACCCAGAACCAGGCCTTCCGGCGCAGTGGTGCGGCCTCGGACCATATGCTGGTCGCTACCGCAAATGTTGGTTGATACGATTTTGAGAATAACGCCGTGGTCGCACTTTCGATTGCCCAAAGCCAATTTTGGGAAATCGATGGACTGCACCTCGACCACGCCGGGCTTAATGTAAGCGACTCCGCGATTGCTCGCCATCGGAACTGCCTCCTCTCCTTATTTTGAAAGACTGTATGCTACTGGATGGCACACACTGCTGTGAAGTGCAAAAGTGGCATGACCTCCAGAGTCTGCCGTGGCATCTATCCGGACGTCTATCCGGATAGCGGAATCTCCGATCACCTCCTTTTAATAAAGCGGTCAGGCTGAGGTCTCTAAACCAAATGAACCACAGCAGCGTTCTCTTCGATCATTGCAAACAAATGCTCGCGCTCCAAATCGCTCTGCGCCTGACGATAGGCCGTCAGCAGGTCCTTCAGAGTCGCGAGTTCCTTGTACAATCCCGCGTTCTGGACGGGGGGTGTCAGGTACGAAATCAGTTCAGCGGCCGACCTGCGTCGGGCGATGGTGCCCTCCGAAGGATTGTTTACGCTGTAAAGATAGAGGTTCGGCAGGTCTCGAATCAAACGGTCGGGCCAGCAGTTGGACGACAGGCCGACCTGTTTGCCGGGCATGAACTCGGTGGCGCCATGGGTTCCCACGTGCACCACCGCATCGCACTGCCAGACATCCCGTAAGTAGGTGTAGAGCCCCATGTAGCCGTGATGGGGTGCGCCCCCTTGGGCGGCCAGCAAGCGCATCGGGTCACCTTCGTATCCGAAGGTGGGTTGCACTCCGACGAAAACATTTCCAAAATGGGCGCCCAGGACCAAGATCTCGCGGCCGTTGGAATGGATTCGGCCGGGGGGCCGCCCCCACTCAGACTCTACCTCTTCCACCCACGGACAGAGCTGTCGGTACTCATCCACCGTCATTCGATAGGCTACGTTGGCAATCGTGCCCCACTCGGTCGAGTTCCCGCCGAGGAGGCGATCCCGAATCTCCTCGCCAGTCATCGGCAGAGAGATCTCGTAACCCTCACTCTTCAAGCAACGCAGGATCTCCAGGAGGCTCGGGAAAACGTCCAGTCCGGCCGCAGTGCCGAGGTTCCCCTTGCCGGGAGGGAAACAATAGACCAAAAATGCCAGCTTTAGCTCTCTCCGGGCGGCCGTCTGCAGACGGTTCCACCGTTTCAGTCGGGCCGCGATCAATTGCACGCGATCGGCTAAGGGTTCCGGAGCCTGTCGGTGGTGGCGAATGCCGCCGAAGACAAAGGGTTCTATCCCTCCATCCAACTCGGGAATCGCCACCTGCATGGCGGTCTGAACGGGATTGAGGCCCACTCGGCTGAGTTCCCAGTTCTCAATGGTCTGAACGTCGAGTGAGACGAGCGAATGAAAAGGGACGTTCAAGCTTTTGAAGAATGCCGCAGCGGCGTCACAGTCGTTACTGGCGGGGCCGCCAACAAAGCTAAAGCCCGTCAGGGAGATAACCTGAGAAACCCGCGGCCTTAGCGACCCTGCTTCCTGTCGCCCATTGGTGGTGCCTGAATAGCTCTTGAGCCAGGCGTAAACTTCTTCTTTGGAACCGTCCACAAAGCAGTGCAGGCAGGCTTCACGGCTGTCCATAAGGGTGGAAAGAGCCGGGATAACAGCCAAAGACTGAGCTTCGATTGCTTGGATTAGTCCATCGTAGTGCTGCCTGGACTCACTGACAACCTGGGGGCGCATCAGCAACAGTCCCACGGTGTTCTGGGGTTCCAGCTTCCGCTTCAGCTGGCCCTCATACCATTTCCGGTACGCTTCGAAGGTCGTAAACAGACAGCTGGCCTGTGGATGATATATACCCACTGTCGGCTGGCGCTCCGCCGGCGGCGGAGTCGGTAAGGAAGCGCAGCCGCGAACATAGTATTTGAGCAACAGCGTCAGCAGCGATCGGATGTTAGTAGGTGTGGGCTGCAGAAAGTAAGAATAAAGGGTCAGGTAGTTCTTGAGGTCTCGCAGAGCGCCCACACCAGGCAAAAACCTCAAGAGGGCTGGCACACGGTGAACCAGTTTCAAATATGAGGAGGCGGGAACGCGACGGCCGGCACCGGTTCCTGCTTTGAGAGAGCCTGCCATCCAGGTGTTGAGTCGCCGAATCAGGCGCATCGCCGGAGTCCGACTTTCGAGCCCCCCATTGGGCCGTAGAATTCGGTTCAAATCGAGCCGACCCAGGCGGGTCAAACGCATCAGGCGGGGAAGACAATTCAGAACGATGATGGGGGTATTCTGGCTGCAGACTTTGGCCAGCGAGTCCTCCAGATAACGGGCGTTTTCGTCGTCAGTCAAGTGAACGACCAAAACCGCATCCGACCGGCTCAAACTGGCTTTGGCGGCTTCCCACTCCTGCTGGTCGAGCGGCAGACCGCAGTTGTAGGCATCCACCTTCAAGCTCAGATGTTCGGTTCTGAGATCTCTCTCTGCAGCCTTCAAAGGGCTCAGCAGACTGGATCCTACGTAGAACACCGCGACGCGAGGGGTGTAGGGTTGTCCGCTCATGCTGAGACTCCCTCCAACATGTCCTCCAGTCCGGCCACAGTCTCTTGAAGCTTCTCTTGAATTTCAGGGCGAGCGGACCAGAGGCCGCGTCCCGAAGCCTCAAGCAGCCGATTCACCAAAGCATGGACGGAGTGCGGGTTCAAGGACCGTAAGCGTCGCAGCATCTCATCGTCCATAACGAAGGTCTCTGCAGCGGCATCGTAAATCCAGTTGTCGACTGCGGCCGCTGTCGCTGACCATCCAAACGTGTTGGTGAGCTGATGTTCGATTTCGGCGACGCCGCTGAACCCATGCCGAAGCATGGCTTCGTACCATTTCGGATTCAGCATCTTGGTTCGGGCTTCCAGTCGAACCGTCTCTTCCAGAGTTCGCACACGGGCCGAGGGTGACAGCGAATCGGCCAAGTATACGGCTGGGCGGGCACCCGCAGCGGCCTCAGCAGCCTTGGTCAAGCCACCCAGGTACTCGAAGTAATGGTCCACGTCCACGATACCCACTTCCGTGGAGTCGATATTCTGATAAGTGACCTCCACCTCACCCAAAGCGCGTTCCAGCAGGCGTCGAGCCTCTCGGCCTTCGAAGCTGCGGCCTTGTGAGTCACGGCCGTAGGCGAAACACTTTCTCTTGAGAAAGAGGCGTCCCAGTTCGTGTGACTCCTCCCACTGGCTATCCAACACCATAAAGTTCACGTTGGTACCGTAGTTTCCCGCAGCGTTGGAAAAAACACGCACCGCCGCTTCGTCGAAGGTGCAAGAGGCTTCGGACATCCGGCGGCTGACGTGTCGTCGAACGAAGTTGAGTTCTTCCGGCTCGGGGAGTGCGGCCACCTGCCTGACCGCTCTGTCCAGGAGAGCCATAGTGGGTGGGAAGAGGTCCCGGAAAATTCCGGAAACGGTCATGACCACGTCGATACGTGGGCGTCCCAGTCGGTCTAGCGGTATCACTTCCACGTCTGTCACGCGGTTGAGAGAATCGCGCCGTGGCTTCACGCCCAAGAGCCACAGCACTTGCGCAACGGCTTCACCTTCCTTCTTGATGTTATCGATTCCCCAGAGCACCATCGCAATGCTGCGGGGATAACGGCCCGATGCCTCCAGATGCCGCTGGATCAGGCTGTCGGTTAGGGGCTGGGCGCGTCGCATGGCCAGCTCTGATGGAATCGCGGTGGGATTGATCGCGTGGGTGTTGCGGCCGGTTGGAAGAATGGCTGGATTTTGGACGATGTCTGCCCCCGGCCCGGGAAGCAAATATTCGCCACGCAGTGCCCGCGCCAAGCTGTCGAGTTCTGAGTTCGACATCAACTGAATTCGAATCCGATGCAGTAGTTCAAAAACCGGCAGCACCGACTCAGAGGGGACGCTCGCTGTTCGACTCAACCACTGAGAGGCAGTGGCCGCCGCGTTAGCTTGGGCAGCCAGCAAGCAGTCGATCGACTCTTCGAGAAGGCTTTCCACCCGCAGTCGTTGTGCCATCCGATCTGGATGTGAACGACTCTGCCGAACCAGTTCCGGGTAGGATGGCAGGTCAAGAGCTTCACAGATGACGTCTGGAAGAGAACGGATTTTCAGCTCTGGTCGATCGAAGCCAGCGACCGCGCGCAGCAGACTGGCAAGCTCCACTGAGGCTGGAACCTTGCCGAAGACATGCTTGCCCATTGGAATCAATCGTTGCTCGATCTCCAAGACTTTTTCGCAGAGATCCAGAACCAGCCGATCGCGTTCTTCTGAAGTGAGTTTCGGCTTCATCGACAAGACAACCTTCATGATCTATGTGGCGCGACTATAGCAGATTGAATTCAAACGCGCCATGGACAGATAGATGTCGATTCTTGAGCGACAGGATCTTGGCAACCAATGATTGAGATCGATGCTTCCGATCACACCGAGAAGGGCACGTGGGGTTCGGCGTTGACGTAACGCTTCTTGGCAGCAGGCGAGAGCCGCGCCAAACTTTTGTCCGGAGTCTGATCTCCCTTGCGCTAGAATGAAAGTGTCGGCGGCAGGTTGGCTGAAAGCTCGGAGCCAAAGTCCGCATTCGGTGAGGGAGGAGACTGTGGCCAGCGTAAGACACAGCCGGGCTCAAGGGCTGGTGAAGTCAAGAAGACTCCTGGTCTCCCTAGGAACCATCTGGGCAGGCCTCATGATCTCCTGCTCATTGGCCCAGACGAGCGGGGGCGGGGAGCCACAAGTGGCTGTTGAAGTGCGCAACGTCGGTTTCGACCACCGAACGAGTTCCCCGGTGGTGATCCTGCAAGACTCGGCCAAGACCCGAGCGCTTCCAGTTTGGATCGGAGCATCCGAAGCCCAGGCAATTTTGATGGTGATGGACGGCGTGATCCCGCCGCGTCCCCTGACACACGATCTTCTCAAATCGATTCTTCAGGATACTGGTGTGGCTTTTGAGCGGGTGGTGATTACCGATCTGCGGAACGGCGTCTACTATGCTCGTATTTTTCTGTCCTCTTCCGGAAGGCCCGTAAGTGTGGACAGCCGGCCGAGCGACGCCATCGCCCTGGCTTTGCGCTTCAAAAAACCGATCTTCGTGACGAAAGCGCTGATGGAGGGTGATGGAGCCATCGATCTGAAAGTGCCCGGCTCACAGGAGTCGAGCGAGACCGTGCGAGGCATTACCGTCCAGAATCTGACCGAGACTCTCGCCCATTACTTCGGCCTGGCCGACACGCAAGGCGTCCTGGTCTCAGGGGCCGGAAAAACGGCTCTGCAGCGGGGTGATATCGTGCTGGAGGTCCGCAGGAAGCCCGTTCGGAATGTGTCCGACTTTAAGACTCTGACGCAAGCCGAGTCCGGGCGCTCGTTGGAACTGACCGTGCGTCGCGACAACAAAAAGATTCACGTTGAGCTGAGTGCCGACCCATGAATACCCGAAGCGCTTGACGAACTGGAGCCATTGGGTCAGGCCTTGTGAATTACCAGTAGGGTCAAATCGTCCGTCAGGGGATGCCCGCTCTGAAAGGCAGCCAGATCCTGCAGGTACAAGTCAATGAGTTGACGAGCCGGCCGGCGATGCTGTTTTTCGGCAACCTTCCAAAGTGCGCCGGTTCCATACTCCCTACCATTAGCGTCTCGAGCTTCCGAAACGCCATCCGTGTAGAGAACCAAGGTATCTCCCCCGGTCAGCTGCTGCCGGTTCGAGAAGTACTCTCCCTCGCAGAAAATCCCGATGGGAAGTCCCGTGGCTTGACACTCAGAAACCTGGCCTGAGCGAACAACCAGAGGAGGACAGTGGCCGGCATTGCAAATCTCGATCATTCCATCCGGGTAGCCTTTGCCGGCGATCAAAGTAGCGTAGGAGTCTGCCAAGGTGCTTTCGCAAAAAAGGCGGTTTGCCCGATTCACCAATTCCGCCACCGACAGGCCCGCCAGAACAAGGGTGCGAAACGTGGCATGGAGCTGAGCTACCCGCATGGATGCCGCAACGCCTTTGCCCGAGACATCTCCGAGGAGGAAGATGAATCCTCCGTCCGGGGTGTTTAGCAAGTCGCAATAATCTCCACTGACTGCGCCGGCAGGCCGGTAGAAGAACGCGATGTCCCAATCCGGGCAGCGGAAGTCCGATTTGGGCAAAAGACCACCCTGCACCCGCGAGGCCAATTCCAGATCCTGCTCCAGAGCCTTTTGCTGAGCAGCCGTCAGGTGGTCAATGCAGTAACAAACGAGGGGATTGGCCATGAGACGGTCCTTCTCAATGGGGTCGTGACAGACCTCACAGAGACCGTACGATCCATCGTTCATCCTCTCGAGGGCAGCATCCACTTCTTTCAGAAGACCCATCAGATGCGAACTTCCAGTCGATCGATCGAGGACTTGCTGGAGCCTTTGGCGTCTTTCGTTTAACTGCTCGCGAAGAAAGGTGTCGGTCACGGTGTCCACGTGATCCTCCTTCCGCAAGGTGCGGGCGTAAGAACAGGACCGGCTGTCCGGCTCACCGTGCTGGGGCCGACCGCCGACCCTTTCAGAATTTGCATCGCGCTGGTGAGAGGCGCGAGCGCTCTTTCGCTCTGTGTGAGCGTCGGATCATTCAGAGTTTTGGCCTTCCCATTCTTGGCGGCTGATACCGTAGATGAGGGCCTCCACGCCCCGCACCACCGCCATTCGTTCAAACTGTTCTCCCAGACGCTCGGCCACTCGAATGGAAGGCCGATTCCCGGGGTGAATCACGCTGATGATACGCTCGCTCTTCAGGGTCGTGAAGGCAAAGTTGAGAGCGGTCCGGGCAGCTTCGGTTGCCAACCCCCGGCCCCAAAAGGACCGGCGCAACATCCAGCCGACCTCCACTCCCGGCCATCCCTCGGGATTCCAGCATCCTACCCGTCCGACCAGCGTGTCGCTTTGTTTCTCCACGGCAGCCCACAAACCGTATCCGCGCAGCTGCCAGTGACCGAGCACCATGGCCATGTGCCGCCAGGCTTCCTCCCGAGACAAGGGCTGCCCGGCGTTGATATAACGCATCACCTGTGGATCACCGCACATCTCGGCATAAGCGTCGAGATCCGATTCTCGAAACATTCGCAAGACCAGGCGCTCTGTTTCCAGGGTTGGCATAGACCGCAAAATAACCTACGCGGAGAGGCAGCTGAAGTCAACCGGATCGTTGAAAGGACTCTTGTCGGCCCGGAAGTGTTCCGAGGGGGTGCTTGAAGATTGGGTATCCTGCCTTGTTACAAGGCGATGCCACATCAGCCGAGATGGCCGGAGTTGTGCTAAGATGCTCTCGGTCTCGGAGTTTTCGCACCTGTCAGGTTGCGCGTCTTGAGGCCCATTTTGAGGAGGAGCACGACCATGTTGGAAGAATTGAAACGCGGCTTCCAAGAGCTGAGAGTCCGAATCCAAGATATCCGGAGCTATCTTTGACTCGGAGGCCAAGAAGCGCGAGCTGAAAACGATTGAAGAGAAGATTTCCGATCCGAACTTTTGGGCGGATCAGTCGCAATCGCAGAAGGTGCTGCAGCGGCGGAAGGTCCTCGAAGCGGAGATCGGGCTGGACCAACGGCTAAGTCGGGCGGTTCAGGACCTGGAAGCGTTCTTTGAACTCGGCGAAGAGGGCGAAGACGTAGTCGCCGACATCAAGCAGGAAATGGAGAAGCTTGAAAAGGAGCTGGACGCTGTCGAAACAGAAACCCTGTTGAGTGGGCAGAACGCCCAGTGCAATGCCTTTTTGGCCATCCACCCGGGGGCCGGGGGAACGGAGTCCCAGGATTGGGCCGAGATGCTGTTGCGAATGTATCTGCGCTGGGCCGAACAGCGCGAATTCACCACGGAGACTATTGATTACCAGGTGGGGGAAGAGGCCGGTATCAAGTCGGCCACCGTCGCAGTTAAAGGCCCAAATGCCTACGGACTGCTGAGCGCCGAGATCGGAGTTCACAGGCTGGTCCGAATCTCGCCGTATGATGCCAACAAGCGGCGTCACACCTCGTTTGCGTCGGTGTTCGTCTATCCCGAAATCGATGAAAACATCGAAATCAAGATCGAGGAAAAGGACCTTCGGATTGACACCTACCGCTCCACCGGGGCCGGGGGACAGCACATCAACACCACGGATTCCGCGGTCCGGATTACCCATCTGCCCACAGGCATCGTTGTATCCTGCCAGAATGAGCGTTCCCAGCATAAGAACCGCTCGACCGCCTTCAAGATTCTTCGCTCCCGCCTCTACGAGCTGGAGATGGAGAAGAAGCGGGCCGAGTCCAAGGCCATCGAAGATGCCAAGATGGATATTGCCTGGGGCAGCCAGATCCGTTCCTATGTCTTGCACCCTTATCGCCTGGCCAAGGACCATCGCACCAAGCTCGAGATCGGAGATGTCGACCGAGTTTTGGATGGTGACCTCGACCCATTCATCAAGGCCTATCTGGTTTCGCGCCGGGATGGCAAGCAGAAGGGGCGCGAAGCCGGAATGGTTTTGGAAGAGGCCAACGAGGCTGAGGTGTAGGGCCGGGCTGCCCGGCGAAGCCGCACCTCACTTGTTCCCGCTCGTTCTCATGCGGTTGGTGTACCGTTCTCTCCTTCATTCGTCTTGATGGCGCCCTGTCCTTGGGCCGGTATCCCACATTTCGCCCCGTGTTGGATCTTCTTTCACCCGTCAAGTTTGTCAAAGGCGTTGGACCCAAGCGTGCCGAAGACCTGGCTTCCCGGGACATTTTTTCCGTCGAAGATCTCCTTTTGTATCTTCCCTATCGATATGAGGATCGCACTCGACTGCGCAAGGTGCGAGACCTTCGGCCCGGGGAAAAGGCGTCCGTATTGGTGACGGTTCTGGTAGCCGGCATGATGGTCACCTCGAAAGCGAGGTTACGGATCTTCGATCTCTCGGCGCGTGATGAAACCGGGACGGTACGCTTCAAGTGGTTCCATTCGGAATACCTGGCCCAGCGAAAGGTTTTCAAGCCTGGGCAAAGGGTGATTTTCTACGGCAAGTTCGAAGTCGATCGATTCGGGACCGGCAATCTTCAGGCGGTCAATCCGGAGTTTGAGATTCTCGACGATGAAGAAGGGGGCACGGATTCCCTGCAGCTGGGTCGAATTGTGCCGGTCTATGAGGCCATCAAGGGTTGCAGCTCTCGAATCCTGCGCCGAACTACACATGCGGCCTTGCAGGAACTCGAAATCGTACCTGAGACCCTTCCCACCAGGATCATCGAAAGACACCGTCTGGAGTTCCGGCAGACTGCCTTCCGGGAAGCGCATTTCCCGGGAGAAGGAGCGTTGCCGGAAAGCCTGGCGCTTTTTCGCTCTCCGGCTCAGCAACGGCTGATCTTTGAGGAGTTGTTCTTTCTGGAATTGGGCCTGGCATTGAAGCGGCGCAAAGCGCGTTCGATACCGGGCATCCCTTTTAAGATCGACGACTCGGTTCGGCAGGCGCTCGTGCGGATCCTTCCTTTTCATCCCACGGCCGCTCAGAAACGGGTGCTGAAAGAGATTGTGGATGACCTATGTCAGCCCGTTCCCATGAGTCGTTTACTCCAAGGTGACGTAGGATCCGGCAAGACCATAGTGGCCTTGGAGGCGGCTGTGGTGGCCATGGAAAATGGTTACCAGGTGGCCCTGCTGGTTCCCACCGAGATTCTGGCGGAGCAGCACTATTTCAACACTCAGCGAATCTTCAAAAATACGGGCTACGCGATTCGACTGCTGAAGAGCAAGATGAAGAAGGCAGAGAAGGCCGCGGTTCTGGACGAGATTGCGTCCGGCCAAGTCCAACTGGTCATTGGTACTCATGCCCTGCTGGAAAAGGATGTCACCTTCGATCGACTGGGCTTGGTGATCATTGACGAGCAGCACCGTTTTGGCGTCATGCAGCGTCTCGATCTCATGCGCAAGGGAGTCTACCCCCACACCCTGGTGATGACGGCAACTCCGATTCCCAGAACGCTAGCCATGACTTTGTACGGAGATCTGGATGTTTCCGTCATCGATGAACTACCGCCCAACCGTTCGCCGATCACAACTCGCCTGGTCTCTTTGGAGCAGCGCAGTGCAGCCTATGCTTTCATTCGGGATCAAGTGCGACAGGGCCGACAGGTGTATGTGGTTTGTCCGCTCATTGAAGAGTCTGAGAAGATCGATCTCAAGGCCGCTGAAAAGACCTTTGAGCACCTCGCACAGCAAGCCTTTCCTGAGTTGAAGGTTGCCCTGCTGCATGGCCGCATGAAGCCGGAGGAGAAGGAACGGGTGATGAGGTCGTTCCTGAACAACGAAACGCAGATCCTGGTGTCAACCACCGTGATTGAGGTGGGGGTGGACGTAGCCAACGCAACGGTTATGGTCATTGAGGAGGCTGACCGTTTTGGGTTGGCCCAGTTGCATCAGTTGCGCGGTCGAATCGGGCGGGGCAGCGCCAAATCGTACTGCCTGCTTTTCACGGGTGAGCGAGTCAGCGAGGAGGGGAAGCAGCGACTCCAATGCATGGTGGAGACGACTGATGGCTTCAAGATTGCGGAGCGCGACCTGGAGATTCGAGGCCCTGGCGAATTCTTCGGAACCCGCCAGTCCGGTCTCCCGTCACTGCGTGTGGCCAACCTTCTGCGGGATCGCGATCTCTTGGAACTGGCTCGACGGGAGGCTCGAGAGTTTGTCGAACACCCACCTTCGGAGGAGGAGATGCGGACAGTGGTCGCTCATTTGCGATCCACATGGAAACGTCGCTATGGCCTGGTCAGGGTTGGATGAGGGCGGTTTCCTGACTTGCGACTCCCGGTCTGACTTTGAGTTTTCAGATTCCTTGGAGGACCATTGGTTCGCGTAATAGCAGGAGCCTTCAAAAGTCGGGTGCTCAAGACCTTGGAAGGCCGGCTCACCAGGCCCACCTCGGATCGGCTGAAGGAGTCTCTTTTCAACATCCTGCGGGACCGTATCGGGGGCTCGAACTTCCTGGATTGCTTTGCAGGGAGTGGGGCCATCGGTATTGAAGCCCTCAGCCGGGGGGCCGTCCACGCGGTCTTCGTGGAGTCCAATGCCAGGGCTGCTCGAGTGATTCTTGAGAACTGTCGCCGGCTTGGCTTGGAGAGGCACGCCGACTATCACCTGATCGACCAGCCGGTGGAACCTGCTCTGAGAATGCTGGGACAGGTTGGAACGAAGTTTGATATAGTCTTTCTCGATCCGCCATATGATGCCAGCGACGAGTACTCGCGGGTGCTGGGACGGCTTTCCGCCCTCGACATCGTAAAGACGGAGGGCTGGGTGATCGCAGAGCATTCGCGTCGCAAAATGATCGAGTTGGCCGGTACTCGGTTCCGTTGTTTTCGTCAGATCCGGCAGGGTGACAGCATATTGAGTTTTTTTCGCCTGAATGCCGATACTGAGGATGGTCAAGCCGACCCTACCAAAGCATAAGCAGAGCCGCTTTCTCTAGCGCTTGGCTTCGGTAGGCCGCCGCTGGTCGACCGCTGAAAAGCTGCAGACCCATGAAAAGAACAATCGCTATCTACCCAGGCTCGTTTGACCCGATCACTCATGGCCACCTCGACATCATCGAACGTGGCGCCAAACTATTTGATGAACTGATCGTGGCCATCCTGATTAACCCTGAGAAGGCACCTCTCTTTACCGTTCGGGAGCGGGTTTCGATGCTTGAGACCATCCTGAACGATCGGTTTTCGAATGTCCGGGTCGATACTTTCGAGGGACTGTTGGTCGACTACGCAGTCAAGCAGAACGCGCAGGTCTTGATTCGCGGAATTCGGGCTATCTCGGATTATGAGTACGAGCTCCAGATGGCGCTGATGAACCGTCGACTCGAACCCAGAATCGAGACGGTGTTCATGATGCCGGCGGAAGCTTATTCCTATGTGAGCTCCCGACTGGTGAGAGAGGTCTTCCAGTTCGGCGGATCGGTTCACGGTTTGGTCCCCCCTCAGGTGGAGGAAAGGCTGAAGGAGAAGATGCCCCGATAAAGGAATCCGACGGCGAGGTTCCTTCATTGTGAATCGGCCAGCCAAGACCTTCGACGCCTGTTCCTTCAATTCCACAAAAAAGCAATCGCTATGAATTTCTCCAAACGGGTTTCGAGAATCTCCGTCAGCTCCACATCGGCGGTGCTGGCTGCGGCAGCGCGTCTGAAGGCAGAAGGAGTCGATATCGTCGATTTTGGTCCGGGAGAGCCGGATTTCGCGACTCCCGAACACATCAAGCAGGCGGCCATTACCTCAGTCCAAGGGGATTTCACCCGCTATACGGCTACGGAGGGTATTCCTGAACTGAGGCGCGCCATTGCCGAGTGGCACGCTCGGGAACTGGGTTCGGACTACCGCCCGGAGGAAGTTCTGGTCACGGTAGGGGGGAAGCACGCGGTCTTCAATCTGGTCAGCAGCCTGATTGACGCGGGAGACGAGGTCATTATCCCAACTCCCTATTGGGTTACGTTCAAGGACGTGGTCACATATGCTTCAGGCGAATGTGTGTTCGTGGAGACTCCAGAGCGAGACGGGTTTCGTCTCTCGGCTGCCCAAGTCGCAGCCGCCATCACACCGCGAACACGCATGCTTATTGTCAATTCTCCCTGCAACCCAAGCGGGGCGGTCATTCCTTCAGAAGAACTTCGACAGATTGCTGACCTCGCCCGTGAACATCGCTTCTGGGTGCTCTGCGACGAGTGTTACTCGCACTTTGTGTACGGAGATGGGCGCCCCTTTTCTCTCGGTTCTCTGGGGCGGGACTACCTGGGTCAACTGCTGGTGGTGGGCTCGCTCTCAAAGACCTTCGCCATGACCGGGTGGAGAGCGGGTTATTGCCTGGCGCCAAAGGAGGTGGTTCAGGCGGCGCTTAAGATCCAGAGCCACTGCACCTCAAATATCTGTTCAATCACCCAAAAAGCAGCTATCGCGGCGCTGACCGGACCGCAGGAGCCGATTCGCGAAATGCTGAAAGAATACTCCCGCCGACGCGACTATATGGTACCCGCTCTCAACGCAATTTCCGGCCTGCATTGTCAGTGGCCGGACGGAGCCTTCTACGTATATCCGAACGTTTCCTCTTTTCTCGGAAAGACCGGAATTCACACCAGTGCGGATCTCGCGCAGCGGTTGCTGAATCAAGCCCGGGTGGCGGTTGTTCCGGGAGAAGCGTTTGGAACTCTGCAGCACATTCGCATTTCCTACGCCACTTCCACGGAGCAGCTTGAAAAGGGCGTTGAGCGATTGCGCCGGCTTTTTGAGAGTCTCTGACTCTCTGCCGGAGGCAAGGCCAACCCACGGCGCCCGCTATGGGGCCCCGTTGGCGGCCTGTCGTACAAAACCCAGGCGGGAGCGGCGGTTCAAAGGGCCTCGATCCCATCGCGTCCTGGTTCGAGGTTGCAGGCTCAGGGGCCAAATTGAAAGGGAACCGGGGGAAAGGTTAAGACAAAGAAAACCAGGGCCAGGATCCCAAACAGAAATCGTTGCCATCCCAGAGGTTGGACTTCGTCTAAAGTCGGGGGGTGTTTGAGTCGGACCAGAAAAAACACCAAAGCCAGGAAAACCAACCAAGCGTGATTCTTAATCGCCGCGAAGATCAAAAACGCCGCGAAGACTAATTTGTACAGAAGCTCGCTCTTTTCAGGGAAGAGGGCGTAGATCACGTGGCCGCCGTCCAGTTGGCCCATCGGCACCAGGTTGATGGCAGTCACCAGCAGCCCAGCCCAACCCGCGTATCCGACCGGGTCGAGCAAGATATCCACCCCGTCGGGCAAGGGGCCGTGAATCCACCGAGCGATCAAGGAAAAGAGAATCGAGTCGCCTAACGAAGTGACATCCGGTCCCAGCTGGCTCTTGAGAACGAGTTGGGACTTGGCTATTCCGTAAAAAGTGATGGGCAGCGCCACCACCACGCCCAGCAACGGCCCCATGATGCCGATGTCAAAGAGAGCCTTGCGATTGGGGATGACGCCCCCCATCCTGATGACTGCCCCAAACGTTCCGAAGGGGCTGATCAACGGGGCCGGAATGAAATAGGGCAGGGTTGCCGCCACTCCGTAGCGTCGCGCGGCAAAATAGTGCCCCATCTCGTGGAAGAGTAGAATCGAGATCAGACTGGCGGAGTAAGTCCACCCAAACATCACGGTCGTACTAAGCACCGTTGCGAAAAAAAGTAGAATCTGAAGCCGCACACGCCGCTTCTGACGCCGCCGCTCAAACTCATAGAGGTCGTGGGGGGACGCTGTGGAATCTGGGGCGGGATACGGAGATAAGGGTGGGTATGGACTCGGCAAACTCTCCTCCTCAAGAGAATTACGACCCTGCTATTTTGGCATAATCTCTCAAGACTGACTCGGCGATTCCTGCCATGGGAAACCCGATTTTGTCCGATGCATGAGTGTCACGGTTCCGAAGTCGTTGTTTCTCTTGCCCCTCACTTCATCTGGAGGAGGGAGCAAATTTCGCCAAATTCATTCGACTATTTCCTAAGGCCACGTGTCTAAAGGTTTGAAAGCAGCAGTCAGAAGGCAAACAGGGGCCAAGTCGGAGAGCATGGAACAAATCTTGGAGACGACACTTCCGAAGGCCCGGGCAGGGCCACTCACCCCAACCGAAAGCCTGGAAGAGAACCTCTGGGTGGCTGCCAGCCAGCGCGGAGACGCCCTTGCCTTCAACCGTCTGGTTTTGAAGTGGGAGCGACCCGTATTCAACCTGGCGCTCCGAATGCTGCAGAACGGGGATGAGGCTGCGGACGCGACTCAGGAGGTGTTTCTCTGTGCCTTCAAAAACATCCGTGGTTTTCGCAGGGAAAGTCGGTTTTCGACCTGGTTGTACCGCATTGCGGCGAATCAGTGCATTTCGCGGTTGCGGCGAAGGCCGGTGGGACCTCATTACTCGTTGGATGATCCTGACTCAGAAGGATGGGCCGCCAGAGAAATCGCAGCGTCGGACTCTCAGGAGGCACATTTCCTGCAAGCGGAAAACAGAAGCCGGGTCAGGCGGGCGTTGGAATGTCTTCCTCCTGAGCAGAGGCTGGCGGTGGAGTTGAAGTTCTACCAAGATTTGACTTTCGAGGAGATCGCGGCAATTGTCGAGGCCCCCCTGAGCACGGTGAAGTCGCGTCTGTATGCCGGACTGGAGCTGCTCAAGACGCATTTGGGAAGGGCTAAACGGAGCATGCCATGAAGTTGTCTTGCCAAGACCAACAGAATCGGATTTTCGACAGCCTGTTGGGTCTGCTGGATGCAGAAGAACAACAGAGTCTGGATGCGCACCTGGCAGAGTGCCCGCATTGCCTCCAGGAGCGGATCTTGACGGAGCAAACGGTTCAACAGCTCCGTCAAGAAAAGGACGTGCCGGTGCCGCGTCACTTCTTTGTCTATCCGGAGCAATCCCCGTCTTCCTGGAAGCTCCTTCTGCAGCTTTCGACGGCTTGGAAGGCGGCCTTTGGGGCGGGAGCTCTGGCAGTCGTGGCCCTGGCGGTTCTGCTTGCGACCCAGGCGGAGGTGAGTTATCGAGCTGGAACTCTCCAGATCAGCTTCGGCCGGCCGGTCGAGGAGAACTTGCCGGCCCCCCAGCCCAGGGTCGAAGCGGCCGCCCTTAAAGCGGAACTGCTGCAGTCTCTTCAAGACAACTGGCAACGGGAGAGGGCCGAGTGGATCGCGGCCATGCAACGGGAAGTGAGGCGCTCATCCTCCCGGCTGAGTCAACGACAGCAGCAGCTGTTGGCAGCCGCCATTGGTGACTTGGAGTCGCGATTCAGCGATCGGATGTCGGATACGGCGACGGCCCTGCAGAGTCGTACGGACCAGTCGTTGGCTACCATGTACAAGCTGTTGCAGGGACAGCGACAAAACGATGTGCGGATTTTGAACGAACGTTTTAACCGGCTGGTGGCCCAGGGAGAGATCAAGAAGAACGAGACTGATGAGATTCTTGCAACCTTGCTCCAGGTGGCCGAAATGAAGATGAAGTGATCGGTTGTGGTGAATGCAGGAAATGCTCATCAGCCGTGCAGCCGATGGGACCAGGCGCCTGTGGAACGGCCTGCACCCGGCATCGATGAACGACTTCATGAGGAGAAAACGATGAAAGGGATCATTACCACAGGGGCTTTGATAGCCGGACTGTTGACTTCGCCCGTGTCCGTCAAGGAGGCCCAGCAGGCCGAGTTGTTTGACGTCAAGAGGTGCCAGCAAGAGCTGGAGATCATGCGGGGCATCCTGAAGACCACGATTAGCTACGCAACTCGGGAATTGAGCCGTACCGATGAGGAATCCCGGAAGTCCTCGCAGCGAGCGGTCTGGACGCCAGGCGGGCCCAATGTCAACGCCTTCTATCTCTACGGCCAGGGAGCCGTCTTTACGATTCCGGCGACGGGGTTGCGTGCGGGCTCTTTCCACCTGGCTAACGCTTTTCACTTTGAGTTTGATGCGGACGCACTTCAAGATCAGCTGGGCGCTCTGGCAGAGCATCAGGAGGCGCTTGAGGAGATGGGTCGGAGCCTGGAGGAACAAGCGCGTGCCTTTAGTGAGGGCGCGTTGGCCAGCCCACCTACACCGCCGTCTCCGCCATCCCCTCCTTCTCCTCCGAGCCCGCCTGCGGTGAGTGCTCAAGCTGGAAAAGTTGTGGGTAAAGTGGGCACTGTCAGGGAGACGGAAATCAGGAAGAAATTGGCTGAGGTTCAGGAACGAATTCGAAAGCAGCAGGAAGAGAATGAAGCGAAGCATGCCCGTTACCGGGAGAATCTCGACCAGTTAAAGGTATTTCTGATTGAAGCCTTGGCCAACCACGGAGACTCTCTGAGCGTGGTCAAACCCAACGAATACGTCAATTTGGTCATCGCCTCTGATTCGGCAGAACCGCTCTTTGCTCTGGCAGGCGAGGGAAGAGGACAGCGACAGGTCATTTCGGTCCAGAAGTCTGTGATCACCGACTACAAAGCGGGACGTATCTCGCTCGCGACGTTCAAACAGAAGGTCCTGGACTACACCAACTGACCCCACCCGAGATCTACCCCCCCCCACCGTTCAGCCCGGACGCCCGTTCGATCAGGGTGCCTGGGCTGACGTCATGAGCCCGAGGGCAGCAGGGTCGAGTCTGGGCATGAGCCTTTCAATCGACCTTTGGTGACAAGCTGGCCGTCCACTTCTGAAACTTCCCCTCAAATCCAATCTTGTTTCGATTGCTTGTCCGGCTATCTGTCACGCGGCGAGCCGACGTGGGCGTGGGTCATAACTCTTGGCACAGGATATTGGGGACTACGGAGCCGACCGTCGCGGCCGAGCCTGTTGAGAAAGTCAACCACCTGCGTGGCAGGTTTCTTTTCGATCGCCCGTTTCCAAGAGAAGATGGCCATTGGGCTCGATTGATCCCGAATGACCAGAACATGCTTCCACTCTGGCTAGGAATTCCGGCCAGAAGGAGTCCTGTGTTAAAGAAGGTGAGTGAGTTAAAATGGGGCAAAGAGCCCAGCTGGGTCAAAGGCAACAGGCTAGGAAGCCTCCCTCGGGAGCAAGCTGATGAGGTTCAACAGCCTACCGGAAAACGATTGGTATTCGACCTGCACTTCTGGCGAGAGGGAGCAGCACCGGTGTGTCTGTTTGACGTGGCGAACGAGGACGGCGTGACTGAGTATCACCATCAAAAACCAGCGCAGGTTTGTCCTTACCACAAACTTGTGAATCCCGAGAGTTACCGAAAGCCCCATTCCGTCGCGGCGTCGCAGACGTACGCTTACTGCCAGGCTTACGGCGCCGGTCATCTCAGAGTGGCCTCCACCCGAGAATTGGAACATTACTGCACGCAGGCGGGCTACACCGCTTGCCCTACCTACTCCTGGGTGCGGATTCACAAACAGCAGGATCTAGAACGGCAATCGGAAGATCATGAGAGCGAGGCCTGGTGATTGAGCTCGTCAGTTCGGTTGAGAATCGTACGGGTCAACGCACTATGGTTTCTGTTTGCAGCGATCGAATGGATTCGGCGGACGGAGCCAGGCCGATGGCGAGCGATGTCACCGATTCGGGAGAGGAGGGCCTCACATGAACTACGGTTTTTCCTCAGCCAGGGATTTGAAGCGCTGGGACCTGGATTGTGACATCGTTTACGGCCCCATCGCGTCCCGCCGATTCGGCTTCTCCTTGGGAATAAATCTGCTCTCAAGGGCCAAGTTGTGTAACTTCGATTGTCTCTACTGCCAATGCGGATGGACGCCAAGAGCGCTCGACACCGAAGCCATTGAGAACCAGGTTCCAGATTTGGTCGAGGTGAAAGTCGCCGTCTCACGCCAGTTCCAGCAGTTGGGGAAGCTGGGGATTCAACCCGAGACGATTGTCTTCTCCGGCAACGGTGAGCCAACACTGCATCCCAATTTTCCCGCAATCGCCGAGTGGGTGGTGAAAAACAGGAATCGTTACCTGCCGAAGGCTTTGGTGGGCATTCTGACCAACGGCACCCGCCTGAATGAGGCACCGGTCAAGCACGGCATCGATCAGTTGGACTTCAAGGCCGTAAAACTGGATGCAGGGTGGGAGTGGATGGATCGGCCTCTGGATCGATTTGACTTGGACAAGGCGGTGCGCGCCTGGCAGCGGATTCCTCACATCTGGATTCAGTCCTTTTTTGTGCAAGGCCGATTTGACAACACCTTCCTGAGATGGGTAGAGCCCTGGCTCGCACAAATCAAGCGGATTTCTCCAGAGAGAGTCCAGCTCTACACTTTGGACCGGGTTCCAGCCGCGCCGGGCATTGAGCCGGCTTCCAAGACGACTTTGGACTGGATCGCCTGCGAGGTCAGGCGTGAGTGTGGTGTGATGACTTGTGTCTACTGCTAGCTGGCAGTCCCGCTCCACCTGCGTCCTTTCTTGCTTCACTGGTTTGCCGCTTTCCCCCTAAGAAGCGAGTGCTTTCTTCCATTTGGGATGTCCCCCGACAGGTTCAGTGAAGCACTGAACCCTTGCGTTCTCGGACTCACGGTGCAGGAAGGAATAAACCTGGAGCACCGACGGATTCAATACTGGCCCAGAAAGCTCGTTTTGTTTGGATCCGAACCAGTTGCTGAGGGAAACTTGGTCAGGTTCGCCAGACCAGGTGCTATTCGAGGATGCCTCCTGTGAATCGAGCCTTCCGATGTCCTGACGCCAAATCCACTGAAAGTGATCTGCCATGAAGAACCTGGTACTCATTGCTGAGGATGATCGACGGACGGCCGAGATCGTGGCCCTGTACCTGGAGAGGGAAGGATTCCAGGTCGAGCTAGCGAGAGATGGAAAGCAGGCCTTGGAGTTGTTCAAACGGCTTCAGCCAACTTTTGTGATCCTCGATCTGATGCTGCCTCGAATCAACGGCTGGGAGGTGTGCAGGACAATGCGACGGCGATCGACCGCGCCGATTTTGATATTGAGTGCAAAAGACGAGGAGTTTCATCGAGTCTTGGGTCTCTCAATCGGGGCGGATGACTACATGGTAAAGCCTTTCAGCCCGCGAGAACTGGTGGCCCGAGTCAAGGCAATCTTACGAAGGTCTAATGCCCGGGTTGAGAACCATCCAGTGCTTTTGTCGCATCGCAACCTGGTACTGGACGTCGAGAAACGCAAGCTGACCATCAACGGGCAACTGATCAGCCTGACGCCATCCGAGTATCGGCTGCTTGAGGCTCTCATGCTTGTTCCGGGAAGGGTTTTTCTTCGTGAGGAACTCCTGAGCCGACTGTACTCGCAAACTGAAGCAGTGATCGACCGGGTGGTCGATGTACACATCGGTAACTTGAGAAGGAAGATCGAAAATGACCCAGCCCATCCTGAATACATCCTCACGGTCCGGGGCCTCGGATATCGGTTCGCCGAAGAGTAGCTTTCCCCGCCGGCCGGCAGTCAACGTGTCGCTTCAGTGGAAGCTCTTTGGGACGAGTGCAATCCTGATTGCTTTCGTCGTTATTCTGGTGTGTTCATCCATCGACTACCTGGCTGGGCGTTACTACATGAGGTTAGTCGAGGAGTATAGTGTTTCCCCCTTGGGCGTGCATCAAATGTTTCTGACTGCTTTGCATCGCTACGTTGATGTGGCGGGCGCCTGTGCCATCGTAGTGGCAATCGCCGTCAGTTTTTTCTTGACGCGACGGCTGCTGACGCCCATCCATCAGATGGTGGACTTCGCCACTCAGGTAGCCTCGGGTCACTATGAGACCCGGCTTGAGGTCTCCTCGCGCGACGAGATCAGCCGGCTGGGTGTGGCCCTGAATCGAATGGCGGAAAAGCTTCAGCGGATCGAGCAGGTTCGGAGAACTCTCATGAGCGATGTTGCTCATGAACTGAGAACGCCGCTCACCAACATCCGCGTCCAGGTGGAAGCACTGAACGATGGTATCGTGAACCCGTCGAAGACCACGTTTGAATCGCTCTTGGATGAGATTCTGCGTCTGGTGCGGTTGGTCGAGGATATTTCGCGACTGGCTCGCGCGGAAGCTGCAGCCGCCACGCTTCGTCTGAAGCCTGCGTCTCTGACTGATCTCGTGCAACAAATACTGGAGGGCTTTTCTGCACGATTTGCCGAGAAAGGCATAGCGGTCGAGGCCGACCTTCCGATTCAGGCGGGTTGGGTTCGCGGGGATTCCGACAAGATTGCTCAAGCTCTGGCCAATCTCTTTCAGAATGCCTATCAGTATACCCCCGAGGGAGGGAAGGTTACGGTCACCACGGAGTGTGAGAGACAGAGCACGAAGTTGAAGGTAACGAACACGAGTGCCCCGATCTCAGCCAAGGACCTGCCATTCATCTTTGAACGCTTCTACCGGAGTGATGAGTCCAGGCTGAATTATCCCGGAGGAACGGGGCTTGGCCTTTCTATTGTCCGAGAACTAATTGAAGCCCACGGCGGAGAAGTCGGAGCCTCCAGCCGATCGGGCGTGACTCAAGTCTGGTTCACCCTGCCGACCCTGGCAGACGGGAAACACACGGCTTCTGCGACCCGGCAAAGCAACCGCGTCCGCTGAATCGCCCTTAACGCATCCTCCCGTATCTTCATCGAATCTTTACACACTCTTCATCATGCCTTGATGTTGTTGCATTAGGCTGTCGGCTGATTCAACACACCTCGTGCTCCTGCCCGGAGGCTGGTCTTGCTCTGGGACACCCATCTCTGCGCCGGGCCTGGAGCTGGGGTGTGAACCGACGAATGAGGAGAGCCTGATGCAGCTGGATACGCGTGTTAATCGATTTGAAGAGGTTGCCCTGCCACACCTTGATGAGCTGTACCGTCAGGCGGTGCGCTGGCTCCATGATCCGGTTGAAGCCCAGGACGTTGTGCAACAAACCTATCTTGAAGCTTGGAAATCCTTTGATCGTTTTGAACTGGGAACCAATTGTCGCGCGTGGTTGTTCCGGATCTTGTTTCACACTCTGCAACATCATCGCCGTCGTTGGAACTACCGCGTGCTGCGAACGGGTCAGCAGCTTCTGGACCAGACGCACAGTCACTATCCTGGCATTATTGAGGGAATTACCTACGACGAGATTCTGCAATCCTTCGAAAGGATTCCCTCGCGTTATCGCCAGGTCTTGCTGATGGCGATCGTCGACGAGCGCTCTTACAAAGAGATTGCCGGTATCCTTCGAATCCCCATCGGAACCGTGATGTCCAGACTGAATCGCGGACGGAAACTGTTGAGACGGGAGCTCGGCTCGGGGAGAGCCCTCGGATCGGTTGGAGCTAAGACTCCTGCATTCTGCGAAGTGACACCGCCACAAGAAAGAACCCGGCGACTGCTAGCCGAAGGAGATGAGCCCTCTTGGTCGGCTGCATGATGCGGGCGGGGGATGACCCTGCTGCTCGACAGCCTCAGTCAGGTGATGAGACGAGCGACCGGTTTTCCACGTTGCAGCCCGGACGAATTGTGCTCGCCGTTCAATCGGAAGTGAGATGATGCCTCTCTCTGGCAATGCGGGCTTTCAGTCCGAGAAGTCTTCGAAGTGCTGCCGGGTATGGACGCGTTGGTGGTCTTCTATGGTCTCCAGGTGCGAAAGGACTTCGGCTTTGAAGGGCAGGTTGCTGCGGATGGTTTCCTCTATCTCTGTGGCTGTCCGATGTGCTGCTTGCAGCGAGATGCCTTCATGAAAGAGTAGATGGAATTCAATCCAAATGGTGTTGCCGGCGTTGCGATGGCGCAGGCCATGATACTGAATTCCCAGCGTGGTGGTCTTCTCATCCAGGATCCGGCGAACCCGCGACTGGATTTCGGGATCCACCTCGTCCATCAGTCCTCCGATGGACTGTCGCATCAGCTTCGCTCCAGACCATAGAATGTTCAGCGCCACCAGGATAGCCAGAATCGGATCGAAATGGAGCCAGCCCGTGCGGAGGGTCAGAAGCAGGCCCACAATCACTCCAGCGCTGGTGTAACAATCAGTCAGCACATGCCGTCCATTAGCCTCGAGGATCAAAGAATGTTGCTTCTTACCGACCCAAACCAGATAGGTTCCCAGGCCCCCGTTGATGACGGCGGCGCCGGCCACCAACAAAGTTCCTGTGCCCAGGTGCTCCAGGACCAGGCCTGCGATCCATTTCTGAATCGAGACGTAGATGATATACAGGGCGGCAATGACGATCATAGCGCCCTCGAAACCTGCCGAGAAAAAAGAAATCTTTTCGTGACCGTAGTGGTGAGTGGGGTCAGGGGGTTGCTGGCTCAGCCAAAGGCTGTAGGTCGCAAATGAAACCGCCACGACGTGAACCACGGATTCGGCGGCGTCGGAGAGAATGGCGGCCGAGCCCGTGATCCAGTAAGCCAGGAACTTCCCCCCGAACATGACGAAGCCCACGCCCAACGATAAGCGCATCGCAAACTGCTGGAGGCGCATCTCCTTGTCGTGGGGCTGATCAACCGGCATGAGCAAAAGGCAAACGCTCCTTCAGGTCAAGGTACGGAGGTTGAAGCTTGGGCCATCACCAGAGGAGGAGATGCCGGAATACCTGCGTACCGGGCGGCCTGCTCCGACACGAGGCGTTCCAGAAGCCTGGCCTCGACGCGGATTCCGGACGTTCGCGCGAGTCGGAAGTCGATCTTCTCAAGCCGTGACTGCTTGGGCGCGATTCGAGTGTCTTTACCGATGCTGACGGCATCCCAAGGCATCGCCGGCTGTTTCTTGCCGTCAAACAACTCCAGCCCAAACGGTCGTGTCTCGGTCTTAACGGCTTGTCCGCCGTCGAAGACGCTCACCTCCAGCCACATCTGTCGGATTCCCGGAATCCCCGTTGGAATGAGGTGACCGGCCCCGGAGTTGATAACTTCAGCGGTGACTTCAAGATTGTCTGCCTTCCAGGTTCCGTTCAGCTTGATGGTAGCCGCCTTCTTGATCATTTCGGTGTGCCCGCCCATAAAGACGTGGGCGTGCAGCTCCGGTCGCTGTTTTCCACTTGCCGCAACTTTCCCGGAGTAAGCCGGCATGTGACAGTCCTGACAGCGCTTCCCCTCGGCAGCGTAGGGACTGTTCTTCCACTCTGCGTAGGTGTCCTGAATGACGTTTCCGGAAGCCGGATGGGCGAATCGATGGCAGGTTCCACAAAGTTCGGAACTCAGGAGGAAGCTGGAAACCTCTGTCTCATGGTGAGGTGTCTTGGCATCCGGGTGGCGCCCGTAGAGAACCTTTGTCTGCCCAATCCTTGGAAACAGAAACGCTCCCAGGCTCACTCGGCTGACCTTTACTTCTTGGCCCGAAATGGTGTGGCAAAACATGCAGGTCACGCCATCGGCTAGGAGCGGCGACGGATCCTTAACCGCGAAAGGGCGATCGGGAATGGTGTTGGTCACACTGGCCAGTGGAGAGTGGCAGGAGACACAAAACCTCTCAGAGCGCCCCTCGGTCTTCTCCGAGACTGCCTTGAGAACAGCCTGATAAATGGGATCCCGAAACGCCTCAGAGTGGGTTGAAGTCTTCCACTGGGCGTAGATCTCAGAGTGACACGCTTTGCATTCACTGGCTGTCTTGAAGTCTGAGGGCTCCAGCTTGTGCTGCCCCCAGACCGGAACGCACACAATGGCCGTCCATACCAGTAGAGTGATTCCCCGCATGATTTTCCCCCCTGCTGAAAATGTCAAAACGCCGGACTGGGTAATCGGGTGCCTTGTCGTTTACTTTGGGAGCTTGTGTCCGTTCTCGGCGAACTTCTTGCCCAACTCGGTTAGGTTTGGATCTTCGCCTTTTTTCGGTACCTTGCTGTGGCAGTCGAGACACTTCTTACCGGTTTCCTTGGAGTACTTCAGAGTGGCGGACGCTGGGGTCCAGGCAAACACCAACCCCAGAATCATAGCACCCATCGCCACAAGGGCCGCTTTGACTTTCCGCATGTTCATCTTGGTTCTCTCCTTGTCAAGAAATACTCACGCTAATAGCTGAATCGCAGCCCGGCGGTGATCAGATGATTATGGAAGTCCTGAAACGACACGCCTTTTTCATTATAGCCGTAGTACCGCCATTCGGTGGTCCAGGCCACGCGCCGGTTGAAAGGAATAACCACGCCGAACTGAGGTTGATGGTAGTTGATGGGCAGACTTCCTGTTGTTCCCAGGACTCCGTACCCCAGATTCAGTCGGATGTCCCGTACCAGGCCAAATTCGAAGTAGGCGTTGGCAAAATGGCTCTCCTCGATAAACAGGGAGCGGTCCGTTGCCAACAGCTGAGGGATGATGAACAGGATGTCCGAAGTCAGGTCGGAGCGTGAATAGTCGAAATTGGCCAGAAATCGCCGGCCTTCGTTGGGTGCCACGCTGGCCGACAGCGTGAAGCCTCGGTTTTCGAAGTCGTAGCCAAGGCCGGGGGCCTTGTTCTCATGGTCTAGCCAGGAGAGTGCTCCGCTGAACGAAAGGCTGTTCGAAGGACGATATCTTCCCCTGAGCCGAACCTTGCGATAGTCGAGAATGTCTGTTCGCGAGTAGACGCGATTGGCCTCACCCGCCTCCAAGTCGAGAGAGAGATCCAGTTTTCTTGGCAGGCGGACTCCGAATCCAGCCAGCGCCACATTGCGGTGCAGGCTAACGGCCTGCTCTTGCCCGCTGATCAGTTCCTGGATCTCCGTGTTGGACCACACATAACGGTGTCCTCCCCGGACAGAGACTCGGGAATTGATCTGTACGACTCCCTCGATTTGGTTCTGCTGCAGGTTGACGGCGAACCGGTTCGAGTCAAACGAGTCGAGGTTCAACGTGTTATTGGGATCCGCTGGCCCTGCCAGGGGCCGGGTTCCGGTGAGCGACCGGGCCAACGAAGAATTCGACGAGATCCGGTAGCGGTCCGCCACCAGCGATTCTAATATGCTGACCCGTTCGTGCGGCTTGAACTCAACAGACAGCGTTCCCAAGACGTGGGGCCGTTCTGCATCGGACAAGCTGCTGCCCAGTTCGCCTGTGAAGGCCCTCAAGACGTCAAAAGAAAGGAAATTGCCGGCTGTTCGCCGATCGTAGTCAAAATCGACGTCGGACTTGCTGAAAACCACCTTGCTCGATACGGTCAGTTTTTCCCACGGTGTGGCGCCTACCTGCACCCGAGTCACCGGCACGCGTCCCCGCACATGGTAGTTCTCGTCCAACTGATTCAGGATCACAGTCTGTCCTAGCACGGGAGTTCTACGGTTCCCCAGATTGGTGGGGCCGGAGTGGGAGATTCGCTGGTCGTCCTTGAAGACCAACCATCCTTGTTCCAGGGTGAGGGTTGCTCGGGAGAAATTAAAGGCAAAGCCGCCACGATAGTAGTCGGTGGTGTCGCGCAGCTGGTTGCGCACGGCAAACTCGTTGTTATCGGCTGTGAAAGTGGTGATTCCCGGTCCAAAACCACTGTTGCGACTGTAGGCCAAGAAAGGAGAGATTTTCGCACCCGGACGCAGCACCAGTTCGAAGTCCATGGTGCGGCGGGTGGAATCAAATGAGTGTTGCCCCAAGAGAATGCCTTGGCCCAGCAGGGGATTCGCGAAGGAAGGGATGAAGTTGAAATAGTCCACTTTGCGATAGTCGAAGGTGAACTGATAGGTCCCGCTTTTCTCGGCCAGCAGGCGGACCGTATTGTAAGGGTCGCCCCCCCAGGAGGACGCCGTCAGTTGAATTCGATTGGCGAATCGATTCACGCCGATCGGGCTCTCCATGTTGAGATTGGCATTCAACAAGCGGGGTCCCTCCCCCAGGTTGACCAGACTGCGATACAGGCTTTCGTTTCCACGCAGGCCGGTCACCCAGCGGTAGCCTACCTCCATGGAGCCGGTGGTCTCCATGCCGAGAAAGGGAGGAGAGGTCTGAACAGTGCCGGCGTCCTGCGCGACTTGAGCGGCCGGCGGTTCAGTGGGTTGCTGGGCCAGGAGCCCACTGCAAACGGACATTCCACAGGCCAGCAGCCACGCGAGAAAGCATGCCCGTCTCCGCAGCGAACTGGCGGAGCCTTCATTCTCGGGAGGAAGGGAGTCTTTCATCAGAACGTTCCTCGGTTTCATGGTGGCCTCCGCTAGCGAAGCAGGTGCTTGTTCACGTTGGATCCGTGAACCTTGAGGTGACAGGTCGTGCAGTTCTGAAAGCGCGCACTTCGCAGATCGTGGAACGAGGGAGGCTGTGCTCCCAACAGTCCTGACGACATCGAGTGGCACTCCAGGCACAGGAATCGCTGTTGGTGGCGCACCAGCATTTTGGGATTCACGGAGCCATGCGGCTCGTGGCAGCCCACACAGCCCTGCAGGCGCATTGCAGGATGCTCAAATGCAAATGGTCCTTGCTTGTCGCTGTGGCACTTAATGCAGGCCACGTCGCTTCCATTGGCCAGCACCAGCTGGCGCGGAATTTGCCCGCCATGCGGCTGGTGACAGTCGATGCAATCAATGGCTCCTTCCGTCAGTCGATGGCGAAAAGGCTTGGCAAACGCCGCCTTGGTTTCTCGATGGCAAGTCCAGCAAAGCTGATCCTTCTTGGTCGCCAAGAGGTGGACCGGCTGTTTGGCATCGTGGATCTTATGGCAATCGGTGCAGGCGATCTGGTTCTTGCCGTGCAAACTGTTGTTGATGCCTGCGTGGGTCTCGCTTCGAGCGTGACACTTCAGGCAATTCTGATTGACCGTTCTGACCGGATCGCCATTGTAGGCTACGATCTGGCTGCCATCTCCCGCGTTGGTGTGGGCCTCGCCGGGACCATGACAGGATTCGCAGCTGCGATCCTGCCATCCGCGCTCCGCTCTGGTTTCCAGCAGGTTGTGGGGATTGCTGGCAAACTTCTTGGCAAGGTCGTCGTGACACGACGCGCAGGTCGCGGAAGTGACATACTCGTTGGATTGAGGCGGCGCGGTGGAGGAGGCTGTTTGAGCTTTGGCCAGCACCCACGACGCGGTCAGCACAATCAGCGAGGAGGTCACCACATGAAACCACCTGGTCGTTCGGCGCATGTTTCTGGGTCCTTTCTCCGAGCTGGATCCTCTGGTTCCAGCTCATCGAAGATCTGCAGTAACTGGATCGAAAAAGCGAGAGGACAGGCAGAGCTTGACTCTGCCTGTCTTCCATGGAGACTACCTGGCGTGGGCTTTGTCCACCGAGACTTGCGAGGTGGGGCCATGACACACACGGCAGGCTTCACCCAGTGTGGATGTGTTCAACAGGGCGTGCGAAGCCGCCTCCTGTGAAGTATGACAGGAGAGACAGGCAGCCGTCACAGGCGCCATGGGATTGAGGAAGTCGCGCGGAGCCAGCGAAGGCAGGACACCCTTGGGTAAGGGTAACTGCTGGGTGTCTGCCACGTGGCATTTCTCGCAGTTGCGAAGATCGCCCGGATAGACGACTTCGTTGTAGTTGTGCACGCTGCTGCGAAAACCATAAATGGTCAGTTCGCTTTCCAGCCCCTCACCCCGATGAATCTTATGGATCATGGTCTTCATGTGGATGGATTCGGTGGGGAGCTTGTCTTGAGGCCGAACGGCTGCATCGTCCATGTTGGGGTTGTGGCACATCAGACAGTATTGCACGTTCCGCCGGATGGTGCCGTGCAAGGCAATGGAGCCATGGCATTGGTTACAGTTCTCCTGGGAAATGACCATTCGCCGGGCCTTGGCCGTGGTGTCGGTGACCGGAACCGAAACCATTTTGTTGAAGCCCACGTCCCGAACATTGGTGATTTCCTTGGTGGTTCCCGGCTGCAAGGTCATCGTCCGGTACCCTTCAATGCCCACTGTATAACTTCCCTTCGCGTCTTCGGGAATACCCCGTGTGAAAGTGTAAGTCACCACCCCGCCGCTGCTGGAGGTGCGAAGCGCGCTCTCACTCCAATAAGCTGCGTAGTCATCGTTGGGACCGGCAATCACGACGTTAAGGAAGTTCATTTGTGAGGTTTCAATCGGAAAGCCTTCCTTGTCGGTGATCTTGAAGCTGACCTCAGGCTTCTGCCCGGGCTGAGTGTTCTTGACCTCGAGGATTTCGAAGTTCACACCCGGCAAGTCACGAGAGAAACTGGGAATCGTGTGAGCTCCCTTGATTGAGGCGTCGAACTCCAACTCGCCTTCCGGCAGATGACAGCCGGTACACAGATTGTCAGAGATCTGAGGCCCACCGACATGGCCTTCACCGGTGGCGAAGTTGACGCTGTCGTGACAGGAACCGCAAGTGGCTCGAGTGGGTTTGGTCAGCCAGTTCATGGCTTGCGAGGCCGAGCCATCGTGACAGGCTTCGCAATTCCGCACGTCCTGCGGGTATGTGACGTGAGAATAATCGTGAACTGATTGTCCGAAACCGATGATCTGGTAAGGCTTCCCGGCTTGTACGCTGGGGAGATTAGGACCATTATGAATCTTGTGGACCATGACTTTCAGATCCACCGTGTTTCCCGTGTCGGGGTCAACGGTTTGAGGTGTATGGCAGGTGACACAGCCCGACACATTAACTCTTTGCCCCCCGTGCAGAGCCAGGGGATCATGACATTTGTTGCAGGTTTCAGTACGCACCACATCCCGCACCACCGTGACTTCACCACCATTGGGGACCCACGAAAACTCGACGTTATGGACTTGGCGGCCGAGTTCGAATTCTGTGAGATCCCGGCGACCATAGAGATGAATGGTATGGGTCACCGAACCGTCGTAGTTGGACGGCAAAGCTCTGCCAAAGGTATAGGTGTAGACACCTTCCGAGACTTGCTGGTAACTGCCCCCCGAATCAGAGCTGGCCTGAGTTGCGGTCACCCCGGTGATAGGGCTGGTCTGGGGGCGTGTTGTGTAGGCCACATACTGAGATTGCCCTTTGGGAATGTAGGCTGCGACAAAGCTGGTGGTCACCGCACCCGGGGTGACGACCCCGTTTCGATCCAGAGGCAGCCCTCTGTCATCCGTGATGCTAAAGGTTACTCGCAGTTTGAGGTCCGCCCCGATGGTCACGTTCTTGATTGCGAATTTGAGGCCGGGTCGGACAAACGCGACCTCGTTCGGGTCAAGGTAGTACCCCAGCTGATGCTTGGTGTACGTCCCCGCCGTCAAAGGGTCTCCTCCACTGTTGGCCCAGCCGGGTGTTGCCACGCTGACTATGGCCAGCAGGAGGACCGCCGGCAAGAGCCAGCGGCGAAACTCGCAGGTATTAATCATCGCTGTCCTCCAAATGTGCCCGTTAATGGGCGACCATGATGTCGAGCCGGCGATCCCAATGTTCCGGCCCTCTTTATGATTTACCGGAGCTGGGCGACAGCCGGCTCCAAGTTAAATCTCTCCACCCTCGTTTTCTTCTGGAGCTGCTCAACCAATCGTCGGCGAACTTCCGTAGACCGCCGGGCTTCGAGGAACTCCTGAATCTTCTCTTTGGCTTCGCGGAACGGTATCAGGCGACTGCGTTCCTGCCGAATGCCTTGGAAAACCGAGTAGCCACCTTCTACCCGAAGCGGGTCACAGACCTCCCCCGGAGCGAGACTTACCACTGTTAGCTCATCCTTCAGATCCATCACGCCACCCCTGAAAAGGTGGGGTTTGGCGCGAGGTTTGGCCGATTCCGGAGAGTGCTCATCGGCGAGCGCCTCGATCGATTCGCCTCTTCGAATTCGCTCAGCCAGCTGAAGACCCAGCAGGTACGCCTTGTCCTTCTTGGCTGATTCGTCTTCACCCTGCAGGGGCAGGAACAGCTCCCGTACTTCATTGCCGGGTGGAATGTAGAACTTTTCACCGTGATTCTTATAAAAGCTCCGCAGCTCCTGCTCGCTAAGCGGTGGGAGGGTGGCCAACTCCTGGCTCACGAGCTGCTCAGCCAAATCGCTCCGAGCCGGAATACGACTCGGCGACGGCTTCATACCGCGAGCAACGGCCTCCTGAGCCAATAGTTCATCTTCCACTACTTTGTTTAGAGCCGCTTCGACCTTCTTGGCTAGGTCCTCCGAGGAGAGGGCAGTGTGCGTGACATTGCCGTGGAATTGCGTCTGTAGAGCGTCACGGACGTCCGTGCCCCGAATCTCCACACCTCCTACTTTGGCCAGAACCTGATTGGAGCTGAGGATCGGAAGGTAGGCCAATTGAGAAGTCTCAGGCTTGGGAGACTGCGACTGGCGCTGGCGCGAAAGGAAGAGGCCAACCAGAACCAGTGCCAAAACCCCCACAAGCGAAATTTTTATCCAATGCTTCTTCATGACTTACACCCCCACCTTCAGACTCTGGTATGGGCAGATCGGCTTCCAAAGGGTATTGAATTTTTAAACAATGTTAATTTTATCATAATAAAAAGGTTGACGTTGTGATCCTTGAAAATTGTACGTTTTGGAATGCGGGTTTTAAACCGCAGGTAGCTAATTGCCCCACTCGACGGGAGGATCTTTTGATGCGAGCTTCCTCACCATGGGCTGAAATTGGCCCAGAGACGAGCCGGACTTGCTTTAGGGTTGATTTTGGGTCAACAGAGACGGAATCAAGGGAGGTGACTCTTCTTCCATGGTCAGCAGGTCGTGACAGGAACTGCAGTCCTGGGAAATGGTCTTTCCATCCACGCTTTGGTGGCTCTCGTCGTGGCAGCGGAAACAGCCGGGAAAGTTCTGATGGCCGATGTTGTTCGGATAGGTACCCCAAGTCACCTTCATTTCCGGAAAAACATTGCGGGCAAAGATGTCGCCCAGAGTTTTAGCGGCTGCTTCGATCTTGGGCAGATGGTTCGCGTATACCTCGGGGTAGTTCTTTTCGTAAAAGGCCTTCAGACCGGCGTCGATCTTCTGATAGGCCTCCTTGTGGCTGGAGTAGGCGACCTTCAGCAGCACAACTCCCTCTCTCTTAATGAACGGCAAGCCAGCGTCAATCTGCCCCGCGGCCAGTGCTTCGTCCACCGATTCCTCCGGAAGGCGGTAGATGTGAGTGGGACGATTGTGGCAATCCACACAATCCATGAGGCGCTTTTCATACTTGGCCAGCTCCTCATCGGAAGGAGCTCCCTCGGCCAGCCGGTACTGAGTGGTTACCCCCTGGCTGTCGCGGTGCTCCACCCAGAACACTTTCTCGCGCCTCTCGTCGGCGATGTAGGTGACCCGATTGACCGGGTCCATGTGCCACCAGTGGATGCCGCTTCCGTTGCCTGACTTGGGCTGGCTGCCACCGGTTTTGATGAGCAGAGTGGTGGTCAGCTGGGTGTTGGCCTCGTCCTCACTGAAACGGCGAATAACCCTGACCTTGGCATCATGAAACTTCTGGGGCCAGTGGCACTGCTCGCACGTCTCGCGGGCGGGTCGAAGGTTGTGGACCGGTGTGGGAATCGGGCGCTGGTAGGTGTTGAACGTGACGGCAAACACCTGTCTAGCTCCCGACAGTTTCGACTTGACGAACCAGGAGGCACCTGGGCCGATATGGCAACCCGTACAGGAAACGCGGGAGTGCGGCGAACCTTGGTAGGTTGTGAACTCCGGCTGCATGACGGTGTGGCAGACCGTGCCGCAGAACTGGACTGTTTCCATGTAGTGAACTCCCTGGTAAGTCGCGGTAGACAGGATGACCACGTTGGCAACCGAAGCCAGGACAAAAAAGAGCGCAGTGCGGCGGATGCGAATGTCGTTGAAGTCCCAGCAGGGATAAAAGACGTCTGGAACCTCCTTCCCCTCCGCTTCCAGCCTCTCACGCCACTTCCTCACTCGAACGATACCGATCGGAATCAGCACCAGGCCGCTCAGAAACAGAAGAGGCAGTAACAGGTAGGTCAGGATACCTACGTAAGGATTTGAGATGTAGTCGAGAAACTCCATGGCAAAGAGCACCATCATCAAGAGTGCGCTGACGGTTGTGATCAACACGCCGACGACACTGATGGTGTTCTTGCTAAGCCCTACGAGATAGCGGACCTGGTCCGCAAGAGAGTGTGTTTCTTGATGAGAGCCACGGGTCATTGACAGTCCTCTTCTTGTACCAGCTGGCGGTTACCGTTCATGGGCGACCTCACAGCAATCGATGTTCCGAAAGCATAATCGAAGTCACTCAACCCGAGCCACGAATTCCACGCGCGGTACCCGTCTGTCATCATACTGCATGAGTATGGCCAGGTTGCGGCTGAAGACGGGGCGAAGCGTTCAAGCTGCTGTCGGTGGGAAACATTGTGGGCGGGAGGAGTCGTCCGGACGAGCCCTGCTTGCTGTCGCTCCGACACTCAGCTGGCCCCCTGGAAACAATGACCGATCCTGCTGATATGCAAAGAATTCGGATTTAATGACCCAGTTCGGGTCAATTACCGCACGCAGCCGGCTGAGTCCGTCAAAGTGGGCTGGAAACCCTTGTACATGGCCCATCTGGCTTTGGCCTGTCCGTGCCGTTTTGGAAAGGGGAATGCACATTGCTATGGTGAGAAACCGCCCACTCAAGGTGGTTTCTCAAACGAAAGGACTGCGGAGAGACTGGACGCTGGCCAGGTCTTGAAAGGAAAACGGCCATGATCGAGATCAAGAAAATCCTAATCCCCACGGATTTTTCAGACTACTCGCAACTGGCTCTGAAGTATGCGATCGCGATGGCGGAGAGCTTCAAGGCCCGCATCTACTTGATGCATGTGTGCGAACACGGCATGTCAGGCCTGGGCACGGAAGCGTATCATTTCGCCGTTCCGGAATTCTTCGCTGAGATTGCCAAGAACGAGCAGGAACGTCTCGAAGAAATGGCTCGGGAAGTGCGCGACAGGGGAGTGGAGGTAGAAACCGTCTTCACCACAGGGCGAGCCTACATCGACATCGTCCACAAAGCCAAGGAACTGGATGTGGATGTTATCACGCTGGCCACCCATGGACGTCAGGGACTCAGTCACCTTGTGTTTGGCTCCACTGCAGAGAAGGTGGTTCGCCTGGCGCCTTGTCCGGTGCTGACCATCAAGCACCCGGAGCATGAGTTCGTCAAGTGAGCGAAGTTGTGGCTCCCCCTGGAATCCGCCCTGGACCGGCGGCTCGTTCTGAGAGAGGAGGGGACCATGTTTGACGTCCTCATCGAGAGCAATCCCACAAGCAAGAAGCAAAAGACTGTTTTGTCGATGTTGTTTTCACTGGTTCTGCATTCGATCATCCTGATGGTGGCGATCATTGTACCCTTGTTCTTTACTGAGACACTCAATCCTCAGCAGTTCGTTACCTATTTGGTGGCGCCGCCTCCGCCTCCGCCGCCACCACCACCACCTCCCGCTGCTGTAAAGGTGGCTAGGGTGGTGAAGGTGGTCGCACAAACGACGACCTTCACTGCGCCGGTGACCATTCCCAAGGCTGTCGCCGTCATCGTGGATGAGGGACCACCGCCGGAAATGAGTGTCTCAGGCGGGGTTCCAGGCGGGGTTCCGGGCGGGGTTCCAGGCGGAGTGATCGGCGGAATTCTGGGGGGTGTTTTGGGCGGAGCGATTTCCAGTCCAGCGACGCCACCGCCACCACCGCCACCTCCCAGGGTGGAGGCCCCGAAAGTACGCGCGCCAATTCGAGTGGGCGGCAAGGTGCAGCCTCCCATCATCCTGCGCAAGGTGGATCCGGTCTATCCTCCTTTGGCTTTGGCGGCTCGAATAGAGGGGACGGTGGTCTTGGATGCGGTGCTCACGGAGGAAGGCAAGGTGGCGGATTTGAAGCTGATTGCCGGGCATCCGCTGCTGGTTCAAGCAGCTCTGCAGGCAGCTCGCCAGTGGCAGTATCGGCCGACGTTTTTGAACGAGATCGCCGTGCCGGTGGCGTTGACCATCACGGTGAATTTCAAGCTGCGGTGAGGCTTTGGCTCGTCGGCGCTCTTGTGGTGACCCGGGCCGTGGCTCCCCGCGGTCGCCAGCACCGGGCAGCTCCGAACGGAACGACCGCGTGAAGTGGTCGCACCGAAACATGGTCATGCGTTTTCCGGTTTCAGTTCTCTTCAATGGGAGCCGGTGACGAGTTTCTTCGTGTCGCCGGCGGGGTAAGGCGGTACGATGAACACCAGTCAAATCATTCAGCAGAAGTCGGTGAGTGCTGCAGAAGCGTTGTCGACTGTGCGCTCCGGGGACCGGGTGTACATCCATTCCGGATGCGCCGAACCGGAAGCGTTGGTCCGAGCTCTCATCGAGCGCTGGAGCGAACTCCGCGATGTTGAAATCCTGCATCTACTGACCCTTGGCAACGCCGACTACGTTTTGCCTGAAATGGAGGGCCACTTTCGCCACAATGCCTTTTTCATTGGCGCCAACGTTCGAGAGGCAGTGAATCTTGGCCGCGCCGATTTCACGCCGGTTTTTTTATCCGAGATTCCCGGGCTTTTCCGCTCCGGTCAGTTTCCGATCGACGTCTGTCTGATCCAAGTCTCCCCTCCGGACGAGCACGGATTCTGCTGTCTGGGCGTCGCTGTGGAATGCACCAAAGAAGCGGCTGAGGTGGCGCGCACAGTGATTGCTCAAGTCAACCCTCGAATGCCACGGGTGCTCGGCAATTCGTTTATTCACCTGAGCAAGATCGATCTTCTGGTAGAACACGAGGCTCCTTTGTTGGAGTTGCCGGCGGTGCCGTCTACCCCAATCCAGGAAGAGATCGGGCGTCGTGTGGCAGAACTGATCGAGGATCGGTCCACCATTCAACTGGGCATCGGAGGCATCCCCAACTCCGTCCTTTCCTGCCTCGGGAATCACCGTGACTTAGGGATACATACTGAAATGTTCTCGGACCGGGTGATCCCATTGGTGGAAAGCGGCGTGATCAACGGTGAGTACAAGACCCTGCACACCGGCAAAACAGTCGCCTCGTTTGTGTTGGGATCGGCCGCTTTGTTCCGTTTTATCGAGGACAACCCGTTTATTGAGTTTCATCCTTCAGACTACGTGAACGATCCGTTCATTATCAGCCGGCATGAACGCATGGTCGCGGTGAACTCGGCCCTGCAGATTGACGTGACGGGCCAGGTTTGTGCCGACTCGATGGGACCCTATTTCTACAGCGGGATTGGCGGACAAGTGGATTTTATTCGCGGCGCGGCCAGAGCCGTGAAGGGGAAGCCCATTATCGCCATGCCGGCCACTGCCCGCAACGGGACCGTTTCCCGGATTGTGTTGGACCTTTCCGCCGGCGCCGGTGTGGTGACCTCGCGAGGGGACGTGCACTACGTTGTCACGGAGTACGGAACTGCGTATTTACACGGCAAGAGCATTCGGCAGCGGGCGGTCGAACTCATCCGAATCGCCCATCCCCGGTTCCGCGACGCGCTGTGCGAGGGGGCACGCCAACGCAACCTCATTGGCAGCCGGGAAGTGCGGCTCACGGGATAGCTTATGAACGAGAAATCCGTCAGAGGAGATCGGGGTCGAATCGAGATTGCCCCCGCTGAGTGCAAAGGATGTGGTCTCTGCATTCAAGCCTGTCCGCTGAAATGCATTGGTCTTTCGTCGGGGATCAACGCGCAGGGCTATCACCCTGCGGTGTACCACGGCCACGGCTGCAGTGGGTGTGGGGTCTGCTTCTACATTTGTCCTGAGCCCGGAGCGATCGTGGTTTATCGGGAGGCCGGCATTGCGGCCAACGGTAGCCCGTCCGTTCACGCGGACCTGTCTGGAAGTCGGAAGTGAGGTTGGAATGCCCAAAGAGTTGATCAAAGGCAACGTGGCGGCAGTGAAGGCAGCGATTCTGGCGGGTTGCCGGGCCTTTTTTGGCTATCCGATTACACCAGCCAGCGAAATCGCCGAAGCCGCCGCCTACTACTTTCCACGAACGGGTGGCGTGTTTCTTCAAGCTGAGAGTGAGGTGGCCGCCATCAATATGGTGTATGGAGCCTCCTCCACTGGCGTGCGGGTGATGACGGCTTCCTCGGGGCCGGGCATCAGCCTCATGCAGGAAGGTATTTCATACCTGGCGGGTGCAGAACTACCATGCGTGATTGTCGACGTGATGCGGGGAGGCCCCGGCTTGGGCAATATCGCGCCCGAGCAGAGCGACTATTTTCAGATCGTCAAAGGCGGAGGCCACGGCAGTTATCACAACATCGTTTTGGCTCCCAACTCGGCTCAGGATGTCGCTGATCTGACGATGCAGGCATTCGAAATTGCGGACCGTTTCCGCAATCCCGTGGTGATCCTGACCGATGGCTTCATCGGTCAAATGATGGAACCCGTAGAGTTTTCGAGCGAGCCCCTGCAGAGTCCGGCCAAAGGGTGGGCGGTGCAGGGAAACCAGGCCACCCGAAACAACGTGATTAGCTCGATCTACCTCGCCCCGGAAGAGCTGGAGAAACACATCAATCACCTGGAAGAAAAGTATGCGGCAGTGGAATCGCTGTGCCGGATGCAGGAGCAATACCTCACCGACGATGCCGAGGTGATTCTGATCGGATACGGCATTGTAGCCCGGGTCTTGCGCTCCGCCGTGGATCGCGCCCGGGCGCTGGGCATTCGCGTTGGATTATTTCGGCCAGTTTCCCTTTGGCCATTTCCAAAACCTGAACTGCAGGCCGCCTGCTGCGCCGCCCGCGCGGTGATCGTCTGCGAGTTGAGCTGCGGTCAGATGGTGGAAGATGTGCGGCTAAGCCTCGCGGAGCAGGTTCCTGTTCAGTTCTTTGGGCGAAAGGGCGGGGTGGTACCGACCCCTGATGAGGTCTTGGAGCAAGTCGCGGGCATACTGAGTCGCTGTGAAGGCAACATGGGCCCGGTAGCTCCGGATGCCGTTGAGAAACCAGGAGAGCGACAGGAGCATATTGCTCCGGAAGTTCGCCTCCCTTGTGAGTTCCGCTGAGCGTTCGGGAAAGGAGGCAGAGTGGCAACCAGGTATGCCGTCCATCACCGTAGGCCACTGGGGTTCTACCCGGAGTTTCTCCGCAAGAGCGGCGACCCGCACACGACTCACTATTGTCCTGGTTGCGGGCACGGAGTCATCCACAAGTTCATTGCCGAAGCCATCGAGGATTTCGGCATCCAGGACCGGGCCATCCTGGTGAGCCCCGTTGGATGTTCGGTGTTTGCCTACTACTACCTGGACGTGGGAAATGTGCAGGCGGCTCACGGGCGCGCGCCGGCCGTGGCGACCGGCATCAAACGATGCCGTCCGGAGAGTATCGTGATTTGCTATCAGGGAGACGGAGATTTGGCCGCCATTGGAATGGCAGAGATTGTTCATGCAGCGAACCGCGGCGAGGCCATCTCGGTGTTCTTCGTAAACAACGCCATCTACGGCATGACGGGTGGCCAAATGGCTCCCACAACCCTGCTGACACAAAAGACGGTTACCACGCCAGTGGGCAGAAGGGCGGTGGCGGAGGGTTATCCGCTTCGTGTCTGCGAATTACTTCAGTCCTTGGAGGGAGCCTCTTACCTGGAACGCTGTGCTCTGACCGGACCCAAAACCCACCTCAAGGCTCGCAAGGCCGTACGCCGGGCACTCAAGAACCAGATTGAAGGCAAAGGATTCTCACTGGTGGAAATTCTCTCGCCATGTCCCACCGGTTGGAAAATGAAGCCGGAGGCAGCCTTACGCTGGGTCGAAGAGAGCATGATACCGGTCTTTCCGCTGGGTGTTTACAAGGACAGCCCCGGCGCTCCTCGAGAACGTCCGTCTGGACGGGAGATCGATGTCACCGAAGTGCCGGCTAACCTGGACATGAAACCTGCTCCACGCTCTGCTGTGACTCAGGAGCACACACTTCCTTTTGAGCAACTGGCAATCAAGACCGCTGGATTTGGAGGCCAGGGTGTATTGTCCCTGGGAGTCATTCTGGCCATTGCCGGCATGCGGCAGGGATTGGAGGTGAGTTGGCTGCCTTCGTACGGCCCCGAAATGCGGGGAGGGACAGCCCATTGCAACGTATTCTTGAGTCACCGCCAGATTGGATCTCCGCTGGTGGATGCACCTGATCTCTTAATGTGCTTTAATGGGCCGTCGCTCGAGCGATTTCACCAGAGCGTCAAGCCGGGGGGGATTGTATTCTACGACAGTTCGCTGATTGGTCAGAGGCCCTCGAATCTTGCTACAGAGGTCATTGGTGTGCCGGCGACAGAGTTGGCCCACGACCTGGGCGAGCTGAAAGTGGCGAACATGGTATTGCTGGGTGCAGTGCTGGCTCGAATGCCCGTGCTGGGCCAGATTGCTGTTTGGCACGCGCTCACCGAAACGATGAAAAGCGAACACCTGCGGGAGCTGAACCGCAAGGCGCTGCAGATGGGCGAACGATACTACCTGAAGGAAAAGTCGATGTAGCCGAGCCGGTCGCGGACACTCCAAAGCCTGGAAATCTTCTTCGAGCCTTCCTACCTAATCCCCTCAAAACTGGAGGTTGTCTTTTTCCATGAGCGATTTTCACAAAGCCGGAATCGTGGGGGGCGGAACGATGGGCCGCGGCATTGCCGCAACCATGGCTCAAGCCGGAATCGACGTCTGGATTTGCGAGAGGGATGAGGCCTCCGCCCAGGCCGCCTTGAAATTCATATCCAGCGACTTCGACCGCGAAATCGCGCGCTGGGCCATCACTGAGTCCGACAAGCGTGCCTTGATGAAGCGGATCAGCGTTCTGACCGACCCGAAAAAGCTGTCCAAGCTGGGGTTGATTATCGAGGCCATACCCGAGGACTTTGACTTGAAGGTGAAACTCTTCGAAGATCTCTCGCAGCTTTGCCAGCCGAACACTATCTTCGTCACCAATACCTCCACGCTCAGCATCACCGAGATGGCGGCCCATGTGGCTCACCCCGAGCGTTTCATCGGGGCCCACTTTCTCAATCCGGTCAGCCGGGTTAAGGTGGTCGAAGTGGTTCGGGGATTGCAGACGTCTGACCAGACCTACCAGGAGGTCCGACAGTTCCTGGTGAGCCTGGGGAAAACGCCGATTGAGGTCTATGAGTATCCCGGTTATGTCACCACTCGTGTCATCCTGCCCATGATCAATGAAGCCATGCAGGTGGTCATGGAAGGTGTCGCCAGCGCCGCAGACATCGACACCGCCATGAAGCTGGGCTACAACATGGAGGTCGGACCCCTGGCATTAGCCGATCGGATGGGGTTGGACGAGGTCATGAAGTGGATGGATCATCTCTTTCGGGAACTGGGCGATCTGAAGTATCGTCCCTGCCCGATTCTGAGGAAAAAAGTGCGAGCTGGTCACCTGGGGGTCAAGACCGGTAGAGGGTTCTTCGATTACGCGGAGGAGGCGTCAAAGGAATAAAACAACATGAAAGTACTGGTTCTGAACTGCGGTAGTTCCACGGTCAAGTTTCAGTTGATTGAAACCGATGCGGAATTGATCGCCCAAAATGCCGACCGTTTCCTCGCCAGGGGGACGGTTGAGAAGATCGGCACACCGGAAGCCATCGTGCATTATCAGGTGGGCCAGCACAAGCCGGTCGTGACGGTTGAGGAAATCTTAGATCACAAAGCGGCCATTGCCGAGTGCTTGTCCCAACTCCAGTCGGGAGAAGATCGTCTGTTGCATGAAGCTGGGGAGATTGGGGCGGTCGGGCACCGGGTTGTTCATGGAGGCGAACGATTCAGCGGCTCACAGTTGATGGATGAAGAGGTTGTGGCTCAAATCCGAGATTGTATTGAGTTGGCACCTCTTCACAATCCGCATAACCTGAAGGGTTATGAAGTGTGCCGGCGACTCCTGCCGGGCGTGCCCCAGGTGGCGGTTTTCGACACCGCCTTTCATCAGAGCATGGCGCCTGAGGCCTACCTCTATGGACTGCCCTATCTCATTTACAAACGCCACCGGGTCAGACGCTATGGTTTTCATGGAACGTCTCATCGCTACGTGGCCTATCGTTACCGGCAGGTGAAAGGGCTGAGGCGGGAGCAGGTCAATGCGATCACCTGCCACCTCGGAAACGGATCTTCCGTTTGCGCCATTCAGGCCGGCAAGTCCGTGGATACTTCCATGGGCTTTACGCCGCTGGAAGGGTTAGTGATGGGTAGCCGATGCGGAGACGTGGACCCGGCCGTCATTCTGCACGTCATGTCTAAGGAGGAGCTATCCTTACACGAGGCGACCACGCTGCTCAACAAGCACAGTGGTCTTTATGGAATTTCGGGGATTTCGGGAGACATGCGGGAGCTGCTCAGGGAGCGGGCCGAAGGGAACCCCCGCGCAACGCTGGCCGTGGACCTGTTCTGCTATCGGCTCCGGAAATACATCGGCGCCTATTGCGGGGTGCTGGGACGAGTCGACGCCCTTATTTTCACCGGAGGCATCGGCGAAAACGCGCCGTTGGTCCGAGCGGCTGCCTGCCAGAGGCTCGATTTTTTTGGAATTGAGTTGGACAACACGCTCAATCAAGAAACGGTTGGAACGGAGGCCCTCATCAGCACCCGGTCCAGCCGGACCGAAATCTACGTCATCCCGACTAACGAGGAACTTCTCATCGCACGAGACGCCGTTCGTACGGTACTGGGCCTCCCTCCCCCAGCTTGATGGATCCGGAGCGGAAGCCGTTGCCCACGTGGGCGGGAAGTCCCCCCTCGCGCTGTCAGGGCTGTCCAAACGCCCTTGGCGAACGGAGTTGGTCGCCTTCGCTCAATTCCTCCCAGTGGCCGCATCGGTCCGTACAGGTGTGATGCTGGTGGATCGCCCGGTCAGCAGCTTGCTTAGCCTTTTCCAGAGTTGGCTTTCGCCCCTCAACCAGAACGGCGAACGTTTGCTCGAAGCTGCGTGGACCGGTACGAACGACCAACGTCACCTGCCAGCTGTCCGGCATCTCTTCGACAATGGCCTCATTCAGATCGGAGTGCAAGCGTCTGTATTGCATGGCTATCTGGGACTGGAACGCAGATTGTGCCATCCAGTTTACGGAGCCGGGGCAGAAGATGCAATCCCAATCCGCTTTAGAGAATTGGTCTCCCGTCCCCAGCCGACGCCTGCTCCCATTACCAACCGTCAAGCCTCCCGCGAGCCGTCGTTCGATTTTCTCGATTCCCCACCTCAGCCCCGCACTTGAACCCGAGTGGTGACCAGATGGCCGGCCTCGTCACAGCCAGAGTGACTGGAAGAACTCCTCGCTGAGAGGAAAGGTCTGAACTTCGGTCATTTCATTGCCTGCTCGATCTTCTTGGCATATGACCTGATTTCTCGCAGATACTTGCGGCAAACGGAACAGTTCGTGGTGAGGTGGTGGTTGTCCTTAATGATGTGTCCGTGAAACGAGACCACTGCACCATTGAGGCGTGCATTGTAGGTTGGGACATTCCTCCGTTCCTTAGCCTTCAGTTGCTGGCAAGAGCTTCTGAAGGATTCGTACTGTGTCACCATGGCCTGAACGGCCAGCAAGTCGAGCGCCCGGTTGGTTGGATAGCAGAGAACTTGGGAAAAAGCGCATATTGGAACGGACAGGAAGGCTGCTGAGATAAGCACTAAGCATCGCTTTCCAGTGGTTGACAGCATCAACGACAGGCTCCTTTCGATTTCATCGCTAGGTTGATTGTGCAAGAGGACTCGGGTACGGGCCTCGCCAGGGACAAGTCACGGCGCGGGAGGAGAAGCCTCAAGACGCCTCGAGAAGGAACCGAGCCAACATGAACGCTCGGTCTAAGGATTCCGATGAGGAGGCACACGGCACCAAGTCAATCAGACGAACCCGTGTCCAGGGAGAGAACAGACTCTCGGTTTTAGCAGAATGTCTTAGAAGATATCGAGGACAGCGATAACAACCAGCGGGGGGCGGGATACAGCGAAGTATCGTTCACGATCGCCGGCTCACGGCGGTCATGTTTAGAGCTTAGACTGTCGGAAAGATCGCCAGGGCACAGGTGCGATCCCTCCACGGATTGCCCGTAGTCTATCGGCGACAAAGAAGGAGAGTCAAAGTGATATCTCTAATGACCCTCATAAACGTGGGTTATGCATAACTCGGGCTGGGTGGGGGGCGCCCCTTGTCTCAGCGAAATTTGACTGGAGAGCCGTCATCGATCGTTTCATCCGGGTGGGTAATGACAGATTCATCCTGCGAGACCCCGGAAATAATCTGAGCGAAGAGGCCATTGCGCTTTCCGACTTCCACGACGCGTCGTCTGGCGACGCCCGCCTCAGCGACAAACACGGCCCAGCCTTCTTGGTAGCGAAACAAAGCACTGGCCGGCACCTGCAGAACGTCGGGTTGCTCCCAAAGGATGAAACTAGCCTCAACACGGTAGGCGTCCCCCAGTCTCTCCCAAAGTTCTGATGGAGACGTGAAATCCACAATGACGAGAACTCTTTGTTCTTCGACGCCCAGAGCTGAAATCTTCGTAAAGGCTGTGGGTTCGACGCGTCGGACCTTTCCCTCCAACGGTGTTTCGCCACCCCAGCGGTCGAAGAGCACGGGGGTACCTGGGCGGACCTTCACGGCATCCGCCGACAAAAGCTCCACGACGACTTCGAGTGATCTGGCGTCCGCGATTTCGATCAAGGGAGCCCCCGCCTGGATCACACCTTCGCTTTCATGAATCACTTTGAGAATGCGCCCATCGACGGGAGATGGCACCGCCACCAGTTCAGCCGCAGGCGTGGAAACCGCCGCCGAGTGAGCGAGAACTGCCTGTTGCGCGCGGAGATTGGACTGGGCCTGCAGGATGGCCTGTTCCGCCGAAGCCAAGCCGGCTCGCGCCCGGCTGGCTTCGGTCACGGCTTGGTCGTATTTCTCTTTGGGAAGGTCGCCGCTCTGATACAGCTTTTCGATCCGATCCAGTTGACCGGCCCAGTATTCCGCGTCAGCCTGCGCCGACCGCTTTTGTTCCTTAGACAGCTGCAGTGCCGCTTCAGCGGCTTGGACGCGGGCTTTGGCTTCAGCACGAGTCCGGGAGTCCAGCACGCTGGAGCGCTGGGGCTCCAAGTGGAGCAGCACCTGGCCACGACGGACAGCATCTCCTACTTTGTACTGCAGGCGCCGGGCAAAGCCGCCTACGGGCGCCGAAACGAGGTAGCGGTCTGTCACACGGGTTCGACCTTCCTCCTCAACCGTCACCCGAAAAAGACCTCGTTTGGCTTTCACCGTTTCGACCAGCACCGGCTGTCTGCGATAACCGTACCCAATGGCCAGAGCCGTCAGCACAGACAGGATTCCGATTCCAAACCAGCGCTTCCACTTCAACGGACTCACTCCTTTGTCTTGAGCACTGCAATCAGATCGAGATGATCGAGCTTCCGCCGAACCATCAAAGCGGAGATCAAGGAGGACACAACCACGACTGTCGCGGCCGATGAATAAGTCCCGGGCTCAATCACCAGAGGAATGCGAAACAAATCGGTCTGAAGACCGGAGATCATCGTGTGGCAAAGCCCCCACCCGATCAGACATCCAATCGGGAGGGCTGCGACCGTCAAGAGGGCCTGCTCGCCGAGCAGAATGTAAGAGATCTCTCCCCGCGTGAAGCCCAGCACGCGCAGACTGGCCAACTCGCGGCTCCTTTCTGAGAAGGCGATGCGCGCGCTGTTGTAGACGACACCGAAGGCAATCGTGCCGGCCAAAATGGTGTTGACGAGCGCAAACGTGAGGATTTGTTTGGCCATCGTCTCATAGAAGTTCTTCAGAGCCGTTTCCCTCACGGAGCTGCCGGCGACCCGCGGCATCTGTTTCAGCTCCGAGTACACCTGTTGCCGGCTGAGAGGGTCCACTGCCAAATACGCACCGGAGAGGGCATGACCCTCCTGCATCAGAGAATTGAGCGCCTCCAGCTGCATATAGCCCGAGACCCCCACATATTCCTTGACCAGGGCGGTCACCGGAACGCGAAGAACGGGGCGACTTCCCTCCAACACCTCCACCGTCAATAAGTCTCCCGGCTGCACCTGCAGAATCTCGGCCAGATGGTCTGTCATCAACAAGCCCTCACCCGGCAAAGGCACGCGCTGCAAGTTGGTGTCGAGCAGATGGCGAAGTTCGCTGCCGTCCGGAAGGCCCTGAATGGAAGTGCGGTAGCTATGGTGCCGAAACCGAAACCGCACCGGGACAGAGCGAAATCCCTCGGCGTGTTCGACCCCTGACAGACCGCTGAGACTGTAAAGCGCTTTTCGAGAGGTGGGCTCAACAAAGGTCACGGTGATATCGTCGCGCTGAGCCAGGCGGAACTGGATGGCCACCATATAATCGATGGCGTCCCCGAAGAACCCGCCCACAACCAGGATGGCACAAGCAAAGGCGATACCGACAATGGTCAACAGGGCCTTGACCGGTCGGCGCTCCAAATTCCTCACAATCATGCGAGTCGGTTGGGACAGGAACGAGCCAAGCCCCAAACGTTCCAGGAACGTCGTTCGATAGCGGGGTGGTGACGCGGGTTGCATGGCTTGGGCCGGTGGCTCGAGAGCCGCCCGCGCTACCGAGTAGACGGTTCCGAGCATGGCGGCGGCAGAACTCACCAGTGCTGCCGTGAAGGCCACGCTCGGGCGCAGATGATAGACGAGAAATGGGAAGCGGTAAAAATCCATGTACATTCGACTAAGCCCCTGACCGAGCCAGATCCCGAAGAAGATGCCGCCAGCCACACCCAGCAGCACGACCAGGATGACCAGCTTCAGAAAGTGGGCCACCACCGCACCGTTGGGGTAGCCGAAAGCCTTCAGGATGGCTACCTGCTCCCGCTGCGTGGCGATCAGCCGAGTCACCACCACGTTCAGCAGAAAGGCGGCCACACTCAAAAAAATAATGGGGAAAATCGTGGCCATTTGTGTCAGCTGCCGGAATTCTTCAGAAAGATACCGGTGTGAGGTTTGGTTCTGACGGGAATACGCGCCCAGTCCGCCATACCGTTTCAGAAGATCGTCTATACGCTCAATCACCGCTTCCGGACGGGTTCCGGCAAGAAGCGTCACCGAAACGTCGTTGAAGGCGCCCTCCATGTCGTAGGCGTTACTGAGGGGAGTCCGAGCCATCCACAACACCCCGTAACTCTTGAAATCTGGAATGAAACTGCCGGGTTGAAGTTGATAGACAAACTCCGGTGAAAGGGCCACGCCTACGACCTGCAGCCTTTTGCGCCTGCCATTGATCACGGCGTAGAGGTGATCCCCGGGGTGGAAGCCATGGGCTTGGGCGAAAGCGTCGCTGATGACTACTTCGTTGTCGCGACCGGCGGCCACGGAGCGGCCCTGCCTGAAATGAAGCTGGTTCAGCAACGAAGTCCCGTCATCTTGGAGCGAAACAATCTGGGCGGAGACCGGGTCGGGGTAATCGGCGATCTCCAGGTTTGCGGCGGCCAGCACCCGCGTCTCAACCTGCTGCACACCCGAGATCTCTTGAATCCGACTCTTCAAACTATCCGGCGCGCGCTTTAGTGACGCAAAGACCTCCGCAAATCGATAGTCCCGATAAAAAGTGGCCTGCGTCAGTTTCAAGGAATCGAGGGTACTGATCGACATGATGAAGGTCGCCACGCCGCTCGAGATCACGAGGGCGATTGCTAGGGCCTGTCCCTTCATCGACCAGAGGTCACGCAGCAATTTTCGATCGAGGGCTTTCACCAGTGCAGATCTCGGGGGCTCTTTCTCTGTTCGTTCTTTTCCATGCTGACGATGTGCCCGTCAGACATGTGAATCACGCGATCGGCCATCGCCGCGATGTCGCTGTTGTGGGTGATGATGGCCGTGGTCGTTCCCAGTTTGCGGTTCACCGTTTCCAGCGCTTCCAACACCACGATTCCCGTGGTGGAATCCAAAGCCCCGGTGGGCTCGTCACACAGGAGGACTGAAGGGTTCTTAGCAATCGCTCGCGCGATCGCTACCCGCTGCTGTTGGCCACCCGACAGCTGGGAAGGGAAGTGGTCCAATCGGTCACTCAGGCCCACCATGTCGAGCGCTTCCTCGCAGGTCATCGGGTGGTTCGCGATTTCGGTCACGGCCGCGACGTTCTCGCGAGCGGTCAGGCTGGGAATGAGATTGTAGAACTGAAACACAAATCCGACGTGCTGCCGCCGGTAGGCGGTCAGCTCACGGTCTGAAGCATCCGTCAGAGTCCAGCCCCGATACGTCACTTGGCCTGAGGTGGGGCGGTCGAGCCCTCCCAGGATATTCAAGAGCGTCGACTTTCCACTACCGGACGGTCCCAGGAGCACGATGAGTTCGCTGGCGTAAAGGTCCAAGTCCACACCACGCAGCGCCTGTACCTGCACTTCGCCCATGTCATAAATCTTAGTTACATCCCGCGCTTGGAAGACCACCTGATGTTCTGAGAGGGCCATTGCAGAACGAAGTCTAAACACTAAGCCCGGCGCAAAAGCCGGCTTTCTCAGGGGCCGTGGGCCGCGCCCGGCTGCGGGGATCTTGCTGCGGGCCGGCCGTTGTCATGGCGCGGGCACACTCAGCCCCAGCAGAGATTATCTCAAGGGTTTTCGCGCTGCAGGCTTGAAAAAAGCACGACGGGCTGAAAGAAGGGGGTATGCAGAACCAAGTTCCTTTGGGTGCACAAGGGCTTGGCGACCGGACAGGGAGTTGACTGGCCGGTTCACCGCGCAACCGCCCCCAGGTTCTCGCTTGCATCGATGCGAGCCGGGGAGGGACGGGGTTGTAATGGTTCACCGGGGCTTGACTCGAACCCAACTGACCGGCAGAAGCCCACTCAGAGGCCGCTGGGTTCAGGCTGAGGACACTGCCATTCGACTGAAGGGCAGAGGAACGGTTGCCCGCCCCTCTGCAATGCACTCTGTAAAGCGTGGAATCTTAGAACCGTCTGTGGCCGCCACGGCCACCCTCAGATCTGCCTCCTGCAGAAGAGCCTCGGCCTCTGCCGCCGCCAAAACCGCCTCCACCTCCGCCCCGGGGGCGCTCCTCTCGTGGGCGCGCGATGCTGACCGACAGCTGCCGGTTTGAAAAGTCGGAGCCATTGAACATATTAATCGCCTTTTCTGCCTCGGCCTGGCTGCTCATCTCAACGAATGCGAAGCCCTTCGACCGTCCGGTGTCGCGGTCTTCGATCAGCTTCACAGACTGAACGGAGCCTGCCTGTGAAAACAGAGTGTGGAGTTCTTCCTCTGTGACAGAATAAGACAGGTTGCCTACATAAAGCCTCGTTTGCATGGGTTTCTGTCCTCATTGAAGCTGGCAATCAGGCCGGAGGAGGGATGGTTGCCGGCTGGCTATAGGTTTAGGTTAAGAGACGGATACGCTTCTCGTTGCACAAACCAAAAGCACAATATCACAGACCGGGACGTTTTTGCAGAACTATGTGGACTTGGGGTAACGATCAGGTCTATACAAGCAAGCGGAGCCCGACCGATTCGGTAAAAGGCCACGGAAAAACCGCAGGTCCAAGATCAAGCGTTCACGTTCGGAGGAAGCCATGACGACGAAGTTCCGGCGCCAGATGATCCTGACATGGGTAGTTGTGCTATGGGTCCCGTTGGTCGGTCTCTCGGCCGACCCGGCGAATGCCGCCAAGGCTGGAATGGACCCCGTCCGCCTTGCCAGAATTCCCCAAAGAATGAAGGAATTTGTTGACCAAGGAACAATCGCCGGGGCCGTGACACTGGTGGCACGCCATGGGGCGGTGGCGAGCCTCGAGGCGATCGGATTCCAGGAGCTGGAGAGCCGAAAACCCATGAAGACGGACACGATCTTCCAGATCATGTCCATGACCAAGCCGGTGACGGCGGTGGCGGTCATGATGCTTATGGAGGAGGGGAAGGTGGTCCTCAGCGACCCAGTGGAAAAGTACCTCACCGAGTTCCGTGGATTGTGGTTACAGGATGGGAAGGGCGACGGCGAGACGCGTTTGCTGCGCCGCCCGGCGAGAAAGATTACCCTTCGAGACCTGCTCACGCACACCTCTGGAATGATCGCCAATCCCCCCGTTGGGGCAGGGGATCTGCTGCAGCGGATGAACCTGACGCTGGCCGAAGCGGTGGCTCTTTATTCACAACAGCCTCTGGAATTCGAGCCTGGTTCTCGATGGATGTACAGTAATCCCGGCATTGCCACGCTGGGCCGCATCGTTGAAGTCGTTTCTGGAAGGCCGTTCGAGGCCTTTCTGGAAGAGCGTATTTTTCAGGCGCTGGGGATGAAGGACAGTTTCATCTTCCCACCACCCGAGAAAGTGGGGCGCATTGCCATGCTCTACCGGTTAGAGGACGGAAAGCTGATTCGGTCCGGTCCGGAAGCGCTGGCTGGAGATCCCGCGCTCTACCGCAAGGGTGCTCGCTACTCCGGTCCGGAGTACGGCCTGTACTCCACAGCCTCGGACCTCTTTGTGTTTTACCAGATGACGCTCAACGGCGGTACGCTGAACGGCAAGCGTTTTTTGTCGAGAGCCACCGTGGAAATGATGACGGCCTTGCACACGGGCGACATCGATCCAGCCGGGCACTCGCCGGGAAAGGGCTACGGCCTGGCCTGGACGGTGGTGAAGGAGCCACTCGGCACGCTGCAGCTGCAATCGGAAGGGACCTATGGCCATGGTGGAGCCTTCGGCACCGAAGGATGGATCGATCCCAAGAAAGACCTGGTAGGCGTTTTCCTGATTCAGCGCAGTCGCGGCGGAGACGGCATGGAAGCCGGTGCCTTCAAAGCAATGGTTGCCTCATCAATAGCCGATTGAAAGGCCGGGTCCCTTTCGATCCCTGCGATGGCAAGGCTTTCCCTGCTGCAAGCGTCCAGTCGTAAGTTAGAGGGTTGGGGGATTGGCCGTGTGTGGAGGATAACGTCGGTCCTGTTTGGCAGGTCGGTGTCGAAACCATGGGACCCCCCCGGCCCAGCTACAGCCTAGAGTTTACGGCTCCCCCCAACCCCAACGCACACAACCTTGTCCAACTTTAACGGAAAGGTTCTACAATGCCGGACATACTCAACCTACCGGGAGGATTCGATGAAGCGTCGAGAGTTTTTGCAGGCCAGTGCTGGATTGATCCTGTCTGCGGCCGGGTCACATGCCGCCCAGTCATCGGCCCGAAAGCGAAGGGTAGGCCTGATCGGGTGCGGCTGGTATGGGAAGTGTGACCTGTTCCGGCTGATTCAAATCGAGCCGGTCGAGGTGGTTTCACTGTGCGACGTCGATCGACAACTGCTGGCTGAAGCGGCGGAAATGGTGGCCCAAAGACAGGTATCGAAAAAGAAACCGAGAACCTACGGCGACTATCGAAAGATGCTCGGGGAAAGGGATCTCGATATCGTGCTGATCGCCACCCCGGACCACTGGCACGCGCTGCCGATGATTGCTGCGGTCGAAGCCGGCGCCGATGTGTACGTCCAGAAACCGATCAGCGTCGATGTGGTGGAAGGTCAGGCTATGCTGGCGGCTGCCCGCAAGCACCGGCGAGTGGTGCAGGTGGGAACCCAACGCCGGAGCACCCCCCATCTGGCGGAGGCTCGCGACACCATTATCCGAGAGGGACGGCTGGGCAAGGTCGGCTTGGTGGAGATCTACTGTTACTACCACATGCGGACCCGCGAAAACCCGCCGGACACCGCCCCGCCCGATTCCTTGGACTACGAGATGTGGACCGGACCGGCCCCCATGCGACCCTACAACAGCCTGGTCCACCCCAGGCGTTGGCGTGCCTTCATGGAGTATGGTAACGGCATCGTGGGCGACATGTGCATCCATATGCTGGATATGGTCCGCTGGCTGCTGGACTTGGGTTGGCCGAACCGGATCGAATCCAGCGGGGGCATCCTGATCGACAAGCAAAGCAAGTCCAACATCACTGACACCCAAACAGCCACCTTCGACTTCCCGGAGTTCCCGGTGATTTGGCAGCACCGTACCTGGGGACATCCCAACGACCCGAAGTATCCGTGGGGGGCCACCATCTATGGCGATAAAGGGACACTCAAGTTGAGTGTGATGAGTTATGACTTTACGCCCCTGGGGGATGGCCAGCCAATTCATCGTGATGTGACCTATGAGCTGGAGCAATTCCCCGAGGACAAAACAGAAAAGGATCTGGAGCGTCACGTGGCACCGGCCATTCGGTACCATCTTCAGGATTTCCTGCGAGCCATTGACTCGCGCGGCCGGCCGGTGGCCGACATCGAGCAGGGGCATATCTCAACAGCCAGTTGTATTCTGGCCAACATTGCGCTGCAGGTGGGTCGAACCCTGACCTGGGACCCCAAGAAACATCAGGTCGTGGGAGATGAAGAGGCCAACCAGTTTCTGCGCCGCCCCTACCGCCAGCCTTGGCGCCACCCTGAACCGGATAAGGTATGACGTTTGCTTCAGCATTGCGGGAATTGCAATAGCAGCTGGGGGAAGACTTGAGTCTGAGGAGCTCGTGCCGACTTCCACCGCTGGAGAGGCAAGGGCTCAGGCTACGAGTTATGGCTCAGTTGAGGGGATCGACCGCGTTGTCCGGCGTCTGGTAATCCCGTCTCGCCGTGGGCAGATGCTGCCGTCGACGTCGTAGGCCAAACTCCGTTTGGCACTCCCCGCTTTTCTGCTATAGTCGCGATTTATTGCCGGCTTCGTGGCCGGTTCTTGTGTTGGACCTCATCGCTATCTAGCTTGCGCGTCACTTGAGAAACCTTAGACAGCTTCTTGATGTGCTCCGCCGGGAAGACGACCTGACCGTGGTCGAAGCGGAGGTCGACCCCCACCTCGAACTTGCTGAGATTCATCGACGCGTGATTCAGAGTGGCGGCCCAGCCTTGTTGTTTCGGAGGGTGCAGGGCAGTTCTTTCCCAGTCGTTACCAACCTGTTTGGCAGCGAGAAGCGTCTCGACCTGGCCTTCGGGGCTCGTCCCTTCGAACTGGTTCGGCAGGCCGTCCATCTGGCGGAAACGCTGCTACCACCCAGATTCTCGCGGCTTTGGCCGCATCGCAATCTGGTTTGGGAAGGGCTCAAGCTGGGTACGCGACAGGTTTCGTCGGGTCCAGTGACAGAGGTCCTGCAAGAACCAGCAGACCTTGAAGCCCTTCCCGTTCTGACAACCTGGCAGCAGGATGGCGGCCCATTTGTTACTCTGCCGTTGGTCTACACGGAGCATCCTCAGGATGGACGCCACAATCTTGGCATGTACCGCATGCAGCGATTCGATGCTCGGCAAACGGGCATGCACTGGCAGATCCACAAGGGTGGAGGGTTCCACTACCATGCGGCAGAACAGCGCGGCCAGGCACTGCCTGTCAGCGTGTTTCTGGGTGGGCCACCCGCGCTCATTCTGGCGGCAATCTCACCACTTCCGGAAAATGTCGGGGAACTGATGGTCGCTTCACTCCTCGCGGGGGGGCGAATTCCCATGGTGAGGATGTCAAGCAGTCCTCATCCCTTCCCGGCTGAGGCGGAGTTCGTCTTTCAGGGCTCAGTTCCGCCCTTTGAGCGGCGCCCGGAAGGCCCTTTTGGGGACCACTACGGTTACTACTCTCTTCAACACGAGTATCCGGTGTTCCAGATCGAACGGATACTCCATCGCCGCGACGCGATCTATCCCGCCACGGTCGTGGGAAAACCACGTCAAGAGGACTTCTTTATCGGGGACTACCTCCAAAAACTGCTGAGCCCTCTGTTCCCAGTGGTCATGCCCGGAGTACGGGATCTCTGGAGTTACGGTGAAACCGGGTTCCATTCCCTGGCTGCAGCCGTGGTCAGAGAGCGGTATGCGCGTGAAGCCATGGCCTCGGCGTTCCGCATCCTCGGGGAAGGGCAACTGTCTCTCACGAAGTTCCTGCTGGTCACGGATACCCCAATGGATCTGCGCGATTTTCCCGGAGTCTTGAGCCATATCCTGGAGCGCATACGATGGGAGACAGACTTCTTCGTGCTCTCAAACCTCTCCATGGACACTCTGGACTATTGCGGTCCGGAAATCAACAAGGGTAGCAAGGCGATTGCTCTGGGACTGGGCCATCCGATCCGGGAACTTCCTCAGCAATTTCATGGTGAAGCACCGGCCGAAGTCGAAAATGTCGAAGTCTTTTGCCCGGGCTGCCTCGTGTTATCCGGGACCAACTTCGAGCGGGCGCCTCGGCAAGCCGAACAACTGGCCCGTTGGCCGGCATTTCAGTCCTGGCCTCTCATCGTGCTTAGTGACGATGCCGGTATCGCTCGAAGTCCCGCCGCGTTTCTGTGGGCGGTCTTCACTAGGTTTGAGCCGGCATCGGACATTTATGCCCGGGAGGTGCGAATCAGGAGGAACCATTTGTGTTATGAAGGGCCGTTGGTCATAGATGCCAGGATGAAGCCCTCCTACCCCGAGGAATTGGAATGCGATCCTGACACAGAGAAGAAGGTCACTCGTCGTTGGCGAGAGTACTTTCCATCGAAATCGCCCGCCTCCTGATCAGCACATCACCCCAAAAGCCAGTTCATACGCGAGTGACTCTTTACGGGTGCCACCCCCCAAGGCCATTCACTGTCGCGTAGTTCCCGCCATGATCTCCAACTAAGAGCGAGCGTGCTGTTCCGGCCACACCGCAAGGTCCACTTTATTCCTAGGAATCCAAGGTGGGTCTGCTATAATTAAGCCCACATTAACGTCTGAGGTTATTTGATGCCAAGTGATGATCGTCCAAAACAGAATCAAGAAGTGAACAATGAGGAGGACTTTGCCAGTTTACTTGCGAAGTACGAGGAAACGCACGAAACCTTGAAGTCAGGGCAAGTAGTCGAAGGCAAGATCGTCGGGGTTTTTGACACCGAGGTACTGGTTGACGCAGGCGGCAGGTCGGAAGGCGTCCTGCGCAGAGATGAGATTACGGAGCCTGACGGATCGTTGAAATTTAACGTTGGTGATTCCATTACGGTGATGGTGGAAGCCGGCGCCAACAGCGACAATCAGCTTCGTGTTTCGCATTCCAAAGCACGACGAGCTCAGCAGCAAGCGGCACTTCGAGAAGCGATTAAAGCTGGAAAAACGCTCGAGGGCAGGATTGTGGAAGTCGTGAAGGGTGGCCTGCTGGCGGATGTCGGTATGCGCGCATTTATTCCGGCGTCCCAGATTGACGAGCAGTACGTGGAAGACCTGAGGATTTACGTTGGGAAAAGTTTTACTTTTCGGGTGATGCAGCATGACTTGCCGAACGGCAAGCTGATTTTGTCACGACGAGCGATCTTGAGAGAGGCTCAGGAAGGCAAGCGTCGTGAAACGTTGGCAACCTTGGCCGAAGGCCAGCGGCTTCCCGGAGTGGTGAAGAGGATATTGGACTACGGAGTTTTTGTGGATATTGGCGGAGTGGAAGGTCTTCTCCACATTTCTGCCATGTCGTGGCGCCGAATTAAGCATCCTTCCGAGTTGTTCCGGATCGGAGATGAAATCGAGGTCGAAGTTCTGAAGTTCGATCGCGAGAGGAATCGAATCTCCCTTGGCTTTCGGAAGGCCGAGGACGACCCCTGGCTTCGGGCCCCACAGCTTTACGTGGAAGGTACCGTGGTTAAGGGAACCATCAAGAAGCTGGAGCACTTTGGAGCTTTCATGGAGCTCGAGTGCGGAATCCAGGGACTAATTCCGATTTCCGAGATTTCCTGGACTCGACGGTTGAATCATGCCGACGAAGTTCTGAGAGTCAGCGATGTGGTTGAGGCCGTTGTGACGCGTCTGGACGTGAGCAACCGCAAGATGTCGCTGAGTCTCAAGCAGATCTCAGCACCCCCTTTCGAGACCTTCATCCACCAACACCAGCCTGGCGAAATCCTGCACGGTCGGGTGACGCGAGTAATGGACTATGGGCTGTTTGTGGAGCTCTATGAAGGCGTGGAAGGACTGGTTCATGTCTCTGAGGTGTCGGATGCCGCCGGCAAGCACGTGCTGGGAAGCTACGCACCCGGCCAAGAGGTGGCGGTGAAGATCCTGGGGATCGACGGCGAGAACAAAAAGATCGCACTCAGCATCAAAGCTGTCCATGATGAGGAGGCCAGAGCGACGGTACAGGAGTACATCGAAAACGCCGGCGAAAATGGCAGTCACAGCTTGGGCGAAAGTTTTCCGCAGGAGCTTCTGCAGAAGTCCAAAGGCGCTGACTAGGGTCACCTTGTTCCACCACAATCCGCTGCGGTTCAGTCGAGCCCGTTGCCAACGGCTCACGGCCGCAGCGCCATCCTTAACTGCAATATGTCCAGCCAGAAATCACCCGTAAAAATTGGGGACCCGGCTCCCGATTTTCGGCTGCAAAGTCTGGATGGAACACCCCTTTGTCTCAGCGATTACCGGGGAAAACGAGTGCTGCTCTTTCTGTGGGCCAGTTGGTGTGGCTGCCGGGAGCAGCTCGTGGCTTGGCAAAGCTTTTACGCGCGGCATCGCGAAACCGGCTTTGAGTTGATCGGGGTGGCCATGGATGCGGCTTATCCGGACAAAGCCCGCTCATATGTCGAAAGCGCCAAGCCCGCCTTTGCCAACGCCATTGACTCGGTTGAAGGACTTTGGGATTTGCTGGGATTCGATCTGCTGCCCAGCGGGTTCTACGTCGACGAAAACGGCATCATTCGTTACTTGAAGATTGGCGGGTTCGACATTCGCGACAATACCACGATGCGGATCATGCAGGACCTGCTTGCCGAGAAATGGAGCAAGAAAGCTCCGAAGTTCATCCCAAAACCGAAACTGCCCCTCAAAAGGACGATCACCCAGCTTGCCGCTCAGGTCAAATCGACATCAAGGGGGAGCGAGAAGCGCTTGCGGCTGGCAGACTTGTTATTTGAATCCGGCCAATTCAGGAAGGCTGCCCGCGAGTACGACACGGTGTTGCTGTCTCAGCCCAACAGATGCAAGGCTCTGTTTGCGCGCGGCGTGGTCTCCTTGAGAAATGGCGATACGGCTACCACCCTCGAGTACTGGAGAAAAGCTCTGGTATTGAACCCCAACAGTTGGATTATCCGCAAACAGATCTGGGCTCTTACCCATCCTGGGCAATTCTATCCTTCGATCAACTACGAATGGCAGCAGGAACAAATGCGACGAGAAGAGTGGGAAGTCGTGGTCCAACAGAAAGCCAAGGCCCAGAAGCGATGACCGTCCTATTGCTGCCCATCTCGGAATTCGTGCTCGAGCCGCGCCAGTTTGGCTTTTAGCTTGTCGATCTCGGCCTTGATTTCGGGCAATCTGCCAAAGAGCGCGTTCAAACGCTTGTACTCGCGCAGCGGTCGGATCGGAATACCCCAGTAGGTCTCGCCTCCACGAACAATCTTTCCAGGCAAGATGCCGGCCTTGGAGCCGATGACGGCCCGGCTCTCGACTCTGGCATGATCTCCGAATCCGACCTGGCCCCCGATGACGGCAAAGTCCTCAATCACGGTGCTCCCAGAAATCCCGGTTTGAGCAGCAATGACGACGCCCTTTCCAATTTGGACATTGTGGGCGACCTGGACCAAGTTGTCGATTTTCGTCCCGGAACCGATGCGGGTGATTCCGAGGGAACCTCGATCGATGGTGGTATTAGCCCCCACCTCGACATCATCTTCCACGATCACCTGACCGGTCTGCGGAAACTTCACCTGTTTTGTTCCATCCCACACGTATCCGAACCCGTCCGCTCCCACAACCACTCCGGAGTGCAGAGTGACCCGGTGGCCGAGCTGAACTCCCGGATAGAGCACAACGCCCGCATGAAGGATACAGTGCGTGCCGAGTCGGCAGTTGGCGCCAAGGCAGACACGGGCCTCGATCACACAACCGTCCCCGATTGAAGCACCCTCGTCAATGTGGACCCAGGGACCAATGTCCACCTGCCGTCCGACGACTGCACGCGGAGAAATAACTGCCGTGGGATGGACAGACCCCTTTCCTTGGATCCGAGGCGAGAGGATCTCGGCGGCCCTTGCGAAGTCGAGCTTGGGATTGGGTGAGAGGATGCAGGTGCCTTCCGCAGGAGGCGCCGCGTCGGGCGCGATCACGCAGCCGGCTCGGCCGATAGACACAAGCCGGACCATCTGTTCGCTTCGTTCCACGAACACCAGACTACTGTTGTCCGCGTCTTCCCAGCTGCTTACTCGCGTCACAACCCGGTCGGCGTCGCCCTGGTAGCTCAGTCCCAATTGCACGGCAAGTTGTGAAACGGCGTAGCCCATGAGCAAACAAAAAAACGCAGGCCTCATCAGCCTGCGTTAGTCACTGCACTTCCTGAGGTGTGAGGATGCCTGCTGGCTAGCTGCCCGACTTCAACGAAGCCAGAATCTCCCGATCCTTATCGAGCAGAGCCGGGTTATCGTGACAGCAGCCTTTTCCGTTCGAACTCGGCTGGATGACAGGCAAAGACAGATTGTGCTGGGACGACTTCAGTGGGACACTCCGGCCCCGCGCAAAAATCTCGTGGCGGCCCTGGCTGCGATGCCATTCCGCCAAAGTCGCCGTCTGATGCATGTTCTCAATGATCTGGCGCCATCCCACACCGGTGTTGTACGCACAGAAGGAGATTTCTCCCTCCTGTGTTCCATAGGGAATCACACACATCTCAGTTCGACGGAAATCGTAGGTCCAAAGATCCTGGAACCACATGCCCTCCACACAAAGCACTCTCCAGAGATCTTCTTCGGTTCGGGTCCGCATTCGATCGTTGCGATCGCTGTCCGAGCGGCTGGAACTGGGGCGGAACAGATTCACAATCTGCTGAACGGGGAATCCCTTAGGAGCTTTGTCGGCCTTGTAATTCCGCATGATCGACAAAGCCAGCTGGGCGGCCGTCAATTTGCGACCTCTAGCCGTGTCTGTAATGGTCGCCACGTCACGAATAAACTGCTCATAATCGAAAAACTTGTACAAGGGAGTCCATTCGTTGGTTTTGCGATTGACGACCAACAAGCTGAAGATTCCGCAGTTCGGGTGGCAGTTGCACGCACTCCACCCCCAGGGAGCATCGTCTCCCTGAAGCAGATCCATGACACTGGTGAACGCGCTATACGACGAGAGGGGAAACCAGTCTCGCATCGGCTCCCAATCGGCTCCCATCTGCGCTTTCAGGTCCTCCGTCATTTGAGAAAGCGTGTAGCGCTGGGCGTAGCGAACCTCGTCGTCGACATCCTCGTCCCGCCCTGTGAAGGACACCGGCTGGAAAGCAATGGTTTGGATCTTGTCGATATTCCGGACCGCAAAATCGACGATGGAACCGATCCCATGATTGTTGACGCCATTGACGATGGTAGTAACCAAGGTCACTTTCATGCCTACCTTGGCCATGTTATCGATGGCCTGCATCTTCACGTCGAAAAGGTTTCCAACGCCCCGATGCTGGTTCAACTCATTGGTGGTGCCGTCAAACTGGAGGTAGGTTCCGTGCAGTCCGGCTTCGTGAGCCTGCCGCGTGAACTCCTCGCTCTGGGCAAACCGTATTCCGTTGGTAGCTGCCATGATCCGGTAAAATCCGATCTTCTTGGCATAGGCCACGGCTTCCAGGAAGTGAGGCGAAATAGTAGGTTCGCCGCCTGAAAAGAGGATAATCACCTGGCGGCGGGGTTTGAAAGAGATGGCCCGGTCCAGAATGGCTTTGATGTCTTCCCAGTCGGGCTGATGCACATAACCCACCTGATTGGCATCCATGAAGCAGGGGTTACACATCATGTTGCACCGATTGGTGAGATCAACCGTGAGCACGGCACCCCGACCAAACTTGATCGTCGAGTTTCCGTGACGATGAACGTCTTGATCCTCGGAGCAACGAAAATCACGACCAAAGAACAGACTCTCGATCCGACGGGTGAAGGCAGGATTGGTGGACAACACGTCTTCAAAGGGGCCGTGCTTTTCGCACACCTTTCGCATTAAGACTCGGCCACCCTCCTCAACAATGTGCGCCTTAATCTCTCCCGGACTGCCTTGGGTCAGCTCAGAAATATCGGTCTCGCCCCGAATGATTGAGTTTCTGACCTCAGGGACGCACCTGGGACACAGTGAATCTGTGACGCGGGGAAAGCCCAGCGTAGGGGCCGAGCGCTCATAGCTCTTCAGCATCTTGCCGGGAGCCCACTTGGGCGTGGGAAGATCCCCTTCGGGGAGCCGCCGGTTGACAAGCTGGAACGTCTTCCACGCGAGATCCGCAATCCCGGACAAGAGCGATGACCCCGAAACCTTGCTCAGAAAACGGCGGTCCCCGCCATCCCGGAACATGTGGTCTGTGTACATTCAGTATCCTCCAGTTCGGACCCGTCCTTCAGCGAACATTGCAAGGAGGGGCCAAACCTTCTCTATCGTCCGCGAGCCGGTAACACTTCGACACAAAATCACAAACAAAAACACCGAAAGGCTAGCAACATTTACTACGTCAGTCCAGCAAATTTTTGAGAATATTACACTTCTGGTCCGCCAGGCGGAAACCTTGCCATTCACCTCACCCCCACCGGACCGCGAATGACCACTCCACAAATAAGTCGATCCATCCGGCTATTGCCCTGCTGAAGAAACGTGACCATCGCGACCAAGGGCGTACCACACCTGAGAAGACTAAGGTACCGTTTCGCAGAGTGCCACCGGCAACTTGGCTGGAGACGGATGCCATGTCCAAGATGCTTGAAGAGAGCCTGCGCATGCAGAAGTGACCGGGTAGAAATGAGCCAGTCGTATTCCTTGCCTGGTATGACTTTCCACGCTACAAGTATTTGGGCAGTCTTGTGAGACTGAGGCAGCACCCGCTCCTTTCAGGAGACACCTGGCTGATTTGGCAGCGTGAGCGTCGAATTCGCTGCGGTGGTTCCGCCGAATGGCCGTTGCTGTTGCATTCCATCCTGACCGTCTGTCTATTCCGTCCCTCTGAGCCCGCCCGCAGTCTTTTGAATCGAACGACCAGGCAAAACGCAGATCCGGCAGGATCTGGCCTGATTGACAAGACTGCTAGCACGGGAGAGAATGCCAAGCGCACGGGTATGAGCTCATTCCGTCGTCAGAGAATTCATTGCCGCCGAAATCGGAGGGTGCGAATTGAAGGTCGCCTTGATTGGCTACGGCAAGATGGGGCGTGAGATCGACCGTTTGATGCAGGCTAAAGGCCACAGCATTCTGGTGCGAGTCGATCCCAACGGTGGGGACACCGAACCCGAGATCGTTCCCGAACGTTTGGGAGGAGTGGACATCTGCATCGATTTTAGTCACCCCCAAGCCGTTCTCAATAACATTCGCACGCTGGTCAGCGCTGGTAAGCCGCTTGTCGTCGGAACAACGGGTTGGCACGAGCACTTAGCCGAGGTCAAGGGTTTGGTGGAACGAAGCGGAGTGGGGTTTGTTCATGCTGCAAACTTCTCCGTTGGAGTGAATCTGTTCTATCTTCTCGCCGAGCGTGCAGCGCAGCTTTTTGGCCGTTTCGACGATTACGACGTCTTTGGTCTCGAGGTGCACCACCGTCACAAGATCGACAGCCCCAGCGGTACCGCCAAGCGACTGAGTCAAATCATTCTTGGTCATTTTGCCGGTAAGAAACGAGTGGTATCAGACTCTCTGAACCGAGCGATCGAGCCGGACGAGTTTCACTTGCTTTCCGTTCGGTCTGGTGAGTTTCCCGGAAAACACGCGCTGGTTTTCGATTCGGTAGCCGACACGATCGAGATCAGTCATGCAGCGAGATCGCGAGCCGGTTTTGCGGTTGGGGCAATCATGGCTGCCGAATGGGTCTTGAACCGTAGGGGCTTCTACAGCTTTGAAGAGGTTATCGGCGACTTGTTGGAATCCCGATCGGGTAGATGAGGGGCCGTGGGACGCCTCCGAAATTCATTATTCCGACCTCTCGGCACGGGGAGCGAGCCTGAGAGGGATTGAGTTTTCTATCCACGTGAACAGCAGTCTGAGCAGGAGGATGGCATCATGACAGAGCAAGGTCGGTTTCGGGGCGCGATGACGGCCCTGGTTACCCCATTTGACAAGAACGGAAAGGTGCACGAGGAGCACCTGCGGAAGATCATCGAGTTTCAGATCCGAGGTGGCGTCGATGCCATCGTGCCCTGTGGAACAACGGGCGAAGCTTCCACACTTGAGTACGACGAGCACTTCCGGGTCTGTGAGCGCACCGTTGAGTTTGTCAACCGTCGGGCCAAAGTCATCATCGGTGGAGGGAGCAACAATACCCATCGCGCCATTCAACTGACCCGGTTTGCTGAGAAGATCGGCGCGGACGGCGTGTTGTCGGTAGGGCCGTACTACAACAAACCCACCCAGGAGGGCCATTACCAGCATTTCAAAGCCATCGCCGAGTCGGCGGCGATTCCAATCATTATTTACAACATTCCCGGCAGAACCGGGGTGAACATCGAGCCCGATACGCTCCTGCGGTTGGCGCAGGTTCCCAACATCGCCGGTGTCAAGGAAGCGTCCGGGAATTTGGATCAGATGATGTTGATCCTTAGAGACCGGCCCCGGGGATTTTGCGTGCTCTCGGGGGATGATTCCTTGTCCCTTCCCTTAATCGCGGTGGGGGGCGACGGTTGCATTTCAGTGCTCTCGAACGAGATGCCCGCCGAATTTACCAAAATGATTCATGCGGCTTTGGAGGGAAACTGGGCGCTGGCACGGGAGATCCACTATCGGACCTATGCATTAATGCGGGCCAACTTCATTGAAACCAATCCCGCCCCGGTGAAGGCCGCGTTGGCGATGATGGGATTGATCGAGGAGGTTTATCGTTTGCCTTTGGTATCCTTACAGCCGAAAAACCGTGAGAAGCTTGCAAGCGTCCTCAGGGACTTGAAGCTCATCGACTGACTATGGCAACCGGCCGGCACTCCGAGCGAAACGATGGGTGGGACCTCGAGAATCGCATCCCACAGCACTTCACGCGACCGTCATCGGAGCTCGACCAGGAATCAGAGGAAATCTTTGGCGAGCTTCTGGCTCGGCTGAATGACGGCCGCGTTCGCGCGGCCGAGAAGACTTCCGCTGGTTGGCGGGTCAACCACTGGGTGAAGCAGGGGATTCTCCTGGGATTTAAGTTGGGTCGAATCGCTGATTTCTCCATCAACGAGGTTTTTCAGTTTCGTGACAAACACACCTTCCCGCTTAAGGATTTAGCCTCGCTCTCTCAAGCGGTGCGGCTCGTTCCCGGCGGATCATCGGTTCGAACCGGGGTCTATTTGGGACAGGGCGTTACCCTGATGCCCCCAATGTATGTCAATGTCGGAGCCTACGTTGACGATGGAACGATGGTGGACTCCCACGCCCTGGTGGGGTCTTGTGCTCAGATAGGGAAGCGTGTCCATCTCAGTGCCGGCAGTCAAATCGGGGGAGTGCTCGAACCTGTGGGAGCTCTGCCCGTGATTGTTGAAGACGACGTCATGATTGGGGGCAACTGTGGAATCTATGAAGGCACGCTGGTGGAGCAGTTCGCGGTCATCGCCGCAGGAACGATCCTGACCGGCTCGACTCCCGTCTTCGATCTGGTCAAGGAGCAAATCTATCGCAAGACAGAACAGAGTCCGCTCACCATTCCCAGAAATGCCGTGGTGGTTCCGGGGAGTCGGCCAGCACGGGGCGCCTTCGCATCCCGTCACCAGCTTCAGATCGCTACACCGCTTATTGTCAAATACCGCGACCAGAATACCGACGCTGCGACGGTGTTGGAAGAATTGCTGCGGTAAACCTCACCTGCATTCCGGAGAATCCCTTGAGAAGCCCCCTTCATGACCTGATTGATCAGCGAGTCGCATCGCTGGAACTCCAGCTCATCGCCACCAGACGAGAGCTACACCAGTTTCCGGAGCTGAGTAATCGCGAATTTAGAACCTCCGAGCGGGTCGCTACAACTCTCCGGACTCTCGGCTTAAGTGTTCGGGCTCAGGTGGCCAAAACCGGCGTTGTGGCCCTGCTGGAGGGCTCGCATCCCGGACCAACCCTGGCGGTGCGCGCCGACATGGATGCCTTACCCATCCTGGAGTTGAATGAAGTTGCCTATCGGTCGAGGCACGAAGGGGTGAAGCACGCCTGCGGGCATGACGTGCACACGGCAATCGCACTGGGCCTGGCCCAGGCAATGTCCGGCCTGAGAGAGCATCTGCACGGTAACATCAAGTTCATCTTCCAGCCCGCGGAAGAAGGGGCCCCTGCAGGCGAAACAGGTGGCGCTTCGGTGATGATTGAGGAGGGAGTTCTGGAGAGTCCCAGGGTTGAGGCGATTTTCGCGCTGCACGTAATGCCCACTCTCGACGTCGGAAAGGTGGGTTACCACACTGGAGCCGTCTGGGCTGGAAATGACACGGTCGAGATTGTGATCACGGGGCGCAAGACACACGCTGCCTATCCCCATACCGGTGTGGATGCCATCTTCATGGCCTCCCATGCCGTGGTGGCCTTGCAGTCAATGATCAGTCGGGAAATGGACGCACGGGATCCGATGGTGCTTTCTATTGGCGTCATCGAAGGAGGCAATCAATACAATGTGCTGGCGGAGCGGGTTCGAATGGCTGGCGTTCTCCGCTGCCTGAGCTCTGAGGTGCGGGAAGCGGCTCAGAACAAGATTTCGGAGGTCCTCGCAGGAATCACAGGGGCCTTCGGAGGCAGTTATACCCTCAACTTCACACCCGGGGCTCCGGTAACCCAGAACCATCCAACTTTGCTGACCCGTTGTTTACCGATCCTGGAGGAGACTGTTGGGAAGGAGAACGTGTTCCTGCTGCGTCCTTCCATGGGAGCTGAGGACTTTGCGTGCTTTGCTCAAGAGGTTCCTGGCTTCTACTTTATGCTCGGAGTGCGAAATGAGCAGGCGGGAATCACTCACATGCTCCATACGCCGCTGTTCGATGTGGACGAGAAATGTCTTTTAGTCGGAGCCAAAGCGATGGGGCAACTGCTGGCCGGATTTCTGGAAGGGCCGGGGAGGGCTGTTCTGCCCTAAACACCGAGCTGTCGAAGAAGGGTGGCTGAATCGTAGTAGGATTTCCAGCGCTTGATTCTCTGTCCGGAAAACCTAAGGACGAACGCCACCGGTAACCGGATACTCAAGCCTGTCGGGGGCCGGTTCCCGTACGAGGCCTGATTTGTTCCCGTCATGACGAACTCTGCCAGCACCTGATTGTCGCCGACAATTACGTTCAGCAGTTTGTAGCTCAAATCCGGGAAGGACCGAAACAGCTCTTCGTTCAGTCTGCGTTGCGTTTCCCGATTACCCTTCACCTTTAGCGTCACGTCTTCGTACACGCCATCGTCGGTGAGGAGTCGGCTCAGGGCGCGGACGTCATGCCGGTTGGCAGCGTCGACGATCTGATCCAGAATGCGCAGCTTGTAGTCGGAATGGGCGGGTTTGGCTTTTGCGCTCATGCGCCCCGATCTGGTCGAAGTTTCTGGCAGCAACCCATGTCACAAAAAGGAATGGAGAAACGCAAACCGACGTTCTTCTAACACGGCGTCAAAGTCTTTGTCAATCTGATCTGACTGGATTCGCACATCCAGCCCCGGGTGCCGTCGCTTGCATCTTCTCTCCCCAGGACCCGTCCCCTTCTGCTAGAGCCGCCTCCTGAGTGGCATCCACCCTACTAATTTGTGCGTCACCGAAGGTGCTTGCGGACAGGGAAAAAAAGAGGCCTCCAACAACCTCAGTCGCCGCCGGGTTTTCCGTTGTTCTGAGGCGGTCACGGACCGGTACGACCTGGCATCGGGATGATCAGCACTGGAGCGCTTGAGTTACTTGGGGCGGGAGGTGGGGAGCGTGACGAGAGTGGGACAGGAGAAGGGCTACTGACGCTGCCTCACCAGGGCAACTCGTTTCCCCAGGCTGCGTACTTTCTCGAAATAGGTATCCGGTGTAATTTCCTTGAACCAGCCATCCTTCGACTTCTCCCGGTAGACGATTCGATCAATCTTGAAGGGCGGATCCACCTCGTGAATCTGAAACAGCTGGGTTCCAGAGGTTTTGTCTTCGTGACACTCCAAGATGCGGATGAGCTTTTCCATGGCCCTTGGTCCCAATATTAAGATTTGCTCGTGAGATCGATCGGTGCTCGGATGACGAACGCGAGCAATTGAGCAATGATTTTGCCAAACGAAACGTAAATCACTGGCAATCAGGTAATTGCCGAGCAGGCTGGGAATGGTCCGGCAACGTGCACTGCCGTCGAGGTCAATGGGTTGGGTCTATCCGGAAGAGAGCACAAAATCTTGTGCTCGGCTCGAGATCCCTGTTGGGAAAGGAGATCCGGGTCATCACGTCTGGAAATGAGGACGATGAGTTCTGTCGGACTGACAAAAAAGTACGAAACTGGAACAGCATTGCCACTTTTGGGAACGATTTGGGACTTCAGTTGGTGTCAGCACAATGAGGGAACCTTCGGCCGAAACGCAGCCTCTGGGCCGCCCTGTGGATCTAGAAAAGCTGCGGTGCGAGCTGCTGATTCAATGTGGTGACCGTGTTATCTTCGATTTCAATCACTTGCTCGCTATCCTTAAAACCCTGACGGCGTAGTGTCACCCTTCGGGGACCAGCCGACAGTTTCAAGGTGGTAGGAGTGGATTCAGCCTTGAGTTCGCCGTCCACGTACACCTGAGCCCCAGGTGGTACCGTAGTGACCTTTAAAATCCCGGAGGCGGGGACGAGGAAGATGTTGACGCGTTGCGTCTCGGTGCCGAAGAGAACGATGATTCGCCGCTCGGTGTTGTAACCGCGCTGTTTGATGTCCAATGTGTGCCGCCCAGCCGGAACATCCTCGAAGGTGTAGGGCGTGCGCCACTCGGGCCGATCCGCTCCGTCGAAAATGATCTGGGCCCCAGCCGGGCTGGAAGACACCTGAATTGTTCCCTTTGGGATAATTGCCGTGCGGGTTTCGCGCGGCGCCCGAGGCTCCGGCGAGTCCTGCACTCTCGTGGAGGGAGGTTCCACGGCAACGGCGTCTTCTGCTTCCTGAGGCTCAGCCTCGGGACTTTTTTCATCAGCTCGAGCGAGTGGGGACAAGTCTTGAGCAGGCGGCTCAGGTTGGGATTCCGCGGGGCCCGGCTGGCTGGGAGGCAGGATCGGTGGAGTGACTGTGGGGGAAGGGGTCTCCGGGCCCCAGCTCGCTATCTGCCACAGGTGCAGCCAGAAGCGATCGAACTCATCGGGCAGGAAGACAGCCAAGCCAATCATCGTTGCAGGCACCAGCGCCAGGAAGAGGATTGCGATTCTAGCCCATTGAACTCTTTTTCGGAGCCGAACCGGTGTCGCAGTCACGGTCCTTTTCAAAGGCTCATCGCGCCAATTCGTCCTGGCCGTCGAGGTGACGGTTGAACTGCTCTGGTCTTTCAGCCGGGCCAAAGCCTGACACACTTGCTGTGCATCCTGGAATCGCTCCGACGGATTCCTGGATAGCATTCGCATGACGATGTCATTGAGCTCTGGACTGACCCCAGGCTTCATCTGCAGCAACGGGGCGGGGTCTTCGTGTACAATCTTGTAGCTCAGCGTGCCTAGATTGTCACCCACGAACGGCGGTTGTCCCGTGATGAGTTCATAGAGAACAACTCCCAAGGCGAAAATGTCGGACCTTCCGTCAAGTTCTTTGCCCAGGAAATGCTCGGGTGCCATGTAGCTGGGCGACCCGAGCAGCATTCCGGTCTGAGTCAGGCGACTCGACCCCACCTTGGCGATGCCGAAGTCCGCCACCTTAACCCGGCCTTCACGAGTGAGCATGATATTGGCGGGCTTGATGTCACGATGAACGATGTTCTGGGCGTGGGCATAGCCGAGGGCATCCGCCACCTGCTCGGCGATGCTCACCAACTGCCTCTCACTAAACAGGTGTCCTTCCTCCAACATCTGTTCCAGCGAAACTCCCTCTACCAGCTCCATGGCGATGTAAGACAGACCGTCCTCCTCGCCCACGTCGAAAACGGTAATGATGTTGGGATGAGAAAGGCTGCCGGCAGACTGTGCCTCGCGGATGAGACGGGCTTTCAGCTCTTCCAGCTGATTGGGTGCGGAGAAGTCGCCCAGGCGAACGGTCTTAATCGCCACGAAACGGCCGATCACCGGGTCCCGGGCACGGTAAACAATTCCCATCGCCCCCCGCCCGAGTTCTCCAACAATTTCGTAACGGCCCAATTTTTGAAGCATGAAGTTAGTTTGCTCTGGGGACGCTGTCGGGGGCTGCATCGACCCTCTTGGCGGGGTGCGACCAGCCCTCAGAGGCCGACCAGCGCGGTATCCTGACCGTCAGGTGCGCTCGAACCCGAACCGCTGAGGATTGCGCCCAATGATAATTGCTGCCACGATCTTGGGCACATACTCTCTGGTTTCCGGAGGTAGGGCTCTAACGCGATACAGGTACCAGAAGTTTCGCTGTTTGATAGGGTCCTCCACGTTCTGGCGCACAGCCCTTCGTACTTTCCCGGGTCCCAGGTTGTAAGCGGCGAGCGCCAGCATGACCGAGCTTCCCGCACCGAACTCCAAGATCAATTCTCGAATGTAGCGGGCGGCGGCCTGGGTCGACTTTCGGGCATCCAGCCTTTCGTCGATCGCTTCCGTCACGCGCAATCCATATGCTCGCGCCGTGGCCTCTGTAAACTGCCAGAATCCAAGGGCCCCGGCTGAGCTGGAGTCGCCTGCGATGAAGGCGCTCTCAACAAGGACCATGTAAGCCAGGTCGGGTGGAAGGTTTTCTGACCGAAGTTGTTCCCGAACCGATTCCAGGTTCTTGCGTGAACGGCCTAACGTCCTTTCAATCAGGGCACGGTCGCGCGTCTGGTACTGCCGGGTAAAACGCCGGACTTGTTCGAGGAATTCTGGCGGAATACTGTACACTTCGGATCCAAACTCACTCATGAGCTTGCGGATCTCGCTTTCGATAAAGTCTTGTTCCTCGTCGCGCACCCCCAGCTGGTAGAGGAGGCTTTTCTGAACCTGTCGTGCCTGCTCGGTGTACCGATTGAGCTCTGCGATGAGCTGTTCAACTCGTTTGGGGTCTTTCCCGGCAGCCCGCAGCTCTTCCTCCAACTGTTGAATGTGTTGGTCAAGCGACGCTTTTTGAGCCTTGAGACGAGGCAGGCTCCATGCCGCGTACCCAAGAAGCACGAACACCAGAAACAGGAGAACTCCAACGGTGCTTTTCAGCTTCCGGCTTGAGCGATGAATAGCCCGACCCAGCATCTCCCGCATGATGATCGTCGTTTGGCCCATACCGCCCTTGGTCCGTGCCTGACGGGCCCGACTTACAGCATCGGCCACGAGATCCTCATGCTCCTCCCGTGTTTGAGCAGGCCGCAGGATCTGGATGGAAGCTTTTCCCACAGAGGGCTGGGTCAGCTGGTCAGGACGGGCAGGACTGATCTGCGTCCTTTTAGGCTGATCGCTCCGATCTGTCTCGATTTTGAACTGGAACTGGGGGCCGTCGGGGCCCAGCTGAATGACGGAATTTGATCGCAGCACCGCTTCGGAGATGCGTTGGCCGTCCAAGTAGGTACCGTTGGTGCTGCTTAGGTCGACCAATCGAAAGCCTTCCGTTTCAGCTCGGATCTCCAGATGGCGTCCCGAGACGGTAGACGAATCGGGTCCCCTGAGGACGACATCCCCTGATCGGTCTCGTCCGACCCGCAGTAGCGGCCCGCGCACCGGGTAGCGGGCTCCCTTGTCCGATCCATTTAACCGGATCAACCACGCGGTACCTGTCATTTGGGGGGAGGTGGTCTGGGGGGCCATGTTAGTCGGGATTATAGGGTGCTTGCGAATGTGGCGGCAAGGGTTTTATCCACTGCACTTTACGGTCGCTATGCTATGATCCGGCAGCCTTATCAACGCGGTCAGCCAGCATGACAGCCAGGACGCTGCAAATTCCGTTGCTGTTGATGACACTGCTCACGAACGTTCCCGAGCTTGGGTCTTACACTCGTTCTGAGGCGACACGCTGCACCTATCGCATCGAAACCGATTCCAGGACTAACTGGGAAATCTACGTTCTGACCTGCTCCCAACCCAGTGAGCCGAGCCGATCCCTGGAAGCTCGAATCTCGCCCGAAGCCGGCAACAATCTCTTCTCCCTCAAGATAGGAGAGACCGAGCTTTTAGAGCAACCCGCCGAGCTGTCTGGCCTCCCCGGTGTCCGGTATGGCATCCCCATTCTGTTTCCAACTCCCAATCGTGTTCGGGAGAGCAGATTTGTGTTCGCAGGAAGATCGTTCTCGTTTCCGGCCAATGAGCGAACTCACTTCATCCATGGCTTGGTGCATAGTGCAAAGTGGCAGGCCGACTCCCCGACGGTGACTCCGGATGGCGTTGTGCTGAACACATGGCTCGATTGGAATGCGAGCCTGGCGACCTTTTCCTTGTTTCCAATCCGACATCGGTTGACGGTAAGTTACCTGTTGAAACCCGAGGGAGTCCGGATCGGTTTTGCCGTGCTTAACCTGGAAGAGACACCGCTTCCGTTTGGATTCGGACTCCATCCCTACTTTCGCATCTTGGGACAGCGAAGCGAGACGCGTTTGTTCGTCCAGGCTCAAAAGCACATGCAGGCGGAAGGCCGGCTGCCGACGGGGGTTCTGGAAGAATTGGACGGCACCCGCTATGATTTGAGAGCCCCGGCTTCTTTGGACGCCTTGGATCTCGATGACGTGTATTGGGGCATGTCGCCGTCGCGCCTGGCGAGTTACGAGTCTGTCGATGGGGGAATCTGCCTTTCACTGCGGGCTTCGCAGGCTTTCACTCACATGGTGGTGTACACGCCCAGGGGCCGGCCGTTCTTCTGCTTGGAAAACCAGACCTGCTCCACCGATGCCCACAATCTCCATTCTCGAGGGCTGAGCCGGGAATCTCACCTGCTTGTCGCCAACAAGGGAAGTCCCGTGGCGGGCTGGGTTGAGCTGAAAGTGGAGAGAATCCGTTAGTCGAGAGAAAGGAAGGTCATCATGACACGTAACATCGTCACGCTTGGTTTGATTGCAGCGGTCTTTGTCGCTGGGTTTTGGGTCGGTAAACAAAGCACGGCTCAGGCTGACGCCAAGGCCCGGGTCTTTGAACTGCGAACTTATGTTGCCAATGAGGGCAAGATGGACGCACTCCATGCCCGCTTTCGCCATCACACGCTTAAGTTTTTTGAGAGGCACGGCATGGGCAACGTGGGGTACTGGACTCCTCAAGACGGCCCTGGGGCAGGCAATACATTGGTATATGTTTTGGCCCACTCAAGTCGAGAGGAAGCCAAGCGATCCTGGCAATCCTTTCGCGACGACCCGTCCTGGAAGAAGGTCAAGGCTGACTCTGAAGTCAACGGCGTGTTGACAAGCAAAGTGGAGTCCGTCTTTCTGACCCCTACGGACTATTCACCGCTCAAATAGACCTGGAAGGGAAGCGAGCGCCAGGCGACCTTCGACAGGTGCGTCCACGGCAGCCGTCACTTTCGTGGACGGAGGCCATTTCAGCTACTGGGGGATGGCGTAAACACAAGAAAATACTGGTAGGGCAAGAAGGAGTGCTCGCTGGCTAAATGAAAGCCCCCAGCTCGCATCTGGCTCAGCAGCTCATCCCTCGAGATCTTCATCTCGAGGGGAGGGCCGACGGGCAGCTCTTTCTTGTGGAAATCGATCATGATGATCTGACCGCCCGGCTTTAGCATTCTGCGCATCAAGGCAAGGTACTGTTTCTGATCCCGGATGTGATGCCAGGTGTTACAGATGAAGAAGCGATCGATCGATGCATCCGGAAGGAGTGGGTCGTTCGGTTCGGCCAGAACCGTGACCACATTGCCGCTGCCCAAATCGCGAATTCTTCGATTGAGATGAAGGATCATATCCGGGCTGACATCCACGGCATAGATTCTTCCCAAGTGGCCGACCAGCGGTGCAAAGCGAAAGGCGAAATAGCCTGACCCTGCACCGATGTCGGCAATGACCTCTCCCTCCTGAAGGCCCAGCGCGGAGAGCACTTCTGCGGGCTTCTGATACGCGTCGCGTTTCGGATCCTCCAGCCTCGCGATGTACTCCCTGGGATTGCCATGCAGGGCATGCATCTCATGGGCTTCAGTTCGTCGTTGAGCACGCAGTGCGAAGTCAGAAGAAGAGGAAACAATCAGCCCTGTACAGGAGACGATAATGACCGGCAGGATTCGCGTCAGGTTTGACATAGGCAACTCTTCGGATGAGGTTGAGTCGCGCGGATGAACGAGCGCCGGGGGGTGAGGGATGCCGGACAGGGTGCAGCGAACTCCCCGGTCCGGCTCAAAGTATCAAACCCAGTCAACTAGCTGGAGAGTTTCCAAGGGGCGCGATACTCCTTGGAAACGAGCTTTTGAGCTTCCGGGTCGTCGATGATTCTTTCATTCTCGACGTCCCACTTGACTTGACGCCCCAACCTCTGAGCGATGTTGCCGAGGTGGCAGGCAATCATCGAGTTGTGTCCGATTTCGACATCCGAGTTGGGTCGCTTGCGGGAGCGCATGCAATCGAGGAAGTTCTCGACGTGAGTGAAGTGGTAGTCTCCGCGCGAACGCTGACGTGGAACGCCGGGGGATTTGAAAATCCGTTTCTTATCGATGCTATCGGTTTCTGGGAAAACTTCCCAGCCATCGCGGTCCACCACCAGCACTCCTTGTTCGCCGTGGAAGAGGACGCCGTGCTCACGAGCTTCCGGTCCTCTGCCGACTCCCAACGCATGTTCCCAGATCATGCTGAACTTTGGAAATTCCCAGATCACCTGCTGGGTGTCGGGTGTTTCCATGGCATCGTTGGGATACCCGAACTTGCCGCCCACTGACACGGCGGAGCTAGGCGCCTTAATGCCCATGGCCCAGTTGGCGATGTCGATCATGTGGGCGCCCCAGTCGGTCATCAAACCACCGGAATAGTCCCAGTACCAGCGGAACGTGAAATGAAATCGGTTCCGGTTGAAGGGACGCTTGGGTGCCGGGCCGAGCCACATGTCGTAGTCGACGGTTGCGGGCGGCGCGGTGTCGGGTAAGACGGCCGTTTCGCCTTTCCAGTCCAGATAGGCCCAAGCCCTGGTGAGGCGAATATTGCCGAGTTTTCCACTCTTCACATACTCCACAGCATCCCGATAGTGAGTGGCACTGCGCTGTTGGGTTCCCATCTGGACGACCCGGTCGTGTTTTCTGGCCGTTTCCACCATGATCCGTCCTTCAGCGATCGTGAGGGAAAGTGGCTTCTCGACGTACACATCCTTGTCGGCCTGGCAAGCCATGACAGTGGGGAGCGCATGCCAGTGGTCCGGCGTGGCTACGATCACCGCGTCAATATCCTTCACGTCAAGGACCTTGCGAAAGTCTCGAGTCACCAGAGAGGCTTTCTGGCCTGCAGGGTCCATCACCTGCTGCTGAATTTTGGCACTTTGCTCGTCATCCACGTCGCAAAGGGCCACGCACTCGACACTCTTAGTAGCCAAAAAATCGCGGAGATCGGCACGACCCATTCCGCCGCAGCCGATCAGTCCGACTCGGATACGGTCGTTGGCGCCCAGGACCCTCGCCGCCGAACTGGCAGCCAGGGTAGAGGTTCCGCCCAGAAAAGCGGTGCCGGCACCGGCACCAATGGCCTCTTTGATGAACTTGCGACGGCTTTTGGATTGCATATGACTCTCCTCTGATGTTTTAGGGAACAGCTGCGAAATTACCCGGTAGTGGGCGTTTTGCCACAGGATGGAGCCGGGTTGCCTGGAATACTGCCGCAGAGAGCTCCGCCCGATGGGCAGTGTTTTGTTGAAATCCGGTACAGGATATTCTCAATTCCTGAGGCCTGCAAGATGAGAGTTTTCACTAGGTCCAGATCAACTGCATAGTCTGGGGGGAGATAGCCTCCACGCTGCTCCGCAGGTGGGCTAACCGTTGAGGGACTGTCCGCGATTCGCTGCGCGCCGAAGGCTACGACCATTCACGCTAGCAAGAGCCTTGCCAAGTGCACCAATAAGTGCCGTTCTGTTGGAGCAAAGGGGCTTGATGCACAAGCGGCGGTTGTGCTTGAATTAACTTCGCTTTTCAAGACCGGTAACCGTTCGAGGGCCGCGTGTCGCACCTTCAGGAAAAAGAGCGGGCGTTGCTGATCCATTCAGAGGACCAGCCGGGAGTGCTCCATCAGCTCACAGGCGTGATTGCGGCACACCAGGCAAACATCAGCTACATCGACATTGTCGAGCGCGCCGCTCAGAATGCCAGGGTGTATTTGGAGTTGCAGGATGTTTCGGACCTGGAGTCGTTGCTCAAGGATCTTCAGGCGCTGAGGGTGGTTCGTTCTATCGAGCAGCCAGAACCGTTTCGGAAGATATACGGTAAACGCGTGATCATTATGGGTGGAGGGGCTCAGGTCGGGCAGGTGGCCCTTGGCGCCATCAGCGAAGCAGACCGACACAACATCCGAGGCGAGCGAATCTCGGTGGATACCATTCCGCTGGTGGGAGAAGGCGACTTGGCGGCTGCCGTTTTGGCCGTCGCCCGCCTTCCGCGAGCCCAGATCTTGGTTATGGCGGGAGCCCTGATGGGTGGCGAAATCACCGAGGCGGTTCGGTCCGTGCGCGAGCAAGGTATTCGAGTGATCTCGTTGAATATGGCTGGAAGTGTTCCCGAGGCGGCAGACCTGGTGGTCAGCGACCCCGTTCAGGCCGGGGTGATGGCCGTCATGGCCATTGCCGACACGGCCAAGTTCGACCTGGCGCGTCAGCGATCCCGCCGTTATTGAGGGCGAGTTGACCTACCGAAGACAGGCTGTCGGCAGCGCCTGGGCAGAACCGGTTGCTTCGAGCGTGCTTACGACGTCCTCTCCGGCCCGCCGGATGGCCTCGGAATCCGCTGGAGGATCTGTGTCCCCTTCACCGACCCACGGCGTGTCCTTGTCTCCAATGCTTTCTTTCTGGCAGCGGCTATCCTGCCTTGGCCTGACCGAAACCTCCCACCGCTTGAATGACCGGCCGATGAGGTCACAAGTCCGTCGAACACCGTTGTTGGGTTCAGGGGGCGTCCTCGCGGTGCTGTTGTTAGCCCAGACGGCGCTATCCCAAGTCTATCAGTTTCGAAACTACTCGGCTGCGTCCGGGTTGTCGGATAACTTTGTGTTCGACATTCATCAGGACCGGAACGGAATGATCTGGTTCGCCACCTCCACCGGCGTTAGCCGTTACAACGGCGTAGAGTTTACGAATCTGACCATCAAGGACGGCCTGGTCCACAACGCTGTTCGACACATCCACGAGGATTCAGAGGGGCGAATGTGGTTTGCCACCGGCGGCGGAATCAGCGTGCTGGAGAACGGGAAGTTCAGGAGCTACACCCAGCAAGACGGTCTACCGCATGACTTCATTCAGCAGATCGCGCAGGACCGCAAAGGGAATTTGTGGTTCGGCACGCGTGGAAACGGTTTGAGCAAACTGGACAGGAATGGTCGGTTTACCAACTATGGCGTATCGGCAGGATTGAAAGTCAAAACCGTCTGGGTGCTGACCGTCGACCGTCAAGATGTACTGTGGATCGGGGGGCGCGAAGGTGGACTGCATCGCTTTGACGGAAAGTCCTTTCGGGCGTACACCACGGCCGACGGGCTCCCGGACAACCAGATCTTTAGCCTTGCCGAAGACCGGGATGGCAATCTCTGGGTAGGGACAGCCAACGGCCTCTGCCGTTTCGATGGCAAGCGATTCCACGTTGTAAGCCTTGGCAATGGCCTGCTGCGGAATACTTCGCACGTCCTGCAGGATCGCAGAGGGGCGCTGTGGTTCGGTCTCTACGGCAAAGGCGTTGTTCGCTATGACGGGGCGCACTTCACCCAATTCAGGGACGAAAACGGCCTTGCCAACAACTTCGTAGTGGTCTTGTTCGAAGATCGGGAAAGCAATCTCTGGATCGGCACTCAGGGCGGAGGGGTCTCGAAATTCATCGGCGAGCGATTCGTCAACTACACGGCGAGCCAGGGACTGTGCCGCGAGCCGGTCCATGCCGTGGCCCAAGACCCGCAAGGTGGTCTTTGGTTTGGCAGCTACGGTGGGGGGCTCTGTCGATTCGACGGGCACCAGTTTACTCACCTCCGGGCTGAAGATGGCTTGGTCCACGACTTGGTGGGAGACCTCCTGGTCTCCCACGGACGCTTGTACGTTGCCACCAATGGTGGCCTCAGCGTTTACCAGAAAGGAACCTTTAAGAATTACACCGTGCGCGATGGCCTGCCTATCAATATCCTCTCGGTCTTGAAACAGGATCATCACGGCAATATTTGGATCGGTACTTTTGGAGGGGGGGTGAGCCGTTTTGATGGAGTCGGATTCACCAATTACTCCGTAGCCCAAGGGTTGCTGAATGACAGGGTGCACGCAATTCTGGAGGACCGTCAACATCGAATCTGGTTGGGGACCGACGACGGAGTGACCGTCTTGGACTTGGAAAAGGAGCGGTCTCGCAACTATACCCGGGCACAGGGCCTGTTGCCTGGAAAGGTGTCGGCGATCATCGAGACCGGTGATGGCGCGTTGTGGTTTGGCACGGATTCGGGCCTCAGCCGGTTTGACGGTGAGCGCTTCACGAGTATCACGACTGACAACGGCTTGGCCGACTCAGTGGTCCATTTTCTGGAGCTCGGACCGCGAGGCCAGCTGTGGATTGGCACAAACAAGGGCGTTTCCCTGCTTGACCTGAAGTCGAGACAAATTCGCAATTTCGACACACGAGACGGACTCGTTGCCAACGAGACACTCATGGGGGCTTCCTTTCTCGACCGGGACGGATATTTGTGGATCGGGACGACAGGTGGTGTTTCCCGGTGCAATCCCCTCTACGAAGATGTGGTGAGCGCGCCTCCCCTGGTGTACTTGGAAGCGGTGAAAGTGTTTGATCAGGCTGTTCCGCTCGCTCCCCTGATCCAGCTTGAGCCGGCGGCCAACCAGGTTACGTTTTCTTTTGTGGGCGTTTCCTACCGGGACGAGAGCCGGGTCAAGTATCGCTATATCCTGGAAGGCTTCGATGCCGGTTGGTCACCCGCCAGTGATGTGCGCTTTGCCAAATACACCAACCTGCCGCCAGGTGATTTCCGCTTTCACGTGCAGGCCGCCAACAGCGATGGATTTTGGAACGAACAAGGTGCGTCCGTACAACTCCGAATCCTGCCGCCCATTTATCAGAAGCCTTCCTTTCAGTTGCTGGTATTGGTCGGTCTGGTGGGATTGGTGGGAGGAGTTGTCAAGTGGCGGGTCTGGCGGATCAGGCGATCCAACCTGGATCTGGAACGCAAGGTCCAAGCTCGTACGCACGAAGTGACCCTCCAAAAGGAGCTGCTGGCGAAGTCGAATGAAGAATTGCATGCCCTGCAAGAGACCAGCACGGCCATGAGCAGCACCCTGGAGCGAAGCGATCTCACGCGGCTGATCCTTGAGGCTTCAATGGCACTGCTGAATTGTCCTGGCGGGTTCCTGATCGAACACGTCCGGGGGCAGGACATGATTCGCGTCGATGAGGCCCTGGGGTTGGCGGAAAAGCTGAAAGGGCTGGCCCTTCCGATCCAAAACACACTGACCCAGGAGATCATTGCAACACGAAGCAGCCGGGCCTTCAGTTGGCCAGAAATCAAACAGAGGGTCACCCATCCTGCTCTGGTACCACTCCTGACTCCATGTCAGGTGGTCATGGTTCCGATCATGTTCAGCGGTCGCGTCCTGGGTGTCCTTGCTCTGGGCCGGCGCTACCCGGGTGAACCTTTTACCGAGCGAGACCTCACGGTGCTTACCACGTTCGCCAACCAGGCTGCCGTGGCCCTGAGAAACGCAGAGCTGTATGAGGACATCCGCTCTTCTGAACTGAAGTATCGAACACTCGTGGAACAAGCGGGCGATGCTATTTTCGTTTTCGATGCGGAAGGGCGAATCGATTCGGTCAATCCCTCGGCCATCCAACTCCTCGGGTACACCGAACAGGACTACCGGAGCTTGCGCTTTTGGGATTTGGACGCGTCCAACTACCAAGCCCACTTCGTGGACCACTTCCTTGTAGAGAAAGAGCTGGGAGGCGATCTGGCCTCCATCGAACTGCGACACCAGGATGGCCGACTGGTGCCCGTCGAGATCAACTGCGTTCCCTTGGGCGAAGGGTTTTATCAGGCTATCGTCCGTGACATCACAGTTCGAAAGCTGCTGGAACAGGACCTGGCTCAGCAACGTGACCGAGCCGAGGAAGCCAGCCGGCTAAAATCGGAGTTCCTGGCCAGCATCTCACACGAATTGCGGACGCCCCTGCAAGCCGTCCTCAGCTATGCGGATTTCGGTATAGAGAAGTTCGAGCAGGCAACCCGAGAGCGGTTGGGTTCCTACTTCCATGAAATCAAGGATAGTGGTTCCCTTTTGCTCAGGATGATTAACGACTTGCTGGATCTGTCCCGAATGGAAGCCGGTAAAATGCGATATACACGGGCCCCCGTGAGCATGAAGGTTGTGGTCGATGATGCCTGTTCGCGGGCAGCCAAGCTGGCCGATATGAAACAGATTCGCTTAACGGCGTGTCCGATCCCGGCAGAATGGGTTGTTTACGGCGACTATGAAATGTTGTTGCGCGTGCTCAGTAATCTCTTGAGCAACGCGATCAAGTTCACTCCCCAGCAGGGTGAGATTACGGTGTTAGGGGAAACCTCCCGCGGCACCTACACTTTTGCCGTTCGCGATTCGGGGCAAGGCATCTTTCAAGAAGAAATCGAATCGATATTCGACAAATTTACCCAAAGCAATTTGCAATCCCAGACGAATCGAGCCGGAAGTGGGCTTGGACTGTCGATTTGCCGGGGTATCATTGATGCCCACTCCGGAAAGATTTGGGCTGAAAGCCGGGGACCGGGGCTGGGAAGTACGTTCTACTTCACGCTCCCCGCACATCAAGAGGTTTCCATCGCCTCCGATTAGAGGCCCCAGCACTCCCTTCAGGTTCGGCAGTGGATGTTTAGGGGCTCAACCATGACAGACAATCCGAAAAAGCAAAAGATCCTCATAGTGGATGACAATCCGAAGAATCGGGCCATCTGCCAGGAGATTTTCGAGGACGAATATGAGCTGCTCCAGGCCGAGGACGGGGCGGAAGCGCTCGAACGAATTCAACACGACCAGCCGGATGCGGTGCTGCTCGATGTGATGATGCCTGGAATGAACGGCTACGAAGTCTGCCACAGAATCAAGAGCGAGCCTCATACCAGCCACATTCCAGTCATCATTGTCTCCGCGAAAGGCCAGACGGACGAGATCATCGAGGGTTTTGAGAGTATGGCCGATGACTACATCGTCAAGCCCTTTGTGAATTCCGAACTCAAGGCCAGAGTCCGGGCCACATTACGGTTGAAACGCACTCAGGATGAGCTTCAGGACGCCTATCGAGACTTGCACGAACACAGCCGTAAGTTGGCGGAAGCCAATGAACGACTCAAGGAACTCGACCGAATCAAGGCTGGTTTCACCGCCATGCTGGTGCACGACCTGAGATCACCCTTGTCTGTCGTGCAGGTGACCCTCCAGATGCTGGAGACGGATGCCTCCATCCAGGAGTCGGACTACCAGCACCTGATCACGGAGTCTCTGGCCAGCTGTTCTGAATTGTTTGACCTGACCAACGATTTGATGGAGTTGTTCCGATCGGAATCGAATCGAATGGTCTTGTCGCCCATGCTCACCTCAGTGGCTACCTTGGTCGAGGAGCCCTATCGACAGGCCGCCGTTCTAGGCCGCAAGAAAGGGCTGGTGATGGAACTCCAGGTGGAGGAGGGCCTGCCCCAGCTCCGGGTCGATGTTCACAAGCTGCAGAGGGCTCTGAACAATCTGCTGTCCAACGCGGTGAAATTCACTCCGCCTGGCGGGCGCATCAGCCTTGAGGTTCGCCCGGCTACGGATTCTTCGGATGAGGCTTCACCAGTCGTTTGCATTGAGGTGATCGATACCGGCGAAGGTATCCCTTCTCAAGACTTGCCTTATGTGTTTGATCCTTATTACCAAGCCAATACCAAGAATTCAGGGATCGGCAGCGGACTTGGTTTAGCGATTGTCAAGCGAGTGGTGGCTGCCCACGGAGGCGAGGTCTCCGTCAAGAGCCGACTCGGGCAGGGAAGTCGCTTTTCCATCAGGCTGCCGGTTCAATTCAACCCCTCTAACTCGGACGTCGAAAGCTTGCTCGTTCGTTCCTGAAGCCGTGTCCGGCGTCAGGCGAATCCTTCTTGAGTACCCCTTCCGGATGGCCTATCTTTAATTTTGAGGAGCATTCTGGGAAAGCATGTTTTGTTCCCGGTTCCGAATCCTGATGATGTGCCGTCTTGTCTACAAACGGGGTTGGCAGCTGGTTCTGCTGGTGCTGCTGACTCAGCGGCTGGTTCTGGGAGTTGACCTCTTAGCCATGGACTCGCCCGCCATGGGGCTGCTGAAGGAGCTGGAGGCGCTGAGCTTCGATACCGATCGAGCCTTCCTCGTGCGGGAAGCGTATGTCCGGCGATCGGTGGTGACCATCGTCTTTCAACGCGGCAGGATGGTATTTCTGAAACCGGTTCGAGGCACGGTGACGGGTTTGTACTTCTGGGGACACGGGGTCATTTTGACCACGCCACCAGACCGGATTGAGCGCCAACAGCTGAGTCTTTTCACGGGATCGCCGACTTTAAACGAGCATTTCGAGGAGATCTTCATTCGATTCACCGATGATACGTTCAGGGAGCTCATGGACCAGATCGCATCCCAGAACGATGCCGAAGTTGAATCTTCCCGGTTGGAAAACTCGCTGCAAGGACTGATTCGTTCCTCGAAAATCACCGACTTCCGCGTCACGGCCGACCTGTTGAGTGGCCGTGAGACGCCATTGTTTGTGGCCAAGATTCTGGGTCGCAAACTGGGCGTTTTTGACCTTAGCTATGACGCTCGCCGAACGGAGCAAGTGGCCATCGGCCAGTTCAAGGAAAAAGGGGCGAAACACTTCTACGACACCTGGTGCAGCTTTGCCGATCCGCTGGCTCGCGACGCCGGTGCAAAACCGAGTGGCTTGCGAGGAGTCATTGATGCTCGGGAGTACCGTGTCTCCACCCAAATCGACCGATCCGACCGAATTACGGGAAGGACGGAAGTGGAGTTTGTGGCGGAACGGGACCAGGTATGGCTGTTGACCTTTGATCTGTCCAGGTACCTGAAGGTTTCGTCGATCGTCGATGAGCGCGATCAGCCACTGCTGTTCTATCAGAACAGCGACATGACTAGCGACGAAGAAATCAGCCGGCTGGGTCATGACGTTGTGGTCGTGTTTCTTCGCGAACCGCTGCGAGAAGGGCAGACACAGAGGCTTCGCTTCGACTATATGGGTGATGTGATATCGCGGGTTGGAAACGGAGTGTTCTACGTTGGGTCGAGGGGAAGCTGGTATCCGAACTTGAGCACCTCAGATCGTGCTCGCTACGATTTGACCTTTCGCTTTCCGAAGGAATTCACCATTGTGGCCACGGGGGATCTGGTGCGGGAGTGGGAGGAAGGCTCCGAACGAAATTCGAATTGGAACAGCCACGTGGAGATTCCAGTAGCGGGATTCAACTATGGAGACTACGTCAAGAAAACGGCCAAAGCCGGCCAAGTCTCCGTTGAAATTTACGCCAACCGCGGGATTGAGAACGTTTACCGTGAGGTGGCCGCTCGCCTCGAGCACCTGCGAGAGTTGTCCTTGCAGAGACGTCAACTGAGCGTTCCGCGGTTTGATCCCACGCCGCCCGATCCCATGCCCATCCTGCTCAGCCTTTCGGATTTCGACACGACTCGGTTTACTGAAACCATAGCCCTACAGGTAGCCAGTACCCTGAAGCTGTTCGAGCCCCTGCTCGGTAAGTATCCCTACAACAAATTGGCCGTGTCGCAGATTCCCGGTCAGTTCAGCCAGGGCTGGCCCTCGCTGCTTTATGTGTCGAGTCTTTCCTTTCTGAGCCCCGATCAACGAGCCCGATTGGGACTCGACACGGATCGTGAAGGGTTGTTTCTCGAGTGTCTTCAAGCCCACGAGACCGCTCATCAGTGGTGGGGAAACCTCATTGGATGGAAAAGCTACCGTGACCTGTGGATGTTTGAGGGATTCAGCAATTACTTGGGTTTTCTGTCTCTGAAGGCTCGTTATCCAACCGATAAGGAGTTTCAACAGGTAATGAAGAGGGCTAAAGATCGGTTGCTGGCAACGAATGACGAAGGGAAAACACTGGAAAGCGCCGGGGCTTTGACGCTCGGCGTCCGACTATCGTCCTCCAAGTTTCCTGGTGCCTATCAGGTGGTGGCCTACGAGAAAGGGGCTTGGGTGCTGCACATGTTGCGGTATCTCTTAACGGATCCTGCAACCGGGTCCGATCAGCCCTTCCGCACAAGGCTGCGCGGCTTCTTGGAGAATTATTCCAATGGTCTAGTCTCCACCGAAGAGTTCAAGAGGGCGATTGAAAAGACAATGCCACCTGCGCTCGATCTGGAGAAGAACGGGAAGCTGGACTGGTTTTTCGACCAATGGGTGAATGATGTCGGCATTCCATCTTACAGCCTTGATTCCTCGATCAGTGCGCTTAAATCCGGCGGATATATTGTGAAAGGCAAGATCAAGCAGCGGGAGGTACCGGATACGTTCATGATGCCGGTTGACGTTTTTGGCCGCTTCGATGGCCCCAAAACCGTTCGTTTGGGAAGAGTCGTGGTGACCGGCAGCGAGACCAGCTTTCGTTTCCAGGTGAAAACCAAACCGCGCGCCATCACTCTCGACGAAAACAACGGGATTCTTTGCCAAAATCGAACCCTCTGATCATGCCAATCCCCTTTTCCTTAGCACTGCTGTCACTTCTCCTGGTGGGGGCAGATAGGCCCAGTGAAAAACTCAATCCTGAGACGTTGGCGGCGTCGCTCCTTCCGGGCTTTGTCGTGGATCTCCAGGCCGAAGAATCGATTCTTGCTGAGGTGAACCGTATTCGCGGAAAACGAGGCCTCGTGAAACTGCGATTGAACTCGGAGTTACGCGACATCGCTCGCAGTCACAGCTCGGAGATGGCCAAGCTCGGTTTCCTTTCCCACGTGGATTTTGACCGAAGAGATTTGCGTCGGCGTTTGTCGGTGCTTCGCATGGGGACCTGGCGCTCCGCGGCCGAAAACCTGGCCAGAATGGAAAACCGCCATCCCGTTGCACCGCGGGCTGTCGAAGGATGGCTTAGCAACCCAGACCACAGGCGTAACCTGCTGGGTTCCCGCTACACCCAGACCGGCGTCGGAGCGGTTCGAGACGCCGAGGGATACCTTCTGCTCTGCCAGATCTTTCTGGAACCGTAAGTCGCACCCAGATCAGCCAAGCCACCGCCCTGACTGCTGCCTTTGATCCCCTATGGGTTGAATAAATGGAGCGCCGCTTGGCACCTGCCCTCAGCCTTGTACGCTCAAACCAGCTACCGGGGTCAGTGGTGTCATACAACTTAGGTATCTGGGTGGCGTGGTTATCTCCGACTAAACCGGCAACCAAAGTGCATCGAGGCTCTCATCGGGTAATAAGAAGAGGTGGCTATGTTTCGAGACATGCGCGCACTGGTTTTCATCTTGATGGCTCTGTTGGTGCCGGCAATTACAGAACTGATTCCAGCAAGACAGGTTTCGGCTCAGCAGGGAGTGACTTTTGTCCTCGACCAGGTGGTTGGGGGCTTATCCAGTCCGGTCTTCCTGAACCATGCTGGTGATGGGTCTGGACGACTTTTCGTCGTGGAGCAGGCAGGACGAATCTTGATCGTTCGAAACGGAGGCGTACTGCCTACGCCATTCCTGGATATCAGAGGGCAAGTGAGTTTCGGCGGGGAGCGGGGGTTGCTGAGCGTCGCTTTTCACCCAGACTTTAAGAACAACCGTCGTTTCTTCGTTAACTACACGGCACGTCGTCCCAATCTGATGACGATCATCGCAGAATACCAGGCTTCAATGAGTAATCCCGATCTGGCCCACACCGCTGAGCAGGTCTTGTTGACCATTGACCAGCCTTTCGACAACCACAATGGTGGACAGCTTCAGTTCGGTCCGGATGGCTACCTCTACATTGGAATGGGGGATGGGGGGTCAGGAGGAGATCCCCTCGGGCATGGGCAGAATTTGAATTCGCTTCTCGGAAAAGTGTTGAGGATCGACGTAAATGGGGCATTCCCTTACCGGATACCGCCCGACAACCCTCTGGTGAATGGCCCCGGGGCCGATGAAATTTGGGCTCTCGGGCTTCGCAATCCCTGGCGCTTCTCTTTCGACCGCTTGAACGGTCGTCTGTTTTTGGCCGACGTGGGCCAGAATACGATGGAGGAAGTGGATGTCGTGGATCGCGGGAGTAATCTGGGATGGAATGTCATGGAGGGAAGTCGTTGCTTCCAGCCACCCAACGGCTGTTCCACTGCCGGATTGACCCTTCCGATAAGCGAGTACACCCATTCTCTCGGTTCATCGATCACCGGAGGGTACGTCTATCGTGGAAACGCCCATCCGCAACTACGGGGCACCTATCTCTTCGGCGACTTCGGAAGCGGCCGCATTTGGGGGCTCACGGAAACGAACCTGGGTACCTGGACACGAACCGAACTGCGAGGCCCCGGCTTCAACATCAGTTCCTTTGGTGAGGATGAGGAGGGCGAGATCTACGTGGTCAACTACTCTGGAAGCATCCACCGGATCCGAATCACGGGCTCCCCGGGCGATGTCAATCCGGAGGTGCTCATTCCATCAACGGCCAGAACCGGTCGTTTTACCTCGCTATTGACCGTGCTCAATCCCGGCTCGACCTCCGATACCATCGAACTATTCAGTCGGAGCTCTGGGGGAAGCGTCCTGGGAAGTTCGTCACAAGTGGTTCCCGGCAAGGGGTTCTTCAGGGCGGTCGACATCCTAGGGGAGCTCGGCGTGCCCGAGGGCTCTTTTGGTCCGCTCACGGTCCGATCTCTTACAGGCCGCCCTCTCGTGGTGGTTTCTGAAGTTCGAAGCCAGCAGGCAACGGCTGGGTTCCTGCCCGGGCTGACAGTGTCGAGCGGTGGTCTTGATCTGCTTTTGCCCGAAGTCGTGGATAGTGGCACCCGAGGCCAGGCAGGAACCTTTCGCACCAACCTTGGAGTCAATAACCTGGGGGACATCGACGCTGAGGTTCAGATCGAGATGATCGATTCCAGCGGCGCAACTCTTGGCATGCAGAGCATCAGGGTGCCGGGCCGAGGTATGTCCCAGATCGATGGAATTGCGCGAACCCTGGCGAACAAGGAAACGGAAGGGTACCTGAAGCTTTCGAGCCAACGCCCTATTCACGCGTGGGCCAGTAAAATCAACAATGCCACTGACGATCCCAGCCTTGAGGTGGCGCTTGGCTCCGGGTTTGACGAGTCGGGAGTGAAGCTTCTTATTCCTTCGGTCTCTGGAACAGACCGGTTCAAGTCCCTGGTGGTGGTGGTCAATCGGGGCGGAAAGAGCAATGACTTGGTACTGACGGCCCGCGACACCGGCGGGAATGTAGTGGCACGTTTGAACCGCTCGGTGCCCGTTCGCGGCATCTTCCGGAGCACGGACGTCCTCCGGGAAATGGGGGCTCCGGTGGGCGCCTTCGGTCCTTTGACGATCGAATCTTCGAACGGCGAGCTCTTTTCCGCGGTTTCCGAAGTTTATAGTGCGGAAGGTACGGCCGGGTTCTTTCCAGCGGTAGCTCCGTCGAGCGCCACCTTGCGAAGGTTGATCCCCGAAATCCTGTCGAACGGATCTAGCGGCGAAGGGGGTACTTTCCGCACCAACATTGGGGTCAATAACCTCGGATTCGTTTCCGCGAACGTTGTGGTTGAATTTGTGGGGAGAGACGGTCAAATCGTCAGCGAGACGAGCTTCAGCGTCCCCAGCAAAGGACTGGCGCAGATCTCCGTAGGCCCAACTCCGCCGGTGGGCAGCTATGCGATGATCCGGGCGGACCAGCCCGTTCATGCCTGGGCAACCAAGATCGACAACGGATCCCAAGATCCAAGTGTCGTGATGTCTGTCGCGTCGGAGTAACGGTGGGCTGAAAGGAGCAAGGCGGCTGTTGCCGGCCGCCAAAGCTCAGGGAATGCTGTACAGAAAAGCTCCATCCCCGCTTCGTTCACCAGGCTGGGCTCCGTCGTTGATGACGGTGTAGGCGATGAAGCCGTTTCGCCCGGCTGTGCGGGTGATGCGGGCGTAGGCCTGTCGCGATTCCGATGCGTACCTGGCCAAAATGGAATCGATCTGCAATTGCTTTCGATTGGCCAATTCAACCCCTTCGACACTACCAACCAGCAGTCCTGTGTCGCCGTCAAACAGGTCGATTCGAAGCTCCACGGGGTTGGAGTCCACATCTCCGGAATTGACCAGCCCCAAATTCGTGCGGTTCGAGTCGTCTTGACGCAGCCCGTACAACCAGGTCACATCGCGATTTGTGAGTCCGCTGGAAACAGCCGAGTAGGCGACACCGTATCGCCCGGTAGTGGCGGGCGCCGAGGTGCGCGCACCGAGGTAAAGACCGCTGGCATCTCCGTCCTGCAAAACCGCAGACAAGGCTCCCACGTGGGTGGTTCCAGGCGGTCCGATTCCCGGAACCGAGTAGCGTCGAAACAACTCGATGACGTTGGAAACGATGAGCTGACCTTGTGGATGGACAAAAAGAGTCAGTGTGGCTGTCGAATTGGGCGTCGTGACGCTATCGGAAACGAACGACAGGAAGACCGTCTTCGACAACGATGACCAGTTGGTGATAACCAGCTCGCTCTTGAAGGTTGCCGTCTCCACGACCACTGGGATGGTCAAAGCCGTCCGTGACAAGAGCGGTTTTTCCGGTGCCGGGGGGATGAACGACCCGTCTCCGCTCAGCTGGTCATTGATCACGGCGTAGGCGTAATAGGGAGCGGTCCCTTGCAGGCGCTCGATCTTCACAAATCCGCTGGTGAGAGCGAGTCCGTCAGCGCGGAGAATCTCAGAAATTTGTCTGAATTCTCCGGGAGCTAGACTCTGTTCGGGCAACACGTGCGTCAAAGGAGCTTCCAAGTTTCCGGAAAAGACAGTCAATCGCAGCTTGATGTTCCCTTCATTCGAAAAGCCGGCGTGTTGAATGGCAACGTTGGTGCGGTCAAAGCCATCCTGGCGCAATCCACAGAGGTAGGTTGTTCCCGTGAAGCCCCTGAAGACCCCGGAATAAGCCAGGCCGGCACGACCGTTTGAAACCTGGGAGGTCGTTCGTACCGTCGCAGCGGCCTCGTCTGGAGACGACAAGCCGGTGAAACGGACCGACAATGTGCCACCCCGATTTCCCGAGGTCGGAATGGGGACTCCCAAGGACCGCAGGTATTCGATGGCATCAGGAATGACAACCTGTTTACCCGGTCCGAGACGATCCGACCCCTGGCCGCTGCCCCCGCCAAACGCCGCGGCATAGAAGAATTCCACCTGAACTTCCTGATGGCTGCGATTCGTCAGCGTCAGCTCGGAGGTGAAGTACGTTCCGTTGAGACCGGATGAAGACAGGACGATCGGGACAAAGAGAGTCAGGTCATCGAAGATGGCAGCGACAAAGGAGCCGTTACTCCCGGCGACTGGTTCGAAAGCCCCCGAAGTGACCGGAAATCCCAGTCCGGCTCCTCCCGTGATGTGGGCCCGTCCATAAACATCCACGGCAATACCGTTCGCACCCTCGCTGGGAGCTGCGCTACCCAGAGTCAGCGAATACTTCAATGCGGTTCCTGTGCGATTCAGCTTCGCGACGAATACCCCTCCGGAAGGCGGACTCGACAGGGGCGCGGTCTGGGGGAAATCAGAAGAGCGTGTCGCTCCGGTGACGTAGGCGTTGCCCGCCAGGTCGACCGCGATTCCATTGCTGTAGTCGATGCCGCTACCGCCCAGATAAGTGGAATAGACCAAGCCGTCGCCCGCAGCATTGACCTTGGCGATAAACGCGTCCCGGCACAGTGACCCTCCGCAAGGACCCGCTCCGGGGGGAACTCGGAACGGCGCCCCCTCAGTGGTCGGAAAATTCTGGTATGCGGTATAGCCTGTTACATAGGCGCTGCCTGAGCCGTCAACGGCAATTCCCGTGATCGCTTCGACCTCCTCGGGTGCCGCCGTGTAAGCAGGGGAAGACCCGCCCAGCCGGAACGAGTAGATCACTGAGGTGGCTTCTGGGCTCAACTTGGTCACAAAGGACTGGTAGCCTTTCCTTCCAGTGACGTAAGCACTTCCCGAGTCGTCCACTGCAATTGCCGAGCCTCCCACTCCCGAGATCGTGTAGAGTGTGGAAGACCCATCCACGGTCAGCTTTGTCACAAACCCCTGCTTGTCCCGGTCCCCGGTTACGTAGGCGTTTCCGAACCGATCGACGGCGACCCCGTTTCCACCCTGTCCACCGGCCGCTCCGTGCAGATAGGTCGAGTAAACAAGCTCCGTTCCCGTCGGATTAATCTTGGTGAGGAAGGCGTTCCCACAAGGCTGCGAGCCACATTGGCTGGAGCTGTGGAAGGTTTGAAAAGCACCTGGGGTTACCGGAAAATCTCCGGAACTGGTGGTCCCTGTCAGATAGGCATTGCCCTCGGGATCCACGGCAATGGAGTAGGCATAGTCCGAACCCATCCCTCCGAGAAAGGTGGCATACAGGAGCTCCGTGCCCGACGAATTCAGCTTTGCTACGAGAATATCCGGGCAGGGAACCGTGTTGGGTCCGCTGACGCAGGCTCCTCCCGCGTGCGAACTCTGAACCGCATCCGGGCTCGTGACAAAGGCCGGATGGGCCGTCCCAACGACGTACGCGTTTCTTTGGGAATCGACCGCAATCGAAAATCCACCGATCCCGACCGTGGAATAGGAAAGTACCGGGTCAATGACCAGAGGGTGGCCAGAATCGTAGCTGCCAAGCGCGAACCCTACCTGATCCTTGCCCGCCAGTTGATAACTGACGGAAACCGGATGTCTCTCTCCGTCGATATCCTGATAGGCAAACGGCTTCTTTTGGCTCATCTCCCCCGAAGCAGTCCGGAAAACCAGATCCCCCGCCTCGCCAATCCGAAGCGGCGATTGCCCCACCAGGTTTTCGAAGCGGAGCTGGATGAGTTCCGGCGGAGCCCCGGGGCTGATGACGAAGTCGTATTCCATCATCTCCTCAGCGCCGTGTACGAGCAAGTCGATCCCAGGGTAGAGCTTCTCATATCGAACTTGAGAGTAATGCGGGATGTCGGTTTGCCACTGGGTGGGGTCTGAACTGACCAGGTAGTGACTCCTGGTCGAGACAGGTTGCTCAGCGCGAACTTCTGGCTTCGGGTTGGCGCCTTCAAAGCGAATGCCGAACCGGGCAAAACGATTTGCCGAGGCCAGATCTGGAGTGGTCAGCTGAAACTCGAGCCGGTTGGCCAAAAGCAGAAGATTGTGGCGCGACCCGCGTGAGAGGAATCGGATGCTGTCCGGGGCTTGTCCCCGGTTTTCTTCAAAAGTGAGGGGCAGGCGGCCATAGGCCGCCTGCAAGTGGCGTCTCGCAGTTTCTCCCTCAAACTCATCAAAAGGACGACCAACGGTTGGCCTCGTCTGAAAACTGCTTCCGACGGCCAATGCCGTCCCGCTTTTCTTGTTCGGCTCCAGCCTGTGGAGGCTTCCTGGTAAAGTGTCGGCTCTTAGGTGTAAGCCGGCATAGATCGCCAGGGCCAGAGACAAGAACCAGAGGGTGCCCTCAATCGTCCACACCCCCAGCTGCCTCAACGGTCCTCTCCTCTTGAAAACCTCCCGTCGGTAAGAGAATCGGTGGCCGTGCATTTTCAGAAGAAACCGTGCCGCAAAGAAACACTGCAAACCTTGCGGCACGGTATTGGTCCGAGCAAGCGCCTCGCATCGTTCTCTCGGACGAACTTGGATTTCACCTGAGGCATCCATCGCGCTTTTTGTCTTGGGTACGGCGGATCCTCCCACATGTCACCGGAAGGCATGTCTGGAGTCGAACTCGCCTGTACCGAAAAAGCGCGATGCATGCCTCAGGGACGACTGCACCGTCGGCAGTTCCATCAAAAGATCAATTTCAAGGCCATGACAATCTGTCTGGCTTCCTGCGGGGACCGATCCGGGGTCCCGTAGGATGCCACCACGCCAGGCACAATCAATCCTTCCTTCGTGTTGAAGGAAGGAGCGGCCACGTTGCCGCTTTCCACCTTCAGGTATAGATTGGAGTGATTCAACAAGTTATAGAATTCCATGCGCCACTGCAGCTTGATTCCTTCGCGGCCTCCTATCCTGGGAAGATCGAAGTTCTTGATGAAGGCCACGTTCTGAAAATGCGTTCCCGGTCGCCGGAAGGTATTCCGCCCCAAAGCCCCGCTGAAGGGTCCGTTCACCGAATGCTGACAGGCCAGGGGTACGGCATCCTCGATGCAGCTCCCATCGCTGGTGCGGATGGCGTTAAGGGGAAGGAACAAATACGTGTTGGGTGTTCGGGCATCGGCAATCAACTGGCCATCCGACAAATTCCGTGGCATCGTTCCCGTGACCCTTGGTCGGGTTACGTCGGCCAGTTCACGATCCGGTACCCGGTTGTCACTCAAGCTGAAAGGCTGTCCCGTTTGGAACGAAAGAATGCCACTGATTTGCCATCCCGAGGAGAATGCCTTTTTCAGGCCACTTGCCCCGCTGCCCACCGGAACCTGCCAAACGAAATGTGAAACCAGACGATGCCTTTGATCGTGATCGGAGGACCCCTTGTCCAGCTGGGGATGGAAGGCGTCCAAAGGGAAGCCGGAAAGGCCTCCCGACACGTCACCGGCGAGCAAGGAACTGACATTGTCCAACGAATGACCCCAGGTGTATCCCGTCCCAAACTGAAGGCCCAGCGGACGAATACCAGGGCTCTCCACTCGGAGCTGAAAAGCGTGATACGAGGAACTGCCCAGGTTGTTGACCGTCGTGAACCCGGAGGCGTTCGAGTACAAGCGCTCTCCTGGCCGGCCCACCAGGACCCCACTGCCGATACGGTTGAGATTGACCAGACGGTACAACCGCCTGCCTTGCGAGCCGAGGTAGGCGGTGGAGACGACAAATCGCCGCGCGATCTCGTGTTCCAAGGTCAGGTTCCAATCGGTAGTCAGGGCACTCCGAAGGTTCTGATCGAAGTGTGTAATGGCGCTGGGAGGCACTTCCAGCGTATTTCCGGCAAAAAGCGAATAAGGATCCCTCAGCAAAGAAGGTGTGATCACCACGTCTGTAAACCGCGATACGCTGTAGGCGGGTGGGTTCAGGTTCTCGACGGCAATGCCCGGCAGGCGCTCGTAGAAGATGCCGGCGCCGGCTCGGACGACGGTGGTTCCTTTCCCGGTCACGTCGTAAGCCACCCCGAGTCGTGGTGCAATGTTCTTCTTCTGTGGCAGAAAGAAATGATTCCGATAAACACCCGGAGCTTCGGTGGTTCGGGCCAGCTGCCCATTCTGGAATTGCTCCAGGAAATTACGCCCCTCTCCGTAATAGAAGTTCGAGTCCAGCGTTTTTTCGGCTGCGGGCCGGTGGGCCTGCCCGAAATATTCGTAACGCAGGCCATAGGAGCCAGTCAGGCGTGAGGACACCTTCCACGTGTCCTGAAGGAAGAATGCCAGATCGTTGAAATGGAAGTGACGGCGGACAGCCGCAGGTCCAAGCGGCGGGTTCAACGGCTCGCCAGGAAGGTGGTTCTTGGGATCCAGCGAGATCTGATAACTGGCCAGCTCGCCATTGACGAAGTTCTGCACATCTCGGAACTCGCCCAGATTCCCCCGAGTCAGCAAGGCCTCCTTCGGGATTCGATTATCGCGGAGGTGAACGAACTGTCCTCCGAAGCGCAGGTTGTGACGGCCGCGAATCCAATTCACTGCCTGGTAGAAGTAATGATTGTTCTGAGGACCACCGAACGCGCTGGCACCGTTTGGAAGCGAAAGAGCACGGGTCGACCCGCTGATCGCGTCACCCGTGATGGCGAACGACGGGAATCCAAGAGCCGGGACGGAAGGCGCCTCAAAAACCAGGCGATTAAATACGACCCTTGACTCGGTGAAGAGGTTTCCATGCCAGAAATGCGTGAGATTGAGGGTGACACTCTGGTTGCGGACCCTTGAGGGTTGGTCAAGGTGCTCGGAGTAGGGTTGACTGACGGTTGCAAACTGGTCGGCATCTTGAAAGGCATAGCGCACGTTTAGCGTCGTTCTCTCGTTTACGAGATAGTCGACCCTGTTCGTCCACAAATAGGTGGTTTGAGGCGTTCCAGCCCCGGCGTCAACCGGACCCGTACGCGAGGTCAGTGCAAATGCGGGGATCGTGACGAATCCGGTACTGATTTTCGAGCCACACCCACGCCCGAAGGGGCAAACCGTTCGAATACTGACGTCGGTCGACGACAGTCTGGCGGGAAGGCGATAGTCGCGGAAAATCGCGTTGGTTCCCGCTGAGCTGACCTGGAGCAACGCCGGCGTCGGGACGTAGTAACTGAGGGCAGCGGAACTCCTCACCAGAATCGGTTCTACGGCTCCAAAAAAGAAGAGCTTGTCACGATAGATCGGCCCTCCCAAAGCCAACCCCATCTGGTGACGATTGAATACGGGACGGGAGATGCCGCGAGAGTTGTTTTCGAAAGTGTTTGCGGCCAGGGCGGAGTTGCGGTTGAAGTAATAGGCAACACCTTGTAGGGAATTGGTGCCGGTCTTGGTTACGACGTTGGCAACCAGCCCGGCGTTGCGGCCATACTCCGCTCCGTAGTTGTGGGTGAGCAGGCGATACTCTTCGACCGCATCCAAAGGTACAATCTGGCCGGGCCCGGAGTCGTACGGCTCGTTGTTGTCACTGCCATCGAGGAGAAAACTGGCGCTTTCTGGTCGTTTCCCGTTCACGGCGAATCCGATTCCTCGACCCGCAGAGGAAGGGTTCGCGCCGGGACTGATGCTGACGAAATCATAGGGATTCCGGGTCAATGATGGCAGCTCACGAATCGCCAGCCGATTCACCGTGACGCTCTGCATAGCTGTTTCCGCCTGAATCAAGGGAATCCCTTCCGACTCGGTGACCGAAGAAATCACAGACCCCACCTGCATCGCAAAATTCAGGGCAATCACATCCTGGACATGCAGCCTGACCCCCGGTTTGACAATCGTTCGGAAGCCAAACATTCGTACGATGATCCGATAAGGTCCCGGCTGCAAATTCGGTATTCGATAGAGCCCCACAGTGTTGCTCACAGTCCGGAAAGCAGCGTTGGTCTCCAAATTGGTCGCTTCGACCTGAGCACCCTGTAAGACTCCGCCCAGCGAATTGGTAATCCTACCCGTGATGGTTGCCGTCGGGCTGGCCAGCAGACTACCAGTACTCCAAACCGAGGCTGAAAGCCCAGCGACCAGGCAGGACAAAAGAACTAGCGCTGATCTGCCGAGCCGAAAACAAGACTGAGAACAAACAGTCATTAGAGTATGCAGTTCGGAGAGCCGTTTTGTATCAAAGGCAGAAAGATTTTTTGGGATGGGCACCTGCGGCGAAACGCTCCTCCCGGTGTGCCGCCCGGGATTCCCCGGGCTCGCCGAGGATTTGGATGAGAGGTACCAATCAGTTCGGTCCAGAGACCCTTACGGATGATTGGGATTCGCCTTGAGATAGGCATACATCAGCTGCTGGCCCTTAGGTTTGGAGCTACCACCCTTCGGTTCAACGGTCACAAAGACCGAATCGATCTGAGCCAGGACTTTGGGGTCATCAAACTTCAGCACCCAGCGGCTTTGACTCTGATCCTCTGCGTAAAAGATCCCGAGGCTCTGGGCTGACCCGGTTCTGGTTTCCCGCTGGCCCCAGGCCTGAAAAGAGAACTTCTCGCGAGGAACCTTCTTCTTCTCGAGATCGTAGGCATAGAATATCAACGACTTGCCTTCCGTGTAGAATACCCGGCCGAAGGCTCCCTTGTTAGCACCGTCACTGTCGACGTCGACCACATCAATAATGTGGAGGTTCCGGGCACCCATCAGCTCTCGAATGTCCCGACCCGCCGACAATAGCTCCCTCTCCCTTTCCAGCGTCTCGGTTTGTTCGGACAACTGGGCCGTGAGCTCACGGACCTTGTTATTTTGGTCGGCCAGCGCCAAAGCATCAGTGGCTTGCTGGCGTCTCAGTTTCGTCAGCTCGGCCATTGTCCTTTCAAGAGCCTGCTCTGTTTCCCTCAGTTTGGCTGTCAGGGCGTGCTCAGCTTCCACATTCGGCGCCTCTTGCCTGGAAGCAAGAAGCTCTTCAGAAGCCTTCGCTAACTGGGCGTCCAAAGCACGTGAGGTTGCCGTCAATTGTGCGTAGCGTGCTCGCAGATCAGCCAGCTCGGCCCGGAGGTCATTGGAGCCCTGATCCGCCTTAGGAGCAACAGCTTGGGGCGGGTTGCTTTCAGGCGTCTGAGCCCGTGCCAAGGTCGGGGCATTCAGCCCTTCCATTCGCGCGATTTCCGTGCGAAGGCGCCCGATCTCCTGCAAAGCGGATGCATTCGAAGAACGGCTTTGCTGGAGCTGGAACAGGAGGAGGACCAGGGTGACAGTAAACACAGCGAAGCCAGCGGAAACGGCGTAGACCGAGGGGGGCCAAGGTAAGAACCAGGCGCGAAGCCGGGTGAGCACAGACTGAGTTTCGACGCTGGGGGTGGTTCGCAGGGCAGCGGGCGAGAAGCCGATTCCCTCGCGAGCGGCCCGCTCAAAAAAACGGGCTCGCATCCCGGCGTCATCAACTACAGGGCCCTCGGTGGGTGATGGCCCTTCTGTCTGGCCGAGGAGAGGCAGATGCTCGTGCAAGATCTCCTGAAAATCGGAGTAATAAACCGCACAGCTGGCACAGCTCTTGAGATGAATCTGTAGTTGCTTGTGCTCTTGTGCTGTCAGCTGGCCTAGACTGGCCAGGGCACAGAGCTGTTGATAGTACTCGTGATTCGTATCGTGGGCGTTCATCTGGGCCCCTCCGCCGGAATCAGGCCGGCTGTTTCTTGAAGCACGATTGATCTTTGAGGAATTCACGTAACTTCTTCATTCCTCGATAATAATGGTTTCGCACGTTGGGCAGTGACTCGTCCAACTGTTCTGCAATCTCCTTGAGCAGGAGCCCCTGAAAGTAGACCAATGTCAGGGTCTGGTGCTCCTTTTCCGTAAGGCACTCCATGCCCTTTTGGATCACCGACTCCCAATCGCGGTAACTCAAACCATTCCAGCCGTGAGAGCGGTAGGGTACGTCCCAGGATTCGAGCGTGGCTGGCGCATCGTAAAACTTGCGAAGGTTCAGGTACTTCTGTCGATTGAGGCTGCGATGATACGCGTACTGCAGAATCCACGTCTTCGCGCTCCCTTTGGTCGACTGGTACAGCTCAGCCTTCCTGTAGATCTCGAGAAAAACCTCTTGCATGAGATCCTCGGCTTCACCATGGTCATGCAGGATTCTCAAGGCGACGCTGTAGACCAGCCGATAATGCCGATCGAAGAGCACAGCCAAGGCATCTGCTTGACCTCTTTGAAGTTGCTCCATCAGTTCTTCGTCAGAACTGAGCTGGAAACGTTCAAGACTCACTCAACCCTCGGCGGGATTTGCAGATACCGGCCTGGAGTGCCTCAAAAACGGCCCTGCAGTTCAGTATGCAGCTGGACCCAAGACTTTGTGTCACGAGAAGACCAGAAAATTTGAAACGACCAGGATTTTTGAGTGTCGTGCACCCGAGCTCGATGAGAAAATTGGGAATGCACCTGCCGTGTATTTTTCCACAGATCTGGATGATCGGCACGAACAAAAGCAGGCCTTACTCTCTTCGGGAGACCAACTGGAGATACCGGGTAGGGCGTTTGTTTCTTTGGAAGGGCGCGGCCGTCCTCGGCCGGGCTGGCGGATTGCAGCGTGTGGGAAAATGTCGGACATCAGTCGGAAAACCAGAGTTTCAGTGCGAACACGATGATGGTCACGGTAACCACCTTCCTGATCCAGTTGTGACCCTTTAGTATCGTTAGGCGCACTCCCAGCAATCCGCCCAGGAAGTTTCCCAGACCAAGCACCAAACCCATTGACCAGTCCACCTTGCCGTGAGAAGCGAAAATCGCAAGGGAAATGACCATCGTAGCAAGTACAACGAGTACTTTGATGGCGTTACCCTTGACCAAGTCCAGGCCCGCAAAGGAAGTGGCGGCGAGTATGAAAAACCCGACTCCCGCCTGGACAAAGCCGCTGTACACGCCAACCAGAAAGAAGCTGATGCAGAGAATCCAAAAACCGGTTGGGGAAGACGCAGGAGCCCGCTTGCCGCCGAAGGGGTCCCACAGCGTCCAAAGAGTGACCGCAACCATGAGGAAGGCCAAGACTCGTTTGAACATCTGGTCGGACGTCCACAGCGCGACCCAGGTACCTGCGCCCGCACCGATCACAGCGGGTAGCGCACCCCACAATAGAGATCGCCAATCGAGAATTCGAAGACGATGAAAGGCCCAGACAGCTCCAACGTTCTGTGTCAGGACCCCGATTCGGTTCGTTCCATTCGCTACCGATGCAGGCAGGCCAAGGAATATCAGGACCGGCAAGGTGAGAAACGAACCGCCCCCTGCAACAACGTTGAGGGTTCCTGAGATGAAGCCTGCCACGAACAAAATCGCGTGGCTGTATGGATAGCTATTCATTGCCACCGCTCCAGAGATTTAGCTGAATTGAACGACACGCCTGCCGGCCTGTCAGTCCAGACAAGCGTGTGCCCTCCCGATTCCATCTACTGCCAGGACGGGCCCTCTTTAAACGTTGAGTAAGATGGACGGCGGGCTTCATTCTGACGCTAGGTTTGTTGACAAGTTTCGGAGGGGCATTGAGATCGAGGAAGAGGCCCTACCCATCAGGTTGAGGTAGGCTGCTCCGGCCAGGAATTCTTGTCCGTAAACAGCGTCCCGTCCACGGTCCGAAGGATCGATGCTGGGAGGGACACCGTGGGAGAAGACGTGGCCAACAGCCGGGTCAAGATAGGCCGCTTCAAACTCAACGGCACCATGGTGAAGATCCAGGGAGCTGAGAGCATTGCTGGAATCGTCATCGTAATGCCCTTGTCTGGGATGGCTGAAAGAGCTTGGAAGTTGGGATCTGCTGCAAGCTGAACCTTGGATTGCTCTGCGAGGTCGACCACGCGGACCCAATGCGGATCTTGAAAGTCTGTTTGGAACGGTTCGTTCAGAGCCAGATGGCCGGAGGTGCCAATGCCTTGGCACAAGATATCCACTGGGCCCGCATCCTTTAGCAGACGCGCGAATCGCTCGGCCTCGGCCTGGGGATCGGGCGCCCGGAAATCAACCAGATGGAACCTATGGGGGCGCACTTTGTCATACAGTTGTGTGCGGACCTGGTAGCCACACGTATATTGCTCGGGCAGGCTCGGGTCCCAGAAGTCGTCCACATTGAAACATACCACTCGGTTCCACTCCAGATCCGGTTCTTGAGCCAATGCGTCCAGGAATGTCATTTGGCTTTCTCCCGCGGCAAGAATCATGCGTACCTGCTCCTGCCTTTGGAGAAGCCCTCGCATGCATGCCGACACGGCATGGGCGGCTCTTGAGCCAAGATCGAATTCGTCCTGGCAAATGACAATTCGAGTCTTACCGTAGTTCATCTTCTTTTGCGCATCGCCTCCGGTATCTCCGCCACGTAGACCTGCGGGTGACCCGAGACGTCGGAGGTGTAAACCACCTTGCTTTCATCATGACTCCAGGACGGATGGGGATGCGTCCATTGCGGGCCGTAAACCGTGTCTGTCTTCATTTCCATCCAGCTGAGCGTCTTTCCCCTCTCAGCGGCCTGCTCTTCGGCTGCTCGCGCCCAGTCTTCCGGCAGTGCGTAGCGAGAGGTCCTCCACTGGGAACCCTGGCACGAACTCTTGGGGTAACAGACGACCTCATGGCGGCCGGAGGAGACGTCGATGAGGCGAATGCCCACGTCCGGATGATTCGTGTCACACAGAATCAGGTTACCGTTGCGGTTTGGGGAAATATGCCAGGCGTTCAAGCGAGCCAGAGTTTGAATCCGACGGTTTCTAAGGTCAAAGCGGCCGAGCGAGAAAGGCCAGACGGTGAAGACAATGTCGCCCGTCTCGCCCAAGAACGTCTCATGCACTACGAACTCGTCATTGCCGTGCTCGTGCAAACACTCAATTTTCCCCGAGTCTCGATACAATAGGTGCATTCGAGGAGCTGGGTCGCTGGCGAACTCAACCAGATTCTCATCGAGAGGGTGAAACTGGGGGTGGATGACCGTTCTGGGCCACCGCACGACGGTGGGGGGCTCGCGTCCGATGGTCGGGACAAACGCGATGCCCGAGAAACTGCTTTGCCTGATCGCGGTGACGATCCACTCGCCACTCGGGCTCAGGCTGCATTCGCCCAGCTGAGCGTCGTCAAACCGGCCCAGGCAGGTCTCCTGAAGAGTGTCGCGCGAGATGCTCCAAACACCTCCACGCCGGGTGAAGAACACCTGCTTCCCATCGCGCGACAGGCATCCGGAAAACGCATGCATGCCTTCTTCCACCGTCAGTTGACGAATTGGTCCGGTGGGGAAGGCCACCTCGTAGAGCTGAGGGTGTGCTGATCGGTAAGAAGTGAAGATCAGGGATTTTCCATCCGGGGTGAACGAAGAGTTCAGAAAATAAAGGTGATGGTTAATCGACGATGAAGAGGTCAACTGGTGGACGACGGTCCCTGTTTGGTCGTCGCGCAACGCTTGGTATTCGGAAGGGAAGACTGCACCCTTAAGGGACGGCAAAACAACCTCCACCACTTCGATCATCGCAAAGAGAGCCGCATCAGGAACGGAGGTCAGCGGCCAAGGTACAGATCGCGGCCCCTGACCAAAGCTTCGATCTTCCGGTCCGCGACAGAGCGCTTCAGCATCCAGAACCCACAGTCCGGATGGAGCCAGCGAAGCCGCTCTCGTCCTAGCTTACTTTCGGCCTGCTCAATGCGTCTGGCAACCTCGTCGGGCGATTCAACCTGGTTCACTTTGACGTCGATCACGCCCACCCCCATTGCGATTCGAGGCTCGACCTCCTTAAGCGCGTCAAGGTCGTCAGGTGGGCGATGGGCGGTTTCCAGGACCAGATGGTCTACCTCAAGGCTGTTGAGAAAGTCGATGAGGGCTTGCCAATGTCCTTTCTGGATCACCTGGCCGCCATAGTTACCAAAGCAAAGATGGACCGCCTTCTCCACCTGGACCTGCCGCAACACGGTATTGATCGCCTTCGCGGCCAAACGACCGTCAGAGGGATTGCCGGTAATGTTGGCTTCGTCCACTTGGACACAGGAGCAGGGAAGATCCTTGACCTGTCTGGCCAGAACTTCGGCTATGGCCAGAGTTAAGTCTGCAAAGTTCCCATAATGCTTGTCCAGCAGGGTACGCGACAGCATGTAGGGACTGGTGACCGTGAACTTGAACGGCCCTGAGGCCACTTCCGCTGCCGTTTCGCAGTCTGCCAGGAGGTTGAGGGCTCCCTGCCCAATGTCGCCTTCCACCACTCCCGCAGGTTTGCGCCGAAATGTCATCGTTTCTAAGCGCCCAAAGTCCTCCCAGTCGCTCCGACCCATCTGCGTTCGGATTCCGGCCATCGGCCGGATGAAGTAATCGATCATGCCGTTAGTATCGGGATGGTTGACATCGAACCGGTAGAGTTCACCGTCGGTGGGCACGTCGATTCCAGCTTGCCGCTGAATATCGAATACGACACGCGTCGCATCCAGGCGGGCCTGCTCGCTGGGTAGAGCCGACAACCATTCGGGCACCGGGTAGGAGCCAACTGTTGTCGTCAGCAGGGCAGGTTCTTTCGGAATCGGCTTTGCCGGAACAGACATGACACCTCCAAGATCATCCAAAGGTCCCAGCCGGATTGGTCCGAGTCGTCCGGCTGGTCACTCATCATATCCCACTGAGCGGCTCCAAGAGTCCACGTATATAACCGATGGCTCGGGCGGCACTGCCAGCGCCATCCGGTCGATAGTCGAAAGGCTCCACTCCAACCCAGCCACCGTATCGGTGTTGGATGAGGGTCCTGAACACGGGCCCGAACTCATCCTTACCCTGTCCCGGCCCCTGTCGATTTCTATCGTTCACATGAACATGTCGGACTTTTCCGGATGGGAGCCAGTGATGCAGCAGTTGCGCGGGAGACTCCTGTTCACCATTTCTGGCCGCGCAGGTGTCGAGCATGGTTTGAAATGCGGGATGCGCAACCGCCGATACCAGCTCTGCGGCCTCGGCAACCGTGTTGATGAAATTGGTGTCGGCTGGAGCCAAAGGTTCAATACAGTACACGACACCTGATGCTGCCGCATTCTCCGCAATGGTTGCGAAAAGGTCGCGAGCACGCTGCCAGGCCGCCGTGGGCTCATCCCCCTTCATCACCTGTCTCTGCGCCGGAGATCCGTGAATGAGAACGGTTCCTCCCAGATCGGCGCACAAATCGATGAGGCCTCGCATCACTTCTACCGTGCGATCCCTCACCCCCACATCCGGGGAATTGATGGACAGCCCCTTGGGCGTCAGCAGCAGCCAATGCAGCCCCGATACCTCTAAACCCTCTTCCCGAACCATCCTTCGCAGCTCGGCTCGGCGCGACTGGGGAAGCTGGTGCGGGTTCTCACTCAGAGTAAAGGGTGCCAGCTCTAGCCCATCGTAGCCCAGGTCCCGGGCCAGCCGGCACTGGGACACAAAATCCAATTCACGAACCACTTCATTGCACAACCCGATTTTCATGGTGACGGAGACTCGCCAAGCCCTGCGACTCACTCGGTGCGACGCTGCAGTTTACACGTTTTCCTCGGTGGATACCACGCTGTATTGATCCTCGGAACGTCTCGCCTTGAGAGACTTCGGGACAACAGCCAGTCCAGCGCTCGCGCTGCTTGCCGGGCTCATAGACCGTGAGACTTGATTACTTATTGTATGATATCGAACCTTTGACTGACCTGGACCGGTCGAGTGGCTTGAGCCTCGGCTTGCTTGTTCGGAGCTCGACTGAAGAATTCCGATCAGACGGCCGATAACGCAAGAGCCGAAGTCCTTCGAAGCAGCGGAAACAGCTGCGGCAGCATCTAAAGGGGAGACCTCACAGAGAGGCTAACCGAAGACCTGAAATTTCGAGAAGTCAATTCCGATCTGGTGGAGTTCAATTCCTTGCACCGTCGATCAAAAACCTGCCACCGACTGATCTGCACTGTCGCCGTGCTGTTAGCTCTTGCATCCAGCGCCGCAGGGAAGACCTCAGCCGCAGGCCAGACTGACTTGGCCAGAGACTCAAGCGGTTTCAGACTTGAAGTGGTTCCCGTGGATGGCGGAGCAGAGCTGCTCACGATTTTTGGAGATCTGGGAGGAGATGACCCAACCGGTACCAGGAGCGCGGTACCACTGGTCAGTATCCTACGGGACACGCTTGGCAGCCCTGACAACGATGTGCACCGCCTTCGCTACGTTTGGGTTCACACTTATACTCACCCTTCGTGGAGTCAAAAGGCGGCCGCGGCCGTGCCCTTCTTCTATAGCCGGTTCGGCAACAAGAAAGATGCGGGCGATGGGCTGCCTCCTCCACTGCTGGATCTCACGTCAGTCCGATCCAACCTGGCGAAGCGGCTGTGGGGAAGGGTTCTGCAATATCTCACCATGGAGCCGCATTCTTCCTTGCTGACCAGTTCGGCTCGGAGCTATCGAAGAAACGTCAAGGATTACCGCGAGGCTCAGATTCGCAGGGCCCTTTCAATCCTGATGCAGTGGGACGAGGATCACTATGGCTTCCAGTCACTGACAGAGGCAGAACGCCGCACCTTGGAAGGCCGATTCCTGGCCAGCGAGGGACTTTTCAGGGCCTTGCTCAAGGAAGACCACTTAGAAGAATTCTCGCAGCAGCGGAACAGCCTTGTCAGGAGGATCCGCGCCCGAAATTGGGAACTGCTCCGTCAGCGGGCTGAATCAGAGGGCCTTTATTTCGAGCCGCTCCGGTTTCCGGACGGGACGGCGACTCACGCGATGCTGTGGACCTCTCGATCGGCCGTGCAGGAGGGGAACGGCAGGCCCTTCAACGGGCGGTTCCTCAACATCGCGAGTCCGTGGGACGACAAGCGACTGAACCAGTGGCAGGGGGTCGTCAGCGTTCGCAACCTGGATCTGCAAAACCGACCTTGCAATCCGGAGCAACCGGACTGCCGCCGGGAGGAGTGGATTCCATTGGCCATTTACGGCCTGGAGCACCCCAAGATTCCCATCCTCCTCGTCGATTTTCGAGCGCCTCTCAATCCGAAGCGCCGTGAGATCTATCCGCGGGCCGTCCATGATGTCTCTCGCGATGTTCTCTCTGTGACAGCCTTCGGCAATTTCGGCTACTGGTTCGGCCGAAGCGCCGCGAACTTTGTGACCCGCCGTGTGGGAAAGGATTTCAGCCAGCCGTCGCGACTGTGCAGCATTTCCCAGCTGAAGCTGCTTCTGCCCTTGCATGACACCCTGGCGCCCGATTTGGTTAAGGAAATTCTCCGGCGCCTCGAAAAGGTATCGGTGAATCCTCTCGAGAACAATTTGAATACTGAACTTCAGGTGGCCCGGGCCCAATATAGGGCCTTGCTTCACCATGCCGGCCAACCAGACGGCTTGCCAGCGATTCTTCAGCGGGACAGAAGGGAAGAAATCACTAGGAGCCACCACGGAGCGCTTCAGAGGGGACTCCTGAATACAATCAACGTGTTGAGCTTCGGCCTTTACGCTCATAGGGAGAGAGAAGATCCTGAACTTGCCCATATGCTGGCCGAGCAACGCCGGGTCGAGGTTCACACACAACTGGTGTTGCGGGCCGCGCGTTCGGTGCAGGCGGAAATCGATTGGGATCCGGAACAGATTCAGCACTCCTTGGAGTTTTTGAGCCAAAGAGGCAAACTGAAAGGCAAGAAACTGATAGCGGCCACCCAGCGGATTCTGAGCAAGAGCGCTGACCCGACCATTCGAATGGCGTGCCAGCAAGCACTTTGGCCGGACTCCGTTCACGTGGCCGCACTCCAAACGACGTCGGGTCTGGACGATCAAGGCTCTGGTTCTGCGCCTGTCATCGCAGGCCTTCAACAAGATTCCTCGCAGGATTCTTCGGACGATTCCCCGGATTTGGCCATCCCCACCTTCGTTGACGTGGACCCTGACTGAAACGATTTGCCGTTTCCATTTCGCTTGAGTAATCTGGCCAAAGTGCGTCCCTGAGAGTGGTGCCGCGCCTTATTGGCGATAGATGAGGCGCAGAATAAGCGTCGAGTTAACCATGAACACAGTCGGTCGGGTCTGGGCAAAGCTTCTCCGTTGTCATCGCATCTCGTTGAGTGTGGCCACGAGTCTGCTGATTCTGATCTCGGTATCAGGAGGCTCTCCCGCTGCTCTGGGCGAAACTCGCCGAATGGTCGTAATCAAGGCCGACGGAGTCCCGCAGTCCTTGATCGACCGCTTCATCAAAGAGACCAACCCTCATACCGGTAGAAGCGTTCTCCCCTGGATCCAGCATGTCTTCTATCAAGGGGGAACCCGGTTGTCCAACTTCTACGTTCGAGGACTGACCCTCTCGGCACCTTCCTGGTCGATTCTTGATACGGGCAGGCACTCGGTCATTAAGGGGAATGCTGAGTACGATCGGTTCAATCTGCGATGCGACGACTACCTGAACTTCTTTTCCTTCTACCTCAGGTACTCGGTGGGTCGCAGAGTGGACATGCCGGGGGTGGAAGTGCTCGACGAAATGGGAATCCCGCTTCTGGTCGATGCATTCCAGCCCACGGCGAGATTCCAGGGCTTTCAACTCTTTCAACGCGGGGCTCGCATCAGTACGCTGAGAAGGAGTCTGAAGCGCCTGCTGGTTGGGCGGGGTCCGAAGGGACTGGTCGATGAGTGGACCATGGGACTGGATGGCGGCAAGGCGGTTTTCGAGCAGCTGGAAAAGGAACTCATGACCCGTCTCCAAGACCCCCACGTCCGCTACCTCGACTACTTCACTGCCAGCTACGACCATCTGGCCCACGTCAACCCCGATCGCCAGTCACAAGTGGAAGCCTTGCGGGAAATCGATGGACTGGTGGGTCGAATCTGGACGGCTATTCAGCAGAGTCCCCTGGCGCAGGAGACGGTTCTCCTTCTGCTGTCGGATCATGGAATGAACAGCCAGGACGGGATCTATAGCCAAGGATTCAATCTGGTGAACTACCTGGGCCGGCCGGAAGGCGGGGGGCACCATGTCCTGATGAATCGTCCTCCCCTCAGTGATTTCAGTTTCAAGTCGCTCTTGCCGACGGTTCCGTTAGTGACGACTGAAGCTCAACATTCCTTCTATCTGCGTGGACAGAAAGACCACTATCCAACCGCGGTCCTGGATTTGGACGGAAACGAACGGGGATCGGTTTACCTGAGAAACAGCGACCTGAATCTGTTGCACATTCTATGGCTGCAACTGCGAGCCCCGAGCGCGGATCCAGCCAGACGCAAGGCTGTTTTGGAGGCGTTCCTTCAAGTGTTGCGTCGGAACCAGCCGAGTTGGACGCGAAATGCAGTGATGCTAGCCGAAGAAGTCAAGGCACTGGAAAACTGGATTGAGGTCGAGAGACGCGCCGTTCAGACCCTGTCCAGGAAGGCGGGAGGTCAGGAAAAGCACCAGGGAAAAGAAAAATCGAGGCGGTCGGTTCGACTCGCCTCTCGGGAACAGGATGTTGCGGACTATCGCAGCAATCTGGTGATCCTGCAACGGCTGCTCGATGCACTTCGCACCCCGCCGGATCCGACCAAGTCGGACGTTCAGGAACTGATTCCCCGCCGGAGCCTGGGCGTAAGAAACTCGCTACACCAACTCCAGAACTACGTGGTGGGCCCGGCCGAGGGAGGCATGGTTCTCGACCACGAAGGTCGATTGGATCTCGAAAACAGCTTTCGACGCGTGAACTATTTGACGGCCCTCACCGCGCTTCGAGTTCGGAATAACCCACAACCAGCGTTGAGTTCCCATCCCGTGGACTTCGTCGCAGTTAGCCTACCCTCGGATGCCATTCAGGCGGTTGTTGAGGATCCGCTGGAGGGGGCTGTTCTGCTGTTTCGGGACGAAGAGGCGCAGGCTCTCCTCCTGTCTCGACTCTCACGGGATGGACAGCTGCAGTTACGCTACTGGCCTGTCCAGAAGCTAAAGCAGACCGAGGAAGGTCAAATCGATCTTCAACCGGGTAAATGGAAGTCTGGGTTGCCCCTGGAAATCTGGGAAGATCCTCGCCTGCAAATTCCGCGTGGTGAGGAACACGCGTGGCTGGAGGGCTGGCACACCGACCAGCAATGGTTGGAGGCATTATTTGGCACTAAGTACTCAAATGCGCTCATCAGCTTGCATGAGTACTTTACATACCGCAGCCCGGAGGGACTGAATTGGGAAGAGGAAGGGGAGGATGCGGCACTGGTAAGACGCTTCTACTGGCGCAAGCGACAAGCGTCCCAGCCTGATCTCATTGTGTTTGCCAATAACCATTGGAACTTCAATGTTCGGGGGTTCAACCCCGGTGGCAACCACGGTTCGTTCTTTCAGCTGTCCACCCACGCAACGTTGATGCTGGCGGGAGGTGCCCGGACGGGAATCCCGAGAGGTCTGGTGGTCGACACCCCTTACGACAGTTTGAGTGTCGTTCCGACCCTTGTCCGACTGATGGGGATGTCTTCGGAAAAACGTTTTCGCGGCTTGCCAGGGCCTCCCATTGCAGAAGTGATCGCCGGACACCCCTGAAGGCCGGTTGCAAATGAGCATCCCGTCCGACCCCGAATTGGAGTGTTACAGATGATCAAGAGTATCAAGCGTGTTTCTTGCGGCTGGGATCAAGATGCTCGAGTTTGTAGCGCCACATATTGCATTCCCGGCACATTTCACCAGTGTAGTCTTTGGGGAGTTTGTTCAGGATCTGCTGTCTGAACACGTGAGCATATTCACCGCAGTCGCAGATCGTGTATCCGTTTTTGACGTCCCGTCTGTCCAAGCTGTGTGCGATCATAGGGCCTCCGAGTAACTGAGGCTTATCTCATCGGCAACTGCGTAAGGCTTATGAGTGTTTCTGGAGCGCCGGGAGCGAAATCTCGTTGACAGCAGGCACGGGACAAGGCTAAGGGTTCCGGAGTCGAGGAGGGAAGGAGAGCCGGGGATATGGCGGAACAAGAGTTCACGTTCGGCGGCGAGATCGTCTGGTCGCCAACTCAAGACCAGGTGGAATCCACCCATCTAACGCGATTCATGCGGCAGCACGGGATAAAGCACTATGAGGAATTGCTTGCCAGATCGACCGAGGATCTGGAGTGGTTCTGGAACGCAATGCTGCAGGACCTGGAGATCGAGTTCTATCAGGGTTACTCAAAGGTGGTGGATTTGAGTGCCGGCAGCCCGTGGGCCCGGTGGTGCGTGGGCGGCAGGATGAATATTGTCCACAACCTGCTCGACAAATGGATGGGCACGGCAGTTGAGAAACGAATCGCTGTGCGATGGGAAGGGGAGGAAGGGCAGCCCCAGGTGTGGACCTATGGAGAGTTGAACCGGAGAGTGTGCCGGTTAGCCAACGCTCTTCGGCGCTTGGGCTTGGGGAAAGGCGACGTGGCTGGGCTGTTCATGCCCATGGGGCCCGAACTGATTTCCGCTTTTCTGGCAGTGGCTAAGATCGGTGGCGTCATTCTGCCTTTGTTTTCCGGGTACGGTTCGGGGGCGATTATGACCCGGTTAAACGACTCCGAGGCCAAAGTCTTGTTCACAACGGACGGAGTCTTCCGCAGAGGCCACAAGGTTTCCCTTAAGCAGACCGCCGACGAGGCCTTGTCTGGTTGCCCCTCTGTCCGCTTCTGTATCGTCAGTAGGAGAACCGGGCAAGACGTGAGCTGGGTTTCGGGCAGGGATTTCTGGTTGATGGACTTGTGTGAGGCACAGCCCGACAGCTGCCCGACTGAGCAAACGGAAGCGGAAGACATTCTGATGTTGATCTATACCTCGGGAACGACAGGACGTCCCAAAGGGGCCGTACACACGCATTGCGGATTCCCAATCAAATCGGCACAGGATATGCGACATGGTTTGGATCTCCAGCGCGATGATGTTTTGTTCTGGATGACGGATATGGGCTGGATGATGGGTCCCTGGCAGGTGTTTGGAACCTTGATTAATGGTAGTGCCATGTTTCTGTACGACGGCGCGCCCGACTACCCCGCGCCGGACCGGGTGTGGGACATGGTGGAGAGGCATGGCGTGTCGATTCTAGGCCTGTCTCCCACCTTTGTACGGGCCATCATGAAAGCCGGGGACGACTGGTTGGTGAAGCATCCGATGCCGCGTCTGAGATCCTTTGCTTCAACGGGTGAACCATGGAATCCGACCGCCTGGCTTTGGCTCTTTCATCAGGCGGGGCGCGGCAAGCGTCCCATCATCAACTATTCGGGTGGAACGGAGATCTCGGGAGGCATCGTGATGGGCAATTGGCTCTCACCCCTCAAGCCCGGGGCCTTCGCCGGACCACTGCCCGGCATGGCTGCAGACGTGGTCGACGAGCAGGGAAGACCGGTCCGCGGCCAGGTGGGCGAGCTGGTCATCCGCAAGCCCTGGATTGGGATGACTCGAGGTTTTTGGAAGGACCCGCAGCGCTACTTAGACACTTACTGGTCCCGCTACCCCGACGTTTGGGTGCACGGGGATTGGGCTGCAGTTGACGAAGACGGGTTGTGGTATATCCTGGGGCGCACCGATGACGTCATCAAAGTAGCCGGCAAACGCCTGGGTCCGGCCGAAGTCGAGTCGGCTTTGATGAGAAACCCGGCGGTAGCAGAGGCGGCGGCGATTGGAGTGCCCGATGAGATCAAAGGGGAATCGGTGGTTTGCTTCGCGGTTCTAAAGCCCGGTGAAGCGTCGACCCCAGCCCTGGTCGACCAGCTCCGGAGCGGGGTCACCGAAGAGTTGGGCAAGGCGCTTGCACCCAAAGCCATCTGTTTTGTTCGCGACCTTCCGAAAACGCGTAACGCCAAAATCATGCGGCGAGTGATCCGTTCTGTTTACTTGGGGCGCGACCCGGGAGACATTTCGTCGCTTGAGAATCCCGCTGCAGTCGAAGAAATCCGGCGGGTGGCGGGCCAGTGAATCGCCATTTGCGTGTGTGGCGGGTCAATCGGTGTTTTGTCTGTCTTCCACACGCTGCCATCTACGCCTTTGCTCCGCCGAGAAGTCGGGTTACAATCCGCCGGCAACCGAGAGCGTCGCATCACCACAGACCGATTTCGACCAATCGGCTCTGAGCCTCAGAGACTCCCGCAGGAAGTGAAATCGATCGTTGCCTGGCTTCGGGTTTGCCGTGAATTAGCGAGAAAACATCCCATGTTCGATCAATCCTATTCCCAAGTCCTTGACCAGTTGCGGGCTGAGATTCCCGAAGATCGACTGATTCATGATCCTCTGCGAACACTGGCCTACGGCACGGACGCCAGCTTCTACCGTCTGGTTCCCAAATTGGTAGTAGAGGTGGAATCCGAAGCGGAAGTCGTCGCGGTCCTGCGCGAATGCCGCAAGCTCCGACTGCCGGTTACCTTTCGAGCGGCAGGCACCAGTCTGTCGGGGCAAGCCGTCACAGACTCCGTTTTAATCAGGCTGGGCAGGGGATGGAAAAAGATTCAGATCAGTGCCGATGCCTCGCAAGTGACGCTTCAACCCGGCGTGGTCGGTGCTCACGCCAATGCCCGGCTCCTTCCCCATGGCAGGAAGATCGGCCCCGATCCGGCCTCCATCAATTCTGCGATGATCGGTGGGATCGCGGCCAACAACGCCAGCGGCATGTGCTGCGGGACCGCTCAAAATAGTTACCGGACGCTGGCCGGCCTGCGGGTTGTTCTGGAGGATGGTACCATCCTGGATACCCGCAATCCGGAGAGCTGCGAGCGGTTCTTGCATGAGCGTTCAGACTTGGTAACGCGGCTGCAACGGTTGGCTGCGTGTGTCCGGCAGAATCAAACCTTGGCGGGCCGCATCCAGCGGAAATTCAAGATGAAGAACACCACCGGTTATAGCCTTAACGCCCTGGTAGACTTCGATTCCCCCATCGACATCCTGGCCCATTTGATGATTGGTTCGGAAGGAACGTTGGGCTTCATCTCGGAGATCACGTATCACACCGTTCCTGAGCATCCCTGCAAAGCCACGGCTTTGGTCTTGTTTCCCGACGTTCGCACGGCTTGCCAGGCCATTCCGGGTTTGAGGCAGAGCGGCGTTTCAGCGGTCGAGTTGATGGACCGCGCCAGCTTGCGTTCCGTCGAATCCAAAGCCGGCATGCCAGGTTACTTACGCCATCTGGACGAAGCCGTTTGCGGGTTGCTGGTGGAAACTCGCGCCCGAAGTTCCGTTGAGCTGCAGACCCAAATGGAGAAGGCTGCGCAGGCCATCGCCCTGGTGCCCACCGTGCGACCACTGGAGTTCACTTCCGATCCCGTCGAAACAGCGCAGCTGTGGAACATTCGCAAAGGGCTTTTCCCATCGGTCGGCGCCGTTCGGCCCACCGGCACAACCATCATCATCGAAGATGTGTGTTTTCCGCTTCCCAGGCTGGCTGAAGCCGCGCTTGAGCTGCAGGAGTTGTTCAATAAGCACGACTATCACGAGGCGATCCTGTTTGGCCACGCCCTGGAGGGCAATCTGCACTTTGTCTTTCATCAAGACTTCAACCGTCCCGAAGAGGTTCAGCGCTACGCTGGTTTCATGGACGAGCTCACGCACATGGTGGTTGAACGCTATGACGGATCTCTGAAAGCAGAGCACGGCACCGGCCGGAACATGGCGCCGTTTGTAGAACTGGAGTGGGGTGCCGAGGCGTACACCCTGATGAAAGAGATCAAGGCCATCTTCGATCCGGAAAATCTTCTGAATCCAGGTGTGATTCTGAATTCGAACCCTCGAGTCCATCTTGAAAACCTCAAGCCCCTCCCGGCAGCGGATCCGATCGTGGATAAATGCATCGAATGCGGTTTCTGCGAGGTGAACTGCCCATCCAAGGACCTCAGCCTGACACCGCGCCAGCGTATCGCCATCTGGAGAGAGATCTCACGTCTGCAGCGGGAAGGGGGAGCCTCGGACCGAATTCAGGCCCTGCGTCAGGGATTTGTCTACCAGGGAAACCAGACCTGTGCGACAGACGGCCTGTGCGCTACGAGCTGTCCAGTCAACATCGACACCGGAAAGTTGATCAAAGAGATTCGGCAGCAGGAGCAGTCAGAACTGGCCAACCGCCTGGCCGGTTGGGTGGCCCGCCACTTCGCTCTGGTGAGTTGGGGATTGGGTTGGGTACTGCAACTGGGACACTGGACCCACCTTTTGCTGGGGACGCGTGGGATGACCGCTTTGTCTGGATTGCTTCGAAAGATCTCAGGGGACCGTTTGCCTCAGTGGAATCCCTTTGTCCCACAAGGGGCTGCTCGCGTAAAGAGGGCTCCTGTGGATCTCAAAAACCCTCTTAAAGTGGTTTATCTGCCGAGTTGCATCAACCGTACGCTGCGGCCCGCCTTTAAGGATGAGGAAACTCTCCATGAAGTCGTCGAGCGCCTGCTGCGCAAGGCGGGGTACGAGGTCGTGTATCCCGGCCGTCTGGGGAGCCTGTGCTGCGGCATGGCCTTTGCCAGCAAGGGTTTCGATCGACAAGGCGAGTGGAAGCTGCAAGAGTTGAGAACGGCTTTGCTCGAAGCCAGCAATGGAGGGGCTTGGCCGATTCTGGTGGATACCAGTCCGTGTGTGTATCGGCTGAAGGAAAACGGCCTGGAGGGCTTGAACGTTTATGAGCCCGTCGAGTTTGTTCTGCGATTTCTTCGGGAACGGCTCAGCTTCACGAGAAAGCCCGGTACGGTCGCGATTCACACGGTCTGCAGTTCCCGAAAAATGGGGCTAGAGGCTAAACTAAACGAATTGGCAAAACTTTGTGCGGAAGGGGTGATTGTTCCCGAAAACATCGGTTGCTGCGGGTTTGCCGGCGACCGGGGATTCTCGTATCCGGAGCTGACGGCGTCGGCACTGCATGACTTAAACGCCGGTTTGCCTTCCAGCTGCACCGCTGGATACTCCACCAGCACGACGTGTGAACTGGGTCTGAGCCGGCACGGTGGGATTCCCTATCGGTCAATTCTCCGTTTGGTTGATGAGCACAGTCGCGCTCTCGAACGCTCTTGAGCGGGGAACCGAGTGGCCGTCTGGAGTCGATTCCGAATCGGCCGGTAAACCTGACCCCACGGCTTAGAGTTTTGCTTCCAGGAGTGCTTCCTTCGGCGTGCGCGCCGCTCGCTCGCCGATCTGCTGGCGCCACATGGCGTAATACAAGCCCCTCAGCTCAAGCAGATCCGAGTGCCTCCCGGATTCGATGATCTGACCCTGCTCCAGGACGTAGATCCGGTCGGCGTGCATGATGGTGGAGAGCCGGTGCGCGATCAGAATCGAGATCAGATCGCGCTGGCTTGAGACCTCACGGATCGTTTGGGTGATTTCGTCTTCCGTCAGTGAGTCCAGGGCCGAGGTGGCTTCGTCGAAAACCAGGAGATCGGGCCGGCGAAGCAGGGCGCGCGCGATCGACAGTCTCTGCTTCTCCCCCCCTGAAACCTTCACTCCGCCTTCGCCGATGATGGTATCCAAGCCCTTGTCCGCCCGAGCCAACAGACTCTGACAGGCGGCTTTCTCCAGGACTTCGTAACAGTCTGCGTCGGTGGCCGAAGGCCGCACAAACAGCAGGTTCTCCCGAATCGTGCCCGAAAACAGTTGTGTGTCCTGCGTGACGAATCCAATGTGCTCTCGCAGAGCGTCCAGGTCTATCTCAGTGCTGGGCGTATCGTTGTAAAGGATGCATCCCTCCTGGGGAGGGTAGAGACCGACCAGGAGCTTCACCAGCGTGCTTTTTCCGGCTCCCGAAGGACCGACGAAGGCGATCGTCTCTCCGCGACGAGTTTGAAACGAGACATCCTGCAAGGCCGGATTCGTTGCCGTCTGGTGCCGGAACCCGACATTCTCGAAGGCCAGCGTCTGAATGGCAGAAATCTTGACCGGTGCCGACGGTCTGGGTTCTCTCGGCGTGTCGAGGATCTGCTGGAAGTTGTTGAGCGAGACCTCAGCTTCTCGATAGGCGTTGATGAAGTTCCCCATCTCTTGCAAGGGTCCAAAAATGAAAAACGAGTAGATGAACAATGAGAAAAACTCGCCAACCGTGATTTCTCTGGCGAAGATCAGGTAGAGCATCAGAAACAAAATCGAGGTTCGCAGGAAGTTTACGGTGGTGCCCTGAACAAAGCTTAAGCTCCTCAGGTAGCGCACCTTTTTGAGCTCCAGTTGCAGAATCTTTTGAGTGGTGTTGTTGAGACGGGAAATCTCTTGTTGGGACAAACCCAAACTCTTGACTAGTTCGATATTTCGCAACGACTCGGTCGTGGATCCTGCCAAGGCGGTGGTCTCGCCCACGATCACTTTCTGGATGCGCTTGATCCTCTTGCCGAGCGTCAGACTAAGCAGAGACAACAACGGAATGGTCAGAAAATAAGCGGGAGCGATAATCCAGTGAACACTGAAGGCGTAGATCATCACGAAGGTAATCCCCACCAGTGACATGAACAGAACGTTGATGGAGAGGCTGATGAGCTTTTCGACGTCCGTGCGGACCTTTTGTAGTTTGCCGAGGGTTTCGCCACTTCGTTGATCCTCGAAAACGGAATAAGGGAGTTCCAGCGAGTGCCGAATTCCATCGGAGTAAATCCGAGCGCCCAGCCGCTGAGTGACCACGTTGATACAGTAGTCCTGGAAATTCTTGGCAACTCTTGAAACGAAGGCCACGCCCACAGCCGCCAGAAGCAGAAGACTCACCCCCCGGAAGAATTCTTCCGTGGTGTACTCCTGAAAACGCGTGGCGTAACGATCAATGACGTATCGGAGAATCAGCGGATCCAACAAGGAGAAAACCTGGTTGACGGCCGCCAGGAACAGCGCCAAGAACACCAGCTTCCAATAGCTTTTCAGATAAGACAGCAGCAGTCTCATAAATGGTGTTTTATTCGATTCGACAGAGTTCAGTTTACACGCGCAGGACCTTCGACTTGGTATCCCAGCCTTCCTATCTTAAACCACTTGTTGCAAAGATGAATGCCGAGGTGCGCGAACTGCGCGAAAGGTGTCACGTAAAGAGGCCTTCTGGCCGACCTGTTCCCGCAACCGCGCGAAAAGAACCTAAAGGCGCAGTGGATGTGCCTGGCAACACTTTTGGTGACTTGGCCCGCGTGACGAGCTTGACGCCTACGGATTCATCAGGAGGGAGGTCTTGATTTCTGGCGTGGGAAGTCGATCTGCTCGAAGAGAAAGAGCCCCGATTTCCCCGGGGCCACGATATCAATGTCCCCATCGCCGTCGATATCGACAGCGGGAGTTTGCACGCCGGTGCCGGCTGCAGTGCCATAGTCAATGACGTGCTTGATGAATTTACCCGGCGAGGCCCAACGGTACCAGTACAGACCCAATGGTTCGTATGATCCTGGGTCAATGTCATGCGCAAGATAACGTTTGCCCGTGAGCAAGTCCAATTTGCCGTCGCGATCGAGGTCCACCAATGTCACAGCATGGGCCTGAGACCAACTGTTATCGATCACATGCTCCGTCCATCCCTGCGTCCCGTTTTCCAGCCAATACACCCCATAGTGGTGCCCGGCGCCATAGACCAGATCCATCCGCCCGTCGGCGTTAACATCGTAGGTCCAGATGGGGCTGGCTTGGCCGTGGGGTGACAGGAGTCGGTAGTCACTGTGGAAAAGCCAGCTTCCTGAGCGCGCATCCTTTGGTGCTTCAAACCAACCTCTCGGGGTCAAAATATCGGGCCGTCGGTCGCCATTGACGTCGCCCAGTCCAACACCATGGATTCCACGGACCTCTGGGATTTCGCCCACCAAATGCTTCTTCCACTCAACGGTTCCGCCGGATTCGACGGCTTCAAACCAGGCTATTTGGGAACTCGTTCCATAGTTGGGTAGAATCTCGCGAGCCTGACCATCACCGTCTAGGTCAACCAGCAGGATGAGTTCGTAATTGAAGCCTGATTCGATGACGTGCTCCTGCCAGAGACGGTGACTGAAATCTCCATCGTGCCTCCGCGGGTTCTCGAACCACGAGAGCTTCTTGCTGAACCAAGAGCTCGCGATGAGGTCGGGATAGCGGTCGCCATTGACGTCCATTGCAAAGTTGCTGAGGTCGTCGATATAGCCTGAGACAAAGGGAATCTCCCTCATGCGATGCTGGATCCACTGGGGGGCTTCGAACCAATGTTCTCCAGCCACGATGTCGAGTCGACCGTCGTTGTTGATGTCGGACACTGCGGCTGATTCGTTTGCTCCGGAGTGGATCAGGTGCTTTCGGCACATCGGCCAGACCGGTGCCCCTCCTTCAGTCCCCAGCGAATTCATCAAAGGCCCCAGAAAAAACAGCCCGGCCAGCCAAAGGAAAAAGAGCCGATGGTGGCGCTTGTCTTTGCGAGAGTTCACGACTTCTCCTTCCTGATCAGGATGTGGGGTTCCTCTCCCGGATTCGCGACCCACCGGATGCGACAAGATAAATCGATCGCCCGACTGAAAGAGCTGGCCGGACTAAAGTGCGTTCAATGAACATCCGATAGCCATATTCGTGACGATCGCTGATTCACCGCTTCGAGACAGCCTGGCCGACTACGTTAGTTCCAATACTAGTGCAGTGGAGTCCGATAGGGTTGTGGCGGTGATCAAACTGGCCAAATCAACGGCAGAACAGCAGGGAGCCGCGCTGGTGGAGATGATCGAGCAGTCCGGCAAGATCACTCCGTCCGAAAAACCATCTCTCCTTGATCTCTACGCCTGAGACGCACCCCGCAGGGTCAAAGCCGGCATGTGCAGCCGCCGAAGTCCTGATCCTATCACCACTTCGTCCCGTCCGCGACCCAAACCCGAGAACCCGTGCTCATTGGTGGCCGCTGAACGGGTTTGTACGCCTCATGATCAAGGGATCACAAAATGGGGGAGCCAACCAGAGGGTACCCACACGCCCAAACAGTTGCCACCGCTGATTACGTGGTCAACAAATCCAGCGCAGGAAATCGCGACCGCAGTCTGGAGATCTCTTCAAACAGATGCTTGAAGTCAATAGGTTTTGGAACATAGCCGTCCATGCCGGCGCTCAAGCACCGCTCCTGGTCACCCTTCATCGCGTGGGCGGTAACGGCAATGATCGGAATCCTGCCCATCGCTTCGTAATCACGGCGATAGGAGGAATCCTCGGAAACCGCAGCAGGATTCATGGCGGTCTCGTCTTCGAGTTTCCGGATAGCCGCGGTCGCTTGCCACCCATCCATATCAGGCATCTGGATATCGAGTAAGACCAGATCAAAGCACTGTTGTTGGAGTTTTGAGAGAGCTTCCCGCCCTGAACAAACGACCGTCACCTGGTGGCCCCGCTTTCGCAGCATACCGGCCAGCAGCGCCTGATTGATCCGGTTGTCCTCTGCGACGAGGATGCGGATTCCTTCACTACTGGCCGGAAGGTCTCGCTGAAGCGGTTCGCGAATTTCCTCGGGCGGCTTCTGCTCAACGTCGCTACCGGTGGAAAAGCCAAACCGTGCGGTGAAATGAAAGACACTGCCTTTCCCCCGTTCACTCTCCATCCAGATTCTTCCGCCCATGATACCCACCAAGCGGGATGAGATGGTCAATCCCAGGCCGGTTCCTCCGTACTTGCGGGTCATCGATCCGTCGGCTTGAGTGAACGCGTCGAAGATGCTGAGCTGCTTTTCTCGAGGCACGCCGATTCCGGTATCTGAAACGGCAAAATGAAGATGCACGGCATCCGTACCGAGTTGCTCGACCGAGACCTGAATGGAAACCGAGCCCTCTTCAGTGAACTTCACAGCGTTGCCCACCAAGTTCGTCAGGACTTGCTGTACGCGCAAAGCGTCCCCAATCACGACCCTCGGAACGTCCGGATGAATCGCAATATGGAAGCCCAACCCTTTCTGTTTAGCCCGGAGGCTTAAGGGCCGAAGGGCCAGTTGGAGTCGCTGCTCCAAGCTGAACTCACTGGCGTCCAGCTCCAGTTTGCCGGCTTCAATCTTCGAAAAGTCCAGAACATCGTTGATGATGGCCATGAGAGAGTCTGCCGATTGCTTGACCAGTTCAAGGCAGTCTCGCTGTTCAGCGCTCAGCTTTGTGTCAAGTGCGAGGCTGGTCATCCCGATGATGCCATTCATGGGCGTCCGAATCTCATGACTCATGTTGGCGAGAAACTCACTCTTGGCCCGGTTGGCTGACTCAGCCGTCTGTCTGGCTTCTTGCGCCGCGGATTCGGCCTGCCGCCTTTCGGCAATCTCCTCCCGCAGTTCCTGAGTCCGCTCGTTAACCAGCCGCACCAGGTTTCGTTCACGGACTTTGACTCGATACATCCGCAAGCGGTAGAGACCAGCAATTCCCAGGACCAACCCGCCGACGGAAAGGCCTGCGAACCAATAGGTCTGGTAAAAGTAGGGCGCCAGGTAGAACTCCAGGCTGGTTCCGGAGAGGTTCCAAGTTCCGTATTTGTTGCCTGCGATGACCTGAAAACGATAATTTCCAGGCGGCAGCCGGTTGTAATAAGCGGTCCTCCGGCCCTCGGCCTCGACCCAGTCGGAGTCAATGCCGGACAGGCGATACTTGAAGCGAATCTTTTCCGGACTAAGAAGGCTTAAAGCGGTGTATTCGAATGCCAGGTTTGGCTTCCCGGGATCGAGATGGACTCGGCCCCCGTGATGAATGTCGACGGGCTCACCGTCAACCACCATACGTTCGACTCGCACCGGGGGAGGGCCCAGGTCGACTTGAATGGCGCTTGGATCGACGGTCACAAGCCCCCGGATCGTTGGAAACCAGAGTCTGCCGGCCTGGTCCTTCCAACCTGCAGGGTGAATACCGCCGGTGCAGGCGGTAGCGGACATCCCGTCCTCTTTGCCATAGGAGACGGAGTGGACCCCTGCAATCTCTCCCTCGGCAAATCGATCCAGATCCGACTTGCGAACACGAAAAACTCCCTCGTTGCTGCTGATCCACAGATGACCAAACTCATCCTCGAGGATCTCGTAGACATAGTCGGAGAAAAGGCCGTCACGGGTGGAGATCGAAGTGAACTGACCGTTCTTGAATCGGCTCAGACCCGAGCCTTTACTTCCAACCCAAAGGACTCCATCTCCATCCACGTGTAGAGACAGAACGGAATCGCTGGCCAGGCCATCTTTGGTCGTGAACGAGCGAAAACGGCCCTCCTTGAAGTGATTCACTCCGCCGCCGCGAGTTGCAATCCACAAACCACCGTGTCGATCTTCCTTGATAGCCCTGATGTAGTTGCTGGACAGGCCATGCCTTGTGGTAAAGGTTTTCCAACGACCCTCGACAAGAGTCATCAAACCCGCCGAAAAGGTGCCTGCCCATAGGATTCCGTTTTGGTCTTCGTAAATCGAGACGACGGTGGGATCGAATTCATCGTCGACATGTGCCGATGTTCGGGTGGGATAAGTTGTCCAGCTTCCACCCGCAAACCGGAGAACCGCCCCTTCCACTCCTACCCAGACACCACCCTGTCGGGAAGGATACACTGACTTGATGTTGTTAAACTCCGGGAGACGTCCTGCCAGAAAATTCGTGAAGCGCCCTGAACGGAACTGACTGAGGCCCCATCGCGTGCCTATCCAGAGGCTTCCCTCAGAGGTCGAGCAGACGGAATTAACCACGTTGTCGCCCAACCCCTCCCGCATGGTGTAGCTGACAAACTCGCCATCCTTCAGGCGGCCCAGACCGCCGTCATCCATGCCGATCCATAGATTGCCCTCCCGATCCTCGTAGATCGCTGAGATCGAGTCTTGGGCCAACTTGTGTCCCTGGCCGAATGTGGCGACTTTGCCCTCTTGGAACCGAATGAGTCCATGATGCTGGGAGACCAGCCATAGGTTACGATCCCGGTCCAGCCTGGGCCGCACCCAACTAATGTTGACGAAGTACGGTGAATCGTACTGCTTTTTGATCTTTCCGCCCGCAATCTCGAGGAGTGGGCCGCGCCTGGTGCGACCCCACAATGTTTTCCGCGGACCCGCAATCAAATCGACTACGGCCAATTGCTGTGCCGGGCCCGCGGTGGTTGTGAGCGTGAACCGGCGGCCATCGAACCGGAACAGTCCTTGCTCGCTTGCGATCCAGATCGTTCCGGAATCGTCAGCCTCGATGGCATTGGCGGAACCTGGACTCCCGTCCGCGGGATCGAGGCGACGGAGCGGCGCAGAGGGACTCTCTCTCGTGAAAACTCCCTTGGCAGAGCTCAGCCAAAGGCGTCCGCCGGCTTCCTCAAAAAGGTCCCATCCTGTGTCTCCCGGCAGGCCGGGAGCCGGCACAAAGCGACTCCCGACGAGGACATTCAATCCACCGTCTGTCGAGACCCAGAGCGTACCGCTGCTGTCCTCAAAAACGGACCGAACGTAATTGCTGATGAGACCGTCGCGGGTTGTGAGCGTGCGAATCTGCCCCTCCCGCACTCGAATCAGGCCCCCTCCGTAGGTCCCAGCCCACAAGGTGCCGTCGCGGGTTTCACCCAAGTTCATGATCTGGTGCTCTTCGATAGCGGGCGTGTTTCTACGCGTGAACGTCGTGAACCGGACCCCGTCAAACCGAACCAGTCCTCCGTCGGTACCTAACCAGACATACCCATCCTGGGTCTGCCAAATGGTTCTGATGATGGCTTGCGGGAGACCGAAAGATTGATCCCAGTGATCAAACTGATACTGGACTGGAAGTCGCTCGCCGTTCAGCGCCCATCCAGAGGGTGGCCAGGGACCCCACAGGGCCATCCAGACCAGCCAGGAAATCAGTGCGGAGCTTCGCTTTTGGATAATGGGGATGGCCAATTGCATCATCCAGTGATCAGAAGAATGACGAAACAGAATGGGGCATGAAGCGTGGTTCCCGCCAATAACAGCTACTTTGGTCCCATCGGCGGCTGCGTCCCGGCTTCAGCCTCCTAAAGCCTCTATCGTCAAAAGCATTCGTAGGACTTAAGGCGAAAACGGCTGCCTGGGACGAGTGATGGCAGCCCCGAAAGATGGAAGGGCGACTTCTGGATTCCTGCAGAGGCCCTCGGCAGAAAACGCCAAACGGCTGGATTCTTAGCGTGTATCTGGCAGCGACTGCGACGGCGAGCATCTCGCCGGATGGATGACTACTGGTATGAAGGACCTTGATTGGTCTGTGCTCTGTCGGATCCAATCAAAGTGGCGGATGCTCGTCGCTTATGTGGAAGAGAGAGTATGAAAAACTGCCCACTTGCCGGTCTCGAAGCAGCGAAATCACTAGTCGAAAACAACCCACGTGACTCCGCAACCCATTTCCGCTTCTCGCTATCAGCGTCAATGAGCAGCCTCTACATCGGGCTAACACCCCAACAAGATTCAGACGCAGCGTCGCTGCGATGGCTTAGAGCGTCGGCTCATCAAAACCAGGGGAGTCAGGAAAGCCGAAAGACTCGCGTGGCGCCGGGATAGATATCGGAAAATTTATAAGTAAACTGTATAGAATTGTATTGTCTAATATTTATTCTGATGATTCTACGTTCGAGGAGGAAAGCAAATGCCCCGGGGAATTTCGGTCCGAGCACCGCACCGTAGCGGCCTATCCCGTCGCAGCCCGGAACGTTGGCCGGCAGTACGGTAAGGAACAAGTTGGAGCGATGGAGACAGAACCCGTGGCGGAGTGCGGCCCATGGTCGCTACCGGCTAACCCGGGCACCGCCGCCTTTCATGACTTTCTCGACCTCAGTCAGGGTCGCCATCGTGGTATCCCCCGGTGTTGTCATAGCCAGTGCCCCGTGAGCCGCCCCGCATTCCACCGACCATTGAGGATCCTTTCCCGCGAGGAAGCCATAAACCAGACCGGAGGCAAAGGAATCTCCCCCTCCAACGCGATCGAAGATGTCCAGGTTTTCACGCGGTTGAGCCTGGTACAGCTTGCCTTCGGTGTAACAAACTGCCCCCCAATCGTTGCTCGAGGCCGTGCGAGCGTTGCGCAGCGTCGTGGCCACCACTTTGAAATTCGGAAACGTCGAGACTGCTTTTTCGATCATCCGCTGAAAGTTTCGGGGATCCAGTTTGGAGAAAGTGGAATCGAGCCCCTCCACCTCGAAGCCCAGGGCGGCCGTGAAATCCTCCTCGTTGCCCAGCATCACGTCGACCATCGGGGCTAATTCTCGGTTCACTTCTTGAGCTTTGACCTGACCTCCAATGCCCTTCCAAAGCGATTCACGGTAATTGAGGTCGTAGGAGATGATGGTCCCGTTTTTCCGCGCCGCCTGCATGGCTTCTTTCGCCACGGCCGGCGTGGTTTCGGAGAGCGCCGCAAAGATGCCGCCGGTGTGGAACCAGCGAGCGCCCTGTTTGCCAAAGATGTCATCCCAGTCGATGTCTCCAGGCTTGAGCTGGGATATTGCCGTATGCCCGCGATCGGAACACCCAACGGCCCCCCGAACACCGAAGCCGCGCTCGGTAAAGTTCAATCCATTTCTGACCGTGCGTCCGACGCCGTCGTATTTCACCCATTTGATGAGTTGATCGACGCCACCCTGGTAAATCAGATCCTGGACAAGGCGGCCGACGGGGTTGTCGGCCAAAGCCGTGACCACTGCGGTGTTCAACCCAAAGCAACGCTTGAGGCCCCGTGCCACGTTGTACTCTCCGCCCCCCTCCCAGACTTGAAAGCTGCGGGTCGTGTGAATCCTGCCGTCACCCGGATCTAAGCGGATCATGACTTCTCCCAGGCTGACCAGGTCCCAGCGGCATTGTGAGCGGGCTTTGATATCCATGAATCCCTCCTCCTGATTTCAATAAAGTCAGACCAAGCTTTGGTAGTGTAGGTCTCCCGTGCGGCTTTTTTCAACGAAGACAGCCCAAACGGATGCTTTCTTTCATCGCTGAATCCAAATGAATTTGCTCATGACAAAGCTGTTGAACCTGTGGCAGACTATCGGAGTTCTTCCCGTAAAACTCGAGAGCGGCCGAACCTTGGGTGCAACATGATCCATAACATGTCGCCCCCTGATCCGATCTCCCTTGATTTCCGACTGGAGGAAACGATGGCAACAACGGGTCAAGCCATGCAGGGCCAGCCTCCTCTGGAACCTCCTGCTCCACGAATCAAACGGCGGTGGAACAAGTCCGAGCTGGAACTTCTTAGAAAACTGTACAAGACCCACAGCAACGCAGAAATCGCCAGCGTTCTGGGCAGGAAGGTGGCTTCGGTCGTTTCGAAAGGCCATACTCTGGGTCTCTACAAAGGCGTTCGTAGGCTGCAACGCATGGGACGGGAGAATATCAGCCTACGCTGGCGACCGACAAGTCATTCCCGCCGGTCCTCAGCCTCTCACTAGCGGTAGGGCGCTCCGTCCGCCGTCATCGCATTCGATGTTTGCCTACCTGTGACTCACCCGTGTGCCCGCCCACGAAGGTCTCTACGAGACCCACGGCGGCCCGACCTGCCGTGAGTGCAACGGGCAAGCCCAGCGGCTCTCCCCATTGCCGGGTTTTTGCGTCCTACGAGAATCTGATTATAATGCCGGGCTGCGCAACGTCTTCGCAGGAGGTGGGCCGGTATCTCGGATCGCTGTCGTATGCCTTTCATTGAAGCTCAGAATCTATGCAAGACCTACCGGACCTTCGATCGCAAAGAGGGGCTGTGGGGCGGTATTCAAAATCTGTTGGTGCGCCGGTATCGGGATGTACGCGCCGTCGATGATATTTCTTTCTCGATCGATCGGGGTGAAATGGTGGGATACATCGGTGCCAACGGCGCAGGAAAGTCCACCACAATCAAGATGCTGACCGGCATCCTGGTTCCCACCAGCGGTCGGGTACAGGCCGGTGGGTTGGTCCCACATCAAGATCGCACGGCCTACACCCGAACCATCGGTGCGGTTTTTGGGCAACGGACCCAGCTGTGGTGGGACATCGCCGTGGTCGAGTCATTCCATTTGATCAAGAAGATCTACGGCGTGTCGGATCGGGACTACCACGACCGCTTGGGCGTTTTTGACGAGGTCCTTAACCTGAAGCCGTTACTGCACACGCCGGTCCGTAAACTGAGTTTAGGCCAGCGCATGCGCTGCGATTTAGCCGCTTCATTGCTTCATCAACCGCGCATTCTCTTCTTGGATGAGCCGACCATCGGGCTGGACGTGGCAGCCAAGGAACGGATTCGTCAGTTTCTCAAAAAGATCAATCAGGAGACACGGGTCACCGTGATGCTGACGACGCATGACTTGTCTGACATCGAGGAGCTGTGCCGACGGATCATCATCATCGACAAAGGCCGGCTGCTGTTCGATGGTGCCCTCGATCAGCTTCGGCGCAAGCTGGCGTGCAAATCGCAGATCCGCTTTGAACTCAAAGAGCCGGGACGGATCGATCCGGTTGCGTTGGGACTCAATTCGCACCTGGAGTTTGAGCAGCTGGACGAAATGCGCTGTCAGTTGACCTTTGACAAGAAACAGATTTCGTCCGCGGACCTGGTTCGTCTGATCGTCAACACGCTTGCGGTCAGGGATGTAGCAATCGAGGATACGACCATCGAAGAGATCGTGAGGGAGATCTATGAGAGGGGGCAGATCGAGTGATTCACCTTGCCCCATACCTGGCCTTCGGGCGGGTGGCCTTTCTCCAGATCCTGGCTTACCGGCTCCGTTACCTGACCGGAATTGTTTCTTATCTGGTGAACGTGACCGTTTATTACTTTATCTGGAAGGCCCTCTTTCGGGAATCGGCTTCGATCAGGGGCTTCACGTTTTCTCAAATGATGACTTACGTGGCGGTGGGATGGATCATCCGAACGTTTTACTTTAACAACATCGACCGCGAGATCGCCAACGACGTCCAACAGGGGCACATCGCTTCCAAGCTGGCGCGGCCGATCAACTACCAATGGATGTCGATCGCCCAAGCCGCCGGAGAATCCGTCTTTCGCATGCTGATGTTCACCATTCCCACCGGTGTCCTGATCTTGCTGGTCTACCCGGTCGAGGCTCCGGCCTCAGTTCTGACAGCCGCTGTCTTTGTTTTTTCCCTCTTGCTGGCATTCTTCATTCTGGCCGGCCTCAACTTCATCATTGGGACCTGCGCGGTGTATCTGCATTCGATTCTGGGTCTGATTCGAGCAAAGTATTTCTTGGTCGAAGTGCTCTCCGGCCTCGTTATTCCAATCAACTTCTTCCCGGATGAGCTGGCTCGGATCTCGTCGTTTCTGCCGTTCCAGCACATCAGTTATACACCCCTCATGATTTACATGGGCAAGATTGGTGCCACGGATCTCTTCGTCTCGTTGGCCCTCCAGACAGCCTGGGCGTTGGTCTTGATCCTGCTCGGAGCGCTGTTCTGGCGGCGAGCGATTCGCAAGTTGGTGGTGCAAGGAGGATAAGAAAGGCCGGCAGAAGGTCTTTCCCTTAGATTTAGCCAGGGAGGCTACCGTGGAACGGACTTCCTGATAAGATGAGTGGCGGTGGTTGGAAGCAATACTCCGGAACGGCACGCTTTCAAATGGATGTTTTCAAATGGATGTTAATGACGAACTGAAATCCACCGATCAGTGTCTCGTTCCCAAGCTGGTGGAGATCCCGGAAGGAGATTTTCTGATGGGATGCGCGGAGGGGCGCTCGGATGAACGGCCGGTCCATCGCGTGTGGGTGAGCCGGTTCTTCATGGCGGTCCATACCGTGACGAATCGGGAGTATCTGCGGTTTTGCCGGACGACACAGAGGCCTCTGCCTTCCAGTCTGGAGCAGCCGCAGTTCCGCGATCCGGACCAACCGGTGGTGGCCGTCAGCTGGTGGGATGCCACGGAGTACTGCAGCTGGTTGAGCGCGGCCACGGGAGAGGTGTTCCGACTTCCCAGCGAAGCCGAGTGGGAGAAAGCCGCACGGGCTGGGAGGGAGGGGGCTCTCTATTCTTGGGGTGACGAGGATCCGGCCTCTTTTGACGTCTATCGAGTCGGCTGGGCTGACGGCCGGCCGCAGCGCGTCGGGCTCCTTCCTCCCAACCGCTTCGGGATTTTTAACTTGGGAGACAATGTCCACGAATGGTGCCTGGACTGGTATGATGGGGAGTATTATGGGAGGGCGCCCTATCGGGATCCCGTCAACCGCGAGCCTTCACGGCGTCGCTCTTCTCGAGGCGGATCCTGGCGCCATCGAGTCAAGGTCAGTCGTTGCGCGGCACGCAGCGCGATCGATCCAACTTTTCAGTACACCGATTACGGCTTTCGTCTGGTCAAAGCCGGCAGGTGAAGGAGGTTTGCGATTCCTTTCAACGGTACCCTCCGCTTAATCCTGGTCGCGATGCTTGTGGGTTGGTCTGCTCCTTGCCTGGCCCAGGAGACGATCGTTCAACCCGTTGATTCCGACAAGCGTCCGGATCGAGCCACGTTTGCGGCCGGCTATGAGCGGGTGTGGGAGGTCGTCTTTGGATTGCTGGAACGCTACGAGTTCGGGTTTCACGAGAAGAACCGGGAAACCGGCCGGTTCGAGACAGGCTATGTGGTTTTTTCGCGCAGCGAGCGTTTTTCAAGGCTCAACAAGGGAGTGAAGGCCTTCGGCTCGACGCCGCTGTTGTTTCTGCGCAAGTGGATTGATGCGAGAATGAAAGTCTTTGTGGACGTAAAATCAGTCAACAGCCAATCCACTCAAGTCATCGTTACTCCGGATATCCAGGGGTATGCCTCCTCGGTCTTCGATGAAACCGGGGTCACCGGCGAGTGGAAGCAGTGCAAGTCCAACGGCAAATTCGAATTCGAATTCCTGAACGAAATTGCCACCGAACTAAAAAGCGCTCCCGCCAAACCGGCAGCTGAATCGCCAACCGTGTCGAGCGTGCCGCAGACTCGTTTAGGCAGCGAGGAGCAGCTAACACACTCCAGCAATCTCTTCGTTCAATCTGCGCCGGAGGGGGCTGAGATCCATCTAAATGGGCAGCTGGTGGGAATGACGCCGGCGCGCCTGTCGCTGCCGCCGGGCGATTACAAAGTGGTCTTGAGAAAGAAGGGTTTCAAAGACTACCAGCGTGATGTTCTCATCCTGGCCGGGAGTGACATTACGGTGTCCGTGGAGATGGAACAATAACCGGAGGGCCCCACTCTCCACGATCCACGTGGGCTCGTGGCCGGTCCGTCTCTCAGAAACTCCCGCCCTTTAGGCTGAAGAGCAGGTCTTCCTCATTCGACAGACTCTCCAACCACTCCTTCATTTTGGCTTCCAGTTGTTTCTTGGTGATCCTTCCAGCGGGAGCCAGGATCGGCAACGGAGAGGCGATTTCCTCTTCAAGAATGTGGGAGTCCAGGAGACTGTTCAATTCGTCCATGATTTCCTGATTCAGTTCCTGGATGGGAGCGTCTGAAAGCAGAACCCGGATGGCGTCTCCGTGCGTCACGGCATTGCCGGCCTCTCCTTCCAGCCGGGGCTCGATCACGTGGCGGAAATATTCCACGATCTGGCGATGATGTGAAATCCCCAGACGTAGGAACTCCTGAAGATCCTCGGCCACTGCGGCGACATCGAATGGATGGGACAGCTGGAAGTGGCAACCGCAATGAGGTTTGTCCCGGAGCAGATCGCGAACCGGCAGGCTGCACTGATAATCCCGAAAAGTGAGAATCCACTCGTCGATCTGTTGCACGTAGGAGGGGTCGCCCATCGGCAGGCTGCTCAAGAGTTGCAGATTCCGTAACTCCTGGGAGGATTCGATGGCCGCCAGCAGCTTGAAATGGCCCATGGGCCCCACGCTTTCGTCATGACGTTTGGCGTAGTGGTCAATGTATTGGGTCTTGAACTTTTGGTACAGGCTCTCGAATTCATTGCGCTTGTCGGTGTTGATCAGCAGGTGGGGCGTATCCAGCAAGCTTAGCAGGTTGGTCCGTAGCTCCTCCAGCTCCTCGTCGCCGGCGGCTTTGGCCGAAGCCAGAAGATAGCCACGGGCTTCCAGGTAGCGATCGAGCCAGTGAATGAAATGAGAAAGTTCCACCAGGTCACGTGAGGCCTTCTCCAGAAGAGCGATGTTTTCGCCGAAGAGATCAATGATTTTGGCCATGCCCTGGATCAGGCTGACCTCGGAATCCAGTACCGACTGGACGATTTCGGACATCTTCTCAAAACGCCGCCTGGTCCAAGCCAGGTTCCGCCACATCTGATTGGTCAGGAATTCGTTTGGCAGCGCATCCACCTTGCGAGACACAGCCAGGGCATTCCACTGGTTCAGCCACTCGCTCATTCCAGCCAAGGCCGCTGCCCGACCCCGACTGGTGGAAATGTCGGACAGATCATGCTTGCCGCTGATCAGGCGACACCAGTGAGTCAAAACCTCGATGGGGAAATCCTTGTGAGTCGGAATTCGCTTGAAGCACGGAAAAGCGGAGATTCTTTCCATGCTAGTGAGGTTTTCCCGGCTGATGGTGGTGTTGGATGCGGGGTCCGAAAGTTCAATATGGCCGTCGGCAACGAGTGCGGCCAGCATCAGGTGAAGAGAAGCACGGTTCAGCCCAAAAGGGGGAATGTGAACTCGCTGATAGATCTCCTCGGTCGGCGTTTCGGCGGCTTCCAGCGTCTCGAGATACTCCAGGACCCGTGTCAGGAAGATGGGGGGAGTGATGGTCAGGTTCAACTCATAGAGATCGTCGGTTCGACTGACCAGACCGAGTGGCAAAGCGAATCGGCCCGCCAGGCTTTGAACCAGGGAATGGGTCGGATCGAGCCCTGCAAACAGTTTGTGCGCCAGCAGCATGGTTTGGCTTTCGGACAGCGGTTCATTGCCGAAATCCGGATGGTGTGGGTACAAACTGCTGAGGTTTGGTCTCAGCAGGTAAGCGAGGAAGCTAAGAAAGTTCTGGCAGGCCAAATGACCCTGATTGAAGGCTTGAACCTGCGAGCTGGTGACAACGCGACCGCGAATCAGGTAGAGCTCCCGGAACAAATTGGACATGTCCAGGTTCATCTCTTCCCGCAGACTGTGCACTTCTGAAGGTGAGAATTCGGCGGCAGGCGACTTCTCGGTCAGAAGCAGGGCCAGGACGGTTTTGAGCTGCAAAATCTCCTCGCCTGTCGGCGACGCCGGCACCCAGTGGACCTCGGTGGGCTTTGTGGGCTGGAGCGAGGCTTCCTCATCTGGGGTGAGACCGATGGGCTCGACCAATACGAGCCACTCCATTTCTTCTCCAGACAGGATGGAGCCTGCCGTTCCGGTGGCCACCGACTCAGCGCGGGAGTCGGATTCCGGGGCGGGCTGAGGTAAAGCTTGCGACAGAGAGAGAGGCTCCACTTCGTCGAACTGGGAGAGCTTACGCTTGCGGATACGGTTCGAAAACAAACAGGCTCCGCGTCGTTCAGTTCCCTTCCAGTTCAGACTGAGCCAGCATGGTTGGGGAGAAACGAGTCGCGTGGCATCCACCCGCAAAGGCCAGTCGGGGAAATATGCCTGGGCCCCGATCAGAAGAGCCTCGCCCAAGCGAGGATCGTCATCGGCGATCTGCGAGACAACCGTACTCAGGTACTGGTTCAGCTCCTCGCGCAAATCCGACACACCAATTCGATAGGTGCGATCCAGGCGGTCGTCGGTTGTGGCGAACCCGGACTCCACGGCTCTTTCCATCTGAGAGAGAATCATCCCCACCACGTTATAGCTCAGCCCGCTCTCGCTGTCTTCGTAGAGCAGGAGCGAATCGGCCAGCTCCCGCACGGAGGGAGCTCGATCGGCCAACGTGAAGAGATAAGACGACTTCAACAACATTTTTCCCCAAAGGCGCCAGCGGTCCTGGAGTCGGGGGACCGCTTGGTCAACCAGGCTCTGGTAGACGGCATAGAGACGCTTGCAGGCCGGTTGGGTTTTGAAGTCGTACTCGAGCTTGTCGAAGACCCGGTCGACCGTCACGATGCTGATGGCCCGGTGGCTGGCAACTCTGGGGAAGGTGGACAGCACAAAGTCGATCAGGGAGAATCCGGGTACCTTGCTCTTGATTCGCTCAGACAGGTCGAAGATCAAAGGATGGAACGGATAGGTCTCCCGGAATTCAGCTTCGGAATATTGAAAGTTGGGCAGTCTGGTTTTGATGAATGAATACAGCTTGTTAAGATCCAGTTGCTGCCGGGGGGTTTTGCGGAGAGCGTGTCGAACCAAGACCTCACGGAGACTGGCCCGATCGATCCAGTCGATCTTAAAGTTTTCCAGCGTTTGGGCCATCAAGGTACTGTCGATTCCGAGCGGGCTCTTGGGGGAAAAGAAATCCTCATGAGCTGCCACCAGCAGAAACAAGCGGGCCGACCGCGAGCTGTAACCCATAAAGCTCAAGAATTCGATGTCTTCATTCAACTGTTGGACATCGCGATGTTGCGCCCTTTGGGAGAGCCCATCGATCACCAGGAGAATGGGTTTCTCAGAGGCAATGTTGAAGGTAATCAACTCATGGGCTTTGATGGTGTCGATGCCGGGAATGGTCGAGGGGTCAATAACCTGTCGGCCAAACCGGTTTTCGAACTCGGTGTGAACTTTGGATAGCACCAACTCGGCCAGGGGCTGATCGGTTTCTTGTGAGAGATCGATCGAAATCGTTAAGGGAGCCACCTCGCGGAGCGCAGAAATCGTGGACTGGATCCGTGGATCGGAGAGACCCCGGCTCAGCGGCGATTTCTGGCTGATGAGAGAGCACAGTACCCCGAGTAAGTGGGTCTTGCCGACTCCGTTGCCGCCCGTGAGCAGAATGGACACGGGTTCCTGTGAGATCGTGCCCGGGTCGCGCAGCTTTTGGTAGATGACCTCCAAGATCCGACTGATCAACTCAATGAGAGCGTCGGTCGGATGGAAGGTTTGCAGGCATTCACTCGCCCGGGTCAGGCTGGCCTCGGGCAGATGAGGGATCTTTTGAAACTCGACGTAATCTCTGACTAGGGGTGGCACAGATTGGACAGCCTCGGCATATTCTGAAGACGATCACGATTTCAGGCACCGGTCGACAGGTGCGAAGCCTCGCGATAAGCCTTCCCGGCTCATCTCCTTATCGTCCTGGGCCCAGGCTAACTTAAACGGCAAGTGAACGAAAATGTGACGGGCAGACCGAAAGTGGAACACTGCCGCATGACATCCGTTGCCGCCCGCCCGTCCAGACCCGGCACTCCGGCCGGGTCAGAAGATTTTGGAAAAGAATCCCTTGATTGGGTTGGTTTTTTTGGGTGGTGCCAGGGGCGCCGGCTTCTCGTCGCGAAGAAGCGTCGGGTCGGAGCTGGAAGTCAATTCAGCCGGTGCCGCACGCAAGTGAAACAGCCAGTTGTGGGCGGCGTTGCTACAGACTTGCTTCGGTTCGGTCCCAGTCACGTAATTCTCGGTGATGACATTCTGGCAGTCATTGGAAGCCAGGAGCCCGGTGTCTTCGTCGATCATCACCGAAGTGATGCCTTCTTCGGGCGGCAGGAAGGGCTCGCTGGCCAGCCAGGGGTACAAAGCCACCGCTTGCTTCATGAACTCGGTCCAGATCGGCAAAGCCGAGTTTGCGCCTTCCAGATTGAGTTCGCGGTTATCATCAAAGCCCACCCAGACCACACACAACAAACCGCTGGTGTATCCGGCGAACCAGCCGTCGTGTGAAGTGCCTGTCTTCCCGGCAGCCGGCACGGTCAGGCCCATTCCTCGAGCTCGAGCAGCGGTTCCGCGGTTGATGACCCCCTCCATCAGATTGGTCACCAGATAGGCTACCCTGGGATCCAGAACTTCCGTCTCGCGCTTCTCCGCCGTTTCCAGCACCGATCCTTTACTGTCTCGGACACTGCGAATAAAGACCGGCGGAACGTATTTGCCGTTGTTGGCGAAGATCGTATAGGCCCCCGCAATTTCCAGGGGGGTGACTTCATAGGCTCCCAGCGCAAGAGCTGGAGTCGCAATCAGCTTTTCATTGATCCCCGCTTGTCGAGCCAACGACACGATCCGATCGAGCCCGGCCATCTGAGCGATTTTGATGGTGGCCACATTGAGCGATTTGGTGAGTGCCCGGCGCAGCGTCACCGGGCCAAAGAATTTCTCACCGTAATTGTTGGGTTCGTAGGTCTGATCGTCAAACTCGAACACAGTCGGCGAGTCGTCCACGACGGTTGAGGAGGTTAGCGGAGTTGGAGAGCCGTCGACCGCAGTGTTGAGTGCCGACGCATAGACAAAGGGTTTAAAAATGGATCCGGGCTGGCGCTTGGCGGTGGTGATCCGATTCAGCTGACTGCTTCCGTAATCGCGGCCCCCCACGAAGGCCCGAATTTCTCCGCTGTGCGGGTCCAAAGCGATCAGGCAGGCTTGGACTCGATCCTTGGGATCGACCTCGAGCGGCGGCGGTTCTCCCTTCTTGACCTTGAGGCGACGTTGCCGCCGTTTAGCCAGGATTTCGTCGACGGCCTGCGCGCCTTCCTTGACGGCTTGATAGGCCAACTTCTGAAGCTCCATATCCACCGTTGTGCAGATGGCGTAATGCTGGCTGAGCAGGTCCTTTTCCGGGTACTTCTCGATCATCCGATCCTTCACCAGGTCGACAAAGTAGGGGGCATCGCTCGAGTCGATGGCTTGGGGGGCCACATTTAGCGGCGATTTAGCGGCCTGTGTGTATTGTTCTTTGCTGATGCTCCCGGTTTCCAGCATGGCTTGCAGCACCACGTTGCGCCGGCTGATGGCCCGATCCCGATGCTTGTAAGGATTGTAACGATTGGGGCTTTGGATAATCCCTGCCAGAAAGGCGGCCTCGGGAAGAGTGAGGTTCTTGCTGTCTTTCCCGAAATAGGACTGGGCGGCCTCTCCAAACCCGTTGACGCTGAATGATCCGCGCTGTCCCAGGTACACATCGTTGGCATAAAGCGTCAGGATCTGCTGTTTGTTCAGTCGATTTTCGAGGATGACGGCCATGTACAGCTCGGCCAGCTTGCGGCGAATGGTCCGCTCCGGAGTGAGCCAGAAGTTCCGAACCAGCTGCTGAGTCACAGTGCTGGTGGCCTGGACCCGCTGGCCCTTAAACAACGCCACGATTCCGGCTCGGGCCAATCCGATCGGGTCAAAGCCGCGATGTTCGAAGAAGCGCCGGTCTTCAATGGCCAGAACGGCGTCCCGCAACACCTTGGGGATGTCCTCATAGTTGATCAATCGGCGTTTTTCCCGGCTTTTGTCGAACAGATTCGTGATGACCCGGGGCTGCAGCTCGTAGGACGGGAGCGGCTTCCCGGATTCCAGGGAGACGATGTTCTTAATGGCGGTACTCGTGAACTCGACGCGAATCGCGCCGTCGCTACCGAGATAAGACTCGCGATACGGTCGGATTTCCAACCCCTCTCTGGAGAAACTGAACTCTCCAAGTCGGGCCAGTCCTTTGTCCACTTCCGCGTAGCCGACCTTTTTGAGATAGGTCGTGATGGCGGAGGGACGGATCGGCTGAGTCGGGTAAAGCATCAGCGGAGCGGCATAGACCTGCGAGGTGTTCTGAAAGACCTCTCCTGAGATCTTGCGATCAATCAACCGGGAAAACTTGTAGTACGCGTCGATGAGAATGATGGCGCAAATCGAGGTGGCGAAAATGACCAGCGCCAACAGGACCTTGGACCACACCGACGTGAACCAGGGCCACTGCCACCAATGATTTTTGCGTTTTTGAGAAGGTCTGCGCGCGGCACGCGAGGGGGGTCTACTGCCTTTGCCTGTATGCTCCGATGTCTTGGTGCCCATAACGATGTGGGGTTGTCATTGGAGGATCTCGCCGCGACAACCTGACTTTACCATCCCGCTCAACCGCCAAGCAAGATCAATTCCACAAACGCCGCACCCGGATCGTCCGATAAGTCCTTGATTCTCCGGGGTTGGCTGATGATCCTGGACCGTTCGGAATGCGGATCGGGCGGGGCCGTCGGATTTCGGAGGTGTAAGAAGTTCACGCCAGGGATACCGCCCTTGCGCACCCAGAACTGAGAAGGACCGAGCTCTGGACAAGGCTGCTTGGGAGCGCCATTCTCACTTCAGACCCGTCCGAACGCCTGCAGGCGGGAGCCCTGACGACGCGGTGAAAAGGGAATGGGTAAGTGGGCGGACTCCTGAATGGTCGTTCAGGTCACGCCCAATCTTGATCCTGTTACTTGATGGGGTTGCCGGCTTTATCCACTTTCTCTATCTTGCTGAGGCCACCATACTTGGAGTGCCAGGGCTGGGCTCCCTTCAGGACATCATTCAACGCCTTGATGTTCTGGACGCCGCGGTCGCTAAGCCAGTCTTCGAAGGCCTTGAGACCTTGCTTGGCATAGACGGGAATGCCGTCTTTCCAGGTGGCCCGACCACACAACACACCGGCGAAGTTGACGCCCGACTCGATGGCCAACTCGAGACTTTCCCTGAACTGGTCGTCACTCACTCCGGCACTCAGATAGATGAACGGTTTCTTGGCCACGGCCGCAGCACGCCGGAAGTGGTCCATGGCCTCCTTCTTGGTATAGGCCACCTTGCCGTCCTTGTTGCTGCGGGCTCCCTCCACAAACTTCAAGTTGACCGGAATCTCCACCTTCAAGACATCGACGTGGTACTCGGGTTTGGAAAACTCTTCCATGCTACCCGCCACCACATCCGGCTTCCGCTTGGCGAACTCCAGGCCCTTTTCGTCTCCGCCCTTGGGGTCGTAGCCAACAAATTCCAGGAAGAAGGGGACTTCGTAGTGCTCGCATTCGGCGCCGATACGAGCCACGAAGGCATGTTTGATTTCCCGGATGTTCTGAGGCTCCTCGGGACTATAGTAGAGCAGGAGCTTCAGACAATCTCCTCCTGCTTCCATGCAATGCTTGACCGTCCAGTAGGGAATCAAACTGGGAACTCGACCCGGCTGCGTTTGATCGTATCCCGTTTGCTCGTAAGCCAACAGCACCCCGGCATGAGGAGCCCGAACTTTGACGGCTTCGAGGCCGAATTCCGGATCGAGAAGAATGGCACTGGCGTATGGAGTCAAGATGCGGGTCACAGCCGTCTTAAATTCCGACATCATGGCGGGCGTCACCGCGTCCGTGCCGATCCCTTTCTCCTTGGCGATCGACTTCTGGAGAGATCCCCGCTGATCCATGGCCGCGGCGGCAATCACGCCCCGCGAGTCGGCAACGGCCTCCAACCCCTTTAATTTGCCTGCTGTAATCTTCATGAGAGCGATCTCCTTTAATGAAGGTGAGCGTAGCTGACTGATTCCCAACCCAGCCTACAACATCTGGTCCGTTATCTTATCCAAGCACCCCCATTCCCGCCAACAAGATAGTGAGTCGGGCGGCGGTGGCCGGCCGCAGCGTCAGGAAGCGGAAACGTCAGGCAGGTCCGGGCGTTCGCGCGACCCCGTTGGTAAGCCCAGCCGAAGGAGTTCCTCGTCTTCGAAGAAACCGGAAAACCCTGGGTAGCCGAGGCGGTAGGCCTGACGATCCGCGGGGACGACTTCGTAGAAAAGGCCTGCCCGCTTTGAAAAATGGCGGAGATTGAATTCCAGAACAGCCCGGTCGGATTGCCGGAAGAGAGCCACGCAAATCAATTTCATGTGGCCCGCGACGCGTGTGGTGGCCAAATAGCGAAGCCCCGCGAAGACCTCAGTTAAGGTTCGGCCGGTCCTTTGGATCAAGGCCGACATCAGCCGAATCCCAACAAAGGATATCCGCCGGGTGGAACAGGAGCCTGCCGCCCACTCGATCTCAGGAAAGTGCGTTTCCAGCGACGGACCACAATCCTCTGCGACCTGGGCTACAGTCCACCTCAACGAGGGTTGAGCGCGCAGCAGAAGGAGCGGTTGAGTATCGCGGCCTGGAATTCCAGGCAAGGCAGGCGCCACTCGGGCCAAATCCAGGCTCAACATTTCCAGGGCGGTTTGTGCAGCGGTCTCAGCAGGGAGTTTGGGATAAAGCGCTGTCATGAGCGACGAGGCAATCAGGCGGCTGTGTTCGCGGTGCCCCTCGCGCAGGACGCTCCAGAGTGCCGCTCCGTTCCTCAGGAAATCCCAAAGAGGAATTCCGAAATGGTCACAGGCTGTCAGGTACCTGCGACACGACGAGAGATTAGGCCGCCCCAACTCGAGAGCCTCAAGGGCGCACAGCAGATAGGCCAGCTCCCGTTCCCGCTTGGGGACCTCGGCAGTCGCCTTGGGCAGGCCTCTTCGAAGCCGCGGGTTGGTGTGGATTTCACGCAGCTGCAGCCAGAGCTCCCGGGTCAGATTGGCGCTTTGACTCTTTTGCCTGGCAGCCGTCCCCTCGCTCATGGGCATAAAGCTACACCGGGTGCCGACAACAGGCAAGGGCCGCTCACAGGCTGGGCAGCCGTCGCCGTGAGCGCTACGGGCCTCGTCTTAGCAGAAATCGGCACCGAGCGGGGAAGACAGACCAACCCCTTGGCCGGCCTTCAGGACTACCGCTTTTGTTCGCCTGGATCCCCCGGGGTCGGGGCCGAAACCTCGGGAACCGGGCCAAGTCGATGGTCGGTCTCAGTGGTCCGCTGCTCCGGCAGAGGTTGAATCTTCACAACCGATGTGGTACAAAAGCCTCGCTCATTCGGGGCGCTATGGTGTAATCGGTTAACACGCCGCCCTCTCAAGGCGGAGAGTACGGGTTCGATCCCCGTTAGCGCTACCAGCTTTCCGGTCTAGATCTCCCTTAGTCGGTCAACCAGAACCCACCACGCAGATACGGGACAGGCCCCAGTTGGGTCAGGGCGCGCGAGACGGAATTAACGCGCGAATGAAGGGCCATGGTCACTCCCGACATGAATATTTCAGCAGGGCAGTGAGTGCCAAAAACTGTAAGTCAAGAGAGCAATTCGTGTCAGATCTGGCCACGATGCAAACGGCGCTTCTGTCGAAAGCCGACTGGAATCGCGTTGACTCACTTGTGCTTGTAGCCCAAGCCAGATAGCAATGATGTCTGGGCCGCGCCGTGCTCAATGGAGAAGCCGACCGGATTCGGACAGCCCCCTATCACCCGGGTTGCCCGTCAATCTGTGAGACCACTCTGGATAGCATCGTCTCGTCCCCTATGGCTGCGTCTGCGCATGGATCCGATATGTGACCCACGTGGAGAACAGAATCAGTTGCGCCAGAGCGTGCCGCAGGCGGTGCGATTTCTCAAGTTGATAAGTCTCTTTTTTCGCTCCGATCTTGTTGAGTCATGCTTGGCCTATTGTTGCTCTTCCTTATTGGTATTGGTCTGACGGGATACCTCATCCATTCTGTGTGGAGTGGATTTAAGGATGAGTAGGACCGCTCCCTGAAAAGGCGGCTTTAGATCACCTTGCGCGGTCGCAGCCGACACCGGATGGATTGGAAGGGCGGTGTGCCAACCATTCCAGTCCCGTGGCGGGGGTGATGCCTTTTGGCGAGGCTTCACCGTGCAGTGTCGATCGTTTCAGTGAAAGTTCGGACCAGCCTGAGTGAGTCGCATCGCGACGAGTGAATTTAGCCCGGCCTTGGATGGTTGGGCCAGGGTCAACCGTCGCCACACAACATCCATTTAGACCGTAGCGACCGCCTCTTCCGCCAAATCCGCCCACCTTGAGGACATCTCCGTCAGCCGGCACCCTCTGCAGGGATGATCTTGATATCTCTGAACTCGGACGTCGTAACCACCTGCGCGTCCCGTTTTTTCGTGTCACAGTCCGAAGAACATGCTAGAACTGTTACTTCATCATTCGAAAATGAGACGATCACTTCCAAAAGGGAGGAGGCTATATGACCACTGCACCCCGACATGAGCTGACTCAGAGGCTAAGAGATAGAGTAAAGGGCCAGGTGATCCTGCCCGACCATCCGAGCTACAACGAGGTTCGTCAGATCTGGAACGCCATGATCGACCGCCGTCCGGCCGTGATTGTGCAGTGCGCCGCGGCCGACGACGTTTCCCCAGCCCTTCAGTTCGCCCGCGACAACGGTCTTGAGGTCTCGATTCGAGGGGCGGGGCACAACATTGCCGGCAATGCCATTTGTGACAACGGGCTCATGATTGATTTATCGCGCCTTAAGAACGTCCGGGTCGACGTTCAAGCCAAGCGAGCTTACGTGGAGCCGGGAGCCACTCTCCACGATTTTGATCAGGCTACGCAGGCCCGTGGACTGGCCACGCCGGTGGGAATCAATTCGACCACCGGGATCTCGGGGCTAACCCTCGGCGGCGGTTTCGGCTGGCTGACCAGGAAGTACGGAATGACGATCGACAATCTGGTTTCCGCTGAGGTGGTCACCACCCGAGGTGAGAAACTCAAAGCCAGCGAGAGCGAAAATGCCGACCTCTTCTGGGCCATCCGGGGTGGTGGTGGAAATTTCGGGGTGGTAACGCAATGGGAGTTTAAGCTGCATGCGGTCGGTCCCCAGATTCTGGCCGGATTAATGGTGTTTCCCTTCGCACAGGCCAAACAGGTGCTGACGCGGTATCGCGAGTTCTCGAAGTCTGCGCCTGAGGAACTGACGGTGTGGGTGGTGTTGCGTCAGGCCCCGCCGCTGCCCTTTCTGCCCCAGGAGGTGCACGGCAAGGAGGTGGTGGTTCTGGCCATCTTCTATTCAGGGGATGTGGCACAGGGCCAAAAGCTGCTGGAGCCGCTGCGGGGCTTTGGCAACCTGTTGGGCGAACATGTGGGCGCCCAGCCCTATGTGGCCTGGCAACAGGCCTTCGATCCCTTGCTGACGCCGGGTGCCAGGAACTACTGGAAGTCCCACAACTTCACCGAGCTGCAGGATGGGGCCTTGGATTCCATGATCGAGTATTCGGGCAAACTGCCTTCTCCCCAGTGTGAAATCTTCGTGGGCCTGATCGGGGGCGCACCCAACCGTGTTCCGGCCGACGCCATGGCTTACGCTCATCGCGATGCCAGATTCGTGTTAAATGTTCACGGCCGCTGGGATGACGCCCAGCACGACAAGACCTGTATTGACTGGGCGCGGGCGTTCTTCAAGGCCTCAGCTCCCTATGCCTCTGCCGGGGCCTACATCAACTTCATGACTGAAGACGAAGGGGAGCGCGTCGCCGCGGCCTACGGAGCGAACTACAATCGACTGGCGGAGATCAAGAAACGCTACGATCCCGACAACATCCTGCACTTGAACCAGAACATCAAGCCGTGATCGGGCCGGGTGTAACCGTTCAGGTCCCAGCTCTGAGGGGTCGTGGTCGGATGGGTCTAAGGCCCTGTTTGTTGCTCCAGGTTCAGATAGAGGCTGGCCTGGGGACCCGTGTGGCCGCCCTGGCTTGCGGTTCGCAGCTGGAGCCGATTGACGCCCGGCTTCAGCTTCCACCAAAGAGCCTCTTCAGGCAGAGCTTCCCAAGTGCCATCGCCGCGTCGGGCTTCGAAGGCTGTGCGGTTGGGACAGTAGCTCTCAAGTTTCACCTGCAGCGCTCCCGGCGAGACTTCTTCCAGAAAAACCTCGGTGATGCCGACGGTCCAGTAGACGTCCTCCAGGGACCAGGTAGGCAAGAACCGGTTCTTCCGGTACCCATAATGTAAAACTCCGGCCTGCAGCTCATCGTCATTTTGGTACCAAACCAACCCCTGGTTGTGGCGGTCCTGGGGAAACAGGTAGTGAAGGTTACTGCGATCAGCTCGAGTGAAGACGTCGTCCTCCACGTAGACCCAGAAGTAGGTGGCCGTTTCGTCTTCATCCTTTCGGTCCCACCACACGATGGCCGGGTTTTTTCGGACCGCTTGAGGGGGCACGCCCACCACGTGCGCCACCTGCCGACCGCCGTCTCTCAACCATTCTGATCGAATCTCCCATGCCGACAGCGGTAGGCCTTCCTTCTCAAAATGGAGATTGCTCTGGGAGTCGACCACCACCCATTTCCCGAACTGGTTGGACCAAACCTCGGCGACGCCATGGTGAGTACTGTCCATGCCCCGCGGGCCATGACGGCGATCGACGCCCACGCGGCGCGCCTGCCAACCCAGGGCCAGGGCACACTCGACGTAGGTGATGGTGTAGTGAGTGCAGTAGAACTTCTCTCCTCGGGCCGCCTCTTCCAAAATGCGAGCGGCCTGATCCGCCGCAACGCGAGGATTTCCACCCGGAATGGCGCGGTAAACCCATTCCTTAAGCTGCAGCTGAGCCGTCCATTCGTTGGGAGCGTCGCGGACGATGTCTGCCAGCCGATGGCGTTCGCGAAGATGACTGAGCCGGGGGTCCGAATAGGCGGCGGTCTGGAAGGGGTAGCGTGATCGCACGGCGCTCGGCGCATCCACACAAACTTCTTTTACCGAAAAACCAGCCGATTGGGCGGCCCGGGCCAGGTGACCCGGGGTCACCGGGACTCGGCCACCCCAGGCTGGTTCGCGCTTGAAGCCGAAGCTGATGGCAACGGCCTGAAGCGACACCAGCAGGATCGAAAATACGCCGGCACGTCGCCACATGGGGGATCACCTCATGGCACTGGAAGATGGGTTGGGTCACACGATCTTAGCTCTGGACAGGCGTCAACAGGCAATCTCGAACCCACCCTGCCGGAGCGTGAATCTTGAACCGGGATTCTGCTAGAATCCTCTGCCAATCATCTGGTGTGTGACGGTATCATGCAAGTCGAAAACAGCCCGCTTCTTCAGACCCTCAGAACCTATCCACCAAACCAGGTCTTCAACGTCAGCCCGAAGAAGTCATTCTATCGCGGTTATGAATACTACCAGCAGGGACGGGTGCAAGGTTTTGCCTGGCACTCCGAGGGGCAACACCTGGCAGTCAGGATTGCCGGCACGGAAGTGTACACGGTCGAGCTGTTCTTGGGAACGCCCGGTCTGCAGTTCCGGTGCACCTGCCCGGCCTGGGATGGGCTCAACCACTGCAAGCACGTGGTGTGTGTGCTGCTGACGACTCTGAACCTCGTCAACCCTTCAAACTTTCCGCTGGACGATCGGGACCCGAGTTATAAGAAGTTACTTAAGAAGCAGCTTTTTCTGGAGATGGCGCCCGAGCGCTTATCCGCCAGGTCTGTCAGTGGCGGCGGATTTGCGTTGGAGTTCGATCCGTTACGCACCCCCGAGATTTCCATCACGACGAACGGAGGTCCGATTTTGAACCTGGCCTCCGTTCCGCCCGAACTCAAGATCTTCCTGCCTTATTACAATCCCTGGGTCTTCAATGGCTTGCCGCATACGTTTCTCAACTATCTGCGGCAACACGGCAATCGTCATCCGCTGCGGTTTGTAAACGGGGAGCAGGAGATCTCGCTCAAGGCCAACCTGGATCAGGTCTATGAGGATCGAACGCTCTTCGACGTTCAAGGCAACCAGGTCCGACTCGCCGCTGGCTGCCGCCAGGGGGACCGAGAGGTCACGTCCTTTTACTGCCTGGGAAAGTTGCTGTTCGACCTAGACCGGGGGGAGATTGGGCTGCTCTCAAATCAAACACCCTGGAAGGTGTTTCGTGCCTTTGCCGCGTCCTTTGACAGCCTTCATCACCAGACTCGTAGCTTCGGGAGCCAGGCTGCAGGAAATGAACCCACCGAGCTCCGAATAGCGTGCTCCGATTTCAACCGGATCCAGGTTCGATGGCCGGCAGGTGCGACAAACGATCCGGCTCAGGAGTTGATGCTGAAGTTCCGGGGCGAGACAGCTGTGCCGAGACTCGCGGTTCAAGCCTACCGGCTCCTGGCCGAGCCGGATGCAGACCGTCCCGAAGCTGTGTGGCTAAGGGCCCAGTGCCTGGCCGCAAAGGCAACCACCGGGCCAAGCTACCTGCTCTTTCGGTTCCCATCCGATTTGGTGGGAGGGCGTCTTCCCGGCTGGCTCCGTGCACGAAAACGCAGGGAAACTCTGTACTCCATCTTTTTTCAGTTGCAGGGCGTCAGTAAGAAATCCGAGGGCGAAAAAATCATTCGGCAGGGCCTGGCCGCTTCCGACTTCGGCAAGCACCGTCAGCGGCGCGACGCGGCCGCCCTGCTGAAGGGATGCCTGATGGAGACACTGGCCTCGGAGCGCTGTTTGCTTCTTGACAACGAGGGTTGGATCATCGTGTCGCCCGACACGGTCAAGGAGTCCTACCTGTATCGAATTCCCTACGAGCTGTTTGGCGCCAGGATCTTCGAGCAGGCCGCCGGCTACGACCACATGCTGGTTTCCACGGAAGCCTTCCTTGAAAAACTCGCGCTTCTTCACGCCAGGCTGTCTGAACAAGGTATCGGGTTGTTCGTAAAAGGCAAGCGGGTGGTGTCAGCGAAATGGGATGTCTCGTTGGACGCGACCCGAACCGGCAACATTGATTGGTTTGAGATCAAGCCTGAGATTCATTACCAGGGCGAACGCATCCCGGAGCAATTGTGGATGCGGGTCTTGCGCGAAAAGAAGGCCTTCCACGAGACCCAGAGCGAAATCCGGATTCTGGATCCCAACTCCCAAAGCGTTCTGGAAGTCCTCAGAACGCTGTACTGGAACGGAGATTCGGAAACGGAGCGGAAAAGGGAAGTGGTTCGCATCCCCCGTCTGCAGATTCTCGATTGGATCTCTCTCAGAAAACAGGGCGTGACGGTTGCCTTGTCGCCGCAGGACGAAGTTTTGGTGGACCGCCTGATGAACTTCGATCGCATCCAACCGATTCCGCCGCCGCGGGACTTGAGGGCCCGTTTGCGACCCTACCAGCTGGCCGGTTATTCCTGGCTTGGGTTTCTCTATGCTCACAAATTGGGGGCCTGCCTGGCAGACGACATGGGACTTGGCAAGACCCTGCAGGCCATCGCCCTGTTGGCCGGCATTTCCGAAGGATTGATTCCCTCGCAAAGTGAGGACCGTGCACCGCACCTGTTGGTCGTGCCTCCCAGTCTCCTGTTCAATTGGGAAGCCGAAATCCAGAAGTTCTACCCCGGTTTGCGCGTCTGTCCCTACACGGGTACTGAGCGGCGTCTCGACCGCAAGACTGCTGACGTGGTGATGACCACTTACGGATTGGTTCGAAGAGACATTGAGGTGCTGAAGGACCAACAGTTTGATGTGGTGATCTTTGATGAGGCTCAGGCTGTCAAGAACATCCTCGCCAGCACCACGGGAGCCGTGCGGCAGTTGCGAGGCAATTTCAAGGTGGCTCTTACCGGAACTCCCCTCGAGAACCACCTTGGTGAGTACTACTCCATCCTGGATCTCTGTCTGCCGGGACTCCTGGGAGAATACGAACCGTTCAAAGGTCTCCTCCGCCAGACGACCTCGCCCGAACTCGATATCGCTGTTCGCCGCAGCCGTCCCTTTGTCCTGCGCCGCACCAAGGACGAGATTCTGAAGGATCTGCCGGCAAAGACGGAAAGCGATGTTTACCTGGAACTGAACGAAGAGCAGAAGGCTCTTTACCAGCGCACGGTGGACCAGGTTCGCGCCACAATCGAGCAGGCCTACCGGCAGAAGACTCAGGCGCAGGCCCAGATTATCGCTCTCACTGCGATCCTGAAGCTCCGGCAACTGTGCGTTTCACCCGAGCTGCTTCTTCGGGAGGAGAGCCAACGCCGTTCGCCCAAGATCAGCTTTCTGCTGGAAAGACTTCAAGAACTTCTGCAGGAAGGACACAGTGCGCTCGTGTTTTCGCAGTTTACTTCCTTCCTCGACTTGCTGGAGCGAGACCTCCAGTCCGAAAGGATTCCCTACCTGAGGTTGGACGGTTCCACCGCGGTGGGAAAACGCAAGCACCTGGTCAAAGGATTTCAGGAGGGGGAGAATGCTTCGGTCTTCCTGCTCAGCCTGAAAGCCGGAGGGCAGGGGCTCAATCTGACCAAGGCCTCCTACGTGTTCCATCTGGATCCCTGGTGGAATCCCGCGGTGGAGAAACAGGCCTCCGATCGCGCGCACCGAATCGGACAGAAACAGAAGGTCACGATCACCCGAATCCTCATGCGCCATACCATTGAAGAAAAGATGATGGAACTGAAGAAGCGCAAATTGGCTTTGTTCAACGCAGTGATGGACACGGCCTCCCTGGGCAAGGGCTTCGCTATCTCTCGCGCTGATTTCGATTTCCTCCTTGCCTTTGGTTGACACAGCCGGAATCGTGCTTTGACGATCGTCTTGCTGCCGCTGCCTGACGATTCCGTCGTCCAGCTGCAAGGCTGTAGATCGGCGTCCGCTTCGCCCCGCGTATCGTAGATCCGCCCCCGCAAGGCAGAAAGCGGCCTGGCCTTCCAGAAAAATCGCTATGCCTGAGGCACTCCAAAAGTTGGAGTGCCCTTTTGCAGCGGCAGGCTGAGTCGCGAGGTTTCTGAGCGGAGTGATTGTGACATCGGCGCCGGCTGGTGCTACACTTTCAGCATTCCGCTTGGATAGTAGCCCGGGATCACATCTGTGCTGCCAAGACGCACTTCCATGTCTCTGCGACCCATCAACGGCCGGCAAGAACGCCATCAGATTGTCGGCCGGATTCTCTTGTTAACAGTTGCGCTCACGGCCGGCTCCGTCACACGAGTCCATTCTCAGCCGATCGCCGGCTCAGAGTCAGTCCCGAACCCCAGTGGGCCCCAGCTTTTTCAGCAGAAACTCCTGCCCATCTTCGACCGGAATTGCCTGGTGTGTCACGGCGAGACGATTCAGCGGGGCTCATTGGACTTGAGGACTCCAGAATCAGTGCTTCGCGGCGGCGTAAGCGGCGCGGCGGTCAGGCCGGGTCGGGCAGAGGATAGCCTCTTGCTGAAGCTGGTAAGACACCAGCAAGAGCCGTACATGCCCATGGGAGGGGCCCGGCTGGCGGACCAGGAGATTGAAGCCATTGCCGAGTGGGTTAATCGGCTTGACCCGGCCGAGGTGCCGGCCGGGGGCAAGCACCAGGCGGTTCCAATCCGTCCCCCAGGTTCTGCCGTCACGGCGCAGGACCGGATGTTTTGGTCGTTCCAAAAACCTGATCGAAGGACGATTCCCTCCGTCAAGCAGAGGGCGTGGGTTCGGAATCCCATCGATGCCTTCGTTTTGAAGCGGCTGGAGGAGAAGGATCTCCGTCCCTCGCCCCCGGCTGATCGGCGCGTCTTGATACGCCGCGCCTACTTGGACCTCATCGGACTGCCCCCCACGCCTGAAGAGATCGATGCGTTTCTGCGCGACTGCTCACCACAAGCTTTTGAGAGCGTCGTGGATCGACTGTTGGCTTCGCCCCACTATGGTGAACGCTGGGGACGGCACTGGCTGGATCTGGCTCGTTATGCCGACAGCGGAGGATTCGAGTTTGACGTCGATCGCCCCCACGCCTGGCGGTACCGGGATTATGTGATTCGCAGCTTCAATGAGGATAAACCCTACGACCAATTCATACGGGAACAGCTGGCCGGCGATGAACTGGCACCAGGCCAACCGGAATCGCTTGTTGCAACCGGGTTCTGTCGCAACGGGCCCACGGTAGACAACGCCGACAACGAACAGACCCGCATGGACGAGCTGGACGACATGGTGTCCACCACAGCTTCGGTCTTTCTCGGATTGACGGTGGGCTGTGCCCGCTGTCATGACCACAAATACGATCCAATCTCACAGCGAGACTACTATCGCTTACAAGCCATTTTCATCCCGAGTCAGAAGACGGAAACTTCGCTGGCTGGTGCGGAGGAGCGTGCGGAGTTCGAAGCCCGAAACAAGGAAATCGACGCGTTGGTGGCACCCCTCAAGGATCAGATCGCCAGGATCGAAAGCCCGCACCGCCAGCAACTCTTGCGCGAGAAGGTGGAGCGGTTTGTCCAGTTGGGTCTCCAGACCGATTCCCTGGAGGGAAAGGATCTGGCCGCTTATCGTCGCGACCTGGCCGAGCGCTTTCAGAAGGACGTCAAGTTACAGCCGGAGGAGATCGAAGCTCGGCTCTCTGCGCAGGAGCTTTCAACTCGCCAGGCGCTCCAGGGCAAGATCGAAGATCTCAACCACACCCGACCGAAAGCCTTGCCTGCAGTGATGGGGATCACGAATAAAGAAAGTGAGACGCCAAAAGCCTATTTGCTGAAGCGCGGCGATTTCCGGCAAAAGACTGAGGAGGTCTCTCCTGGGTTTCTTTCGGTCCTGCAATCAGAGAACTCTCCGGACCGGCCGAACTTTGGTGCCTCTGCCAGCGACAGGCGACTGCGCCTGGCGGAATGGCTGACCGCAAAGGAACAGCCTCTGACCTCCCGAGTGATGGTCAACCGGCTGTGGCAGTATCACTTCGGTCAGGGCCTGGTCAAGACGGCGAGTGACTTCGGAGTCAACGGCGAGCGGCCGACTCATCCCGAACTGCTCGACTGGCTGGCCGGCGAATTCATACAGCGCGGTTGGAGTTTGAAAGCCATGCATCGCCTGATCATGACCTCCAGCACTTACCAGCAGGCCAGCCTCCGGTCTGCCGCCGCGGCCCAGCTGGACGAGGAGAACCGCTGGTTGTGGCGTCAGAACTCACGCCGCTTGGAAGCCGAAGTCATCCGTGACGGCATTTTGGCCGTAAGTGGCCAGTTGAATCGAAAGATGGGAGGACCGGGCATTCGCCCGCCGATCGATGCGGCGGTGATTGGAACAGGTTCGACGCATAAGTGGCCCCTTGACGCCAAGGAGGGCCCGGAGGTTTGGCGAAGAAGCGTTTACATCTATGTGAAGCGATCGGTCATTCTGCCTCTGTTGGAGGTGTTTGATTGCCCCGATACGACCATCTCGTCACCCATGCGAAGCACCTCGACGGTGGCCCCTCAGGCGCTGGCTCTGTTGAACAATGAATTCGTTATCGAGCAGGCTGGTTACTTCGCGCGCCGGGTGAGGAAAAACGCCGGTTCGGACCGGACCCGACAGATCGAACGAGTTTTTCAGTTAGCGCTTGGCCGGGCACCCAAGACGGGCGAAATGGAGCGAGCCGTCTCGTTTCTGGCCAACCAGGCGGACGGCTACCGGCAGCGGTCTCTGGAAAGAGAGGATTCGAACCAGACCTCTCCGATGGACGCTGCCGGCGATCACGACTTTTCGGCTCTGCGAGACTTCTGTCATGCGCTGTTTAACCTGAGCGAGTTCCTCTACGTGGACTGAGATCGCGGGCGTTGCTGCGGCAGGCCGTGCCTGGAGCGCAGATTGGGGGAGGTTGAAGATGAAGCATCCCGAAAAATTTCCAATTTTTCGAGCCCCCGTTGAGTCGTTGAGCCGGCGGGAACTGCTAATGAAAGCAGGCGCCGGCTTTGCGGGCCTGGCTTTCGGCGATTTGCTCTTGCGCGAGGGATTGCTGGCGGCCCAGCCCGCTTCAGCCGAACTGAGGCCCGGCGCAGCCGGTGAATCGCAAAATCCTTTGCGCTGCAGAGCGCCTCACTTTCCGGGCAAGGCCAAGTCGGTCATCTTCCTCTTCATGTATGGCGGGCCCAGCCACGTAGACCTCTTCGATCCCAAGCCGGAGTTGACGAGGCTCCATGGAAAGCCCATGACCGGCAAAGGTGCGCTGGACGTATTCTTTGGCAATCCTGGAAACCTGATGGCCAGTCCCTATCGGTTCAAGAAACACGGCCAGTCGGGTATTGAGGTTTCAGAACTCTATCCCCACCTAGCCGCCTGCGTGGACGACCTGGCCGTGGTGCGCTCCTTGTACACGGACAGCAACAACCACTCTCCAGCAATCTTCCAGATGAACAGCGGAGTGATTCGCCCGGGCAGCCCCTCTCTGGGGTCTTGGGTGACTTACGGACTGGGCAGCTCCAACCAAAACCTTCCGGCGTTCGTGGTGATGTACGACTGGCGTGGCGGGCCGATTGGAGGGGCGCCCAACTGGAGCGCCGGTTTCATGCCGGCCGCCTACCAGGGAACGCCATTCCGCGCCAGCGGGGCTCCAATCGTGGATCTGGAACCCCCCAGCTTCGTGGATCCGCACCTGCAGCGGGCCCAGGTGGAGTTCATCGAGCAGATGAACCGGGATCACCAGCGCGACCGCCCCGGCGATTCCGACCTGGAAGCGCGAATTGCCTCCTACGAGCTGGCTTTCCAGATGCAGACCCACGCCCCCGAGGCCACCGACCTTTCCCAAGAGTCTGCCGAAACCAAGGCGCTCTATGGAATGAACCATGAAATGACGGAGTATTTCGGGAAACAGTGCCTCGTCGCCAGGCGTCTTGTGGAGAGAGGCGTTCGGTTTGTTCAGATCTACAGCGGCGGCGGACACCAGCAGCAGAGTTGGGATGCCCACTATGGACTGGACGAGAACCACCGTCTGCACTGCGCCGAGACCGACAAGCCCATGGCCGGACTGCTGAGAGATCTGAAACGGCGTGGACTGCTGGAGAGCACGCTGGTGGTGTGGGGCGGTGAATTCGGCAGGATGCCGGTATCTCAGTCCGCCATCGGCCGCGACCACAACCCTCACGGCTTCACCATGTGGCTGGCCGGAGGCGGCATCAAGCCAGGTCAGGTTCTGGGAGCCACCGACGAGTTTGGATACAAGGCCGCTGAAGACCCGCACTCGGTGCACGATTTGCATGCCACCATTCTGCGCTGCCTGGGTCTGGATCATCGGTTGTTGACCTATTACTACGGCGGTCGTGACCAGCGACTGACGAATCTCGGGGGCGATCCGATTCTAAGACTCCTGAGTTGAACCGCCGTGACGCACAGATTCTGGCGCCCTCGTACGTGTCTGAAAAAGCCTGAGTGGAACCAGCGGGTCCCTCCCTGGTCAAGTAAAATGACTGGAAATGATTCTTGTGCTGTTCAAGTTCTCGCAGTTCCGCTACTATGTAGGGAGTTTTGAACCAGCAGGAAGTGTTTGTTATGGAACCGATTCGGGCGTTTGACGAGGAAGTCAATCAGTTTCTTAAGTCCAGCGAAGAACTGATAGAGCTGGGGACGTCGTTCGCCGCCAACATTTCGGCGGCGCTCGAGAATTTCCGGCACGACATGGACATGATGGCCAGCTCTCCGTTTGTGGAGAAAGCGGTTCAGGATATGCTGAATGAATCCTTCAGTCGGATGGAAGCGAGGGTGAAATCGAATCTGGCCAACATCGAAAGCATCTGTCGGGATGGCGGCCAGTGGTATTCATTTTACTTGAATCGAGCCCTGGGCCGGAAGGTCACTCCGCCCAAGTCGGAAGTCGAGATCGTCAAGAAGGCGGCGGGACAAGGAGCCGCCTAGTCAATTCGCCATGGCCGATAGCAAACTTTCCCCGGAAGAAGTTATCCGTTTCGTACAAGCCTGCCAGGATTTCACAAAATTGGGACGGAAGTTCACCGAGAACATCAGGCAGTCGTTGGACGAGTTGAAGAAGGACTGCCAGCCGGTCTTGGAGTCCAGTTTTGTCGAGCCCTCCGCGGCTGAAGTCATGCTCCGGTCCCTGCGCGAGTTTGAAGCCAAGCTCAACGGGAACCTGGCCGGCATCGATAAGATCTGCTCCAAAGGCGGTACCTGGTTTGCCTTTTATCTGGGCAAGGCGGTGGGAGCCAACGGCCCGGGACCCGTCGCTCAGGAACCGCCGGTCGGCGACGCCAAGCGTCCGCCCGCACCTTCACAGGATCTCTCTGTCTCTGGGCCGCGCGGCAAGGTGTTTCATGCCAAGTCCACGGCCGGCTGAGGTCGGGGATTTGAAAGTCGAAACCACTCAACTCCAGTTTTCAACCCAGGGATTCTGCGACGTTGTCGATCTCACCGACAAGGTCGATCGCGCCCTGGCCGATTCCGGCATGATGCACGGCGTGGTGACTCTCTTCGTGCCGGGAGCTACGGCGGGGCTGACGACTCTGGAATACGAACCGGGTTGCGTCCAGGATCTGAAGGAGGCCTTTGAGCGGTTGGCTCCCAAAGACGGTCCGTATGCCCACAACCAGCGCTGGGGGGACGGCAACGGGTTTTCGCACATCCGGGCCGCGCTGCTGGGACCGTCGTTTCAGGTTCCCTTCGCCGGTGGAAAACTGTTGTTGGGCACCTGGCAGCACCTCGTGTTGGTCGACTTCGACAATCGGTCACGACAGCGAGAGGTGGTGCTACAGTTCCTCGGGCGGTGAGACCACCTCTTTGTAGTTCTCCGTTGGGCCGGGCCCCCATTCCATTCCCACATCGTTTCTGATTACCAGCAGGGTAATGAGCCCATAAGCCATGGCATCGGCGGCAAAGACCCACTGAATCCGCGCGGATGCCAGCCATCCGGCGGCAAAGGGTCCGATGGCTCCACCCAGAAGAGAGAAACTGGACAGGATGCCGAAAGCCGAAGCCCGGGTGGAGGCAGGAATCACGCGGCTGGCAAGGGTGTAAGTCACCGTGAGCACTCCCCCGGCCAGCAGCGCCAGCAGGAGCCGCAGCGTCAGCAACTGCAAAACCGAATTCGCGAAAATCAAAGCCAGCGACGTGACGATGCCGAACAGCAGCCGCCAGACCAGGAACCGCGTCGGCGAGGCGCGGAGGATCTGGCGTCCTGAATACCAGGCTGAAAAGCTCTCCCCGAACGCCGCCAGAGAGATGATCAAACCGGCCCAGCGGGCTGCCTCCGTGGCGCCGGCAGTTTGTGCGGAAGTGAGCAGCGGGATAACGGGAGTGAAGCTGCGATCGATCACGGTCACGGCAAACAGCATCGCGGCGTAGGCCGCAAACTTGGGTAAGCGGAGGACCGTGGCGATGCTGGAAGAAGTTCCCGCATCGGCTTTTGGAGTGCGAGGCTGCGGCGCTGGACGGTCTCGATAGTAAATAGAGAAGAGCACCAGGCTGAGCAAGCACATCACCGAGGTGGCGAAAAAAGTGTTCCGAATGCCGACCCAGCCTGCCAACAGCCCTCCCAGAAACGGTCCCACCGCGGCGCTCAGGATCTGGACAGCCTGTAACGTCCCGATGGCCTTTCCCACGCGATCCTGGGGGGACAGCTGCGTGATGAGAGCGATGGAAAAGCTGTTGAATCCTCCAAAGATCCCCAACAGCGCGCGCAGCAGGAAAAGCTGATGAACCGTCTGGGCAAATCCGGTGAGAAGCCAGATCAAGGAGAGGGCCAGCGGGATCCGCAGCGCCATGATCCGCAGCCCATAGCGATCGGCAATCCGCCCCCACAAAGGACCAAAAATGGCGGCACACAGAGGACTGATGCCCAGGACCGTTCCAGCCCAGATGGCAACCTCACCGGGGTCGTCCACTCCCAGCGTCTGGATGAACAGCGGGAGAAAGGGCATCACCATGGTGAAGCCCGAAAAGATCAGCGACGCGGAAACGACCACCGCCAGCTGGTTGCGCTGCCATTGCTCCGACGGAAATATCCGGCTAAGAAAATAAGCGAGCACGGGAAAAGGGAAGGTGAGGAGCTACTTGGCCTTGGCCTCGTTGAATTGGGCCAGCTGCTTCAAGAGGTCGGCCAGTTGCTCAGCCCAGGTGGCGCCACCGCTGATCGTAGTAATCAGCTCGTCCAGCGACTGCTTGATTTGATCGTAGTTGATGAATTTCTTGTAGTGATGAATGACTTCCAGATCCTGCGCGCGGCGGGGCGGAGTCTTTTCGTAGAGGTCAATCAGATTCTTCAGCCTCTCCATATCCTCCCGCAGCCGTCCGGCGCTGTTGCTCACATGCTGCATCGAAAGGTCAATCTCCGGAACGATGCCGGCCGCAAATTGCACCAAAGGCAAAATGCTGGTCAGTCTCTTGGACCGCTCCTCGAGTTCACGGAACTCTTGCTGGACCGTTTCCAATTGCTTGCTCAGCGAGGCCACTCGGGACGAGAGGCCCAGGTTTTCATCCTGTAAAGCTGCGGCTTGTGCCTCCAGCTGCACCTTTTGGTTTTCCATGTCGTCGAGAGAATGCTGGAACAGGTTGCGGGTTTTGATGACTTGCTCCACCAGAAGGTTCAGTTCTGGGATGCGCCCGGCGGCGCTCTCCAGGGATGGCTCAGAGCCGGACTCAATGCCGGTAGCGACCGATCTCACCCGCCGTGACAGGGCGCGGGAGGAAGCCCAGGCCGCCGCGAGCCCCAGCAACAAAGCGGCTCCGCACAGCAGGGCCAGCTGAAGCTGAAGGTGGCGCACAGCCAGCTTCACCCGGCGAGTCGACAAGCCAAGGCCAACGGTGCCGATGCGAACTTGCTCGTAGTAGACCGGCCGCGAAATGTGCAGCAGGGTCTCTGCGGTTTCCGGCCAGCTGGTTTCCTCGCTGACCCGATTGGAGTCGGAGCGCGCCATCGCCGGCAACTGGCTGCGGACAAATGCCTGGTTCACCTCGGCCACCCCGCTGTCCGCGAGAATCTGCCCGTCCTTATCGAGGATGACCACATACAGAAACTCATTTGCGCGGATCAGGCCCTTGGCCAGGTGGCCCAGCGCTGCGGCATCGTAAACCACCAAGGCGCCGATGGCCGACTTGTCGAGCGTTTCCGCAGCCAACTGGCCCCGCCGGACCAGCGACTCGCGCAGTAAAACTTCAAGCTGGTAGGGAAACCAGGTCAGGACGGCAGCAGACAAGAGCAGGATCGAGAATAAGACCGGTAAAAGGATTCGACGCAGCAAGTTGAGTTCCTGTGTTGCGATGCAGGACCGCTGGTCATCGAGCGGCCCGAACTTAGGTCAGGCGGGCTGCATGTAGTGGCGGCGGTTGAGAATCACGATCAACACGAAATTGACCAGCGTGTGTGCCAGAACCACCGGCAACAAAGACCGGGTGAGTTCAAAAACACTGCCCAGTAGGAAGCCCGCAAACACGGCGTAGAAAGACCATGGCAGGAACTCCTTGCGGGGGACCAGATGAGCCAGGCCAAAGAGCAGGCTGGCCGGCACCAGGCCGAAAACCGGCTGAAACGCCCCGCGAAAGAAGACCTCCTCCGCCACGCCGCTCAGAATGGCGATGGCGCCGATTTCCCAAACCTGGAGCGGAACCAGAATCTTGCTGACCTCGTCCTCCAGCATCTGTGCCCACAAGAAGTTCTTGCTGGCGTAGATGGACAGCAGAATCATGAAAAGGGCCGTGGCCAAACCCGCAGCGCCCTGTAGCACCAAGGCCTCGATTTCCAGAGGCCAGAAGAGCGACCAGCTCAGTCGATCCTGAAAATACACCCAGATGAGCGCAATCACCAGCAACGCTGAATAAACTCTTACTGCGCTCCTCAAAATCTTCATAAGCGGCCTTAGTGTACTGGTTCGATGGGAAATAGGCAAGGAAGGGGTACCACGGTTGGCTTGGGAAGACCAGGGATCTGTCAAGATCGGGTGGGTGGCTCGACGACCTGCCGGACGAGCCGGGAGCCGAACGGCAAGCCGGCAGGCTGGCCAGATTTTAGCCGGTGGTGAAGTGCAGCGCCACCACCGGTTGGCGACGGCAACGCCAACCGCACCCATCCCTGGGAGCGCGGGCGTCTCGCCCGCCCCACGCGCCGAAGGCGTGCCGGCTGCCGTGAATTGATGAAGCCTCGCGGCAAACGGTCTGCGACCGCTGCGCGGTCGGGGGATTGGATGAGGGACTCGTAATCCCGGGGTGGCGCCCTGGCGCGCCACCCCAGGCCTAACGACTGACCAGCCTTCGGCTTGCCCTACGGGCTGCAGGCCCTTGCCACGTGCCCAGGGGCATCTTGCCCATGAAAGCAAAATGTAGAACCCTCAAGAGCCGGCAGCGTGTTGCTGGGCGGCGGTCCTTGCTGGCGATTCTTGCCGCCAGACGGGGCTCATCGCCGCGCCACGCTTTCAACCCGGGCGCCCCCGATCAAGGGACAGGTCCGTATCCAACGCAGCAAAAGCGCGGTTGACAAGGAGGGCTCAATGACTATAATGTCCGCTTGTTTCGGCCAAGCTGCTCCTCAGTAGCTCAATGGCAGAGCATCCGGCTGTTAACCGGAGGGTTGTAGGTTCGAGTCCTACCTGAGGAGCCAATTCTAACCATCCCTTACAAATCTCCGGTCTTGCTCGGTTCTCCCCGCTGTAGGGAATTCTAGGGTGTTGTGTTTCAGCGTGACGCTTTCTTAGGATCCCCAGGCAAGTCACTCGTCGTCTCCGGCGAGTGGAATCGGCTCGAGTCAGCCCTGAGTCTTGCACGGTCTGGGAGGATGTGCTAATTTCCGCCTTCCAACCAACGTTGACGGCCGGGAATCGGAGGGCGATACCCTTGCATCGACTCTTCCGGTGAAAGCTGTCGGGCCAAGATGGAAGGGAGATCCTCAAGAACCTGAGTGGCTGCTTCGCCAAAATCCGAGTGGAGTCAGCGTGAGCAGGACCGGAAAGTGGCGAAGAAGGCCGGGACCGCTGCGACCAAGGTTAAATGTCTTCTGTGGGGACCGGCCGTCTTGGAAAGCAAGCCGTGCATCGTTGAGTGCCAGCCCCATACCAACCTGCGGGACAGCGAGCAGGTGCCGCTCCTGGAAGAAGGCGGCATCGAGACCTTCCTCCGCCGCGACGTCCTCCCCCACGCACCCGAGGCCTGGTACGTGCCGGACAGCGTCCGGACGGGCTGCGAGATCAGTTTCACGCGTAATTTCTACAGACCGCAGGCGTTGCGAACGCTTGAAGAAATCCGTGCCGAAATCCTGGCGTTAGAGAAGGAGGCCGAGGGGTTGCTCAAGGAGATCATCGGGGGAAAGACGTGAGTCGTTACGACCCAAAGGTCCATCATCGACGGTCCATTCGATTGCCCGGACACGACTACAGTCAGGGCGGCGCCTATTACATCACGCTGTGCACCAAACACCGCCGATTCTTGTTCGGAGCCATTGTTGACGCAAGAATGATTTTGAATAGCGCGGGGCAAATTGTGGCCGACGAATGGGTCAAAACGGCCGCCATTCGCCAGGGAATCGGGCTGGACAAATGGGTCGTGATGCCGAACCATTTTCACGCGATCGTGGTGATCACACCATGCCTGGGTAGGGGCGACCGGCCGGTCGCCCCTACGGTGGTCGCCCCTACGCCGGTGGCCTCCACGAAAGATGTTCGGCCTGGAGCCCGGTCGAATTCCCTGGGTGCGTTGATCGCCGGGTTCAAATCCGCGGTCACCAAACGCATTAATCAAACCAGTGGCATGTCGGGTGCAGAGGTCTGGCAACGCAATTATTACGAACACATCATCCGCAATGAACGCGACCTTACCCGTGTCCGACAATACATCGAAGACAATCCAGCCCGATGGGCAGAGGACAGCGACAATCCACAGAACATTTTGATGTCCACCGTCAGCCAGGTCGCGGCGAATCATTCGTCGCCCGTCAGAAAGACAAGGCGCCTTCGCTAATCTCCGTCAGCGTCCCTTTGGTACCGAACCGGCGTTTTCGGGAGTTGACTGGGGACGAGGCTGGCCTTATCGTGATCTGGACTAGCCAGAGAAAGAGGTGGCTTTTTGGGAGTTAACTTTCCGACGCGCGAAAATCTTGGCAACGGCCCCGCTAGCTCATTGAAGGGAGGGAGGATACGGCGGCGAGCAGTTTGAATCGCAGACCTGATGAAGAAGGGATTAAGACTGCCAACCGGCATGCCAAAGCTCTGCATCATCTCGAGTTTGAATCGCAGACCTGATGAAGAAGGGATTAAGACCGGAGCATCGATCCTTGCCTTTCTTGCATCCCCAAGTTTGAATCGCAGACCTGATGAAGAAGGGATTAAGACGGAGAGGCTGCGTCCCTGCTCCTTGGCGATCTCGTTTGAATCGCAGACCTGATGAAGAAGGGATTAAGACGTCCGCGACCGGCAATCTATCCGGGTTCGGCGTTTGAATCGCAGACCTGATGAAGAAGGGATTAAGACCTGGGTTGACGGAGGAAACTTTGGCCCTGACCCTCGTTTGAATCGCAGACCTGATGAAGAAGGGATTAAGACTTAACCTGTGGCGTTAACGCGGTATCCTACAGCCTGTTTGAATCGCAGACCTGATGAAGAAGGGATTAAGACAAAGACGGACCTGTGAATCCAAGTCAATCGCGAGGTTTGAATCGCAGACCTGATGAAGAAGGGATTAAGACGATGAAGGACGAACTCACTACCCGACTGATAGTGTTTGAATCGCAGACCTGATGAAGAAGGGATTAAGACGCAAGGTAGAGAGCCCCATCAGTCAACACCACGCGTTTGAATCGCAGACCTGATGAAGAAGGGATTAAGACCCGTGCTAGTCTGAAATTCGACGGCAGAGATTTGTTTGAATCGCAGACCTGATGAAGAAGGGATTAAGACCTTCCGCGAGGGGCTCCCACTCACTCGCGGACCGTTTGAATCGCAGACCTGATGAAGAAGGGATTAAGACCATACCGAGAGAGCAGCAATCTGCGCAACTCAGGTTTGAATCGCAGACCTGATGAAGAAGGGATTAAGACAAATCCACGCTAGACATTTGAAGCACAGTAGCTTTGTTTGAATCGCAGACCTGATGAAGAAGGGATTAAGACGGGAGCGCTTGGAGCTCCATTGGCTGACTGAAGCGTTTGAATCGCAGACCTGATGAAGAAGGGATTAAGACGCCATGCCAGCTGTTGACCCATTCTCTCAATCTGAGTTTGAATCGCAGACCTGATGAAGAAGGGATTAAGACCTCGACGGGTGCAAAGTACTGCACGCCGTCACGTGTTTGAATCGCAGACCTGATGAAGAAGGGATTAAGACTTGATCCGAGTGACGCGATGCAACGCAATACGTGTTTGAATCGCAGACCTGATGAAGAAGGGATTAAGACCAAAATCGATGGCATCCTCCTTGCTCTCAAACACTTGTTTGAATCGCAGACCTGATGAAGAAGGGATTAAGACGTCTTCTTCGTCAAACGCCTCAACCCTTGGTTTCGTCAATCTGGTTTGGCCCCTTTTGATCATCTGATTTGGCCCCACCCTTGTAACCGGGTTTATGGTTTTGGCTATTACTTGAGAACCTGCTCCGTGTTTACAGCCTCTTTAAAGCCGAGG